>JAIUPL010000002.1 GCA_020160935.1 Bacteroidota bacterium | reverse complement strand
AGAACTTGTCAGGCCAGGTAGATATTACCCAAGACCCCAAAATGTCCGACGACTGAATGGAAAATATCAAACCTTCAAAAACTATCGAAGAGCATCTTGAAATTCCTTAAGTCAACGACATTGGGCTTTAGCCCATACTACCACCTGAAACACCCTCGGCCGAACAGAAAAGAAGAAAATCTTGTCCCTTGCTCCTTGCATTTTGCCTCTTGCCCCTTCCCCATTTCCCGCCACTCCTTTACTCGCCGCGGGAAATGGGCCTCGCTCACAGGAAGACCGGAAGGAACAAGCCAACTAAACTGGGGGAATCGACAAGACCAGGCGGAAGCCGACAATGAAGGGGCGGAACGACGGATCGAAGCTGGAGCGGTTCACAGAGCGGCAGAACTGCGCGGAATTGAACCAACTACCGCCGCGAAGAACGCGGTCCGAGCCCTGTTCCTGGTCTGCCCAGGCACTGCCGTTATCCGGAGCGCCTTCGTAAGAGTCGTGCCATTGGTCTTCACACCACTCCCGTACGTTGCCGATCATGTCGAATATGCCAAGTTCGTTGGGCATTTTCAGGCCCACGGGTTTGGTTTCGTCGTGGCTGTTGCCGCTGTACCAGCCTGTTTCATCTATCTGGTTGCTGCCACTGTAATTGGTACCGCTCCAAGAAGGGCCACCCCGAGCGGCGTATTCCCATTCGGCTTCGGAGGGCAGGCGGAAGCCGCGAACAGAGGGCCGGAGGTACACCGGGCCTCCATCGTGGAGCGCATAAACATGCTGTGTTTTACCATAAGGCGTCTGAAAATCGGCGTCGCTGAAATAACAGGGTGTGTAGCCGCACATTTCGTTGAGCGCATTGCAAAAAACGGCGGCATCGAACCAACTTACTCGTTCCACCGGCCGTCGCGCGCTTTTAAACAAGGAAGGATTAGGCGCATACCCCATTACCTCCATCCACAGATCCTGGGTGACGGGGTATTTCCCGATGAAAAAATCGTAGTTGAAGCGCACCTGGTGTACCGGCTGTTCATCATCGTAGGCATCTTCCTCTTCGTTGCCCATCATAAAGGAGCCAGCTCCTACGGGGATGAGGTCGAAGGAGAAGCCGGAAGGGAGGGCTTGGGTGTAGGGAGCACCAGGGGTCATTGCTGAATCGAATTATGATCTCCCTGGATGATATTGCCATTATTGATGATGTAAACTGGCCGGGCCGGGCCACCCGTTTTGGTCGGTTTGGTTTGTTTGACGGTAATGCGTATTTCTCCGATGTCGCATTTTCCTTCCCGGATATTGGAAACATTAAAAACGCGGGAATCAACGGAGTCATCAGGGAAAGTAAAAGCAATATCCAGTCTTTTGTCTTTCGGTATTTCGACCTCTTTCAAGGTGAACTGGTCGCCGGAAAGCGATTCTCTGTTTACCAGGTTGTCATTTTTGACAAAAACTTCCTTTATGTCATTCCGTGTGGCTTTTCTGTCATTGATGGTGATACGACCAATAACGGAAACTTTTTCTACTTCAGGAGTGGAGGTCGTGGTATGGGGATTGGGCTGAGGTTCAACAGGAGTAACAGGTTTGGGAGATACTTCCCAATTCAGCAGGTTACCCAGGATACTGATTTTTCCGCCCCTTCCATCCTGTACAATTGGTATCATCAGGATTATAGCAAGAATAAAGATGATACCGCCGATAATCAGGTTTTTAGACGTTGCAGGCATGTCTTTTTCAGGTTTTGTTATTTCCTTTTTTTTGTTTTTAGATTCCACAGGATGTAATGGAAATACTTTTGGTGAAAATTCCCGCTGGTGAGTTTCAAACAGGTACGCAATCGTTTCCTTTTGCTCCAACCAGCCGCCTGCGATCAGGGGAATATCCTTGTCTTTCTCAAAAGCATCTTTTGCTACCTGTACATCCACCCATTGTTGTTCGTCGGCAGATATGTGAATGGTTGCCTTTTTGCTGTGTTTAAGAAATTGCTCAAAAACTTCTTTCGCCAGCGTATCTGCCGATTCATTTTCAGTAGTGTACACCCTGATGTGCCGACTGGATTCATGGCATACAATTACACATCCTTCATGTGTGCCTTCCTTGATAAAATAAATGCCGTTGCGGTAAACTACTTCTTGTGCATAAGGCCCATACTTGCTCAATACATTGACCATTACATTTTCGGGCAACAAGCCGGGGTAGTGCAATGTAAAGCGCAACACTTTTTCAACCTTGTGCCCTTCAAAAGAATGGAAGGCATTTCCGGATACAGGCACCGACGGCAGATACTGCGGAGCGATATAGGCATCTCCTGTCCTTTTTTCAAACACCACTTCAAACTTGATCAATAAATCAAGGAGCATATCACAATCACCCCATCCGAAAACCTCTCTGGCATACTGTTTTGTAAAAACGCCCTCCTGTTTCAATAGTAAACTATTGTTTTCCAATAGTTTATACACTTTCCCAATCAGTATTTCAGGGCTAATGAAGATGCGCTCTTTCAGGGAATCTTTATCTGAAAAATAAATGATTTCACCTGTTTTTTTCAAATATCCGAGCAAAGCCTCTAGATCGACATCTTCTATGTTATTTTCTGTAGCCAGTTCAGCAAATTGACTTTTGGTAAGTTCAGACAAGCCCTGCGCTTTTTTGTACCTGATGGCGTAAATTAAATCGTTGTAACTATTGGGTATATTACTGCCAAGCAAAGGCAAGGCGTTTACTGCTGCTGCCAGTTCCTCTTTTAATCTGGTTAAATATCGCTCTTCTGAACTTTTAGCATCGAAGTCGAGTGGAGCATAGGACAAATCATATTTACCCTGTAATTCCTCATAAGGAAGCGTTTCTTTAGTCTCCAGGCAGTGTGTTTTGACAATCAATACGGGGCTTTTTTCCCCGTGCATTCGAATATTATCCAGCCAGTAGTGATGGCTCTGCCATTTATTGTCGTACATGGCAGGCGCCGTTTTTTTATCATTCTCCCGGTTTTTACGGGCGATGGCCTCGTCTGTCCAGGCATATATATACAAGGCTTCTTCTGACAAAAAGAACTGGTGTGTGGCAAAATACACATCCTGACCGCCAAAATCCCATACCTGCAAGTCCAGTTCCGTTGTTTTTACGCCTGGCAGGTGCGTTGAATTCAAATGTTGAATGGAAATCGCATGGGTATAAGCCTGGTCGTCTGCGCAAGCCAGCCCCAGCAATCTGTTTACTATGCAGGTTTTGCCGATGCGCCCATTGCCCACAATGATCATTTTGGCCCTGAAGTTCGGTCGAACACCGCTGCGCGACGCGGCTCTTAAAATACTGATTATTTCGACCGCATTCCCGCTTTGATCTCCTTCTATCAAAGATTCTTCATACCGCAGCGGGTTGCCCTTGACATACAATGTTTCAAGGTTGGGGTAATCCACAGCAGGCAGTTCGGACAATTCGTTGGATGCCAGGTGTAAAATAGCCAATGAAGGAAGGGTTTTTGCAAAAGAAAGGCGACTCAATTGGTTTTTTTGCAGGTATATATAAGACAATTTGCTGTACCCGGAAGACAAGGAAAACGTTGTCAACTGGTTGTTGCTGACATCCAGCAACTTCAATTCCGGGCAATCTCCTTCCAATTCGACAGTCGCAAGTTGATTGTTTGCTATATACAGTTGTTCCAGCACATGGCAACCCGCAGGCAGCCGAAAATCAGTGAGCCCGCACCTGCTCAAATACAGCATTTTCAGCCTCGGCAGGGGCGTCGAAAATGCCACCTTTTCCAGATGGGTGTTATCGTTCAGGTACAGGTGTTCGAGCGCCGAGCAAGATTCGTCGAGCAGCAGTTCGTTCAGGTCATCCTTGCCGGACAGGCTCAGGGCGATGATTTTCCCGTCCAGTTCGGCATAACTGTTGCCTTTTCTGCGTACGCTGTCGGTATCAGGTTGATGGGCAAGTTGGTACTTGTGGAGGAGGTTTCGAATTGTTTCGGGCATTTAGGTATCGTATAAATTACAAGATATACAAAAAGGCAGCAGAACCTTCGCATCCGTGGCTACCAATACTGCTGCTGGGGCGGCTACGCGCCGCATTTTTGTCCCTGCATAACAGAGAGCGGGAGCAGAGCCTGTTCAGTGGATGTCCTCCGGACTTCCTGTGAGCTGGGGTAATCGACAAGACCAGGCGGAAGCCGATATTGTTGTTGCGGTTCGACGGATCGTTGTTGTTGCGGTTCACAGAGCGGCAGTTCTGCGCGTTGTTGTTCCAACTACCGCCGCGAAGAACGCGGTTCGAGCCCTTATGACCCTGCACCTTTACTCGCAAAGTTAAATATTCAAAACTTTTTTCCTGAATTCTTTTGTATCAGCATGTTGTGTAAAAGCAAACAGGGGCAAAGCATGCCTTTGGCATTCGGTTTCGCTCCACAGCCCATCGTCATATTGTTGCTCTAAATATTTCCATTTTCGTATAAAACGGTACTTGCTTCGTTGTGCAAGCCGGGTATGGAAAGGCAATATCAGATAGCCCAAAAACGGCAAACCACAGGACGTGTAATTGAGCAAAACAGGTTTCAGTGTACAATTCAGACGTGACACAACAAACTGATCAATTGCCACGCGAGCCTCTTTCAAAAATTCCTTGTCATCGTGCCAGATGATCATGTCGTCCATATAGCGTACATAGGCTTTTGCTTTTAGCGCTTCTTTGACATAGTGATCGAGCTCGGAAAGATAATGGTTGGCAAAATACTGGCTGGTCAGGTTTCCGATAGGTACGCCGCGGGGTTCGCCTTCGGGTGCGTACGTGTAACTGTCAACAATGGCGTATAGCAGGTGCAACACCGCATGGTCTTTCAACAATCTATGCAATTGATGTAAAAGAACCCGGTGACTGATACTGTCGAAAAACTTCCGCACATCCAATTTCAGAAAATATTGATACCTGCGTGTGTACAAGCGTGCGCGGTCGAGCGCAGCATAAGTACCCTTCCCTTTCCGACAGGCATAACTATCAAAAATTTGTGCGCGCTCAAAAAACGGATGGCATACGTTCATGATGGCATGGTGCAAAACCTGCTCACTAAATGCAGCAGCGCATATTTGCCGCTCTTTGGGGTCGTACACTTTAAAATAGTGGTATTTCCCTACGTCGACATGATTATCGAGTATCTGCACTCGCAAGGCAGACAGGTTTTGATGCAGGTTGTTGAGATAAATCCTGACTTCTTCCGAGTATGATTTCCCCTTGCGCGCTTTCCAGAATGCCAGGCGCAGGTTATCCGGGTCTGCTATGAGATGCAGCAAATTATTCGCCCGCCGCATGGGTATCTTTTTCGATGAAGTGTTTACCGTACTTTTCTATTTTCTTTTCGCCAATACCTTTTACTGTTTTCATGCTGGCAAGGGTCAGTTCTTCCATTTTGGCAAGCGCTGCCAATTCCTCATCTGTGAAAATGGCATATGCCGGAATGGCTTCTTCCTGCGCCAGCCGTTTCCGGATGTCACGCAAATGCGAAAATCGCTTGAAAGTGGCTTCATCCAATACTTTTTTATAGTCCGTTTTTTCTTTCTCCACTCCTGTTCCTCCATCCATCCAGGTGATGCAAAAACACCAGAAGCCACTGCCATTTGCCAACACCAATTGCTTTTCAACCTCCAACACTTTATGGCTTCGTAAAAAAAGATTGAGGTCCTCATTGATCGCTTCGCCGCCCACAATAGGGATCGTAAATGTTTTAATTTGCATGACTATACACCTTATTATAATTGTAATATATGTGTTTTGCTCCTTGCCTCTTGTCCCTTGCATTTTGCCTCTTGCCTCTTGCTCTTTGCCCCCCATTCCCCATTTTCCGCCACTCCCGCCGCTCCCTGCGCTCGTCCCTCGCTTGTTTGCGCCGCTCGCCGCGGAAAATGGGCCTCGCTCACAGGAAGGCTGGTAGGAACAAACCAACTAAACTGGGGGAATCGACAAGACCAGGCGGAAGCCGATATTGAAGTTGCGGTACGACGGATCGAGGTAGTAGCGGTACACAGAGCGGCAGTACTGCGCGAGGTCGAGCCAACCACCGCCGCGAAGAACGCGGTCCGAGCCATGCTCCGGGCCGGGCGGGTTCTTGACAATTCTGTCTTCAAGGCATTTTTTGTAGTAATCCCTGCCGTACCAGTCGGCGCACCACTCCCATACATTTCCGCTCATGTCGTACATCCCGAGGGCGTTTTTCATTTTCAGGCCCACGGGTTTGGTTTCGCCGGGGCTGTTGCCGTCGTACCAACCTACCTCATCCAGCACGTCGCTTCCGGCATATAAAAAAGACTGGTTTTCCCATTCCGGGCCGCCCCGCGCTGCGTATTCCCACTCTGCTTCGGTCGGCAGGCGATAAACCGTATCGGCGGGCCGTTTATGGATGGTCATCTCGTTCAGACGGGGCAGAAATTCCCGGTCGATTTGTTCCCAGGAAACCGACTCTACAGGCCGCATGGGGCCTTTGAAGTGTGATGGGTTGCTGGTTTCCCCCATCACGGCCATCCAAAGGGATTGCGTCACGGGGTATTGCCCCATCCGGAAATCGGACAGTTCTACCGGGTGTATGGGAAGACTTCTTTCGTTGTTCCAACTTTCTCCGCCCATATCAAATGTGCCGCCAGGGATAGCGATCATTAAGAATGGCTCGGGGAGGCCGGGGAGGTGTTGCGGGTGGTTTTCCATCGTGTGGTGGTTTGTCAGGCTAAAAGTACGAAGGCATAGAATCATTCCAAAGTTGGCCGCAGGTCAGAGACACTGCGGCGGCGTTGCGCTTGGGCGAAGGACACCTGGCGAGGCACTAATTTGGAGGTGGTCAAAGCGCTTGTGTTTTTTTGAAAGGCCAAGCGTTTTTCATGTGGTGGTATGGGCTTTAGCCCGTCGGGACAGCGCCTTTTAAGGCGCATGTTTATTTTTTGTTGTGAGCGCCATCAATGGCGCTGTCCCGACGGGCTGAAGCCCATGCTACCACCTGAATCACCCTCGGCCGAACGGGAAAAGAAGAAAATCTTGCCTCTTGCCTATTGCTCTTTGCCCCTTGCCCCATTTTCCGCCACTCCCGCCGCTCCCTGCGCTCGTCCCTCGCTTGTTTGCGCCGTTCGCCGCGGAAAATGGGCCTCGCTCACAGGAAGCCGGAAGGAACAAGCCAACTAAACTGGGGTAATCGACAAGACCAGGCGGAAGCCGATATTGATGGGGCGGTCCGACGGATCGCTGAAGTCGCGCGACACAGAGCGGCAGATCTGCGCGTTGAGGTTCCAACCACCGCCGCGAAGAACGCGGTTCGAGCCCTGCTCCGGGCCGGGCGGGTTCTTCGTTACACCCTCTTCCAGGCACTTTTTGTAGTAGTCCCTTCCGTACCAGTCGGCGCACCATTCCCATACATTTCCGCTCATATCATACAGTCCGAGGGCATTTTTCATTTTCAGGCCCACAGGTTTGGTTTCGCCGTGGCTGTTGTCGTCGTACCAGCCCACTTCATCCAGCACGTCGCTTCCGGCATATAAAAAAGACTGGTTTTTCCAATCCGGGCCGCCCCGCGCTGCGTATTCCCACTCCGCTTCGGTTGGCAGGCGATACACGGTACCGGCGGGCCGTTTATCTTTGGTCATCTCATTCAGGCGGGGCAGAAATTCCCGGTCGATTTGTTCCCAGGAAACCGATTCTACCGGCCGGGTGAGGCCTTTGAAGTAGGAAGGATTGTTCTCTTCCCCCATTACGGCCAACCACAGGGCCTGGGTTACAGGGTGTTGCCCCATCCGGAAATCGGACAGTTCTACCGGGTGTATGGGAAGACTTCTTTCGTTGTCCCAACTTTCTCCGCCCATATCAAATGTGCCGCCGGGGATGGCGATCATCAGAAAAGGCTCGGATAGGCCGGGGAGGTGTTGCGGGTGGTTTGCCATTGTGTGGTGGTTTGCCGGGCGAAAAATACGAAGGTAAACGTAAGTCATCTCATCTTTTCCGCGCCATAAAGGCGGCATGGCTGCCCACCGTTAGCGGCACGGAGGCGGCGTTGGGGCGACCGTTCGTTGGGGCGACCCTCGTGGTCGCCCGTCGTTGGGCCACCCGCTCGTAATCGCCCCCTCGTAATCGCCCACTTACGTCAACGACATTGGCCACGTGCCTGCCTTGAAAATACGTTGTTACGCGCCATAGAGTGAACGGGCCCCGCCAGGGTGACAAGGGGGGCATGGCGGCAGCAGGCTGCGAAAAAATACCACGGAAAGTATCAGGCTGATATAAAAAAGAAAGCCCCGCCGAATCGCTCCGGCGGGGCTTCCCATTTCAAAAACAGGCACAAATCGCCCGTTTTGCTTCAAAAGATCATTATTTCACAATCACCACCTGTTTGGCCACGATGTTTTTACCATTCGTCATTTGCATGGTGTACTGGCCTGGCATCAGGTTGACAACCGGGATGGATACGCGGTTCTGGATGTTCACATTCGTAGCCATTACTTGTTGGCCGGTGGTGTTGAACAGCACGATGCGGGTTTCGCCCTGCATTTCGGCTACGTTCACCTCGATATTCAGCACGCTTTTAGCCGGGTTCGGCGCGATGCGGATGCTGTTCTGGTCGAGCAGGTTGACGGTAGAAGAAGGCTCGGAGAAAGCGTACTCGCCGGTGCCGGTGTTGATGGTGATACGGTAAGTACCGCCCGTGATCGGGATATTCGGACCGTCTTGTGTGCCTACACCGGTTGGCCAGGTGTTAGCGCCCCAGTTGATCGTCCAGGCATTTTCAGCGCGGAATTTGGCTTCGCCGTCGGTCAGGTCCATCGAGTTGATGTACCAGAACGATTCGTCGACGAGGTCTTTGGTCATATCCACATCGGAGTTCCAGCCATCGGGAGTAGCGGTACCAATGATACCTACGGTGCCGAAAATGATGAGTTCTTCAAAACTGTATTCGCCGGTGATGGAGTTGAAGGTGATTTTGTATTCACCAGCCACAACCGGGATATTGGCGCCGTCTTGTACACCTAAGCCGGTGGGGAAGTCGCCTGCGCCCCAGTTGAAGGTCCAGTCGTTTTCAGCGCGGAATTTGGCTTCGCCGTCAGTCAGAATCAGGCGTTTTCTCCAGATAGCAGGATTGGTCGGATCCTGTTCCATGTCCGTATCAGCATCCCAGCCGCCTGGAGTGGCGTCGCCGATAATACCGATGGTGGTAAATGGAATGATCGGCAGGAAGTTGTATTCCAGCGTAGCGGTGTTGAATGTCACCTGGTAGTCGCCGGAATCCACCGGAATGTTGTCGCCACCAGGAACAGCCACACCCATCGGGAAGTCGGTGCCTCCCCAGTTGAGCGTCCAGGCGTCGTTGGCGCGGAATTTCAGGGTACCGTCAGTCAGCGACACGTTGCCTTTCCACAGATCGGGGTTTCCGTTGTCTTTCGTCAGGTGTGTATCGGTGTCCCAACCGCCGGCAGTAGCGTCGCCGATGATGCTGATGGTGTTGAATTCGATCACTTCTTCAAAACTGTACGCGCCAGTTACCTTGTTGAAATGAACGAGGTATTTACCGGCAGTAGTGATCGGAATATTCGGACCGTCCTGTACACCCACACCAGTTGGGAAATCCGTAGCGCCCCAGTTCTGTGTCCAGCCGTCATTGGCGCGGAACTTCACAAAACCTGTCGTCAACGGAAGGGTAAGGAAGTACTCGTTGGAGTCGAGTGGATCGAGGAACATATTGGTGTCGTCAGCCCAGCCACCCGGCGTAGCATCGCCGATAATACCGATGTCGGAGGTTACCGTGAAGTGGTATTCGCCGTTGTTTGCATTGAAGGTAACGGTAAATTCACCTGCGGCAGGGATCGGAATGTTCGGGCCATCCTGCGTACCGAAACCGGAAGGGAAGGTATTCGCGCCCCAGTTCACAGCCCAGTCATTGTCCTGGCGGAACTTGACATCACCTTGGGTAAGATTGATCACAATCGACCAAAGGCCTGCGCTGTCAGGATCGGGTACCATGTCGGTGTCGGAGTCCCAACCAGTAGGTGTAGCACTGCCGATAATACCTACGGAGACTTGGCTGAAACCAGTCATCAGCATGGCTCCGAAGAGAAGGGAAAAGAGTAATCGTAACTTCATCGTTATGAGTATTTGAAATATTAAACTGAAAGTTTTGCTAAAATCATCACAAAGTTAATTTGTTTTTTAATTCTGAAAAAACCGACCTTGGAAAAATTTATGTAAAACGACGACAGTATTATTCTTTTTTTAATTTTGCAGCGCGTTTACATTTTTATTTTTGCAACGCGTCTTTCGTAAAACCTCTTCCGCAAACGATTGCGTTGTTCAATAATCCGGCAAAATCGTTCCGTTGTATTTTTTCTGAATTTTCAATGTTTAAAATCAGAGCCTAAAAAAATTTTTTTCAGGAAGGGTGAGGAACAGTTTTTCCGACCTTAGTCTCTCATTTTTTCCCCTCCCGGGCAAAAAAAATTTCTGGTTTGCACCATAAGAATAATCCGCTTTGTTCACTTTTCTATTCTAAAACTTGAATCACATTCGTATGAATATTTTTACCAAAAGCGTACTCCTGCGGATCGTCGTTCCGGCGCTGGTGATGCTGGGTACGCACCTGACAGTTTCCGCTCAGAGAACTGTGACGGGAACGATTACAGACCGCGAGACCGGCGAGGCCTTGATCGGCGTAACGGTCATTGAAAAGGAGAATCGGGCACATGGAGTTGCCTCCGATTTCGAGGGTAAATTCCGCCTCGTTGTAGGCGACAATTCCACGGCCCTGATTTTTAACTACACCGGTTATGAAACCACCGAGCAAAGTATTGTCGGCGTCAATGACATCCTCGTCACGCTGTCTGCCGGTAAGGAACTCAGTGAAGTGCTGGTCATCGGCTACGGTACCGTGAAGCGGGAAGACGCTACGGGCCTCGTACAATCCGTATCGACCGACAAATTCAACCGGGGCGCCATCACCGGCCCGCAGGATTTGCTCGCAGGCAAGGTGGCAGGTGTGACAATCATCAGCGATGGTTCGCCGGGCGGCGGCGCCCAGATCCGCATCCGGGGCGAGTCGTCTCTGTCGGCTTCCAACAATCCGCTGATCGTGGTAGACGGTGTTCCGCTCGATAACACCGGCGTATCGGGCAGCCGCAACCAGTTGAACGTGATCAACCCGAACGACATCGAGACGTTTACCGTGCTGAAAGACGCTTCTGCAGCGGCCATTTATGGCAACCGCGCTTCCGGCGGCGTTATCATTATCACCACGAAAAAGGGTAAACTCGGCAAAAAAATCACCGTAGGCTACACGGGCAACGTTTCTGTTGCACAAACCGCCAACCGCGTGGATGTGCTGACAGCCGACGAATTCCGCGCCACCGTTCAGGAACACTACGGCGTAGCCAACCCCAACCACCCTTCGCTGGCGTTGCTGGGTACGGCCAATACCGACTGGCAGGACGAAATTTATCAGTCGGCCTTCGGACACGACCACAACCTCAATGCTTCTGGTGGTTTCGGCATTTTCCCTTACCGCGTGTCGCTGGGTTTTACACAGAAAAACGGTTTGCTGAAAACGGATGAATTCAAACGTTATTCGACCGCTATCAATGTGAATCCGAAGTTTCTGAATAACCGCCTGCAGGTCAACCTGTCGTTCAAAGGCATACTTTCAGACAACCACTTCGCCGACCGCGGCGCGATCGGAAACGCCCTGAGTTTCGACCCCACCAAACCAGTCCGCGACACCAGCACTCGCTACGGCGGTTTTACCACCTGGAAAATTGCAAACGGCAACCCGAACGGTTTGGCCACGACCAACCCCGTAGCCCTGCTCGAACTCAGAGACGACAATTCGACCGTAAAACACTACATCACAAACGCTTCGTTCGACTACCGTTTTGCCTTTTTGCCTGAATTGCGCGCCAACCTGAACCTTGGCTACGACCGCGCTAAAGGCTCCGGTACCGTGGTAGTGCCCAACTTCGCTGCATTTGCGTTTGACGCCCTCACCGGCGGCGGTGTAAACAACTACTACGAACAGACCAGAACCAACTCTCTGCTGGAAGCCTACCTGAATTACAAAAAAACCTTCGGCCGCCACGGCCTGGATATCATGGGCGGTTACTCCTGGCAGCATTTCGAAGTGAGCAATTATTACAAAAACTCCGACACGGCAGGTACGCCATCGGAAGTGAGCACCGGACAGGACCCCGCAGAGTATTACCTGCTTTCCATGTACGGTCGTGTGAATTATGATTTCAATGGTAAATACCTGCTTACCGGCTCATTGAGAAGAGACGGCACTTCGCGTTTCTCGCCGGACTATCGCTGGGGCCTTTTCCCGGCCGCGGCCTTCGCCATGAAAATCCTCGACCAGAACACCAAGTATTTCAGCAACATGAAACTCCGTCTGAGTTGGGGTATTACGGGTCAGCAGGATATCGGCAACAGGCTTGTCGACTACTACGCTTACCTGGCTCAGTATCAGGTGGGTATGCCCAACGCACAGTACCAGTTTGGCGACGAGTACGTGACTACGTTCCGCCCCAATGCTTATGTGGCTGATATTCAATGGGAAGAAACGACGACGTATAACGCAGGCCTCGACTTCACCATCATGACTGATCGCCTGTCGGGTTCGCTGGACGTTTATCAGAGAAATACCCGCGATCTGCTGAACCGCATTCCGGTACCTGCCTTGTCCAACCTGTCCAACTTCGCGATCGACAACATCGGTACGATGGAAACAAAAGGCGTGGAACTGAGCCTGAACCTGTCGCCCGTCGTGACGCGCAAAGTGCGCTGGGATTTGAGCACCAACTTTGCCTACAACAATTCGAAAATTACCAAACTGACCACCAGCAATGATCCCAAGTACATCGGCGTACTCGTTGGCGGCATTGCCGGCGGTGTGGGCAGTAACATTCAGAACCACTACACAGGCTATGCACCCAGTTCGTTTTATGTAAAAGAGCAACTATACGATGAAAACGGCAACATCCTGGAAAATCAGTTTGTAGACCGTAATGGCGACGGGAAAGTAGACGACCTGGACAAATACCGCTACAAAAACCCGGCGCCACCTGTGACGCTCGGCCTCACCAGCAGCCTCAACATTGGCGCCTTCACATTCTCTTTTGCAGGCCGCGCGCACATTGGCAACTACGTGTACAACAACGTGCAAACCGACATGGGCTACCTCGATCGCCTGTACGGCACCACGGGTTACCTTTCCAATGTGAACCAATCGGCAGTAGACCTCAATGTGGACAAGCAGTCGAGCCTTACGTTTAGCGATTACTTTGTAAAAGAAGCCTCCTTCTTCCGCCTCGACCACGTGACGGCAGGATACTCTTTCAACAATGTGATAGGCAAATATTTCAACGTGTATGTAACCGTACAGAATCCGCTGGTGGTGACCAAATACGACGGCCTCGACCCGGAAATTTCCAACGGTATCGACAACAACATTTACCCAAGACCGCGTACGTACCTGCTCGGCTTCGGTGTCAACTTCTAATCATCTAAATAAAACAGATATGAAATCACCTTTTAAAATAGGCACAGCACTCATCCTGTTTATGTTGGGTGCTACGGGTTGCTTCAAAGACCTCGACACGGTACCACTCGATACCGATTTCCAGTCGGCTTCGAATGTGTACAAAGACCCCGCTTCGTACCGCAAGGTGCTGGCTAAAATATATGCTGGTCTGGCAGTATCCGGCCAGCAAGGCCCTGCCGGCGATTCCGATATTTCCGACATCGACGAAGGTTTTGGACAATACCTGCGCGGCTTTTGGTACCACCAGGAACTGACCACCGACGAGGCCGTGATTGGCTGGAATGACCAGACCATCAAGGATTTTCATGCCCAGGCATGGACCACCAGTGACGCTTTTACATATGCCTTTTACAGCCGCATTTTTGTTCAGATTTCTGTTGCCAACGAATTTATTCGGGAAACAACCGAAGCCAAACTGACCGAACGCGGCGCCAGTGACGCCCTGAAAGCCGAAGTGCGCCGCTATCGTGCTGAAGCGCGTTTCCTGCGCGCACTGAGTTACTGGCATGCACTCGACGTGTTCCGCAACCCGCCGTTTGCCGTTGAAGATGCGGTAGTAGGCCAAACGCCGAAACAAACCACGGCTGCTGAACTGTTCAACTACATCGAATCGGAACTGAAAGCCATCGATGGCGACCTGGCCGACCCGAGAACCAACGAGTATGCCCGTGCCGACAAGGCCGCTGCATGGATGTTGCTAGCAAAATTGTATCTCAATGCAGAAGTGTACATCGGACAAGCCAAATACAACGAATGCCTGACGTACTGCGACAAAATTCTGGCTGCAGGATACCAACTGGAACCTGACTATCAGAAACTGTTTCTGGCTGACAATCACCTTTCAAATGAAATTATCTTCCCGGTTGCATTCGACGGTGTTCATACCCGTACCTGGGGCGGCATGACGTTCATTATCCGCGCCGGCGTAGTAGGCAGCATGAGCCCATCGGCATCGGGTGTGGCCAGCGGCTGGGGTGGCACGCGTACGACGAAAGAGTTTATCGCCAAATTTCCGACCGACCTCACCGGTATTAAAGTGGATTTCAACGAAGGTCTGACGGTGAAACACCCTTCTCTGTATGTGCCCGGCACCTACAACAACTTCGATGCGCCCTCGGCTGTACGTATCGCCGATACGTCCGCTTTTGCGCCGCACGAAAAACTGTATGAAGGCCATGTGTACCTGCCTACGGCCAACTCGGAAATTCAGTTCACTACGGTTCCATCCAACTCTGGCCCGCCACGCTACGGCGATAATGGTGCAGATGGCGTGCTGGAAACCAACGGGGCAAAAATTGTAGTACCGCAGGCTGGTCTGCACTTTATCAAAGTCAACCTGAACACCAAGGTGTATTCGATCCAGAAACGGGACTGGGCGATTGTAGGTACCGCTACCAACGGCATTTCTATTCCATTGCAATACGACGAAGCGCTCCAGCAGTTGTATGTAGATGTACCCAATCTTGAAATCGGTTCTTTCCGCTTCGTTGCCAACAACGATGCCTCCATCAACTTTGGCGATACCGGCCGCGACGGTCTGCTGGAAACCGACGGCGATGCCATCGACATCGATCAGTCTGGTAGTTATAAAATTTACCTGGACATCGACCGCCCCGACTACACGTATCAGATCAAACTGACGAGTTTCGACCACCGTGGCCTGTTCTACACCGAAGGCCAAAGCCTCGACATCGACGACCTGACACTGGCTACACAAGGCTATGCGGTACAGAAATTTAAAAACGTAACTTCTACCGGTCTGCCCGGTTCGGATACTGACTTCCCGGATACCGACTTCCCAATGTTCCGCCTCGCCGACGTATACCTGATGGCTGCCGAAGCCGTTCTGCGTGGCGCTGCCGGAGGTGATAAGGTGAAAGCCGCCCAGTATTTCAATGCGGTCCGAACACGCGCCTACACCGGTACTGCCGGCAATTACACGCCTGCCAACCTGACGCTGGATGTGATTCTGGATGAACGCGGCCGCGAACTCTACTGGGAATGCCACCGCCGTACCGACCTGGTACGCTTTGGTCAATTCACAGACGGCACCTACAAATGGACCTGGAAAGGAGGCGTAAAAGAAGGCGCCAGCGTGCCTAGTTACCGGAATATTTTCCATATCCCGACACAGGATATTGGGGTGAATCCGGGACTGCAGCAGAATCCAGGTTATTAGAGATGTGAGAGAGTGAGAGGGTGAGAGGGTGAGAGATGTGAGAGTTCGTAGAGTGTACCACTTTGCTCTAATGATTTTCAGGAACGGAGTGGTACACTCTACGAACTCTCACATCTCTCACCCTCTCACATCTCTCACCCTCTCAACACCAAACCTTTCATCGCCGCAAAACGCCTTCCTTCATACACCGACAAATAATAAACGCCCGGTGGCAAACCGGCAGGTAAAGCGAATGAATAAGTCGTTTTTTCCGTGCCTGCTGTTTTAAACAGCCGCGAAGCCACAATCTTTCCGTTGCTGCTCATCAAATTCAGATGCAAACTGCTATCGCCCGGGAAGCCTTCCAGTTGCAGCAGCAGGGTTTGTGTTCCATCCTGCCATATTTCCAGTTTTCGATTGTTTTCCGGTGATTTGACAGCTACAAGGTTATCGTAGGTATGCGTCATAAAATCCATGCCGCCATCGACGAGCAGGTTGCTGTTGAAATCAAAAAACGCGGCGTGCTCCTGGTGGGAACCCTGCCCCCACTGCGTCCAGCAGGGTGACGACACCCAGGCGGGTTCCCAGTAAATGACGCCACTGCCGCCCCGATTGATCACTTCCTGCGTGAGGTCGACCAGCCATTTGCGCTGATTGGCAGGGCTGGCAGGCGAATAGCCTGGTTGCACGGCGCTGATGATGTTGTTGGCGTTGTCGTTGCTCTGGGTTGTCCAGATGTATCCGGTTTCAAAAATCATCACTTCCTTGCCGGGATACAATTGTTTCAACTGTGTAATAATCGCACCCGTATTGGCAATGGTCGTCGGCTGGTGCCAGGCCCAGTAGTACGACAGGCCGATGACATCGAAATCGGTCACGCCATTGCTCCAGAACCCTTGCATGAGCCATCCCGCTTCGGCGGGCCCTGCGATGTGCAGCGCCACCTTGATGTTTTTTCCGGAAGCCGTTTCCACATCGCGGACAGCCTGTATGGCGCGTTTGAACAACTGGCTGTTGCGGTTCCAGTCGAGCGACCAGCCGGCAGCATCCACGGCAGGAGAGAGCATGATACCTTTGTTGGTTTCATTGCCGATCTGCACCATGTCGGGCAGCAGGTCTTCACTGTTGAGAGCCAGCAGGGTGGAAGAAATGTAATTGTAAAGCGAATCCTTCAGCAGCGGCAGGTTGTTCACCACGCCCTCCCAGGCGGCTGGCACGCGTTGTTTGGAAGGGTCGGCCCAGTTGTCAGACAAATGAAAATCCAGCAGCACCTGCATACCCGCAGCCTTGGCGCGCAGGATGCTTCGGCGCACATCCTGGAAGTCGGAATAACGGTTGCCGGCATTCAAGGCATCGTACCAGGAAGGCGAGTGCCAGAGCCGCAGCCGTACGAGGTTGCACTGGTGATCTGCAAAGATTTGATAAGGGTCTTTCGGTGTGCCTTGTTCCTTAAACTCCACCCCGCAGTCTTCCATTTCATTGACATAGGAAAGGTCGGCGCCAAAGTAAAAACCCTGCGCCTGTGTGTTGGAAATAGAAATTGCAACGGCAATAAAAAGAGTAAAAAGTGAGGTGCAACGCATTTAAAATCAGTTGTTTGTGAAATATAAAACAGGAGACATATCGATTTTTTTTCGCGGAAGTTTTTCTGTACAAACTGATCGCGTAGAGTATTTTCCCGCAGATTTCCCGTAGAGTAATTTCCCGCAGAACTCGCAGATTTACCCGCAGAACTCGCAGAACGTAGAGTACACCTATTTCTTCATATCGAGTACACAGGGTACTCTACGTTCTGCGAGTTCTGCGGGTAAATCTGCGAGTTCTGCGGGAAATTACTCTGCGGGAAATTACTCTACGCGGGAAATACTCTACAAAAAACAACCTACAAAAAACACAATCCCGAATCCTGGCTTCAACCAAAATTCGGGATGACTTATTTTCAGACGTTCAACATTCAAACCCTGAAGATGTTCAGGAATCAATACCCGGTAATATACTGCTCCAGGCTTTGAATACGACTTTCCTGTTCGCGCATGATGGCCGTTACAATATCACTCACGCTCAAAATGCCCGCTACGCGTCCGTCGTCGACAACAGGCAAGTGGCGGATGTGTTTTTCCGACATGATTTTCATGCAGTCGTCGATGTTTTTGCTAATGTCTACTACAAAAACGCCGGCCGTCATGACTTCTGTCACCGGGGTGCTTTTGGCTTTACGGCCTTGCAATATTCCTTTGCGTGCATAATCGCGTTCAGAAAAAATTCCTGCCAGGTGTTCGCCATCCATGACCAATACAGCACCGATATTTTTGGATGCCATGAGTTCAAGCGCTTCGATTACCATTTGATCTGGCCGAACGGCGTACACAGTATTGTGGGGTTTTCCGGAAAGTAACTGGCGAACATTTAGCATAGGCTTTGATTGGTTAAATCCTGTCGGCAGGTTTCGTGCCGAAGGGGCGGTAAAACAATTAATATTCCACAGACAAAGAAGAGGCTAAATATATTGCTTTTATTTCCAAAAAAACCAAATTTACATTTTAAAAAATTATGAAAATCAAAATCCGGCCGTCAACAATGTTTTATCGGACGATCGTGACATCACCCGAAGCCCTGTACGTATAAGGTACTCCCAACAGTTCGCCCACCCATTCCAGACGCCAGATATACACGCCTGGTACGGATGTGCCGCGTTTGTCATAACCGTCCCATTCTCTTTCCGGGTCGTCGGCAGCGAAGATCAGGCTGCCCCAGCGGTCGAAAACTTCCAGGCGATACCGTTGCCACAGACAGGGGATGAAAAGATGCCATCGATCGTTGTGGCCGTCATCATTTGGGGAAAATACATTGGGAGCATACCATTGACAAGGCTCACAGGTGTAAAAATCGATCTGAACACTGTCCGAAAACAGGCAGTTCTCGGTATTGCCTGTTAATCCATACACCCCAGGAAAATCAATATCCCGATCGCGCTGATGGCCGCCATCGGCCCATTGCCAGTTTTCCAGGCCTGGCGGTACGGTAAGTGTAAAAGTATCCTGATAACAAAGGGTGGTATCGGCTTGCCAAACAGGCAGTTGTTCGACCTCGACTTGCACAAGGGCCGTATCGCCCGGGCATTGCCCCGCTCCAGCCAGAATATACTGGTAAAGGCCTGATTCGTCTCGTTGCGGATCGAATAAGGAATAATTGCCAATGAGCATCGGCTCCCAGTACCCACCCGGTACCGGGGCGCCATTTACAAGAGGCCTGAGATCGAGCGGCTGGCTGTTGGCACAAACAATCGTGTCGGCATCCGGGCCTGCATTTGGTGTGGGAAAAATGGGCAGGTACACAAAGCGAATGCCCATATCGCCGCAATCGGTGAAAACCTGTACGCCCAGCAGCCGTTCGCCACGTTCTGGCGGCATGGCCATATCCTGGTACACCACGCTCAGCAAAGCCTGAATAAAATCGGCGGCTGATGCATTGCCGTTGTTCACCAGCACCAGCCGCCCCGGCGAGGAAGTGGAAGACAGGGTAATTTGCGGGGGCAGCGCACCTGCGCTCAATTGTTCGGTGCCCGTCAGTCCAAGAATACGTACGACCATCGAATCAATGGGGCGCTCCGACACCAGCAAGGCATCTGTGTCTGCTACGCGGCTGTTTGCGGTACACAAGGTATCCGAACGAAAATCTTCTCCGACGGCGCCGCTGCTGTCGTCGCCGTCGAGGTCGAATAAAAAATCGTTTTCCAGCATGACATTGTCGAGGCCACCAAAATCGGCAGCCGGACGGTATTCGCCTTTGAACCGGATTTTGGTCACATTGGACAGGATGGCGCGGAATTCTGCCTCGGTTGGAACAGCGCCGCTGGAACTTTCGAGTCGCCAGCCGGCATCTTCGCGCAACAGGATGTCGTAGTGTGTCCAGGCAAGGCCCGGGTTTTGTGCGTTGTCGAAGATCAGTTTTGAGCCGTTGCCCCAAATTTCCACATCGCCCGGGTCACTGGAAAATATCTGGTTGAGCGTGTCGCTGGTAAACTGGTCGTAGCGCAACCAGCGATCGTAAGCGCCGCATTTGTTTCCCCTGAATTTGGCCGGCGCCGTAAAATACCAGATACCACCTGTGGCAGCATCTGCCACCCGAATATGCCCTCCTGGCAGCCCGCCCGTAGGCGCCCACCCAGCAATGGTACTGGCAGGATCGCCTTCGGCGCCCCAGTTTTCATTGTTCGTATCGAAAGTGCTGCTTTGGGCAGGAAGGGTACATGCAAGCGCCATGCAGGCGTACAGAAGCAAAAATCGCATCGGCAAGGTGGATCGTAAAACTGCGCAAATGTACGGGCTTCAGGCTCCGTTCGGGACAAAATTGAGGTTTCAGGCCTGATTTGGCATATTGTGTAAAATCGCATATAATTTTTTTACATTTTGAGAAAACGGATAGATGCAGGCAAATTTTACACATAAAAAGTTAACTGTCAGCGACTTAAGTTCATTTTTCAAATAAAAGCAGAGGCTTGTCCGTCTATTGAAGGAACGGGCGTTTAGTTAATTTTCCGGCAACAATTGGTAAAAAACCGGAATGCAATTCTATTTTTGCCGCTAAGCCAGTTGGTCGAATCCCCGCCAGAGACCAGGCTGACACTCATCCTACGCCTTTGGAGCGTAGCATGAGTGTTCGCAACGACCAGGCTTGATTTTAATAACCTGTTCTAATCTTACACACATCGTGAACACAAACAATTCGAAGCCGCAGCAGTGGTTGCGGCGCCTGACCAAGACCTGGAAAAATAAAAAAATCATGGTCGCGTCAGGGGTGGCTGTTTCATTAGGCTTATTTGCCGCCACCCTCCAACTTACTTCCGATCGACAGTCTGCCGCCATGTTGCTGGCGCCTCCCACGCTGGGGGAATTGTCTGTAGTTCCCCACAATATGCGCTGGGGTTTTGCACTCGACGAATTCCAGTTGTCGGAAACCAAACTCGCTTCCGGCGATGTCCTGGGAGAACTCCTGATGGCAAAAGGACTTACCTATCCGCAAGTCAACAGCATTGTAGAGCAAAGCAAAGGCAAGTTCAATATTTCTTCCATGCGCATCGGCCACGAGTTGTTTTTCCTGTCCAAACAGGCAGGCGCACAACCCGAGTTCATGGTATACGAACCTTCGCCGTACGAATATGTGGTGTTCAATCTCCGCGCGCCGTATGAAGTGAATCTGGTAAAACGCGATGTAAAAACGGAAGTAGTGGCCGCATCGGGTGTACTGGAAACCAGTTTTTGGCAGGCTCTTACCGACAATGGCCTGAGCGACGAACTGGCCGACGGCATGATCGATATTCTAGCGTCTTCCGTTGACTTTTACCACCAGAAACAGGGTGACCGTTTCAAAGTGGTGTACGAGCAGCATTTTGTGGAAGGCAAAGCAGTGGGTACCGGCAAAATCATCGCTGCCATGTACGAACGTGAAGGCAAGGAATCCTATGCTTTCAATTTCGAACGCCCCGGAGAAAAAACCAATTACTTCGACTACGACGGCCGCCCGGCTCGTAAGGCTTTCCTGAAATCGCCGGTGAAATTCAGCCGCATCAGCAGCCGCTACAACCTCAACCGCCTCCACCCGATCCTCGGCTATCACAAAGCGCATTTCGGTACCGACTATGCTGCGCCGCATGGCACACCGATCATGTCGGTAGCGGAAGGTGTGGTGGAAGAAGCCACCCGCCGCGGTGGAAACGGCCTCTTTGTGAAAATCCGTCACGACCAGACATACGAATCGCAATACCTGCACATGAGCGGCTTTGCCAAAGGCATTCGCGCCGGTTCCCGTGTGGCACAAGGCCAAACCATTGGTTATGTAGGTTCTACAGGACTGGCTACCGGCCCGCACGTATGTTTCCGTTTCTGGAAAAATGGCAAACAAGTAGACCACCTTCGGCTCAACCTGCCACAGCCACAACCGATTACCGGTGAAGCATTTGAGAATTTCAAAGTGGTGCGCGACAGCCTGATGCAGAAAATCAATGGTGTGCAATACAAAACACACGGCCACACAAGTGAATCTACAGATAGCAAAGTAGTGCCATAAGCACGACGATTGTCCAACAAATACGCATCCCGAATTTTGGTGAAAGCCAGGGTTCGGGATTTTTTTACAGGAGACTTCCCGAATCTTTAGGAACGGAACATATTTCTATCCAGAACAGATAGGGCAGGATATTTCCCGTAGAGTAATTTCCCGTGTAGAGTAATTCCCCTCGTAGAGTATTTCCCTCATAGAGTATTTCCCTCATAGAGTATTCCCCTCGTAGAGTATTTCCCGCAGATTTCCGCAGAATACACGCAGATTTCCGCAGATCGTAGAGTACTCATTTTACGATACGTATTTGAAGTAGGTGTGCTCTACGATCTGCGGAAATCTGCGTGTATTCTGCGGAAATCTGCGGGAAATACTCTACGAGGGGAATACTCTACGGGAAACAACCTACCCTGAATCCTGGCTTTCACCAAAATTCGGGATGTCTCATGTTACCCTCCAATCGTAGCCATGGATTCTTCGAGCGGGCTGTCGACACGTGCCGCCGCAGCCTCCCATCCATTGGCAGGGCGGTGGGCGAAAGCATCCAGCAGATGCACCTGGAGCGCTTCATCGTCGAGCCCCGATCGCATCAGATCGCGCAGTTGTAAAACGCCCTGGTCGTAGAGGCAGGTTTTCAACACGCCTTTGGGCGTGACGCGAATGCGGTTGCAGGTGCCGCAAAAAGTACGCGACCAGGCAGCAATGATGCCGATTTTGCCTTTAAATCCCGGAACCAGATAATTCATGGAAGTGGAAAAAGGGGCATCAGGCGTTTTTTCCAGGGAAGGCCATTCCACCCGTAAAGTGTCTAGAATGCGCACATAATCCCACAGCGGGCGGCCCGTAATGTGATCGCCTCCATTGAACGGCATTTCCTCGATGAAGCGCACATCCACCGGCAAATCGCGGCTCAGGGCAGCCAGCGGAATCAGGTCATTTGTGTTTTGCCCGTCCATGACCACTGCATTTACCTTGACGGGAATACCATGTTCCAGCAACGCGTGTAGCGTATCCAGCACGCGGGGAAGTTCGTCTCGACGTGTTATTTGGAAAAACCGTTCTCTGTCGAGGGTGTCGAGGCTGAGGTTGACACTGCGAATACCCAGTTGCTTCAGTTCCGGTACAAAGCCGGCAGTTGCCACGCCATTGGTGGTGAGGTGAATCTGTTCCAGTCCGTCTATGGCTGCCAGCGACCGCAGCAATTTCATCATATCTTTCCGGACGAACGGTTCTCCTCCGGTTATACGTATTTTTGTGATGCCCATACGCACCAGCAAGGTGCACAGGCGCAACATTTCTTCATAACTCAGCAAATCGGCACGTGATAGCCATTGCAGCCCGTGTTCAGGCATACAATAATGGCAGCGCAGGTTGCAACGATCGGTTACAGCCAGGCGCAGGTAATGAATCGGACGGCCATGGTTGTCGAAAAGCATGAAGCAAAGATGGGGGTTTTGGAGTTATGAGTTATGAGTTGTGGTGCTGTGTTCTTGGAATGGTTGTGGAGGGTTGAGGGGTTGAGAGGGTTGAGAGGGTTGAGGGGTTGAGAGGGTTGAGAGGGTTGAGGGGTTGAGGGGTTGAGAGGTTGAGAGGTTGAGAGGGTTGAGGGGTTGAGAGGGTTGAGAGGGTTGAGGGGTTGAGAGGGTTGAGGGGTTGAGAGGTTTAAACTCTGACAATGAGATTTATGTTCTGCCATCCTGTATAATAAGTTGATAAATCAAGGGTAAACCTCTCAACCCCTCAACCCCTCAACCCCTCAACTCTCCTCAACAATACCAAGAAAACAGCACCACAACTCATAACTCATAACTCATAACTCTCTCATGGTTTTCACCCCCTCCGAACTCCTACGATATGATCGCCATTTCAAGTTGCCACAATTTGGGATGAAGGCGCAGCAGCGGCTCAAGGAAGCGCGGGTGCTGGTCATTGGCGCGGGTGGACTGGGTAGCCCCTTGCTGCAATACCTTGCTGCGGCGGGTGTAGGTGTCATCGGCATCGTGGATGGTGATGCAGTAGACCGTAGTAACCTGCAACGACAGGTTTTGTTCGATGAAAACGATATAGGCCAACCCAAAACAACGGCAGCCGCCAATCACCTTCAGGCGCTCAACCCGCATATTGAGATGGAGTTGCACCCTGTTTTTTTGACACGAGACAATGCGATCGACATAATACGTTCGTACGATGTGGTGGCCGACGGCTCCGATAATTTCCCTACCCGCTACCTCGTGAACGATGCCTGTGTATTGGCCGGAAAACCGCTGGTGTACGGCGCAGTATCACAATTTGAAGGGCAGGTGTCGGTGTTTAATTTTATACAGGATGGCGCGGCAGGCCCTAATTATCGCGACCTCTTCCCTACCCCACCGCCGCCGGGCTCTATACCCGACTGCTCCGAAGGAGGCGTGCTGGGTGTTTTGCCGGGGATTATCGGCAGTATGCAGGCCCTGGAGGTATTGAAAATTATTAGCGGAGCAGGCAAAACCCTGAGCGGATATTTGTTTGTGTTCGATGCCCTCAACTTTGAAACGCGCCGGTTCAGGATACGAGGCCGGGAAGATAATCCCTTGAGCGGCAATGCGCCTACCATCACAGAACTTATTGATTACGAAGCATTTTGTGGGCTGGACGAGACACTGAAAGAGTACAATTTTAAAGAAATTGCTGCCCACGAATTCCTGGAATGGCAACAGTCCGGCAAGCCCTTTCAACTCATCGATGTGCGGGAACCGAACGAATACTCCGAGCATAACCTGGCGGGCGAATTAATCCCGCTGGCCGATATTCCCTTTCAAACAGATCGTATTTCCCGCAGCATGCCTGTGGTTGTTCATTGTCGTTCGGGGGCTCGCAGCGCACAGGCTATCGCTATACTGGAAGAACGTTTTGGTTTCGAGAATGTGTACAACCTGAAAGGTGGAATACAGGCAGTGGAAAACGCCGGAGGGAATTCCTGACCTGTTTTGTAACAAATTGGCGTTTGGTAGTGTCTAGTGAAGGGCGGTTGAATCAGGATGACCTGGATTGGAAGGATTAGAAAGATTCTATAGGCGATGTCGACAATTTGAAGAATTTATATAATTGTCGACATCGCCTATAGAATCTTTCTAATCCTTCCAATCCAGGTCATCCTGATTCACCCCCCCCAAAAAAAGCGTACTGCACAACAGAATTTTTCCAGGTGCAGCAGCGTTTTTCTCCCACTAAACATTCAGATGCTATGACGAAAACATTTTTGACAGCCCTTTCCATACTGGGTAGTATTTACCTGTACGCCCAACCAGGCCTGGTTGGAGAATACTACGACGGCCGCAATTTCGATCGAAAAATCATGACGCGCACCGACGCCAAAATCGAATTTGTGTGGAACAATGTGGCGCCCGCGGCAGGCATGGACCCGTCCGATTTTTCCGTCAGGTGGAAAGGCCGCATCAAAACACCCGAAGCCGGTGAGTACCGATTCCGCGCCCACGTCGACGACGGTATTCGGGTGAAAGTAGGCGATAAAATGGTGATCAATGCCTGGGGGATGCACGACTCGGAACCTTTTTCCGGCACCGTCTACCTCGAAGCCAATCGCTTCTACGATTTGCAGGTCGACTATTTCAACGGACTGCTGGAAGGAGAAATACAACTGTACTGGCAATTGCCCAGCCAAAAACCGGTGTTTGGAGGCGCTTTCGGATACAATGATAAGGTCATCGACAGCAAATTCTTTTACCAGCCGACATCCATGCAATTACCTGCACCCAACCAGAATATTGCGCACAACCCCAAAACGAACAACCCGCCACCTGTAAATACGTCGAAGCCCAAACCTGTGGCAAACAAACCCACTGCACCCAAACCGGCGCCTGCCAAACCTGTTGTACACACCTTCGCACAAGCCTCCGATGTGCCGGCCGACACGCTCGAAAAGTACCTGCCCAAAAACATCCTGTTCGTGCAAAGTAAAAGCATCATGCTTGCCCAATCGGAACCCGAACTGGATCGTTTATCTGGCTTTCTGGTACGCAATCCGGCCTTGCGTCTGAGTGTCGAAGGCCACACAGACAACCACGGCGACTCAGCCAAAAACCTGATTCTTTCCAAAGAACGCGCCCGGGTGGTGGCCGACTACCTGGCAAGCAAAGGGGTTGCTGCCGAACGCATTAAATCGGAAGGTTATGGTGATACACGCCCCCTGCAAACCATTGCCTCCGGCAACGTGAAAAACCGACGGGTGGAATTCAAAATTTATTGATTTTCAATTAAATAGACACCTCACAAGTCTTTTTTCCGAAAAACACGAACTGCCAGCAGCATGGGGATCGTTGCCCAGAGCAGCAAAATAGCGATTGCCGTTGTAATGCCTGCCCCGGTGCCCAGCCATTCGCGAAACAAGGCGCCCGTGTAGCCCATCAGGGCCGAAATATCCATTTGCAACAGTACAATCACCCGCGCCAGGTCGATCGGATTGAGCGCGGCCATCACCAGCGTGGCTTTTTCCAGCGGGTAATCGGCAAAGGAAAACATGATGAACAGCACCAGCGCATCGTACAGCAGCGTGAAGTAAAACCACAGCAGCAGTGCCAGGCCGATGCCTTTTGCTTTGTCGCGGGTGCATACGGACGCCAACATGGCCAGTGCGATGAATACTACCGTGAGCCCGGCTGCTGCCAGGAGTAGCACCACCCCTGTAGCGGAAGGCGAATAAATGGCTACCGGAATACCAATACCAACACAAACGGCTGTTTCCAGGGCCAGCACCAGGCCCAGAAACTGCCCCCACACAATGATTCCGCGACGCACGGGTTGTGCTGCCAGTAGTTCTATAAATTCGTAAGAGTTGTAAAAATGGATGGTGGCAAAAACGGCGCTCACCAGGGGCGTCACGATGAGCACGATATTGAGCAGGCTGATGAGCCCTTTGGTGGGGTCGTCGCTTAGCCCGAACAAACCCAGCGACACCGCCAGTAAAAACAAGGTGTATCCGATAACAATCCGGTTTTGAAGGATATCGAACAACACGTATTTTATGATGCGTCCGATTGGGTTTACCGTGGTAGCACGAGCGGGCGTATCGGCGACAGCCGCCAGTCGCAGAGCGGCAGACATGGAAGAGGCAGGCGTTTTCATGCAGCAGGATGTTGTTTCATAACGTTTGCGATAGCGCGGTGCAGTTTTTCTTCACCGGTTTGTTCCTTCAGGGCTTGTATGGACTGGTAAAACTGCAACTGACCATCCATCAAATACATCACATCGGTGGTCAGTTCGTCGAGGTCGCTGAGTATGTGGGAGGTGAGCAGGGTGAGTTTGCCCTTTGCTTTTTCGGCCAGCACCTTTTCCTTGAGTATTTCGGAAGCAACGGGGTCGAGGCCGGCAGTGGGCTCATCCAGGATCAGCACATCCGGATCGAACAGAAAAGCCAGGCAGGCGCTCACTTTTTGCCGGGTGCCGCCCGAGAGGGTGCGCATGGTTTTGTGCGCCAGTTTGGGCAGGTCGAATGCGCGTAACAAGTCGTCGTCGGTGCGCTGATAGGTTCCGCGGCGAATTTCCTGCACCATATCGAACAATTGCCCGATCCGGATATTGTCGGGGTATCGCCCTATTTGCGGCATGTAGCCGATGTACCGCCGGTAATCCCAGCCGCCCAGCACATTGTTTCCATACAGGTTGATACTGCCACTATCGGGAATAACCAGCCCGAGCAGGCATTTGATAAAGGTCGTTTTACCTGAACCGTTGGGCCCGATCAGCGAAATCGTCTGACCAGCGCGCATCTGGACACTCATGTCTTTCAGGACTTTGAGTTTGCCAAATGATTTGGAGAGTTGAATAGATTCCAGCATACGTTTATTTTTGGTTAGTTATTGATTATTGAGTTATTGGTTATTAGGGGTAGGTAAGGGTTTATTGGTTCATTCATTTTGGCATTGCCATTCGAGTAGCCAGGCATTTCAACCCATTAACCCTTACCTACCCCTGATAACCAATAACTAATAACTGATAACTATTTCGGGAGTAACACTTCATCAATCACATGCACAATTCCATTGGAAGCCGGAACAGTAGCCAGCACATGCGCGCCGTTGAGTGTTATTTTACCGTCTTTCACGCCGATGGTTACGTTGCCGCCATTGGCCATGTTGATGATCTGTCCGTCCTGAAACATCTCCGGTTTGTACACAGCCACAGCCACGTGGTATTGTAAAATATCCTGCAGGGTTTCTTTTTTATCGGGTTTGAGCAGGTCGGTTACGGTACCGGCAGGCAGTTTGTCAAAAGCCGCATTGGTAGGCGCGAACACGGTAAATGGTCCCGCATTTGACAGCACGTCGACCAGTTCGGCGGCTTTAACGGCCGTCACGAGCGTGGTGTGATCGGGACTACCTACGGCCACTTTCACCACGTCTTTTTGCGACAGATCGTCCTGTATCGTGGATTGCCCTCCATCTGAAGGCGCAGTTGCCTGAGTGGCAGCAGGAGCGGTGCCAGCGTTATTGCAGGCATGCAGGGTAAAGAGCACGCAAATGGCCCATGTTATGCGGAATAAAAAGTTGATTTTCATAGAATTGGAATGTTAAAAGGATGAACAAACAGTTCTGTAGTAACCAGGCTAATCCAATTTCCGACCTGCTTTTTCCCGCAGTGTTCAAACAAGCGGATGCATGGCCGGTTGTTGATCCATCAATTGTTCGGGCGTCAGAGAAGGGATAATTTTCTCTGCCTTGTCCATCAGATACACGATAAAACTGCGCATCAGCATCAGGGCATGCGGCATCCGTTCCACTACCACAGCATACAGGCTGACGGGCCGGAATGGCAGGTCGCCAATGCCATCGTGGTTGAGGTCGTAGCCTTCGTATTTGTCCCAGTAGTTGCCGTCGAACGTATTGAGCACCAGGTTGCCGTTGGTAGCCACATCGAAGGAGTTACCGAAAAAGTTATTGCGCCGCACCACATTGGCATCGCAACTGGCCTGCACGCGCAGCGCCCAGCCGTTTTCGCGAAACTGGTTTTCTTCCAGAATGATCCGGCTGGCGCCTTCCATGTACACGCCCGCAGAGTTGTGTTCGAAATTATTTTTCCAGATATGGCTGTCGGAAATGTCTTTCAGCAGAATACCATATGCCGAACTGCCCCAGTTGTAGCCGAAGTAGTTTTCCGTCATTTTCACCTGTCGGGAATACATGACTGCTACACCAGCGCCATTGTTTCGGAAAGTGTTGTGGTGATAATGGTCATTGTGCGAGAACATAAAATGCAGCCCATAGCGAAGGTTTTGCTCGCTCATGTTTTCCCGAATTTCCGAATCGGTCACAAACTCGAAATAAATGCCGTCGCGGTGCCCGGTCAGGTGATTTTCAGCAATAACATGGCCGGAGCCTTTCCACACATGAATGCCATTTCCGCTGTTCTGCTCTTCTTTGATAACGCCCTGCACGTCGTTGTGAATGACCTTGCAGCCGATCGTGTTGGAGAGGTAAATGCCAAAATTGCAATCCCGCAGCCGATTGTTTTCCAGCGTTACCGAATCGGACGACAGCACTTTGATGCCAGCAATGTCGATGGTACTGCGCTGGCCGCTGTTGCGGATTTCAAACCCGAGGATGGTAACGTGGCTGCTGTTGACCGTGATAATTTCGTCGATGTGCCGACCATCCAGCACCGGGTAATCGATCCCGATCAGCGTCAGTGGCAGGTTGATGGAAAGATTGCCTTCGGCATACACACCCGGGTGAACGAAAATCGTATCGCCCGAACGAGCCTGCAACAGCGCACTGGAAATGGTGGGATTTGGAAACCCGGCCCCTACGTGCAGCGTACGCGCGCACAATGGCAACATCGCCAGCAACATACTCGACATCAAAAGCATTTTTTTCATAGATATGGCATTCAAATGATCTTGGTTAAAATGTGGAACATCAGAATGCGCGCAGCGCTTCTTCCCAGGTGAGGGCTTTTCCGCCGCCCAGTTCTTTTTGTACGGCATCTCGATCGGCCTGCGAGGAAAAAGTGGCTATATCGCCGCGCATAGGGCTCTTAATGGCTTCATTTTGCAGAAAAAACGCCTTTTTCACATCTACAAATGCTGGGATATTTTTAAAATCTACCGAAACCATTTGAGCCACGGAGGCATCCTGAATTTGCCCCGATTTCAGGTAGTCTGCCAGACAGTTCAGGTCATCGAATTTGAAAACCTTGCCTTTGTCGGTGATAATTTCAGCGCCGAAGCGTTTGTCAGTCAAGGTCATTTTGCAATGCGCACACTCATCTTTTCCATACCGAATGGGCTCGGGACCCGATGTGCAGGACTCCAGAAACAAAGCCGACAGCAACAGTGCAGCAGCAGATGCTTTGGCCGTTTGTTTTGCAGCCATTTTCCTGTTTGAAAAAAACCACCACCACCAGATTCCGGTCGCCAGCAGACACACGCCAATGATCATCCATGCACCGGTGTCAGGGCCAGAGTAAGAGGTGAAATTCAACAGGTTTTTATACCCCACCAGCGGCGGCTGGTACGACATATCGGGTACCTTGATGGCAGCATTCGGGTCGAGGTTGTGGCCATAATCATAGCCCCAGCGCCAGAAATCCCAAAGAGCAGCCACGCCATACACGCAAGATAACAGCGTGAAAAAGAACAGAATACGCGGTTTTCCTGTCAGGGCAGCAAGCACGCCAATGGCGATGAGAATACCGATCAGGATACCGATGTAATTGAATTCCGGAAACATCTCCACACTGATATGTTTCATGCCGATGTAGTGGTTGAGTCCGTTGATGATGTCGATATCGCCAGTTAGCCGGTTCGACCAGATTTTCATAGACAGTCCTTCCGGGTACTGCGGCGCCCACAACAAAATTTGCCAGAGCGGGACGAAGAAGGTGCCTATCAGCGACAGGCTGGCTATGCCGAGCAGGATACGCGTTGATTTGCCAAGCGTTTGCATAATCGAAGGATTTCAAGAAATGAATCGTGCCGACCGGCGGCTCAGACGGTTTGGCAGGCGCTTTGCCCGCCCAAATCGCCGATCGGCATGATGGAAAGAGTGCGCGGTTTATTTGACTTCGCCGGTAGGTTCGGCTTTGTTGCCGGTACTAAATGTGAGCGGCACGCTGGAACCTTTGGGCGACACCCGTACGTAGCCCTGCATTTCCTGGTGCAGTGCCGAACAGAAGTCGGTACAATACATCGGGAAAACGCCTACCCGATCGGGCACCCATTTGAGGGTGCAGGTTTCGCCGGGCATGATGAGGATTTCAGCGTTGTTGGCGCCTTTTACGGCAAATCCGTGCGGCACATCCCAGTCCTGTTCGAGGTTGGTGACGTGGAAATACACTTCGTCGCCCATTTTTACCCCCTCAATATTATCAGGTGTAAAGTGCGAGCGAATAGACGTCATGTTGACGTGTACTTTGTTGCCCTCCCGGAATACTTTGGCTTCTTTCTCGCCATGAGCAGCGTACGGGTGCTGATTTTCCTCGATTTTGAAAAATTTGGTGGACTGAGGCTGAACGAGGCTGGCAGGAATGGCTTCGGCATAGTGCGGCTCTCCTGTGGTGGGGAAGTCGAGCAGCAATTTCATTTTATCGCCGGAAATGTCGTACAACTGGGCCGATTGGGTCAGTTCCGGGCCAGTGGGCAGGTAGCGGTCTTTGGTAATCTTGTTGTAGGCGATTACGTATTTTCCATGCGGTTTGCGGGTAGGGCCGCCGGGAACGCACAGGTGACCAATGGAGTAGTAGGTAGGTACGCGGTCGACTACTTCCAGTTTTTCAATGTTCCACTTCACAATTTCCGAAGACACGAAGAAGGAGGTGTAGGCAAATCCTTTCCCGTCAAATTCGGTGTGCAATGGGCCCAGGCCGGGCTTTTTCACCTCGCCATGCAGCACAGCATCGTATTTCAGCACCGGAATACCATCAAAATCGCCATCGTAATTCTGGTCGGCAATGGCTTTCTGGATTTTGCTAAAAGAAAATACCGGAATGACCGCCGCCAGTTTACCCGAGCCGCAAATGTATTCGCCCGTCGGGTCGACGTCGCAGCCGTGCGGCGATTTCGGGCAAGGCATGAAATACACGATGTCTTTGAATTCTTTTGGGTCCAGCACAACTGTTTCACTTTCGATGGTCGAGGTAGCAGAGTGCGTTTTTTCGTCATACACATTGTGGGCAAAACGCACTTTCGATTTTTTGCCTTTGCCTGCTTTCACATACTCCTCGCATTTTTTCCAGTTTACAGCCATGATGAAGTCCTTGTCTTTCTGCGAAGCATTCACTTCCAGCAGGGTATTGGCCTGTTCGGTATTGTAGCAGGAGAAGAAAAACCAGTCGTGCGACGGCCCGCGGCCACAGCGGCTCAGGTCGAAGTTGAAGCCCGGCAGGAGTACCTGAAAACTGAGCGACATGCGGCCACTCTGCGGGTCGATGCCCACGAAGGATACCGTGCCTTTAAAATTCTGTTTGTAGGTATTGATGGCAACATCCGGGTTGGAATTGGCATCGTCCATCGGATAACTGAAACGCGTACCCGCCACGGCATATTCCGTATTTTCCGTCAGGAACGGAGAGGAGTGGTTACCCGAACTGTTGGGGATTTCCATGATCTCCGTCGTACGGAATGTTTTCAGGTCGATACGGGCGATACGCGGCGTATTATTGCCATTGACGAATGCCCAGCGGCCGTCGTGTTCGCCTTTGGTGGTGGAAAGAGCAATATGGTGCGAATCGTCCCAGGGCACAAACCCGTGGGAGGTATTCAGCATGGGTTTGGTTTCCTCGCTGTAGCCCCAGCCGTTTTCCGCAAACTGTGAAAACACCGGGATAATACGCAGCAAACGGCCGGAGGGTATGCCGTACACGGATACCTGACCATTGAATCCACCGGACACGATGTTGTAAAATTCATCGTATTTGCCAGGAGCAACATACACTTTCTGTGCGGCATCGCCTTCCACGGCACTCCCGATGTTTTTGGGTTTGCAGCCCGATGTGCCAAACAGCAAAGGCAGGCACAGTACTGCAAGAATGATTGAAATTAGGTGTTGATTTTTCATACCAGGATAGGGAGTTGAAAAATGATAAGAAGAAATTCGGGCCCCGCGCGGTTATTTTTCTCCGTCGTTTTTACGCATGAACTCCAGAATTTTCCGGGCATCATCCTGGGTTACGTTCTGATTGGGCATGCGTACGAGGCATTGTTCGAGTAGTTTTTGTGCTTCGGCGTCTTTTTCAAGCATCATGTCTACGTTGGTAATCATATTGATAATCCAGGTGGGTTCGCGCCGCTTGGTGACGCCCGCCCAGCCCGGGCCTACGAGTTTTTCGTCGGTCAGTTTGTGGCATGCCAGGCATTTGGCATCGTAAATACCCTGACCGGCAGTAACCCATGCCTGGTTCAGCGGGTGCGTCAATTCTACAGTGCTGACGGCCGTACCATGCGTTTCGGGCTGATTGGCCGCGAGTTCGGAAGGGGTAGGTGAATTTTTAGCGGCATTGTCTGCTTCCTGCCGCGTGGTGCAGGCCAGAAAAACAGTGGCCAGAATCATTGCTGGAAAAATCAGTTTGTAAACCATATTAGAGATTTGCTTGGTAAAATAATTAAAGAGTTTTAACTCTTTTTATTGGCAAATGTATTCGAGTGCTGTATGCGGCAGAGATGAGCGTGGTCATCTGCCGATGTAACTTTCGTCAGTGTGGTGAATGTGGATGGGGTTAATATCTTTGCGCCATGTTTTCAAAAACATTTGGATATGCATTGCGCGCTACGGTGTATGTAGCCGTTCATGGTCGCATCGATAAAAAGGTGGGCTTGCAGGATATATCCGAAGGACTCGGCATACCGCATTACTTTTTAGGAAAAATCATGCAGGACCTGGTTCGGCATGGCATTTTAGATTCTACCAAAGGGCCAAGCGGCGGCTTTTTCCCAAATGAACATACCGCAGATATACCGCTGACGAATATCCTGAAAATAACGGATGGCAATCTGGTATTCGACCAGTGTGCGCTGGGCATCAAGCGCTGCAATGCTGAACATCCCTGTCCGCTGCACGATGATTTTGCTGCCTGCCAAATGAAATGATCCATTCCCTATCTAACAAGACTGTTCAAACGCTGGTGGAGGAGGTGACGGAAGGGCGCAGTTTTCTGGTGCGTTGAAGCAATTTGACAACTTTTCGAAAGTTGTCAAATTTAACTACACACACTCACCTGAAATTTGACAACTTTTCGAAAGTTGTCAAATTTAATCACACACACTCACCTGAAATTTGACAACTTCTGAAAAGTTGTCAAATTGTTTCAACGCACCAGAAAATTGCACCCGCCCTTCTCACCTCTTTACCCGCTTCCCTACCCTTCTCGCCACTTTCCTGCCCGTCTCCGCACCACCGTTCATAAAGCCCCAGAAATCGGTGCTGCAATGTTCGCCAGCGAAATACAGTCGACGAACCGGCTCGAAGGCAATGCCGTCAAAACCTGTAACCTGACCAGGTTTGAGGCAGGAATAACTGCATTTAATAAACGGATTGCCGCTCCAGTGTGCAATTTCCATTTTACCCGTAAGGGCAGCGCGGGCGCCCGGGAAGGCAGCCTCCAGCGTCGGTAATACGTATTGAAGTTGTTGTTGTTCGGTGCCGCGGGCAGCATTTTTACCACGTTCGCCACCATAGTAGCAGGTGAAAGTGCCGAAACCCTCGTTGTTCAGTTGCATTTGTGCACTGTCCCAGCCATTGTGGATACGTTCGTTGAAAAGGTATCCCTGATAGCCGTTCTGGCGCCAGGGGCGCGATTTGGTTTCCAGAATAAATTTGGCATTGGTACCATAACCCAGTTCCTGAATAACTTTGCGTTTTTGCGCCGGAAGTTCCATCTGTATGTCGATGTCGCGCAGCACCGTGAAAGGCACGGTCATAATCACGATATCGAAGGTTTCTTCGCGCGTGGTGCCGTTTTCAGAAAACACAAGCGTCATACTGCCATTGCTGTTTTCGCGGATGGCCTGCAGTTTGTGTTCAAAACGGATCTGGTCGCCGAGTTTTTTAGCGAGTCCTTGCGGAATTTGCTCATTGCCGCCGGAAATTTTGAAACGCTCGTCACTTTCTCCAAACGGCAGAAAATGGCCTTCGTGAATGGAAAAAATGCTGAGCAGGTTGGCTGCGCTTTGTTCGGCGGTTTCCAGGCCATTTTCACCCACATAAGCGGCATCGAGCATTTTTTTTACCCAGTCGCTTACGGGCATTTTGGAAATATAATCAGCCATCGACATGCGATCGAAAAAGACGGCTTGCTTGCCCCCTGAGGCTTTTTGGTCGGTCTGGATAATGGGCAGGGCGGCTTTGAATTCCTGCAACACATCGCTCAACAGGTAATGTTTGTTTTCAATAAAAAAAGCGTCGCGTTGGCCAAAATGGTCAGCCTCCATATCCATCAATTGAGGACGCAGGCCCAGTTCGTCGATCAGCCAGAACATATCTTCATGGACGGTATCGATAAATTCTGCTCCAATTTCCGTGTTGATAGCGCCATCGGCAAAAATTCGGGCGCTTTTCATGCGTCCTCCCACGCGTTTATCGCCCTCAAACAGGGTGGCGCGAATGCCTTTTTTTTGCAGGCAATATCCGGCGGTGAGTCCTGAAATACCCGCGCCTACAATGGCGATTTTGTATTTCTGGGCAAACCCTGCGGTTAAAAAATCGCCGGCCAGCGCGCTGCCGCCAAGGCCCAGGAGCATGCCGGCCTGTGCACCGGTTTTCAAAAATTTCCTGCGGGAAAGAAAGGCTTGCTCGCGTTGTGCCAGCACGTCGTCGGTAGAGAGTTCCGGATGTGTCTGGGCAAATCGGGCCAGTTGGAATGCGCTGCGCAGTGTAGACAGGAGTGGTGTTTTCATGGTATCAAGTTTGTGCAAAAATCGAACTGTTTTTCAAATTGACAAGTTTTTCTTTCCTGCCGGGCAGGTTTGCTGTTCCAAACGCGTATATGTATTGAATAAACAGAATAGATTTTTCCGAAACGCGTTTACTTTTGCGCAATACCTGCGAAAGTGTACCGCACACTCAAAAACTCGAACTGACACATGAGAAACCTCATCTTTTCGCTTTTCTTCCTTTCCCTTCTTGTTTCAGGCTGTAGTTTGTTCAAGGATCTGCCTTCCGACAGCGCCGGCAAAGGCGCCCAGACCCCTGCACAGTACAGCACAGAAAGCACTACCGGCGACCGCAATGCCGACTATGTTTCGCGTTTTAAAGACGCCGCCATTCGGGAAATGGAAACAGGCGGAATACCCGCCAGTATTATCCTGGCACAGGGTATTCTGGAAAGCGCCGCAGGTACCAGTGACCTTGCTCAAAACGCCAACAACCACTTCGGTATCAAATGCGCCGGCGGATGGTCGGGCGCTACCTACTACAAACGCGACGACGACAAGGATGCCAGTGGCAATTCCATCGAATCCTGTTTCCGCAGTTACAAGGAAGTGGCCGACAGTTACCACGATCACGGCGAATTCCTGCGCGACCCCAAAAAATACAACCGCTACGGATTTCTTTTCAACCTGGATCGTACCGATTACAAAAGTTGGGCGCGCGGTCTGCAGTCGGCCGGGTATGCTTCTTCGCCTACCTACTCCACGCAACTGATCAACCTCATCGAGCGATACAAACTGTATGAATACGACCGTCCAGGCAGCAAACCAACCACTGTGCCCGGTACGCCCAACGGAACACCCCAACCCACAGGCCCCGGCGGCGCTCCGGTTGTCAACGCACCTGTCAACCGCATCGGCCGTGTCAACGACGTCAAGGTCGTGCTTTCCCGTGAAGGTGAATCACTCGACGATATAGCCAAAGCCTACCGCATCAATACGACCAAAGTGGCCGATTACAACGACCGCGGCTATTCTCCAGGTGTAAAACTCAAGCCTGGCACACGTGTCTACATCGCCTGCAAGAAAGACAAATGGCGCGGGCGTGCCAATGAGCATTATGTGAACGAAGGACAGACCATGTTCGACATTTCGCAGTTGTATGCCATCAAACTTGATAAACTGCTGGAACGCAACAATTTGCAACCTGGTCAGGAGCCGGCTGTCAGCGAGAAAATTTACCTGAAAACCAAACGTAAAAAAGGCGATGCACCTCGCCTGCGCGACGTGACCAACGACCCTCAAATCAACAACCAGCCCGGCATTCAGACTTCTTCGCCCAGTGCTCCTGCACCCGGCACCATGACGCCCGACGATGGTGAACTCCTGCCTGAGATTGGTGGCGAAGACCCGAAACCCACACAGCCCAACGCCAATACGGGTACAACGGGCACCAAACCCCCGTCTACCACTACCAAGCCGGCAACCAGCGGCACAACCTATCCGCCCGACCCGGTGCCGGGTGGTACCTGGTCGCCTTCGCCACAGCCACCTGTAGTGAACAATACCCCCACCGAGCCTGTCATACCAACTACGCCAGTGCCGGATGGCTACCACCAGGTAGTGAAAGGCGATACGCTGTACAATATTGCCAAACGCTATAACCTGACCGTCACCCGACTGAAACAACTCAACGGCCTGACCGGTGATTCCATTCAAATCGGGCAACGGTTAAAAATTAAAGGATAGAATACATATGAGTGAAACAACATCGGCATCCGCGCCTGTCGACCCTGATCTGACGCGACTGGATGCCGTAGCGAAACTACTCGACAACCAGTTTGTGATTCCCGGAACCAACCTGCGTTTTGGGCTCGATGGTATCATCGGGCTCATTCCCTATGCAGGCGACATGGCCGGCTTTCTGGTTTCGGGGCTGTTGTTCCGCACGATGATGAAACGAGGGGCTGGCCCGCTGCTGATGCTGCAGATGATGGGAAATATCGTACTCGATGCAGCCATTGGCATTGTACCATTCATAGGCGATCTGTTCGATTTCGGATTTAAAGCCAACAGGCGCAACGTCAATCTTTTGCGTGAATACTATGCTGATGGCAAAGTGCGGCCCAACGCGAAAACGTCACTCTTTCTGTTGGGGTTATTGTTCTTTGCCTTGTTCATCGTGATGCTATGGGGTATCTGGAAACTGGGCGCTATGCTGACAGCATGGGTGTGGAGTTTGTTTTGATGCCTTTTTACAATCTTGCTTTTCGTAGATACCAGGCGACGTAACAACGACGTCGGGATAACTTTCATCCGCTGTTTCAGGTCATTTATCCAACTATTTTCCGCACTGCCGGTCGCGGAAGTATTCTTGTGCCTGTTATCAGAAAAAATTTCAAACCAGGACATGAAAAACGCAGCGCCTAAACGGAAACGGACCCTTTTGTATGTTTTAATCGGTGTGTTCGCACTCCTCATCGGAGCGGCAATAATTAAAGGTCGGCAATCGCCAAAAGGAGAAGAAGTAAACGCCGAGGCTGCCCAGCGTCGTACCATTCGTGAAATGGTAAGCGCCAGCGGTAAAATTTTCCCTGAAACCGAGGTTAAAATCAGTTCGGATGTTTCCGGCGAAATCATAGAATTATATGTAAAAGAAGGTGATTCGGTCACCATAGGTCAGGTATTGGCAAAAATCCGCCCCGATGAATACCAAAGCGCCCTCGAACAAGGACAGGCATCGGTAAGTACTGCACGTGCGCAGCGTGAAATATCGTCCTCCAACGTGCAGAGCAGCAACGCCCAGATCGAGCAATTAAAAGCCGACCGCCAGCGTGCGGCTTCTCAACTCGAAGTGGCGCGCAATACGCACCAGCGCAACGAAAAACTGTACAAGGAAGGGGTCATTTCTGCTTCAGAATTCGATACTTCGGTAGGCAACCTGCGCGCTGCAGAAGCGGCACTGGCATCGGCAGATGCCATGCTGAAATCTTCGGAAAGCAGTCTTGCCAGTGCGCGTGAAAATGTGCGCGTAGCCGATTATGGTATCAGCAGCGCCAATGCGCGCCTGAAGGAACTGCGCACCAGCCTTCAAAAAACCATCATCACTGCACCTGTGAGCGGTATTATCAGCAAACTCAACGTCGAAAGAGGCGAGCGCGTGGTAGGCACACTGCAAATGGCAGGTACGGAAATGATGCGGATTGCCAACCTGCGCTCGATGGAAGTACAGGTAGACGTGAGCGAAAACGACATCCTGAAAGTAAGTGTCGGCGATGAAACGGATATCGAAGTAGACGCTTACCTCGGTCGTAAATTCAAGGGTAAAGTGAGCGAGATCGCCAACAGCGCAACCAATTCAGGCACAGGGGTAGCGCTCAACACCGACCAGGTAACCAATTTTGTGGTAAAAATCAGGGTCGACGCTAATTCCTACACAGACCTCGTCAAAGACGGGCGTCGTTATCCTTTCCGTCCGGGCATGTCTGCCTCTGTTGATATTTTTACCAATACTGCCGACAGTACGCTTTGTGTGCCCCTGATCGCTGTTACTGCCCGTGAAAATGAATCCGAGGTAAAGAAAAATGAAAATGACCAGGAAAAGGAAAAAGAAAATGACCTGGACAATATCAAGGAAGTTGTTTTTGTCGTGACGGGCGATACAGTAGCCATGCGGGAAGTAAAAACAGGCATTCAGGACAACGACTTTATTCAGGTGGTGAGCGGTTTGCAGGAAGGAGAAAAAGTGGTTACAGGACCTTATGCTGCTATTGCCCGCAAGTTGAAAGGTGGCATGCGCGTGCGGGTAACCGATAAGAAAAACAAATCCGGAGAGGCCAAGGCAACCGATGATTAAGTTTAAGATAGCACATCCCTGAAAATTCATAAAAAACACCCTGTCAGAATAGTATTCTGGCAGGGTGTTTTTCATTTCTTGCCATTAGCAAGGTTCTATCGCACGCCAATAATTTCCACCTTAGCGCCGGTCAATGCAGGATTGTACCAGCAATCTATACCTTGCGCTTTCAGTTGTTTCACTTCTTCTTTTGCTTCTTCGGCTGTTGGCAGTCCTTTTACGATATAGGCTGCGCCTTTATCGCCACTGGGGCATGTGCTTTCAGCATGCCATACGAGGTAAACGCCGTCGACCGCAGGGGCGTGGGTAACGGGAGTGTCTTTACAATAAACACCAAACTGGATGAAATACAGTTCATCGACGGGGGTAAACACGCCGAAATGCACCTGGCCTTTACCGGCGCGTACATCGCGGAATCGTTCCTGTCCGTTGACGGTTACGGTGGTGCCGGGTTCCGGGGCAATTTCACTTACAGTGCTGTAGGTAACCGGGCTCAAATCACCTTTAGCGGAAGTAGCCGGAACAGGTGTTGACCGGTGTTGTACTTTGGCTACAGCAGCAGCGCGGCGGGAATCGCCTTGTTGAGGAATAACGGTTACGGTGGTGGGGGTTGAGTAGGTAGCAGGGGCAGGGGCCGTTTCAGTACCTTTTTTGGGTACCAGCAAGGTTGTTTTCTGAGCCTGGGCCGTCAGGGCAAACAAACTCAGTAACAGGAAAAAAATGCTTCTCATCGTAGGTAAAGCGAGTTCGTGAAATTTGTACAAAATTATCGGTTTCCTGGAGAAAAGTACATTGAGATAACGCCTGTTATTGCGTATTGGTATGTAAACCAGCGTGTTGTACTGCCAACAATAATGCCTAATATGAAAAACTGTCGGGTAAGCGCCACTGCAAAATGTTGCTTGTAATCGGGTACAGACCAACAAAAAGAGCCCTGTTCCGAGAGGAACAAGGCTCTGATAGTTTGAGTTGGCACCGACTTACTCTCCCGAGGCATCAACCTCAGTACCATCAGCGCTGATGGGCTTAACGACTCTGTTCGGAATGGGAAGAGGTGGGACCCCATCGCTAAAGGCACCAACATGTCTTCGAGCAGGTGTGTTTACTGCTCTCTTTTCTTTTGATTTCACCTGTTTGCAGGTAAAATCATGACAAAAAACCGAGAAATGACAATGGTTTCAAGCAGAGATTTTCTAGTGATCCAGGCTCGGTTTTACCATTGTTCGATAACTTATCTAACTAGATACACTATCCAACAACTCAAGTATAGTAAAAAAAGGAAGCTTACGGGTAATTAGTACGGCTCGGCTCAATATGTCACCACACTTCCACCTGCCGCCTATCAACGCAGTAGTCTCCTGCGACCCTTAATCAGAAGATTCATCTCAGAGTAGGCTTCGCGCTTAGATGCTTTCAGCGCTTATCCCGGCCGAACATTGCTACTCGGCAATGCACCTGGCGGCACAACCGATACACAAGCGGTTCGTCCAACACGGTCCTCTCGTACTAGTGTCAGGTCTCTTCAATCTTCTCGCGCCCACAACAGATAGGGACCGAACTGTCTTGCGACGTTCTGAACCCAGCTCACGTGCCGCTTTAATGGGCGAACAGCCCAACCCTTGGGACCTTCTCCAGCCCCAGGATGCGACGAGCCGACATCGAGGTGCCAAACCTCCCCGTCGATATGAGCTCTTGGGGGAGATCAGCCTGTTATCCCCGGAGTACCTTTTATCCTTTGAGCGATGGCCCTTCCATGCGGAACCACCGGATCACTTTAGCCGTCTTTCGACCCTGATCGACCCGTCGGTCTCTCAGTCAAGCACCCTTATACTAATACGCTCTTCGCATGATTACCGTCCATGCTGAGGGTACCTTTGCAAACCTCCGTTACTCTTTAGGAGGTGACCACCCCAGTCAAACTACCCACCATGCACTGTCTGGCTTGCCGCCGTTAGGACTCAACTAGTCAAAGGGTGGTATTTCAACGTCGGCTCCCCCATGGCCAGAACCACAGGATCAACGCCTCCCACCTATCCTACGCATCGAATAGTCAAGCCCAATGCAAAGCTGTAGTAAAGGTTCACGGGGTCTTTCCGTCCCGTTGCGGGTAATCGGCATCTTCACCGATACTTCAATTTCACCGAGCTCGTGGCTGAGACAGTACCCAGATCGTTACACCATTCGTGCAGGTCGGAACTTACCCGACAAGGAATTTCGCTACCTTAGGACCGTTATAGTTACGGCCGCCGTTTACCGGGGCTTCAGTTAAGACCTTCGGATTGCTCCTAAGCCCCTTCCTTAACCTTCCGGCACCGGGCAGGTGTCAGGCCATATACATCATCTTACGATTTGGCATAGCCCTGTGTTTTTGCTAAACAGTCGCCTGGGCCTCTTCACTGCGGCTCCTTTTACAGAGCGTCTCTTCTCCCGAAGTTACGAGACCATTTTGCCTAGTTCCTTAGCCACGAATCACTCGAGCGCCTGAGGATGCTCTCCTCGACTACCTGTGTCGGTTTACGGTACGGGCTGTATATAACTGAAGCTTCGAAGGCTTTTCCTGGAAGAGTTCTCATCACACTATCACTTCAGGCCGAAGCCCTCAGCGTACTATCGCTTGCGCTTTAACGTACTATTCCGTAAGTACGCGATGACTACTACTCTCCGTCCCCTTCTCGCATTATACACAGGCGTAGGAATATTAACCCACTTTCCATCGAAATCACCTCTCGGCTTATCCTTAGGTCCCGGCTAACCCTGATCCGATGAACGTAGATCAAGGAACCCTTAGTCTTACGGCGATGACGTTTTCCACGCCATTTATCGTTACTTATGCCTACATTTGCTTTTCAGTTCACTCCACAGAACATCACCATCCTGCTTCAACGCGACTGAATGCTCCCCTACCACTCTTTCAAGTCCATGGCTTCGGTATATAGTTTGATGCCCGCTTATTTTCCGCGCAGAAACGCTCGACTAGTGAGCTGTTACGCACTCTTTAAATGAATTGCTGCTTCCAAGCAAACATCCTAGCTGTCACTGCATTCCCACCTCGTTTAATGCAACTTAACTATATTTAGGGACCTTAGCCGATGGTCTGGGTTGTTCCCCTCTCGCCCCATGACCTTCGCACCCTGGGGCTCACTGCTGCTGCTATTTGCTGGCATTCAGAGTTTGTTAAGGGTTGGTAGGCGGTGAAGCCCCCTAGCCTTCTCAGTAGCTTTACCTCCAGCAAACACTTCACAACGCTGCACCTAAATGCATTTCGGGGAGTACGAGCTATCTCCGAGTTTGATTGGCCTTTCACCCCTATCCACAGGTCATCCCAAAACTTTTCAACGTTTATGAGTTCGGTCCTCCAGTTAGAGATTATCCAACCTTCAACCTGCCCATGGATAGATCACACGGTTTCGCGTCTATCCCATCTGACCTCAACGCCCTGTTAAGACTCGCTTTCGCTTCGCTTCCGCACCTGAAGTGCTTAGGCTGCCAGACAGGTATAACTCGTAGGCTCATTATGCAAAAGGCACGCCGTCATCCGACTAATCGGACTCCGACCGCTTGTAAGCGCATGGTTTCAGAGTCTTTTCACTCCCTTGCTTAGGGTTCTTTTCACCTTTCCTTTACAGTACTGGTTCGCTATCGGTCTCCCGGTAGTATTTAGGCTTACCAGATGGTGCTGGTGGATTCAGACAGAGTTTCACCGGCTCCGCCCTACTCAGGATACTGCTAGGTAGTAATAACATTTCGAGTACGGGACTATCACCCTCTTTGGTGTTCCTTTCCAGAAACTTCTCCTACATTATTACAGTCCACAGCGCAGTCCTACAACCCCGATGAGCACGCTCATCGGTTTGGCCTCTTCCGCTTTCGCTCGCCACTACTTACGGAATCACTACTTGTTTTCTTTTCCTCCTCCTACTTAGATGTTTCAGTTCAGAGGGTTTACGACTTCAATATGTCTTCAACATATTAGGTTGCCCCATTCGGACACTTGCGGGTCATTCGGTCGTTTGCACCTAACCGCAAATTTTCGCAGCTTACCACGTCCTTCGTCGTCTCCGGGAGCCAAGGCATCCCCCATGCGCCCTTATTCCGCTTCCATATCTCGCACCGTATTTACATACAGCGCTCTTGCCTTTACTCAATTGTAAAACCTTTACGCCTCTTTCCTTTCTCCTCTTTTCTCCATTGCATTTCCCAGTCTTGTCAATGAACTTTTTATTCGCCTTTCTCCACTTTCATTGTCCAGTCAGGCTAAGACCTAAACAAATACTTACGGAGGCTCATAATCGCACATCAATAAGGGCATGACCCTTCATTATTCCATAGAATAACCCCGTTACTGACGGGTTGATATTTTTTTAAACAACAGCCCTCTTTTGGGCTTGATTTGCATCATTTTGTTTGGGGCGGCAAAGGTAAGAAACACTTCCAAACCCTTTCAAAATTATGCTCGCTTTTTTTTCATTTTTTCTTTCCGTGAACCCCTCTCTATCAAAGCGGGCGCAAAGGTAAGAATGAAAGTTTTTAACCACCAAATCTTTTTTTAAAAACTTTGAAACTTTTTTGATTCTGGTGGATTCTTGCTCCTTTTCAATCATAAAACGACATCCGAGGGAGAAAGAAAGCCCTCGCAGCGTTCTGTGAGGGCTTTTAGAGGTTTCGAGCGGATTCGAACCGCTGTAGCAGCTTTTGCAGAGCTGTGCCTAACCACTCGGCCACGAAACCATCGTTTCAAAAAGCGGCCACAAAGGAACGACTTTTTTCCTGAACGAAGCAAGTTTTTCTTTCAATGTTTTTTCCACATTTATCCATACTACTAAGCAACACCTCCATATATTTGGGCGCCCCAATATCGCTGCATTTTTTATTCTGCAATTCGCTACAATCAATTCAAACACATTCTGAAACCTTGCTGAAAAAAGAAACGCAAGTTTTTTTATCCGGGGTTCTTACACACTTTTCAACACATATTGCAACCAATCATGGGCAAAGAATTACAATTTCTGGACTACGTTGTTTTTTTCATCTACTTCCTGGTAGTGGCCGGCTATGGCTACTGGATTTATCAAAGGAAGAAATCGGCACAAGCCAGTGCCAATGACTTTTTTCTGGCGGAAGGGGCTCTGACCTGGTGGGCTATTGGCGCTTCGTTGATTGCATCGAATATCAGTGCCGAGCAATTTATCGGAATGTCCGGCTCCGGTTTTGCCATGGGTTTGGCCATTGCCTCGTATGAGTGGATGGCTGCTGCTACCCTGCTGGTGGTAGCGGTATTCTTCCTGCCTATTTACCTGAAGAACAAGATTTACACCATGCCCCAGTTTCTGTCGCAGCGCTACAGCCCGCTGGTGGCTACCGTGATGGCAGTGTTCTGGTTGTTGGTATATGTATTCGTCAACCTGACCTCTATTATCTACCTTGGTGCACTGGCGGTGAGCACCATTTCGGGACTGAGTTTTACGACCTGTTCGATCGGACTGAGCATTTTTGCCGTGTTCATCACGCTGGGAGGTATGAAGGTAATCGGTTATACGGATGTGATTCAGGTGTTGGTACTGATCCTGGGCGGTCTGGCCACTACGTATCTGGCACTGGATCTCGTAGCCACGCAGTTTGGCGAATCGGGCGCCTGGGCCGGCCTTTCCCTGTTGCAGGAAAAAGCAGGCACACATTTTCACATGATTCTGGAAAAAGGCCAGATGATGATGCCCAATGGCACCGGTGGCATGGAAGATGCGTATGAAAAACTTCCCGGACTGGCAGTCATTTTCGGCGCCATGTGGATCGCCAACCTCAACTACTGGGGATTCAACCAATATATCACCCAAAGGGCTTTGGGCGCCGACCTGCCAACGGCTCGTGCGGGTTTGCTGTTCGCAGCATTTTTGAAATTGCTGATGCCTATTATAGTAGTATTGCCCGGTATCGCTGCGTATGTATTGTATCAAAACGGCCAGTTCCAGACCGAACTGATGGAAAACGGAGCCGTGCGCCCCGACAAGGCTTACCCCGTATTGCTCAACTTGCTGCCGCTCGGGCTGAAAGGTTTATCGTTTGCGGCACTTACTGCCGCCATCGTAGCCTCGCTGGCAGGTAAAGCCAACAGTATTTCCACGATCTTCACCCTCGACCTGTACAGAAAGTACTTCAATCCGCAAGCCGATGAGGCTACTCAGGTGCGGGTGGGTCGTATCGTTATTATCGTTGCTATTATTATAGGTGCAATAGTAGCGCCGGTTCTGGCCAACTTTGGCCAGGCATTCCAGTTCATTCAGGATTTCACCGGACTGATTTCTCCAGGTGTGGTAGCCATTTTCCTCCTCGGTTTCTTCTGGAAACGGGCCACCGCCAATGCGGCACTCGCAGGCGCCATTGCCACGATTCCTACGGGCCTGATCCTGGAAAAGGTTTTTGTAGGCATGCCGTTCCTGCACCGCATGGGATTTGTATTCCTGACACTTGTGGCGCTGATGGTTATTATCAGTCTGCTCGACAAGAAAGGACAACAAAACAACAAAGGAATTGAAGTGGATTCGTCCATGTTCCGCACCTCACCGGCCTTTACGGTAGGAATGGTGCTGATCCTGGGTATCCTTTCGGCTTTGTACCTGATGTTCTGGTAAAGAGGATATAGGCGGTTCGGCTTCGCCTCACGCATAGAAATGGGACGCGGATTTTGCGGATGATGCGGATTGAGTAGATTTTTGAAGGCTGACACTTTTATTGATTTTTTATCAGAATAAAAGTAGGCGAAGCCATAGAAATCTACTCAATCCGCATCATCCGCAAAATCCGCGTCCCATTTCTATGCGTGAGGCGAAGCCGAACCGCATGCCGTATCTTTCAATTAAAATTGATATAATCGCTGGGGTCTACGGCCTGTCCTTTATACCATAATTCAAAATGGAGGTGTGGGCCCGAGGTACTCTCCCCCGAGTTGCCGATAATGGCAATGGCTTCTCCCGCTTTTACCGAACTACCGGTTTGTTTGAGCAGTACAGAATTGTGCTTGTACATGGTCACCACGTTGTTGGGGTGCTGGATGGCGATACTGTAGCCTGTTTCGACCGTGTAGCCGGCCGAAATTACCACGCCGTCGGCGGCTGATTTAACGGCCGTATTTTTGGGAGCAGCGATGTCTATTCCGTAGTGGTCTTTTTTAAAGTCGAAGCCGGAGGTCATTTCGCCTGAAACCGGCGGCATAAAAAACAGTTGCTCGAGCGGAATATCTCGCGGCGCAAATCCGGCGCTGGCCTGGGCAACAGGCGTTGCGAGCGTAGGGTCGGCTGTAAAAGTGCCTTTCGCAACGGCGCTGCGCAGTTGTTCGTCTTCCGGAATCCGGTCCACTTCCTGGGGTAACGCATCGGCCGTGTCGGCAGGTTTGCCCTGTTTCTCGGCGGCTTCCTTGCTCATGGTTTCGAGGTCGCCTACCAGCAGTTTGCGGAAATTTTCATTGTAGCGGCGTGTGGCTTCCACCTCATTTTCCAGGGCATTCACCTTGTCGACGAGTGTTGCAATTTCGCCATCGCGTTTGAAATCGCCATAACCGGGGATGTAGCGTTTCAAGGGCGTCCACACGATGGCCATGGTTACCAGAATAGCCGTACCAACAATCAGGGTGCTCAATCCGACGTACACAGACAAGGGAGTGAGTTTGATGGAGGTTACTTCTTCGAAGGTATCGTCGTTCATAATCACCAGCCGGTACTTGTCGCGCAGTTTGTCCATCAGGCTGCGGTCGTCGTCGTCCGATCGGCGGAAGAAGTCCAGAAACTTCTTTAGAAACGCAAAATATTTCATGTTTTTTTATCGGTTAACCCATCTCTGGGTATCTGCTTGCATTGTTGCTCTTTGCTACTTGCCCCTTCCTTGCTGCCTCTCTCCAAACCTCACTTCAAAGCGTCGTTCAACTGATCCACCTTGATGCGTCCTTTCGGCACGATAATTTTCCAGTAGGAAAAATCCTGTTCGGCTTCCAGACCGAAACCATAAATAACTTCGCCGGGCTGGGTTACCTTCACAAATTTGTCGGTAAATACTTTGGCGGTTTTTTCATCCCAGATCAATTCGGCAGTTTCCAGTTTTTCCTGTTTTACGGTTGTCATCACTACACTGTCGCGGGCTGTAATACGGCCTTTCTCTTGCTGGCGGATAGCATTTTTGGCAGTGAGCACACTTTTCACCGAAAGATTGGGCTCCAGAAACTCAATCTTTATCCCTTCCGGAAATTCCTGTCGCGGGTTGTCGCGGGTTACAAAATTATGCAACACAGGGCCCGTAACCCGCACCCGCACCAGTGCGCTGTCTGAATACAGGATTTCCACGTTTTTACCCACTTCCACCGCCGTATCGTCCTGGGTAAATACCTGTCGGGTTTCTTTGGGTTCGTCGGCACAGCCACAAAGGCTGATCATCAAAAAGCTTGAGTAGCAGACGAGGCGAAACAAACCGGACAGGTGATACATTTGCGCAAACAAAAACATGTTTTTTTACTATAACAACGTAAACGGGCTCCATAACGCTGGAGTGCGCTTATATCTTGCTCAGGATACGAGGCTTTTAAAGCCATATCTGAAAGCGACCAATAAGCCGGCAACGATCAAAATGAGGTATTGCACCGGTACATTTACCCAGGCTACCAGGTGAATGCGGTCGAGCAGGTACATCAAAATGAACACCGAACCGATCATCATCATCAGGCTGGACAGTTTACCAAAACCGGGTATAAGTTCGAAGCTCGCATTCCGACGAATGATGGCCAGTGTCAATACCATTGACAGGATGGGCAAAATATGTACAAACACATTGGCATCCATCAAACTGCCCCGCTCAAACAAAAAGAAATACACACTCAATGCCACAGAGAAGATACCTGGCACACAAACAAGATAGATGAGCACGGAATACAGGTATTTCCAGGGACTCTGATTTCCCTCTCCGCGACCCATGACGCCCGCCAGCAAAGCAGTCAGCGGTATTCCTATGAAATAGGCGAGCACTACGAAAGGCTGTTGGCTCAGGTAGTCGAAGAATTCGCGTAAGGTCATTTTTTGAGTAGTGAGTAGTGAGTAGTGAGTAGTGAGTAGTGAGTAGTGAGTAGTGAGTAGTGAATGATGAGTGTGGGCTTATGAGGTAAAAAAACAATACTTTCGTTTGATAAGGGAGGAATTCATCATTTAGCAGGCAGATTGCTGATGATGTGAAATTCATCATTCATCATTCATCATTCATCATTCATCATTCATCATTCAATCCTGCAAAAGTACGAAGACGTGACAAGCCGCAAAACCCTGTATGAAGAATTCTGCCGGGCTGAAAATGCCCCGATTTACTTCCAGCCCTGGTGGCTCGATGTTGTTTGCGGGCCCGACAACTGGTCGGCTGCTGTATCTGTGGATGCGCAGGGCCGTGTATGGGGGGTGTTGCCTTATTTCCGTACGAAGCGTTGGGGATTGTCCGTTATTTTGCAAGCGCCGATGAGCACTTACAGCGGGCCGTTGATTCATTATCCGGATCAGGCTGGCCAGAAACCATCCTATCACATTCATTTTGAAAAAAAGGTGTACTCGGATCTGATTGGGCAATTGCCGGCGGTGGCGCTGTTCAGGCAAAATTTCAGACCGGACGTAACAAACTGGTTGCCTTTTTTCTGGAACGGTTTCCGGCAAACCACCCGATACACCTATATATTAAATAAGGAAGAGGTGCGCCAGTCGGATGCCCTGTTGCAAAGTGTGACCCGAAAAAAAATACGGCAATCAGAATCGCTTTTCGACGTGTATGTATCCGACGACTTCGATGCCTATTTGCGATTGTTGCAACATACCTACCGGCGGCGCCAATTATCCATCCCGCTGCCACTCTCACACCTGCGCACCGTGTACCAAACCGCACATGCACGCGGCAACGGAATCTTGCTGCTGGCGCGACATGCTGTGACCAGGGAAATTGTGGCCGGTTTTTTCCTCCTGCACAACAATGACCATGCAGCGCTGGTCAGCAGTGCACAACACACCGGAGCCGAACTGGCGCACATCAACTACCGCATGATTTGGGAATGTATTCAATGGTGCGCAAGGCAAGGTTGCAGCCTCGATTTTGAAGGAAGTATGGACCCCGGTATGGAGCATCTGTTGCGCGCATTCGGCGGGCGGCTCACCCCTTATTTTCAGGTATGGAAAACCGGCAACAGATTGTTGGAAATGATGTGGAACGGGCGAGGGGTATAAGAAGCGGCCACCTTCATTGGGGCTGTGTTTGGGCCATGATAATTTTATTAACCGAAATTTGGTATTCATTTGAATTTTTCCATACTTTTGAGCCCTATATTTAATCTTCTATACCGAATCCTCATCCCTGGCTGCCGTTTCCTTGGCAGCACCTGTTGTTTCCGACATCTACTGCAACAGATTCTCTAACCGCTAAACGACTCCTCATGGAAAAGTTTACAAATCCCAAGCGTGGCAACACGCGGGTTGGCAGTATATGTATGTCCCGACATGTCGGCCCAACCACGAATGAGCATATTCTTCCTTTTTTGCTCGTTGTTCTCCTGTTCTTTTTTATTGGTAATCTGGTGGCCCAGCCATTCAACCAACAGTTGACTACCTCTAACCCACTCAACGGGATAGACGTTGGCAGCCGTTCCGTTCCGGTTTTTGTGGACATCGACAACGACTGCGACAAAGACCTGTTTGTGGGCACTCAGGCAGGTGAAATCCTGTTCTTTCTCAATAAAGGCACAGCGAGTGTACCCAACTTTATTGCCACCACAGGTAGCGGTAATCCGATGGACGGATTTACCGTAAGCAGCAATGCCAAACCTGCATTCGTCGACATCGATGCGGATGGTGACCTGGATTGCTTTGTAGGTACCGGTGATGGCACCATTACTGCCTATAAAAATGAAGGTGATGTTTTTACGCCCAACTTTGTGGAGCAGACAGGTCCGAACTCAGTGTTTTTTGACGGTAATCCGTTCGACGGCGAAGATGTTGGGGCCAATGCCTCTCCCGTTTTCCTGGACTTTGACTTTGACGGCGACTACGACTGTTTTGTAGGCCGTAGTAACGGTACGAACTCTATCAGATATTATAGAAATGAAGATAGTGACTACAACCCGGTTTTTAATGAACTGACCGGCGGCAGCAACCCTTTGAGCAATGCACTTTTGGGTGGCGTAGGCGCCAATGGCGATATCACCAGCAATGCATGTTTGACTGCTGCTGATTTTGGCAACGACGGCGACCTGGATATTTATGTAGGTGTGGCCAGTGGTGTGTTTCGCTACTTCCGCAACAATGGCAGCAGTTTCACACACTTCGGCTCCGGCTCCTCTTCTTCTCCGCTTGACAATGGAGGAACGCCCAATCCGAAAGACATCAGTGCCAGCGGCACCGACTACTCCTCGCCAACCTTTGTAGATATTGACGGCGACGGCGACCTGGATTGTTTTTCAGGTAGAAACCCTGGTACTTTTGTATATTATCGCAATGATGCACCACTGACTGCCCGTGTTATTACATGTGCACCGACGTATGTGGTAAATCTGAATGCCAATGGTACAGTAACGGTGGATCCTAGCCAGGTAGACTATGAAGACCTGTTTGTAAGCACGACTTTTACCTGTATCAATGAACTTGAATTTACTGTGACAGGCACCGGTATTTTGAGTTTCACTTGTGCGGATGCTGACAATACGGCTATGTCGAACGGTGCTGCGGAATACACAGTTGGTATGCCCCCCACTAGTTTGGTACTGACGGCTACTGATGAGGCGATGAACACCGCTACCTGTTCGTCCACTATTACGGTAGTAGACAAAACGCCCCCCGTGCCCAATGTTGCTTCACTGCCGGCTCAATCCATCGACATTTGCTCGGTGGCCAACTTCCCTGCCAGTTATATCCCGACGGCCACAGATGCATGCCCCACAACCGCTGTAAATGGCGTTGCCTCTCCAGGCTCGCTGGCGGCCATGTTGGGCCAAACGACGGTCACCTGGACGTACACAGACTCGCATGGTAACACGAGCACCCAGACGCAGGTGTTTAATGTGGTGTCGAATACGGCACCGACCTGGACCAACTGTCCGACCGACATCGGCCCCTTGATGGAAAACCAGGGTGCTCCCAACTGCGGATATATTGGCAACCTGTGGACCATCCCAACACCTAATGACTGCGAAGCCATTGTCAGTATGAACAGCAGCCATTCGCCAACATCCTTTTTCCCGGTCGGTATAACGACTGTGTCGTATGCTGCGCAAGATGCCGGCGGCAACACTGGCTATTGCAACTTCACGGTGACGGTGACCGACGGTATCCCACCTTCGGTTACGGTGAATACAGGCCCACGATCTACGACCATCGGAAATCCTGTTATTGCAAACGGCAGTACGGTTTCCCTCAACTCTACCCAGGGTGTTTGCGGCGCCGCGTTCTCCTGGCTGGCGCCAGACGTAACGGCTACCGATAACTGTGGCGGCAATGTAAGCCTTACTTCCAGCCATCCTTCGGGTTATACTTTCCCGGTTGGTTCATCAACGGTTTATTTCTGGGCAACAGATGCCGGAAGTAACACGACTACTTACTGGACATTCATTGTAAATGTCACCGACATACAACCGCCATCACTTACCTGCCCGGTTTCGATAACGATTCCTACGGCTCCCAACTCTTGCACGTCGGCAACGATCAACCTGACACTACCGAATGCTACGGATAATTGCCCGGGCTTATCAGTAGTCCGTACAACGGATGGTACTTTTGCGACGGCATCACCAGCGATGGAACAACCTCCTTTGGCTTTGTCGATGCTGCCATTGGGTGCGCATTCATTTTTCTTCAGGGCCACAGATGCCAGTGCCAACTCTGCTACCTGCAGTTACACCATTACGGTAGTAGATGCTCAGGCGCCTACATTCGGCATTACCTGCCCGCAAAATCAGACCGTTCCTGCGGATATGAATGGATGTACCAAAACAGTTACCTGGACGGTTCCTACTGCAACGGATAACTGTACTTTAGTATATACCCCGACAGCGACATTGACAGGTGGCAACACCTCTACATCCAGTGTAGCAGGAACTGCCGGCATGCCTGTATCAGCAGTCTTCAACGAAGGCATTACAACTGTAACTTATTACGCCAGCGATGCTGCTTCACCTGCCAATTCAGCCTCTTGCTCCTTTACTGTTAAAGTGACCAATACGGTTCCTCCAAGCGTATCCTGCCCTGTATCGCCGGTAGTAGTAGCGGCCGGTTCCAACTGCCTGTATACACTCGGCAACCCGGGTGCTACGAGCTCGGCTGTTGCACCCTGCGATCCGGGCACAGTAACCTACAGGCTGGCATCCAACAATACGGCCCTTACCATTGGCCTCTCGACGTTCCCCCTGGGTACGCACACCTTGCGTGCAGTTGCTACAGATGCTTCCGGCAACACTGCCACTTGTACGTTCAACATTCAGGTAACAGACCAGACTGGCCCAACGCTGCAAGCAGGCAGTTGCCCGGCCAATATCACAGTTAACAGCGATGTTGCCGCCAACTGCGGCGCCAATGTAACCTGGAGTGCACCGATCTGGACAGATAACTGCAACAATGCAGGCATCGTTATTTCACGTGCTGCCTCGCCCGGCAATATGTCGACGCCCAATACTGCTACCCTGCTCAACAGCAATGCCGGCGGCTATTTCCCGGTAGGTGTCACGCAGGTTAACTTTACGGCAAAAGACGGCCCGGCTATTACTGCCAACATTGGTACGCCTTGCGGATTTACCGTAACTGTTATTGACGATGATGCACCGGTACTGAGCAACTGCCCGACATCACCGGTGGTATTGACAGCAACAGATTATCCTAATTGCAACAATACCTACAATTTGCCGGTTCCAACTGTTTCAGATTACGGTTGCAACAACGCATTGCCTGTTTATTACAGCACTGCAGGCGCATTGGTTACGGCTACAACAGCCCTGGTTCCTTCAGTTACTTTGCCACTGGGTACTACTGTTATTACTTACAGTGCTTCGGATGCTGCCACCAACAGAGGTACTTGTTCTTTTTCAGTGCAAGTGCGCGACCTGACGGGCCCGGCATTTAGTTGCCCAAGCAACCAGATCATCGTTCTGACCTCCGGTTGCAGCGGCCCGGCTGCCAATTGGGCAGACCCAACCCTGGTCACTGATTGTTCGACTCCTGTGACCATGAATGCGCCGGTTTTAGTGAGCACGACCGGTACACCTGCACCAACTTTGAACGGGACGTCTGTAGCACGCAATGGCGTGTTCCCGGTAGGTGTTACAACCCTGCGTTATGTTGCCAACGATAACGCAGGCAACAGCAGCAGTTGTACCTTCACCATCGATGTACGTGAAAACACAGCGCCCGTCATCACTTGCCCGGCAACACAGGTTATTGCAGCCAACAGCGGTTGCAACGCCAATGTGACACAAAGCATGCTGAATACGCCGACAGTATCCGACAACTGCGGAACACCGCAATTGGCACTTCTGTCACCATCATTGCCATCTTTACTGTCAGGAACTTTTGTGGTTTTCTGGCAAGCAACAGATGCTTCTGGTAATACAGCCGTTTGCAGTTCGAATGTAACCATTCAGGATCAGACGCCGCCAACACTCACCTGCGGTACATTTACCGTACAAGTGGATGTGCCAGGCAACAACTTTATACCGTCGAGTGCACCAACATTTATTCCTCAGGCATTTATCAACGTTTCCGACAACTGCGCAAGCGTTTCGTTAGGTAGCATCATTGCCAACCCGCCGGTGTTACCACAGTATCCGGTAGGCACATCATTTATTTACTGGCAAGTATCAGATGGTGTGAGTACTACTACTTGTTCGCAAACGATCGTTGTAACGCCTAATCCGACTTCGTGCACCCCCACCACTCCGTCCTTCACGGGCGGCAGCAACTGTGGCAGCCCTACGCCGTTCGTACTTCCGAACGCCAACTGCCCAACGACGGTGACTGTAACGGCTGCACAACTGGGACTGAGCGCTACGGATAACTGTGGCAACCCGCTTTCGCTGGCCAACCAGTCCTTCAACGTAAGTGTTTCGGGCAATCAAACGGTTACTTTCACGGCTACGGTAGGCAGCAATTCCGCCACTTGCGTACGTACGGTAAGTGTAACCTGCAACAGCGGCCCATGTACGCCAACGGCTGTACCAACGTTCGCCGGCTGCGGCGGCAGCATTGCGGTAAATGCCAATGCAAGTTGCCAGGGTGTAGTAAGCAATTTTGGTGTTACTGCCAGCGATAACTGTGGTTCGAGGGTGGTTACAGCCAGCAACAATGGCCCATTCCCGCTCGGTACTACTATTGTTACATTTACTGCCAGCAATACGGTAGGCCCCAATTCCTGCACCAAAACGGTTGTGGTGTCTGACGTAACGCCTCCAACCTTTGTTTCCTGCCCGGATGTGACGATCGATGCCGAACCAGGCGAAGAATTTGCATTGAGCATCAACCTGGAAGCACCATTGGCTTCCGACAACTGCTCGGTTTCGTCTGTCCTGTTGGCTCAGGGTACGCCCGAACTGCTGTTCGGCGATGGAGAAGTGGTTACCTGGGTAGTAACTGACGGTAGCGGCAATCCGACTGAATGCCAGCAAAATGTATCTGTAAACGTAAACAATGGCGGTGGCAGTCAGGCTTGTACCGATGCACTCGGTATCGAACTTGCTACAGACGGCGCTGCAGGCGACTGGTACGGAAACAGTGTAGACGTAGACGGAAGCCGTGCTATCATTGGCGCTCCATACGACGACAATGGTAAAGGTACCAACAGCGGTGCAGCCTACATTCTGGAAAAAGACGTATTTGGCAACTGGACACAGGTTGCTAAACTTGTAGTACCCGACGGTGATGCAGACGACCTCTTTGGCCAAAGCGTTGCTATCGATGGAGGTCTGGTGATCGTAGGCGCCAACAAATACGCCGGAAAAGGTGCAGCATTTATTTTCTCTGGTTCAGGTGCTACCTGGACTTTGACGAAAAAACTTCTGGCCAGCGATGGCGCTGCGAATGATGACTACGGTATTTCTGTAGACATTACCGGTACCCATGCGATCGTAGGCGCCGATCTGGACGATGTGGAAACCAAAGTCGACCAAGGCTCTGTGTACATTTACAGCGCTGCCACTTCATGGGGCGGTGAAGTAAAAAGAATTGCTTCCGATGGCGGCACAAACGACAACTTTGGTATCAGTGTAGCGCTCGACGGCAACAACGCCGTTGTAGGCTCCCGTTATGATGACGATTTTGGTGTCAACTGCGGTGCTGCATACATCTTCTCCAAAGATCAGGGAGGTACGAACAACTGGGGACAAGCCACCAAACTGACGGCTTCCGATGCCAGCGCAGGCGACTACTTCGGTTCCAGCGTAGCCATCAGCGGCAATCAGGTTATTGTAGGCTCTTACCTCGACGACTACAGCATGATCAACAATGCCGGTTCGGCTTACATCTTCCAGGGCAGCGGCGCTTCCTGGCCGGAAGTAGCCAAACTGGTTCCTTCTGATGCAGCCCCGTCCGACCAGTTCGGTTCCAGTGTATCTATCGAAGCAGGCATTGCACTGATAGGTTCGCAGTTTGACGACGATATGGGCACCAACTCCGGTTCTGCTTACGTCTTCACGGAAGGCAGCGGTTGGGCTCAGGTAAACAAACTTACCGGTGCTTCAGTGGCAGCCAATGACAACTTTGGCCATTCGGTGGCCATCGGTGGCAACTCCATCGTAATTGGCGCATACAAAGATGATGTGGGCGCGGCACTCGACCAGGGTAGCGCATATTTCTTCGGTTGCACCAACACGCCACAGCGTCCTGCTACACAGGAAAGAACATCTGATGTTACTACGGGCGGTCAGGTAAATTGCTTCCCGAATCCGTCTACGGATATGGTGAATATCGATATTACCCTGGCTACGGAAGAATCCGTACAGGTGCTGGTGAGCGATGTGAGCGGCAAAATTGTCACTACCCTGTTCGACGGTAAAATGTCGGGCGAAAATCGCCTCCAATGGGAAGGCAAGCAATTTGGAAACGGCATGTTCTTCATCCGTATTCAATCGGCTTCCCTGCGCGAGACGGTGCCAGTAGTGATTATTCGTTAGGAGAGAATTTGTGGAAATAATAAAAAACGGGCTGTGCCGGGTTTCCGGTGCAGTCCGTTTTTTTATTGCCTGGAGCGGGATATGGGAATCGAACCCACGGCCCCAACTTTGGGAAAGTTGTGCTCTACCCCTGAGCTAATCCCGCGGAATGAAGGGCGAATGTAAAGGGTATGCCGGATTATTTCAAGGTCAAAAATTTCCTTCTGCTCCTCCTCCTCCAAATTGCCCGCCTCCGAAACCATCTTTTTTCACCGGAACCGGCGGGTTCTGGCTGGCAATGGTCTGTTCTATCAATTGTTCTTCCAATTCCTGCAACCATATCTTGTCTCCTTCACTGGCATATGTGTACGGGCCTTTGTGGCTGCGCAGATAACGAATGCTGAAATATGCACCCACAAACAACACCGCACCGGCGATAACCGCCGCCCAGGCCCAGGGCAGCACATGAAAGAAATAGCGGAAGGTAAAAACAGCACCTGCAGCAGCACCCAGACCTGTATCGAGCATCAGGCGATCTTTTTGCTGCACACCCGCCCAGATGTAAGCGATCGGCAAAACAAACGTAAGCACCCAAAAAAACCAGGGCAGGGGGATGTTTTCTATTTGAAGTGCCTCGAATGCGAACAGTTGCACCACCCAGTAATTGATGCTCAGGTAGAGGGTTACAATGGACATCCACTCCAGCAATGCCAGTTGACGATGCCAAAAACGCCAGTTGTACCGACGCTGGCCTTCGCGTGCGAACAGGTAGATCGCCACCGAAAACAGTATACCTGTCAGCGGAAGCAGGTAAATCGCGAGGTTAGGTACCTGCATCGCTATTTTCAAGCATATCAGCAGGCCGCAGAGGAAGGCTGCTGCGCTTAATACCCGATCCAGATAACGAACACTCCCAAGCACAAGAAATGGAAATGCCACGCTGTAATACACCACCTCGTCCGTCTGATACGGCATGGGCATACACAGTCCGGCAATGATGCTCCCTATGGCAAAATACAGCAGCATATCGTCTACGCCGCTGCCGTAATGCCTGGCCGATCGGATGGCCCAAAACTCCAGGAAAAGCAAGGCCAGGACACCTACAAACAGGCAAAACCCGGCAAAGGCTGTTTCAGAATCGGGGTCAAAAAAAAGCCCCAGCAAACCCATGGCCGCCGAAAGCAGTATCAGGCTGAAAAAGGCAAGGCCAATGCGTACGAATAAATTGGGTGAATAAAACGACTCGGGGTAATGCGCCTGAATGTTTTTCCATTTGTCCTCGCCCAGCCATTCGTTCCGGCGCCATGCAGCCACCATTTCACGGATGCGCAAGGCATCGAGCCATTGCGGATTGTATGCTGTCATGACTGTTTGTTTTTGATGAAACGTTTGTAGTGGATCAGGAAATAAATGACGCCTGCACACGACAGGAAAAAGTAGAGCAGGTAAAACATGAAGTCGAAATGCCAGGAAGCCGTATGATTTACCAGCAGGTATGTAAACCCGATATACCCGTACACCACAGCCACAGTCAGGAAATAAAACGAGCCTCGCGTACGGGCATACCACAAAAAGAACCCAACTGCCACACACAGCAGCGGAAAGAACACAATTTCCCGATCGAGCCCCATCATGCCAGCCAGGCAGGAGATCATGCCGATGTGCACCCCGAAATTGAGGTAGGTCAGTGAAAAGTGCTTCTTAAAGTTCAGGCGCTCGCTCAGAAATGGTACGATGCTCAGAAATGCGCCCAATGCTACCCCTGTGTACACGATGGCGCCACTGCTGAAATCGTTTTTACTCAATATTTCCTGCGGGGCGACGGTGATACCTACCCAGGAAGCCAATGCAGTGATGCCCAGCGACAATACGCCCCTGTTGTCGAGCCAGTACGCCAGCCCGAAAAACAACACCATGGGAATAAAAGTAGCGAGTCCGTAACGCGTACCAAACAGGTTGTATTGATACTGCACATAACCTTCCAATACCAGAAACAGCAGGCACCCAAGCAGCAAAATATAATCGTAGTAAGGTGTCGGACTTTCCGTTTCACTCCGGCTAAAAGGCTGCCGGTGCCGTATGGCATAGGCCATGCAAAACGCGCAAACACCCCCAATCAGGGTGATCAGCGCCACATGGCCGATATGGTTGATATTTTGATAAATCAGGTAGCCCAGCCCGATATTGAGGAGAATGACGCCCAAATAGAGCAGGGTTTTGAGTTCCCAGTGCAGCGAAAAGGGGCTTTGTTGTTCGAGGGACTGAATGCGCTCGGCATCCTGGTTTTCAATCAGGTTTTGTTCCAGCAGTTCGCGGAGGGTATGTTGCATATGGAGTGTTTTCGCCTCCAAATGTAGAAAAAATCTCTATTGAGGGGCAAAAACAAAAATCCCGAATTGCTCCTTAGCGGAACAATTCGGGATATACATACTTGCAGAACATAAATGGAAAGCGGCCAGACAATATTTAGAGTGGGATAGTACTTCCCAGACTGTCGCGCAGGTCCGGAAATCCGGACAAGGGCTTGGAAGCGTCGCGGCCACCGCCCAGTTTGTTCATTTCGTCTTTGCCCAGTTTGGTAATGTCATCATCTTCCAGGTCGTCCAGAGAACGTTTGGATTTATGATCCTGGTCGTTATGCAGGGCATCGTCTTTTTTGTTGCCAAATGGAAATCGCATGACAGAAATATGATTTTAGGACGATATTGCGCACCAAAGGTAGTGCATTTTTAAAGTTATGCAACAAAGCCGCCCTGTTTTTAGAAGAACGGAAAACGACCATTTGCATTCAATATTTTAAAGAAGCGAAATTCTTGCCAGAATCCGGCCCGGCGCGGTTTTTTACCGGTTCAGTCTCAAAATTCGAACGAACTGTCAGGTACCTTCTATTTTTAGGCGATTTTTAAAATGAACTGTATGCCAGTCCTGCTTTTCCTCTGGTCTTTTTGCTGCACATCGGTCTTTCTTTTGCCCGAACCGGTGGTATTCCGTTGCGAAACGGGCAAGGTGCTGCTCAAATCGGACGCCGCCCTCGAAGTGATCGAGGCTCAAAGCAACAAATTGCGCGGCGCGGTTGACCTTTCTACCAACAGTTTTGCCTGGACGGTAGAAATCCGCTCTTTCGAAGGGTTCAACAACCGGCTGCAGCGCGAGCATTTCAATGAAAATTACATGGAAAGCGACAAGTTTCCAAAAGCAAGTTTTGCAGGCAAAATCATCGAACAGGTCGATTTGCAGGTTGAAGGCACGTATGCTGTCAGGGCCAAGGGCAAAATCACCGTGCACGGCATCGAGCAGGAACGCATTATCAAAAGCCAGGTGGTGGTAAAAGGCAAGCGTATACACATTACATCCACTTTTACCGTGCCGCTCAGCGACCACAACATTACGATTCCCCGTATCGTGTATCAGAAAATAGCCGAAGAAATTACCGTTACCATCGACGCCGATCTGAAACCTGCCGATTAAAATACCTTTATACAGATTTTGAAAAGAATACTCTCCATATTATTGTTTTGTTTCGGTGCGTACTTATCGGGTAAGGCGCAAATGCCTGAATTCAGGGTGCATTCGGCAAAAGAACTGGGAGAGGTGCGTATCACTACCGTCTTACAGGACAGCCGTGGGTGGATCTGGTGTGGCGCGCAAGGCCGCCTGTTGCGGTATGATGGCCTGCTTTTCCAGCCCATTCTGATACCGGATTCCCTGCAGACAGTACGCGTAACGGCCTTGTCCGAATCGCAGGGCCGCATCTGGGTGGGTTTTCAAAACGGTTGCATCGCTTATGTTTCCATGACCGGTAATTTTCCTTCTATCCTCGCCGGTAATGCCTACGACCAACCCATGCAATCCGCAGTGCTTCAGGTGTGGCAGCCTTCAGAAGGATTGCCGACCAAGGCTATTACGGCTTTTTCAGAAGACTCCTCCGGCGCATGCTGGATCGGCACCTATGGCGAAGGGCTGTATGTGTGGAAAGACAATCGAATGTATCAGTTCAATGTTGCAGACGATGGTTTGTCGAGCGATGATATTTATGCACTGGCTACCGACGGGAAAGGCAACATCTGGGCCGCTACCGATGCCGGCATCAACATTTGCGCCATGCAGGTCAAAGGGCAAAAAAAAGTACAGCAATTGAGCGCTGCCAATGGCCTCCCCGATCAAATCATTACGGCACTGGCGCCTGATGGCCAGGGAAACATGTGGGTGGGTACGCACGATTATGGCGTTTGTTCTTATAATATCGCAGCCAAACGCTGCACATACCGTACGCAAGACTGGGCATACGGGCCCGTCACCAGCCTGGCTGCATTTGGAACACAGGAAGTCTGGATCGGCACCGAACACAATGGCCTGATTCGTTTCGAAACGTCTTCTGCTTCGCTTTATGCACTACCCGATCAGAATCCTCTACGATTTGCAAAAATCCAGCACCTTTTCAAGGATCGCGAAGGTTTGCTTTGGGTGGTGACCGACAAAGGCGCCATGTACAGCGCACAGGCCATGTTTGGCATTCTCACGCCTTCTTTCGGCAATGTACAGGCTATTCTTGTCGACAGCCGCAACCGCCTCTGGGCCGGGAGCCAGCAAGGATTATTTTTAAGAGAAAACAACACTTACCGACAGATTCTGCCTCGGGCAGAAAATATTATTTCCCTGTGGCAATCGCCCAACGGCGAAGTGTGGGCAGGTTCTTTTGGCAACGGCGTGTATGTAGTAGATGAAAAAGGCGCACTCCGCCAACATACCCTGGAAAAAGACGGACTCGCCAATGGAAGCGTATTGTCTATCAGCGGCGACGCCCAGCGGGTATGGCTGGCTACCCTGGGTGGCATCACGGTTTGTGATACCCGCACGCATAAAGTGCAGGCTGGCATACCCGAGTTAAAAGCGCTCGGAACCAGTTACATCTATAAAGTATTTACCGATAGCAAAGGGCGCGTATGGTTCGGCACTGATGGAGATGGCCTGCAAATGCTGGAAAATGGCCGGATGCAATCGTATACCCAGGCGGGCGACACGAAACTGAAAACGATCTACAGTATTGCAGAGGATAACAAAGGCGGTATCTGGTTCAGTACGGATCGCGATGGTCTTTTTTCGTTTAAAGACGGACAATTCAGGCATTTTACCACCGCCAACCACCTGCACAGCAACAAAATAACCGGGCTGGCCGTAACAGGCCATGGCCAGATTGTGATCGGCTACGACGACGGTTTCGACCTGCTAAACCCGGATCGGGTAGACCATGCCGTTTTTTGCGAATTGCAAAGCGGAACCATGGAAGTCAACCTGAATGCCCTGTATCGCGACCAGGGCGGGAATGTCTGGATTGGCGCCCGTCAGGGAATTGTGCGCATCGCCGCATACGGGGAGTCATTTTTGGACGACCCGCAGCCCGACATCACGGCTGTATCGGTTCTAATGCAATCTGTTGATCTTCAGCAGCATACGTTTGCTTACGATCAGAATTATTTCATTTTCAATTTTACCGGATTGTGGTATTCCAGTCCCGAATCGGTGCGTTACCGGTACAAACTGGAAGGATTTGACCCGAATTGGAAAATTTCCAAAGACCCGCTGGCCTCCTACCCCAACCTGCCCCCGGGCAATTACACGTTCCGGGTACAGACCAGCGAACACGGCAATTTCGATCATGTGCCCGAAACGTCGTGGTCGTTTACCATCCAGCCACCTTTTTGGGCGCAGTGGTGGTTTATTCTGTTTTGCCTGTTGCTGGCAGGGGCCATGTTCTACGCTTTTGTACGCATTCGGGAGGCTCGCCTGAAAAAAGAGGCGCAGTTGAAACGCGAAAATGTGGAATCGCAGTTTGCCGCCCTGAAAAGCCAGATCAACCCGCATTTTCTGTTCAACAGTTTTAATACGCTCATTACCATTATTGAAGAAAATCCAAAAATCGCCGTCGAGTACGTCGAACACCTGTCCGACTTCTATCGCAGCATGATGGCCTATCGCGAGCGCGATTTTATCACCCTGCAGGAAGAGAAAGAACTTGTGGAGAGTTTCCATTTCCTTCTGAAAAAAAGGTATGAAGACGGTTTTCACCTCATCGACCGACTCGACGGACACACGGGCCTGGTAATGCCGCTGGCCTTGCAAATGCTGGTGGAAAATGCCGTCAAACACAATGTCATCTCTTCCACCCGCCCCCTTACGATCGAAATGTTTATAGACAACGACGATTACGTGGTGGTGCGAAACAACATCCAGAAAAAAATAAAACCTGAGCCCAGCACTCATTTTGGCCTGCAAAGCCTGATTCACCGTTACCGACTGTTTGGAGAACGCCCGGTCATTGTGGAAGATAATTCAGCGTTCTTCACGGTAAAAGTACCTCTGAGAGAGAGTGAGAGAGTGAGAGAAGTGAGAGAGTGAGAGAAGTGAGAGAAGTGAGAGAGTGAGAGAGGTGAGAGAGGTGAGAGAGTGAGAGAGGGAGAGAGGTGAGAGGGGGCGCTCGTCATCACCACAAAATAGCCCTGAAAGGGCGTATTCAATAGCCCAGGGCAACGCCCTGGGTATTCGTTCCGCCCCCAAAAAACAACCCATGCCTCGGGGTATGCGTTCAAAAAATCACGGCTATTCGTTCCGCCCCCAAAAACAACCCATGCCCCGGGTATGCGTTCAAAAAATCACGGCAACAACCTGGGTATTCGTTCCAGCAAAAACCAAAAACAAACAAATCATACCCTCCTCATCCATCCCTTCAAAACCACACTACCGCACCCTAAAAACGCCCTTACTCACCATTCACTACTCACCACTCACTATGAAAATACTCATCATTGAAGACGAGAACGCCGCAGCGCGCCGATTGGAGAAAATGCTGGGAGAAATTGCCCCGGAAGCAGTGGTAATTGACCGCCTCGACAGTGTGGAAACGGCCGTCCTATGGCTACAAAACAACCCACAGCCTGACTTGATATTGCTGGACATACACCTGGCAGATGGCGCCAGTTTTGAAATATTCGAACACGTAACGGTAACGGCGCCCGTCATTTTTACCACCGCCTACGATGAATATGCCGTGAAAGCATTCAAGGTAACGGCCGTCGACTACCTGCTAAAACCCATCAAAACGGCCGATCTCGAAGCAGCCATCGACAAATACAAGCGTGTATTTCAGCCTGCGCCCAATTATACACCTTTGCTCGAAACCATGCGCAAACAGGAGCCCGGCGGCAACTACCTGCGGCGCATGCTGATCCGTTTCAGCAGCAGTTTCAAACTGGTTGAAATGAGCGATGCCGCCTATTTCTACTCCAAAGATAAAATCACTTTTGTGGTATCGCGCAGTTCGGGCAAGCGCTTCCCGGTCGATTACCCGCTCGACAAACTGGAAGGCCTGCTCGACCCCACCCTGTTTTACCGCATCAACCGCCAGTTTATCGTACATGTAAACGCTATCAAGGAAATGCATTCCTACTCCAAGAGCAGGGTAAAATCGATCTTGATCCACCAGCCGATATGGATACCATTGTGAGCACCGAGCGGTCTTCCGATTTTAAGCGATGGCTGGTGGGCGAACGTGTATAGGATTCTTTCAGGCTACTTTACCCTGATATGTTTTTGTGGAACGTTTTCCGAATTTTACACGTGAACCTTCCACAAATTGTCCTGTTGTAGTACCTTTACAGTTACTTTTCTTCGCCAGTTGGGAGCTTCCGTTAGCGGTTTGTTGAAAACATTGATAGTCAACCAATTGCTAATAACCGGACTGGCTGTATGGCTGAACTGGATATTTTAACAATGGCGATATATTCGATCCGGGACCTGGAACGACTGACAGGTATCAAAGCGCACACCATACGCATATGGGAGCAGCGGTATCGCCTTGTGGTTCCACACCGAACGGATACCAATATCCGATATTACACCGACGAGGAACTGCGGCTGCTGTTCAATATTGCCCTGTTGAACCGGCATGGCTACAAAATCAGCAAACTGGCTGGCATGCCGCACGAGCGCATTGCCGATCTGGTGGCAGAAATTGCCGAAAACAACAACAGCCACAACACGCAGATAGACGCTATCACCCTTTCCATGATCGACATGGACGAACTTGGGTTCGAACGCATCTTTTCTGCCTACGTCTGGGAAAACGGGTTCGAGCGCACCATGGTCGAACTCATTTATCCTTTTCTCGACAAACTCAATATTCTCTGGTTGACCAACAGCATCAGTGCCGCGCACGAGAAATTTATTTCCAACCTCATTCGACGCAAACTGATGGCTGCTATCGATAAAGAACCCATCGATGCACCGGGCGACGCACCCACATTTGTGCTCTACACGCCCGAGGGCGAAACCCAGGAACTGACGCTTCTTTTCATGCATTATCTGCTCCGCACGCGTGGCTATAAAGTGGTGTACCTTGGCGCCAATACCTCTCTGAATGACATCCGCGACATCAGCCATACACTGAAACCGGCCTACATCTTTACCATTTTACAGGAGCCGCTTCCCCGGCAGTCTATCCAGAACTATGTAGACAATGCCTCGCGCTCGATCAATGGCAGCGAATTGCTGCTCACGGGCGCTCAGTTGTTTATGAATCCGGTAAAACTGCCGGAAAATACCAAGGTGTTGAGCGGCTTGCCCGACACACTGGAGTTTTTGAAAAATTTACAGGAAAAAGGGTCTTTTGTCTGACTAACCTGCTATTCAGACGGTTTTTTCCCCACGTTGCTGCGCTGCCGGTTTTGTTTGACCAGTGTGATAGCGTCCATGAGACTGTCATCTTTTTCAGAAGTGTCCTGAATTTTTCCCAGCCATTTTTCTGCTACTTCCGGCCGGTTGGCATGTACAGCCAGCACGCTGCACAATGACAACACAGCGTCATCGAGGGTACGAAGTCCCGATGATTTCCCACTTTTTTGCAAGGCTGTCAGGCTTTTGAACGGCTGAAAATCGGTGTGCCCCGGCAGTTGATCGCCTTTGGTGAACACATAATGTACATCAATTTGCAGAGAATCGTCCACTTTTTCAAATTGCCCCCAGATGACAAGATCGGCGCCACAATCCTTGCCTTTTTGCTCGGCACGCGCCCAATCGGGCAGGCTGGTAATGCGGGGCCCCGGCGCCAGTTCCACATCCGTCGACATCTTGTTATTGGTCGTCAGTTGGCGTATCCGTGCCTGAATACTCACGCTGGGATGTATCACCGTATCGCCGCTGAGGCTCAAAAAAGGAATAATCATAATGCGGTAATCCACCTTTCTAAATTCGGGGCAGGTAGCCGCCGTGGTTTCTTTTTTGGGAGTGTTGGGTTTTCCGAAAATAAAAAACGCGCCCACAACCGCAAGGAGGGCAAGGCCAAGCCCCACCCAAATCCAGGGGACGCGTCGGCCAACGTCTGCAAATGCAGTGTTTGTCGGACGCCCTGCATGAAGGTCGTCGAGCGTCCTGAGCAGTGCATCATTTACTTTGGAATATTCGCGCTGCGCTTCCTGAAAAGCGAGGATGCCTTTCAGTTCCTGCTGTTGGGCAGCGTTGTAATTGGCCTGCACCACCCGGAGGGTGCGAAGCAATTCGGTTTGTTTGCCTTCCGACTCCAGGTATTTAATGAGGGTATCCAGAGCGCCGCCTGTTTCGCCCTGTTGAAGTTGTTGGCGTACAGACTCGAAAATAGCATGTGCAGGCATAAATGATTGTTCAATTGGTTGTGAAGGTAGCCTGGGGTAAAACGCTCCACAAAAATGAATTATTTCTGTGAAATGAACATGGATTCCGGATTTTTTTGAAATCCGATTAACCTTTGTTGTACAAACCCGTCAACACCTTTTCGGGCGTCATGGGCGCCGAATAGGTAATGCTGGATTGCGGATGAAACGCCAGCACGGCATTGCGCAAGGCAAAAAATGCCCCGATGCCATACATCAGGGGAGGTTCGCCTACTGCTTTTGATTTAAAAATGGCCAGTTCGGCGCCCTCGGTTTCCAGCGCATGAATAAGCAGCGTCTGTGGCACAGCATAAACATCGGGTATTTTATAGGTCGACAAGGCATTGGAGAGCAGCCGGCCGTCCGCATTATAAGCCACTTCTTCCATGGTCATCCAGCCAATACCTTGCACAATACCGCCTTCGCATTGTCCCTGATCGATGCCCGGATTAATGCTGTTGCCATAATCATGTACGACTTCCACCAGATCGATGCTATACGTGCCACGCAAGCAATCGACCGTACAAACTGTCAGGGCTGTACCATATACATGATAGGCAAAAGGATGGCCTTTTCCCGTGGTTTTGTCGAAATGTATCTGCGGTGTGGCATAATGGCCTTTTGCGCTCAGGTTGACGCGTTGTACAAATGCCTGCTGAATAAGCGCCGTCCAGGACAGGTCGGTCGCTTTCCCTTCCAGCCAAACCTGTTCATCCTGCAAGGAAATTGCCGCGTTTTCTGAAGCATTCAAAGCCGAACGTGCAATGGTTTCCAGCCGACTTCTGATTTGAAAACACGCATCAGACAGTGCTTTCCCATTCAAATCGGCGGTGGCGCTTGCTGCCGAGGGCGAGGTATTGGCTACCCGGGTGGTGTTGGTGGTTTCCAGTTTGATCCGTTGCAGGGAAATGCCGAAAATACGCGCGGCCACCTGCATCATTTTCATGTTAACGCCCTGCCCCATTTCCACTGCGCCGGTGCTGACTCCGACGCTGCCGTCGGAATACACATGCACGAGGGCCCGCGCATGGTTCATCATGGTATTGGTAAAGGAAATGCCAAAGCAGATGGGCATCCAGGCGGCGCCTTTTTTCTTCCAACGATGGGCGGTATTGAATGTTTCTATTTCTGATAAAACGGATTTACAGGGATGTTTTTTCTCCAAAGCCTGCCAGCAATTGCGCGCTTCGGCGCCGGCGGCAATTTGACCATAATGAAATTCGTAGCCATCGCTCAGCAGGTTTTTTTCTTGAATAAGCGCTGCCGGTACGCCCAGTTGTCGGGCGGCACAATCGATCGCGGCTTCCATCACAAATTTGCCTTGCGGTCCTCCAAAACCCCTGAATGCCGTGTTGGGTGGCAGGTTGGTTTTGCAGGAATGGGCCGTCACCTGCACATGCGGAATAGCATAACTATTGGCCGCATGAAACAAGGTGCGCTCCAGTATAGCCGGCGACAAATCAGCCGCTGCGCCACCATTCTGGTAAAAAGTGGCTTCGTAGGCTACAATCCGAAAATCGGCATCCAGGCCAATGCGAAAATCGCTGCTGTAAGGGTTGCGCTTGCCGGTCATGCGCATATCCTCCATGCGGTGCGGGATGCATTTAGCCGGCCTTTTCAGTACATAGGCTACCAGCGCTACGAATGCCCCCCAGGAAGACGCCTGGTCTTCTTTGCCGCCAAATCCGCCGCCCAGTCGTGCCACATCTACTTCTACGCGGTTCATACTTACACCAAGCACCCGCGCCACAGTGCGTTGCACAGCAGTTGGCCCTTGTGTGGAGGAAAATATGCGCACACTGTCGTGCTCGGTGGGCACCGCGTAGGCGCCCTGTGTTTCCAGGTAAAGATGTTCCTGTCCGCCACTTTCCGCCTGTCCTTCAAACACATGCGCGCAGGACGCAAAGGCTGTTGCCGTATCGCCTTTTGAAAATGTGCGGGAAGCGCTGAGCAATTGGCCGTTGCGAAAAGCCTCGCGCGGGTCGGTAATAACAGGTAAAGGATCCATCTCCACCACAATTTTTTCCAGCGCTGCAGCCGCCTGTTCTTCCGTTTCGGCAGCCACCAGTGCAATAGGCTGACCCTGGAAATGCACTTCTTCGGCTGCCAGCAGCGGCTCGTCGGGAATGATGCCCCCGATCTGGTTTTCACCGGGAATATCGTGGTGGGTAAATATTTTGACCACACCGTCCATTTGCGCAGCCGCTGTAATATCGAGCCGCCGGATGTGGCCATGCGCAACGCGGGCATCGAACACTTTTACCCAAAGCGTTCCTTCCATCACCGGCAGGTCGTCGACGTAGGTGGATTTGCCGCTGACATGCGCGGCGGCTTCTATGTTGGCAAGAGAATGAGTGGTCATGTGAGTGGGTTGATGAGGGTTGATAAGTGTTGATGAGGGTTGATGGGGTTGATGGGGTTGATGGGGTTGATGGGGTTGATAAGTGTTGATGAGGGTTGATAAATGTTGATGCTCATCGGCTCATGATAAGGGTTGAATATCCATTCATCGAGTGGCTTAATATCAACCCTCATCAACACTCATCAACACTTATCAACCCCATCAACCTTATCAACCCTATCAACCCCATCAACCCCCATCAATCCTATCCCAGCCAACTTACTCAGCAGCAACCTTTTATACGTTTCCGAGCCGCGTACATCCGATATTGGAGCAATTTCAGACTGCAATATCGGCTCCGCTTCTGTCCACAACATTTCCGAGGGTTTCTTGCCTTTCAGAAATGCGGCGGTTTTTTCCAGGTATTTCGGGAAGGGCCAAACGCCGCCAGCCGACAAATGAATCGTGTCAATGGTACCATCGGGACCAAGCGTCCACTGACAGGCGGTATTTACACTGGCAATGTCGAGGTGGGTGCGCTTGCACACTTTTTCAAAGTGGAAAAACGTATCGGGTGAAGGTGGCACAAACGATATGGTTTCGATGATCTCGCCGGGCAGCAAGGCTGTTTTTTTGTACGACAGGAAAAAATCGCGCAAGGGCACTTGTCTTGTTTCTGCTCCCGATCGCAGCGTAAGCGTGCTGTCGAGCGCCAGCAGCAGCACGCTCATGTCGCCGATGGGCGAAGCGTTCACCAGATTGCCGCCCAGCGTTGCCATGTTCCGAATGGGTGTCGACGACACCAACCGGATAATGTTGTCCAGATTTGGGAAAAATGCGCGCACCTGCTCGTTTTCAGCAAATTGTGTAACCGTCACCGACGCTCCAAGGTGCAACTGTCCGTTGTGAAATGCGATTTGCCGCAAGGGATCGCGGTCGAAGAGCGGCAGCAGGGTGGCCTGTCGGATGGCTTCCGGTTTTTGCACCAGCAGGTCGGTACCGCCACCGATACGGACAGCGGCAGGAACGTCTTCACCCGGCTTTGTCAGCAACGATTCCCTGAGCGCAGTGAGGCGCGCCGGAATTTCTGAAAAATAGGCCGGCACAAATCCTGCATCGACGAGTGCGCCGAGCCGGTCAGTGCTCTCAAGGGTTTGGAGCCGATCTACGAGCAGGTGCGCAGCACGTTCAATGGACTTGTATCCGGTGCAGCGGCAAATATTTCCATCGATGGATGCAATGGCTTTTTCGGGGGTATGCGCGCCATGCCCCAGGGCAAAACCCGTCAGCGACATCACAAAACCGATGGTGCAGAAGCCGCATTGGCTGCCATTGGTTTCGGCCATGGCCTGCTGCACAGGGGTAAGTTGCGCACCATTGATGCCTTCTACCGTTACAAGGTGTTTACCATGGGCATTTGCCAGCGGCATCAGGCAGGAAGTCATGGAGCGGTAGGTGAGTCGGCCATTTTCGAAGTCGCCCACCAGCACGGTGCAAGCGCCGCAGTCGCCTTCGCGGCAACCTATTTTTGTGCCTGCAAGCCGCTTGTGGTATCTGACGAAATCGAGCACTGTACTGCCGAGTGGCAGGTCGGTCGAAACGGATTGCTGGTTCAGGATAAACCTTATCATGTGGTGGCAGTGGCTATGGTATGGAAAGAGGGGGCATAAAATTAGGCGATGTTTGAAATTATTGTGAAATCGCGGCATTATATTGCCCTCATTATTTTGCCTGCACTGTTCATTTTAAAAAAAATATCCATGCACAAACACTTTTTCCTAAGCCTGGCTATCTGCTTATGTAGTCAGTGGATCGCCGCACAAGTCCCCGACAATCTCGGCGTACAACTGTACAGTTTTCGCAATGAAATGAAAAAAGATCTGGAGGGCACCCTGAAGATGGTGAAAGGAATGGGGCTTACGACCGTGGAAACCAGTGTTTTTAATGGCAAAAACGCTGCGGAAACAAGGCAAATACTCGACAAAGCCGGGCTGAAAGCCGTGAGCATGGGCGTCGGATTCGACGATCTTGCCAAGCCTGAAAAATGGGATACGATGGTCATGAATGCCCGCACGCTGGGTGCCAAGTTCATCATGTGCCCCTGGATTCCGCACAACGGCACCGAATTTACGATCGAAGATGTAAAAAAAGCAGCCGCGGTTTTTAATGCATCCGGCAAGGCACTGAAAAAGAAAGGCCTGCAACTGATTTATCATCCGCACGGCTATGAATTTCGCCCATATCTGGAAAATACGCTCCTGTTCGACTATCTGGTGAACAACACGAACCGGAAATACGTCAATTTCGAAATGGATATTTACTGGATCAAAAACCCGGGACAAGACCCTGTGGCCTGGCTCCGCAAATATCCCAAACGCTGGAAAGCCATGCACGTCAAAGATCAAAAGAAAGGTGTTCCGGGCAATCAGAACGGCCAAAGCGATGTGGAATGGAATGTGGTGGCCGGTACAGGCAGCCTCGATTTACCGGCTATTTTCCGGGAAGCGCAAAAAATCGGCGTCGAGTACTTTTTTATTGAAGATGAGTCGTCGCACTCGGTGGAACAGGTGCCGCAGTCGATTTTGTATTTGACGCCGTTGTTGAAGAAGAAATGATGGTAGGAGACGAGGGGAGTGGGCACAGGTGCCCCGGGTGTATGTTTTGTATTGAATACGATCGAATACCCAGGGCGTTGCCCTGGGCTATTGAATACGCCCTTTCAGGGCTCTTTATGGTGGTATTGAGTAACCAGCCTCTCACTCTCTCACACCTCTCACCTCTCTCACACTTCTCACCTCTCACCTCTATCTACCTGACCGGCGTCCATTCCTTCGCATACGATCTTCTCAAAAACAACAGCGACAAGCCTTCGCGCAGGTAAATCCAACTGATGCCGAGGTAGCCATATTGCCGGAAACGCCGGGGGGAATGTTGCACACGCAGCCGCCACAGGTAGGCAATGTGGCCTTCCTTGCTCAGGCGGAAAAACAGGTTGCAGTCTTCGCCGGCCACGATTTTTTCGTTGTAACCGCCAATTTGTTCGAATACCCGTCGGCGCACCAACTGGCATTCTCCCTTGGCGAGGTACACACCGGCCAGGAACGACAGGCGGATCATCATGTTCATAAAGACATGATAGAACCGGTCGCTGAGTCGGGTTTCTTCCGGGTAGATGCGCAGTGGAACGGTAGCAGCGACGACGTCGGGTTTCTCAAACGTCCGAAAAATGTATTCAAAGAAACGCTGTTTATCGGGAATATACACGTCGGCATCCATGTGAAACAGGATGTCGCCGGTAGCAGCCGCCGCGCCCATATTGCGGCCGATGGCAATGTTTTGTTTGCCTGCAGCCTGTATGAGTCGGAAATAGCGGCTGCCGTATTGGGTTTCATATCCACGCACGATTTCGGCGGTGCCATCCGTACTGTTGGCGTCTGATACAATGATTTCAAGCCCGAATCGATCTAGCCAGTCTACAAACTGTGCCAGGGTGCGATCGATGTAATTGGCTTCGTTTTTGGTAGGTATAACAATACTGAGTCTTGCGGTCGACATAGTGTCCCAATAAGTTTTGCGGGCGAAAATTAGTGCAATCTCACATAGTCTACCCATTCTTCAATATTGTCTTTTTCTTAATTCTGCTTTAAAAATAGCGAAACAAGCCCGTTTTTTGCGCTCTCACTTTACACCTCTCACCTCTCACTTCTATAAATAGAAGTCATGAAAGTTTTAAAATTTGGCGGCACGTCCGTTGGAAGCCCGGCGGTTATTAGCGGCCTGATCGATATTTTGAAGTCCTACCACCAGCGCGGCGATCGGTTTACGGTGGTTTTTTCCGCATTTTCAAAGGTGACCGACACCTTGCTGGATATGGCGCACAAGGCCTCGAAAGGCGATCGTTCGTATCTCGATGTGCTCGAAAAAGTGCGCCTGCGGCATTTGGAGGCCATTGAAGCGCTACTGGAACCTGCCAACCGCCCCGACATCAAGGCGCATATTGCCGGCAATTTTGAAGCGCTGGGCAATGTGCTGCAAGGTATTTACCTGTTGCGGGAAGCCTCGGCGCGTTCGCTGGATTTTGTGGTGAGTTTTGGCGAGCGCAATTCAGCCGCCATCATCTCTCATGCCATGAGCCAGGCCGGTATTCCCAGCGAATTTCTGGATACTCGTAGCGTGGTGCGCACCGACGCGCATTTCGGAAGCGCCAAGGTCGATTTTGATGAAACCAATCGCCTCATCGCCGATCATTACAAAACACATCCTAAAGTACAGGCTGCCACCGGATTTATTGGAAGCACGGCCGACGGGCTTACCACCACACTCGGCCGCGGCGGCTCTGATTACACGGCGGCTATTCTCGGCGCGGCGCTCGATGCTTCGGTGATCGAAATATGGACCGATGTAGACGGCGTACTCACGGCCGACCCGCGGCGGGTAAAAAAAGCATTTACCCTGCCCAGCATGACCTATCGGGAGGCCATGGAAATGAGCCATTTCGGCGCCAAGGTGATTTACCCGCCCACCATTTTGCCGGCTTTGGCAAAAGGTATCCCGCTGCGCATCAAAAACACCTTCAACCCGACGTTTGAGGGCACTTACATCGGTGAAAACCCGCCGGAAGAAGCGAGCATACGCGACTCGGAAGGCGGCTGGGGCGGCGCTATCAAAGGTATTTCCAGTATCAACCAGATATGCCTGCTTACCCTTCAGGGTAGTGGTATGTTTGGTGTGCCGGGTATTGCAGCGCGCCTGTTCAACGCCCTGGCGCAGGCGGGTGTCAACATCGTCATCATCACACAGGGCTCCAGCGAGAGCAGCATCACCTTTGCCGTATCGCCAGCGCAGGCCAAAGCCGCGCAAAAGGCCGCTGAAAAAGAGTTTTCCTACGAAATTCGCGAGGCGCTGATCGAGCCGCTGAAAATCGAAACCGATCTTTCCGTGGTGGCTGTTGTCGGTGAAAATATGCGGTATCGCCCGGGCATTGCTGGCCGGCTGTTTCAGGCGCTGGGAAAAAACGGTGTTAATATCGTGGCCATTGCTCAGGGCTCCAGCGAGTTGAATATTTCTGTGGTGGTCAATGCCATGTACGAAACCAAAGCGCTGAATGCCATCCACGAGTCGTTTTTCCTGTCGGATACCAAAACCGTACACCTGTACCTGGTGGGGGTAGGCCTCATTGGCAGCACCTTGCTGAAACAGATTGAATCACAGTCGGATTACCTGCGTGAAAAACGCAACCTGGAAATAAAGGTAGTGGGAATGGCCAACAGCCGCCGCATGGTTTTTGCCGAAAACGGGATCGTGCTCGAACAATGGAAAGATGCGCTCGATGCAGGGGAGCCGTTTTCCATGTTGCGTTTTACGGAACAGATGAAAGCCTTCAACCTGCCCAACGCCATTTTTGTAGACAACACGGCTTCCAGCGATGTGGCCGGTTTTTACGACCAGATTCTGGATGCCAGCATTTCCATTTCCACACCCAATAAGGTGGCAGCCTCCTCGCCCTACGCACAATACCTGCGGCTCAAACAACTGGCGGGCCGCCGCGGCGTGCAATGGCGCTATGAAACCAATGTAGGCGCCGGTTTGCCCATCATCAGTACGCTCAACGACCTGATACACTCCGGCGACCGCATCGTAAAAATTGAAGGCATACTATCCGGCACTTTGTCGTTCATCTTCAATACGTTTTGTGCGCCCGGACAACAGGAAAACTTTTCGGCCATCGTACGCGAAGCCAAAAAACGCGGCCTGACCGAACCCGATCCACGCGACGACCTGTCGGGCTCCGACGTGCGGCGCAAATTGCTCATACTTGCCCGCGAATCTGGCCTCCCGCTGGAATCTGCGGATGTGGAAATTGAACAAATTTTACCCGAAAAATGCGTGCAGGCGGCCTCGGTAGATGCTTTTTTTGAAGCACTGGAACAATCGGACGACTACTTTGAACAGATGCGGCGGACAGCGGCCGAGCAGGGCAAGGTGCTGCGCTTTGTAGCCAAACTGGAAGACGGGAAAGCCGCCATCGTATTGCAACAATTCGATACCAGTCACCCGTTTTATTTCCTCAGTGGCAGCGACAACATGGTAGTGTTTACTACCGAACGTTACCGCGAGCGACCATTGGTGGTACGCGGCCCGGGCGCGGGCGCGGAAGTAACTGCCGCCGGTGTGTTTGCCGAGGTAATCGGGATGGCGCAGTAAAGCCAATGTATTCATTATCAAGGCTTTTACAGCGACAAACTAACATTCCTGTTACCGATTAAACAAGATGCAGGGGAATTGCCGTATCATTGCGGCCGGTTCCGTAAGCGATCGATTTTTCTTTTATGCGTAGACCCATAGACATACTTTCAGCCGGCGAATTACTGGTAGACTTTATTACAGCAGAGTTTGTTCAAACCCTGGATGAAGCCACCCTGTTCAAACGCATTCCGGGTGGCAGCCCGGCCAATCTGGCCATGAACATGGCCCGTCTGGGCAACAATACCATGCTAGCAGCATCGGTTGGCAGCGATGATATGGGCGACGTACTGCGAAATTATGTCGGCAAACTGGGCGTAGATACCACTTATGTCGCACAGGTAGAAGAACCGACGACCCTGATTCTGGTAACCCGATCGGCAGCCGTATCCAATTTCCAACCCTATCGGGGCGCAGATGCCATGCTTTCAATCCGGCAGTTCCCATACCAGCGTTTTGAAGAAATTGGCATTTTCCACACTACCTGCTTTGCCCTTAGTAAACAACCTGCTCAGCACGTGCTGCTGGAAGCCGCCGAAAAAGCCAAACGCGCCGGCTGCCAACTCAGTATCGATGCCAACTACGCTGAAAAAATATGGCCCGACCGCCGCGAAGCCCAACGCCTCGTGGCTGAATTCTGCCGCCTTCGCACCCTGATAAAAGTAAGCGATGTGGACTGGAGCCGTCTCTACGAAGACGAATCCCCTGCGCCGGATGCCGTTATCGATCACTTCCTGAAAATGGGCGCCACGGAAATATGCTTTACCCTGGGCGACAAAGGTTGCTGGGTGGGTAATGCCGACGAACGCCACTTCCTGCCCGCCCGCCCGGTAGAGGTGAAAGATACCACAGGCGCCGGCGACGCTTTCTGGTCGGGTTACCTCACTGCCCGCCTCGACGAAAAAAATCTGCTCGATTGCGCCATTGCAGGCCGCCGCATGGCAGAACTTAAACTCAGTCACTTCGGCCCTTTGCCCGAAAAGGTGGATCGCGCTTCCATTTATGTAGATTTGAACTCTACCGTCGCGTGATTCATGGAGGAACCACTGCATTTTACCTCCACACTGGAAATTTCTACGAATAAACTCTGGGGAGCTCATTTGCCCGTACCGGCTCCCATTGCGCAGGTGTTCCTTACAGAAGGCGCCAAACGCGTGGTATGTAAACTGAACGATACCGTTGAGTTTCAATGCGCGCTGCTTCCAAAAGGGGAAGGGGTGTACTGTATCGTAGTCAACAAAAAAATCCGCGAGCAACTCGGCCTCCGGGAAGGCTCCACAGCCCGCGTCAGTCTGCATAAAGACGAAAGCGAATATGGCTTGCCTATGCCCGATGAACTGGCTGAAGTGCTGGCGCAGGACGAAGAAGGCAATCGCTTGTTTCATGCCCTGACGCCGGGCAAACTACGCACCCTGCTGTACATCGTCGGACATGTAAAAAATACGGATGCCCGTATCGCCCGCGCCTTTGTGATTGTAGAACACCTGAAAAAGAATGCCGGAAAGATTAACTACAGGCAGTTGAATGATGAGTTGAAAGGGAATGATGAATGATGAATGATGAATTTCGTTGCATTTTCGCTTTACAAGTCGTGGCATGAGTAATAGAAAAGTATCGCCTGTTTTGGCCGATGGCCAAAACAGGCGATACTTTTTTATTCCTCATGCCACGACTAAGCCCTTCAAAATATTCATCATTCATCATTCATAACTCATTCTCGCTATCACCGGCAAATGATCAGACGGATAATGACAATTGCGCGAATCGCTCAAAACAGCGTGTTGTTTCACCTTGAAACCATTTCCGCTGATAAAAATGTAATCGATCAACAGGGTGACCGGTTCATTGAATTTGAACGCATTAAAGGTACCCGCAGGGCCGAATGAAGGCTCTTCACTTACCGACCGGGTATCCGTGAGCGCCCTGCTCAGGTATTGCGCAGGCGCCTGATCGGGTGGCGAATTAAAATCGCCCATCAGGATAAAGGCTTCAGAATCTTTATTTAACTCCTTGATTTTCTTTATAATAAGTTCAGCCGACCGCAGTCGGGCCACTTCGCCCATATGATCGAAATGGGTATTGAATACCCACAGGCGTTTTGCCGCCAGGCTGTCGTACAAGTGCGCGTACGTGCAAATGCGTGGCAGCGCAGCATCCCAACCCTTTGAGGGGCGATCCGGCGTTTCGGAGAGCCAGAACGTGCCTGATTCGAGCAGTCCGAAGCGCGCTTTCCGGAAATACAGCGCCGAATATTCGCCGGCCTCTTTGCCATCGTCGCGGCCGCCACCTACACGCTGAAAATCAGGAAATTTTTCGCTCAGGTATTCCACCTGCCGGTGCAGCCCTTCCTGAATTCCGAACACATCGGGGTTGTAAAAACGCAGTTGGGCAGCAAGGTAATCGCGGCGTTCAGGCCAGGCGTCCGGGCCATCGCCCGGGTTGTCGTAGCGAATGTTATAGGTAAGCGCAGCAATAGGAGGCTGGCCATGCAGGTGACATGCAGCCAGCAATAAAATCAGAAATAGGTTCCGCATCATGGAGAGGTTCTTTTACAAGCAGAAATCAGCGCTTCGAAGGATGCACTTTGTTTCGACAAACATCCAGTAAATCAGGGAAAAACGCATTAAAATCTTCCGAAAATGCGTCAATTTCATCAAAAAAGAATGAACCAAGCGCTTTGGCATCAAAATGACCAGCAAGCCGCATGCTGAAACGATCGAGCACCCATTCCAGCCCTTCGCGCAGGGTGTAGCCGTGTAAAAACTGGCCGGCAATCATTTTGGGGAGGCGTTCCTGCAATACGGGCGGCATTTCTGCAGCGCGATTTTCCAGTTGCCGGTAGGTTTGCGCAGCAAATATATCAAACGAAACATCAGTATATTTCTCCCAGTTCAGCGCCAGCAAATGGTCGTACAAAATATCGGTAAAAGGCGGCGAATACCTGCCAGCAAAAGGGCGAATGCGCGCCACACTCCGATCGGTCATGGGGTGGCTATCGGTATAGGAGTCGATCGTTCGGTGCAGCAGAATTCCCTGTTGAACTGCAGGCGGGTACTGTTGCCAGTCGTTGCCTTTTACAAAATCGCCTATGAAATTGCCCAGCAGAAGGTCTTCATCAGCAAAAGAAAGAAAACAATGTGCCAGGTGATTCATAGTGCGGTAAGGATGTCGTGAAAACTATCAGGGAAATACGTGTTCAAGCCGTGTAATTTATTACTTTTGCGGCCGTTTTGGCGCTCCGCTTTACCGGAAGCCGTCGAAACGATCCGTCGGGCAATAAACAGCCCGCGCCTCGGAACGTTCATTCCATTATTTATTCGACCTGTTTTATGGCTCTGCAGTGTGGTATCGTTGGCCTGCCCAACGTCGGCAAATCTACTCTTTTTAATGCGCTCACCAACGCAAAAGCGCTGGCGGCCAACTATCCTTTCGCGACCAAAGACCCCAATGTGGGTATCATTACCGTGCCCGATGCGCGGCTCGACAAACTTACAGAAATCGTGGAGCCGCAAAATACACAGCCTACGACCGTTGAAATCGTCGACATCGCCGGACTGATCAAAGGCGCGAGCAAAGGTGAGGGCCTGGGCAACCAGTTTCTGGCCAACATCCGTGAGGTAGACGCCATTGTGCATGTGGTGCGCTGTTTCGACGACGACAATGTGGTGCACGTCGACGGCTCCGTCGACCCCGTGCGCGATAAAGAGGTGATCGACCTCGAACTGTGCCTGAAAGACCTGGAAACAGTGGAAAAACGCATCGATAAAGTAGCACGTGCAGCCCGCATGGGTAGCAAAGACGACGCTAAAGCGCTCGAAGTGCTGACACTCGTGAAAGCGCACCTGGAAAAAGGCCGTGTCGTACGCGAACTGCTGGCCGATATGGACGACGATGGCCGTACCCTCGTGCAACGCGACCTTGCACTGCTCACAGCCAAGCCCGTGTTGTATGTATGCAACGTAGATGAATCGGCCATTGAAAAAGGCAATGCCCACACCGAGGCCTTCAGCAAGGCTGTGGCCGCAGAAAAAGCCGAGGTGATCATGATTTGTGCGGGTATCGAAGCGCAAATTGCCGAAATGGAAACCAAAGAAGAGCGCCAGGAGTTTCTGGAAATGATGGGCCTGAGCGAGCCGGGCGTCAACCGCCTTATCCGCTCAGCGTATAAACTGCTGAACCTCATCACCTACTTTACTGCTGGCGTGAAGGAAGTACGCGCCTGGACAGTGCGCCGCGGGGCCAAAGGCCCGGAAGCAGCCGGCGTGATTCACTCCGATTTTGAAAAAGGGTTTATCCGCGCAGAAGTGATTAAATACGACGATTTTGTATCCTACGGCTCCGAAGCCAAAGTGAAAGAAGCCGGAAAAATGTCGGTTGAAGGCAAGGAATACGTGGTGGCCGACGGCGATATCATGCACTTCCGCTTCAACGTATAACGGCATTTCACCTCTTGCATCTCACCTTTCACCTCTCGCCTCTAATGATCTCAACCATTATCTTCGACCTCGGCGGCGTTCTGATCGACTGGAACCCGGAATATGTGTTCAAGCACGTTATTCCAGACCCGGAGAAACGGCGTTTTTTCTTTGAAAACATTGCCACACACGACTGGAATGTGGAGCAAGATGCAGGCCGAACGCTAGAGGAAGGAACCTCCCTGCTGGTAAATCAGCATCCGGATTGGGAACCGGAAATCCGCGCTTTCTACGGCCGCTGGGAAGAAATGCTGGGCGGTCCTATTCACGACACTGTGGAACTGCTACGCGACATCCGCGACAACGGGCAGTACCGGCTGCTGGCACTCACCAACTGGAGCAATGAAACTTTTCCCGTGGCGCTGGAGCGTTACGATTTTCTGCACTGGTTTGAGGGCATTGTGGTATCGGGCGACGAAAAAACGCGCAAACCATTTTCCGACATCTACGAAATTCTGCTCGATCGATACAGTGTAGAGCCGGAATCGGCGGTATTCATCGACGACAGCCTGACCAATGTGGAAGGCGCCGAGGCCGTCGGCATCAACGGTATTCATTTCCAGGGCGCCCATTCATTGCGCGAAACCCTGCGCGAGTGGAAAGTGGAGGTGTAACCCGATACGTCGCGCTCGACTACCTGCGTGGACTCATGGCCCTGGCCGTGCTGGTGTTTCATTATGAAAAATGGATCACTCAAACCTGGAATCCCGCCACTCCCCAAGGCCGGCTGGGGGTGTACGCGGTTTCTATCTTTTTCATTATCAGTGGAATAGCGCTCACTTCGGTTTACCAGAGAACCGATTTTAGTCGAATGACTTCGTGGGCGCATTTCATGTGGAAACGTGTGCTGCGTATTTTTCCGCTGCTGTGGTTAGCCACGCTGGCCACGATTGTTCTGGAAGAAACGCATTTTTCTTTCCTGCAAATTGCACTCAATTTGAGTTGCCTGTTCGGGTTTATTTATGCAGCAGGCGACATTGCCACCGGCGCCTGGTCTATCGGCTGTGAGTGGGTGTACTACTCGTTTTTTCCCTTGTTGATCTGGCTGGGTACAAAAGACAGGCGTTCGGTGCTGTTTGCTGCTGTTTCGCTGTTCGTCTATGCCCTGTACTATGCCTGCCAACCTGTTTTCATGCAGAAAAATACGCCGCAGGATATCTGGTGGCCGGTGTATGTGCAGGCTATCAACCATGCCTTTTTCTTTGCATCTGGCGTTGCCATTTGTTTGTATCAAGATTCCTTGCAGCAACTTTCGCCCAGGTTTTGGCGACTGGTGATGGGAGCAGGCACGCTGGCGCTTTTTGTATATCCTGTTGGAAATGAGCCAGTTACACTGGTAAGCGGCACACACCGGGTCATTTTCTCTCTGGCAGCGATCATGATCACAGCCGCTGTTTTTTTACTGAATGTTCGCTGGTCGGGAAATGCACACCGCTTGCTACACTGGCTGGGCGCCATATCGTATTCGGTTTATTTGCTGCATCCGCTCGTATTTCGGGCGGTCAAGGCGCTGCATGTGCGGTATTTACACGCTTCGGAATGGTGGATATTTCCGGTAGCCCTGGTTGGGACACTGGTGGCAGGCCATGTGTCGTATTTCTATTTTGAAACACGGATTGCACAGAAATAAACAGATTACACAGATTGGATTGAGCGTATGAGACAATTGTTCCTTCATTCTAATCCAATCTGTGTAATCCGTTTATTTCTGCGCAATCCGTGTTGCAATCCGTGTTGCTACAATCCCTGCCTTTCTTCAACAGTATCCACATGTAAATTCTTTTCAAAAAACGCCAGCAAATCGCCCATCGTTTCCCTCAGATCCTTGCGATTAACGATCAGGTCTACAAAGCCATTTTCCAGCAAATACTCGGCCGTCTGGAAACCTTCAGGCAAGTCGCGTTTGATGGTTTCACGGATGACACGGGGGCCTGCAAAGCCGATCAGTGCGCCCGGCTCGGCCAGGTTGATGTCGCCCAGCATGGCATAGGATGCCGTGACGCCGCCGGTCGTCGGATCGGTCATCAGGGAGAAATAAGGCAGTCGCGCTTTGGCCAGCAGGGTCAGTTTGGCGCTGGTTTTGGCCATTTGCATAAGGGAAAAAGCGCTCTCCATCATACGTGCGCCGCCCGATTTGGAGATAATGAGCAGCCCTGATTGTGTTTCGAGGGCATAGTCGATGGCCAGCGAGATTTTTTCACCTACCACCGAGCCCATCGAGCCGCCGATAAATTTGAAATCCATGGCTGCCACTACCAGCGGGTAGCCGTGTACATTGCCGGCGCCGATGGCCAGGGCATCGTTGAGCCCCGTTTTTTTGCGGCTTTCTTCCAGTCGCTTGTCGTAGGGTTTCAGGTCGGTAAAATGCAACACGTCTACCGACACGAGGTCATCGTGCAAGGTGATGTACTGATGTTCGTCGAACAGGAGTTCAAAGTATTCTTCCGAACCAATCGCGGTATGGTAGTCGCATTTGGGGCATTTGTAATAGTTGTCGCGAAGGGCACGCATGGTACTGGTTTCCTTGCATTTTTTGCATTGAAACCAGATGCCTTCCGGGACATCTTTTTTGGACTTGGTGGCAGTTGAGATTCCTTCGCGAAGTCGTTTATACCAACTCATAGGTCGTTATCCGTTGTTAGGGCAGTGGAATAGGTCGGGCTGTGGCCGTAAATATACCACCTGGGCACAAATTGATAGGTTATCAGCAGTTGATAATCGGGTAAAAGCGGATTCGGGTGGCAAAGATAACAGTATGTGGCACACCTTATACACGGATCGCGCGGATGTTGACAGATTTACACGGATTGGATTTTCAGAAGTGAAAATTTCTCTTGTAAATGCAGCCAATCCGTGCAAATCCGTCAACATCCGCGCGATCCGTGTCACAAAAAAAATCCCGAATTTTCAACAAGTGAAAAATTCGGGACAGCAATAATTTTTGCCCTTACACCTCATCCTTGGGTCGGATCAGGCCGGGAGGGACTTTATTTCCCTGCTTTCAGTTCACCCTGCAGTTTGGCGAGTTGTGCTGTTTTGCCGTCGCGGGCAAGTGCAGCCTGTTTCGGCCAGGTAGCGGGGTCGTGCATTTGATACCGTTTGCCGGCTGCTTCCAGAATGGTTTTGATAGCAGCGGGTTTGCTGGCAGCCAGTTGAGCGAAAGTAGCGATGCCGGCGGCAGTCAGAATTTCAGCGATTTTTGGGCCGATGCCTTCCACGATGGTCAGGTCGTCGGCAGCAACCGGGGCCGTTTGTTCGGCTTTGGTTTTTGCGCTTTTAGTAGCCGGTTTTTTATCGGCAGCAGGTTCGGCAGATTTCTTCGTAGTAGCCGTTGCTTTTTTGGCAGGTTTGGCTACTTCGATGGTTTGGCCCATCAGGTACAGTTCTTCTGTTACTTTTCCATTGTTCCAGGTGCGGCGGATCACTTCATTGTACACCATTGGGCGACCGTAGTGGTCGGTAAAATCGAATACAAACTGCGAATCGGTAGTAGTATCATTCAATACTTGTACGGCAAAACGTTCGATGCGATTGGTAGTGGCTACATGGTGGAGGAACCAGCGCAGCGCTTCTGCCTTCTGGGCTTTGGAGTAGGTTTTATCGGCCTCATTGCTGAGTGTCACGCAGTCGTCGGCAGCAAATGTTTCAAAAGCCCCGAGGATGTCGCCTTTTGTGATCTGGGCGTCCAGCGCGTCCACAAGTTGTTGCAATTTCATAAGTCGAATTCGTTTGGTGAAAGAAAAATTCTGGGGCAAAGATACGGGAAAAACAGTTAAACAAAATAATAGTTTGTTTTAATAGCAATAATTAACGTTTTGTAAAATTTTAATTTACGCATTTTTAAAACATTTAGTCAGGAGACTAGATTCTCTTTCAAAATAGCAATCATAATTTTTTCCTAAAAAGTCGTGGAATAATATTCTGCACAGGTTTTCATTCCAAATAAAAAATTGAATTTGCAAAGCATGTTTGGATAAAAAAGAGAGGCATTTGTGTCGCACACAAACGCCTCCCGGAATGAAAAAAAAATTACAATGCTGCCATTCAGGCAGTTGGTTCCATGTTTTTTTCGTAAAAAGTGTTTATTTGATGTCTTCTCCCTTTTTTCCTGCCGCTTTAACGAGGAAGAAAAGAACTGTGCCCACCATGACGAAATTAACTACGGCATTGATGAAGTTGCCTACTTTAATATTGCCGATCATCACGGCCGAAAAATCCGGATTTCCGGTGATGTAGCCCAGGATTGGGGAGATAATGTCGTTTACTAACGAGTCGATGATTTTCGAGAAAGCGCCGGCAATGATAACGGCTACTGCCAGTGCCAGCACATCGCCACGCAATAAGAATGCTTTGAGTTCCTGAATCATGATTGGTTCGTTTTGTTAAATGAAAGTTGATATTTTCGGCAGTAAATGTATCCAGCGCTCTTATTATTTTTATGAATCTGGCGACTTTTTTGTATTGTTATGAAGGCCCGAAGCATTGTCCACGAACAATTCCATGGCAATTCGATCGGCCAAAAGTTTTCCTTCCCGGGTAAGCCGATAAGTGTCGGCTATTTTTTCAACAGTACCGGAAGCCAGAAAAGCCTGCACAGCCTGTTCGAAATGAGCAGCAAATGCCGGATCGATTTGTTCCATTTGGGAGCGCTCCGCACCCCATATCGTACGCAGAGCGGTCATCAGGTACTCGTTAAAACGTTGTTCCGGTGTAAGCACCTCGCGTTCGAAAGGCACTTTCTCTTCTTGTAAAGCCTTGATGTACAGAGCATTATTGGAAATATTCCATTGCCGAGCCCCCCCATCAAAGGAATGCGCCGAAGGGCCCACCCCGAGGTAATGCGCGCCGCGCCAGTAGTTGCTGTTGTGCCGTGCATAGCGACCCGGATGGGCAAAATTGGAAATTTCGTAGTGGTCATAGCCGGCTGTTTCCGTGGCCTGTATCAGGTATTCAAACTGTCTCGCGGCTTTTTCTTCATCCACGGGTGGTTGTTGCCCCCGGCGTACAAACGTACCCAGCGCCGTGCCTTCCTCTACCGTGAGGCAGTAGCACGACAGGTGCGGAATGCCATAGTCAAACGCAATCGCCAGGTTTTCCTGCCATTGCTCGTCTGACGTAGTGGGTGCACCATAAATGAGGTCGATGGTCAGGTCCTGAAATCCCGTAGCCAATGCATGCTCGATACAGGAACGTGCCTCGTTGCTGCGGTGCGCCCGGTTCATCCACACCAGGTCGGCATCTCTAAACGACTGAATACCAATGCTCAGGCGATTCACAGGCGTGTTATTGCGCAAGTCACGCAGTGTTTCCCGATTCAAATCGTCGGGATTGGCTTCCAGCGTTATTTCTGCATCGGGCGCTATCTGAAAGAGTCGATGTATGGTTTCAAAAATGCGCTCCAGGTCGTTCAGTCCCAGCAGGGAAGGCGTGCCCCCTCCAAAATACACCGACTCCAGGCGTTTGTCGGCCAGGTAATCGCTGCGCAGTTCCATTTCTTTCAACAAGGCATCTACCATAGCATCTTTCTGCTTCAGGGAAGTGGAAAAGTGAAAGTTGCAATAATGGCAGGCTTGTTTGCAGAAAGGGATGTGGAGGTAGAGCACTAAAAAGAGGTGAGAGGTGAGAGGTGAGAAGTGAGAGATATTTAGGAAAGGAGGGCGCGGAAGGAAGGTTCGAGGTGGCGGTAATAGGCCTCGTCAACGGGCTGGTTGCCATACCACACGCGTTCGTAGATACGGGTAGCCACCCGGAAGGCATCGGCGGAGCGGTGGTTGCGGGTTTCGCGGAGGTAATCGCGGTTGGTTTTTTCGCGCGACCAGCGGATGGCGCCGGTTTCGGAAAAATGTTTGATGACCTGCAAATAATACAGCCGAATGGCCAGCGCATAATTTCCTGCCGCCAGCGCTTCTCTCAGAAAATGATCGAGGTCGGATTCATGGATGTACTGCTCCACATTATCAAGGGTAATTTCTACGCCGTCGCGGGCAATTTGCCGGTTGCGCGGGGCATTCATGGCCTTGTAAATTCCGTAAGCAATTCCGATAATGGCCGCAATAATGGCTATGATCTGCAAAATCTGCCCTAGAAACGACCCTAATCCCCCCCAGTCGATATTGGGCGCGGATGGATTGTTTTGCTTTTTTTCTTTTTCTGGCTTTGGCGGCTCGGGCACGTCTTTGCTGTAATCGAGCCCGGATGCTGCTTTGGCCCATTGGTCGTCTTTTACGTCACGCATGGCGACAGGTTTAGCCGCCGGAGGAATGTATGCGTCCGGATCGTCTGCCGGAACATCCACACCTTCTTCTATTGCTTCCTGCACTTCCTCCGGTTCGACGACCAGGATCGAATCGGTTTGTGCGTTCAGCACAGCCGTTGTGAATAAAAAGAGGCTTAACAGATATCGAAACAACATGTTCGGGTTTGTATGTGCGCTTTGAATGATTTTTTAATCGGATGCACGGTGGGTTGGTTTATCGAATACATGGTGGGTTTATCGAATACACAGGGCGTTGCCCTGTGCTATTGAATACGCCCTTTCAGGGCTTTCTCGTGGTGGTAATGAGAGGCGCTCACCTCTCACCTCTCACCTCTCTACTCTCTCGCTAGTCCTCGAATTTGCCGCGTCAACGCCACCTGATCTATTCCTTTTCGCAAATGCGTAGCATCCCTGATTTCCCGGCAGGAAAAATACTGCAAGGCGCCTCCCAGCACAATCATCAGGAAAAAAAGGTATAACAAAATACCCGCCATGGCAGTCGTGAAAACGGTATGGAAAATGGCCATCGCGTCGCCTCCGGAAGGAACCAGCCAACTGAATAGTTGCATCGTCATTTCCCAGACAGGTGTATCCAGAAACAGAAAAAACAACAACATGAGGTTAATCGTCATCAGACCAAGTACGACTGCCGACCAACGCACCAGTCGAAAACAGCGGATGAGTGCTGTAATGGGGTTCAAATCCTCAAAATAAATGACCGCAGCCCACATCCCCAGAAACGGATACGCTGCCATACCCAGCAGCCAGGCCAACAGGCCATTATCAGCGCGGATAAATACGACAAACAAGGGCATGATCAGGGCAAGTGGCAGGGCCGACAGAAATACGCGGCTGCGCGAAAAACGCGGGCGTTGCGTGGTATCCATTTCCAGTTCGAGCGCGCGAAATGCAGCCACACACAACACGGCCAACAACCCGATTTGCAGAAAATACAGGAATGGAGCCGTATTATTTTCAAAAAAACCGGAAGCGCCACCCAAAACGCCCAGGGGCTTTTCAGGATACAAAAATGTCTGGGCAATGGTTTCGTCCGTCCAACCAAATGCCCAAAGCATAAAAACAGCGGTGGTTCCGCTGAGTACGCCCAGTGTCATTTTCGGATGGCGAAACACCACGGTGAAGGTATCGGCCAGAATTTCGCCGGCATTTTTAATGACGTTAAAATCGATGATTTGTGCCTTGTCGGGCGGCAATTCCTTGTCGTGAATGGCTTGTCGGAAACCGCCCGTGCGCGCCTTGTGCCAGGGCAACCACACAAAATACCACAACACGAAGAACAAAGAGGTGGCAATAAAAGCAGCCCTGATAAAGTCGGGCGTTTCTGTGAAACGGGTAAAAAAGCCTTCAAAAACAGCCGCCAGCACTATGATAGGCGCTACACCGACAAATATTTTTAGTCCGCGCCGCATACTGATCTGAAACGCCTGCGAACGCCGATAAGTGCCCGGAAACAACAAACCGGAACCGGCTACCAGCCCAGCAGCACCCGCAATGATGATCGCGCTGATCTCCAAAGTGCCGTGTATCCAGATACTCAGAAAAGACGGCCAGAAAACTCCCTGTTCAATAAAAAAATATTGGAACGCACCCACCATGATGCCATTGTACAACATGATAAATACGGTGCCGAGGGAGGCCAGTACGCCAAAAATAGCCGTTCGCAGGGCCACAAACAGGTTATTGGCCGCAATGCCAACGGTCATTCCAAACGGGCCCGACTGCTTGTACACCGCCATGGGGTCGCCTTTCTGGATATTCTCCAGCGTCATATCTACATAACTATCGCCGAGGATGGTTCGGGCAAAATCAGGATTGATAATGCTCGACAGCACCCCGATGGCAAACGCCAGCACAAAAATGGAAAATGACAACAGCAGCGCTTTTCGCGTTTCCCACATCAATTGTGGCAATTCATCGGTCCAGAACAGGCGCAGGCGCTCCACCGGAAATCTTTTTCCGCGATATACCCGATGGAATATGCGCTGGGCAAGCGAATTCAGGTACATACGCACCGAACGATTCGGATAAAAGGTACGGGCATATGACAGGTCATCGGTGATCTGGACAAACAGGTTGTTGAGTTTGTCGGGATCATGCCGGTTTTCGCGCAGCATTTGCTCGAAATCCGCCCATTTTTCCTTGTTCTGCTCTATGAATTTGGTCTCGCGCACAGGTTGTTATCCGTTATCTGTTATTAGTTATCAGGGTGTTGAAGGACAATTGGGGCAGTAGTTTGGCATCTCTGTTAGGCATGCCTGAAATATGCCTACAAATATAGGGTGTTCACACCAGAGTGGCCAAACTACTGTCCCATTTGTCCCTCACCACCCCTAATAACTCAATAACCAATAACTTAATAACCACAATCAGAAGTCCGTCCCCAAAGCCAAATGCAGCCTTGGTTTTTGTACCACTCTGGTTTCCACGCCCCAGCCGTAATCAGCGCGCAGGTACATACCGAATATCTGGGCGCGTGCGCCGATGCCGTACCCGGCTACGAGCGGGTCGCGGAAATAATTCACCTTCATAATCACGATTGGATCGCGCCCGTCGGGGCCTTCGGTAAGGGTAATCGTGTTGATCGGGTTATTGCCGCCATAAGGCGTGCCGCCCTGCCAGGCCGTTCCCACGTCGAAGAAGCCCATGATCTGGAAATTGCGCCAGAAATTGCCCAGTGTAGGCTTACGGGAAAAATATTTGAAAATCGGTATGCGCAGTTCGGTATTGAGCAACGCAAAGGAATTGCCGTTTCGGATATTGATCGGGAAGCCGCGCAGGTTGGTGGCCAGTGCTTCGAAGGCAAAATTGCCGGACTGCGGGATCGGAATTGTATTATTGAAGGTAGAAAACAAGCCGTTGTCCACCCCGCCAAGGAAATACAACATCCGTTCGGAGCCAAAGGACGTAGCGCCGGCCAGTCGAACCGCCAGCACCGAACGCCGGTCGAGCATTTGGTAGTGCCGGGCATCCAGGCTGACAACCGTCATAAATCCCTTGTTAAAGCGCAGGCTCCAGTTGGGGTCGGTGTTGAAAGCCATGCGTTTGACGCTTTCTACGGAGAGTTTGGCGCGGGTGCCCGTTTTCAGGTTCAAATCTACATCCACGGTGTTGTCATACACCACTGACAGGCGAAGTGCACCCCGCTGTTCGCGGCTGGTAGGCGATTCAAGTGTCAGGATGTCTGTGCTCAGGCTGTCCACCTTGTCTTGCCGAAGGGTGAGTGTGCCACGCAGGCTGAAAAACTCGTCGAGGGGGTATCGCAGTTCGTATTGACCCAGAAATACCTTGTTGCGCAACTGAATTTGACGAGGTGGTCGGGTGCCGCCAAAGTCAACATTCTGGCCATTTGTTTCCGATTTCCGGTACAGGGCAATACGGCGATCGAGGCGGTGTTTCTTGTTGTCGAACCACACGTAGTATTCGGCGCCATTGAATGTAGTGGGCAGACGGAACCCGGCCTCCAGCACATAATTTTCGAGCAAATCCTTGAAATTCGCCTTCATCAATATGCCCAAAGGCGGGTTGCGAATACCTGTTTGTGTACCCGCGAAACTTTCCAGGCCTTCAAACAACAGGTTGTTGTCGAAATTAGTGGACACGTAATCTGTGCGGAATTTCAGCCGATAGGGAATGATTTGCGACGGATAAAACCGCAGAATGCTGTTATTTTTTCCAAATTCTACCAGCGGTGTGCTCGATGCCGGACGCCTTGGCGCTGGTTTCATCGAGTCGGTCGTCACCGGGAATGCAATAATTTCCGGTTCAGTGGCCTGTGTGATACGGGGTGTTTCCGGTTTGGTCGGTGTGGCATTCGGAGGCAGTGCTGCGAGGTGATCGGGCACCTGAAAAAACCAGCCCGGTTGGATCACCCGAGCAGTGTCGTTGAAATCGCGGAGGGTGATACCTTCCTCGTGGTGGGGTACAACACCTGTTTTATCTGACGGCGGCGGGTTTTGTTCTTCTATTTCAGGTTGTGGCGGAATGGCTTGGCCGGCATCCCGCAACTGGAGTTCCCGATAGCGGGTAATACGCGCCGGAGCGGTCGCCTGGGGCACTATTTTTCGGGTAAAAAACTGCGTACGGTTCTGCCGCGCCACCGTTTCTACATACTTGCCGCTGCGGGTAGATACGTGTTGTTCGAGGATGTTGCGGTCGTAATTGGTCTGGTTCCAGGTTTTTGCCCGTTTTTTGAATACCGGAAAAAAACGAATGCTGTCGATTTGCGTGGAATCCACATTTTTCAGCACCGTATCCAGGGGCGCCAGCAGGTGCAAAATGCGTTCGAAGGGCCACTCGCCCGGATTTTTGGTGTCGAGTGTTTTCACCTCCGAACCGTCTTTCAGGTAAACAACAGCCTGATTATAAGCGAGATACGGTTCCAGATAGCCCACCTGCCGGTTCACGATTCCGTTTTCATCGCTCAGGAATGCGAAATGCGTGCTGTCGATGCCCACGGGCATGCGTTCGTTAGTAAAAGGAGAATGACTGAGACGCACCAGTTCGTTGTTGCGGCTTTCCAGATCGAACAGGAACACGTCGAATTTTCCCAGCGGCAAAATGGTATCCAGTTTGGCCGTCGACAGCGTATCAGACGTGCGATTGCTGGCAAATGCGATACTTTTTCGGCCATCGATGTTCACGACGGTCGCATCGAGGTCGTCCCAGAAATCCTGCGTGAGTCGCTCCGTCTGACGTGTTACGGTGTGGTAAATAAACAGATCGGAATACCCGCGAACGGCCGCCGACAGCACCATATCGATGGGATTGATAAAATCCATGCTGAACACGCGCTGGAACTCGGGCGAGAGGTCTTTCACCTCTTTTTTGCCGGCATCGAGGTCGAGCATGGCAATCCGCGGGATGTCGCGGCGTTCGTACAACACGGCCAGTCGCTGATTGTCGGGGTTCCAGGCCAACTGAGGGTAGTTGTAATCGGTGGTTTGCTGGGCATTGCGCACGCCGCCTTTCAGCACTTTGTGGCGCTTGCCGGTTTGAAGGTCCTGCACCCACACATTCCAGCGGCCGAGGTGGTTGCTCACCCAGGCAATGCGTTTGCCGTCGGGGCTGAGGCGTGCCTGGCTGAGCGGGAGTTTTTTCTTGTTCTTTACGGGCACGAGCGTGCTACCATCGGGCATGCGGGTCACTTTAGCCTCGTCGCGGTAGCGTTTGATATAGTAGTCGATCAACGATTCGGTGGTGCGGCGGTATCCATTGCCGAGCACGTACAAAAATCCGGCGTCGATGCTGCGGTTGATGCGGGTGAGGTAGAGCAGGTTGCTGACTGTGCCGCGGCCGAAATGCAGACCGATGTAGTACCAGAAAGCGTGGCCGGCGAGGCGCGGGTGTTCCTTGGCAAGTTTGTCGAAGGTGCGGTATTTGCCTGATTGGATGAGGTCGCGCAGTCGGTTATCGAGTTCGGGGTTCCATTCTTCGCCGCAGTAGGCCGTCAGGCCTTCGGTGTACCAGCCTGGCAGGTTGAGCAGCACGGCATTTTGCACAATTTCCTGCAAATTGGAGCCAAACAGCATCGAATTCAGCAGCACACCGGCCGTGCCTTCCCGCACTTGTGCCCGCAGGTGCTGGTGGTTGCCGTCGAAAAACACAAACACCTTGTTGCCCACCACCTTGGTTTCTCCGGCGCGCAACTGAAACAAATCCGTTTCTCCAATATTGCTCTGTTTCAGGTCGCTGAGGTCGCTGAACACCAGCATTTCAATTTTCTCTGTGGTCTGGTGTTCCAGCAATTGCTGTACGGTCTGAAAATCGTATTCCGCTGTTTGAAGTGCCGCCTGCGCCACATTCCGGGCATCGCCATACCAGTAGGTCACGAAATTGGGCGTTTCATACAACATCCACTCGTCGATCTGACGGTTGTACTGCACGCGGTTTTTGCCAAACGACGTTTGCGAAGTGGTTTGTGCCCGCACTTTTTCCGGCAAAACCACTGCCAGACAGCACAAAAGCATCAAAAAACAGGCGCGAAAACGGAATAGAGGAATCGTTCTTGTCATAGCCAGGCGTTTAGTCGAGTAAAAGTGCGGTATTTTACTCGAATATCAATGACGGGTAATGGCAAAACGCAGGGCGGCGCATTTTGTTATCAGTTATTGGTTATTGGTTATTAGGGGGGGGTAAGGGTTTATTTCTTCGTTCATTTCGGCATCCCGATCCGAGCAGCAAAGACAAACGAAGAAATAAACCCTTACCCACCCCCAATAACCAATAACTGATAACCAATAACTAAATAACAGGGATGCCAAAACGAACGAACCAATAAACCCTTATCCCCCCTAATAACTTAATAACCAATAACCAATAACTACCTGAGTTCCTTCACCCGCGCAAACAACTCCCCTTCCATTCCCGGGTAAAAGCCCTTGTGTTGCCACACCAGGGCGCCTTTTTTATCAAAAAGAAACACCTGGGGCACGCCGTTGAGGCCGCCAGGCATCAGGCTTTTGAAGGCGCGGGTGCTATCCCAATATACAGGAAAAGGCCATTTCTGTGCGGCAGCCACGGTAGCGATCTGGCGGAAGCGTTGCGGGAAATCCAGCGAAATGCCAATCAACTGGAAGTCGGCCTCCTTTTGCCATTGCTCGTACTGTTGGGTGTAGGCTTTGAATTCGGCCATACACGGCATGCACGTCGTTAGCCAGAAAGCCAGTACGGTGGGTTTGCCGGTCGTCAGCACTTTAGACGACACGATTTCCGTGCTATCTGTATTTGTCAGGGTAATGCGAAACGGGTAAGGTTCGACCGGTTGTTCTTGTTGGGCGAAAGCCGTTTGGAGGCAACACAGGCCCAACAATGCGAGGGTGATATTTTTCAGCATTTTCAGCATATTTTTTCACAAAGAAACGGGTGTCCGAAACTTTATTTTCAGCGCCCCTGTGACGCATATCTGTTTTTAACGTCCTATTAACGGTTTTGAAAGAAAATGAGGGATGATAGCACCTATCCGAGGCTTTTTTCGTCTCTTTGCGGCGTCAAACTTGTTTTTTTTAAAAACCACCCCCAGTGACGCCAGTCGTTGCCAAGAAATTAACCGACTATACGGACAGCGAACTGATTGCGCGGTATCTGCGCGATCAGAATACGATGTATTTTACAGTACTGTATCGACGGTATGCCGGAAAAGTATTTGCCAAGTGTATTTCCATGCTGGCAGATGAAGGACAGGCCCGGGATGCCACACAGGATATTTTTATTAAAGTCCTGCTCAATCTTGCCAAATTTACCGAACAATCCTCTTTCTCCACCTGGGTCTATTCTATCACGTACAATTACTGTATAGACATGATCCGGAAAAAGAAAAAGATGCCACTTCTTTTTACCGAAGATGTGGGCAAAGTAAGCAACGAGACCAACGAGGAATTGCCCGATAGCGTGTTGCTGGAAATGAAACAGGAGCGCCTGGAAAAAGTGATCGACCGGCTACCTCCCGGCGACAAGGCTATTCTGATGATGAAATACATCGACGATTTGCAAATCAAGGAAATCGGAGATGTTCAGGGCAAAACCGAAAGCGCTATTAAAATGCAGATCATGCGTGCCAAACAACGCGCGCAATTGATTTATGAAGAATTGTATGGACATGATCCGATAGAACAGGGTTGATAAAGTTGATAAGGGTTGATGAGGGTTGATAAGTGTTGATATTAAACCACTCGAATTAAATTAGTCATTCCACTTTATGAGTGGCTGAATATCAACACTTATCAACCCTCATCAACACTTATCAACTTTATCAACCTCATCAACCCACTAATCCCCAATCCCAACCGATTATTCATCCACCTCCTCGGTATTTTAATCACTCACTTGTATGAAAAATAACTTTCAACAATGGCAATCCGATTTTGAACGAGTGCCGCCTGAACTGGAAGACCGTGTGCTCCAGCAGGCCCGCACCTTCACGGCATTCGGAAAAGTAGTCGAAGTATTTGTACCCAATGCATTGGGCGCAGTGGCTTTGATGATCGGAGGCGAGGCGCCTGACCGGCCTGTACAGAACGGTCCGGGAGCACCCTTTGAGGAAGATATTCCGCTGTGGCGCATACCGCCCGGGCGATACTGACCGACTACCCGACGCCTCTTCTGACCCTTTCTACGAACAACAATCTTCCTTTTTACAATTGACATGGGCTTTTTAGACGAACTGAAACAAGGGGTTTTCAATGACCTGATCCAGCGTTTTTCCGCCGCTATACCCAAAATCGCGTTGGCGCTGATCATCCTGCTGATTGGCCGCCTGATCGCCGTCACCGCCCGAAAGGTTATTAAAAGGGTACTTGCCAGCATTGGCATCGACCGCATGGGCGAACAACTGAACGATATCGACATCGTGCAGCGTTCGGGTATGCGCATCGAAATTTCGGGAGTTGTTGCACAAATGGTGTACTATGTACTCATGCTCGGTTTCATCATTTTCGCTACCGACATGCTGGGCATTCCCGCTATCACGGATATGGTGCGCGACCTGATCAATTACCTGCCTGCCCTGTTCTCGGCATTCGTGCTGTTCCTGCTGGGATTGTTTTTGGCCGATATTGTGCGCAATATTGCCCTAACGGCCCTTCAATCGATGGGGATTTCCTCCGCCAAGATGATTGCTACCGGCATATTTTACTTCCTGTTTATTACAGTGGCGGTCAGCGCATTGTCGCAGGCCAAAATCGCTACAGGATTCATTGCCTCCAACCTGACGGTTATCATTGGCGCCGGTGCGCTGGCCTTTGCGTTCGGTTACGGTTTTGCCTCGCGCGACCTGGTAGCCAATTACCTGGCAGGATACTACAATAAAAACAAGGTACGTGTGGGCGACGATGTACGCATCATCGGCGTCCGCGGCAAGGTCGTGATGATCGATTCGACCTCCATGATCCTGCAAACGCCCGAGCGTGCCATTATCATCCCGCTCCACAAACTGACCACCGAAAAGGTAGAAGTTTTTTATCCCGACGGTCAGGAAGAAGACCTGCTCGAACCGGGAGGATAAGCCCGGTTTCCCGGCGCTTCTCATGCTTTGCACCAATCATTAACCATTCTTTTTCGTCATGAAAGTTTTTATTTACCCTATTCTACTCGTTCTGCTTGTTTGTTCTAATCTGTCGGCGCAGGCCGGCGACGACCGCCTCAAGGAAATCAATACCATGGCTAAAAAAGACTCCATGGGCTGGAACAAAGGTGGCGGCCTCGGCCTCGATATGGCTGGCATGGGCTTCTTGAATCCGAAAGTGGGCGCCGGTGGCAATCGATTCGGCCTCGGCGGACTGGGTACCTTCTTTGCCAACTACAAGGCCGACAAGGTTTTCTGGAACAACGGCATTTCCCTTCAACTGTCGACGCAGCGCCTGGGCAAAACGAGCCCTACGCAAAAAACAGGTTTTCAGAAAAACCTCGATATCCTGCGCCTTACCTCCCGCTACGGCTACAAACTGGGTAGCGACAAATGGTATATCGCTGCCGACGTATTCGCACAGACGCTGCTGCTGAAAACCTACGCCAGCAACTACCTGAGCCCGATCGATGCCAATGACAAAGTGGTAGCCAAATTCTTCGCCCCGATTCAGGTTACCTTCTCTCCCGGTATCGACTACAAACCCAATGCGCACCTGTCGCTCTTCTATTCGCCCTGCGGCATCCAGATGATTTATGTAGCCGACGACTCGATCGCTGCCCGTGGCATCCATGGCAACGAAGTGACGCGCGCCGCCGACGGCAGCATCACGGCCTACAAGAAATCGTTTTTCGGCCTGGGTTCCGAGTTCAAGGCTTCCTACAACAATAAATACTACAAGGATCGCCTGTCTGTTACCACCGGATTGCGCCTGTTCTCCAACTACCTCGATCATCCTGAAAACGTGGATGTGCTGTTTACCAACAACTTCAGCATCATGATTTTCAAAGGACTTTCGCTCGACCTGCTCGGCGAATATTTCTATGACAACGATGTGCTGGTGCAAAAAGACGTGAACAAAGACGGTATCTACGAAGTAAAAGTAAATTCTGATGGCACCACCACCGGCCCCGACCGTATTGGTCGCGGCGGCCAGTTGACAGGTGCGTTTCTGTTGAAATTTAGCAAGATATTTTGAGAAAAGGGTTGATGAGAGTTGATAAAGGTTGATGAGGGTTGATATTCAGCCACCCGATGAATGGATATCCAACCCTTATCTTGAGCAGATGAGAATCAACCTTTATCAACCCTCATCAACCTTTATCAACCCTCATCAACCCTTCCTTATGCGCATCCTCATGGTCTGCCTCGGCAACATCTGTCGAAGTCCGCTGGCAGAAGGTATTATGAAACACAAAGCCGCATCGTACGGCCTCGACTGGCAGGTCGACAGTGCAGGCACAGGCTCCTGGCATACGGGTGAATTGCCCGATCGCCGCTCGATCGCTATTGCCCGTGCTAAAGGAATTGACATTACCGACCAGCGCGCACGACAGTTTCGACACAGCGATTTTGAGCAGTTCGACCACATATTTGTTATGGACACCAACAACATGACCGATGTGCTGCGCCTGGCATCGCAAAAGGCGCACCATGACAAGGTAACGCTCATTCGGGATTTGACGCATCCGGGCCAGCGACGTTCGGTGCCCGACCCGTATTATGACGACAATGGATTTGAGGAGGTGTTTCAAATGCTCGACGAGGCATGCGAGGTGTTTGTTCGCCAGCATGTAGCCGCTCCCTGATTTCACCCCTTGCACTGCTGATCTCCATGCGTTATTTTCTTACCCTTGCTTACAATGGCGCCCGTTACAATGGCTGGCAAATTCAGCCCGATGCGCCATCCGTGCAAGAAACGCTGGAGCAGGCATGCCGCACGATTTTGCAGCAGCCCATCGATATTACCGGCTGTGGCAGAACCGACGCGGGCGTGCACGCTCGATACTATGTGGCGCACTTTGATGCGGAAGGCGTGCTGCCCGAACGTTTTCTTGTGGGGCTCAACAGCCTCCTGCCCGACGATATTGCAGTGTACAGTGTGCAAGCCATGCACGCCGATGCGCATGCGCGTTACGACGCCTACGAACGCAGTTATATCTACTACATTTCGTTGCGGAAAGACCCTTTCCGCACCCAGACGGCCTGGTATTATCCGCAGCACCGGCTGCTCAACCTGGATCGTATGCAGGAAGTGGCCGACCTGCTTCCTCAATACAAGGCCTTTTTCCCTTTTTGCAAAACCCACAGTGGTGTGGATTCCTATTTATGCGACCTGAAAAGCGCTCGCTGGGAGTTGCAAGCCAACGACCATCTCCTGCTTTTCCACATCACGGCCAACCGATTCCTGCGCGGTATGGTACGCCTCATCGTGGGCGCCAGCATTCAGGCGGGCGCCGGATTGATCCAGGTAGAAGATGTTCGAACGGCGCTGGAGGAGCAAAAAATGCTGAAAAAAAGTTTGAGCGTGCCGCCACAGGGGTTGTTTTTGACGGAAGTGAAATACAAGTCCTGAGTCGTAAGTCCTGAGTCCTAAGTCTGCAGAGTACACCTGATTACCCTTGACATTTTTAAACAGGACGCTCAAGGTAATCAGGTGTACTCTGCAGACTTAGGACTCAGGACTTACGACTCAGGACTCAATAAAGTCGCCTCTTCCGGCGCCTCCCACATCCCCATATGCCCTACTCCCTTTAATACATGCAAACTGCTCACAACTGGCATGGTTGCGGCCCTTATTCCGTCTTCAAGAGGGATGAGCGCATCTTTTTCCCCTAAGATAAAGCGCACAGGACAGGTGCAGTGCCGCAGCACCGGCTCATAGGAGGGGCGGGCGATCATGGCTTCCAGGGCAGCAATGATACCCGCGGGGGATTGTTTTTGGCCGTTTTTGATTAATTTCTGGATAATTTCCGGGTGTTTTTCGGCAAACTCGGGTGCAAAAAGATTGGGAAACAACTGGGCTACATACAAATCGCGTTTGCCTTGCTGAAGCATTTCAATGCCGCGACGGCGATTTTGGATACGCGTTTCATCATCCGGATACGGGTGAGAGTGAAAAAGTCCCAATTCTGAGAGGTGAGCGCTATACTGCCGCGCATATTCGAGTGCCACATACCCGCCGAGCGAATGGCCGATCAGCCGACATTGTTGTATACCCAATGCTTGAAGCGCCTCGTGCACATCACGGGCATAATATTCCAGATTTGCGACAACGGGCAAATCGGAACCGCCGAAGCCGGGCAGGTCGATTCGAATCAAATGTTGCTGGTCGAGGTATGGCAGCATGGCTTCCCACACGGAGGAATCTTCACAAAAGCCATGGAGCAGCACCAGGGGTGTGCCCGCAGGTTGTTTTTCGTAATAGCAGGCGATACGGCGCTGATTGGAAATAAGGATATGTTTCATATGTTGCTAAAAAAATACGGTTCAAAAAAAGTGTGCCTGCTCCCCATTGGACAATGTTCCCGCCATTTTCCATGTTGATCAGCGGACAATCCGTGCTGCCGGATTCAAAAAGTCGGCGCAATAGCAGCAGAATCGCGGCGGATTTCCCGACTTTTGCAGCCCACCTCTATTCACCTATCTATTTTCGTTTGCCATGTGGCTTTCTGTGCCTGCCAATACCGACTTTTCCATTCATAACCTGCCTTACGGCATTTTTCATACCGGCGACGGGCAGCCCAGAGCGGGCATTGCCATCGGCGATCATATTATCGACCTGGCAGCGGCGGCCGAAAGCGGCCTGTTTGGGAAAGCCCGTTTTTTCAAAAAAATATTCAGCCAGCCTACCCTGAACGAATTTATCGGACTGGGAAAACCCGTCGCACAACGCATCCGCAAAAAAGTGCACGCCTGGCTGCAGCAGCCAGAACGTCCGGCGAATGCCGATCGTTTGCTCGCCGACCGGCGGGCGGCCACTATGCTGATGCCCATTCAGGTGCCCAACTACACCGATTTTTACAGCAGTATAGAGCATGCCACCAATGTAGGCAAAATGTTTCGCCCCGACAACCCCCTGCTACCCAACTGGCGCTGGCTCCCGGTGGGCTACCACGGGCGTGCGTCTTCTATTGTGGCAAGTGGTACCCCTGTTCGGCGCCCATGGGGGCAAATTGTACCCAAAGGACAGGAAACGCCTGTGTACGCGCCTTCGCAGCAACTTGATTTTGAACTGGAAATGGCATTCGTTATCGGTAAAAACAGTGCGCTGGGAACGCCCATTTCAGTAGAACAGGCCGATGAGTACATTTTTGGGCTGGTGCTGTTCAACGACTGGAGCGCACGCGACATACAACGCTGGGAGTATGTGCCCCTGGGCCCATTTCTGGGTAAAAATTTCGGCTCCAGCATTTCTCCCTGGATTGTGCCCATCGAAGCCCTGAAACCTTTCCGGGTAAAGGGCCCGCGGCAAACGCCTGCGCCGCTCGAATACCTGGAGCAAAAAGGCAAACAACAATACGACATCCAACTGGAAGTAGCAGTGGCAGCAGGTGGCGCGCCCGAAACGGTCATTTCCCGCTCGAATACGCGCTATCTCTACTGGTCGATGGCGCAACAACTGGCCCATCACACCGTGAACGGCTGCAATGTCCAAGTGGGCGACCTCATGGCCTCGGGTACCATCAGCGGACCTGTGCCGGGTAGTTATGGCTCCCTGCTTGAACTGACCTGGGGCGGTAAAGAGCCCCTGTCCTTGCCCGGAGGCATCACACGTACGTTTTTGCAAGATGGCGACCGGCTGGTGATGCGTGCTGCCGCCGAAAAAGACGGCATCCGCGTCGGATTTGGAGAAGTTAGCGGCGTAGTGCTGGAGGCTCTATGATAGCCTGCTTTAAACCCAGATGACTGACAGCCCCTTCTGACCGCTTACTTCACATCGTGTTCCAATAGATGTCTGATTCGATCAAAACAGCGGAATCTCCCCGAAAATTTACACGTCTGTACGCCGACTATATTCGTTCGTTTGCAGCCATGGCGGTAGTAACCATTCACTCTACCGGCTCTTACCTGACTGCTTTTAATCCGGCCGATAACATGGACATTCACTGGTGGACAGGCAATATTTATTGTAGTCTGCTGCGCTGGGCAACGCCCTTTTTTATTCTATTGAGTGGCGGCTTTTTGCTCGATCCCGGCAGGCATGAATCGACGGCGCCATTTTTGAAAAAACGCATCACACGGGTGTTGCTTCCTTTTGCATTCTGGACGGTCGTGTACACCTTGTACCAGTACCGCGAATCGTTTTTTAGTGGGCAGTGGCCTGAATGGAAAGAGGTATTCAACCGGATTTTTTTCGAAGACGTGTATTATCACCTGTGGTTTGTACCCATGATCGTAAGCCTGTATCTGCTGACGCCGGTGTTCCGCATTTTTATACGACATGCGCATCGACAGGATATTGAGTATTTTCTGGGTATTGCGTTTTTTATTACTGCCATGCAGCACCTGTTTCCAGGCTTTTTCATTGTGGAATATGTGGGCTGGCTCGGCTACATCGGTTTTTATGTGCTGGGATATTACCTCAGCACCTACCGGCTGCCCGAACGATGGGAAAAATGGATATATGCCCTGGCCCTGCTGATGCCCATCGTAACGGCCATTGGCACCTGGTTTTTATCCGTCAAAAAAGGGGCACACGACCAGTCCATGTATATCTACTTCAGTCCGAACGTCGTCATTATGGTGGTTGCTTTTTTCAGTTGGTTGCGCTGGCGCGACTGGTCGGCTTTTGCTGACAGGTTTCCGCGTTTCGACCGTTTTATCCATCATTTTGCTGCGCTGAGTTTTGGCGTTTACTTCATTCATGCACTGATGCTGGATATTTTGAAAAACGGCTACATCGCGCAGTGGCACACCACGACGGAGGTGTTTTTTAACCACCCTGTTTATCCGTTGTTCGGCGCTGTTCCACAGGCATTGTTGGTACTGGCCTTGTCGTACGGAACCATTTATGTCATGAGTAAATTGCCGGCAGCCAATAAATGGCTGATGTGAAGCCGAGCGTGGATAGCAGGATGGAACAACGGATGGAGCGGATTTCTTTGGATTACCGCAGATTGTTTTCCATCAATATATTTTTGAGATGAGGTACACTCTGGGTCTTGTGTCCTTTGTGAAATCTTCGTGATCTTCGTGGTAAAAATTTTTAACCACAACGTGCACGAAGGTTTCACAAAGGACACAATGCCTAGAGTGTACCTATGGATTTTGGCATTACAACGGTCATTAGGCCTAAAAAATCGTTATTATCTATCTAAATCACATTAAATCGTAGCCCCACCCCATCAAACCGGCGCTCACTTCTTCGTTTGCGCCGCCGCCGTCTTGGGCTTCACCATATATATAACCCGCGTGAGCCATTTCGTCGTGTCGGGTTCATTGGCAGGGGCTGTCACGTATTCTTCCATCACCGGCGGCACATTTTCGAGGTTGAATTTTTTCATGTAGTCATCCATGGCCCCGTGCGCTTCGGCCATACCGCCGTAGGCGCCTGTATAGTTGATTACCAGTGCCTGGCTGCTGTCGATGCGAAAAACCTGCAGGCTATCGAACACCTGTTCTTTTTCGATGGCAATGGCGGCGGCCATATCGGTTGTAGTATCCCAGGTCCAGTACAAACCGGAAGGCGGGCCGAAAGGTTTGAGATTGGCTTTCTTCAGCGCTTCCATTGCCTTTGCAATATTAGTAGCGTAGTAAGGTTGAATATCCGCCGTATCTACCACCTCACGCTTTCCGAGGTAAAACATCAGGGGGCGTTTGGTTTCCACAATTTCAAAGCCGCGGTATTTCGGGTGTAAAATAGCGTCGATATGCTTTTTCAAATTGCCGAGTCCGCGCTCGTAATCCTTGCCCATGGCCTCGTCCACATCGGTGAACATGGCCCACACATTGATCGGAAACGGTAAAACCGGGTCGAGCGTCCAGGTGACGTGCGTTATCTTGTCATCACCGGATAGCAGAAAACTGACCGGGAAATCCGATTTGAACGGTTCGCTGATATTTAGTCGGTAGTCGATTCGATCTGGGCTGATCGTTTGCAGGGTCTGCGTGCCGCTGCCTACATCTTCATTTCCTTCCCAGGTAAAACTGGCGCCCACTGTACCATCGGTACCACTGTACGTTTTTTTCATGGATGGGTCGAATTCGGTCCAGGGCGACCATTTTTCCATGTTTTTGAACTGACTAACGGCTTCAAACACCATAGATCGAGGCGCCTCGATGTCGATGCTTCGTTCGATGTGGTAAGTTTTTTTGGCAAAAAAGCCCAACAGTGCAATCAGCACGGCCAGCCCAAGCGCCGTGTACAGGAGGTATTTCAGTATTTTCATGGTAGGAAATGATTGATAAAACGCCGCAAATTTAAGAGTGTTTTTAGTGTTTTTGTGTTTTTGTGTTTTGGAGGTGCTTTGCTCCTGGTTTGAGAAATCAATTGGCCGTATAGCCTCTAATGCCAAAAGCGAAGCACCTCCAAAACACTAAAACACAAAAACACAAAAACACAAATAATTTGTTTTATTTTTGCAGCAATGAAACAACAAAAAGTACAAAACAGGAAGAACACTACGCCTTTCCTGCGCGGCCGCGGCGCTCAAATCAACCCGGCTTCCAAATACGAGGCTATGCAACGCGACCGCCAACCGCTTGACTGGGCGCTGGTGGCCGATGAATGGGAAGATGGCGACCTGCCCACCGAATACCTCGAAACGCACCCCAAAACCATCCTCAACTGGGTGGAAAGCCCTGATATTCCCGCCGCCTGGAGCATGAACCCCTATCAGGGCTGCGAACACGGTTGTATTTATTGTTATGCCCGCAATACACACCCTTACTGGGGGTATAGCGCCGGGCTTGATTTCGAACGAAAAATATTGGTCAAACGCAATGCTGCGGCGTTGCTCGAACATGAATTCAAAAAGAAAACCTGGCGCGCCAGTCCGGTCATGTTTGCCGGAAATACCGACGTGTACCAGCCTGCCGAACGCCGTTTTGCCATCACACGCGCCTGTCTGGAAGTGTTCTGGAAATACCGCCATCCGGTGAGCGTTATTACCAAGAACAGCCTCATACTGCGCGATATAGACTTGCTTCAGCAACTTGCCTCCGAAAACCTCGTGCATGTGGCCATCAGTATCACTACCCTCGACGAGCCGCTGCGCCGCTTCCTCGAACCCCGCACCGCTTCGGTACAACAACGCCTGCGCACGGTCGAAACGCTTTCCAAAGCCGGAATCCCCGTTTTTGTGATGATGGCGCCGATTATTCCCGGTCTGACTGACCACGAAATTATTCCCATGGTCAAAAAAGTGGCCGATCTGGGCGCCCTGGGCATCGGCCATACGATGGTGCGGCTCAATGGCGACGTGGCCGTATTATTTGAAGACTGGATTCGGCGCACCATGCCGGATCGGGCAGAACGAGTACTCAACAGAATCCGCGATGTGCACGGCGGGCAGTTGTCGTCTTATCGCAGCGGCGAACGCATGCGCGGCTCGGGCAATATTGCCGATGTGATTCACCAACAATTCCGTGTGGCGCGGGAGAAATACATGAAAGACCGGAAAATGCCGGCGTACAATCTGGATTTGCACGAACAGCATAAATCGCCACAGATGCGGTTGTTTTAGGGGAATGAACAGGATTGAGTGGATTAATAAAGGGATTAGAAGGATTGCCGATTTTACGATGACAATTTTTCAAATTATATGAATTGTCATCGTAAAATCGGCAATCCTTCTAATCCTTTATTAATCCACTCAATCCTAATTCAAACTCCAAACCATTACTTTTATCCCATCTTCCCATTGCTAAAAAAATGTCATGGATTCGAGAAGGGATTTCCTGAAAAAAGCAGCCATTTTATCCACCGGCGCGGGCCTGATGACCCACCTGCCGCCTTCCATTCAAAAAGCGCTTTCCATTGATCCGGCGCTCGGCAGTACTTTTTGGGATGCCGAGCATGTGGTTATTTTGATGCAGGAGAACCGCTCGTTTGACCACTGTTTCGGCGCATTGCAGGGTGTGCGCGGCTTCAACGACCCGCGGGCTATCCGCCAGCCCAATGGCAACAAGGTCTGGCTCCAGACCGATGCACAAGGCAATACCTACGCACCTTTCCGGCTCGACATGAAAGGCTCCAACGCCACCTGGATTTACTCGCTCCCACACGCCTGGGAAGACCAGAGCGGCGCCCGCAACCACGGCTGGCACGACCGGTGGCTGCACTGGAAACAAACCGGCCTCGATGGTTACAAACACATACCGCTTACCCTGGGCTATTACAATCGCGAAGACCTTCCGTTTTATTATGCCCTGGCCGACGCTTTTACCGTGTGCGACCAGCATTTCTGTTCGTCCCTGACCGGCACCACGCCCAATCGACTGTACCTGTGGAGTGGTACAATCCGGGAAAAGCCCGATTTTCAGGTCAAGGCAAATGTCAAAAACGAAGACGTAGATTATGAAAAATGGGTCAGATGGACCTCTTTCCCCGAACGGCTGGAAGAACACGGCATTCCATGGCGGATTTATCAGAATGAAATCAGTGTGCCCTCCGGACTGGAAGGCGAATACGACGCGCTGCTGGCCAATTTTACTGACAACCCGATTGAATGGTTCGAACAATACAGGGTGAAATTTCATCCGGAATACCGCCAACATTTGCTGGAAATACGGGATAAAATACCGGCTGAAATAAGGGAACTGGAAGCGCAGGTTGCCACCCTCACTGGAGCGGAACTGGAGAATGCCCAACAAACACTCGCACGTAAAAAAGATTTTTACCAACTGCTCCTCCGCGACCTCGATCTGTATGTACCGGAAAAATTCGAACAACTCAGTGATTTCCATAAAAATATTCATCAAAAAGCCTTCACCACCAACCGCAACGACCCCGACTACCGCAGCCTCACCGCCTTCGAATACGAGGAAAATGGCGAGCAACGCAGCCTGAATCTGCCCAAAGGCGACCTGCTGCACCAGTTCAGAAAAGACGTGCAAACGGGCAATTTGCCCACCGTGTCGTGGCTGGTGGCCCCTGAAAAATTTTCCGACCACCCCGATGCTCCCTGGTACGGGGCCTGGTACGTGTCGGAGGCCCTCGACATCCTGACGCAAAACCCGGAGGTGTGGAAAAAAACCATTTTCATCCTGACCTACGACGAAAATGACGGGCTGTTCGACCATGTGCCGCCCTTCGTTGCGCCCCACCACGAACGGCCGGAAACGGGCAAAGCATCGGAAGGTATCGACTTGTCAGTGGAACAAGTGAACATCCTGCACGAGCAAAAACGCAACTACAAAAATCCTGAAAAACAAGCCGTTCAAGGCCCTATCGGACTGGGGTTCCGCGTACCCATGGTCATCGCTTCCCCCTGGAGCCGCGGTGGGCAGGTGTGCTCCGAAGTGTTCGACCACACCTCCGTATTGCAGTTTCTGGAAACTTTTTTGAGTAAAAAAACCAAAAAGGCGGTGCAGGAATCCAATATTTCCGAATGGCGGCGCACCGTTTGTGGCGACCTGACTTCGGTGTTTCAGCCTTACAATGGCGAAAAAATCATCTTCCCGGAATTTATCAACAAAGGGCCTTTCATCAAGGGCATTCATCAGGCAAAGTTTCAGGATAAACCTTCCGGGTTCAAGGCATTCAACGCTGCCGACATCGAGCGCATCAATCACAATGACAAGGGTTTCGACTGGGGCGCCCGTCAGGAGAAGGGCATGCGCAAATCGCGCCCCCTGCCTTATGAACTATATGTGGAAGGCATCGCTCACAAAAAAAATATTGTCCTGCAATTCAAGGCAGGTAAAGATGCATTTGCTGAAAAAGCCTGCGGCAGCCCCTTTATCGCTTACACCTCCCGGCCCTATCGGCAACAATGGGCCGCGCCCCGGCACTATGCCGTCAGGGCGGGCGATACCTTGAGCGACACCTGGGACATGGCGGCGTTTGAGGACGGCCGGTATCACCTGGAAGTGTATGGCCCCAATGGTTTTTACCGTGCCCTCAAAGGCAATGCCGATACCCAGGGCCTGGAAACCACGCTGGATTATGAAATCGTGAACGGCGTTCCAACAGGCCATATCGTACTTACGCTGCACAATCATACGGCTCGGAAAAGGACTTTCCACATTCGCGACCTGGCGTATGATTTACCTTCCAAAAATCTGATCATAGATAAAAAAAGTAGCCAAACCCTCTTTATTAACCTCGGGGCAAGCCATTTCTGGTACGAACTGAGTGTGCAGGTGGAGGGCCTACAGGGTTTTGAAAGGCGCTATGCCGGCCGCGTGGAAACAGGGAAAGAGGGCATGAGCGACCCGGCGATGAGTTGGTGACGATTACCCTTTTGCCATTTGTTAACACGCACCCCGCTGTCCGGTTCCCATATATGCCCCTACTTTTGCAGCGCTATGATGGAATTAAGGCAACTGCTATATCCACTGGTATTTCTACTGGCCTACGGGAGTCACGCGCATTCAGAAGCGAACCAGGGCCTGTCCCTTTGCACGAACAACGATCGTATCGAGCAGAGAGGTATTGCTGTATTCATTGAGGATGCTGACCTTTCCGATCAGTTTGAGGAGGACTTTCCATATATTCTGGAGGAAAACTCAACGGAAAGCAACGACGATGACAGCAACAACAGCGGTTTCGATGAGGCGGAGCAGTCCTCAGGCGAACCGACCCTGTGTTTCCTGCCTCCGATTACGCAGGTGCGCCTTCCATTTTCAACCCTGCTCCCACGCGGCGCCGCGCTGCCGCTCTACCTGTTCAATCAGGTATTCAGACTATAGCGCGCATTTCCTGCCATTTTCTTCATTTTGAACATCTGCAGACCAGTCCGGCTGCATGGGTTCCTTTTGTCGTTTTCAGCCATATCCTGATGGTATTGGCCTGAAACGATTTCCCTTGAATTCATCACGTTTAACCACTCCAATTTCTTAAACATCATGATCAGAATTATGATGCTTGCGGGATTCGTATCCCTGCTGGCTTTTCAAAGCTGTACCACTGCCACCGCCGAAAAACAGGAAAGAGAAGAAATCAACAAATTCATTGTTACACAGCCTGTTACAATGGATACTGCTTTCATCAAGGAATATGTTTCACAAATTCGCTCTGTCAGAAACATTGAATTACACGCACAGGAGAAAGGCTTCCTGCAAAACATTTACGTCGACGAAGGCCAGTTTGTAAAAGCGGGCCAGTTGCTGTTTAAAATCATGCCCGCGCTCTACGAAGCAGAACTGCAAAAAGCGCAGGCCGAAGCCAAAGCCGCCGAAATCGAATTGCAAAATGCAACGGCACTGGCCGACAAAAATGTGATTTCCAAAAACGAACAGGCCCTCGCACAAGCCAAACTCGAACAGGCCAAAGCCGCCGTTTCGATGGCAAAAGTGCACCTCTCGTTTACCGAAATCCGCGCTCCTTTCGAGGGTTACATCGACCGCATTCCGAAAAAAGTGGGTAGCCTGATCGACGAAGGCGAACTGCTCACCAGCCTGTCCGACAACAGCAAGATGTTCGCCTACTTCAACGTGTCGGAACCGGAATACCTCGAATACCAGACCAATGTAAAAGGCCGCGCCGACAATATCATCAACCTGATGCTGGCCAACGGCCAAATGCACAAGTACAAAGGCAAGGTGGAAGTGATTGAAAGCGAGTTCGACAGCGAAACCGGCAACATCGCTTTCCGCGCGCTGTTCCCCAATCCCGACAACCTGCTGCGCAACGGCGAAACGGGCAAAGTGGTAATGAAAATGCCGATCAAAAACGCCGTCATCATCCCACAAAAAGCCACTTACGAAATTCAGAACAAGAAATATGTCTTCGTAGTCGGCGCCGACAAGGTGGTGAAATCGCGTGAAATCAATATCACTGGCGAAGTGCCTGATTTATACGTGGTCAGAAGCGGACTGAATGCCGACGAAAAGATTCTGCTGGAAGGCGTTCAAAAAGTGAAAGACGATGACCGGATCGAATACGAGTTTCAAAACCCGCAGGAAGTAGTGACGCATTTGAAACTCAAAGCGGAATAAATCCCTCCCAATTTAAAATTTCGGAAATGTTCAAAATCTTTATACATCGACCGGTACTGTCGATTGTAATATCTCTTATTATCGTTTTCATGGGCGCATTGGCGCTGGTCAAAATGCCCGTTACGCAGTTTCCGTCGATTTCGCCGCCCAAAGTGAACGTGGTGGCCGACTATCCGGGCGCCAACAACGAATTGATGACCAAGTCGGTCATCATCCCGCTGGAAAGAGCGCTCAACGGCGTGCCCGGTATGAAATACATTACTTCCGATGCTGGCAACGACGGCGAAGGTACCGTGCAAATCATTTTCAACCTCGGTACCGACCCCAACCAGGCATCGCTGAATGTGCAAAACCGCGTGGCATCAGTAGTGAACAAACTGCCGCCGCTGGTAGTGCGCGAAGGGGTGAAAATTTCCCGCGAAGAATCCAACATGTTGATGTACATCAACTTGTACAGCACCGACTCGCTGGCCGACCAGAAATTTCTGTTCAACTTCGCCGACATCAACCTCTTGTCCGAACTGCGCCGCGTCGACGGTGTGGGTTTTGCCGACATCCTCGGCAACCGCGAGTACGCCATGCGTATCTGGCTGAAGCCCGACCGCCTGCTGGCCTATAAAATTTCGGCCGATGAAGTGATGGAAGCCCTCAGTGCACAAAGCCTCGAAGCCTCGCCCGGTAAAACCGGCGAAAGTTCGGGCAAACGTTCACAGGCATTCGAGTACGTACTGAAATACCCGGGCCGTTTTACCACCGAAGAGGAGTACGGAAATGTCGTGCTGCGCGCCAGCCCAAATGGCGAAATGCTGCGCTTGAAAGACGTTGCAAAAGTGGAATTTGGCAGTTCCATGTACGACATCTATTCCAACCTGAACGGCAAGCCATCTGCGGCCATCGTACTCAAACAGTCGTACGGGAGTAATGCCAGCCAGGTTATCAAGGATGTAAAGGCCAAACTGAAGGAAATCAAGGCCAATTCATTCCCAAAAGGCATGGACTACGAGATCAGTTACGACGTATCCACCTTCCTCGATGCCTCCATCGAAAAAGTGCTGCACACCCTGGTAGAGGCGTTCTTGCTGGTGGGACTGGTGGTGTTTCTGTTTCTGGGCGACTGGCGTTCCACGCTGATTCCGACGATTGCAGTGCCGGTATCGCTCATTGGTACCTTCATGTTCATGTCGTATTTCGGAATCACGCTCAACCTGATTACGCTGTTTGCCCTCGTACTGGCTATCGGTATTGTGGTCGACAACGCCATTGTGGTGGTGGAAGCCGTGCACGCCAAGATGGAAACCAAGCACCTGGGGCCTGTACAGGCTACCGAAGAGGCCATGCACGAAATCAGTGGGGCGATTATTGCCATTACGCTGGTGATGGCGGCGGTGTTTATTCCGGTGGCCTTCATGTCGGGGCCGGTAGGTATTTTCTACCGCCAGTTTTCCATCACGATGGCCACCTCCATCGTTCTTTCGGGTTTGATCGCCCTGACGCTGACGCCGGCTCTTTGTGCCATGATGTTGAAAAACACGCATGGCCAGCCCAGAAAGAAAACGGTGCTAAACCGGATTCTGGATGGCTTCAACAACTGGTTTAACAGCTTGTCAGGTGGGTATCGGAACATCCTGAAACTGATCGTCAACCGGCGTGTGGTCACCCTGGGTGTGTTGCTGGCGTTTTTTGCTGGTACCTGGTATTTCAACAACACCTTGCCCACGGGTTTTATCCCAAATGAGGATCAGGGTATGTTTTATGCCGTTATTCAAACGCCGCCAGGCTCCAGCCTCGAACGTACCAACGAAGTAGCCGAGCGTCTGCAAAAAATTGCGGAGGAAATAGAAGACGTACAATCCGTTTCCTGCCTTGCTGGCTACGAAATCCTGACGGAAGGCACAGGCGCCAACTCGGGCACCTGCCTCATCAACCTGAAAAGTTGGGAAGAGCGCAAGCATTCGGCCCGCGAGGTGATCGAGGAAATTGAAGAGCGCTCCAAAGACATTACAGGCGCTACCATCGAGTTTTTCCAGCCTCCGGCGGTGCCCGGCTATGGCGCGGCGGGCGGTTTTGAATTACGTCTGCTCGATAAAGCAGGTTCGGGCGACTACAAAAAAATGGAAACGGTGAACAACGAGTTTGTAAATGCCCTCAACCAGCGCCCGGAACTGTCGTCGGTGTTCTCGTTTTACAGTGCCAGTTTCCCACAGTACATGCTGCGCATCGACAACGACATTGCACAGCAGAAAGGCGTGAGCATCGAAAATGCCACCAATACGCTTTCCACCTTGCTGGGTAGTAACTATGAAATCAGTTTCATCAAATTTGGTCGTCAGTACAAAGTCATTGTGCAGGCATCGCCCGAATACCGCGCCTTGCCGGAAGACATCCTGAAACTGTACGTGAAGAACGACCGCGAGGAAATGGTGCCGTTTTCCGCATTTATGAAAATGGAAAAAGTGTACGGCCTGTCGGAAATCACACGCCACAACCTGTACAATGCATCCGAGATCAGCGGCCAGGCTGCACCGGGTTACAGCAGCGGCGAGGCCATTGCTGCCATTATGGATGTGGCCGATAAAACCCTGCCGCGGGGTTTTGGCATCGACTGGGCGGGTATTTCCAAGGATGAGGTGGGGCGCGGCAACGAAGCCCTGTACATCTTCCTGATTTGTCTCGGGTTCGTCTACCTGATCCTGTCGGCGCAATATGAAAGTTTTATCCTGCCGTTTGTAGTCATCCTCTCTCTGGTGACGGGTATTTTCGGTGCTTTCCTGCTGCTGAAAATTGCCGGTCTGGAAAACAACATTTACGCACAGGTGGCCATCGTCATGCTGATCGGTTTGTTGGGTAAAAATGCCGTACTGATCGTGGAATTTGCCGTGCAGCGACACCGCTCGGGCGATTCGGTTTTTACCGCTGCCGTAGAGGGCTCAGTAGCGCGTTTCCGCCCAATTCTGATGACTTCGTTCGCATTTATCGCTGGTCTGATTCCATTGGTGTTCGCCACTGGCCCGGGCGCTATTGGCAACCGCACCATTGGTTCCGCTTCCGCCGGCGGTATGCTCATCGGTACGATCATAGGCGTGCTAATGATACCAGGGCTGTACTACCTGATCGGTCGCCGGTCTGAAAAGGTTCATTTTGTGGAAGACGAAGAAGAAAATCCGTTAACAGAAGAAATTGATCACCATGTTGAATTTTAAAATATATCATTTGCTCCTGCCACTAGGGCTGGGTCTGGCAATGGCGTCCTGCAAGGTGCCGACCATTGCTACCAAAAGCGTCAACACGACAGTGCCGGACACCTTCGGGAATGCAACCACAGATACGAGCAACATCGCCCAAATATCGTGGAAGTCGTTTTTCAAAGATCCGAACCTGCTCGAACTGATCGACGTCGCCCTGCGCAACAACCAGGAATTGAACATCACTTTGCAGGAAATTGAAATCTCCCGCAATGAAGTGATGATGCGCAAAGGCGCCATCCTGCCTTCTGTGCGTGCCGGGGGCGGCATTGGCCTCGAAAAAGTAGGGCGCTACACCAGCCAGGGCGCAGGCGATGCCTCTACGGAAATAACGCCGGGCAAAGAAGTGCCTGAAGTGCTGCTCGATTACGCGCCGGTGGCCTACGCCAACTGGGAAGTAGACATCTGGAAAAAACTGCGCAACGCCAAGAAAGCCGCCGTCACGCGCTATCTGGCAAGTGTAGAAGGCAAAAATTTCGTGGTGACCAACCTGATCGCGGAAATTGCCAATTCCTACTACGAATTGCTGGCGCTGGACGGCCAACTTCAGATCGTCCGCCAGAATATCGATCTCCAGAAAAATGCACTGGAGATTGTAAAAATCCAGAAAGAGGCCGCCCAAACCACCGAACTCGGCGTACAGAAATTTCAGGCAGAAGTGCTGGCATCGCAAAGCATGGAGTTTGAAATACTGCAGAAAATCAAGGAAACCGAAAACCGCATCAACTTCCTGCTGGGCCGCTATCCTCAGGAAATCAAGCGCACGCAAGGCGATTTTCTGAGCCTTGTACCTGCCGAAGTGCACACGGGTATTCCGTCGAGCCTGCTGGCCAACCGACCCGACATCCGCCAGGCCGAACTGGAACTGGCCGCCTCGAATATCGACATTCAGGTGGCGCGGGCCGAGTTTTATCCCTCGCTCGAAATTTCGGCGGCGCTGGGTTTGCAGGCGTTCAAACCTTCGTATCTGGTCAAATTCCCCGAATCGCTGCTGTTTACCATGGCTGGCGACCTGGCAGGGCCCATCATCAACCGCAACGCGATTAAAGCGGAGTTTTACAGCGCCAACAACCGGCAATTGCAGGCCATTTACAACTACGAGCGCTCTATCCTGAATGCTTATCTCGGTGTGTCGACCCAACTGTCGAATATCAGCAACCTGGAAAAAAACTACGCGCTGAAATCGCAACAGGTAGATGCGCTCAATCGGGCGATCAGCGCTTCCAACGACCTGTTCAAATCCGCCCGCGTCGACTATTTCGAGGTACTGATGACGCAACGCGACGTGCTGGAAGCCAAACTGGAATTGATGGAAACCAAACGCGATATGATGACCTCTGTGGTGCAGGTATATCGGGAATTGGGCGGCGGATGGCGGTAGTAGAGACAAGGCATGCCTTGTCTCTATCGTGGTTGATTGTCATATAAAACAATTCAAGGGTTTATTTAATCCGGAGTGGGAGGCAGCCAGCAATGGCTGCCTTTTTTTGTGGGTGGGTGGGTAGAGACAAGGCATGCCTTGTCTCTGCGTGCGGGCAGACAAGGCGTGCCTTGTCTCTACGTTGCACGTTTTAGATGAATGTATTATTTTGGTGGCGTTAATCGCACGCTTCATTTTCACGCTTTGTTTTTAATACAAGGATGGACCACGGAAAATACAAAAACAAATACCGCATTCCGTCAGCACGCCACCAACACTGGGATTATCGCTGGGCTGCTGCCTATTTTATCACCATTTGCACCCACCATCGCCTTCATTATTTTGGGGAGGTTGTAAATAAAAGAATGGTGTTGTCGCCGCTGGGCGTGCTGGCAGATGTATTTTGGTATGAAATAAAAAACCATGCACAACATATTGAATTGGGTGAATTTGTGGTGATGCCAAATCATATGCACGGGATTTTGATATTGACGGGCGTGGAAAACGTAGAGACAAGGCATGCCTTGTCTCCGCCGAACGCACCGAACGTATCGAATGTAGAGACAAGGCACGCCTTGTCTCTACCAAACGAACCAAACGTGGAGACAAGGCGTGCCTTGTCTCTACCCACCACCCCACCAAAAACCCTCGGACAACAACGTTTTCAAAACCAGGGTAAAAATTCCATCTCGTCCATCATAGGCGGATACAAATCTGCCGTAACCAAACATGCACACCGCCTGGGGTTCGACTTTGCCTGGCAACCTCGGTTTCATGACCATATCATTCGCGACGAACCCTCCTTTGACCGTATTTCCCAATACATCATCGACAATGCTGAAAATTGGGACATGGATAAATTTTATGGATGATAATCCCGGTTCTTACGGATTGAAAAAGAAATGGATGTGGAAAAAACCGGAAGTATTGTACAATCAGGAAAAGCGGAGATCACTATACCTGTAATTTCCCTTCGACCCCAGTACCTGTGGCTTATGGCCGCGTTGACGTAGAGTGGCGTGTAAAGGAAAACCTTTCATGAGGAGGCCTATTCATTTATATTTGCACGCAAACGTACGAGCATGTTTGTACACAAGAGATAAAACCTTTCACAACCCACATCCTATCATGCTTTCCAAAAAAGACTACTCCAACATGCCGCTCGAAGACCTTTTGGCGGAAGAGAAAAAACTGAAATCGCAAAAAATCCTGACGGCCGTGCTCGTCGGCTTTTTCCTCGGCGTTGCGGTCTATGCTGCTACGCATAAAGGTTTTCTGACCACCATTGCGATGCTTATATTTGCTTTTGCGATCGGTTCCAACTACTCGAAAAGTGTAAAAAGTATTGAAGCGGAAATCAGTCGCAGAAACACAACCCAGCCATAAACAAATTCATTCTGGCACATTTCCCCCTCTGGTTTGTCGTATCCTCCTCCCCTGCTTTCGGGGCGGGCCGCTTTCCTTTGTAGAAGCCATTGCTGGTTGCCCCTTCTGGCTATATAGCAGAGCACAAAAGCACATAACCCGTCATTTCCCATGAGCATACAAGAACAAATCGACGCCTATATTGCCAGTCAACCCGAGCCCAAAAGAAGCGACCTGCAGGCATTGCACCAGCGTATACTTCAGGTGTCGCCCGACTGCAGACGATGGTTCAATGATGGGAAAAACAGCGAAGGCAAGATCGTTTCCAACCCCAACATAGGTTATGGATTTTACACCATACAATATGCAGACGGCAGCAGCCGGGAGTTTTTTCGAATTGGTTTGAGCGCCAACACTACAGGTATCTCCGTCTACATCATGGGCATCCCGGACAAAACATACCTGGCCACCACTTATGGAAAAAGCCTGGGAAAAGCCAGCGTGACCGGCTATTGTATCAAGTTTAAAAACCTGAAAGACATCAACGTGGCAGTGCTGGAGGCGGCAGTGAGGTATGGGTTGGAGGGGCAGTTTTGAAGAGCGCACATTTTTCTGGGAATAAATTGCTACGCATGTTCAATAAAATCCTATCATTTTTCCGCTCCGGGAAAACCTCCGACAAGATATTTCGACCTTCTAACCCTGCTTTGAAAACCGAGGTGGCGGACGGCCATACGTTCGTGGTCTTTCCTCCACATATTACCCGACAAGACATCAGCGTATTGCTGGAAGAATTAAGGAGCGCCGGATTCGAAATAGCCTTTCACGATACCATTCACCCTACCCTGAGCGATCCGGGGGCCTATTTCAGTTATTCCACTCAAAAAAACATCGACAACGGCTCCTGGAGTATGACGTGTGGCAACCATGGCTGGTCGGACGGCATATTTCATATCAGGCAGGAAACCCTGACACAGCAGATTTTTAATCTGGTCAGTAATGGCAGGATGGATCGCATTCAAATAACAGAGGTGTGTTTTTTCTCACATTATGCGCTGCAAAGCCAGGAAAAGAGTGCAAAAAAGGACAACGAGATTTTTCAGATGCATGCAACCTGAATGGAGGGCAGCAACAACAATCATCGGAATCATTATTTTCGCACCATACCGGCGGTACCTTTTAAGTCAGGCCGAAGGCAACCTCAAAAGGTGCTCATTGGAGAACGATAATACTTTCCTTACACATGAATGCCATACTGAACGAACCCTACCAACTCTCTCAGGAGGCCATTGATTTTTATCAAAAAAATCGCTTCATCAAACTCAAAAATGTGTTTGATGCAGAAAGCCTCACCCATTATGGTGAAAAAATCACTCAACTGGTAGCGGCCGCCAGTGCCGATAACAGGCCGCTCGACCAGCGCGACACCTACGGCAAAGCCTTTTTGCAGGTTTTCAACCTATGGTTGCAAGATTCCGAGGTGAAGGACTTCGTTTTCAGCAAACGGCTTTCCCAAATCGCTGCCGGGCTCATGCAGGTGGACGGGGTGCGCATGTACCACGATCAGGCGCTGTACAAGGAAGCAGGCGGGGGCATTACCCCCTGGCATGCCGACCAGTACTATTGGCCGCTTAGCACCGACAAGACCGTTACGGCCTGGATTCCGTTGCAAGCCGTGCCGCTGGAAATGGGGCCGCTGGAGTTCAGCGCAGGTAGCCACGTCATTGTGGAAGGCAGAGAATTGTCGATCAGCGATGAAAGCGAAGCCAAAATTCAGCAGCGCCTGCGCGTCACCGATTTCCGGCATGTCGTCGAACCATTCGACCTGGGCGAAGTGAGTTTTCATTCCGGCTGGGTTTTCCACCGGGCAGGCGCCAATAGTACCAACCAGACGCGCAAAGTGATGACCGTTATTTTTATGGATAAAAACATGGTGCTCAAGCAGCCTGAAAACGACAATCAGGTGAATGACTGGCATACCTGGTGCCCGGGCGCCACCGTGGGCGATATCATTGATACGCCCCTGAATCCGGTGATGTAATGCTGCCTGCCGAACTAACTTAAAGACGTGGCGTCTTTTCCGGAACAGTTGAATTTTCACTCAATGTTGGATGATTACCTTCCTCCGATTCATCATTTTGCCAGATGAATGTAGGCTCAGCAAATAAAACCCATTGGGCAAATCCCGAATATTCAATGTTTCAGAAGTGGAAAGAGCATCGAGACGCTCTATTGATTGAAGTCGACCGGTAAGGTCGCGAAGTTCAAGGCTACATCCCGCTTGGCAGATAAAAGAAGGCACATTTACTGTTAGCCATTCCGATGCTGGATTTGGATATGTTTCCAGTTTGACAATGAATGAATCGGACGATTCCTTAATTGAAGTGATATAATGAATATCCTCCGTACAACCGGGAAGCAGGCAGCCATCGGCATCCATAACCATCAGCAATGGCACTGTGTTACTGTTGTCTTCGGAATAGGGATTAAGACCTGGTATGCTATCGAATACAAATCCTGTAAAGGCAATCAGTCCATCTGATGTTTCAACAAGGTTTGTCAGATAAAGAGGAGACCAGGGGCGCTGCAAGGAATCTGATAAATAACGTTGCCACAAGATCGTTCCGTCCTGGCTTGCTCGGAATACCCAGGCAGTATACCATGTATTGGCATATCCACAGCCTATAATGTCGCCATTTGCAGTCGTTGTAAGATTGATTGGAAACTGCACACCTTTTGGCATGTCAAAACGCACTTCATGTTCGCTCTGGCCGGTTTCATTCAGAATAAAAAGCGACGAGTAATACCCCATCTCTCCGGGAAGGCTATCATTGGTACAAACGACAGCAAATTTTCCATTCTGTAATGGAGTTGCCAACATGGAAACAAGTGCATGATTTCCAATGGACAATACTTTATGCCATATCATATTTCCCTGTACGTCTACTTTCCTCAATACAGGGTTGAAAATTATCTGGTATGCAGTAGTGTCGACCGCCAAACGACCCGGTATCAACAGGTTTCCATCCAGCGTTTTTGTAAACGAAACGTTGGAAAAAGGATAGAGGTTGTCTGCCAGAGATGATGTAGAAACAAGTATTCCATTTAAGTCTGTACGAAAAAGGAGGTGATCATTATTATTTCCTGCATAAAATAAATAACTCTGTTGATCATCTGTTTCAATAACTGAACCGCCAAACAAATTTGAATTGTCGTTAACCGGATTGGAGAATTCTCGCATCCAGTTCAGATTTAGTTCCATATCCCTTTTTATCAACACGGCATGATTTATTCCGGTATCATAACTTGTCCTGTATCCTGAAAACAGGAAATAACCATCGTGCGTAAAGTAGCCCGACACCAAACTCAGGTCATCCAGCCCCACATTGAAACTTTGTATTTGTACAATTTCCCCTTGAGTATCCAATTTAACAAAACAGCATTTCGACTGATCCCCGGTGAGAATACGGACAAGTACATAATAGAAACTGTCATGTTGAAAAACTTGTGCGCCCTGCTTCGTCCAGAATACATTTTCGGGGTTTGGGTCGAATGCTTTAAAGTAGGTCTGGGGTTGGGCAAGAAGGGCACACTGGAAAAGCAAAAAAAATGCAAAAGGGAAGATTGTTTTCATATCGATGAAGTTTTCATTACAATTAATATGAAGAAGAAGCAACTTTGGATTACCATCCCTTGCCCAGGTAATTCCGCCCATCGCCCACTACCCCGGCCAGTTCCAGCAGGTGCACATATTCCTCCGCAATGTCGGCCAGCAGGCTTGCCTGGCTAACGAACAGTTTTTGCTGGGCAATTTCCAGTTCGGCGATTTCCAGCGGCAGGATTTGAGCGCGCAGGGCCTGATTATCGAGCATTTTACGAATGAGGCTATTGTCGATGCGATCCTGCACGGCATCGTATTCGCGGAAGAGGTTGTTGAGGCGCACCAGTTGTTGCGCCAGGTCGCGGCGTGTTTCTTCCCGGGCCCAGGCAGCATCGTTGCGGGCATCTTGCAAATCGAGGAGGGCTTTCGATTTTTTGAAACGGTTGTTGGCTGGCAGCGGCACGGTAAAACCTGCGCGAATATTGAAGTTGTTGAACGTGTTGAAACGCTTGGGACGATCGAGGTACAATGGATTCTGGTAGCCTACGGAAAAGTTATTGAAAATCTGTCGGTTCTGGGCGTTGATATAATTCAGGTTGGCCTGTTCGCGCGCCACTTCCGAGTCCTTGAGCGCAAACAGTGGCTGCTGCTCAGATGGCAAGGCTCCAAGTGCAGCCACCCGAATGCGGATTTCGCTCAGCGACGCCAGCCCGTTTCGGTCGATGTCGGAAAAGGCGCCTGCATACTGTTGAAGCCTGTTTTTATGCAGGTCAAGCGTGTTGTCGAGTTCCTGCAAGGTGAGTCGGTTGCGGTTGCGGTCTTCTTCCACATTGACTACTTTGGGAATTTTTACATCGAGCACGCCGGTTGTCAGCATTTCCCGCAGGATAAGGTGCTCTTTTTCCAGCAACGAGTCGAGGCGCAGACAGGCAGCGCGTTTAGGTTCGACGAACAGATACCCGGCCAGCGCTTCGTAGCGGTCGATCAGCGCATCCTGTTGAAGCAGGCGGCCTTCGGCGCCCAATGCTGCCACTTCGGCTGTTTTTACCTGGCGCTGGCTGCGACGCTCTGCCAGACTGTTGAAACCCACCTGCAACTGATAGGTATCTTCATTGCGCAGGTAGCCGTAAATGGTGTCGCCCAGGACGCTGCCGTTGATACCCACCCGCAAGGCAATTTGTCGCAGGAGCGGGTCCTGCATATTCAGCCCTTGCGCCGTTTGCTGAAGCGCCTGATTTTGCTGCCAGCGCGTATCCTGTGCGGCACTTGCCAGCACATCGGAGATGGTGAGCACCTGCGCAGGCAGGTGCTGCAACAGACAAAAAACGGCTGCCAGCGCCGACAAAAACTGTTTCATTGGACGGCAGGTAAGGTGATGGTAATTTTTTCGGAGATATAAAAACCGTTGTTATCGGGCAGGCTGATGTACACCTCCCGGCCCCAGGAGCGCAATTCAATAAATTTGCGTAGCCGCAGGGGAAGTTCCGACATTTTGGGGTTGCTGCCAATAATCACGCCTTTGGCCTTTATCTCCGGGCGCGCCGTGGAGACCAATTCGACTTCCTGCCCGATAGAAAATGGCACTTCTGCCGTTTCATGGATAAACCCGATGATGCGATTGGGCGTCAGGGGATTGATTTTTATGAGGTCGCTGTGAGCCGGCACGAGTGCATTCTGGCCGAAAAAAACGCTTTCCACATAGCCGTCGATCGGAGCGATGAGCAGCAAACGGCCGCGCTCGGCCTCAATAAAGCCTATTTCTGCTACAGAAAGCCCGGTTTTTGTAGCCGTGACGCGTTGGAGGGCCGACTGTTTGGATTCCAGCAGTCGGAGTTCTTCGCGGGCTTCTGCTTCGAGATCGGCAATTTGTTTTTGCAGGGCGGCCGCTTCCTCCGCGGCAAGTTTGCTTTCAGGAGCGGCGGGCAGGTTGCCATAAATGTTGTTCCGGTACGATGTTTTCAAGGAATCTTCTGTGCGCAACACCCGAATTTGCGCTTTCAGTTCACCCGTTTTGGCACGCAGGCGGGCTGCCACGAGTTCTTTTTCCTTTTCCAGCACCGTGTGCTGGGTGGAGCGTTCGGTTTCGGCGCGCGTGATTTCATTGCGGCGCTCCACCTCGCTTTTATCGAGGTCGGCACGGGTAAAAATAGCCAGGGTATCGCCTTTTTTTACCAGATCGCCTGTTTGTACGCGGATGTCACGCACAGCAATATCGTGGTCGAAATTGAGCGTGCGCGATTCTGTTTCGGCAATTCCAAAGAAAGTATTACTGCTTTGGCCCTGAAAATCATGGACAATCCAGAAACATGCGAAAATGGCTGCGGGAAACAGCAGGTACAGGATATTGAATTTCATGCAGCGTTTCTTGAGTAGCGTTTCAATCAACAAGGGTATTTTCCACCATCGTTTGTTTACTCAGTCGGCGCACGATGATGCCGCCGAGCGATTCGATGGTTTGCAACAGTTCGAGGTTGTCAGCATCATCGCGCAGAACGAGAAAATATTCGCGCTCCTGAACGATCGCGCCGGTATTTTTCCCGGGCTCATTGCGAATATCATCGAGGGAACTGCGGCGGCAATATTTTTCAAATACCTGTTCCATAGCAGGAATTTTATCGCGATCTTCAATGCGTACCCGCAGTTCCCATATCACATGGTTGCCCATATGAAAAGGGGTAAACTTGAGGCAAACTGCAATGAAACTAAAAAAAAGCGTACCCATGATGGCAATGAAAAACACATAAGAACCACAGGCAATACCGGTTCCCAGTGCGGCGAACATAAAAATGATGTCGCGCGGGTCGCGAAAAGACGTACGGAAATTAATGATCGTCAGGGCGCCCAGTATGCCCAGCCCCGAGGCTACCGAGTCGCCGATACTTTGCAAAATCATGGTGGCGATCAGCGAACTCAGGATCAGCGACTGGATGTAGTTGCCGGTTTTGAGCGTAGTCGGGCTGGTAATCCAGTACACAAAAGCAATCAGCGTGGAACACAGAAACGCCAGCAAAAAGGTGAACAACACCATTTCGTAGGTCGGATTCTGGATTTTGGCATATTGGGAAAAGAATTCCTGCATGAAAAAAGGATTGGATACAGTTTAAAGTAGTGTTTTGGTGTTTGGGTGTTTTTGTGTTTTTGAGGCTTCGCTCGTGGTATTTGAGAATAAGGGTTGAGAGGTTGAGGAGTTGAGAGGTTGAGGAGTTGAGAGGTTGAGGTGGTTGAGAGGTTGAGGTGGTTGAGAGGTTGAGCCTGCCAATAAGGGAGTGGAGAGGGTTCAGAAAACCTTGTTCATCCCGGTTTTCTGAACATTCTCGTTTTCTGTTTTTCAGTACACACAAAGCCCAGCGCAACGCGCCCGAAAACACCAAAACACGAAAACACAAAAAATCTCCAGCCCCAAAACTTCGCAGTTTTTTTCACTTTCAGGCAAGTGTAGCCTGTTTCGTCATAAATTTTCAAAAAAAGATCACTCAACGAGCAGTTTTACCATACCAAGGGGGTTGCCGGCCGCAAAAACAGACAGGAAATAAACGCCTGAAGGCAAGTTCGTCAATGTAAATTTTGTCCCCGTAAACGCCTCATGTCTTTGTGTTTGCAACAATTGCCCCCGCGCATCGAGCAAGCGGATTTCTGCATCGGCAATTTTTTCTGAAACCGATACCTGCACCTGATCGGCAGCCGGATTGGGATACACCGACAGGGTTGCAGTGGCGGCCGAAACACTTCCAACAGCCGTCGTCAGCATATTTTCCGCTGCAAATGTAGGCGGCATGTCGGTGAAACTGCCCGTGCCATTGGGATAACGGCCAAAACTGCGGTCGGCACTTTGTTCGCCAAACGACAGGCTGTCCAAAATAGCGCCATCGGAGCTTGCCAGTGACAGGAATTCGCCCGAGGCTTTGAGTTTGAAATTGGCATGCAGGCCCGATTGCGAGCCGTCTTCATCAGCCCACACGATGAGGTAGCCATGCGCCGGGATAAGCGTGCCGCTCGGGAAAGCCCATTTATTGGGGTTTTCGGGGTTGTCGGACAAGTAAAGGCCCGTCAGGTTCACCTCGAAAGCCGTGTTGTTATACAGTTCGATCCAGTCTTCGAGTTCGCCGGCGGGATCAGTAGCGCCGGTTGTATTGTCGGCCATCAATTCATTGATCACCACTTCGCCGGCATTGGGCGCCGAGAGGCCCGTTTCGAGGTTGAAAAACTCGTGTTCGGCGCGCACCGGCAGGAAAGCGCCCGCGCTGCTGTTTTCCGAGTAAATATAGTATTCCGAGCGAGGCGTCAGGGCCGTAAAACTGGCGCCAAAGATACCGTCGCCAGCAGTGCCGTCCTGGTGTTGCCCGTCGTCGTACATCGCCACACGGGTAAATGCATCGGTAGTAGCGCCGCGCCAGCCAAGCAGGGTACTGGTGCTGGCGCCGCTGATTTTGGCGGTAATCCACACTTCCGAACCGAGCGGAGGGGCTGTAGGCGCCGTCACATCGGAAATGGCAGGAGGGGCTGCACTGATTTCTGTGGTGGAAAGCAGGTAGTTTTTTCGGCCGTTCATGAGCGACACGATACCGGGCACACTGCCGCCACCCGGTCCACCGCCTGTGCCGGTGGCGCCCCAGTACACATTCGAGAGGAACTGCGCGTAGGAATAAAATTTGTGCGTATCGGATTGCACCGCAGCGTCGATAATGGCCTGTTGTTCAAGGGCTTTGTCGAGATAATCGCCGCTTACAAACATTTCTTCCAGTATGGTGCGTATATGCGCCAGATACATGCGCTTGTAGGTAGCATTCTGCAGGAGTTTGTTGATCAGGGGGCGGTCGGTAACCGTGGACACTGCCAGGGGCGACAGGTTTTTCATAGCCGTGGTATCGAGGCCACCACCACCCGGGCCGCCTCCTGTGCCACCTGCAAGGTTGCGAAAACCGCCAAACGACATATTGAGGTCCCACACGATACTGCTGAAACGCTGGTTGTCGGTGCGATACAGGTAGTAGTTCTGGGAAAAGGTGCCGATGTAGGAGTCCAGGTTGACCAGCAGGTTGTCGAATGCCAGCATCCAGAGGGCACGGTCGACGTCGAGGATTTGGCTGACAGCCGCGGTTTGGTTGTTGAGTGTATCGATCAGGTGGAGCAGGTCGGCCCAACCGGCATCGCTTTTTATTTCATAAGCGGTTTGATACAGCGTGGAATCGGCGCCCAGCCATTTCAGGGTGGGGTAATTGCTGCTGCCGCCGGGGCCTGCGCCACCGACAGGGGTACACTTGAAAAATGCGCCTTGCGAACTGGAAAAGTGATCGCTGAGGAAAGATTTGGTGATACTTTCCACATTGGTCATCAGGCCATAGTAACTGCCATTGATGTACACTTTGGCGAAATTGGCGCGCGGGCAGTGCATGTAGTGGCTGAGCACCCAGTAACTCACGACTTCGCGAACGAACGTGGGGTCGCTGAATCCGTTGCTCAGTTTCAGGTCGGTAAAACCGTTGTAATCCTGGTTACCTTTTACCGTGTTGAGTTCGATGTGTAAGGGATTTTTGGCATTATTGGCGTTGTAACTGCTGTTTCCCTTGTATTTCACCCCGCAGGAGTCGAATAACGCACCATTGATTTCCACCGTTTTTGCGATGGTATAGTCTTCGGTAGAAGCAATAGCAGCATCCATTTTAGCATCCCAGTCGTTAAAATCAAAAGTGATTCTGATTTCCTGAATGGTAGCCGCATCGTAGAGGTTTTGTGCAAAAACAACCTTAAAAACAAATAACAGCAAGAGGCTGGCCGACAGCCGTAGGAAAGATGGTTTCATGATAGAAAAGTGTGACAAAGGATACAGATGGTGGCAAATATATCCTTTACACGTTGAAACGGCGGGATGCGTTGCCTGAAGGGAGGAAGAATCGGTGAAACAGGGGAATGTGTCGGTGAAAACGGGAGGGCCGGTTTTTGAGGATTTTAGAAAAACATATAAGGGTTGAAAACTATTTGTACATTTCCCGAATAAAACAGATATTCCCAACATGTATTCTTTGCATAGCCTTGAAAAAGACGGTCCAAAAAAGTCCACTGTCCTTGATAATTCTCCCTTGTTGCAATTCCTGATGGACTACTCTGAAAAAAACCGTAATATTGAAATTGAGCACTCGCAAAAACTCATTATTACCCTGGAAACAGATGGCGCCGATAAAGAACGTATATCAAATGAACGTATTGATGCAGGATGGACCTATTTTGGCCAGTTTATCTCCCATGATATTACCATACGACGTGAACTGGGAGACCCTGTGCCAAGATTGAATCTGGACAGTTTGTATGGTGCCGGACCGAAATCAAACGCACATTTATACGAAATGGAGCGAGATGCTTTTGATAATTATACATTCCGGGGAGTACGCTTTTTATTGAATTCTTACATAACATCTACTGGCGACAAAGTTAATGACGTGTATCGAACCGGGCCGCTTGCCAGCGCGCCTATTATGGGTGACGTGCGGAATGATGACAACTTCATTCTCAATCAGTTACATTGTGCTTTCATGCGCTTTCACAACCAGGTTGCTGAGTATTTTATGGGCGAGGAATCACTGAAACCTGAGGCACTTTTTCGAAAAACCAGAAAATTTGTGACCCAAACATATCAATGGCTGATCGTGCATGAATACCTCCCTTTGCTTACAGGTATTGGCGCCCAGACGCTAATTGATAGCGGATTGTATAAAATATTGGCTTATAAAAACAGACGCCTCAAGCCACCCGTGCTAATGCCTGAATTTAATATGGCAACATTCCGAATCGGGCATAGCCAGGTTCGCTCATTTTACAGGATTAATAGCCGTAGCATAGCGCATCTCTTTCACGATGTAGGCTATCCTGAAAAGCCCACTCTTAGAGGCTTCATGAGAAACAAAAACAGAGGGCCAGTAGACTGGCGCTTTATGTTCACATTTGATCAATCACCATTCCCTAAAGTAGAGAAAAGTCGCCCAATAGATGTTGTAATTGCAGCATCACTTGGGGCACTACCTTTCTTTCAACCAAAGACTGTTGAAAGCAATTTAAGTTTAACCAATATCAAAAGGTCAATAGATCATCAATTAGTGATATTTGAAACAGATCTGCAGTATATAAGAGACGCCCTTCAAATCCCGACCATTTCCAGTTTTTCGGTACTAAATACCATTGATTCAAACCAGGATACTGAATGGCTGCAATGCAAAGAATACTTACTGGGTTTGGACGCATGGCCACTCTGGGTTTTCATATTGGTAGAAGCGATGGTGCTGGGAGCAGAAAAATATCATTTCCAAAAAGTGTCGCAACACCTTGGCCCGTTGGGGGCACAAATAATTGCCGAGCAAATGATGTGGGTATTAGAGCATGATCCGGATTCTTTTTTAAATGCAGACCAAGCATGGAATCCAATGAATGATTTAAGTAAACATTATCTCCCTATAAAAGGAAATTTTTCTATTGTCGACGTCTTGCATATCGCAGAATCCGGCATTTATTCTCAACGTTAAAATTTAAACCTAAATCATTATGAACAACGAGAACGATTGCGACCCGCAAGGTCTTGTCTTCACTCCAAAGTGGAGTTTTGATTTTGCTGACGACATGTATTACCAGAGTGCAAGCAAATTTGCGCAAGCAAAAGCCGAATTTGATAATAAAGCCTCCCGAATTGAAATATTAAAGTACCCAGGGTATCACGTACTTCCCAAACCCGAGATTTGGGCAGGCATGTATGGTAGTATGTTAAAGAGAGCACTTGGAAGTACCGACCCAATATTTGCCCAACAGGGCGATAACATTGGAATTGTTTTTGAATTGTTTGAAAAGGACGGGATGCTAAAACTAAACGCATTCGGTACGGACAATGAGAGAAAAGCCCTGGAGGGTACCAAACTCCCCTCATCAGGCAATTTACATGGTTTGCTAAAGGGGAATATGAACCCTAATCATGCCTTTTACTATACGAAACTGGAACTATTAGGCTTGTTAGGTTATAAAAGCACATTACCTGCCTGTTCGGAGCAAGGCATCACCCTGTACCCGGTTATTACCAGCGTTACTTTTCAAGGGAGCGTCAATAATCTTTTTTCCCTGGCATGCGAACTTCCACCCATGCCAGGCAACAAAGGCAATAGTGCCTATGCACCACCTTGCCCTCCATTTTGTTATCCCTAACCCATAACACCGCATTCAATTCATGCTTCATTATGTCCTTTCCAGATATCAGGAAAGCCATGATGAATACATTATCGTGCAGGATTTTTTTTCTGTTGTTCACGCCCATGCAGCACATGATGGCTGCTTTTGGGGTGTGGTTTCTATGCCAAATGCCAGCCTGCCTCCAGGCCCAACCCACCGACCTTTATTTTCACCACCTCGCCGCTGCACAGGGGCTTTCCCAAAGTACTGTTTCGAGTATTTACCGCGACCAAAGCGGATTTGTCTGGATCGGTACGGCCGATGGACTCAATCGTTTCGACGGACTACGTGTGAAGGTGTACAGGGCAGATACAGATGCGCCCAATCAACTGGCCGACCCAACTGTAACAGGCCGTATTTTTGAGGACAAGCGAGGCGATTTATGGTTTTGCACCCATACGGCTATACATCAATACAGGAGGCAATACGATGATTTTCAGCGGTTTACTATTGTTGGGCCTGACAATACCCCGCTCAAGGGATATCAGGCGTATCATCTCGATGCACAGCAAAGACTATGGGTGCATTGCAACGGGCAGTTGTATTGGTTGAATGTACTTGCACCCAATCCGGCCGACTTGAAAAAGCCCGTCATGCCCTTGTCTGCATCCAGCATATATTGTTTTGACCAGGGTATGACAGGTATCCTGTTTGCCAGTACGCCATCCGGGCTTGTGCAGTTTCGATATGACAAGCAGGGTGTAACAGCGCTCGACACCTTACTCAGCGGGGAGGAGAATATTCGGTGTGTTCAACAGGATGCCGATGGAACTATTTGGGCCGGCGGCACTTCCGGGCTTTGGCGCCAGGCATCCGGACAGGCATTTAGCCTGATTGCCCCCACTGAAGACATGCTGGTGGGCCGAGTGCGGTGTTTGGAGCCATGGGGAACGGAATACCTGTTTGTAGCAACAGATTACGACCTGTTACTGCTCGACAAAACGCGCCGACAATTTATCAGGCGCTGGACCTACGATGCTCGTTCTATATCGGGTTTGTCGGGCAACAACCTATCGTTTGTTTATGTCGACTCAGATGATAACCTCTGGGCGGCGGCCTGGACGAAAGGAGTAGACTATACCAGTTTGCGTAAATTAAAATTTCAGACCCGACGCTACTATACCAACGATGCACAAGGCAATCCGCATTTGTTTGTACCGGGGCCTTTGCTGGAAGACAGCGGCAAACGCATCTGGTGCGGAAGTCAGATGAATGGATTGCTGGCTTTACAACCCGATGGCAGTTTGTATGGCGATTTCAGCCGACAGGCGCCCTCGCCCGACCAGTTATTTGAACTAAACGACGGGCGTTTGCTGATCAATAATTTCAGGGAAGGTTTGCTTGTACTGGATCCGAAAAGCAGGAAAACCCAGGTACTCCTGTGGAATGGGGCGCCGGTAAGCACCTACAGCATGTGCCGGCTCGATGAAAAAACATTTGTGATAGCCAGCGGGAATGGTCGCCAGGGCTTGCTAAAACTTGCATTCCATGGCAATGGATACGAGATGGAGCCTTTCGGATCGCCAGAGATAACTTCCAAAGACTGGTATTATATCACAAGTGCATCGAACCAGGAGTTATTGGTAGCCGATGAAAACTACACTGTATTCCATGTCAGACCAAATCAGTCGTCACAGCCCCAAAAACTCGTGTCGCTGCCAGGCTTTATCACCTGCTCGGCGGAAGAAGAGCAGGCGGTATGGCTGGGTGGGGCATTCGGGATGTGTCGAATTGACAAAACGGATCAGACTAGTCGAATGATCAATATGGCTTCAGGCTTGCCCGATAACATGGTATATGCGATGCTGCAGACCAATAACAATGAATGGTGGCTAAGCACTGGAAAAGGGCTTGTACAATTCAACGCAGCAAACACACAATTTCAAAGTTATGGATTGGCCGACGGCCTGCAAGGCATGGAGTACAACAGACGATCCAGTTTGCGCACTTCCGATGGCAAGGTCTGGTTTGGAGGGGTCGGCGGTTACAACAGTTTCACCCCTTCCGAGATTCAAAAGCACCATGTATTTCCCAAAGTGCAAATTATTGATATTCAAGTAAATGACGAACCTTATCCATTTAAGAAAAACCCTGTGCTGGTAGAATCATTGCGCCTTCCGTATGATTCGGCTACACTTACTTTTCATTTTGTAGCGCTCGAATTTTCAGACCCCGGAAACAACCGGCTCCGTTACCGACTCGATTTTTCCGATGGCAGTCATTACGATCAGTCGTGGGTAGATTGTGCGGATGCGCGCGGCTTTGCACGATATGCCAATTTACCCCCGGGCCGTTATGTGCTTAATATTATCGGCTCCAATTCGGATGGCGTCTGGAGTCCGACGCCCCGGCAAATTTCAATACAAATCACACCGCCTTTTTATCAGACCTGGTGGTTTGCCACCTTGTCGCTTGTGCTGGCGCTGTTATTGCTCTATGTCGTATATCGTACCAGAATGGCTTCGATACGCAGCAAAGAAGAACAAAAGCGGCGCATGATCGAATTGGAACTAAATGCGCTTCGTGCGCAGTTAAACCCTCACTTTATTTCCAACAACCTGATTTCTATCAACAATTACATACGCCATAACGGTGTGGAGAAAGTACGCGGTTATGTAGCCACTTTTGCAAACCTCATGCGCAGTGTGCTGGAAAGTGCCCGGCAGCCCGTTGTGCCCCTTGCAGATGAACTAAATATGTTGCGATATTTCGTGGAAGTGGAATCGGGCAGGTTTCCCCAACCGATAGAATTTTCCATAGAAATAGAAGAAGGACTGGATGTTGCTCGTTTTCATTTACCCGGCATGTTGCTCCAGCCTTTTCTGGAAAATGCAATAATACACGGTCTGGGGCCCAGGAATGGCGTAGGCAGTATCAGGTTGAGCATTTCTATGGCGCCGCATGCACTTGTTTTTGTGATAGAAGACAACGGAGTAGGTAGGCGTGAAAAAATAACACCAGGGACCGAAAGGAAATCACATGGCCTGGAAATCACGAGAGAGCGTTTGAATTTATACGACCTGCAACACCACACCCACTCCAGCCTGCAAATGGAAGATTTGACACATGCAGACGGCTCTGCTGCAGGCACCCGTATAACATTGCGATTAGGCATGGCACAACATTCAATATGAAAGCAATTATTGTAGAAGATCATTACCACGCCCTGCAGGATTTGATGGGTTTACTATCCGACTTGTGTCCTGAAATAGAGGTCATCGGGCATGCTGCCACACAAAATGATGCGATTCGTCTGATGATGGACTTGCAACCCGACCTGGTTTTTATGGATGTCGAACTGGCCGACAACGGCAATGGATTTGAGGTGCTGGAAGCCTGCAGGTTGCCGGATATTCAGGTGATTTTTACGAGCGCTTATGGTCAATTTGCGGTTCGAGCCTTTCGTTCCGACAACACTATTGATTTTTTACAAAAACCCGTTGTGGAAACAGAATTGCGACAGGCGGTAGATCGCGCCCTGGCAGAGCGAATACTTCGCACCCAAAATATACAATACCAGCGCTGGCGAGACAGTGTGGTGCAGAGCAAACGCCCGCGTATTGCACTTGCCGATCAGCAGCGTATTCTTTTTCCCTATCTCGACACCATCGTACACATCCAGGCGGACGGCACATCCACTGTTTTTCATTTCGATGCTCCTGCTTCCAAAATGCTGGTAACAAAAAATATCGGTATGTATACTTCGCTCGAAGCGGATTTTCCCGATATCCTGATGCAAGTGCACCGATCACACATCCTCAACCTGACAAAAATAGCCGAATATCAGCGCCCTGTACGGCAGGTTATCATGACTACAGGTGAGAAGGTGCCCGTAGCAGCCGACAAACTGGATGAATTACTGCATCGGCTTGCTATTGCAGCCCCTGGCAAATAATTCCAGCCCATTTTACAAATGCTTTATTGGAAAAACCCGGGGTTTCGTTTGTAAAACCCCGGGCTTCATACCTATCGTTTGCAGCGCTCGTTGCAAGCCCCCATGTTTGTACTGTCGGAAGCGATCATTCAGATCATAACCGGCACAGGAAGTGAGCCTCCCCTCTTTCGGGAGCAACTTTTCGCGCGAAATATCCTGAGCACATTTTCATCCCCCGCTACGCTGCTGACACTGCATCAGCCTGGCCATCTCATGCCTTTCGGCAAGTAACGGGGCTTTTCATTCACTGAATAAACTCTGATTATCATGCTTAAAGTACTGCTTTTTCTGAGCCTTTTTCATTTCTCCGGCCACGATTTTGACGCTGTCCATTCCTCAAAAGAACAACTGGACCCTTGTCCTGCCGTCAGCAATCTGGAAAAAACTGGCGAAACGTCCAACTCCTATGCCATGGACTGGAATTATTCCGGCGACCCGATTCTGTACAAGGTGTGGTACGTACGCCAGTCTGACAATTATTTCAGCGGATATTTCTACACGACGAATACGAACTACACATTTACAGGGCTGAGCACCGGCACGCATACATTCTATTGCACCGTTATCTGCCGGGGCGGCGAAAGCGGGTATATCGGGATAGAAGATGTGATCGGGGCATGAGCGAATGTCGAGGGCGCCAACCGGGCGCCCTCGTTTTTTTTGAAGGCCTGCACTTCAAATCTAAAAAAAGATATTCTTTCAAGTGAAAAATCCAACCTGCAAAGCAGAGAAACGAATTGGTGTAAAGTGCTGATTTTCAAAAACATGCTACAATATTTATTTTATAGAGAATATGTTTTTTATAGAGAAAAGCACATTTTTGGGTAGAAACACTTTTACAACAAAGGGGCAACATTGCAGTGGATATTATTTAAAAAAAATTCCATGAGTTACCCTTTTTTATTCAATGTCGTGGAACCGAGTGATGCACTTATCGTCATTCTGTTTACGCTTTTTGTTGCCAGCACGGTTAATGAACGCATTATCGATTTTATCAAACTGCGGGTTCCGGATCTGTACCTAAAATCTTTTAACCAGAAAGAGGAGTTCAGGCGATCCAAAAGGTTATGGTTGCTTGCTTTTGGATTTGGCATTTTTACCGCCGTGCTTCTTAATATTAACTTTCTTACACTGCTGATCGATAACAAAGATGTATTTGGCGACAAGAAACTACTCAACTTCATAGATAGGCTTCAAAAGGAAAGTGATACAAGATTTTATGCTATTGCCGGATGCTTTTTTACAGCACTTTTTATCAGCCTGGGCTCCAAATTCTGGCACGATCTGCTGGATCTTGTTCTTTTCATAAAAAACAGTCAGCGGAAAACAAACGAATTCAATCCGCAAGGCCTCACCGATATTAAACAGGTAGATCAGTACCTCAAAGAAGACGAATTTCAGGTATCCACTTTGGCATTGGAAGCCAATAGAGAACGCCTGGAAAAAGCCTTCCCCGGCGCCTCCTTCCACATGGGTTATGAGTATATCAAGCAGGAGTTCAGGTTGTGCGTAGTTGTAATGGATCGGGAAAAACCTGCTTCTGAAAAGGCGGTAACGACCGGCTCAATGAAACAGATTTCATACATTACAAATTATGGATATGCCTTTCACTTTCCAATATTTATACTGTTGCCGGGAAAAGTTGAAACAGCCAACGAGATATTCTCCCCAGCAACAGCCGGTGGAGGTTTGCTGAATACCGCTACTCCTCAAAATATTGGAACCTTCGGCTGCATCGTAAGAGATGTGAAAAACGGCAGCAATGAATATTTTTTACTCACCTGTTACCACTGTGTTCGAGTCCGCGACAAACATTCCTGGGATGGTATCAAAGAGGAAAGTGTAGACCGGGAGGTAAAATATGTAAAGAATTTTGTCGATAAAAAACCATTTGTCGTTGGGAAAATCAAATCGGGTTATCGCAACGGCCGAATGGACATCGCCATGGTGAAGCCCCTTTCCAATGATATTATCAGCGATTATCAGTGGTCTTCCAGCCTGACGGTGCCGAAAGGACACAGAACCGTAACGGTGGAAGATATCAGGAAAAAAACACGCATCTGGTTTTCTGGCGCACGTTCCGGCAATTGCGAAGGATACATCATCAATATCGGATACACCGAACCCGTAAATTATCCCGGCGACGAAGAACCGCACGTACTGCGAAACCTGATCGTTTTTTCAAAAACATCGGCAAAACCATTCAAAAAACCTTGCAACAAAGGCGATTCCGGTACGGTAATTCTGGACGCCCAAACCAACGAAGCCCTCGGCATGATCGTAGCCTGCGATGATCAATTCGGATATGCCATACCTATTCACGATATTCTTGAGTTGCATGGCCTGGCGCTGCTGACCGACCCGGTCTCTTCCATTGCACATTCTTATTAACATCTTCACATATGAAAACGATTCTCAGCATTTTTTTGTCCTGCCTGGCATACGTATGCAATGCACAGGAATACACAGTTAGTTGGAATATTGCCGACAGCGACCACCCAAATATCTCCGACTCAAAATCAGATGATCCGGACAAACGGCTCGATCGCGTGGACGTGCTGCCATCGAAAAAGGTTGTATTGGATATCATCATTCCAAAGGATAACGTACAAGAAATTAAATACGAAGCAACATCGGACAGTGATAAACCCGAAACCGTGATGATCTCTAAAGACAAACTGGATATTCAAGATGCTGGCACTGTTATTCACCTCTTGATGGAAGTAAAAGGGAACGGAATCATGCAAATTCATAATGAAACCCGACAATTGGCCTACCCCTATCAAATTACGTATGTCCCCGCTGATGGCAAAGAAAAAGTACTCGTTTTAGGCGACGCAAAACATGCAAAATCAGAACAGCCCGTCGACCTCCATGCCGAAAAAATCAATGTGCTCAAAGGCCTGCAAACGGACGTATCCAAAAGAACATTCGACTATTGCGCTATGATGGAAGATGCCAACGTACTGATCCTGCTGGATTGTTCCACCCGAAAATCGGCAAAATCAAAAGTGTACAGGCAATCCTGCAAGGAAGGAACGTGTGAGGAATGCAAACAAAAAACCATTCGGGTAGGCGATTATGTAAAGGTGTACCTCGACAACTTCAACCCGTACCTCTATTCTGCCAAAATGGAAGACCGCCAGATCGATGCTGAATTTGGCGGCAACTTCGATTTATTCAAAAAACCGGAGGATGACAAAAAAGGAGGAGCCGATGCTTCAGTGGGTGTAGTAGGTTCGGTGCCCGTCTCAGCCCTGCTCCAACTGGAGCATTATGCGCAGGCTAATCTGCAAATGCGCGCATTTATCGACTTGACCAAACACAATACCCAACCCGACCATGAACTACTCGAAACCAACAAAGGGATTATTATAATAAACCTGGCAGATTACCGACTAACCGTGGATGAAAACATCGACTCGCTTTACAATTTGCTGGACGATGCCACTCGTGCCGCAAAAGAAAATACTTATAAACAGGCCCAGCAATTTGCCGCCACCCGCGCCGAACTGCTGTTGCTCTCTTACCTGGCTGAGGCGACGATCGTACCAATCAAAGTGAGAAGTTTCGATAAACTGGAATTTACCATCACACTCAAAAATCTTAAAACCAATGAAACCTACCCGCCCCGCCTGTTCCAGTATTTGATCCGGGGCGGACTGAAAGTGGATCAGTCGTACGGAGTTGTCCTGCATGGCCTCTGGAACCAGGAGTTCGGATTACATTCGTTTACAGTGCCGGATACCATGTATGCCCGATATCCCAATGGTGGCATCATAACAGTAACACGCCCCGACAGCACGGTCGTGGATAGTATTCAAAGTATCACCGACCAGGCGAAGCGGGAGATTCTGGATGAGAGCAGTCCTAACAAGATTGCATTGGGGGCCAGTACGCTTACTCATCTGTACTGGAGAACCTGTATTGGAGGCACAAAAATCAGGGTCGGCTTCGGGCCGGAAGTAGGCCTTGGGGCCGATATTTACCCCGAAACCAACATTCGGTATTTGCTGGGCGGCGGCATACTCTTCTATGACGGTCAGCACCGCATCTCTCTCGATGCAGGTTGCGCTTTTGGCAAATACAAGGCATTTGGAAACGGGCAGGGTATCGGCACCATCCTGACCGGTGCAGATGCACAACCTTCTCTGGTGGAAAAGAGCGGCCGATCCTGGTATATAGGTGTAAGTTACAACGTGCCGCTCATAAAAAAAGATACACAAACAGAATAATATGAGTCATTAAGGTGCAACTCCTGTAAGCGGCAAAATGGCTGGATGTCATAGCAATTCTACTCGATCATCCAGCCATTTTTTGTACACCACTGGTTTCAACTCCTGCAATTTTTGCCTGAGCACCATCTTCTTTGCGTCTGTGACGTTCACCAGATCAAACCTGATCTTGCTCATTTTGCGCACCATTTTTATCCAGTTTATTTGCGCCTTTTTTTTCTCATCCGTAAGGGTTCTGCCTGGAATATATTTTTCAAACGCATTTAAGAGGCTTTGTAAAAATTCATAGTCTTTGTCATGCATGAGATAGCGGTCGAAAGCAATTTTTATGAGCAAGCCTCGGCCAAGAATATCAAACGGTTGAATTGCAAATACATCCTGTGACAGGCATTTTTGTGCTGCATCGAGTGCCTGCTGGTTATAGAACACGCCGGCTTTTGCCAATAGTACGGAGGGCTTTTTTTTGGATTTTTCCAGATGACCTGAAAACTGATCGATAAATTCGAGCGCCCAATCAAATTCCTGGCATAGGCTCGCAAGGTTGGCGATGTTTACAAAACTGGCATGCGTAATTCGGTTGCCCATGAGCAGCACGCCCGATTCGATGGCCTTTTTGTAAAGCGACAAGAGTTCGGCTTCCACGGCTGAATGGCGAGCCACCAGGGAAATGCCGCAGTTGGTCAGGTGGCGAAGTATCAGGGTGCGATCTGCATGGGACAGGTCAGGCGACAGCGTGTCAAATAATTCTTTCGTTTGTCGGAACTCGGCTTCGTCAATACCATTTTGATACAACAAATTCAGCCGGTAATACATCATGAGAAGAGGATGCTGGCGGGCAGTACCGGAGCCTGCACAGTATTGCAAGACCTCTTCCAGCAGCATGGGTGGCTCATATTGCACGTCCAATATCAATTCCCGTGCTTTTAGTTCGGCAGCATCGCGAAGTTTGGCAATGCAAAAATACAGGTCAAGGTTGCGGATAGATTCCTGCAGGTTCGAGGCGTACTCTTCTGATTTGGGTGTGTCGGGGTTGTAATAGATTTGATGGTACAACTGATACGTATTCAGGTAAATATCTGCGTGTAAGCAAGTTGAATTTTTATTTTTTTTGATCTGGGTTTCCGCTTGCTGGCGAAAATGGTTATTCATATTACGCACTCCCAAAGCCCGAACCAATAGTTGCCCATACCAGTCGGTCTCACATTCGGATGGCACAGTATCCAGTACTAGTTGTGCCACCAGAAACATTTCAATCTGCTTGCTCAATCCCGAAGTAAGGTTATGCCATTGAGGGTCGGTCAGTGATTTCACTTTCAAACTTCGCTGGCATGCTTCGCGCAAGGTCGCCACATCCATCTCAAAACCAGGATGTCGTTTTACCAGGTATTGAAAAAAACGGAGGTACTGCTCACTTTCCTTGAAATAGGGAGATTGCAGGAATTTTTCAAATGCACGGTATTCATCGGGGTGGAGAGAACAAAGGAGGGCGTGCAATTTCATGCGCATATTTTTTTGCAAACAACGACAAAAAAAGGGATTTTTCATCAGAGGATATTTACAAAAATAATAGACACAAAAAACTGTCTTTCAATTTTTTATGCATACAAGCCCGGAAAACCAAACATAAAATGCGTAGAGGTTTTGAAAAATCAGGGGGAAATACATATCTCGTACAGGTTTACTATTGCAGTGTACTTATTCAATTGTTAGTCAGATAGGTTAGAATATTTTACAATAAGTAGGTGGCTAGTAAATCTTAAAATACCAAAGTTAGATAGCAGGATTCAGGCACGGATGAAAAGTCCGGGCCAGAATCCTGCACTTTTTGAAATTCCATTCTTCTGGTGATGTTTTCTGTTAACACTACCCTTTATCCTCCACTCTTCACCGGCAATACCTGATCGAATGCAAGCCCGCTGCTGCCTTCACCCCTGCCCGTCTGCTTGCGAACACCCAGCCAGGTAAATACCCGGCCGTCGAGCCAGCGGGTGCGCTGGAAACTTTGCGCCACGCGCACGCCCGCTCTCGGCACTTCTTCTTCTGCTACGAAATAAGGCTTTTTGTCGTTGCCAGGTAGTGGGTCGAGTCCTTCGCGCAGCAAGGCTGTTCGCGGTTTGATGCGGGCATACGGCGCTTCCATACCCGGATAAATGCGCAGCATGGACGAACGTTGCAATTGAATTTCCCGCACATCGAAGGCATTGCTTTTCTTAATCTGAACAGGTACAAAAGGAATCCAGTTCTCGGGCACCTCCGTCATCAGTTTGTATTGAATATCAGCATTCGGCGGCGGTGGCGGCGTCAGTGGGGCCTTGTTTTCGTACCTTTTTTTGAAATAACGACGGGTTTCGGAAGCGGCCTCTTTACCAGGTTTGCCCAGTCCGGAAGGAAGCGGCACCACCGTTTCGATGCCCCACACCATATTGGCGATTTCGTCACGAATCAGCATGATCTCTTCCAACGGCTTACCTTCCTGCACCTTCGGCGCCGAGGGTAGCAGCAGCAGGCTGTTGTCGGCAGGGGTGTTGGCATGTCCCTTTACGCTTTGCGAAAACATGCGCCATTGCTGCCACGACTCGTCCTGGCCTTTGCCCGAGGCTTCTATCCAGAACCGTTCGCCGAATACATTGGTAACGGCCATACCTTTTACTTCGATCACCGAGCCTACCGGCACCGTGTAGGGCAGCAAAAACCAGTCGTTGGCATACACCAGCCCGAATTCTATGAGCAGCAGTTTCGACAGGTCGCTGGTATCCGGCTGGATGTCGCCGAAATTGGTTTTCCCGTCCTCGAAAGTCCACCAGCGCGTATTGGGCATGCCATTGAAGCTCACGGGAGTGGGTAAAAATTTCAAGGTTTGTGTGCTGGTAGCAGCCGGATCGTCAGGCGAATCTCCCAAAAAACGCTGCGAAGTATCCACATCGAAATTGTACCAGTCGAGCCGACCTTCGTGGTAGTCGTCGGCCACGTACACTTTTTCCGTACGCGCCGTTTCCGGAGCCGAACAAGCCGCCTCGTAAGTAAGCCGCTCGGCGTTCCAGGCGTGGTCCGCGGCATTTTCCGGCTGGAAATACTGCTGTGCAAACCAGGCTTTAAACGATTGGCCGAGGTCGGTGAGCCGCGAAACATCAGAGGCAGAAAGTCCAGCCAGAAAATCGAACCATCCCGCTTCCGGCCCCGCCAGTTTTTGAAGCAAAGCCCCACCGTCGATGGCCCTGTCGGCAACGGCCGACCACTGCTGCCAGGCTTCGCTGTGTGCAATGAGTGCCGCCTGCGTTTCGTCGGCTGCGTTGGGTGTGGCAATGTTGAACTGCGTCAGAAATTCCGGCTCGAGGTTGCGGCTGAAGGCCGCTGCCGTGTGCGCTTTCCGAAGCATCTGTTTCCAGCGACGCCCTGCCAGCAGGCGAATGTCGAGGCTGATATCCTGCGTGCCTGATTGCAGTGGAATAGGTCGGCGCTCCACCTGCGCTTCGAGCGGGGTATTGCGGTCGAATGCGGAAGCGTCCTGGCTGTCCGGCCGGTATTTGGTGAGCGGCGTAAAAGCCAGTTGCACCTTGGCTTGTGCGGGCGAACCCGCATCATCGCCCTGAAATTCGCCCATTTGCCATTGTTTGCACAACATCCACAGCGGGTCGCGCACTTCGGCACGCAAGGCGCGTTCGAAATTGTCGGCACGGGGCCTGCTTTCCAGGCGGTTCCAGTAAGTGATGGTTGGCAGCGCAAACTGCGCTTCCAGCACGGCGCTCATATTTTCTATGACAGGAATTCTATCCATTGTTTTCCAGGTTGACCAGTTGGAAATATTGGTTGTTGACCGCGTAATTCATCTGCAGGGTAATGGGGTAAGTGGTAACGGCCGCCATGGTAGCAGGCAGGAAACGCGCCAGTGAAGTGTCGTCGATGAAAGCGGGTTCGACGGCCCTGCGTTTGGCTTCATCCAGCGTGTGCAGCAGCGCGCCGGTTACATCGTTCCAGGTCCAGCCGCCCCTGAAATCGGTGGGCAGCACCATCAGCCAGGTTTGCGGTGGTTCGGTATTCGGTCGATCGTAGTGGAAGCCCACGCCGATGGTTTCTTCTTTCTGCGGAATCATTTCCGTCCATTCGTCCAGCAACAGCCCGCACACGCTGGATGTATCGGGCACGGCGACGCCATAATGCGGCGTGTACAACAAATGGTCGTGCTCAGGCGTAGCGAATGCATCATTTTCTTCTCTGTATTGCAGCGCCAGCCAGCGATCGTCGGGTTCCAGGGGAAATTGCAGCGGCGTAAGCGCCGGTTCATTCAGACCAAGCCCTTCGGACAGCAGGGTGAGGTTTTCCCAGTGCCACATTTTTTCACGGACACGGGCCACGCCATGCAGCCAATCGTCTTCCGGAAAGTCGTTGCCCAAGGTGTTTTTCTGAAAATCAAGCAGGCTGGCGGAGGCAGCATGGGCGTTTTGCCAGGTGGCTTGCAAGGCAGAACCTGTGGCATACACCGGAATCATCCTGAAATCTTCCCCGAGCAGCAATTGCGCCGTTTCAATGGCAAATTGCACTTGTTGCTGCGCATCGGCGGTGCCGGCTATTTTGTCAAATGCCGCTTTGAGTTTGTTCAGCGGCGAATTTTCAACGGCGACATCCAAGTGTTTAGAGAGCAAATCAGCGCGGGTCAGCAGTTCTTCAGCAAAAGTGTAAATCCAGGTAGTTTCCGTTTGAATATCCAGCAGAATCGTATCGAATACTTCGATTCCTGCACGGAAAGTTTCAAGTGCATTTTTTTGCTCCAGGGGTGAAACGGGCACAGCAGCAAGGAATGCCTGTAATCCGGCCAGTTTGCCGACAAACGGCGCACGCGCTGCTTTCACCGGACCTTCCACTTCGGCCATGGTATTTCCGGTCGCAATGGCAGTAGACACCAGGCGTTCTGCCTTGCGCAGCAGTTCAACTTTCTGCGATTCCGGTACAGTACCGTCCGGTTTCACGGCGTCAAATTCTGCAATGGCCGCATCGTAATCAGTTAGTTTTCCTTGCCAGCGCGTGTGATAATCACTTGCTTTTTGCCGCAATACGCTGATGATACGCTGCCTTTCCGCGTAGATATTGCCGATGCCGGAGTCGGCAAATCCGTGTTTCCCAACCGACAGCAGCAATGGAATGATCTTGGCAGTCAGCGTATCGGAATTGTCGGTAATGCTTTGTTTGTCTACTGGTACCTGTGCCTGAAGCGCCTGCAACTGCAAGGTCATCGTCGGCACATCATCACCCGGCTCGGGCTGCGCGATGCGTTTTTCCAGGGTAGAAATATTGCTTTCCAGTGTGCGCAAATTGCGCAAGGGAGCCGCCAGATTGAAAAAATCGGTTTTCAGCCCATCCAGCGTAACATCGATGATGGTTTGAAGCGCGGTGACGCGGCCCGGCGCCAGGCTTGCCTGCACATTGTCTTTGTCGGAAGCCGATTCTGGCAGCATCAGATCGGCCGGACGCAGCGCACGCGAGGCCAGTACCAGTGCGCGAAGACTTTTTACCAGCGCCGCAATTTCGAAGCAGGACACCTGGCCGCCGCTCCCGATTTCGGTATAGGCGATGCGTATTTCCCGGTCAGGCCTTGCGGTTGGTCTTTTCCGGATAAAATGTTCAATCAGGTCGTCCATTTCAGAAAACGCGCGTTTGGACGCCGTTTCAGAGGTCGATTCCGTTTTGGCTTGCAGGTCGGTACTCGGGGTAAACATCGATTGCTGGAGCAAATACAACAGGTCGATGGGTTGCAAACCAAGATCCTGTGCGGTGACAAACACCCGCTCATTGTCATTTGCCGTCGCAGTATCTGCATAGTACACGGCACAACCGATCGTGTTCATGGCGGGCAGTCGGCCGCCCAGCCATTCATTCAGTGCAGGCTCCAGCAGGGCACGTGGCGCTGCGCCGGCGGGGGCTACGGCGGCAGCATTCAGGTGAAGTCCCACGCGGTGTGTGAGGGCTACGCCCGTTCTTGGAGTTTGTACGATCTGCGGTTCGGGCGGGAACCCGGCCTTGCTGAAGGCATCGAGGGTGGAGGCAGCCCGGTCGTAGTTGCCCAGCGTCACCTGGTACACCGATTCTGCCATGACAAGGTCGGCAATGGCGTCGTGCAGGTCGAGCATACGATCCACTTCCTCGTTGATGGCCGCCACCTGGGCGCTGCTGAGGGTATTGGGCAGGGTGCTTTTTCCGAAAGGGTAGGTTTTGTTGGCCGGATTTTCCTTGATAACGGTGACGAGGTCGAGGCCGTTGATGACGTTGTTGGCTTCCACGGATTCCTGCGGGTCGTCTTCCTCGGAAGTAGCCAGTTGGCCGCCGTACAGCGGAAATGCCAGCCGCAGGTCGTAAATCACTTCGTCTACGGTAAATCCGGTGGCGTCGTCATAGCGGTCGTGCAAGCCTCTTTCGAGGTGGTAACCCAACAGCGCACCCAGCGGCTGCCCGTTTCGGATACCTTCGAGCACGCCCAGTGCTTTGCGCACCCGCTCCGAGGATAGGTTGACGGCCAGGGTTTGCGGGTTGGCAGGGGTGGCGTTGGAGAGGTAGCCATTGCGCAGTACGGAGGCTGCCACTGCATGGTTGAGCGAAGGGGCCAGGATATAGCCGGCGTTGGTGCTGTCGCTCATGAGCGGAGGCTCCTGCGGGTTTTGAAATTCCGTTTGCAGTTCCTGAGGAATTTGCGGACTGGTAAGCACCTTGTTTTCAGGACGCACATTTTCCAGCCAACCGAATGCACCCAGGTACATGCCGTGACCGCTTTCTGCATCATCACTGGCAGGTTGCATCATTTCCATTTGCAGGTGCATGAGGCCGGTTTTCCAGGCGTCGAGCCGGTAGGAACAGGTGTCGATGTGTTCAGCAAATACCCTTTCCAGCCGAGCAGTAGGCGCATCTTTCAGGTAAGGCAGGGCTTTCAGTTGCTCGCTCAGGTAGCGCACCGGCTGAAAATTCGTAAATACCTTCCCGGCCAAATGTTCGAACATCACCTGGTTGTCTGCCGCTGAAACGGGCGTGTAGAGCCACTCGTATTTGCTTTCCCGAATGGTAGAAACGGCTTCTGCTGTGTTTGTTTTTACTGCCTGCTCTACATGAATAAACGGCCGGTCGATGCGGGCTGCGCGGGCCGTTTGCACATCTGCCAGGCCCAGTTCGACATGGGCACGTAGCCCGGCATCGAAATAGCCTTCTATCAGCGCCTGGTGCAACATCATGTACAGCAGCGCCGTAGGTGGTTTGTTGTCGATAAAACCTTCCTGTTTGCGCAGTACTTCCGGCGACTGCGCGTGTTCGATCAGCCACTGAATGTAGTTTTTTCCCGTGGTGTCGGGCGCCACAGGAGCGGTGTAGGCGCGTATGAGGTCGGTTTCCGACAGTGGCACGTCGTCGATGAGTGGCCCTTGCAGCCGGGGTGCATACCGCATGAAAATTTTATCCAGAATACCCGGTTTTTCTTCTCCGTTATAGCCCAGAAAACGCAGGTAATTCATGCCGTCGTTGTCCAGTCCTTCTGCCATGTCGGGCGTTTCGGGAATACCACGCCCGAGAAAATCAGCCCGGTTGTAGAAACCGGAAATCAGCAGGAAATTCCACCAGAAATCGCGGCCCGGCGTATGGCGCTGGTAAAATTCCACGCTGGCCGGGTGCAGTCCCACGATGTTCAGCAGGGTCTGGTGCGCATCGGCGGGCGAGCCGTCTATGTTTCGGGTTTTGCCTACCCAGTCGGCCCGGTTTTTCATCACATTCCAGTGTCCCGACAATTTGCTCAGCACGCCGTGTAATTGTTCGAGGTAGCCAACCCATTGAGAAACGGCAGCGCGCCGCTCGCCTTTGAACCAGGCCATATTATCGAAATCGCAGGCAGGCAGAATGCCATACGGCTGTCGGCCAATGCGCAGGGCTGGAATGGGGCCTCTTCCGCTGACGTAACGGGTAAAAAACTGCCGCGTGCGCTCAACATCCTGGGCGCTGAACACCTCCTGCATCATGGAATCCATGAGGTAGCCGAGCGTAACGGGCCACAGTGCGATGTTCATGGCCCGTGCCTCCGACTGGTCGGCACCGTCAGCATACAGGGTTTGGGTAAATGTGCCGGGGTTGAGGCCAAGCCGGTCGCACAGCCATTCCCCGTCGCGCTTATCCAGTATCGGGTCAGTGCCTGGCAAAGGCGCAGGTGCAGCGGGTTTGAAATAGAGGTCGAAACTTTCGTCGGGGTCGTCGGCCCGCGTAAATGCGGCATTTACCTTGTCGGTATTGTTGGTGGCGGCGCCCTGCGGCAACAGGCCGAATCCTTTGGAACTGTACTGATGGTGTTGCAGCAACTGTTCGAGCAGTTCGCGCCCGCCCTGTGCATCGCTGCCCACGCGCAGCCCAACCACAATCAGGCGGTCGAAGCCACGCTCGGCCTGTACGGCGCTGAGGTCGGCCTTGAAGCCCATTCCTATGCGGACGGCTTCTTCAAAATCGGTCATCCAGCGTATTTCAGGGTGCAGTACGGCATCGAAAGCATCTTCCGGCTGGCCGTTTTCAGGTTTGGGGGCACTGGGGTTGGGGCCTGCAACCAGCGGCGACGGAATGGGCGCGCTGATTTCATTGAGCACAATGTCGTCGTCCTGATACCCCAGCAGGATAAAACGTTCGGGCATCACGTTTACCTGCGGCGCGCGCGACCATGCCTGCGAGCGCGTGGCCATGGTGTCGGTACGGGGCAGCAGCAGGGTTTCTACTTTTACTGCAACCGAAGATTTGGGCAGGCCGTTTTTAGGTACGTCCTTGAGGTTCGAGGGAACGTACATTTCCAGCAAGGCATCGGCCCGGGCAGCGCCGGTGTCAGTCTCCAGGGCAGTTCGAGCGGCCTGTTCTGCAACAGGGTCGCCATCGGCCAGCCAGAAGGAAGCCCAGTAAGTTTTCAGAAGTGTTTCTTCCTGCGTAGTGAATGGCAGGGTGGCGGCATTGTCGGTTTCGATGGTGGCGACAAGGATTATATCATCCGCACTTGCTTTGGAAGGTTCGGCATTGAGCGGGCGGTATATTTTTTGCAGGGCGTTCGGGTCGCCGTCGGCGCCGGGTTGCAATACGGATTTTCCGGTAATCCACGCTGCCCTGCCCGAACCATGTGCAGAAACCAGTCCGGCCCATGCGCCGCGCTGCTGCGATTCATGGCCGCCTGCTTTCCACCATTGTTCCCAGAAAATGCGTGCGCTGCGCAATTCGCTTTCCGACAACACTTCTTCAAACTGATCGATGGCGCAATCGTCGGGGTACACCCGCACCCAGAGTTGGTCTTTTTCGCCGCCACCGCGCTGCGTTACTTTTTTAAAACGCGTTTCGAGGCGCACTGGAAACAGCAGGAAAGGGGTGTCGTCGGGCAGGTTTTTCAGTTGCTCCCGAGGGTCGCTGAATGGCAGGAGGATTTCCCACAAATGGCCTTCTACAGCGAGATGTTTCTGTAAATCGGCCTGGCTGCTTTCGATGGTTCGTTTCAGGGTGGCCGATATTTCATCTAGTTGCGACTTTCGGTGCAGGTACGCACCATTGTTCGGGCCTGCGGTTTGCTCCAGTCGAGCACGTTCGCGCTCTACCCTTTTGAGGGTTTCAGAGGCGGCAAAATGGGTATCCTGCGCCGCCTTTTTATCGTTGCGCGCCTGCTGCAGGTCGTTTTGTATCTGTTTCAGATCGGGCATGGCATGGGTGGTTTTCAATAAAATTATTTGGGCAACATTTCTTCTGCATGCACGGCAATCATGACGGGCACCTGATACATGATGTAGGCCAGTTCGGCCGCATTGCTCTGGTTGGAGGTGTTCCAGTGGATATGCCGGTCTTCCAGTTGCTGTAGCCAGTGCAGGTGCGCTTCCGATGGCGGCTCGTTCGGGTCGGGCGGGTCGGGCGAATTGGCAGGTGCAGCAGCCAGTTGTACGGTCGCATTTTTCCCTCCGGACAGGTTGATGTAGTCGTTGCTGACCTCAATATCGGCCCAGGACAGGTCGTTCCAGATTTTAAGGTCTTCGACAGCGCCTTCTTTCGGAATGTCGAAACCAAAGCGGGGTTCGCCGGGACGCTCCTTGATCACAAAAAACCATCCGGGGTCGGGCACACCATTGGGATCGTTCGGATTGGGAAGTCCGCGCGCTTCATCTACCGTCAGATCGAAACCGAAGAAATAAATATCCGGGTCGACTTTTGCTTCGTACAGGGGCGTTTTCACTTTGCTTTCCGGCGGATTGTCTTCTTCTGCGGCACTCAGCAGCACCATTTTACGGGGTTTGGACGGGTCGGGTTGGTTGTTTTCAATGTCCCATTCTGCTTTATGGGCATACACCACCGCCGTCGGGTATTTTTTCAGCAGTTCGCCGCGAATAGCCAGCACCACCTCTTCTTCCTTGGCGCCGTCTTTTTCGCGGTGGTCGTGATCGCCCAGGAGGCTGCGTTTTTTCCAGCGACTGATTTCCGGAATATCGCGCAGTTCTTCGCGCAAGGCTTTGAGTTTCTGCTCGCGTTCTTCTTCGGTAGCCGCTTCTATTTTCCTGAAAAAACTGCTCACATCCCAGAACTGGCGGAAATAACTGCCGCGCTGGTCGGTCGGGTACTCGCGCCAGAGCAGTTCTCGGGCAAACTCGTGGTTGAGGCCCACCATGTATGATTCGATGAATTTCTGGTTCGTTTGCAGCAGCGTGATGCTGTTTTGCGTCAGCAGGTTCAGGTTGGGCACAAACATATCGCCCGACTTGTCGCTCAGGGGTTTGTACATCGGAATGTCGAATTCCGGGTAAGCCATCACTTCCTTGAACGATTCTTCCGGCAGGGTAGCCAGGCGTGGCGGCAACAACAGGGTGCCGAGGATGCGTTTGGGGATAACCTTGTCGGGGTTGATAGCCTGCACCATTTCACTGCTTAATGCGTCGATATGAAGCGGGCGTTTGACCGGTTCGACGGCCGTTTTTACGCCCGCATCCAGCACTTTGAAGAGGTCGAACAGGGCGTTTTTGAAACGAATGGCTTCCGCACTGTCGGCCGTGCCGGGCCGCGGCTGGAAAGTGTCGCCCGGCCGCGTGATCCTGAAATCGGGGCTGTTCGGCAGGCGCGCCACATCCGCAGGTTGTGGAAACTCATTGCCAATACTGCTTGCTACTGCGCGAGACTGCGTGTACCATTTGTTCAGCAATTGATACAGGTACACCAGCGCACCAACTATCACCAAACCTGTTGTCCAGAGTATAGCCGAAGGCCCTGCCAGCAGCAGCAACAAGATCAAAAGGGCGGCCAGCGCCAGCGGCAAAAAACGCAGCCAGGGATACTTGTCCAGCCAGTTCAATATCCAGGCGGGTACATTGTGAGGGCTTGCGGCGGTGGCCAGTTGTTCGGTGGTAACGGCGCCTGCCGGGGCGGTTTTGGGTGGTGTTGGAAGCACTGTACCCTCCGCCACACGGCTCAGCAGGTTGTCCGGACGAATGTCGGCCTGGTTGAATGATAGTGTTCGCATTGTTTTGCCCCGTGGCCGAACGACGCGTCGCATGGGCGCCGAAACGAGCGAGGTATGCACATTGCTTTGCGATACGGCGTGATATGCGGTCACGCGCTGTTGCAAAGGTGTCACGATTTGCAGGGGCGATGCGGGCGCCGGGGCATCCCGCAGCACCACGCCGCTGTTGAGCAGCACCCGCCGCTGTACGGGTACGCTCCATTGCAGGGCTTTTTCAGGGAAAGCAGTCAGCAGCGGCAACAAATGCCGGCTGTACCAGATGGCGGCAATTTCTTTGGATACCTGCGCCTGGCGGATTTTCCGGTTGGCTTCGATCACCTTGCCCACCTGTCCCCAGGCAGCATCCATGTATTTTTCCTGGTTGTCCTGAATAATTTTGGTGCCATAGCCAGCCGGTACGCGGTAGCGCGGGTCGAGGTTGAGTTCGTTGAGCCAGTTGGGTTGCATGCGCCCGTCTTCTTCCCTGCCGTTCGGGTCTTTCAAGAGCCGGTTTTGCAAGGCATGCCAGCGACCGTAAAGTGGCGGCGTCACGATGGGGTCGGGGTCGTCGGCGCCGGGTTCCTGCAAGGCGTCGATCTGATCCTGCACATTGGCATCCGTAGCGGCTGTATGTGCCTCTTCGGCAGTTTTTTCCTCATATTCGGCGGCCAGATTCACAAACTGGGCGAGCCCTTGCTGTAAGGGCGATGGAAATGGTTCGTCCCAGTCTTCGTAATCCAGCCATTTTTCTTTTGTAAATGCCGTGCCCGCATCGTTTTGTTGCGTAGCAAATGGCGCCATCAGTGCGCCGCCCAGCAGCAGCGGATCGGTCACACCCGGCAGGTTGGAACCGGGCGTTTGCACATCCATATCTCGGTTGCCGATGCGCGCATCGGCAGGCTGGGGTTGCAACAGCCGCACGAGGTATTCAAAATCACCCACCGTAGCCGTGCGGAACTGCCAGCGGAAATAATACGGGTATTGGTCGGGCGCTTCCTTTGGGTCGCCGCCGGAATAGGCTTCCCAACCGGTAAGCATCACGCCCGGTGTTTTTTCAGGTGGAAAACCCAGACCCGCCAGTCGGCCGCTTTCAAAAGTAGGCACCAGAAAGGCGTAGTAAGCCGTGTTGGCTTCCAGTTGGCGCGGGCAAATGATGCGGGAATAGGCCAGATCGCGGTTTTGGGCGAGGGTTTGCTGAAATTTCCCCAACACTGCCGCGGTTTGGTCGGACGTGGTTTTGTCAGCCCCTTCGTCGAACAGGGCGCCATTCACGTGCACATGCGACCAGGCCCAAATCTGATCGGGCAGTGGAAACAGGGATGCCGGGTCGCCTTTTAGTTGAATAAAAGGCAGCGGTTGGCCTTGCTGTCGGCCGCCGTCGTCAAATTCGTCTTCCTTGAGCACGATGAGCGTCAGCCAGGGGCGCAGGCGGTGTTTCGACGTGTCGGGCGTGGCCGGGGTGTAGCGCCAGGGAAAATCCTCGTCGTAAAACTCGATGTACGGCAGGTAGTTCGTCTCGAAATTGGTGATCCGGTTGCGCGGCTCATGTTTGATAATCGCATTCGGGTCGATACCCACGATGTCGCCCGGGCCGTAGATTTCAATATTTTTTTCAATATCGGTGTCGGCCGCGTTGGGGTCATCGACGGCTGCATCTACCTTTTCCGGGTTGATTTTCAGTTTCACCTGAATCGTGCCACGTGTGCCGGTACGACCGGGAGCATCCGCCTCGGCTATGTTATTGGCCAGGCCCTGACGCAGGTACGGCAAAAAAGAGTAAGTGGAAAGGGACGATTGGCTCATAGTCAAAGATTGGCTTCGTATTGAGGAATCACGTGAAGGGTGTCGCGCAGGGTCGGGTTGTTGCTCACCTGTGTTTGCAGGTATTCTCGTGCCGATGCTTCACTACTGAAACTGCGCGCTTCGGCGGTAAATGGCGTATTGTCGGCCATGACAGCCACGGTGTACAGGTCGGAGCCGAGTACCTCGATTTTATCGGCAAATGGCTGCAATTGCGTCTGCTGGTGCTTCGACAACGGCGATTTGGTGATGGCGCTGCCCACAAAGAAGTGTGTGAACAAAGTGCCAATCCATTCAAAGAATTTCCGCTGGAAACGCCGGTAGCGGGTGTCGATCACAATGGTTTCATAGCGCACAATGCGTTTGACCGCACGCCCTGTTTTGTAACCGCCATTGTCGGCGCCCGACAGGGCCAGGCCACCCTGCATGGGCTGGAAGGCGGCTTGCGACAGTTTTTCAGCGTCGCTCATGTTTTTGAACTGCGCCAGGGCAAATTGTTCGTCGGCCTTCGTGGGCTGCAGCGTGTTGCCTTCCACCATGACTTCAAATTTCTTGAAATCGGAGGGTTTCTGGTTGCCAAGTTTGTCGAGCGTGAGTGCCAGCGGCACCAGGCGCTGCGTGATGAGCAGGGTGCCCAGCGGGTGCAGCACCAGGGTATCCTCGGCGCCTTCCAGTTTGCGCAGCGACACCTGAATATTGCTGCCTTCGGGTAGTCGCGCGGTCCAGTTCTGCTCTTTTTTCAGTTCGCCCGACAGCAGCGGCAGGATGGCAACGGGTTCCAGCGTCGTATCGGCACTTTCGCCCCAGGTGACGTCGAAGTCGGCAGAAAATTCGAAGAACAGGAAAGAAATGTATCCGGTACCGCGAGCGCGCCATGGCGTTGGGCCCGACAGCGCAAATTCCAGCCGGATGCTGAATACGCCCATGCCGAAGAGGCGCAGCGAAACGGAGGCCGATATTTCGATGATGAAATAAAACGGCGAAAACTGGAACAGTGCGTCGAACGCAATGTGCCCGTTGATCTGGAACACATCGCCGATTTTGAATTCCAGTTCAGCGCGGGCTCCGAATTGGGCGGTGTTGGACGTAACGGCAAAATAACCCTCCACGCGAACGCGGTAGAACGGATTGTTCGACAATTCCACCGCAATGCGACGCGGGGTCGGGAAGGGCAGCGGTGGCGGCGAAAAACGCGGGTGGAAACCGCCGACCGACAACACAAAATTCGGGTTGTCGCTCCAGTCGATCAACATGCCCATTTCCCCTTCAATGGTCATAAAGAGGATGCGCGAATCGAAGAGGCTGGCGAAGAAATAGGCGCGGCGCTTGTCGAATTCGATGCGACCGAGGAATTGTACCTGCAATTGCAGCAAGGCGGCTTCTTCGGTGGGCAACGCTACTTTCAACACACCAAGAATGGTCAGGCTTTCCACACTGAAACTGCCTTGCGTGGAAAATTCGACGATCACACCCAGCGACACGCTCACCAGTGTAGGCGTGCCCCAGCCGAGTTTGGCCATGGGCCCGATCAGGAATTTACCTTCTTCGGCAGGGAAAAATGCTCGCAAATCGCTGATGATGCGCGGCGCATTGGCCACTACATCGCGCGGGAACATGATATTGGCGACGCTGCCCGCGCGGATGCCCGCCAGCAGTGCTTCGCCGTTGGAAGCGCGGTTGAGGCCCAGCAAGCCGCCCACGCCGAGCAACGTGAACCCGAAGCCAAGTTGCAGCCCCGTTCCAAATTCTACGGTAATAATGATGAGCAGCGAAAAACCTTTCGAGCCGTCAGGCATTTTGGTGGTCACCAGGCCGATGGCTTTTAGCGCCAGGAAATTGGCGAACGTGAGTTCCAAAGCGCCGGCGTATTCCTCGCGGTCGAAATCGAAGGAGAGGTAGCCGCCGCCTTTCACCACGCCGGCATCGATGGAGAGGCCTACACCGTTAGGCGGCTTGAAGCCGAAAGCGAGGTCGACGGGGCCGAGGTTGCCCTTGCGGTCGGCCGGCAGGGAGAGGTCGGCTTTTACTCCAAAATTTTCAATTACACCTTGTAGCGGGCCCAGGTTGGTTTTCAGGTCGATGGCGATCCCGACCGGGAATTTGCCATTTTCCAGGCCTATAAAAAATGATAGTCCGTTGATTTCAACAGGCCCGAGCGTAATATGCACGGCCAACTGCACTTCCAGCACGCTGCTCCCATGGAAGTAAAGCCCCTGCTCCGAAGAAAAACCGATGCCGAGGTCGAAATTGTTTTCCACTTTGATGCCCGACAAAATCTGGCCAATAAAGCCGTCGGCATTCGACACGTCGATCAGGAATTTGCCCTCCTGAATATCGCCGGAAATCCGGAAAGTGCTTTGAGCGCTGTGCGTAGTGGAGTCGAAATTGAGGTTGGCCTCGGTTTCGATGATAAATTTTCCGACTTCCAGCCTCGAGCCGTTTGCTTCTCCAAAAATGATAAACGGCGTACCATCGGCTTTCCCGGCAGTAAAACGCAGCCCGAGCGTACCATCGGCAGTCGCCGATGGCGGGGTAAAAATAAAATTGCCGTTGGGCTGGATCACCAGGCTTGTTTGCGCCTCTATATTGCCCGATGCCAGGGCTTCGAGTATCCAGTCGCCGCCCTGATTGAAAGGGATGGTATTTTCAATGTTGATCTTTTCTACCAGCCGGATCATCAGTCCGCGCGGATCGACGTCGGTTTTTGCGGAAACTTCGGCAAAAAGCACATCCAGCACAGCGGGCGTCACAGCGGGGTCGAGTACGGCCGGGAAACCTGCATTGCTCAACAGGCTTTGCAAAGCGGGCAGCAGCCGGCTGGCGTCAAAACCCGGATTACCCCAGTCGTACAGCGTACGGAAACGATCCAGCGGCGATTTGATAAACTCACTCAAATGATCGAAATCAAGGCTGTATTCCGTGTATTCCGGCAAATTTGGGTCCGTAGAGCCCGAATTACGCAGTTCTCGGCCAATAATACCCACAAATTCAAGCACTTCAGGTACCACCGGCACCCCTTCCAGGTTGCGTACCACGAGGTAATCGACCAGGCGTTTGGGCAGGTTGTCGGCAAATTCGTTGAGCGTTGCAGGTGGAATGCCGGTGGCGCCGCCAAGGCCGCGCACGGCAGTAGCCAGATCGCTGATACCTTTGATCGTATTGATCACCGAAGATGCCAGGTCGCGGCCGGAACTGACCATCCTGCCCGTGTCTTCTGCATCGATGGCATCGATCAATTGGGTGATGAGACCCGGCATCTGACCGGCAGCAGTCGCCATACCCTGCACGGCCGACGAAAATGCCGCCACACCATCGGCAGCAGGTGGCAATTGCAGCCCCAGTTGGGCCAGCAACACTTTGGCCCGGCCTTCGGCCAGGTCTTGTTCGAGCGGAGAGAACAGACGTGCCAGTCCCAGTGCAATGGCTTCGAACGTGCCGGTCTGTTGCGGAGTGGTTGCGGGCATGCTTTAAGCGATTGCGGTTGACAAATGGGTGGGGATATGATCGATCAGACCTGCGGCCAGCAGTTTTTCGGCCAAAGCGCGAATGGTATCTCCCTGCGCGACCGATTTCAAAATAGCCGATTCGTAGCGTACGATATCCTGCTGTAATGCCGCTGAGCCGCTCAGAATAAGCGCTTCTTTCATGGCCAGCAGCAATCGGGTGCGGCTGACGCCGTTGATTTCTTCCGGTATTCGGTAATGTTCCTCCCGTGCCGCACGGGCGATGGCGGCGACGAACGCCGGGCCCTGGTGGCGCTGCCAGGCGACCATAACGGGCCGGGCGTGGTTGATGAGGGCGAGTATTTCGCGGTGGTGCTCGTCGAAGAGGTGGTGGAGTAGGCTGTCCGGATTGTGTTCTTTCAGCAACAGCAACACATTGTGTGGGTCGGCAATAGCAGAAGATCGAGTTCTTGTTGCCTTGTGGCGGTCGACATCGCCCCCGGACGGCGAAACAGACAGGGAAATGGGGAAACCGAGATCGCTCAGTTGTTGCAATACATTGGCAATATTGCTGGCGATGGTAATGCCAACTACATTAGTGGTTCGGTCACCGCCCCAGTTCAAGGCAATGATTTCGTCGTCTTCGTTCAGGATAACAGCGCCGGAATCGCCGCTATTTGAAAAAGCGCGTTTGCACACACCCTCCTTCACTTCATAGGTTTCGTCGTCTTCCGGAATAATGAGCACCTGCCCTTCGCGTACGTCGATGTCGGTGCCTCCCGAATCCTGGGGAGCCGCCACAGCAATGTCGCCGATATGCACCACCACGCCTCTGGTATACCCCGAGCGGGCGCCAATTTTTCGTACATGCTGGCCTACTACTGCCTGCCCGGTACCCGAAACATTCAGCACTTCATCTGTAGCACTATTGGTGATGTGCAATTGAATATTGGAAGCGAATTCAGGGTTTATTTTTGCAATGGCACAATCGACAGAGGTGCTGGTAAACGGGTTGGTATCCTTGATTCCAATGATACTTTCTCCAATAACGTTGTCGCTGCCACATTCGCAGCAACAACATTTGCTCGGTGATCCTACCTGGGGCTGGGCGGTCGGCAAGTGCCTCGAATCTGTGCCGATCGTTGAATCGTACAATACGTGTTTGTTGGTCAGCAAAACAGGTGTGTCGTCCACATCGAGTTTTCCAAACCATCCCAATGTGCCATAAGAATCAGAATCGGTGGAAATGGCGATACCGGCTTTCAGAGGCCGATGATGTGCCAGCGTTCTTCTTTCGGTACCACACACATCCGAATCATTGGTGACGACGAGCGGGTTGAGCACATCCGTTTTGATTCCGTTGATTTCATCCGGAATAATGTCTTTTGCGCTCAACGCTGAAAGGTCTTTTTTGCGGGTTACAAAAACCCTTAGAGACAGTTCATCGGTAAATTTTTTGCCCGTTTCCTTAAAACCTATCCCGACAGCAACAACATTTGGGTATTGCGAAAGGGTTTCTTTGGCTGTTTCCAGGCGGGATGAAATCAGGTTTTGTCTGGCAAATAGTTCGGATTGGTTCATGTCCTAGGATTTTTATTTGATATTAAATGCCCATGCCTCCTGACGAAGTACGATTCCAATGGTGTTGTTTTTTCCAGCGTATGTTACCTTCAATTGCTGTACAGGGGGATCAGTATCAAGCAATTCAGTAGAGATTTCGACCTTTTCAATACAGTCATGAGACGCCACCCAGGCTTTTACTTTGTCCATATTCGCCGCGTAATTTTCCCGAGGGTTGATGGTGGACAAAAAAGCATTCACTACAGGCTGTAATGCTTTCCGATCATCATCGATCAGTGCCTGACAAAAATCTTTTTCCATAGCAGGATGGCATTTAAAGTTGGAAAAAACCGGTAGTCCGCATAGCAGGCACCACAGAGGCAGGTAAGCCGAAAGCAGTTTCCTTCGCATCAGGAAAGTGGGTTTTAGCAAGTAGCAGTACAGGGTGAGCGCTCCATTGCAAGTGGCAGCAATGGCGATTCAGGTACAATTAATAATCGGGCAGTTGAACACAACAGGCATGCTGTTGCAGCAGCGGCGGGCGGGGCAGAAAAGCAGGGCGCTTTTCGCTTACAGATCGTTCATTCGGGTGGTACTTGGGCATCATGACTGTTCATCGGTTTTCGCTGCTTTCTGGAAAAGGCTGTTAAAACAAAACCTGTCTAAAATCTTTCCCGTACGGATTAAATTGCAGCAGTCAAACAATTGAATTTCAACACATTGGCGTTTCTGAGAACGTACAGCACAAGGTTGCGACACATATTGTTGGGCGGATTAGAAAGAAACGTTGGACAATGTAGTTTTTTTCTCCTGAAAGCCCAATTTTTTTTCGGATCAGACCTTGTTATTAACACAAATAGGGTATTTGCGAGGATGTTTTTTATCTTGTATGTCTTTTTATGTAAAGCCGTGAACAGGGTAGGAAAATCTATTCTGAAAAATATTATCGGCGTACACTACGCATAGTGCCCTTTGTGAAACCTTGGTGTTCGTTGTGGTTAAATTTTTTACCACAAAGGACACCAAGGTTTCACAAAGGGCACCATGCGTAGCGTACGCCGATGGCTCACTTCCGCTTTGGGTATTCGCAGGGCGAACACCTGTTTTCTTTTTAAAAATCCGGGGGTATCAGGTCAGGACTGCCCCTTTTCTTCCACGAGTATCTGCGCGTGTGAAGTCTCGGTAGGCGTTTGCGCATGGCGCGTATCGGGCGACGTGCCGCCATGCTGTTTTTCAATCTGGGGAATATTGGCTACAAAGTCGGCCACATGCGCCGGGCAATCGGAACCATACGGCGTGACCAAGATGCCCTGTACGCCATCAGAGGCGCTGATTTCATAGAGGATATTGTTGTCGCCCGGATCCGACATGCCTTCAAAACGGTAGTGGTTGACGATGGTCAGGTCTCTGGCGCCGTATTCTTTCCCGGTTTCGTGGTTTTTAAGGGTGGTAGCCGAAACTACTTCAAAATTTTCGGTAAAACCCTTCTGTTTCGATGCCTCCATACGGTTGGTAAGGGGAGACATGTAGGGCATATTTTTGAACAGATCTTTCTTTTTCATGGCAATGCAGTTTTATAGAAGATAGAAGGCTTCTAAAAACCGTATGCCTGCGGGAAAGTGTGAAAAAATGGCCCCTTATCTCACCGGAATGTAGATATCGAACTGTGCCCCCACTCCTTCTTCACCCGAGGCTTCGATGATGCCGTTGTGGTTGTCTACAATCTTTTTGACGATAGCCAGCCCGATGCCCGTGCCTGGATATTCGGAGCGGCCGTGCAGCCTTTGAAACACCTCGAAGATGCGTTCTTTGTATTGCGGTGAAAATCCGATACCATTATCGGAAATGCAGAAGTGGAAGTAATTTTTCCGAGAGGAAAGTCCCGCAATATGGGCATCGCTGCCCGTCACAAATCGGCCGGTTACTGAAATGAAGGGCGGCACCTCGGGTTTGGAAAATTTTACTGCATTTCCGATGAGGTTGTGTAACAGTTGTCTGAATTGAAAAGGGATGAGTTCGAGTTCGCCCATCTCACCGATTTCCATGACACCTTGTTTTTCCTGCAGTGTTTCGCGGAAATCGTTTTTCACCTCCTCCAGCAGCGTTGCCACTTTCACTTTTTTGAAAATGCGCTCGGTTGTATTGGTACGCGAGTACATCAGCAAATCCTCGATCAGCGTTTGCATGCGTCGGGCGGCGTCCTGCATGCGTTGCAGGTAATCTCTACCCAGTTCCGACAGGTTTTGCTCTTCTTTTTCTTTGATACGGCCAGCAAACGCCTGTATTTTTCGAAGCGGCTCCTGCAAATCGTGGCTCGATACATAGGCGAAAGACTGGAGTTCTGCGTTCATTTTTTGCAGGTCGAGGATAGATTTTTCCAGTTTTTCATTGGATTCCTGCAGCAGGTGGGTGCGTTCCTGTACCAGCAGTTCGAGTTGTTCAGTAAAAGTTTTCTGCTCCTGGCGGTATCGTTTTTCCTCTGTTATATCGCGTAAAGTACCGGCCATCCAGTCGGGTTTGCCTTGTTCGTCGAAAAAAACCTTACCACGCCCTTCGATCCAGTGTATGCTTTGGTCGTTCCAGATCACCCTCGATTCGTAGTGCAGCACGCCTGTTTCGAACGATTTACGAAACGCGGCTTCCCGTACAGGCAAGTCCTCGGGGTGCAGGTGCCGGACAATTTGCTGGTGCGTCAGTTCCACGCGATCCGGATATCCCAATATTTGCAGGTATCGGTCAGAGTATTGCACGGCGCCCGTTTTTATATTCAACTCCCAGGTACCCAGTTCGCTGGCCTCGATTACCAGTTTGAGTTTTTCCTCACTTTTTTCGAGGCGCAGACGGTCGCAGACTTTGGAAGTCGTTTCGTTGCACGTAACCAACACCCCGGCCGGTTTGCCCGATTCGTCGTTGACGGGGCTGTAACTAAAGGTCCAGTAAGCATCCTCCATCTTCCCGTTGCGAAAAATCGGGATCAATTGGTCTTCGCTCCAGGTAGAAGCGCCCTCCGACATGACACGGTGGATGAGGGGTTTGATGATATGCCAGATTTCAGACCAGGCTGTTTCGGCGGGCTCGCCGAGGATGCCGGGGTGCTTGCCGTCGATGCCCAGACTGGGTCGATAGGCATCATTGTAAAAACAGATCAACTGTGGCCCCCACCACAAAAACTGCGGGAAACGGGATTTAAGGATGATGCTCAGGGTAGTTCGCAGGCTTTGCGGCCATGTATCCGGTGGTCCGAGCGGAGTGGCGCTCCAATCCTTGTTTTGAATCAAATCTCCCATTTCACCTCCTCCTGAAAGGAATTGAACATTTGGACGGGTATTCCTTACTGGCATATGGAAGGTGATGGTTTGAAATGGAAATCCTAATGTGCAGGATTTTGCTAAGGGCAAGCAAATATAACATTCTCAAGCGATTCCAGTTTTCTTTATTTTTGTTCGAACATGGACAAGACAATACTGATTACCGGAGGCGGCCGCGGCATCGGCGCGGCTACTGCACTGCTGGCTGCTGAAAAAGGATATGCCGTCGGCGTCAATTACCGCGACCAGCAGGCGGCAGCCGAACAAATCGTGGAAACCATCCACCAACGCGGAGGCAGGGCCATTGCCATCCAGGCCGATGTGTCGAACGAACAGGAGGTGAAAGCCATGTTCCAAACATTCGATCGGGCGTTCGGCACCCTGACAGCGCTGGTAAACAATGCAGGCATTCTCGGCGACTTGTCGCCTTTCATCGACATCAGTGCCGAGCGCATTCAGCACACTTTTCAGGTAAATGTATTGGGAGTATGTTGTGCGCGCAGGAAGCCGTGCGGCGCATGTCGACCCGGCATGGCGGCCCGGGTGGCGCTATTGTAAACGTGTCGTCGGGCGCGGCGAAATCGGGTTCACCCTTCGAATATGTGGATTATGCTGCTTCCAAAGGCGCTATCGATACCTTCACCATGGGCCTTGCAAAAGAAGTGGCGCAGGAAGGCATCCGGGTGAATGCCGTTCGGCCCGGTTTTATCGACACCGAAATTCACGCGCCGGGCCGCCTCGACCGGGTAGTAGCCTCCGTGCCCATGGGCAGAGCGGGCAAACCGGAAGAAGTGGCGCAGGCTATTTTGTGGCTTTTGTCAGACCAGGCTTCCTACACTTCCGGCTCCTTTATCGACATTCTGGGCGGCCGCTAAACAGATTTATATGATTTACCTTACCCAACTCATTTACCTGCAAGCCGGGCAAGAAGACACTTTCGATCAATTCGAATCAGTGGCGATTCCTTTGATAAGTCGCTATCGGGGCAGTCTGCTACTCCGTATGCGGCATTCGCAGGACAGCCTGATCGAAGGAACGATGGAATTGCCGTATGAAACGCATGTGGTGTCGTTTCCTTCGGAATCCGATTTTCTGGATTTTATGAAAGATGAAACCCGCAAGCAGTTTTTGCACCTGAAAGAGCAGTCGATCCGCGCTGTTTGGTTGATGAAAGGAGAGAAATTGGGATAAACGTCTTTTACCCGGCGCGACAGGATGAGATAACGGATGAACCGGATTTTTACTGATTTGAACTGATTTTTTATAGCCTAATGGCCCAACCTACTATTTGTACACGCTACGCGTTGTGTCCTTTGTGAAACCTTGGTGTTCTTCGTGGTGAAAAATTTTAACCACCAAGTTCACCAAGGTTTCACAAAGGACACAACGCGTAGCGTGTACCTGTTTTTCCAATTTTTTTATGAAACGCTTTTTTCTGCTCTCCTTTCTTCTTTCTTGCCTGGCTCTACCTGCACAGGAACTGTATCAGTGGCAAAACACCCGCCCCCGCTGGGCTACTTTCGAAAACCCGAAAGCGGCCGAAGGCGCAGGCGGCACCGAAAATCAGCGCGCCAAAGGCCATGCTTTCGAACCCATTGAAGCGGGCGCCAGCGCTACCCTGCTCGATATTAAGGGCGCTGGCACGATTCGCAGAATCTGGATGACTGTGAACGACCGTTCGCCCGAGATGCTGCGTTCGCTCCGCATCGATATGTACTGGGATGGCGCCCGAACGCCGGCGGTATCCGTTCCAATGGGCGATTTTTTCAGCATTTCGCACGGGCGGATCATACCTTTCGAAAACGCGCTGTTTTCCAGTCCGGAAGGGCGTTCGTTCAACTGTTTTATCCCCATGCCCTTTCGGAAAGGTGCGCGCATTACCGTCACCAACGAATCCGATCGGCGGCTCGACCTGTTTTTTTATGATGTCGACTTTGAACGGACAGACGTTTTACCTGCCGATGCGCTATACTTCCATTGCCATTGGCGGCGTGAATTGAAAACCGAACTGGGCAAGGATTTTGACTTGCTGCCCAAAGTGACGGGCCGCGGGCGCTTGCTGGGCGTCAATTTCGGGCTCATCACAGCACCCGAATACGGCCAAAGTTGGTGGGGCGAAGGGGAAGTGAAAATGTACACCGATGGCGACGGCGAACTCCCGACCATCGTTGGTACCGGCTCGGAAGATTATGTGGGTTCGGGCTGGGGGCTTGGAAAATTCATCCAGCGCACGCAAGGCTGCCCGGTAGCCGACGACAGCACGGGATATTGGTCGTTGTATCGCTTTCACCTCGACGACCCGCTGTATTTTAGCAAGGAAATGCGCGCCACCATTCAGGTGTTGGGCGGGTACATGCGCGATGAGGTGCGCAAAATGGTGGATGCAGGCACCGCGCTTATTCCCGTAACCGTCAACGTAAAAGCCGGATGCATCAAATTGCTGCAAGGCAAACACCCGGCCTTGCAAGACGCGGATTTTCCCGACGGATGGGTCAATTTTTACCGTTCGGAGGACTACTGCGCTACTGCGTATTTTTACCTCGACCGGCCGGAAAACGGCTTGCCCGCACTGGCGCCGCTTGCTTTGCGTACAGCCAAAATGCGTTAGACGTCCGATTTGCTGCGGCAGCCGGGCACACGCCTCGCCGATTCAGAAATTGTATTTCAAAATGGTGAAAAACGCTCCGAGTTTCCGTTCTGGAATATGCTCAACGGCCCGATCGCCGATGCGCTCTGGCACATCGGTCAGGTGGTGACGTTTCGCCGTTCGTCCGGGAATCCATTCAATTCGAAGGCAAGCGTTTTTAACGGGTATGTGCGGGAGTAGAAAAAACTACTTCGCCGTTTTTTTCTTTCCGCTGGCTTTTGCTTTCGGATTGAATTCCAGGCATTTTTCAACCCAGAATTGGAGGTCTGCGTCGCTTTCGTAGGCCACCGGGTCGATGAACAGATACCCCGGCATGGGTCGGCCGCCGTGAATCATGGCTTCCACGCCGTTTCTGTTGGTGAAGGTACTTTCATCAGCAGGGTCGACGCGCGCCATCAGGCCGCCTTTGTAGGTGCCGATGAGCATTTTGTCATCCACCATAAAACAGTCGCCGCCGAACATGCGCTTTTGATCGTGGGCAACATTTTTTACTGTGAGAATATCGGCGATGCGCTGCGCAGTGATGTGATTTTCAGTCATGATAATAGAAGGAAATGAATGTGACTTGTGTGCAAATCACCTGCTGCGGGATCAAAAATACAAAAAATATTTGTCTACTCTACGCCTTGTGTCCTTTGTGAAACCTTGGTGAACTTCGTGGTAAAAAAATTTAACCACCAAGTTCACCAAGGTTTCACAAAGGACACAAGGCGTAGAGTAGACAAAGACTCCTGGTTGTTTACAATTTCGGTCGTTTTGCCAGCGCCTCCTGGATCGTCGCCCACACCGTTGCATATTCTTCCCCTTCCAGCGGTAGCCGGGGTGCACGCACGTGTGCGGAACCCAGTTCGGTGGCTACCTGCGCCAGTTTAATATATTGCACCAGTTTCGGATGAATATCGAGTTCGAGTAATGGCAAAAACCAGCGGTAGATCGCCAGCGCTTCGGCATGACGGCCGGCTTTGGCGTGCCGGTAAATGGCGACTGTTTCTTTTGGGAAAGCATCCACCAGGCCTGCCACCCAGCCGTCGGCGCCCATAAACAGGCTTTCCAGTGCGAGGGTATCCACGCCGCAGAGGATTTTGAAACGCTGCCCAAAACGGTTGATCATGCGGGTTACATTGCTCACATCGTGGGTGCTCTCTTTCACTGCCTGTATGGTGGGCCATTCCGTCATGGCGTCGAACATATCGAGCGTCACGAGGATTTTATAATCCACCGGGTTGTTGTAAATCATAATCGGCAAAGAACTCGATTCTGCCACGGCCCTGAAATATTCCAGGGTTTCGCGGTCATCGGCCTTGTAGCGCATGGGGGGCAGCAACATGAGGCCCGATGCGCCAAAGATGTGTGCCGCCTGAGCGGCCGCCACGGCGGCGCGGGTGGTTTGTTCGGCAATGTTCATCACCACCGGAACACGGCCTTCTACACGATCGACGGTGAATCGAACGAGATCGTATTTTTCTTCATTGAGCAGGCTGCTGGCCTCACCGAGCGTGCCGCCGAGGATGACGCCATCGACCCCGGCATCGAGTTGCGCTTTCAGGTTTTGCTCAAACGCCGCGAAGTCGATGCGGTCGTCGGCAGTAAAAGGAGTGGTAAGTGCAGGATAAACGCCTTGCCAGGATACTTGCATGGTAAAATGATAAGGATTTGAATGAAGTGGATCTACCTCCCACGCGGTTTGCGCAGTATTTTCCAGAAAAACCAGGCCGTGAATCCAGCCACGATCAGGTTGGTGCCTAACATCATGATGAAAGCCCGGGTATTCATGCCTGTTTTTCTTTTTTAAGTCGTTTTTGATAGGCTACGTACACCATGGCCCATACGCCCGCAAAGGTAATGGCCAGCAACAGGCGCGACAGGTTGACGTAGTTCAGTTGTTCCTGCATGGTTTGCAATTGTTCGGCGTCGGTAGCGGCAGCCATGGCTTTTTTCAGGCGGGTGTTCAGGATTTGATGCACTACGGAGCCGTCATCGAGCACCCATTGGCCTTGCAGCACGGCGTGCCAGTCGTTGTTTTCAGGTTTGAAAAAAGCGCCTACAAATACCAGCAGCAGCAGCGTGGGTGTCACCCATTTGATGATGAATTTGAACACAAGCGGCACCTGAATATCGGCATGGGCGGTGATTTCGCGCCAGCCCTTGTCCATACCAAACACCCAGGCAAACAGGATCATTTCGAACATGGCAAATACCACCAGCGAAACGGTGCCCGCCCAGTAATCGAATTCATCGAATACGCCGTGGCTGAAAAACAGCACTGTGGGCAAGCCCAGTACAAAGGCCGCCAGGCCAAACAGGCAGGCGCTTTTCAGGCGATCCAACTGAAACTCATCTTCCAGAAAACCCATGATGGACATGCCCATGGCCAATGAGGAAGTGATGCCTGCAAAAAACAACAACCCGAACCAGCACATGCCACTCAGCAACGCCATCGCAGGGCCCCATTGCTGAAACAAATAGGGCAGGGTGCGAAAACCGAGCCCCAGCCCACCATTGCGCGTATTTTCCACCACCCAGTCCACGCCGAAATAGCCCACCGAAATAGGAATTACGATAGCAGCACCCAGACATACTTCTACAAATTCGTTCATCCAGCCAGCGCTCATGGCATTGAGCGCCACATCCTCGTGCGCACCCATGTACGAGGCGTAGCATTGCACACTGCCCATGCCGACAGACAGGGTAAAGAAAATTTGCCCGGCGGCGGCAATCCATATTTTAGGGTCCCAGATGGTGCTGCCCACAGCGGGCGTCCATAAAAAATTGAGTCCTTCCGCGCTGCTGAAACGCGCGCCATCGACGCCCGCCTGCACGGTCAATCCTTTAAATGCCAGGAAAAGTCCAAAAAGTACCAGCAGTGGCATGGCAATTTTAGCCACGGCTTCTACACCGTTTTTCAGTCCGCGCGATAGTACCCACACATTGAGCAGCAGGCACAGCAGCCACCACAGGAGGGCTTCGGCGCCAGGATGAAGGACATAATTATTGAAAAAAGCGGCAATTTCATCCGCTGTTCGGCCCTGAAAAACGCCGGAAATGGAATGCCAGACATAGGAGAGCGTCCAACTTTCCACATAACTGTAATAACCTGCAACGGTTAGATTAGTAAAAATGCCGAATACACCAACGTATTTCCACCAGAACTGCCGGCGGGGCGCCAGGCGTTGCAGGATAAATGGCGCCGAGTGGTCGCCGTATTGCCCGCTGAAGCGCCCCATGCTCCATTCTACAAAGAGCAGGGGGACGCCCATCAGCAGGAAACAAACGAGATAAGGAATCATGAAGGTACCGCCACCGTTTTGAACGGCTTGTACCGGGAATCGCAGAAAATTCCCCAGCCCCACTGCATTGCCGGCCATAGCCAGCACCAGTCCGGCCCTGCTGCCCCATGATTCCTTACGGCTCAACTTTCTCCTTTTTGAACCTTGCTATTATAGCGACTGTAGGTAAAATACACGACCAGGCCGATGGCCAGCCAGATAATCAGACGCACCCAGTTTTCGAGGCCCAGGCCAAAAATCATGGCGCCGCATACCAGTGCGCCCAGGATAGGCACGATGGGTACCAGCGGTGTTTTGAACGGGCGCTCTGCATTGGGATCGCTTTTGCGCATCACAATTACACCGATCGATACCAGTGCAAAGGCAAACAAGGTGCCGATACTGGTCATATCGCCTACGATACTGCCCGGCACAAATGCGGCAAATACACCTACAAATCCCAGGAACAGCCAGTTGGATTTCCACGGCGTGCGGTATTGCGGATGGATTTCCGAGAAAACTTTTGGTACCAGACCATCTTTGGCCATGGAGTAGAACACGCGGCTTTGGCCCAGCAACATCACCAGAATTACCGACGAGAAGCCGAACAGGATGGCTACTGTCACCAGTTTGGCCAGCCACCCGTAGCCGGTCATATAGGTACTGATGGCGTAAGCAACGGATGCTTCGGCGCCTTCGGTGCGGAATTCGGTATAGTTGGCCATACCCGTCAGCACATAACTGAACAGGATATACAGCACAGTGCAAATGGCCAGCGAACCCATGATGCCGATCGGCATATCGCGGTTCGGGTTTTTGGTTTCCTGCGACGCTGTCGATACGGCATCGAAGCCGATGAAAGCGAAAAACACCACCCCGGCGCCGGCCAGAATACCGCCCCAGCCGCCAAAACTATGGGTATTGCCCAGCGCATTGGTGTAGGTAGAAACGGCAGGAATCATCGGGTCGTGGTTCACAGGGTTGATAAACGACCAGCCCAGTGCAATAAACAACAGCACAATAACCACTTTCACAGCCACGATAATGCCATTGACGGTAGCCGATTCCTGAATGCCCCGAATCAGGATGAGCGTCAGAATCAGCAGAATAAGCAGCGCAGGCAGGTTCATGATGCCCGCTACGCCGTCGGGCGAGGTCTGGAAGGGCGAGTGACACCATTGATAGGGTATGACCGACCCCGGCCCCAGAAACTGTTCGAGAAGTTTGTTCAGGTATTCCGACCAGGCGATGGATACGGTGGCGGCGCCGAGGGCGTATTCCAGCACGAGGTCCCAGCCGATAATCCAGGCGATAAATTCGCCCATGGTAGCATACGAATAAGTGTATGCACTGCCCGAAATTGGAATCATGGAAGCAAATTCGGCATAGCACAGCCCTGCAAATGCACAGCCGATGGCGCCGATAATAAAACTATAGGTAACGCCCGGGCCGGCATGTTCGGCAGCAGCAGCAGCGGTACGTACAAACAGACCGGCGCCGATGATGGCGCCAATACCCAGCAGGATGAGGTTGCCGGCGCCAAGGTGGCGGCGCAGGGTGCCTTGTCCTTCTTCCGATGCTTCGCTCAGCAGCGTTTTCAAAGATTTCTTTGCAAAAAGATTCATATTGTTCGCTAATAATTGGTTTCAGGGGGCCAAGATAGTACAGTTTGTGGATTTTGGGTTTGTAGGGAAAATTTTTGGACGGATGGAGTGCGTGGAGTGTCCAATGCTGTTTGTCAGGGGGTTATGATTATTTTCCGAACGATACGGGTATTGTTTTCTAAATCGATGGTTAGAAAGTACAGGCCTGGAGGGAGGGAGAGATGGAGTATATATTGAGAGTTGTTGGCATTGGATTGTTCATAGCAAGTTTTTCCAGAAACATCCAGAAGAACAATTTTCTTCATTATCAAATCTGGAGACGAAACCTGCAGAATACTTGTACTTGGATTGGGCCAAATTTTTATCTCCTCTTCATTCTGAAAAACAGAAGGTGCGCTGCTAGCAACAAAACAGTCTGGATATTCTAATCCACTATCCCAACTCGTCCAAAGGTCTGACAGGTAGTTTGATTTTTGCTGGATAACGTCTATCGCTGTGGATAACGGATTTAAGGCATCATTTTGCCTTAACCATGAATAACAAAAAGTTCTGAACGTACGAGTATTGGGGTTCATCCTCGAAGTAGGAACCGATACCAAAGCCATCCTTTGTCCGGGATTATTGCCCGCGGCAGGTTCAGACCAACCGGTTGTAACGGTCGGATTATCAGGGTATACACAGCGTACTGCCGGAAGGTTCTCATTAGGATGGAAACCATTGCCTCCTTCTCTTAAAGGCGTACCATTGCTCCAGTGACCAGTCAGATAATTGTAAAAACCTTGAGGAGACTGCGGGTAGCCGCTACCTGCAGGCACGTTGTTTCCTGAATTGATTGGCATAAAATATTCCATAGCAATATCAATGTTAGGCTCTGTGCCGGCATAAGCATTAAAGGTAAATACACTTACTAATGGAGTATTTTCTTCAAACCCGTTCTCATCAATCGAATCTCCATTATATGTATAAAAGATATGTTGTTCCGGTATACTGCCAATAAAGTTGTCGTTGCTATTGCCCAATTCAATATTCATAAGAAAGCCGATATGCAAGGAGTCTATAGGGTCTTGCATTCTATTCCAGCATTCCCAATTAACAAAAATGCTATTGTTAAAGAAATCATCCTCCGGACAAGAATAAGCCCAAACTGTACAAAAAATTTGCATACCCATTTTTTTACTATGAGAATATGGGTGAGTAGAATCAGTGTAATCATGGAAGGCGAAAAAGAGCATTTCATCTGGTATGCGTATTACACCTTGCACACCTAAAATGTCAGGATGCGGAAAATCTCCGAGTAAAGGCTCATATACATTATTAAAGTTACTGTCATAAAATGGTGCAACTTTGGTATTTACAAATGTTGTATCAGAAGGATAGGAGTGTAACATTAGCATTCCTGGCCAATTGATAATGGCGGGTATGGGATTGTCAATTATTCCGTTGTCTTGCCAATCCTGAATATGCCCAATGATTTGCTCTTTGGTAACCCTCCAAATTTGATTGAACTCGTTGTGCCACATAATTCCCGGAAGGAAATCTGTTGTAATACCAGTAGGTGAAGCACAGGCTATTTTTAAATTTCCAAAATCGTCATACCCGCCCATCCACGGTACGACACTACGGAATACTGCAACCTTCACACTATCCTCCTCCTCCGAAACCGGTATTTTAAAACTCCGTTCGTTGTTGTATCCGAAAAACGCGCCATTGCTCCACACCTTGGCTTCGATGGAATTGACATGAATGGTTTCGGAAACGGGCGCCTGCCCCGGCGCGCTCAGCGCAGGCAATAAACAAAGCAACAAGTACAGATTTTTCATGATTCGTTTGATTTGGAAAGGTTTATATAAGAAATTGACTATCAGCATATTGCACCCTGTCTATTGTTGCTGTTGATAAAAACCTTGACAAGGGCTAAAGTTGCGAGTTAAGCCAAGCGTTAGTCAGGTGGTGGTATTGGCGCCCAACCCAATAATAAGGTACAATTGGAAAAATAAGAATGGTTTTCGAGTTGATAATAAGGAATGTGTGAATGCAACATTTTCGGGCACGAACCAATCCCTACCATGTATAACTGAAAAGGGAACAAGTGCCCACAGGCCACAAAAATCCATTTCATCCGCTTGATCCAAACGATCTCCATCCCACTTAGAAGCGTGAGGTGAAGCCGAACGCCATCTCCTCCCTGACATACCTATCCCACGTTTCGGGCAGCAGGCGTACCTTCGCCCCATGCCAACCGCATTTATCTCCCGCGCCCAAACGCCCGAATCCGAATTTTCCCGACACCTGCAGGAAAACGGCTGGCAGGTAAGCGCTCGATCGCTGGTGCGCCTCACACCGCTGCCATTCTATGAAGTGCCTGCGTGCGAATGGATTTTTTTTGCCAGCCAGCATGCGGTTCGTTTCTTTTTCCAACAAATCGCTGCCGCCAATATTTCCATTCCGCAGGTCAAATGGGCGGCTTTGGGCGCGGCCACTGCCGAGGCCCTTTCCGGATTCGTGCCGCAGGTCGATTTTACAGGCACTGGCGACCCGGTATCCAGCACTGCCGCCTTTGCTGCACAGGTGGCACCTTGCAGTGTACTGTTTCCGGCAGCGCGGCATTCCATGCAAAGTGTCGCTGCACAATTAAGCGAACGTTTCTCCATTCTGCATCTCGAAGTATATGACAATCAACCTGTTGACGATGTTGTGCTTCAAGAGGATGATGTGCTCGTTTTTACGAGCCCTATGAATGCCCGAACTTATTTTACCCAACATGACCTACTCCTACATCAAAAAGTAGTGGCCATCGGTGCCACCACGGCCGCTGCCCTGCAACAACTGGGCATAGCGGAAGTGCATGTGGCGGAGGAAGCGAACGAGCGGGGACTGGCTGTAACAGTCCTGAGTCGTAAGTCCTGAGTCCTGAGTCCGTAGAGTCCACCTGATTACCCTGGGTATTCTTTTTACGGAAGCCAAGTTTAATCAGGTGGACTCTACGGACTCAGGACTCAGGACTTACGACTCAGGACTCAGGACTGTTTACTACTTTTGCCCCCACACCGCAATCCAATCCACCATGGCGAAAAAACACACACCTGCCAGAACAACCCAAAAACCTGCACAGCGCCCTGCTGCCACACCCAAAAAAGCAGCCGATGAATCGAGCAACCGCAGTTGGTACACCTTCGGGTTTATCGTACTGGCCATTACGGCTGCTTGCTACTGGCCTTCGTTGTCGAACAAATTAGTCAACTGGGACGACGACCCGAATATAACTGAAAACCCGAACATCGAGCGGGTAGGCCAGGGCATTACCTGGGGGGAAACGGTGAAAAACATCTTTGATGTCAACACCGGCAACGTTATCGGCAACTACAATCCGCTGCCGATCCTCTCTTTTGCCGTGGAAAAATCGCTGGCGGGCAATCAAATCAGTCCGCGCCTGATACACACCACCAACCTGCTGCTGCACCTCGGCACTGTGTGGCTGGTGATGCTGCTGTTGTTTCGAATGGGATTTGGCAATTGGGGCGTACTGGTTGGCGGCCTTCTTTTCGGCATTCACCCTATGCGGGTAGAATCGGTGGCCTGGGCAACCGAGCGCAAAGACGTGTTGTTTGCTATATTTTTCTTTGCGGCACTGGCCCTGTACGACCGATGGGTGAAGCGCGAAGGCACCGGCCAGCCACGTATGGGGCTTTACATCGGCATGATGATCCTGGCGCTGTTGTCGGGTTTTTCCAAGGTGCAGGCTGTCACTTTGCCGCTGTCGATGCTGGCACTCGACTACTGGTACCGCCGCCCGATCGGATTCAAATTGATTTTGGAAAAAACGCCGTTCTGGATCATTTCGCTCATCATTGGTTCGATGAACCTGTACACCCTGAAACAACAGGGTTCTACCAACGACGATATTACAAATTTCAATTTCCTGGATCGTTTGTGCATCGGCGCCTACTCGTTTTGCGTGTACCTCTACAAACTTTTCTTGCCCTGGCCCATGTCGCCGCTGTACCCCTATCCCAAGCCGCTGCCGATCTGGGTGTACCTGTCGCCTATTCTCTTTGCGGCGGTGTGGTACGGCGTTTGGCGCCTTTGGAAGGCCGACAAACGGGTGTGGGTATTCGGTGTGCTGTTTTTCTTTTTCAATGTGATGTTCCTGTTGCAGGTGCTGGGCGCCGGGCAAGGCTTCCTGGCAGATCGTTTCACATATGTACCCTATTTCGGGTTCTTCGCCATTGCAGCCTGGTATTTTCAGGAAAATTATGCCGACGCATCCAAACGCGGGCTGCTGAACGGCTTGTTGGGTGTGCTTGTTCTTGTATGTGGCGTCTGGACGGTTCGCCAGATCGCTGTCTGGGAAAATGGCGCCACGCTGTGGACGCATGTGATCTCCCTGGAAGGCAAGAGCAATTCGCTCCCCTACTGGAACCGCGGACAATATTTCCGCGAAAAGGGTGATTTTGAATCCGCTATCAAGGACTACAACCAGGGTGTTATCATCGAACCCACCAGTGGCGAATTGCTCAACAGCCGCGGAAAAACCTACTTCGATATGGCTATGTCGGGTAAATACAAAGCGCAAACACCTGAATTAATGGCCAATGCCATGAAAGACTACACCAATGCACTCAATGGCGCCCGGATGAAAGAAGGTACACGTGCGGAGGTATTGATCAACCGCGGAGCGGCGCAAGGGGCAGCAGGTCAGTTCCAGCAAGCCATTGCCGACCTGACGGAGGGCATTCGAATTGACCCGAAAAACAAAAATGGGTATTTCAACCGCTCAATCGCTTACTATTCTACCCAGCAATACGACAAGGCCCTGGTCGATTATGATGCTTACCTGAAACTCGACCCTTTTAATGCCAATGTATGGTATGAAAGCGGTATGATTCAGCGCAGTATGAACAAAAACCAGGAGGCTATTCAGGCGCTCACCAAAGCCATCCAATTGAATCCTAATATCGCAGTGGCGTATCTGGAGCGTGCCCGCGCCTATGCGCAATCGGGCAATAAAGCCGCCGCCCAGCAGGATTACCAGCGCGCCCAGCAAATGGGGGTGAAACTGGAAAGTATGGACCAGAGGATGTTAGAGAAGTGAGAGATGTGAGAGGGTGAGAGATGTGAGAGGGTGAGAGATGTGAGAGGGTGAGAGATGTGAGAGAGTGAGAGGGTGAGAGATGTGAGAGTTCGTAGAGTGTACCGCATTACTTGTACAAATACTGTAGAAAAGGTTATAGCGAAGGGGAGTACTCTACGATCTCACATCTCTCACTCTCTCACTTCTCTCACATCTCTCACCCTCTCACTCTCTCACTCTCTCACATCTCTCACCCTCTCACCCTCTCACTTCTCTCCAGAGACCAATTCAATATACCCACTCAACACATCCGGGCGCAGCACCACGCCGCTCACGCGTTTTTCATACACTTTGCAAACAAAGAAATAGGTGCCATCCGCAACAGATTTTCCTTCCTGGTTGGTGCCGTTCCAGTTGATAGCGGGGTCTTGAGTCTGGAAAACGAGATTTCCCCATCTGTTAAATACCTGAAAATCGACCCGGTCGATAAAACGCCAGCCCGGGAAGGGCATAAACACCTCATTGCGATCGTCGCCATTTGGGGAGAAGGCATTCGGTAGTTCGTATTGCGGACAGTTGTCGACACAAATGGCTGCACTGCGCTGGCTTTCATTGCCCACCGAATCGAGCGCCGATACGGCATAGCATCCTGCAAGCCCTTCATCAATGCTGTGGACGAAGGTGGTATTGTTGGCGTCGCCTTGTTCTGTCAAGAGGGTGAAAGGCTCATCTTCCGCTTCCGCATACCATATTCGGTACAACACCACATCGTCCGTTGTTTCCGCGCAGGCCACATTCGGGTTCGTCCAGGAAAGTGTATTTTCATACGGCGGATCGGGGAAATTGCTGCCGCCGCCGTTGCACAGGTTGTTTACCGCCAACACCGGTGCGCAAGGAGGAACGGTGTCGATCGGTACGCCACATTCTTCCTGCGAGAGATTGACGATCGGATCGATCACCCCGCCGATGCTGTACGTCCCTACGCTGCGCACGTAGTAACAGTATTCCTTGCCGTTGCTCAGCCCGCGATCCAGGTAGATGACGGCCGTTGTTGTTCCAATGGAATCAAAATCGCCCGTTGCATCGTTTTTTCGGAAAATATCATAGCGGTAATTGTCCCAGGGCACCAGGTATTGCCAACTAAGAATATTGGTTTCGTCAGTAGATTTTATATTCAGCCGAACCGATGATGCCTCGTTGGTAGAGCCCAGCGGCGTGTTATTGCCATTTACATAAAATGCAACCTGGTAGTGATAGGGATTGTTTTCTGTATCGAGGTTTTGGTCTATAAACACTGTATCGTTGGCTTCCCAGAAATTATTGGCCACAAACGATGCTCCAGGTACTTCCGTCAGATTGCCCGGCGCCAATCCGGTTCCGCGCAACAGTTGATACCGGTATGGCCCGGCATTGATCATAGTATCGAGGTCGGTGGGGTCGGGTTTCGACCATTTCACCATAATCTGTCCGTTGGCGGCATCGGTTTCATCTACTGAAACATTCGTAATCAGCGGCAGGTCGCGCGGCAATTGCACACACACTTCGTCCGAAGGCAGGCTTTCCACCAGGTTGTAAGGATAGCCGCCGCCCGAAAGTCGCGCAAATTTTGCTTCCACACGATAGCAGTAGGTGCGCCCGCGTTGCACCTCGGTGTCTTTGTAGAAATAACGGCCGTCCTGCATTTGCCGGGTCACCAGTACCAGTTCGGTATATCCTTTGCCGGCCAGTCCGGGCTGGCAGGTATCGGGCTCAAACGGGTTGGACCCCTCTTTTCGCCACACGGAAAACCCAAAGAAATAGTCGTTCAGGGCATCCTCACAGGCATAGGGTTTTGCCCAGGTGATAAGCACTTCACCGGGGCTGGCTGTGGCTTGTACGTCTTCAGGCGCAGGCCCTACTACCTTGATCGACACCGTTTTGAGGTCGGCCAAAGCAGGATTGGCATCATCCACGGCCTTGAACACTACAGAATACGGATAACGGGCTATGTGGTCGCAGGTGGTTTGCCAGCGGAAGGTTCCCGTTACGATCGGGTCCTGATATTGGGTCGGCGCATCAAAAGTAGCCGGGCTGGGGCGCAGGGTATCAAACGGGCCGCCTGCCGCCGTCAGCAGCACGCGGTCGGTGGAATCGGGATCATCGGCCGTTGCCTGGAACTCGATGTAGTCGCCCGCCACCACGCATAGTTTTTCAATGGTTTCCACAATGGGCGGGTTGTTGTCGCATTCATCCACAAAAATCTGCATATCGCGGATGGTCGTGTCGATGGGCTGGCCATTTCTCCAGGAAACGACAATAAATGCCAGGTTGTAATCGCCGGGTTGCTGGGGGCTATTCCACACAATTTCGCCATTGAATACATTGATTGTAAGCGAGTTATTAGGCCCTGGCGATATCTGGTTGGGAAAACTGTAATTGGGAACGGGCGTGCCCAGCCCTTGCAGGGGCACAATAAAATGGAAAGACAAACTGTCGCCTTCGGGGTCGAAAGCGCTGGGGCTGTGCCGAAACACCTTCCCGACACAGGCATTGTCGATGGGATCGGTTTTCAGGTAGGGCGTGGTGTTCATGCCCCCGAATTGCGGGTCCTGAAACGTATAGATGGTTTCGATGTGAAACGGCACATTATCCGACGAGGGCGGGTTTACATTGATGATGCCCGCAATGCGGTTGGGGTCGGTCATGGAAATGCGATAGGTAGCCGGCCCTGCAAAGGTGTGTACGGCCACGTAGGTATTGTATTTCAGGTCGCCCGGGAAAAAAATGCCTTCTCCACCGCCATTACTCCGCGGCACATTTTGGCAAGGCGAGCCATCGCCCCAGCAGATAATGAGCGTATCGCGGTCGGCATTGACACTGCTGGCCTTGGTCCAGGTAATGATGGTCGCTTCGATGGTGAGCGGCCCGATTTGTCGGATATGGATTTCACCGGCACGGTTGTGGGTGGCAAATGCGAATGCCGGAATCAGCAAGCCGGCCAGCAGGGTAAATAATTGCCGTATGGTCATGTTTTCTGCTTAAATTGTTGTTGAAACAGTTTTGGGAGGTAAAGGATGCACCAAGGGTTTCTCTTACAACGAACAAGTTTAGAATAATTTTTCGGAGGGTATCAGAAAAATGCGTTTTTTTGCCCAAACCCGCAGAATTCCTTCCTTTTCAGATACCAAATTCCCTGTATATGCTGCTTTACAATGTCACTGTCACAATCGATCTCGATGTTTTCAAGGACTGGCAACACTGGATGCAGGATACGCACATCCCCGACGTGATGGCTACCGGGATGTTTGTGTCGTATCGCATGTGCCGCCTCATCGGCCACGAACACACCGACTCCGAGATATTTACCGTGCAATACTTGGTCAAGGATATGGCCCACCTCATGCGTTATCAACAGGAATACGCACCTGAATTACAGGAGGCTGTCAGAAAAAGATACGACGGGAAATATGCGGTATTCCGGACGGTGATGGAGGTGGTGGATCATAATGAAAAGTCCTGAGTCCTAAGTCCTGAGTCCTAAGTCCGTAGAGTTGACCATGTACTTTTGGCTATTATTAGTGTAGATACCCAATGTACATGGTCAACTCTACGGACTTAGGACTTAGGACTCAGGACTCAGGACTTTATAAGTCAGGGCTTACGACTTCTCAAAAACTGCAACAACACATTAATATACGCATCGGTCGTTTGCAGGCTCAGGAAATCGGCGCCGGCGCGCAGGAAAGTATTTTTTGTTTTGGCCAGGTTCTCTTCAAATCGTTTGCGGTAGCGTTTTCGCATATCCGGGTCGGTGGTATCGATCCATTGTGTTTTACCGGTTTCGGCGTCGCGCACGGGCAGGAGGCCCACGTCGGGCAACTCGCGTTCGCGGGGATCCCAGCAGTGCAATCCGATACAGTCGTGGCGGCGGGCCAGCACACGCAGCGGCGTTTCGTAGCCCGCGGTCATGAAGTCGGACATGACAAAACAAATGCTCCGTTTTTTCAGCAGGTTATTAGCGGTTTCGAGCGCGCTGGTCATATTCGTCCGGTGTTCGGAAGGTTCCAGGTGCAGCAGTTCGCGGATGAGGCGCAGGGTGTGTTGACGCCCTTTTTTGGGTGAAAGGAACAATTCCACCTGATCGGAAAACAGCAACAACCCCACTTTGTCGTTGTTGGCAGTGGCGGCAAACGACAGTACCGCACATATTTCTGCCAGCATTTCCTGTTTGAAACGACCGTTGGTGCCGAAAAAAGCCGAGCCGCTGACATCTACCAGCAGCATCACGGTGAGTTCGCGTTCTTCCTCAAAGATTTTGATATGCGGCTCGCCGGTACGCGCTGTCACGTTCCAGTCGATGGCACGCACATCGTCGCCAAACTGGTACTGCCGCACTTCGCTGAACGACATTCCTCTGCCTTTAAAAGCACTGTGGTAGCCTCCGCTGAACAGGTGGCGGCTTAAGCGGCGGGTTTTGATCTCCAGTTTGCGAACCTGTTTGAGGAGTTCGGTGGTATCCATGGTGAGGGTTGATAAGGAGGTGAATTAGGATTTATGGGATTGAAAGGATTAGAAGGATTCCCAAAGGGATGTCAAAATTATAAAAATTGGATTGAATGAGATGAGAGATGTCTTTTTGCACACCAAATTTAGAGGTGTTGGAGATTTTTTGCTGGTGGCTGCAATTCCTAAATACCTCTAAATCAATTTGGATAATTTCGACATCCCTTTGGGAATCCTTCTAATCCTTTCAATCCCTTAAATCCTAATTCATCCTCCTCCCCAACGCACCGGCAATTTCCGCTCCCAGCCGCGCATTATTACACACCAGTTCGATATTCGTTGTCAGGCTACGGCCGCCGGTAGTTTGTTCGATAAATGCCAATAAAAACGGAGTAATGGTCTTTCCACGTACTCCTTGTTGTTCGGCAGCCGCCAGGGCCTCGGCAATGGCCCGGTCTATCATGACCGGATCGGCCTCATACTCAGCGGGCACCGGATTGGCCACTACAACGCCGGAGCGCAAACCGGCGCTCCATTGTGCATCCAGCATCCGCGCAATTTCAGAGGGCGAATCCATCCTAAAATCGACCTTCAGGCCACTGTGGCGGGTATAAAACGCGGGGAATTCGTCGGTTTGATAACCGATCACCGGCACCCCCTGCGTTTCGAGGTATTCCAGCGTGAGCGGAAGGTCGAGGATGCTTTTGACTCCTGCACTCACCACGGCCACAGGCGTTTGTGCCAGTTCGGGCAGGTCGGCCGAAATATCCATCGTGGTGGTTGCACCTCGGTGGACACCACCGATGCCACCGGTGGCGAACACCCGCACGCCCGCCTGATGGGCAATAATCATGGTAGAAGCCACCGTCGTTGCCCCGTCGTCGCCCCGGCTGAGCAGGTAGGCCAGGTCGCGTCGGCTGGCTTTGGGAATTTGATGGCCGCCACGTCCGAGCAATTCAATTTGATCGGCATTCAGTCCGCAAGTGAGCCGCCCTCCCATCACTGCACAAGTGGCAGGAATGGCGCCGGCATCGCGCACCACCTGTTCGACGCGCAGGGCCGTTTCCACATTTTGCGGGAAAGGCATGCCGTGCGCAATGATGGTACTTTCCAGCGCTACCACCGGTTTGCCTTCCGCAAGGGCATTTTGCACCTCGGATGACAGCGAAAGCCATTTTTTTTGCATGTTGGAAAAAATTTTGCTCGACAAAGGTTGCAAATTTAAATCAGCCCATCATATCTTTGCCCCGCTTAAAAAACAAGCGCTGTCTCATTAGCTCAGTTGGTTAGAGCAACGGACTGTTAATCCGTAGGTCCAAGGTTCAAGTCCTTGATGGGACGCACAAAGCCACTCCGATTTCGGGGTGGCTTTTTTCATTTACCTTTGTGCGTATGAACGACCAGATACTTCAACAAACCGCTGCCCTGATTCGCGGTCCTTTCGAACTGGAAGGGGCGCAAGACCCGCCTTCTGAAGAGGCCCTGCTGGCCTTGCTGGCCGAGCGCATCGAGGAAATGCTCGAAAAAAGACCCGAGTACCTGATGAGCATGTTGTACCGCCTCGATGTACTGGAGGAAAAAATTGTACCCGTCATGCACCCCTCCGCTCCGGAGCCGCCTGCACTAGGACTGGCACGGCTGGTGCTCGAACGGCAACGGCAACGCGTAGAAACCAAACAGTCGCTGAAACCCAAACCCCTCGAGGATATGGATGACTGGGTTTGGTGAAGATGTTTCATTTCAAAACCATCTTCGTTTTTTAAACCGGGCGAAGGATTCAAATAAAATTATATTCTGTAAAAATAAATCAAACTGGTAAATGACAGTATTTTACCCGATGAAGTTTGTTTACTTTTGCGGCAAAATCGGAGGCAATGGCACACTCAGTCATTCTTCCCATCACAACACTAACCAATAATACGATATATCATGCACGAGAACGGAACCAAAACCGCTCATAAGCCCCGCACCGCCCGCGAGGACCGCTACCAGCACCACGATTATTATATGGTAGACGACCTGCTTACGTCCGAACACCTGCTTGCGCGCGAAGCCGTGCGCGATTGGGTAAAAGCGGAAGTAAGCCCCATCATTGAAGACTACGCCAACCGCGCCGAATGCCCCACGCACTTGTTCAAAGGCCTGGCAGAAATTGGCGCTTTCGGCCCCTCGCTGCCTGCCGAGTACGGCTGCGGCGGCATGGACGAAATTGCTTACGGCGTTATCATGCAGGAACTGGAACGTGGCGACTCGGGCGTACGCTCCATGGCCTCGGTACAAGGCTCGCTGGTGATGTATCCGATTTACAAATTCGGCTCTGAAGAACACCGCAAGCACTACCTGCCCAAACTCGCCAAAGGCGAACTCATCGGCTGTTTCGGCCTCACCGAACCAGACGCCGGCTCCAACCCCAACGGCATGATCACCAATGTGAAAGACGATGGGGATGCCTACATCCTCAACGGCGCCAAAATGTGGATCACCAATTCTCCGGTGGCCGACATCGCCGTAGTTTGGGCAAAAAATGAAGAAGGCAAAATCATCGGTATGATCGTGGAGAAAGGCATGAAAGGTTTTTCGGCCCCTGAAATCCATGGCAAATGGTCGCTGCGCGCCAGCATCACCGGCGAACTGGTGTTTGAAGACGTGCGCGTGCCAAAGAAAAACGTACTCCCCGGCGTAGTTGGCCTGCGCGGTCCGCTCACCTGCCTTACCAAAGCCCGCTACGGCATTGCATGGGGCGCCATGGGCGCTGCACTCGACTGCTACGACTCGGCACTGCGTTATTCGCAGGAACGTATTCAGTTTGGCAAACCAATCGGCGGTTTCCAGTTGACGCAGAAAAAACTGGCCGAAATGATCACCGAAATCACCAAAGCCCAACTGCTGGCCTGGCGCCTCGGAACCCTCGCCAACGAGGGTAAAATGACGCCTGCACAAGTGTCGATGGCCAAGCGTAACAACGTACTGATGGCCCTCGAAGTAGCCCGCGAAGCACGCCAGATTCACGGCGGCATGGGTATCACCAATGAATATCCGGTGATGCGCCACATGATGAACCTGGAAACGGTGCTGACCTACGAAGGCACACACGATGTACACCTGCTGATCACAGGCCACGACGTAACGGGACTCGACGCTTTCAAATAGTTCAGCGTTAAAATTTACTTAAACGGCTTGCAGAGAACCTTCTCCGCAAGCCGTTTTGATATGTTTAGACCGCTTTTTTATGACTAACTACCGCTCAAATCCTTTTTTCATCGAAAAGCGGACATTAAAATTTACAATACAGACGTTTATGCCCGGACATTTGCGTTTAGTTATGTGTGACCAAGCACGGACAAACGCGTTTAACAACTTCGAATGGCATAGGCTTTGTTAGTCATATATGCACTAATCGAAACATGAGAAGCATGGGAAATAACTTAAAACATTGGTGTTTTTCACTGGTACTGATGCTGCCGATCGGTTTATCGGCACAGAAGGATGCCCCTATCGTACTCACCAACCCTTCTTTTGAAGACTTGCCTAAAATGGGCGAAACACCTACCGGCTGGTACAATTGTGGAAAAGCCGGCGAAACACCTCCCGACGTACAGCCCGGCGGCTGGACTGTTGCCAAACCTGCCAACCACGGACAAACTTACCTCGGCCTGGTGGTACGCGACAACGAAACCTGGGAAGGCGTAGGCCAGCGCCTCAGCCGCCCGCTGGAATCCGGCCAGTGCTACGAATTCAGCCTCGATCTGTGCCGCGCCGAACTGTACCTCAGTGTGAGCCGTGTTACCGGCGAAGATGTGAATTATGCAGTTCCGGCCCGCGTTCGCATCTGGGGCGGTATGGGGTACTGCGACTCCCGCGAACTGTTGGCGGAAACATCCATCATCACCAACACGCGCTGGCTGACATATAATTTCCGCTTCAATCCGAAAGGCAATTACACCTACCTGATGATTGAAGCGTACTATAAAACGCCGATCCTCTTCCCTACCAATGGCAACGTACTGGTAGACAACGCCTCGGCAATCAAACCGGTGCCTTGCAACCCCGACAAAATGCCGGATGCCAAAAAGCCGCCGGTAGCCGCCAAAGCGCCGCCTAAAATCACGCCAACCGCTCCCCGGGTAACCGCCGCGCCAAAAGTAGACACACCCGCCAGAAAGGTGGAGCCCAAACCTGCCGCCGTCACAAAAATTGAGCGGAAGGTGATGAAAACGGGTAAAATTTATCGCCTCGAACGACTCTATTTCGATGCCAACAAATACGAAATCAAGCCGGAAAGTGAGCCCGAACTCACCTCTTTATATGATTTCCTGATAGACAACCCGGATGTGGTGATCGAAGTGGGCGGCCACACCAACAACGCTATGTGGCCCAACGAAGCCTTCGCTGAAGAACTTTCCACCAACCGCGCCAAAGCCGTGGCCAACTGGCTGGTGAGCAAAGGTGTCACCTCCAACCGCGTGCAATACAAAGGTTATGGCTGGAAATACCCGATCCAACCCAATACCACTCCGGAAGGAAAGAAAAAGAACCAACGAGTGGAGGTGAAGATTTTGACGATGAATGGGTAGGTTTTGGAGTTATGAGGTATGAGTTATGAGTTATGAGTTTTACTCACTTTGCTTTTGGCCACTCTAATAACAAAGCCAGGAGTACAGCATCATAACTCATAACTCATAACTCATAACTCATAACTCATAACTCATAACTCCTACAAAAACATTCTCAGCGCATTTGCCGTGGTCACCCGCGCGATTTCTGCAGGTGGCACCACTTTTACTTCCGACAGCATATCAGCCGTTTGGCGAATATAAGCGCTTTCATTGCGCTTACCACGGTATGGTACCGGCGGGAGATAGGGGGCGTCGGTTTCCAGTACAATATGTTCGAGCGGCACTTCCCGAAGTATAGTGGGCAATTCCGATTTGGAATAAGTCAGTGTGCCGCCGATCCCAAGCATAAAACCCAGGTCGATCATTTGCCTGGCTTCTTCCAGTGTACCGGAAAAACAGTGGAAAATACCTCGCAGGCGGCCATCTTGCGCCTTGCCCACGAGTTCGAGGCATTCCCGGTTACTTTCTCTCGAATGGATGATGATGGGTCTGCCCAGGTCTTTGGCCCACTCGATCTGACGGGCAAAAGCAATTTTCTGAATATCGAGCGTCGATTTGTCCCAGTACAGGTCGATACCTGTTTCTCCCACACCAGCCCAGGCGCGCTGCCCCAGCCAGTGTTCCACAATTTCCAGTTCTTTTCGATATGTGGTAGCCTGCACAGAGCCCGGATGCAGGCCCATCATGGCAAAACAGTGTTCCGGAAACTGTGCTTCCAGGGCCAGCATACCTTCAATGGATTCGGCGTCGATATTAGGCAAGTACATCCGGATTACACCAGCCTGAATGGCGCGTTGCACCATCTCGCTTCTATCGGAATCGAATTTGGAAGAATACAGGTGGGCATGGGTGTCGATGAGGTGGTGCATGGCAGAAGCAAATCTATTTTTTCGGGCGCAAAAGTACGGCCGTTTCAGTATAACAATATTGGGAGGTCGTCAGATTTAAAGGCATTTTTTCTATGAAAAATTCTGCCGCCGCTTGACACATTTTACCTGATACCACTATATTTGCCGCCGCTTTAGCAAAATATTGTTTTTTGGCACCATCCTTGAGCCTTTTTTGCAAGCATAACAAGCCACTTTAGCTCAGCGGTAGAGCAGCTGATTCGTAATCAGCAGGTCGAGGGTTCAAATCCCTTGAGTGGCTCCAGAGGTGAGAAGTGAGAGGTGAGAGGTGAGAGGTGAGAGTGCGTAGAGTACACCGCTTCGCTATAATAGTTTTCTTATAAAGGCACGAAACGGTGTATTCTACGCACTCTCACTTCTCACCTCTCACTTCTCACTTCTCGGGATGTAGCGCAGCCCGGTAGCGCGCGTCGTTCGGGACGACGAAGTCGCTGGTTCGAATCCAGTCATCCCGACCAAACAAAGGTCGTGGCGCCAAAGCGTCCCCCCTCTTCACCATTAGTGCAATTGCCTGATAAGCAGGCAATTGCACTTTTTTTTTACTGCTAACATCGCATAATCTTCATCTCCACGCCATGTTTTATGTCTACATTCTGTTCAGTCAATTGACTGGCAAATTTTACGTCGGACAAACCAACCACCTCGGAAATCGTATCGAGCGACACAATCAAGGCCAGGTTTCTTCCGCTCGAAATGGCAGGCCCTGGAAACTCGTCCATTTTTTTTGAATGCAACACTCGTGGTGCTTCCGTACAATTGGAATCCAAAATAAAGAAAAGAGGTGTTCAACGTTTTCTGGAAGACATTAATACAGATACACAGAGTGAATGCCAGATTTGACAACTTTCAAAAAAGTTGTCAAATCGTGCGCCCCTCCAACACCAGCAGCCTTTGCCCGCCCCTACGCAACAACACTTTAGACTTCAGCCATTTCCACACCCCCGGATGATCGGTTCTGCAACGCATTCGGTAATTGGCCCCCAGACCCGTCAGAACGGTGAGTACTGCCACACTCGCTATGCTGAAAGAAATACCCGCCCAATCGGCCAGTAAGCCGCACAACAATGCCCCAACTGCATAGCCCAGATCACGCCAAAAACGGAAAATACCCAGGCTGTGCGCCCGGTCGAAAGGATGCGTATTGTCGGCAATAGATGCCAAAAAAGTTGGATATACCAGCGCCGTACCGAAACCCAGCAGGGATAACCACAGTGCGAAAAAGAGAAACTGATGGGAAAATGCCAGTCCAAAGAGCGCAATTCCCTGTAAAACCATTCCCCACATTAAAAGATCTTTTTTGCAAACATAATCGGACAAACGGCCCGTGAAAATCTGGCTGATACCCCATACCGCCGGGTAAATGGCTGCCAGCACCCCGGTATCGGAAAGGGAGAACGATTTTTGTGAAAGCATTAAAGGCAAAAGGCCCCAAACCATGCCGTCATTGAGGTTATTTACGAGCCCCGCAAATGTGACTGAACCAAGATTCTTATGCCGCCAGGAGGTATCAAGGAAAACATGATCGAGTCGTTTAATTTTACTTATGGCCGCTTCGGTGGCTACATGTCCGTGCGTATCTTTCACAAAAAACAAGGTTGCAAGGATCCCAATGATGGAAAGGCCTACCCCCAAATAGAAAGGGTAAGGGCGCAGGCCATACCGCCCGGCAATCCAGCCGCTCGCCAAGGCTGCCATTGCGACGGCCAGATAGCCGGCAAATTCATTTAATCCCATTGCCAGGCCTCTGTTCCGCTCGCCCGCCAAATCAATCTTCATAATGACTGTTGCCGACCAGGCAAAACCCTGGTGAGCGCCCAGCAACACATTTGCCGCAATAATCCAATTCCAGGAAGGCGCGTACATCAACATAAAAGGCACGGGCAAACCCAGTACCCAACCCAGTAACAGCATTTTTTTCCGACCCAGGCGAGACGCCAGGGTTCCAGTAAAGAGATTCGCAAATGCCTTGGTGATACCGAAAGCCACAATAAACGACAGCGCCGCTGTTTTGGCAGCCAGGCCGAATTCTACTTCGGCAATTTGCGGCAAAACACTTCGTTCCATACCCACCATACCGCCAACAAAAGCATTGACGATCACCAGCAGGATAAACTGATGCAGATTGGCTTTTAAGCCGATGGGTTGGTGTCGCATTGGCAATAAAATTTATTCATGGAATGACATAAACACTCACCCGCACAATCCGTTGCTCAAAATACTGCCTTATAGCATTCTTTTCTGAAAAATATCATCTTTGCCCTCCACCAAACTTCCTCCTCACCACATGCTCCCTGTCGCTGAAGCAGAACGAATCGTACTTTCTCAAGCCCGTTCCTGGGGTGCGGAAGCCCTGTCATTTTTGGCCGCGCAAGGCCGGGTGCTGGCCGAAGATATGCACGCCGACCGTGACCTGCCGCCTTTCGATCGGGTGACGATGGATGGTATCGCCATCCGGTTTGCCGATTACGAAGCAGGGTGCCGGCATTTTACGATAGAAGCCGTTCAGGCGGCGGGCGATTCGCCTGTTTCAAGTCTGTCATCGAATGCCTGTATCGAAATCATGACCGGCGCAGCACTTTCCAGTCCGGCCGATACGGTGGTTCCTTATGAACATCTGCATATGTCGGACAGAACGGCGCGGATAACCCAAGCGGTTCGCCAGGGCCAAAACATTCACCGACAAGGTCAAGACCGGCGCCAGGGCGATCTGGTTATGCTTTCTGGCAGGGTCATCGGGCCCCTTGAAATCAGCATGGCCGCATCGGTTGGGAAAAGTGTTTTGCAGGTAAATAAATTGCCGCGTACGGTCATCCTGTCTTCCGGTGACGAACTGGTAGAAGTGGCCGCCACACCCCCCCTCCCACACCAGATCCGGCGTTCCAACTCATATGCCCTGCACGCAACCTTGCAGCGGTATGGCATCGAGGCCGACTTGCGGCATTTGCCCGATTCGTCGGATGTGATTTTGCATGAAATAAAAAACTGCCTGCAATCCTATGACCTGCTGCTGCTCAGTGGCGGCGTGTCGATGGGGAAATTCGATTACATTCCGCAAGCCATGTTGGAAGCAGGGGTGCAGATACATTTTAACAAGGTGCAACAACGCCCCGGAAAACCGTTTCAATTCGGCACTTTTGGAAGCCAGGGCGTTATTTTTGCACTGCCTGGTAATCCGGTTTCCACTTTTTTGTGTTTACAACGGTATGTGCTGCCCTGGCTGGAGCGCTCACTGGGCTTTCCTGAAAAACCACCGCAGTGGGCACAACTGGAAAAAACCGTGCATTTCGAACCCAATCTGACCTATTTCATGCAGGTGAAAACCTGGCAGGATGAAACCGCACAACGCTGGGCTACACCCCTGCAAGGGCATGGCTCCGGCGATTTTGCCAACCTGCTCGACGCCGACGCTTTTCTGGAACTACCTGCCGGACAAACTGTTTTTGAGGCAGGACGTGTTTTCAGGCTTTGGAGTTATTGATTTTTAGAGGTGTTTTTGTGTTTTGGTGTTTGGGTGTTTGGGTGTTTTAGTGTTTTTGTGTGCTTCGCGTATGGCATTTGAAAATAAGGTCATGGAGTTGCCTGACAAATGCCATGCGCGAAGCACACCAAAACACCAAAACACAAAAACACCAAAACACCCAAACACTAAAACACCAAAATACTAAAACACCCAAACACTAAAAAAATGCCACTCACCCACCTCGATGCACAAGGCAATGCCAGTATGGTTGATACCGGCGAAAAACAGGTCACCCGTCGCAGTGCCACTGCGCGCAGCATTGTTGTGCTGCCCGAAGAAGTATTGGCACAACTCAGCGACGGCGCCACCCTGCAATCTGCCAAGGGCAGCGTGTTCCAGACGGCAATTCTGGCAGGTATTATGGCGGCCAAAAAAACGGGCGACCTGATTCCACTGTGCCACCCTTTGGGGTTGGATCATTGCCATATCGACATTCATTTAAATGAAAATCAGGAAGTTGTAATTGACTGTACCGCACGCATCACGGCCAAAACCGGCGTGGAAATGGAGGCCCTCGTAGGCGCCAGCATGGCAGCGCTCACAGTGTACGACATGTGCAAGGCGCTGTCGCACGATATTGTAATCCGTGAAACCCGGCTCATGGCCAAAACGGGCGGAAAGCGGGATTTTTCAAGACTGTAAGGTCCAAAATGCTTCGTATTTTATGAAACATTCCAAACATACCGCATTGGCCCGTCCTGCCCTCGGCCGCTTCGGGCGTAATGAATGGGCCATCGTAGGCACACATTGCAGCGCCATCCGCCACTTGTCGGGGCAGTTGATTGCTGCGCTGAATGACCGTTTCCGCTGTGCGTATGTTGACGCCGACCATTCGGAAGAAACGGTGCTTCCGGGCATGCTGGCTTCCGGGGCGCGGGCGGAATACACCGACGCCATTGGCAGCCACCGACTGCAGGTACATGCCGACTGGAACCAGCACCAGTTTCGGCAGGTATTCAACGAGGCCGACCTTATTCTGGTGAATGGCAACCACCATCAAGCCGCCCGCCAAATCGTCGTCATCGACCCGGCCAAAGAAAACTCCCTGCGCAAACGACTCGCCCAACTCAGCGACGTGCGGCTCATTTTGCTGGCAGACAAGGCTGTGCCGCCGTTTGGATTCCTTGCTGAAGCCATTCCGAATTGGCACGACATCCCGCAATTGCTTTTAAGCGACACTACAGGCATTCTGGCGTTTTTCGAAGAGGCAATGCAGCAATCCATTCCGCTGCTCAATGGCCTGGTACTCGCCGGCGGGCATAGCCTGCGCATGGGCCGCGACAAAGGCGCCATGGACTGGCACGGCAAGCCGCAACGCGAATATGTGGCGGATCTGCTGGCGCCACTATGTGCTGAAACGTTTATTTCCTGCCGGGCCGGACAAGAAACCGCACTACAGAGCGCCTATCCTGCATTGCCCGATACCTTTGCCGACCTCGGCCCATATGGCGCCATTTTGTCCGCATTTCGGCATGCGCCCGATCGCGCCTGGCTGGTGGTAGCCTGCGATTTACCATTGCTCGATGCGGCTACGCTTGATTTTTTGCTCAATAATCGGCGGCCGCTGCACACCGCCACTGCATTTGAAAGTCCGTTCGACCAAATGCCGGAACCGCTTATTACTATTTGGGAACCAAAGAGTTATGCAGTACTACTTTCTTTCCTTGCACAGGGTTATTCCTGCCCCCGCAAGGTGCTGCTCAACTCCGACGCCCAGATTCTGAAAGCCGAATCGCCCGAAAAACTCACCAATGTAAACACGCCGGAAGAAGCAGCACAAATACGAACAGGCGTATAACAGTTTCAAACATGCAGATCGATATACTCACATTTGGTATCGCCCGGGATATTTGTGGTGGCTCCCGCATTCGGGTGGATGTGCCCGACGACACCACGGCTGAAGCGTTGAAGCAGCATTTGGCCGAACAATTTCCACGCCTCTCAGGCCTTGCATCCTTTTTGCTGGCGGTAAATGAAGAATTTGCAGCAGACAACTCCCTCATTCGACCAGGCGATGAGGTCGCCATAATTCCTCCTGTGAGTGGAGGATAACCCATCCGCGCAATTTGCCATGAATCTGTTTTTGAAATTGTCTGATACCCCGCTCGACATCCAGTCCTGTATCCGTGAAGTGGAAAGCCCTTCGTGTGGCGGTATCGATGTTTTTATCGGAACCGTGCGCGATGCTACGCAGGGTAAACGCGTGCTGCGGCTCGAATTTGAAGCCTACGAAAGCATGGCGCTAAAGGAAATGCGCCGGATTGCCGAGGAGGCATTCGAACGCTGGCCTGTGCAGTCGTTTTCCATGCACCATCGCACCGGTGTGCTGACCGTTGGAGAAGTAGCAGTTATCATTGCCGTTTCTGCTGCACACCGCGCCGCCGCTTTCGATGCCTGCCGTTTTGCCATCGATACCCTCAAGCAAAGCGTTCCTATCTGGAAAAAGGAAGTTTTTGAAGATGGGGAAGTGTGGGTAGCCGCTCATCCCTGATGCCTTCTCGTGTCAAAATGGCACCCTCGCTACCTTGGCACGTTTCTCGCCAGTATCTTTTTGAAACAACCTCCTGCCCTTTCGCAATCTCTCCACCCTTGGTGGAGGGTGATTCCTTTCATTTTTAATGGTAATTAATATGCTAAGTTTTCTTGCAACGGAAGGCAGTGCCGCCAGCGCGGGCGCGGAGGAAAAACGACGTGTGGCCGACGAGGACATGAATCTTCTGGATGCGTATTCACAAACGGTGGTTCGGGTAGCCCAACGCGTGAGCAATGCCGTCGCGCATTTGAAAGTACAAAAACCGCCTGCGCCGAACCAGCGCGGCCGACAAACACCTCCCAATCAGCAGGCCGGCGGAACGGGAAGCGGTTTCCTGATTAGCAGCGATGGATATATGGTGACGAACAGCCATGTCGTAAATGGCGCTACGCACATCGAAGCCAGCCTACCCGATGGCCGCGCATTTCAGGCCCGGGTAGTAGGCGACGACCCAGCCACTGATATTGCAGTAGTAAAAATAGACGGCGACAACCTCGCTACCGTGCCTTTCGGCGCCAGCGACCGGCTCCAGGTTGGTCAAATCGCCATTGCCATCGGCAACCCTTACGGCTTTCAGTATTCCGTCACTGCCGGTGTGGTGAGCGCTCTGGGGCGTACGCTGCGCAGCCAGAATGGCAGACTTATCGACGATGTCATTCAAACCGATGCGGCCCTGAACCCCGGCAACAGCGGCGGCCCGCTCATGAATTCACACGGACAGGTGATCGGGGTAAATACAGCAGTCATCTTACCGGCACAAGGCATTTGTTTTGCCGTGGCCTCCAACCTCGCGCAGTTTGTCGTGGGAAAACTCATCCTCGAAGGGCGCGTACGACGCGGTTTTCTGGGTATCGGCGCACAATCGGTGCCCTTGCCCGCCAAGTGGCTCAATGCCCTGGAATTGCCCTCCAAAGGCGGCATTCAGATACAAAGTGTGGAAACAGGCAGCCCCGCCGAACGCGCCGGTATCGCTCCAGGCGACATCATCGTGCAATTTGAGGGCCGCCCGATTGATTCTATTGACGACCTGCACAAAGGCCTGGATGAAAAAACCATCGGCCGTGAAGTAACGCTTTGGGTGCTGCGGAATGGCAATTTGAAGCAGATGGCTGCGGTGCCGGCGGAGTTGGGCTAATTTAGTTATCAGTTATCAGTTATTGGTTATCAGGGCAGGTAAGGGGTTATCTGTTTTTCAGGCTGGGCAACTCGGGTAGTTGAGTAGTTGAGAGGTTGAAGAGTTGAGGGAACGTAGTAATGAAACACAAAGAGAGGTGATCAAAATTCTCCAGGGTGGCCGCCCCTCAACTACTCAACTCTTCAACCTCTCAACTACTCAACTACTCTACCTCTCAACTACTCAACTACCCGAGTTGCCCAGCCTGAAAAACAGATAACCCCTTACCTGCCCTGATAACCAATAACTGATAACTGATAACAATCAGACCGCGCCCAGCATCATCTTCCTCTGCAACGCGATGTCTCCTTTTTTCACAAAAGTGATGGGCACAAATTCGTCGGTGGGAGCGCCGATGTAATAAAGCGTCCAGTCCTCATCGTAGCGTGACAGCATTTGCCGGATACATTCGGCGCGATCGATTTGCGGAATGGCGCAGTCCTGCCAGTAGAACAGTTCGACGCGGTAATGCAGTTGTTGTTTTTGTCCGTTGATGGTGACCTCGATCTCAATGTCCTGTTTGCCGGGCAACGACGGAATAGGTACAGCGATAAATGCCATATGGAATAATTGAGAGGGTGATGAAAAGTTGCGTTCAGGCGGTGTTGGGATACCTTAAAAAATTTCCCTGCCATGATTATGCCATTTTTACAATAAACTGATAACCAACATCTTATACCTGCATTTTCAAAAATAATCAGTTCGAATACGAACACCGACGTTCACAATTGGACACAAACAATAACAGGCAATGATATTTTGATGCAATTTGACCCATGCTTGGCTGTCTTTTGCTTTATTTTGCTCTCAAAATCCTCTTTCTGACAGACTTTTGCTGATGTCCGTTCGCCTGATTCTTTACATACTTTTGTTTTGTACCTGGTGTTGCCCTGCCGGCTTGCCGGCACAATCGGTGGCAGAACTGGAGCGGCAATTGCAGCAGACAACAGATTCTGTACAGCGCTGGGAACTCAACTACCGGCTTTCGCGCAGCCTTTTTACCATAGACCTGGCACGGGCAGGCTCGTATGCTGAAAAGGCCCTGCAACTGGCCCTCTCTTTGCAAGACAAAAAACGCGAGGCAGAATCGGCCTGGGCCTTTGCCGATGTGGCAGAACGACAGGCAGTCTGGCCTCGTGCGCTGGCATACTATCAAAAATCCTACGACGCAGCCATCGTGTCGCCCCTCCCCGATCTGGCATTGCAGGCTACTGACAAAATGCAGGTATTGCAAGCCCGTCAGAATAACTTTCGGGAGGCTTATGAATGGAGTCGCCGACGTTCCTCATTGCTACAGGAAAAAGCAAGGCAGGTAGCCGAAGAACAACGTAGAAAATACGAAGAAAGCCAGTCTGCGCTCACTGCTCAAAAAAAGCGCGAAAACCAAACGATTCTGCTGGTGGCGGCGCTGCTGGGCTTGCTGCTGGCAATTTTTTATTACTACCGCCAGCGCACCAACAGGCGAATTCGGGGAGAAATGGCCGAAAAAAATGCCATGATCGAGGAAAAACGCCGGCGCAGCGAACAATTGCTGCTCAATATCCTGCCCCCCGCCGTGGCTGCCGAACTGACCGTGCGCAACAAAGTGGCCGCGCGCCGCTACGAGCGAAGTACCGTCATGTTTATCGACTTTGTCGGTTTTACGCGCATTGCAGAAATACTGCCGCCGGAAGTTTTGCTGGCCGAACTCGACTACTGCTTTTCGCGTTTCGACGACCTGATCGGGCGAAACCGCATCGAAAAAATCAAAACCGTGGGCGACGCCTATATCTGCGCCAGCGGCCTTACCGACCGCAATGAACGGCCCACAGATATGATTCGGGTAGCCCTGTCGATACAGGATTTTTTGCAAAAACACCGCGAAAAGCGCATAGCCGAAGGGCTGCCCGCGTTCGAGGCGCGCATCGGCATCCATTTCGGGCCTGTGGTGGCCGGCGTGGTCGGCACCAAAAAATTTGCCTACGATATTTGGGGCGACACCGTCAATACCGCCGCGCGCCTGGAAGAAGCCTGCGAGCCCGGCCGCATCAATGTGAGCGGCGCTGCCCGGGAAGTAGTACAAGAGGAATTTCAGTGGGAATACCGGGGCAAAATTTCTGCTAAAAACAAGGCCGAGATGGAGATGTATTATTGTCTGGGCATAGTTTGATTCCTGTCACGAAATCACTGTTTCCAACCGGTATCCTACCCCGTGCACGGCCGTGATGCGCACACTGGGGTCGTCGCGCAGCAGTTTCCGCAAACGCGACACAAACACATCCACACTGCGTCCGACCAAAATCCCTTCATCGGCCCACACAGATTGCAGAATAAATTCCCGCTCCAGCAATTGATTGGGGTTGGTGGCAAAAAGGTGCAGGAGTTTGGCCTCCCGGTACGTCAGTTTGTGCAGTTGTTTGCCACTTTGCAGGGTTTGATTTCCTGCGTAAAATCTGGAATTTCCCAATTGAATTGCGCCGGCGGGGGCAACATCTTCGGCGGTGGACTTTTTTTTGCGCCGCCAGCGGGCTGTCATGAAAATTCCCGTCAACAAGCCGCTGGCTGCCAGCGCCCATGCAAGCCCATTATTGCCGGCAGCCTTTGTTTCGGGTAAAAAACGCACCACAAGATTGTAGCAGTCTGGTGAAAGATCCCGGCCACCACAGGGCACTACCCCTTCACGTTGCAGATCAAAAAAATTGTAACCCAGTTGCAGCGTGCTATCCTTGCATTTCAACACTTCCACATCGTAGTTATCCTGAATATTGTGGCGTTCCAGCGATTCCTGCAGCACGGCAGGAAGTCGATCGTAGTCGAGGTTCCGATCCATGCGAATTTGCCAGGTGTTGTCGCCCGTTTTTTCCACGGGCGCAATGGTCGAAGTAGAATCACCGGAAGCCACCATCAGGTAGTGGGCCGTTCGGCGCAAAGCCAGATTGACCTTGTCGCCAAAGTAGTCGGGCCGTATGTATTGTACGGATTGGTGCTGCAGCGTCCACCACAGACCGGTGGAGGCAGCAATCAGTACTACAAATGCGATGGCAAATGGGCGGTAATTCCTGTCGATCGTCGTGCGTTCCATATCTGCAAAAATAGCCATTGCAGAGGAAATTGCGCGTTCCAATTCCCGCACAGGATGCTGAGGGCTGGGTTGCATGAGGCTTACTGAATGAGAATTTCGTTGTGGGGCAATGCCAGGTGCTCGTCCATGGTTAACAATACGATGTGGTCGCCTTTCCGGCATTTGGCCAGCACCTTGCTGATGTCCACTTTTTTGATTTTTTTATCTGAAAACATACACAGTGTTCCGGTATTTTTATCGCGGATGGCGATCATGAATTCTGCCGGGTAAGATGCTTTCCATACGTTGTTCTCATAGGTGGCAGGGCTTACCGTCAGCATCCCCTGCGCGGTGCTGTCGATCATACATTTACCTTCCGGGGAATATTCGTTGACGACAAGCCGACCGTTGAGAAATGCGGCAGTACAATTGGTAAAAGACCCCTGGGCAGCAGCAGAACTGACCATCAGGCACATAAACAGTGCAAGGACGCAGAATTTGTTTGTCATGTATAAACGGGTTTTAAACTGAATGATAGGGCAAAGGTAGATGCGTCGAACACCCCTGCTCAAAAACGCATGTAAAACAGTGTAAATGACTTGTAAAAGGATATGAAACAGACAAAAAGACATATTGCGCACATCTCATTGGTGGTGCGCGACTACGACGAGGCCATTCGTTTCTATGTAGATAAACTGCATTTCACGCTGGTGGAAGACACCGTGCTATCACCCGAAAAAAGGTGGGTGCTCGTGGCGCCTTCGCACGATGCTTCCTGTTGTTTGTTGCTGGCCAAAGCCGCCAACGACACCCAGGCAACGCGCATAGGCAACCAGACAGGCGGGCGGGTGTTTCTGTTTTTGTACACCGATGATTTCTGGCGCGATTACCGGGAAATGCTGGCTCAGGGTATTCATTTCGTCAGGGAACCTGTGAAAGAGGCATATGGAACCGTAGCCGTTTTTGAGGATTTGTACGGAAACTTGTGGGACCTGTTGGAAAAGAGTTATGAGTTATGAGTTATGAGTTATGAGTTATATTCTCGTTGCTTGTGGCCACTCTATTCATAAAGCCAAGAGTACAGCATCATAACTCATAACTCATAACTCATAACTCATAACTCATAACTTATAACTCTTTTTCCCGTTTTTGACCCAAACGATTTCCGCCGCAATGCTGACGGCAATTTCCTGCGGGGTTTTGCTGGAAATGGGCAATCCGATGGGCGCCGAAATGTGTTTCCACAGCGCGGGGTCGAAACCCTCGTTAGCCATTTCTGCTTTCAAGGTTTCAATTTTGGCAGCGCTGCCGAGCATCCCTACATATTTCCAGGCGCGCTTCGTTAGTTGACGAAGCAGTAACTGATCGTTACGGTATCCGATGGTCATGATAATGGCATAATCGGCGGGGTGACTTTGCAGGAAATCGTCGATGCAGTCGTACGCCACAACGTGTTTTTCATCAGCAAATTGATTTTGTTCCAGCGTGTTCAGCCTTTCCCGGTCATCGTAAATTTTTACATAAAACCCCAGGAAGTGCAGTATTTCCGATAAGGCCAGACCTACATGTCCGGCGCCGAAAATATGCGCCACGGGTTGCCGCTGCAATCGCTCGATGTACTCCCAGCGGCCTTCATCGTTTTCCGTCAATTCAATCTCTTCCGGCCCTTCATTGGCCAGGGAAAACCCACTTTCCGAAATTTTCAGCCACAGTGGTGTTCTGTTTTCCAGAATCATTTCCAGCAACGGCAGGTGCAGGGGCGTCAGCGGCACGAATACGATCCGCTGGCTTCCCGAGCAGATCATGCCCGAGCGGTCGGAAGGCTGTGTTTTGTTGTGGTGCTGCCACATGGTAGAAACACCTGGATGGTGCCGGGCCAGCAAGGCAAGTGCTTTTTCCACCAGTTTGTGCTCCATGATACCGCCACCGATGCTGCCCAGCAAATCGCTGTCGGCCGAAACGCCCATCTTGAATCCCTGCCGCCCCGGCGAACTACCTTCGCTCTGCAGCACCAGCAACAGCATGACCGGAATGCGGTCGCGGAGTTTTTTATGTAAGAAAGGCCATAACATGTGTTGTATATCTGGATATCTGGAACACTGATTCACTTCCCCATTTCACCCAAACATTTTTCCAAACTTTCCCGCCAGTGCGGAATCTCCACCCCCAACCGGTTCTTGATCTTCAATTTGTTCATTACGCTAAATGGCGGGCGCTGTGCCGGTGTGGGATACTTAGCCGTTTCAATGGGCGACACGCGGCACGATAAGCCTTGTATATCAAAGATCGCCTGCGCAAAATCGTACCAACTGGCCACTCCTTCATTGGAATAGTGCCAAATACCCGGCAATTGGCTACCCGAAAGTACCCCATGCTGCACGCGATCGATGATAAAAAGTACGGCTTCAGCCAGATCGGGCGCATACGTAGGCGTACCGATCTGGTCGAATACCACCGATAAAGCCGGGCGCTCGGCGCCCAGGCGAAGCATGGTTTTCAAAAAATTATGGCCAAATTCCGAGTACACCCACGAGGTACGAATGACCATTGCCCCTGTGGGATGCAGGCGCAGGGCGGCACGCTCTCCCTGCAATTTGGTACGCGCATACACACCTTTGGGGCTGACCGCATCGGTTTCCACAAATGGGCGATTCTGCCGGGAATGGTACACATAGTCGGTGGAAAAATGAATCAGCGGAATATGCTGTGCTGCACAGGCGCGCGCCAAGTGTTGCACGCCGCTCACATTGATGCGCTGCGCTTGTTCGGGTTCCGATTCTGCTTTGTCTACGGCCGTGTAGGCCGCGCAATTGATGCAACCACGCAGGTTATGTTGCTGAAAAAAACGCTTCACAGCCTTGTTATCCCCAATATCCAATTGAGCAGAACCCGCAAACAGGAACTGCAGGTTCGGGTATTGAGCAGCCATTTTTTGAAAAGACTGCCCGAGTTGTCCGTTGGCGCCGGTAACGAGAATCATGGTGGGTGGGTTTGTAGATGGTGGCAGAGGAGTTATAGAGTTATGAGTTATGAGTTATGAGTTATACTCACGCTGCTTGTGGCCACACTATTTACAAAGCCATGAGTACAGCATCATAACTCATAACTCATAACTCATAACTCATAACTCATAACTCATCCCTCCTGCCGCAAATGTTCGAAAATTTCTGCTTTTCGCAAGCCCCAAACCTTTCCCAGTTCATTCGCCGCATATCACCCTGAAGGATGATCTTCTTCACACGGGCTATAATTGCGATCATTTACCTTTGTCGGCAACAAGTATCGGTATGAAAATAATTTCCCACCCTGTTTTTCTCGACCATGATAATGGTACGCACCCGGAAAACCGAAAGCGCCTGCTGGCATTTGGTGAACTGCCGGCCGAACCACTTTTGCTTGATGGCGAAGCCTACCTCGATCTGGTGCACCCACGTTCATATATTGAAATGGTGCGTACGCACTGCCAGAACAGCCTCGACCTCGACGGCGATACCGTCGTATGTCCCGGGAGTTTCAAAGCCGCCACCTGTGCCGTCGGCGCAACCATCATGGCGATGGAGCGCGGCGATTTTGCGCTGGTGCGGCCTCCCGGCCACCATGCTTTTGCCGAAGAATCGCACGGCTTTTGCCTGTTCAACAACGTAGCGGTAGCCGCCCAACTGGCTGCCAGCAAAGGCAAAAAAGTGCTGATCCTGGATTTCGACGGACATCTTGGCGATGGCACTATGGACATTTTTTACAACTCCGATCAGGTACTGTACTGGTCGATGCATCAATATCCGGCGTATCCCGGCAATGGCGCTGCCCACGAAATCGGCGCCGGCAAAGGCAAAGGATTTACCTTTAATGTGCCACTTCCGGCAGGCAGTGGCGACGATATTCTACTCCATTCCGTCGAGTATATGTTGCCCGCAGCAGAGCACTTCAATCCCGATGTAGTTGCCATTTCTGCCGGTTTCGATGCACACCAGTTCGATCCCTTGCTGCAATTGCGCGCATCCGGCCACTTTTACTACAAAGTTGGTAAACTGCTGGCCCAAACCTTCCGCGACAAACTGTTCGGCGTGCTCGAAGGCGGCTACGATACGGAAGAACTGCCCAAACTGGTGCACAATTTTATCGCCGGCATAAATGGCGAGCCTATGCCGCATCACGAAGCCGGCACTTCTTCGGGTATGCGTATCTGGGAAACATACGAATTGCATTTGCACCTGGCCGCATCGTATTTGAACAAGTACTGGAGGTTTTGAAACACGGATTGCACGGAGGAAACGGATTTACGCAGATTGGTTTTCAGTCAAAGAAAAATCCGTGTAATCCGTGTTTCAATCCGCGCAATCCGTGTTTCAATCTGTGTAATCCGTGTCCTAAATCTGCGTAATCCGCGTTCCAATGAAAAAAATCCTCGATCATTTCTTCCGTCCCCAATCGGTTGCCCTGATCGGCGCTACTGAAAAGCCCGAAAAAATCGGGCATGCCGTATTGCAAAACCTGCTGTCTGCAGGTTTTAAAGGGGATATTTTTCCGGTCAATCCGAAATACCAAACCCTGAACGGGCTGAAATGCTACCCCAGTGTAAGCAAATTGCCCAAAGTGCCCGACCTCACCATCATCGTCACGCCGGCGCCTATTGTGCCTGCCCTGATGAAAGAATGCGGAAAAAAAGGCATCGTATCCGTGCTGGTACTTTCTGCTGGTTTTAAAGAAGCCGGCGAAACAGGCGAAGCGCTCTTTCGCGACCTGAAAGCGCAGGCAAAAGAACATGGCATCCGGCTCATCGGCCCCAACTGCCTTGGTCTGCTCACGCCGTCCCTGGGCCTCAATGCCACCTATGCACCTGCCATGCCCGCCCACGGCCGGGTGGCATTCATATCCCAAAGTGCGGCGATGGGCAGCGCCATCCTGGACTGGGCAGCAGAAAAAAATGTAGGTTTCAGCCATTTTGTATCCATCGGCGGCATGGCCGACATCGGTTTCGACCACCTGATCGATTATTTCGGCTCCGATAATCGTACGGCCTGCATCCTGATTTATATGGAAAGCCTGGTGAATGCCCGCAAGTTTATGTCGGCCGCCCGGGCCTTCGCCCGCTCCAAACCCATCGTGATCCTCAAAGCCGGCCGCAGCAAGGATGGCGCGCGCGCTACTTTTTCACATACGGGCAGCATGGCTGGCAACGATGCCGTGTTTGATGCAGCCTTCCATCGTGCAGGAGTTATCCGGGCGGCTACGGTGCAACAATTGTTCGATTGTGCACAGGCGCTTTCCATGCAGCCTCTACCTGCCTCCAACCGCCTCGCCATTGTCACCAATGCTGGCGGCCCGGCCATTCTGGCCACCGACTGGCTGGCCCAACGCGACGGCGTACTGGCTACCCTGCAGCCCACAGCACTCAGTGCCCTCGATACCATCATGCCACCGGCCTGGAGCCGCTCCAATCCGGTGGATGTGCTGGGCGACGCTAACCCCGAACGCTACCGCGCGGCCCTCAAAACCTGCCTGCACGATACCGGCGTGGATGCCGTTTTGTGTATCCTGACGGCACAAAACATGACCGATCCCACCGAGTTTGCCCAGGTAGTTGTGGAGGAATCGAAAAAGGTAAAAAGCAAACCTGTGTATGCAGCCTGGATGGGTCTGCACAGCATGGGCCCCGGCCGCCGATTGCTGGAATCGGAAAAAATACCCTGGTATCCGTTCCCCGAACGGGCCGTTGAGGTGTTTATGAAAATGGTCAACTACCACGATACACTGGAATTGTTGTACGAAACGCCGCCCGATATGCCGCTCGAACTAGGTTTTCAGCGCGAAAAAGCGCGGGGTATTGTCGAACAATTGCGCAAAAAAGGCCGCACGGAACTCAGTGAAAGCGAATCCATGCAGTTGCTCCAATGCTACGGCATACCGGTCAACATCGGCAAACTGGCGCGTACCGAAGATGAGGCCGTTGCCCACGCCCTGAGTATAGGTCTGCCTGTCGTTATGAAAATCGAATCGCCCGACATCTGGCACAAATCGGATGTGAATGGCGTACGGCTTGGACTGGAATCGGAAGCCGATGTGCGGCGCGCCTACCACTCGCTGTTGGAAAATGTGCAGAAAAAACGCCCAGATGCGCGCATTATGGGTGTTTTAGTAGAAAAAATGTGGGATGTACAGCACGAACTGCTCATCGGCACGGTCAAAGACGCCGTTTTTGGACCTGTGGTGGTGTTCGGCCTCGGAGGCGCTGCTACGGAAATCTGGCAGGATCGTGCGATCGCCCTGCCTCCACTCAATCGTGCACTTGCCAGGCATTTGGTAGAAGGTACGCGTATCAGTCGCCTTCTGCAAGGCTACCGGCATGTGCCCGCTGTCCCGATGGAGTATCTGGAGCACATTCTCTGCCGCTTTGCCTACCTCGTCATGGATTTCCCCGACATCCGGGAAATCGACATCAACCCCTTTGCCATGAATGCCGAAGGCGGTATCGCCCTGGACGCCGCTGTCACCCTCGAACGCGACCCCGGTCGCCAGCGCGAGCCATATAGCCACCTCAGCATCTTACCCTACCCCACGCAATGGATCAAAAAAGTGCAGTTGCGAGACGGCACCAAAGTATTGCTGCGTCCTATCCGGCCTGAAGACGAAGCACTGGAAGCACGGCTGGTGGAGAACACCTCGCGCGAATCGCTTTATTTCCGTTTTTTCGGCTACCTCTCCGGCCTCAACCACCAGATGCTCACGCGTTTTACCCACATCGACTACGACCGTGAAATAGCCATCGTGGCCGAAATCGAACGAAAAGGCCAGAAAGAACTCATTGGTGTGGTGCGCATCGTCGGCGATGGCTGGCGCGAAACAGCCGAATACGCCATTCTCATCACCGATGCATGGCAGGGCCATGGCCTGGGCAGCATCCTCACCGATTATATCCTCGACATCGCCAAAGAACAGGGCTACCGTATGGTGTACGGCTCTTTCCTAAAAATCAACGGCGACATGCGGCGGCTGTTCCAGCGCAAGGGTTTTGTGATCAAAAGCACGGAGGAAGAGTTTGATGTGGCGGAGAAAGTGATTTGATCAAGGGGCAAGGGGCAAGAGGCAAGGGGCAAAGGGCAAGAGGCAAAGGGCAAGAGGCAAAGGGCAAGAGGCAAAGGCTCGGTTCTTCCAAAATTCGCCTTTTGCCCTTTGCCTTTTGCCCTTTGTCTCTTGCTCTTTGCCTCTTGCCCTTTGCCTCTTGCCCTTTGCCTCTTGCACTTTTGCCCTTTGCCTCTTGCCCCTTGCCTCTTGCCCCTTGAAAACTCACTCCCACTTCCACCTTACCCCCAGCAATACCCGTTGCCGCTGCACCGGGGCATAGTTGTATGTGGGGTCGAAGGTGAATCCGTTCGGGTTATCCACATGAACGTATTTGTCAAAAGGATCGAAGGCGCGCAGGATGATTTCTTCACGCGGGTAAAATCCGAACAGATTTTTGATACCCATGTACAATTCCAGTTGATCCAGTTGTTTGTTGCCGACGCGATTTTCGGGGCGGGCGGGTTTCCAGGTAAGTTGCACATTGTGAATGGAAAACCAGGGCGACTGCGCAGGTCGCGGGTCATTGGGCAGCACGGGCAGGTGCATGGGGCTGCTCAGATGACCTGTATAGTCGATGCTGAGGCGCAATTTGGGAATTGGATACGACAGTGTCCAGGTACCCGATAGCGGCGGAGCGAACAGTTGTGGCTGCCGCACATCATTTTCCACCCGATATACATTCATGGCAGTCGCGCCGCCCATGATTTTCAGTCCATTGAGAAAATTGACATCCACATTCAGCGAAATACCCGACGAAACGGCATGCCCGTCGAGGTTGTCGTAAATAATCTTGTTGGCATCGGTTGTAAAATCCGGTACAATCTGGTTGCTGAACCAGGTATAAAACAGCGATGCGTCGAGTCCGATAAAGCCCGCGCGGGCAGGATAAAATTTGCAGACATAATTCAGGTTACCATTCCAGGATCGTTCCGGGCGCAGGTCTTCCATGATCACCACTTCGCGGGCGCCGCTGAGCGCAGCGTGATCTTCTGTAAATATATTGGCAACCCGATAGCCTGAGCCGGCTGTCAGACGCAGGATGTTCTGGGCATTTTGTGCGCGTTTCCAACTGATGCGCGGGGTCAGGATGTTGCCATGTGCCGAATGGTAGTCGTAGCGCAGGCCCAGCAGCAGGCGATTGCGGGCATTGAGTTCGAGTTCGTCTTGCAGGAAAATGCCTGGCAGCCAGGTATTGGAAGGTGCATTTTGGATGCCGTCGGGCCTGGCAGTGGCCGGTGTATTGTCGTCGTAGGCGGTGTAGCGCAAGGCTGCGCCAAGGAGTGCGTCGTGGCGTTTGCCAAGCGGCAGGTCGGTAGTAAACTGTGCAAAGGCGATTTGCTGTTTGCCGAGGTAAACGGTTTTTCCATACACCGAATTCTGGTGGTGCAGGTTCCACGACAGGTCAAGCATCATGCGGCGACGGGCAGTGGGCAACTGGTATTTTCCCAGCAGTTCGACGCGGTTGGTATAAATACTTTCGCCATAAATGCTGTCTGTGCCACGCCACTCGGGCGCCCATTGCATTTCGCCTCCAAAACGGTCTTCGTACACATACCGCGCTGCAAAAGAAGCAATGCGCTGTTGCGGCCTCCTGAACGACCATTTATTGAACACCGACACTCGATCTTGCAGCGTCATGTCGGTGAAATTGTCGCCATTGATATCGAGCCGGTTGTTGAAACGGAAATAATTGATTCCCAGCAAGGTATGCGCATTGCCACTGCGAGCGGCCACAGCGCCGTCGAGGTTCATTTCGCCTATATGCGTGCCAAACATATCCACAAAAAAACGAGGTGCAGTGGTAGCATCTTTGGTAATCACATTCACCATACCCCCCACGGCCTCCGAGCCATACAGCGTTCCGGCCGGTCCTTTCACCACTTCGATGCGTTCCACCAGCCCGTTGGGGATGCCGCTGAGTCCGTACACCGTCGACAATCCGCTCACAATCGGCATGCCGTCGATGGTCACCATCGTGTACGGGCCTTCCATGCCGTTGATGTGGATATCGCCCGTACTGCATACGTTGCAGTTGAGTTGCGGGCGTACACCGTTTACAATTGTCAATGCCTCAAACAGGTTGGGGGTGGCATTTTTCTGAAAAAAACGCGGAGTGTAAATTTCTACAGGAATGGGCGAAGCGTCTTTCGTCACTTCCTTCATGGTGGCCGAAATGACGACCGTTCCCAGGGCTTGTTCAGCGGGTTCGAGCAGAATGAGTGTTTCTTCTGCGGCGGCCTGCAATCGGCCCGACCAGGCGTTGTAGCCCAGCATGCGGATGTGGACGGCAGCCGGCGCCGTCAGTTGAAAGCGGCCAAGTGAGTCGGTGTACATGCCGCCCTGACCGTCGAAGGATACGGTGGCCGCTACCAACGGTTCGCGGGTAAGCGCGTCGATTACCCGGGCTCGTATGCCGGGGTTCGTTTGTGCCGGAAGGGAAGAAAGGGAAGTACATAGTGCAAGCAAGAGGATAGTTCTATTCATTTGGCAGGAAGGCCTGGTTATTTTTTATGCAATCGAATTTTGATGCAAAGATAATTTAATTTTATTTTTAGACAAGACTAAATTTAATTTTAAACAAAAACTGGCCCAAATAAAAAAAGCCTCTCCGGCAATTACGCAGGGAGGCTCCGAAAACAATAAACAGCAGGATAGTTTTTTCCTCGGAACGGAATTTTTTTGGCGTTACACGTTGGATATTTTTCGTACCACCTTGTACAGGCGGGTTGTTTCATTTACTTCTTCTTCGAACGGATCATTGTCGAAGTAGTTGGCAGAAATCATTTTCAGGCGCACGATTCTTCCGCGGTTGTTGAAAATTTTCTGCACGTATTTTACCCATACATTGCCATTGGAACGCACAGCATAGATTTCATTGTCGCGGATGTCGTTGAGGTTTTCAACGGATTTGCAGACAACAATATCTCCGTGACGGATCACGGGATCCATAGAGTTACCTTCAATCTGGAAAGCCACCAGACCCGAACCGGCTACGCCCGGGATAGAGAAATACGTATTGTCTTCTGCACTTTCAGCCCCCAGCGTACTGCCTGCGAAGGCCCTGATTGTGGTAAACAGAATATTGCCGGAGCCCGTGCTGAAACTGCGGTCGCCGGAAAGCGCGTCGCCCGGCGCATCGAAGCCGAATGGATTGCCGATGCCGTGCAGCAGCCATGCTTCGTTGATGTCGTAGGTGCGGGCAAAAAGTTGTGCCTGCCCGTAGTCGATCACACGTTTGCTGTCCCGGTTGAGAAATGCCCGAATGATATGACCATAAGCCTTGTTGCCCAATACTTTATCCGCCACATCGCCGACGCCTTTACCGCTCCGGTCATTTTTTACAATGGCGCCTCGTTCTTCCAGCAATTTGAAAGCCTGAATAAAACGGTCGTTGAGATCAATTCTATCTTCCTTGATCATAAGTGTGGAAGTTTATTTCCCGAACACACAATTCGGTGCAGGTGAATGAATATGTTTTGAAGAGCGTTGTGTATCTGCGCTTATCATATTTGACGATGCAAACTTAAAACAAAGAGTTTTTAAAAACAAAAAATGTCAAAGTTTTTTTTGTCTGTTTGGCATTTTTTTTTTGAATTCATCTTTTTGTCTCTGAAAATCAGATATTTGCAGTGGATTTTGTTGGAAGGCAATTTCAAACAATAGGGTTGATAAAGGTTGATGAGGTTGATGAGGGTTGATATTCATCGGCTCGGGGTAAGGGGCTAATATGCATTCATCGAGTGGCAAAATATCAACCCTCATCAACCTTTATCAACCCTCATCAACTTTATCAACCTCATCAACTTTATCAACCCTACCAAAAAAATCCGTATTTTTATGCCTTCCTGCGGGAACCTTAAAAGTTGTATATGGGCATAGTAGTTTCTCTTTTGAACCACAAAGGCGGGGTCGGCAAAACGACCAGCACTATTAATATAGGCGCCGCTATGGTGGAATTGGGTAAGCGGGTGTTGTTGATCGACCTGGACCCTCAAGCCAATCTGACCATTTCGCTGGGTATTCCACGGCAGAAGATCACCATTTACGAAGCATTGCGCGGCGAAGGCGATCTGAGTCCGTATACGCACCGAACGGGCCTCGACGTTATCACTTCGTCGCTCGACCTGTCGGGCGCCGAAATGGAACTGATCAATGAAGCAGGGCGCGAATTTATCCTGCGGGAACTGATCGGCCAGGTGGCAGACGACTACGATTTCATTTTTATCGATTGTCCGCCATCGCTGGGATTGTTGACACTCAATGCTCTCACCAGCAGCCGTTATGTGCTGATTCCACTGCAAACGGAATTTCTGGCGGTGCAGGGACTAGCGAAAATCAAGCAGGTGATCGACAAGGTGAAATTCCGCCTCAACAAACAACTCGATATGGCCGGCGTAATCGCTACCATGTACGATAGCCGCCGGGTACTGAACCGGGATGTGGTGGAAACTATCCACAAGTATTTCGGCGACAAAGTGTTTAAAACTTACGTGCGCGACAATGTGGCGCTGGCCGAAGCCCCCGCACAACGCAAGGATATTTTTGAATACAGTCCAAAAAGTCCGGGCGCGCACGATTATATGGAACTGAGTAAGGAAATACTGGAGCGGTTGAGAGAGGTGAGAGGTGAGAGGTGAGAATAACAAAGGCTATTTTGTAACAAGATCGTTATGGGTAAAAAAAGATTTTCCGAAGGGCTCGATGACCTGTTCAGCCACAGCCAGGCCGAACAGAGCAGCCACGACCATGCCATGCCCGAAACGCAGCGCGAGCGCAAGCACGGCCACAAGAACTTTGCCACGGGCCTCGATTCCCTGCTGCAGGAAGCCCTGGAGGAAAGTCTGGAAAAATACGAATCCAACCAGCCCGATACCGTCACGCAAAGCGGTAAATCGAAAGCCCGCTCTTCCGAAGCCTTCCGCTCGCCCCTGCGTAGCGGCCTCGACTCCCTGATTCGCCAAACCATTGATGTTCAGGAAATTGTAACCGACGAACAATCGGGCAAAAAACGCCTCACCGTAGCCGTCGACCGCAGCAAACTGGAAAAACTGAAAGTGATCGCCCGCCTCGAAAACGCCTATCTGAAAGACCTGCTCGTTACACTGATCGATGGCTATATCGAGGAATATGCCCACCAAAAAGGTTTTGAATTGTAATCAAGGGTAATGCTGTCTGCCTACCACGATTTTCGCCTGTTTTACAACCAGAGCATCCACCCGGAATTGCTGCACATGGAACTCCGGCGTCGGCGACTGGTGCGCTTGTTGTTTATGTCGGTGCTCCTGCTGGCAGGCGTACTGGCATTACAGGTCTATCTCAACATATTTTTTATTACCCTCCTCCTGCTGATTCCGGTTGGCTGCTGGATTGCCTATCTGGTATTCCGCATTCAGGTGTTTTTCAAGGAATTCAAGCCGCGTATCGTGGAGTTGTTGCTCGATTTTATCGACAACGATGTGAATTTTTCTTTTGAAGGCTACAACCCGAAGGACTTTATACCCCCCAAACGATTTTTGGAAAGCCGCATTTTTACTACGGCCCACGACTATGCAGGGGAGGACATGATTCGCGGACAAGTGCGCGAAACACCGTTCGAAGCCTGCGAACTGCGGGTGCGGGAGTTTTCGCCGGTGCGCAACCGACTCGATTATGTGTTCCGCGGTATTTTCCTGATTGCCGACTATCAGCGCTGGGATATGCACGGCAAAGTGCTGGTGCTGCCCGATGCCTACCGAAAATACCTCAGCAGAAGCGAACGCGCCTTTCACCTGGAAGGTGGAAGGCGCATTCGTGGCATGGTGCTTCCGGAGTTTGAAGCGATTTTTGATACTTATGCGACTGCTGAAACGCGCATCAAAGACATCATTTCGGCAGAAATGCAGCGCGCTATTTTGCAGTTTCGCCACCGGTTCCAGCAATCGAACCGCCAAAAGGAGATTTATTTTTCCATTATCGGCGATAAAATCTATCTGGCCCTGACCCAGGATCGCGACCTGCTGGAACCTTCCTTGTTTGCCACCAACGTCAGTTTTGAAGTGGTCAAAGAGTTTTATGAAGACCTGGCGCTGCTGCTGAACCTGGTAAAAGAGGTGGATGTAATGAACTGAGCGGGCGTTATTCTACCCGATCCAGCACCCACAATATGTCGTTGTTGGCCTGAAGCGCGATCACACCTTTCCCTTTTTCAAAGTAGAATCCTTTTCCTGCGTTGATACCCCAATTGTAATAGGTCACGTTGTGAAACGGGCGGCCCAGGATGGTTGTGTCGCCTACCTCGCGGGCCCATTCGCCCATTCCGGCAATGGCAGGCAGTTCGTTGCCGAGGTCGTCGGCTACCCAGGTGTTGCTGCCGCCTGTCAGGGTGCCCATGTAAATGGATGTATTAAAAGCGTTGTAAATCATCTCGTCCTTTTGGTCGAGGTACCAACTGTAGTAAATTTTTGCGCCTTGTTCGGCGTTTTCAAACACGTAATCTACCATTTGGGTCTCACAGTATTCGTACTGGGTAATGTTGTAGGAAGCGTTGTAGCAGAGAATTTTGTAGTTCAATACCGCTTTTTGTTCGCGCTTTTCCTTTAATGTGAGTTTCATTTCCTCCCCGGCAGCATTGGTGTACACAAAACGGGTGTTTTCATTCATCACCGGCATCATTTCATATGCCTTGTCGCTTACCGTCCGGTAACCGGTGTTCACATTTTCACCACAAACGGTATCATCATCGATGGCTGCCCGAACAAGTTGGTCGCAAGAGGTGAACAACATGGCGGCTGCAAAAAAGGCGGGTACTACGAAGTATTTTTTCATGATTGATTGAATTTCCTTTGTTTAAATTGATGATACAAAGGTGCGGGGCCTCGCCGGGGCTGGGGAATTGACTTTTGCAGAGAGGTGTATTTGTTTTTATTGAATATGTAGAAAAAGGTGTTTTTGGGAAGAATGAGGAACAATTGGGCGGGTTTGTGAGGTTGTGGGCAATGTGGTGGGTGGGTTGTTTTTTGGGGGGAATGGGATATGAAAACACAGGGCGTTGCCGGGGATGCGGCGAATATGTGTTTTTTGGGGGGGAATGGGATACGAAAACACAGGGCGTTGCCGGAATGAGGTGAATATGTGTTTTTTGGGGGATGGGATACGAATACACAGGGCGTTGCCCTGTGCTATTGGATACGCCCTTTCAGGGCTGGTTGGTGGTGGTAATGAGACAAGCGGTACACTCTACGGACTCTCACGCTCTCACCATTCTCACGCTCTCACATCTCTCACGCTCTCACTCTCTCACACTTCTCACCTCTATTTACCGACCAAATTCCCGTTTAAAGGCCTCAATTACATCTTCCCGAAAAATCGCTTCTCCTACATTTGCGTCATTAGCCAGTCCTCCTTTTCATGCGCTTTTTCGGTACCCTTTTGCTAACCTTTTTGCTGTGCATGAGCATGGCACAAACCCCCAATGCTGATCTGTATCAATTGCCTATCAAAAAAGCCGCAGGCAACATCCGGCTCGATGGCGAACTCAATGAACCCGACTGGCAGGCAGCAGCCACAGCAGATCATTTCAAACTGATGTTTCCCAATGACACTTCCTATTCGAAGTTTCAGGTGGAAGCACATGCCACTTTCGACGACCGCTACCTGTATATAGGCGCGGTGTGCTACCAGCCCCGCGAAACGTACATCACCCAGAGCCTGCGCCGCGATTTCGATCCCGGCACCACCGATGTGCTCAATATGCTGTTCGACCCTTCCAAGGATGGTTTGAATGGATTTCTGTTCAGCATAAGTCCTTATAATGTGCAACGCGAAGCCCTGATTTCCAATGGGCAGCAATTGTCGTTCGAGTGGGACAACAAATGGTATTCTTCCGTAAAAAACTACGACGACCGCTGGGTGATCGAGGTAGCCATTCCATTCAAAACCCTGCGCTATTCGGTGTCAGACGGGCCCAATTCCTGGGGTTTGCAGTTCAGCCGCGCCAAGGTGCAGCAGTTTGAAGTGAGCACCTGGGCGCCCGTCCCATTTCAGTATAGCACCCACAACCTGGCCTTCGCCGGCCGACTGCTGTGGGACAGCCCGCCTCCCCGCCCCGGCGCCAATATTTCCCTGATTCCGTACGTCACGAGCGGCGGCAGTGTCGATTATGTGCGCAACGACCAGTCGCTGGAAGTGCAGCAAAAACAGTTTGTCTGGAACCGCAACATCGGCGGCGATGCCAAAGTGGCCCTCACGCCGGGCCTCAACCTCGACCTGACCATCAACCCCGATTTCAGTCAGGTAGAAGTGGACCGACAGGTGCCCAACCTGAGCCGTTTCGAGTTGTTTTTTCCTGAAACCAGGCAATTTTTTCTGGAAAATCGCGATCTGTTTGCCTTTTACGGATTTCCGGATACGCGGCCGTTTTTTTCCCGGCGCATCGGCCTGGCCTGGAACCCGGTGCTGCAACGCAATGAAAAAGTGCCCATCGTGGCTGGCGCCCGGCTCAGCGGCAAACTCAATGACCAGTGGCGTATCGGCCTGCTGAATATGCAAACCAGGCGCCGCGACTGGAATGCCGACACCATTCTTCCGGCTGCCAATTTCACGGTAGCCACCGTGCAGCGCAAGGTGTTCGAACGCAGTGTGTTGAGCGCTGTAGTAGTAAATAAACAAAATTTTCTCGGCGACCTCAACAACGAGCAACGCGCCGACTGGCAGCCCTGGAACCGCATGGCCGGCCTCGAATACAACCTGTACTCCAAGGACAACCGCTGGGAAGGCGAATGGTATTACCACCGCTCCTTTTCGCCCGACAAAGCGCAACGCGGCAGCACACTGGCCAGTTTTCTGTCTTACAACGACCGCTATTTCAATGCGCAACTGGGTTACAACCGCATCGACTCTACCTATTCGGCCGAGGCAGGTTTTGTGCCGCGTACAGGCGTGCAGTCGTTTTTCCCGAAACTGGAAACCCGCTTTTACCCGAAAAAAGGCTGGGCTGGCAGGCAGGTCACCAATTGTTACACCGGCATAGAAGGCAGTTTTACCTACGGCCTGAATGGCAAACACACCGACCGCGATGCATCCATGTATTTCGGCGTGGGGTTTAAAGACCAGGGATACGGGCAGGTGGCGCTGTACAACGGCTACACCTACCTGTTCGAAGCCTTCGACCCCACCAACCTGGATGCCGAAGGTACCGACCCGTTGCCAGTGGGTGGCTACGGGTATTCAGGCTTTACGGCCGAGTACACATCCGGCACTACCACCAAATTGCAGGGCAATATTTCCGTCACAGCAGGTGAATATTTCAATGGCGACTTATTTCAGGTAGAAGGCCGCCTGGCATATCGGTTGCAGCCGCTAGGCATCTTGTCGGTGCTTTATAGTTACAACAATATCCGATTGCCGAAACCTTATGCTTCGGCAGATTTTTGGCTCGTCGGGCCACGGGTAGAACTGGCGTTTAGCCGCAGCGTTTTTTTCAGTTCCTTCTTCCAGTACAACCTGCAAGCCAACAATTTCAACATCAATGCACGGCTGCAATGGCGTTTCGCACCGGTATCGGATGTGTACCTGGTGTACACCGACAACTCCTACGCACAGCAAATCCGCAATACGCCGGTGCAGTTTTTTTCACCGAAAAACAAGGCCGTGATACTGAAAGTGGTGTACTGGCTCAACCTGTAATGGCTGCTCACCCAATCGTATAGCGCAGGTATTTGATTGTTTTGCCCGCCTCCAGGTGCTTCCCTTCGTAAAGGGTCTGGATGCTGAGTTCGGGCATGGGCAAAGGGCCTGCGTAGATGTCCATATTCTGGTAAAGCAGCGAGCAGCGCGGGTCGGCTTCGAGGGTTTCGAGGGTAAACTGCACCAGATCGTCGTCGTCGTGCTTGAGATGCACCAATCCGTTTGTTTGTAAAATTTGCCGGTATTTCTCATTGAAATACGCCGAAGTAAGCCGCCGGTTTTCCTTGGCAGCGCGCGGGAAAGGATCGCAAAACGTAATCCATATCTCTGCCACTTCGCCAGGCGCAAAAAAATGATCGATCACCTCGATGCGGGTGCGCAGAAAAGCCGCATTCTGGATACCCGCCAGCACGGCCTCTTTGGCGCCGCTGTGCAGGCGATTGCCTTTTACGTCGACGCCGATGAAGTTGCGCTCCGGAAACAACCGGGCCAGCCCGATGGTGTATTCGCCAGCCCCGCAAGCCAGTTCGAGGGTGATGGGATGGTCGTTTTGGAAATGCTGTTCGTGCCAGCGGCCTTTCAGGTCGACGGGTTGCATGTCTTTGCCTACCAGACCCGGTTGGGTCGGGTCGTAGCATTCGTACACATTGGAAAAAGAACGGATTTCGGCGAATTTGCGCAGTTTGTTCTTGCGGGCCATTGGCGGAACAGAGTGTTAAAAAAGGTGATCCTGAAAAGCGGCCGCAAAATTCGCATATTTCTTTCATAAAAAGACTACTGCAATGTACCCTTGAGTTCTTTGTTATCTTTGCGTTTTTCGGCCTGCTTATCTGCAAGTGCCTGATGCTCAGCCCGGATAACGGATAACCGATAACCAATAACAAACAACAGGCAAGTGAATTTTCTCACGCTCGAAAACGTCACCAAGAGCTACGGCGAAAAGGTGTTGTTTAAAAATATCACGCTTTATATCGACAAAGGCCAGAAAATCGGCCTGATCGCCAAAAACGGTACTGGCAAAACCACGCTCATGCGCGTCATTGCCGGAAAGGAAGGCAGCGAAGGCGAACAGGCAAAAATCCTGTTGCGCAAGGACATTCGTATCGGCTGGCTCGATCAGGAACCCTATTTCTCGCCCGGCCTCGATGTGCTGAGCGCCGTACTCGACCCCTCCAATCCGCTGGTGCGGGTGGTGCAACGCTACGAACGCGCGCTGGAAGACCACGACCATCCTGACGAATTGCAGTTGGCCATTGCCGATATGGACCTGCACAATGCCTGGACCTTCGAAGCCAAGGTGAAGGAAATGTTGTTCCGCTTTCGCATGGAAAATTTCTCGCAGCAGGTGAGCACCCTCTCCGGTGGCCAACAGAAACGCCTGGCGCTGGTGAAAATCCTGCTCGAAGAACCCGATTTCCTCATCCTCGACGAGCCGACCAACCACCTCGACGTGGAAATGATCGAATGGCTGGAAGAATACCTGCAACAGCCGGGCATCACGCTGTTTATGGTGACGCACGACCGCTATTTCCTTGAAAATGTGTGCGATAGCATCATCGAACTGGACGGTGGACAACTGCGGCGCTACTCGGGTTCCTACTCCGACTACCTCGAAAAGAAAGCCCTGCGCGAGGAGGTGGAAAGCACGACCTACGAAAAACAAAACAAACTCCTTAAAAACGAACTCGACTGGGTGCGGCGCTCTCCGCAAGCGCGCACCACGAAGGCCAAGGCGCGGGTAGATGCCTATTTCGACCGAAAGGAAGCCAACGATGCCCTCAAAAAACGCACCGACGAAATGAGCCTCCAGATCAAGGAAAACTGGCTGGGCGGCAAAATCGTGGAGTTGCACAACATCAGCAAACGTTTCGGAGAGCGGCGCCTTATCGACAATTTCACCTACAAATTCAAACGCAAGGAACGCGTGGGCATCGTCGGACAAAACGGCGCCGGCAAATCCACCTTCCTGCAAATCATCACCCAGGGCCTCGAACCCGACACCGGAAAAGTGGTGGTGGGCGACACGGTCATTTTTGGCCACTACAAACAGGAAGGCATCCAACTGACGGCCGACAAACGTGTCATCGATGCCGTGCGCGATGTAGCGGAGGTGATTCCACTGGAAAAAGGCAAGGAACTCACCGCAGCCCAACTGCTCGAACGTTTCCTCTTTACCCGACCCCAACAGCAAGTATATGTAAGCCAACTCAGCGGTGGCGAGCGCCGCCGATTGTACCTGCTGCTGGTACTCATGAAAAACCCCAATTTCCTGATCCTCGACGAGCCGACCAACGACCTCGATGTGCTCACGCTGCAGGTGCTGGAAGATTTTCTGCAGGACTTTCCCGGTTGTCTGCTCGTAGTCACGCACGACCGCTATTTTATGGATAAACTCGTCGACCACCTTTTTGTGTTCGAAGGCAATGGCGTCATCAAGGATTTCAATGGCACCTACGCCGAATACCGCGCCCTGAAACGCAGCGAATCGGCCCAGGCATCTGCTGCCGCTACCGACAAACCGGCTGCCAAAGCCGCCACTGCGCCCGGCCTCACCAATACCGAACGCAACGAAATGAAACGCCTCGAAAAGGAAATGGCCACCCACGAAGCCCGCAAAAAGGAAATCCTCGACCGCTTCAACGCCACCGATCTGGATGCCAACGAAGCCGCCAAACTCTCCAAAGAACTAGGCGAATTGCAGGAGTCGCTGGAAGGAAAAGAGTTGCGGTGGCTGGAATTGGCAGAAAAGTCCTGAGTCCTAAGTCGTAAGTCCTAAGTCCATAGAGTACACCTGATTACCCTTGGCATTCATTTTTAATAAGCCAAGGGTAATCAGGTGTACTCTATGGACTTAGGACTTACGACTTAGGACTCAGGACTTCTTTATTTTACAACAATTTTTCCTGAAACGGCCGCGCCGTTTTCCGTATAAATGCGGAAGAAATAAACCCCGGCAGGTAGAAGGACTCTTTCCAAACGGAATACTTTTTCCGGGAAATCGTGGCTGCAAACAATACGCCCGGTAGCATCACTGAGTTCGAAGCGCCGGCCTTGTTGCGCTGTCGGCATTTCAAAAAAGATGTTTTCAGATGCGGGGTTCGGGTACACCAGCAGCGGACCGACATGGTTCGGATCTTCAATGGCTGACACTTCCAGGAAATCTTCGCCCAGGGTATGCCAGGTTTCATTGGTGATGACCGGCTCGTTAAAATCAAAATAAATCGCGGCAGCATTCGGAATTACCGTCCCCAGCGGATTATCGGGCTGCTGAGCAATGCGGAATTGTACAAAGCCGTGCGAAGCCACTTCATTGACGTTGCTATCCGGCAACAGAATATGATCGAAGCGGAAACGCAGGATATTCCCTTCCAGCAAATCAAAATCGTACGCATGGCTGGCAGCGCCCGGGCGAATACTTGCCGCTTGGAGGAATTGGGAAAGCGTGTCGAGGATGACCACGGTAAAGGCCGTATCCGTGCCCGTATTCTGGAAGCGGATTTTGTATTCCAGGTCGGTATTGGGTCTGATAAAATGCTCATTTCCATACCCTGTCGGGAACCCTTGTTTGTCATTGGGGTCAAAAGCCGACGTGTTTTGTGTGCAGTCGGTAGCCGTAAAAGGATCATTGTCGTCTACCGTGAATACGTTTACCAGATTGGTGGTATTGATGCCGCCGCAGCCTTCCACGGTGGCCGATACCAGGCCGCCCCAGGGATGGCCAGGCTCCTGTGGCGTTTCCATGCGCCACGTAGTGCCATCGGCAGGGAAAGCGGCTTCTACATATTCGCCCTGGCCGAGTATATAATTGTCCTGCCGTGCCATAATCAGGTCTTCGGTTACCACATAATTCAGTTTTCCGGCCATGGGATTTACGCCCACGTTGGTGATTTTCAGGCGCACCGAGTCGCCGTCGCAGGCGCCGGTAACGCGCAATTCTGCGCCCGACCACGCTTCTTGCGCCGGACACTCGGCATATGGGGAAATGGAGGCTTCCGTGCAGTGCGTCGCGCCATCCGGTGCATCACAATCGAGTACATAAAATATTTTGAAACTACCCGAAGCACCCGGCGACAGGGCCCCTGTCTGGAACCGATAGGTATTGTTTCCTTGCGGCACTCCAGTCAAGGTAGCGCCCTGAAACTGAACATATGGGTCGAGCGCTACATCCACATGTGTACCGGAAATGGTGTTTTGGCTGAAATTGAAATAATTCACCGCATAATACCCTGCAAAACATGGACTCATGGAGTTGGAGGCAATATCGACATTCAGCAAATTGCACTCATCTGTCAACTGAACTGGAATATCCCGCACCCAGGGCCCTCCCTGCGTGAGGTCGAGCACATACGTGGGTGGACATATGCCGGAATAGTTGTAAGGCGCATCGAGGCTGATTTCCACGGCGGTATCGCCCAGACACGTCTGTATGGAATAATGTCCCTGGCTGTCGGTCTGCCCTGTGTAAGGTGTATTGCTGGGTTGACCAATGGCTTTTACCTTCCAGTTTTTTAACACAGGTTCGCCGTTTTCGAAGGCGCAATCAGTCGATGTATCAATGAAAACAGTACCGCTGATGCCATACGTGACACGAATCGTCTGCTCATACTGGTACGACCAGGCGCGTCGAGCCAAAGGCCTCACAGGCACATGGTTTTCATACAACCAAACGCTGTCGCCAAAAACAATGATGTCGTACGGGTCGCCCGTAATGCCATCATTGTTGGTATCGAGCGGTGGCAAAACAACAGGAAGTCCTTGCGGAGGATTGAATTCAAAATCACCAATTACCCAGGTGCGCAGGATTTTGACCGGCGCGGTATTGCAAGGATTTACAAAAATCTCGTCCGATACCGAACTGACGACATTTACACCTTGCAGTTCCAGGTCGGCAGGCGTCATTCCGGGTGTTGTCCAGCCTGGCAAATGGGCTGTAAAGCCATCCAGAATGGTAATTGTTTGAAATTGATTGTCATTCAGGTTGTTGGCGGCATCCGTTGCAAAAAATCGGCGGATAATTTTATCCGGATAAATTACAAACGACTCTTGCAAATCGCTGTTCCCGTCATCGCAGTTGTCCCAGTGCGTAGCCGTACCAAATGCAGCATAAATTTCAGGAAACTCGTCCGGCAGGTTGTCAAAATCTATGTTGAGGGCAGCAAAAGCCGTGTAAGTAAACGTCAGATTCGGCGGCGCCGTCACAAGCGGCGGCATGGTGTCGGGAGTACATTGTGCCGGGGTGGTTGTTACCGGTACGCTACATCGACTCCAGTTGCCCGACTGGTCGCCAACCCACAAAAATACCGGAAGGTTTTGGACGATTCCGGACACATCCGCGTAAGCAGCCGTGGGCGGAACAGTGCCATCTTCTGTGGTGACGCGCAAGTGCAGGTCCTGCGGCGCTGTGCAGTTGTCGGTACTGGCATCGTTGAGATCGGCGGCATACATACGGGCGAGGCCGGGCCCCTGGGTATTGGTTTCGACAGTTAAGGAAGCCGTGCAATGGGCAAGCGGGGGCGTTGTTTCGGGATTACACCCACCGGGGAGTGGATTTACTGTGATAACAGACTGACAACCGTGTATGATGCCAATGTAATTGGTGATGTACACCTGGGCAAAGTACGTTCCGGGCTGCGTCAGGGTCAAAAAGGGCAATTGTTCGGCATTAATATTAATTTCCAGCGAAATACCCGGCGTTGTACAGGAGTAGGGGCCCTCTGCCAGCACATCATTCGGGGTAACAATCGCCGTTCCGGACGAATTCAGATCAACCGTGAGCGGATGGCAAACAGGAAGAATAATTTCCTGGTAACTGAAACGAATAGTCGACGTACAGGTGCTGCTGTTGCCAGCAATATCGGTTGCCGTATATGTGACAATTCTATCCGGCCCCTGAGAAAAAAGGTTGCCGGGTGGAGCATCGGAAAACAGCGTGAACAGCCCGCAGTTATCCGTAACAACCGGGCTTTCCAGATTAATAACTGCCTGACATTGCGCATTATCCGCATAAACAATGTAGTATGGTCGGCATTGAACCTGGGGCGGCGTCACATCGGGTGTACACGACTCGGCGCCGGCGCCCACAATACTGACGAACGACCAGCATTTTTCCCAAAAACCGTCCTCGGTGATGACCGCTCCATACACTTCATGGGTGCCGGTACCGGTAAAGGAAAGGGAAGGCAGCGGCGGGTTGGTAAAGTCGTATTCAAGCGATAAACCCGTTTGCGTACAAGTGTACGGGCCATATTCCAGGATGTCTTCCGGGTAAATGGTCGTCGTGCCCGATGGGTCGACAGGCACGGTCACCCAGCGGTCGCATACCGGGCGCGGAATGCTGCCGCTTACTTTGACGGTCGTTTGGCAAGTAGCCATATTGCCAGCCAGGTCGGTGGCGGTGTACAACACAACAGTAGTACCGGTCGGAAACTCATTTCCGACAGGTAAAGTGTTTTGCACCGACACCGCACCACAATTGTCCACTGCCACCGGGGCTTCAAGCGCCACGATTTGGCTGCACTGCCCGGGCGATGTCAACACCGATTGATTCGCCGGGCAGGTGATGACAGGCGCAACGATGTCGGGATTGCATTGTGCAAACAGTCGCGCATACCCGGCTAACAACAAAAAGCAAACAAGCAGGCCGGACCAACAAGTTGATATCGATGAATGGAGTGTTTTTTTCATAAGATTTAAATTCTTTGACAGGATAAAAACCAGCAGGATTGCGTACACAAAATCACGATACAAACGTCCGGGATTTCCTCAGGGCAGACAAAATCAAATTTATCAAATAATTGAACTTATATTTGCAAAATATAAAACTAAAACATTGATATTCAATATTTTAATTTTAATAAAATTGAATTAAAATGGAGAAAAGCCAACTTCGGCAACTCATTTTTTCTTTTTCCCCTGCTGAAAAAAAGGAAATCCGCAAGTTCCTGGTGTCGCCTTACTTCAATCAGCGGACAGATGTGTTGCAGTTGTTCGACTGGTTTTGCGGGCAAGAGCCCGGCGACAAAGGCGCGGCCAAACGCCACCTGTTCGGCCACGAAAGCGTGCCCGATCAGGAATTGCGTCTGCGCATGACCTACCTGCATCGGCTGCTGGAAAAATACGTCGTTCAAAAGGAACTGGAAAATGACGAAGCCGCGTTGCGCCTTCGCCTGCTGGGAGGCTACCGCAAACGCGGGCTGGCATCGCATTTCGAACGCACCCGAAAAGGACTGGAAAAAGGGCTGGAAACCGGTACGCTGCGCGATGCGCATTACCACGAATTGTTGTTCGGGCTACACTGGGAAACCCACCAGCGCTCCTATGTACTCGATCCCACGCATTTGCACCACCTTGGCGCCGCATCTCTGGCTGCCGACACGGCTTATATCACCTTGAAAATGAGGCTGATATGCCTGCACACTGCCCACCGGGTGTTGTACACCGCCGATCAGCACAGTGCCTGGGAAGCCGAAGTGATCGCGGTAGCCGAACAACATTATGCTGCTTCTCATCCCGCCATTGCCACTTACCTGCACTGCTACCGGATGATGCGATTTCCGGAAAATGAAACCCATTTTCAGCACTACAAACAAGCGTTGCTGTCCGATCAGGGCATTTTTTCAGCAGAGGAAATGCACGGGCTGTTCATTTGGGCGGCCAACTACTGTATTCGGCGACTGAATGCGGGTGAAAAACGTTATTTTCAGGAAGTGCTCGATTTGTACAAGCCTGCGCTGGAAAGCGGCTATTTGCTGGAAAACGGGGTACTGCCGCGATACACCTACCACAATGTAGTAGCAGCCGGCTTGCATACGGGCGATCTGGAGTGGGTGAATTATTTCATCCATCAGTACAAAAACAGCCTCGAAAAACCCTGGCGCGAAAGTGCTTTCAGTTTCAACCTGGCGCGACTGGAATTTGCCCGCAAAAACTACAACGCGGTGCTCGACCTGCTGCAAAAAGCCAACTACCGCGATGTGCTGGTGAATCTGGCCACCAAAACCCTGCTCCTGAAAACCTACTACGCCCTCGACGAATTCGATCTGCTGCAATCGCACCTCTATGCCATGCACAATTACATCACCCGAAAACGGGTGATTGGCTACCACCGCTCCAATTATCTCAACATCATCCGTTACGCTTCTAAATTGCTGGCCCTCCAATTCTCCAGCAAAACCGAGGTGGAAAAACTGCGCGCTGCCATTGCTGCCGAAGAACACTTGTCGGAAAAAGAGTGGTTTTTGGCCCAGATATGAACAGGAATTACATATTAAGTTGTAGTAAAAGCACAATTAAGGCAGAAGTCACAATCAATGCTAGCAACAAAAATGCAAAAAGATTGATTTTCGCCAGAAGTCGCGCGCGCTTGATCCGCCGACGCAAGTATTTTTCATTCGGATGCCCTACTGTTTTTTTTATCAACACAGCACCTTGTGCCAAAACGACAATCGATAAAAGCAGGCCTACTCCAAAGAAGAACACGGCCGGAAAGGCTATGATGGAAAGGCTAAACAGCGCATTCACTTTTTTTTCCATTTCAAGTTGCTCTGCACTGAGAGGCGTTTCTACCTGTTTTTCAAAACCGGAATAAAAAATCGTACCATCGGCCTTTTTGATGTGGTGAACTTGCATCCAGGGCGCATCCAGACGGGCGTTGGTGGTATCGTTGCAATAAGAAAACAAAATACCATCGCGGTTGATATCCACATTTTTTACGGCATAAACGCTCCCGTTGGAGAGGAATAAAGAATCACATTCCGTGGCAATGGTGCCAGCGATGGCGTGAATGCTGAATAGTAATAAAAACGGGAGCACCAATTTCATTGAGTTGATTTTTTATACAAATCTACCAATCATCAATGCTTGCTCAAATGGTATTCCTCAAATAAAACAGTTTCTTCATCACCAGGCCCAAACATTCATCATTCATCATTCATCATTCATAACTCATCATTCTCACCACTCCCACACTCACTCCGGCCTGCCAGAACTGCTCATACGCGGGATTGAACCTGCCGGTGCGCGAGCGCAAATCGACCGAACCCCAGGGTTCTATCAGCAGGTGGTTGCGTTCATTGATCCGCCATTCGGTGGAGATGCCTGTGCGCAGGCCCAGGTTAAACAGGGTTTTGTAAATGCTCTTGTATCGGCTAAAATCCGGCTGGCCATTGGCATTCAGCAATGCACCCGATTGGGATTGAAAACCTGCCTGCACGCCCAGAAATGGCATCAGTGTGGTGCGGCCCGCCGGGATGCGCCATTTGAAGTCGACAGGCAGCATCCATGATGAAACGTAATTGTACTGCCGCACCGTCCTCGTTTTTTCCACGAGCGTGCCACTGGGGATATACGTGGTGTCTACATGCCCGTCGCTATGATAATTGTGCACTTGCCGGGGCTGGTTTGCCAAGATGGAACTTTCCTGCCAGCGGAACACCGCATTGTAGCGCTGATACTGCAAACCAGCCCGAATGATCAGTCGGCGCCCCATTTGTTTTTGAAAAAAGGCTCCTGCATGAACGGCTTCCAGCAGGCGTTCATTGGCACGCGGGAAAACGGCATCGGGCCCTGATGGATGGAATACATTCCAGTAAGATATGCCGGACTGAATACCCACTTGATAACCGGATTTGGCTGGCACTGCGAACAAAGGAGCGTAGGGGCTGATAAAAGATTCCGGCAATACGAATTCGTCTGCTGCAGGAGACTGCAACAAGCGTATATACGTCGGTAGCAGAGGAATAGCCTCGTTTCCGGGGGGCGGTGGGGTTGAGAAGGGTTGAGAGGTTGAGGGGTTGAGAGGTTGAGGGGTTGAGGAGATGAGGGGTTGAGGGGTTGAGGGGTTGAGAGGTTGAGGAGATGAGGGGGCGGCATCTGTAATGAGGTGGCTCGGTAAATCCTTCGGGATCACCGTTTTGGGAGAAGTGCCTGCCAGTGATGGCGTATTTTTATGTTGCGATGTTCGAATGGCGCCGGCAGTTTTTGGGGAAGTGGTTTTCGGGACATTCAGGGTTGGGTTCGATACGGGTGCGGTTTCGTTGATAGAGACGGAAGATGAGTCGGGAGCGTTAACATTGGTACGGGCAATCTGCTGAATTTCCTCTTGCGAAGTGGATACGGCGGAAGGCTGCTGACTACGTGCTGCTATCCAGTAGGCGCCGCCCATGAGCCCGGCCGCTCCCAGCAGCCACCAGAAGAACAGCACGAAACGCCGCCGTTTGCGGGTTTGTACCCTGGACCACAGCGCCTCGGTATCGACAGGCGTTTCATGCCCCTCGGCCTGCTTTTTCAATTGCTCTTCAAATTCTTGCCAGTTCATTGGATTGCAGTTTTAATATTTTTTCCTGTAAAAGCCGACGGCCGCGGCTCAACAGCGAGCGGGAAGTGCCGGCCGGAATACCCAGTGCAGCGGCAATTTCATCGTGGGAGAAATCGTCGAACACCGCCATATTGAATACCTCGCGCGCGCCGTCGGGCAAGGTATTGACCAGGGCCATGATGTCTTCAAATGCCAGTTTGGACAGCACATCGGACGATATGTCGACGTTTTCCGGTAGTATTTCTGCCGCCCGTTCGTAGTTAAAACGGTAATTGCGGTAGTGCGCCAGCGCGCAGTTGACGGCGATTTTACGCAGCCAGCCGATCAGACTGCCCCGCGCAGGGTCGTAGGACTCTATTTTTTTAAACGCCAGCACAAAACAGTCTTGCAAAATATCGTCGGCATCCGAGGGATTGCGGGCATAACGCCGCGCTACCGACAAAAGGGTGGCTGCATAGCGCCGCACCAGTTCCTTTTGGGAAGCAGGTTGGCGGCGTATGCAGCCTTGTACAAGAGCAAATATGTCGTGTGCCGTTTCTGACATATAGGTTGGTCAATCTGGTTTGCTTGCTATTCCATTTTTATCCTGAACTGCACTGAATACGGTACCGGTATGGAAAGCCCTTCTTCCCGAATCATGCCCGTAACGGAACCGGCTGCGTATTCGCCCGGTGCTGCAGGCACTTCCGTAAACTGGAGGGTGCCTGCACTGATGTCGCCGCAAGGGCAAATACCACAATAAGAGCAGCCGTAATTGTGCAATTCGTTGTTCGGATATCGTATGGCGCCATTAATGCTTTGTACGGTGGCCTGTTGATTGACAAGATTTTCAAAATTCATGGAAATATACACCGTATCCAGCCAGCCACCGAGGTACCCGTTGGCAGAAACACCGTATTCAAAAGTGATTTGATCCGACAAAAGTGTCTGTGAAACGCCATTAAACGAAAATACCAGGTATTCGTCGAGGTTGCTGCAAACGGGAATGGTTCCGGCATTGGCGACATCATTGGTTATTGTGGCAACTGTCGGCTCGCTTTGAAGCAGATTGTTGAGGTCGTATCCTGTTACAAAAATGTTGTAGACATTGAAACTGATACAATTGTTATGGGTAACTGTAAATTGCCCGTTTTCATTTGCCTGAGTTATGGCCAGTATGGTATCGTTTCTTTCAATCATTGCAAGTCCACCCGGCAACGGATTCCCATTGCAATCGACGAGCGTGCCCGTTGTAGTAATCGTTTCAGGGTCGGAAATGACGATTGTTCCAATATCAGAAGTTTGATTGGCCAACGGCCCTACTGTTTGCAGGTGCAGCACCTCGCCGCATATATTGTACACTTTCAGGTCGAGGGTCACATTGGCCGGAACAATGCCGCCAAAATATCCATCGCCATCGGTATTGCCGACACCTGTACCAAAAGTTTCCTGGCTCAACGTGACCCCATAGTTGGCCAGCGGATGTCCCTGTGTGTCTGTCAGTCGCCCGGTCAGCAGCGTATAATCGGCCGGTGTGTCACAATTCCAGTAACTGAAATGCGGCACCTCCATTTTGTACACGTTGCCTGTCAGTGTGGCTTCGCCTTCTTCTTTCCAGTAACCGCTTGTCTCATCAAAATGCCAGATCGGAATGGTTTCGGGTGAGCCCCATGCTACGTCCATAGAAATCGTGGCGGTCTGGCCTGCCAGCAGGTTCAGTTTTTCACCCAGCGGGCTTTCCAGTTCGACGCCGATCATTCCGTAGGAGATCAGCACTTTTGCATATCCCTGGGCATCCTGCGCTCGTAAATCACCAGGCATGCGGTTGAATGTTTCTGGATCGGTGGGGTTCAGATACACCACATACGCATTTACCTGCCCTGTGTACGGCTGCCCCTGGGCATTGGCGATGGCATTGGCCGGAATTCTGACCCCTGAAAAACTGGCTACCTCGCTCGACTGAAACGAGGCCGTGAGTGTTTTGGGAATCATGGTAATTTCGAGGTAGGTGCTTTTGTTCAGTCGGGGAAAGGCAAAGCGACCTGCATGAAAAAATCCACTTCTGGTGGCTTTCACGTATGCGCCATTCTTATTCATGAGTTTTTGGTGCAGGTAGAACAACCCATGCACGTCGGTCATCAGGCTTTGGCCGGCTACTTCTATCTGTACGCCTTCGAGCGAGTTTCCCTGGGTATCCACCACATGACCAATGAGCGAGGCCTGCACATTTTCTTCGGGAATAGGCCCCAACTGCCGCGTGGTGGTAATATCAAAATTGTCGCGACAACCCGCCATCAACAGCAGGAGACTCCACAACAATATGCTTATGCGATTCATACGGATGTTTTTTTGTAAGTGAAAAAATCCGATCGGTGTTGTGATAAGTATGCAGCGGGGGAGCGGTATGCTGCAAAGAGGGGCGTGTTTTTTTAGGATTTTTGGGTGGCATTGGAACTTTGGAATGGCGGGCGCGAGGGTCGGGCGGTCGCCCGCCCTCGTAGTCCCCCGCCCTCGTGCCCATTGCCATTGATCGAAAGCCCAAAGCGTTCATCCAATGACATCCCGCCAAACCTCTTACCTTCACCGCTCAAATTCAACACCATTTCCCATGAAAGGCATTGCTGCTCATCTCCTCCTCCTCTTTTTTCTGCCCCTCACCCTGTCCGCACAAGGATTTCCCGAAAGCCAGACCGACGGAAAATACTACACCGTCAACGGCGCCAAACTCTGGACCGTCAGTTTCGGCAAAGGCGACCCGCTTTTTTTCATCGCCGGTGGCCCGGGAGGCTCCCACTACGGTTTGAGAAGTTTTGATTCCCTGTCGACCACCAACACGCTGGTCTATTACGACGCGCTCGGCCGCGGGAAGTCGGATACGGCCGCTCATGTGCAGGAGTACACCCTGGAACGGGACATCGAAGACCTGGAAGGACTGCGCAAGGCCATGGGCTTTTCGCAGATCAACGTACTCGGCCATTCGTACGGAGGTGTTGTGGCACAAGGCTATGCCATCAAATACCCGGAACATGTGAAACATTTGATCCTCGCCAATACCTTCCACAGTTTTGTGATGTGGCAGGCCAACGACGACAATTCGAACCACGAGATCATGACCAATTACCCGGAGGTGTGGGATACGCTGATGAAGGTACGCGAAGCCGGCGCCGTATCGAGCGACCCTATCCACCAGGAAATATACGGCCGCGTGCCCTACGGTTTTCTGTACGCTTACAACCCCGCCAATTTCAGGGGCCGCAAACGCAAACCCTATCCCAATTCCTTCAATTCGGCTGTGTATTATCAAATGGTCGGCAAGGACGGCGATTTTATCGTGGGCAGCGATATCGGCACGTTCGACTACCGCCAGCAACTGAAATCGCTGAAAATGCCAATTCTGATCGTGGCCGGGCGATATGACCGCGTAGCGGTGCCCTGGATGATGGTGAAATACAAAACCTATTGCCCGCAAGCGCAATTTGAAATGTTCGAATACAGCGGACATAACCCGCAGGTGGAAGAACCGGAAAAGGAATTTGCGATGATACGGGCGTTTTTGCGGCGGTAGGTGGGTAGAGACAAGGCATGCCTTGTCTCTACGTGGCCATTGTGTACAGAGACAAGGCGTGCCTTGTCTCTACCTACCGCACCACCATTTTCTGCCAGGCACGTTCCGCCCCGTTCCGCATTTCCAGAAAATACAGCCCTGCCGGTGCATTCGAAAGATCGATGTCCAGCGTTTCGGCGCCTTCCGGTACATTCCACTCCTGGAGCAGACGACCACTGCCGGCATACACCCGCAGGTGCGTGCCGGCCGGCGCTCCGACCTTCCAGCGCAGGTTGAAAAATCCGGACGATGGATTGGGTGCAAGTTCCCAGGATTGTGAGTTGAACTCGTCGTCATTGGGCAAGGAATTCAACAGGGTAAAAAGGGCCGTTTTGGAGCAACCATTCGCGGCCTGTACCTGGTAAGAATACACACCGGCCCCTACGCCGTAAATATCTTCCGTGGTAGCCACCACCTGACCGTCTTTGATCCATGAAAATGCGAATGGCCCCGGCGCCCCGCCGGTACTCATCTCGATGCTGCCGTTGTTCTGGCCTACTGTCGGATGAATACGTTGCACCAGATGCAGAAAAGGATACACCTGGAGGCTGACCACGTTTACCTGGGCAGTGGCCGTACACAGGGTGCTCGGGCTGCTGACGGTCACCGCATAAGTAGCAGGAGTGGAGACCTGCGGATTCGGCAAAAAACTTTCCATACCAGGCCCCGACCAGTGGAAAAACGGTGAAAAAGCATTTGTCACAGCAAACAGCGTTGCCGGATGCCCGCAAGTGATAGAATCAGTTGTGGCGGCCACTGAAAAAGGCGGCGTTTCTGCCACCAAATGTGCCGTGGCTGTGCCCTGGCAGCCTTGCTGGTTCGAAACGGTCACATGGTATGTGCCGGGAACACTTACAAGCGGATGATTTGTAGTACCGGTAAACCCGCCGGGGCCTGTCCAGTTGTACACAAGTCCGGCGCCCGTAGCCTGTGCGAGAAAATGTGTTGTTGTTTGGCCACAAGGCAATACAACGTCGGGAACGGAGAGCGCAATTTGGTTCGGTTCGGATGTAATCTGAATAGTGTCGTACGCTGTACACAGCAACTCGCCCGATCCTTTTTGGCACGTCAGAACATACGTATCCGGTGTCGTGATCGTGTAGTTCGAGGCAAAACTCGTGGCGCCGGTATTCAGGTTTTTCCAGGTTTTTAATCCGTTGGAAGAAGGTCCCGATGACAAAACAATGCTGTGTATCGTACAGTCAAGCGTTGTTGCTGTGGCTGTTATTTCAGCAACAGGATTCAGCACCGTCAGTTGCAGCCGAATAGTTGTATCGCATACGTCAGGTGCTACCGCCGGCAAGGTGCGGATGTAAAGTCCGGAAATACAGGGACTGTCAAAGCCTGGCACCTCCGAACATGTGCCCGCACAAATGGTATCCCGGATGGTGTAGGTCACCGGGAAACTCGACTGTAGCACCAGTGTAGCAGAAAATTGGCAATAACCCTGGAGATGGTTCGGGTATAGGTTCCCGTGTTGTAATAATGTATACCGAAAAAATACACTGGCACCCCATTGCACGTACTGGCATACAAGATCGTATCCTGCGCTGGCGGCCTTACAATTGCTTTGATGCTGGAAAAAGACACATCACCACAAAACGGCGGGATACTGGAATTCAACGAGTTGCGTATTTGGCTCAGGGTCAGCACCCCATCCGGAATGGGAAGCAAGGAATCCGCATCTTCGGGATAAGACACGCCGTAAATTCGGTAAGTGCCGGTATCCAGCGTGGAAAGGTCGGCATGCGCTTCGTACCCCATCAAAACATCATCGGAAGCACGGCCGAATGCATAGGTGTAATCATAAGCATCTGCAGGAGGAGCCTGGCTAATATTTGTATAGGCAGGAGGTTGCGGAGGTGGCTGATTGCCACCCTGACAATAGTAAATATCCGAATGGGTCAGCGTGCCTGCATTTGCCTGGCAACCCATACCGGTGGCCCCGGCGCTGTTGCAGAATTCTATGCCAAAACCGTTCAACGCACCAGCATCCAGGGCCAGTCCATCAGTGATCGTCAGCGTCCATGCGCCATTCACCGGTCCGGTCAGGTTTTCAAAACAGCCCTGATACGGGTAATAGGAGCCAGAAAACACCCCGTTGAGCCCCCATCCCTGTTCGTTGCTCCAGGTATGGCTATATCCCGGTTCCGGTTGTGCTACGTCGGCACAACGCGTAAAAGCCACATCCCAGGTGCTAAAATCCGTACCTCCGAAAAAGCCGATCGGACCGATCAACGGAATGGATTGCCCGCCGGGTGACGTCAATGTGACCATCAAATCGCCGATGTATTCATGCTCCAGCGACAGAAATACCCGACACACGCCATGGCCGTTTATCCCCAGCGTATCGTGATCAGCGCCCGATACCAGCAGTGAAATACTGCCGTTGTACCCGTCGGGCATGTATAAAGGCAATTGCCCGTTGTAATAAATGGTATTGGTTTGAGCACGAGCAGAAAGGGCGGCCAGCAGCAGGCCTGGCAAAAAGAGGTAGCGGAAATATTTCATAGGCAGGTGTGTAATGGTACAATGATACAAAAAAGAAGGAGGATTGCTGCCTGGGTGGGGATTTTTTGTTTTTATGCGATTGGTGGGGTGGGTAGAGACAAGGCATGCCTTGTCTCTGTAGCACAGGGACAGGATTTTTTAGGCGGAGACAAGAGACAAGGCGTGCCTTGTCTCTACGTGCGTGCGTTTCCCGATCCCTGTCATTGTTACCCAACCCTGCCGAACCCCGATGCGCGCAAAAAAAACCGCACCACCTGGCCGGTGATGCGGGCTACTGAAATCTTCCTGTTCGTTACACTTTGGCTTCCGGCGCCGGCGCAGCGCTGGCACCTGCTGCGCGCGGGAAAAACTGCCGCAACGCATTGTATTTCGTTCCGAAACCGCTTTCATCGGTATCCTTCTTGTACTGTGTAAAGGAATAGTCGACCAGCGCATTCTGGAAATTGTCGAAGTCGTGCAAAATCTTGGCGTTTTCCATCATTTCCACCAGCGAACGCAAGCGCGTCAGCCGGGTTTCCAGAATCGAGCGATCCTGGTAGTCGGCCGCGAACTCGCTCCAGTCGACATCGGGGCTGCATGCCGAAGGCTGCGACTGGGAAAAATCGTACACCTTGTTGACAAAAAGTTTGTTGGCCTCGTTGATACTGCCGTATCGCTTGCGCTCTTCGGTGAATGAAATGGTACTACGTATTTGAGGGTATCAACATAATGTTTAAAAAACTTACAATATATTGTAGCGGATATTGTCTGACGTCTTTAGTTTTGTCATTATTATAACTATAGTATTTACTAAAATGAGTTTACAAAAATAAGCCGTTAACCAACACCTCATTGAAACATTGCTTTCCTGGGTAAAATCCGGTGAAATTGCAATCCCTGAAATTCAGCGACCGTTTGTGTGGGATGCATCCAAAGTACGCGACCTGATGGACTCTTTATATCAGGGTTTCCCTGTAGGATACGTCATTGCCTGGCGCAATCCCAATATCCGTCTGAAAGACGGTTCCCTGTCAGAAGGCAAGAAAATCCTTATCGACGGACAGCAGCGTGTTACCGCTCTGAAGGCTGCAATTCTGGGTGAGTACGTCATTAATAAGCGTTACGAACGTGTAAAGATCAAAATCGCTTTTCATCCGCTCGATGAACGTTTTGAAGTACAAAACCCGGCTATCCTGAAAGACCGTTCCTGGTTGCCCGACATTGCCGAATACTTTACATCCGGCACCAATTCCTTTCATGTAATCAATGACTATCTGAGCAAAAACCCTGATGCAGACCAGCAAAAGGTGATCGACAATATTGGTAATCTCTTTAATCTGGCTAAAAAACAAATTGGTCTCATCGAACTGGCACCAGAACTGGATATTGAAACCGTTACCGAGATTTTTATCCGGATTAACTCTCAGGGTGTGGTGCTGAGTCAGGCTGATTTCGCTATGTCTAAAATTGCAGCCAACGAATCATACGGTGGGCAACACTTGCGAAAAGCCATTGACTATTTTTGTCATCTGGCGGTAGCCCCCGAGTTTTTTAAACATATTCAGGATAATGATCCTGAATTCGCCAATACGGATTATTTCTCTAAAATGAGTTGGCTTCGAGACGAAAACGATGAATTGTACGATCCCACCTATAATGATATGCTGCGCGTTTGCTTCGGGACGGAGTTCAATCGGGCCAAATTAGGAGACCTTGTAAGCCTGCTTTCAGGCCGTAACTTTGAAACGCGTACTTTCGAGGAAAGCATCGCCGAAGCATCATTTGCCCAATTAAAAACGGGCGTACTGAAGTTCATGAATGAAACCCATTTCAAACGGTTTCTCATGATCCTTAAAAGTGCAGGGTTCGTGTTGCCCGACATGATTCGCTCCAAAAATGCGCTCAACTTCGCATACATGCTATATCTCAAGTTGCGCGATAAAGGGGAGGCCGCTTCCACTATTGAGTCTTACGTCAAGCGCTGGTTCGTACTTTCCATTCTCACCCAACGCTCTTCGGGTTCATTCGAATCTCAGTTTGATTATGATATCAAACAGATTGCAGAGCAGCCATTCGGCCAATACCTTGCAGATACGGAGGCTGCCGTTTTATCAGAAGGTTTTTGGGAAGTTGCTTTACCACAACAACTGACAACTTCCTCCGTAAGCAGTCCGTTTTTTTATGTCTTTCTGGCCAGCCAGATCGCTGCAAATGAAAAAGGATTTTTGTCGCGAGACATAAGCGTGCGGGAACTGGTTGAACACCGGGGTGATGTGCACCATATTTTCCCCAAGGAATTTCTGAAAAAACAAGGCCTGCAACGGGGTGAATACAACCAAATCGCCAACTTTGTTTTTATGCAGTCCGAAATCAATATACAAATCGGGAATAAAGCACCCGCCGGCTATTTTGGCGAAGTGCTTCAGCAGTGTCAATCCGGAGTATCCAGGTATGGCTCCATTACAGATCAGAAACAATTGGTGCTAAATATGGAAGCACATTGTATCCCGCAATCTGTATTTACTTCCGATGTGGAAGGATATATTGGGTTTCTGGAAGAAAGACGAAAATTAATGGCAGATAGGATCAGGCAGTATTATGCTAAACTATAATCATCTCCAAATTATAAATGTAACTCAATTCATTGATTAAAGGAGAGGTTCTATCCCTTTAGCAACATTTAAAAACGCCTCATCTGTGGAATTCCAAAGAGATACTGGTTTTCCGGCTTTAGGCAATGCTTGAATCTTTGCTATCGGCAATATCGTCCAATTACAAGGACGTAATATCACTGGAATAACAATATTCTCTCCCAAATCATTTTTCTCCATTGCTCTTTTTTTGGTACTGTTTAGAAATGTATGCTGAGGATGATAGGGCTATAAAAAGCAAAGGGAACGAGCGAAATTTGGAGGTATGTTCGAAGTACTCATCCAAGTTTGCTGTCCCCATTGCAAGGGGACAAAAATAAAGAAGAATGGCCGAAAGGCCAATGGTCAACAGAATTATCGATGCCATTCATGTGATAAACAGTTTCAAGATCGGTATTTCTACCGTGGTGCCGATCCGAGCATAAAACAGCAGATGGTTTCCATGACGCTTCACGCTTCCGGGATTCGAGATATTGGCCACGTTTTGGAATTATATCCTAGTAGTATAGTGGATAGCCTTCGCAGACATAGCAGAAAGATAAAAGAGCCTGCTTTTCAGGGATATTATGAAGAAGTAGAAGTGGATGAGTTCTGGTCATTTGTAGATCAGCGCAAAAAACGGAAACGCTGGTGCTGGTATGTGTGGGCGCGGAAGGAGCGAAAGATTTTGGCATTTCATATCGGCAGGCGAAACCAGAGTGCTTGTCAATCCTTGTATGCCAAACTGAAAAATCTGACCATTGGCCGCTTTTACACCGATGACTACAAGGCTTACTCCAAAGTGCTTCCAGCAGACCGACATACCATTGGCAAAGAACACACCACGCACATTGAGCGATTAAACCGAGGCTTCCGAACGCACCTAAAACGATTAACAAGGCGAACCGTTTGTCATTCCAGAGATGATGAAATGCACTATTTGATCATTAAAATGTACATCAATCATCGAAATGCAGCCTGATTATCAAACAGTTATGTCAGCATACATTTCTAAACAGTACCAAAACTTTTTATGCCTATTACACCATGTCCCGACAATATGAGGCCTCTAAATATCAAAACATTTCCATTATTACGTCTGAGGCTTTGAATGCTCCCAATGGGCTTCAGGCTTTTTTGAAGAGTTTGTAATTATTCTATTCTTATATTTCTTCAACTGGTATAGCACTGAATTTTGGTAGATTGAAGAAGTGCTCACAAGTCTGTCTATACAAAATATAATTTTGTATAGACGTAAATGACGGTTTTCTGATAATCACATCAATATCAGTATTTTTCTTGTCATTACCCTAACCAACCCTCAATGATAACTTCTGAAAAGTAATGATATATCTTTAATAATATTGAGATCGTTTAAAGTTATATCATTACTATTAATAAACTGGTGGTGTTCAACTTCCCAAAGTGCAACTATCTTTCAGTATTATAATCATTTACGCGGGTCGAGGATAAGTTGGTGAACAAAAAAAGGAGTTACAAACTTTCGTTTATAACTCCTTAATACTCAGTCGGGACGACAGGATTCGAACCTGCGACCACACGCCCCCCAGACGTGTACTCTACCGGGCTGAGCTACGTCCCGTTTTTAGAGGGTGAGAGATGTGAGAGCGTGAGAGATGTGAGAGTTCGTAGAGTGTACCACTCCGCTCATTGAATTTTTTAGCAGAGCGGTACACTCTACGAACTCTCACATCTCTCACGCTCTCACATCTCTCACCCTCTATTTTCTCGTCGGATCAACGGGATTCGAACCTGTGACCTCCACGATGTCAACGTGGCGCTCTAACCAACTGAGCTATGACCCGTTTGCTCAACGGGGTGCAAAGGTATGTTTTCGGGACGGGAAAAACCAAACTCGGCAAAAAAATTCCCAACCACAGGCTTTTTGGAAATAATGCGTTCTTGGTACTACCTTTGGGCTCCTCGAAATTGTTTTCAAAACACCAGTATTACATCGGAATCGGTAAAGGTCATCATACAATGCCTGCGTAACAAGCCTGATAACAGATAACCGATCACGGATAACTACCTAATGAAAGATCAAATCCAGCAACTGATTTCCAGCGGACAAACCGAAGAAGCGCTTCAACTCCTCGTCACTGGCGCTCCCGATGCCATTTTGCTGCAAGCCCGCTACAACCAGGGCAAAAAACAATACAACATGGGCCTGATCGAATTCAGCGAATGGTCGCGCATTCAGGCTCAAATCAATTATGCCGCGCTGGAACTCGCCGGATCACTGAAAAACAACGCCACCCCAACTGCCCAGCCCAACAGCGGCAATAACACCGCTTCCACGAGCAAAAAAGTGTTCATTTCCTACAACCACGAAGACAAAGAAGTGGCCCGGAATGTGCGCACTTTTCTGGAAAACAAAGGCTTCGATGTCATCCTCGACGAAGACGATCTGGCAGCCGGCCGTTCCATCCTGGATTTTATCCAGGCCAGTATCAAACAATGTGATGCCGTGGTGTCGATCGTGTCGGCCAAAAGCCTGCAATCGGGCTGGGTAGGGCAGGAAAGCGTGGCGTCGATGTACGCAATCTGGATGGCCGACAAAAAATTCATTCCCGTCCGCCTCGACGACGTGGTGTTCGACTCCAAGTTTCAAATCGCTGCGCTCAAAAGCATCAGCGCCAAAATCCTCGAACTCGATAAGGATATTCAGGAAATCCGCTCACTCGGCAGCGACGCCCGCGACCTCGAAGACGACCGCAAACGCCTGTTCGACCTGCAAAAAGAATTTAGCACCATCCTCCTGAAACTGAAAACGGTCGCCATGACCATGATCCAGGGCGATGCTTTTGAGAGCGGAATGAATCGGGTGGTAACGGCGATACGAGAGATGTGAGAGGGTGAGAGAGTGAGAGGGTGAGAGAGTGAGAGGGTGAGAGGGTGAGAGAGTGAGAGGGTGAGAGGGTGAGAGAGTGAGAGGGTGAGAGAGTGAGAGGGTGAGAGAGTGAGAGAACGTAGAGTGTACCGCTTTGCTCATAGAATATGTGTGGGCAAAGCGGTACACTCTACGTTCTCTCACTCTCTCACCCTCTCACCCTCTCACCCTCTAACTCTGTCTCCCCAGTCGATCCATCACATACAACTTATGGCTTCTCCCAATCGGCAGCACCCGACCGGCGATTTCCACTTCTGCTGCTGAAAACGACTCAATTTTATCCACAGCCACCAGGAAAGAGCGGTGGATGCGCAGAAAATTATCCGAGCGCATGAGTTCTTCCAGTTCGCCGAGTTGGTAGTGGGTATTGTATGCTTTTGTTTTGGTGACGATGCTCACCGAGTCTTTCAGGCTTTCGATAAAAAGAATTTCATCGAGGTAAATTTTTACCGAGCGTTTGTTCACCATAAAGAAATAGTAGGGGCGAACAGGCGGCACGGAGTTCTTGGCAGCCGATGCCTGATCCGACTGCCGGTGGGGTTGCAGGAGTTTGTTGACGGCCTTGGAAAAGCGGCTGAACTCAATGGGTTTGAGCAGGTAGTCGGTCACATGCAGGTCGAAGCCTTGCACGGCAAATTCGTGGTATGCGGAGGTGACAATCACCCGCGGCTGGTGCAAGAGGGTTTTCAGAAATTCCAGTCCGCTGAGTTTGGGCAGGTTGATGTCGAGAAATATGACGTCGACAGGATGCTGGCGCACCACATCGAGGGCCTGAATGGCGTCGTTGCAAATGTGCGTGAGTTGGAGAAAAGGGGTTTGGCCAATGTATTCGGCGAGTATTTCGGCGGCCAGTGGCTCGTCTTCCACAATGATACAGCGGAGCGTCATGGTATGGTGCGTTTGTAGACAAAGATAAGCGTTTTGAGGAGCGCCTCGAAACACGAATTAAAGTCTGTGCAAAATACCGATGGTTGCAGGGAAGTGCTGCGCTTCGATGTGGTGGCAGCGAAAATGCCTGAACGACGGATTCGGAAGACTGAATGACCGTTTTGGACGTGGGTGGGTTGTTGTTTTTTACCACGAGTTTTTTTTAACACGAGGAGTTTTACCACGAAGGCCACAAAGGGTTGCACAAAGTTCACAAAGGACTTACATTCAATTCTTTGTGAACTTTGTGCAACCCTTTGTGGCCTTCGTGGTAAAACCCTTCGTGGTAAAAGATCAATAAAATCCGCTCAATCCGCAAAATCCCAGCCCCTGTTCGGCGTAGCCGAACCCCATCACTTGATCACACCCAATTCCTTTCCCACCTTCGTAAACGCCGCTACCGCACGCTCCAGGTGTTCTGGCTCATGCGCGGCCGACATTTGCACGCGGATGCGGGCTTTGCCTTGTGCTACCACGGGGTAAAAGAATCCGATGACATAAATGCCTTCGTCGAGCAGGCGGCGGGCAAATTCCTGCGCCAGTTTGGCCTCGTACAGCATAATCGGCACGATGGGGTGTTCACCGGGAATGATGTCGAAACCCGCAGCCGTCATAGCCGCGCGGAACCATTGGGTGTTGGCTTCCAGTTTGTCGCGCAGGGCTGTGCTGCTGCTGAGCAGTTCCATTACCTTGATGCTGGCGCCCACAATGGCGGGCATGAGGGTATTGGAAAACAGGTAAGGGCGCGAACGCTGGCGCAGCATATCCACAATTTCCTTGCGAGCAGCCGTGAAGCCGCCGCTGGCGCCGCCCAGGGCTTTGCCGAGGGTGCCGGTAATGATGTCGATACGATCCATCACGCCCCGGTATTCGTGGGTGCCGCGGCCTGTGCGGCCGAGGAATCCGCTGGCGTGACACTCATCTATGCCCACCATGGCATCGTAGCGGTCGGCGAGGTCGCAAATTTTATCCAGTTGGGCAATGGTGCCATCCATGGAAAATGCGCCGTCGGTAAAAATCAGTTTGCGGCGAGCACCGGCGGCCTGTGCCTGTTGCAGGCAATCTTCCAGCGAAGCCATGTCGTTGTGCTTGTAGCGAAAGCGTTTGGCTTTGCACAGGCGAATACCGTCGATGATGCTGGCATGGTTGAGTTCGTCGCTGATAATGGCATCTTCTTCGCCGAGCAGCGGTTCGAACAGCCCGCCATTGGCGTCGAAGGCCGCCGCGTATAGGATGCAGTCTTCCTGACCGAGAAAATCGGCGATGCGGCGTTCCAGTTCCTTGTGGATGTCTTGTGTGCCGCAAATAAATCGCACGCTCGACATGCCGTAGCCGTGCGTCCGGATGGCCTCGATGGCGGCTTCCGTCACTTCGGGGTGGCTGCTTAGTCCAAGGTAGTTGTTGGCACAAAAATTCAGCACATCGTGCTGGGTGGTGGTACTGATCACAGGGCCTTGTGTGGTGGTGATCACGCGCTCGTCCTTGTACAGGCCGGCTTCGCGGATGCCCTGGAGTTCGTGTTGGAGGGTAGGTTCTACGTTGGTGTACATGAGAGAGTGAGTGAGAGCGTGAGAGTGTGAGAGTGTGAGAGAGTGAGAGTGTGAGAGAGTGAGAGTGGTGAGAGAGCGAGAGTCCGCAGAGTACATGCTTTCCTATGAAATATCAAGAGCGAAGCGGTACACTCTACGGACTCTCACCATTCTCACGCTCTCACGCTCTCACGCTCTCACGCTCTCACCACTCTCACGCTCTCATTTTTGTGTTACTCTAACCGCAATCCGCCGGTTCTGTGCCCGACCTTCTTCCGTGTCGTTGCTGGCAACGGGATGTTGGGGGCCGTAGCCTTCGGGCGTCAGGCGGCCTTTTTCGATACCCATACCTTCGAGGGCGGCGACGGTGGCTTTGGCGCGGTCAGTAGAGAGTTTCATATTGTCGGCTTCTTTGCCTACATTATCGGTATAGCCGCCGACCTTGAGTTTTACCTTCGGAAATGCTTTCAGGATTTCGTAGATATTGGTCAGTTGCTCGCGCGATTTGTTCATATCGATCACAGCGCTGCCGGTATTAAAAGTCAGGCGGTCGAAATTGAACCAGGTCGTTTTATCAATGGGGCGATTGGCGTCTTCAATAAACGCAATCAATTGATTTTCAATACCATTTTGATTGCCCTTGATTTCAAAACCCGAAGCGAGTTTTTTCATGTACAACTGTGCGGCGGCTTGCGCGGCATCTGCTTTTTCGGCTGCCTTGATAGCAGTAGAGTCTACCACAGGCGTTTCGACAGGCATAGGCCGCGCCGGTTGAGCACAGTTTTTCAGATAATAGATAATACCGCCGCCCAGAACCAGCAGCAGCAACAGGGGCCACAGCCATTGGGTACCGGTGGCAGTACCGGGGTCGTCGTCAGAATTGCCGGCAGACGCAGTTGCAGCAGCCGGATTTACCAATCCCAGCAAGGAAGCAATGCCACCTGGCAGTGCGCCGAAAATGGTATTTTTTTCATCAGACAACAAGTTGGCCAGCCCGGCAGCGCTCAGGGTGTCGCTCCCGATTTTTTTGCTCAAAACGCCCATCACCAGCGGGCCTACCAGGCCAAGCAAGGAAGAAGCCGAAGATGATTTTACGCCGGAGAAGGCGGCTACAGCATTTGTCAGCGCCGGCACTTTGGAGCCGAACAGCAAGCCCATCAGGTGTCCCGAAGCATCTTTAGGGTCGTTGTGGGCCAGGTTGCCACTCCCGATCAGTCCGGCCAGGTCGTCGAGAATACCCGCGTCGAAACTTGAAATTTGTTGGAAAATACTGTCCAGGGCATGGGAATCACCCGTTTTTTGCAGCAAACCACTCAGAATGGTCGGCAGCAGGCTGCTTGCCGCTTTGGCTGTACCCTCGGGCGTTTCTTCGAGCAGGGAAGCAGCCTGCCGAATCAGATCAGGGCTGAGGTAGTGTTTAAAAGAGTCGAGAAAGTTCATAACACGGATCGCACAGATAAGGAACGGATCTACACGGATAGCGTTTGTGGGTAGGGTAGATTCGGACTTGTCTGTAAGGATTTTAAGAAATGGTGAATGGTATTTTTAAGGCTGATAAGCATCAAAAACTCCTGCGAAGGTCTATAGTTTTTCCCAATTTCCACACCCCAAAAAATCCGTCTTAAATCCGCGCAATCCGTGTTCCAATCCGCGCAATCCGTGTTGCATTAGAATGGATACCCCACTGCCAGATTCGGGTTAAAATCCTTCCATTTCAGCCTTGTAAAGCGATTGAGCGCCCAGTACGAACCGGATTCTTCCTGCCGGTAGGGCCAGCGCAGCGGGAGGCCGAAATCGACGCGCAATACAAAATAACTGAAGTCGCCCCGAATACCAATGCCGGTGCCCAGCGCAATGTTTTTGTACGAATCCCAGCGCAGTTGCGAGCCAGGGCGCAGGCTGTCGGCCCGAATCGTCCAGATATTGCCGCCATCGACAAAAACAGCGCCTTTCAGCCACCAGAACAGCGGAAATCGCAGTTCTCCGTTGAATTCGAAGCGGAAATCGCCCGCCTGATAATAAGGCTGTGTGGCTTTGGGGTCGTGGTAGCCGCCGGGGCCGAGTTGGCGAATGCGCCAGGCGCGCAGGCTCGACGGGCCGCCTACAAAAAACTGTTTCACATAAGGCGCATCTTTGGTGTCGCCATACGGCGTCACAATACCCGAACCGACGCGCAGGGCGCCGATCACATCCTTCCTGAATTCGCGGGTGTAGGTCGCATCGAAGTCGAGGCGCAGGTATTTGGCAAAATCGAGTCCGGCCATTTTCCACTGTTGCTGACCGAATGGAATGCTCCAAAGCCGGTTGACCAGGTATTCTTCGAGCCCTGACAGGTCGGAGGTAAAACGAAAACCCCAGCGTTCGCCAAATCGATTGGGCTTGCTGGCGTAGTTGTAGTTGAAAGCGCGCAGCACAAAGCCGGTAAACAACTGGTTGCTGAAACTGCGCGCCAGAAACTCGTTCGACACTTTGAGCGTATCGATCAGGCGCAGCGCGTCGATGCCTACCTGGTCGATATTGTACTGGTGTTCTATGTTCGAACGCACATCGTAGCCAAACGACGCATTGATGAGGTTATAGGCAAAGAAGTCAGTAACGTTCAGATAGTTATAGTTCAGGCTGAAGCGTGCCTGCCCGTCGGCTTTCATACGATTGTACAAGCCGGTGGGCAGGATTCTTTTTTGCCCGAACCGCATGGCATGTACACCTCGCCAAAACCCGAAATAATCGAAGAAACGTGGAAAAACCAGTTCGTTCTGGAATTTCACCTCATTGGAAAAAATGAAGCGCCGGGCGCCTACGCCAAATTCGATGTTGTACTGAATGTTCGATTGCAGGTGCTCTGCTCCACGAAACAGGTTGCGATTGGTAAACGACAGCGACGACGACACCCCCAGCAAGTTCCGCGCCAGCGAAGGAGATGTGGAAGAGTTGAGGTCGATATCGCCGCCAATGGGCAGGCGTTTGTTGGGTCGAAACGAAATCGCTACATTGATCTTGTCGGGCTGGATGGAGTCCTGATAGGGTTTGACGGTCACAAAGCGGAAAACGCCGAGCGCGTTCAGGTTGTGGGTAGTTTTATCAAAATCTTCCTGTCGGTAAGGCCAACTGGGTTGCAACGCGATGGCCTGGTACAGTCGCTCGGGTTTTACCTGAAATTTCGGGTCCGTCGAAGCAAAATAGACACCATTGATAGTGGTGTCCTGGCGGATAGTCGACACATCAGGCAGGAGGCTGGAAAACACCGCAATTTCACCGATGGTGTACACCTTGTGCATGGTGGAATCGCCCGGAGGTAGCACTTCCACAGTCACATTGGTTTGCAGACCTGTAGTGTCGCCAGTGAATTCCACAAAATTGGGGGTGAAATAAGCATAGCCACGGTGTTACAAAGCGGCAGTAATGCGCAGCCGCTCTGCCTCAAACACCTGTCCGTCGACGGCATCTCCGTGGTGCAGCAGCGTTTCTTCGTCGGTGAGGTCGAGCACCTGTTTCACCAGGCTATCCTGGCTCACAAAAAACACAGAATCAATATGATACAGTGGGCCTAGCACCAGGGTGTACTTGGTTTTTACCTTGTACTGGTTGATGGTATCGGTGTGGTAGGAGGCCGTAGCGCCAAAATACCCGCGCTGGCGCATCTGGTTTTCAAAATTCTGGGCGGTGCGTTGCGCCAGTGCGTCGTCGTAAATAACAGGTGCTTCGGCAATGCGGCTCATGGCCCAGCGCGCAAACTTGCTGTCGCGGTGTTCGTATTTGTAATAAAACCAGAGCCGGGTGCGGAACATCCCGAATGCGCGCTGGTTGGGTTTTTGTTTGTAGTAGGATTCGAGTTGGTACAAAAAAGGTGTTCGTTCGGCAAAATTCATCTTGCGCTCCGCTTTCAGTTCGAGCGAGTTCGACACAAGCAGCCGTTCGCCTTTGGCCGTGTTCAGATGTTTTGTCACATTGCAGGAAGAAAACAGCATGACCCAGCCCAGCAGCCAGGTGGCTACGGGCAGCAATGCACGGCCTTGTTTTGTGTCGGCAAGGTGTTTATTTGTGTAAAACATGCTTCTTTTGTGTCCGGATTGTACTGAAAAAATGCAATCCGGCTTTCTCTATCGTGTTAACAAACAACCAGAGTAAATACATTCTCTCCCTCCAGGTAAAAAAGTACCGGCAAAAGTATCGAAACTTCTTAGTGGAGGGCGAAAAAATGGTGGCCGAACTCTTGCAACAACAACGGTTCGGCGTAGTGTCCATTTTTGGACTGGAACGCTGGGCGGCCGATCATGCTGCGCTGTTGCAGCCGTTTTTGCAAAACTTTAACCCGGTGTCGGAATCGGAACTGAAAAAAATATCGACGCTGACGACCCCGCATTCCGTGCTGGCCGTAGCGCAATGGCCCGACGAACTGCCCGAGCCGGTGCTGGCCTCCAACGATATTTGCCTGTATCTCGATGGCATTCAGGATCCGGGCAATTGTGGTACCATCCTGCGCATCGCCGACTGGTTTGGTTTCCCGGCCGTTTTTTGCTCCCCCGACACCGTGGATGTACTCAGCCCGAAAGTGGTGCAAGCCAGCATGGGCGCCGTGCTGCGCATACCTTCCCGGGAAATGGAATTGTCCGAACTCCTGGCTGCCTGCCCCTCCGACACGCCGGTGATGGGGGCTGTACTGGGTGGCGCCGACCTGTTTCAAAGCGATCTTCCAGGCCGGGGCCTGCTTGTCATCGGCAATGAAGGGCGCGGTATAAGCCCAATCACCGAACAACTGCTCACCCATCGGCTCACCATTCCGCGCCATCCGGCGGGGCATGCCGAATCGCTCAATGCAGCGGTGGCAACTGGTATTCTGGCGGCCGTTTTGCGCAACAGCGTGAAAACACGCTAATTTTTTTCTTCCCGGCAATATGCCTATTTTCGCACGACCTTAAATGCCTGTTATTAAGATAAAACATTCAAAATCAACCCTTTCTTTACAATGACAGATCTTAGAAAATACCTCCCCATTATCCTGCTCGCGTTGGGCGCCATTCTGGTATTCAGCATGTGCGGCTCCTACAACAAAGCCGTCGGCATGGACGAAGGCATCAAGGCCAAATGGTCGGAAGTGGAAAACCAATACCAGCGCCGTATGGACCTGATCGACCAAACGGTATCGACCGTAAAAGCCGCCGCCAACTACGAACGCAAAACCCTGGAAGCCGTCATTCAGGCCCGTGCTTCCGCTACCCAGGTGAAAATTGACGCCAACAACCTGACGCCCGAAAATATCCAGCGCTTCGAACAGGCGCAAAACAACCTGTATGGCGCCATGAAAAGCCTGTTGGCCGTATCGGAAGCGTACCCTGATTTGAAAGCCAATCAGAATTTCGTGAACCTGCAAACACAGATCGAAGGCACGGAAAACCGCATTGCACTCGCCCGCCGCAATTTCAATGAGGCGGTGAATGGTTTTAATGCCTACATCCGCCGTTTCCCTACCAACCTTATTGCCGGTATTTTCGGTTTCTCTCCGAAAGGATACTTCCAGGCTACGCAGGGAGCGGAAAAGGCGCCGAACCTGGATGATAAATTTGGACAGTAAATAGAGGGTGAGAGATGTGAGAGCGTGAGAGCGTGAGATGGTGAGAGCGTGAGAGATGTGAGAGCGTGAGAGTTTGTAGAGTTGACCGCTTTGCTTATTGCATTGAGCGAAGTGGTCAACTCTCACCCTCTCACATCTCTCACCCTCTCACATCTCTCACCCTCTCACATCTCTCACGCTCTCACCCTCTCACATCTCTCACTTTCTCACCCTCTCACTTCTCTCACGCTCTATAAAAGATGCTCTTTTCCAAAGAAGAAGAAGCCCGTATCCTCGCTGCCATTAAAGCGGCAGAACGCGGCACCAGCGGGGAAATCCGGCTGTTTATGGAAGATTTTTGCCTGCGCGACCACCCGGTAGAGCGAGCGGAAGAGGTGTTTCAACTGTTTGGCATGTTCAACACCAAAAACCGCAATGCAGTGTTGTTGTACATCGCCGAGAAATCGAGGCATTTTGCTATCTGGGGCGATGCGGGCATTCACCAGCGGGTAGGAAACCAGTTCTGGGAGTCGGAAAAACGCCTGCTGCGCGAACGCCTGCAACAGGACGACGCCACGGGCGGCATTATAGAAGTGATTTCCCTGATCGGCGACCGGCTGCGCGCCTATTTCCCTGCCGACGACAACCATGACGACAATGAACTTCCCGATGAAATTATTTATGGCGACTGAAAACCTTTCCAGGCGCCTTTTCCGCATCGCGGTACTCCCGGTGCTGGCCTTGTTGCTGTCGATGACACTGTTGCAGGCGCAAAGCAGCGACGATCCTATTCCGCCCAAACCCGAACCTGCGGTGTATGTACACGACTACTCCGGCTGGCTCGGCAGCGGCGAAAAGGCTACCCTGGAAGAAAGACTGCGCCGCTACTACGACTCCACCAGTACCCAGATCGTGGTGATGATTCGCCCCGACCTGGGCGACTACGACAAGGCGTCTTATGCCTTCGAACTGGGCAACCGCTGGGGTATCGGCCGCAAGGACAAAAACAATGGTGTGGTGGTGCTCATCAAATCGCAGCCACCCGATCGCGGCATTTTTATTGCCACCGGATACGGTACCGAAGGCGCTATCCCCGATATCACCGCGGGCAATATCATCCGAAATACCATGGGCCCCTACTTCCGGCAACAACAATACTATCAAGGTATCAATGCCGGCATAGATGATATCATTCGGGCACTGGGTGGCGAATTTACCAACGACCAGGCCCAGGGCGGCGACGGCGCGGGCTGGATTGTCCTGATCGTGTTGCTGTGCCTGATCTCTCTTATTGTGTTTGTATTTTACAGGGTAAAAAAAGGCATGGGTACCGCCTATACCAAAGATGGCAAACGAGCCCGTAATCGTCGCGACAATGACCCCTGGGGTGGCGGCTGGTGGATCGGCGGCGGTGGCGGCGGCTTCGGCGGAGGCAGCAGTGGTGGCTGGGGCGGAGGCAGCGATGGCGGCAGTTTTGGAGGAGGAAGTTTTGGCGGCGGCGGCGCGGGAGGGGACTGGTAGAGAGAGTGAGAGAGTGAGAGAGTGAGAGAGTGAGAGAGTGAGAGAGTGAGAGAGTGAGAGAGTGAATTTATAAGCGCGGCACGAAGCGCTTTGTATTCGTGCGTTTTTTTAATTTAATAAAGGCTTCATTATGACAAACACAGAATTCAATGAAAAATTTAGGGATAGAACCCGAATATTGGCTGTCAGGACAATAAAATTCCTGAGCCATATACCTTACAATCAGGCAACCAGAACATTGTGCCACCAATTGTGCAAATCGGCTACTTCCGTAGGGGCTAATTTCAGGGCCTTTTGTAGGGGACGTTCAAAAAATGAAAAATTTGCAAAAATTTGCATCGTAGTGGAAGAGGCAGACGAGATAATGTACTGGCTCGATTTGTTCGATGCTGCCGGCTATGGCGACAAACATGAAATTTCGTGGCTGGCCAATGAATCACTGGAAATTCTCAAAGTCACCTCCAAAATCAAATCATCCCTCTCCCCATAACTCTCACATCTCTCACCCTCTCACCCTCTCACTCTCTATCCATGAGTCTTCAACAAGCCTCCATCTTCGTTGCCCCTTCCGACCTGCATGGCCAGGGCGTATTTGCCGCCCGCGACATCGAAGCGGGAGAGGTCATCGAGGTATGCCCTATTTTGTTGTTTCCCAAAGAACAACTGCCGCATGTGCGCCAGACGGTGCTCGACGACTACTACTTCGACTGGGGAGAAGAAGGCGAGTGGTATGCGCTGTGTCTGGGCTATGGGTCTTTGTATAACCATTCCTACCAGCCCAATGCAGAGTACGGAATGGATTTCGAGGCGCGCACCATCGATTTTTATTGCATAAAAGATATTCCTGCCGGTTCGGAAATTCTGATCAACTACAACGGCGATGTGGATAACCAGAGCAAAGTGTGGTTCGAAAAGTGAGGACGCTGAATTTTCTTCCCGCAGAGTAGTTTCCTTGTAGAGTAGTTTCCCGTAGAGTAATTTCCCGCAGATTTCCGCAGAATACACGCAGATTTCCGCAGATCGTAGAGTACGCAAGTTGTTATTAATCAATGTCTTAGTGTGCTCTACGATCTGCGGAAATCTGCGTGTATTCTGCGGAAATCTGCGGGAAATTACTCTACGGGAAATTACTCTGCGGGAAAAGAAAATACACCTGTTTATGAAAAAAGACGAAACGCTCACCTACAAATCCGCCCAGGCCGAACTGCAGCAAATCGTGCAGGCGCTGCAGGCCGAAACCCTGCCGATCGATCAACTGGCAACGGCCATTGCGCGGGCCAATGACTTGATTCGCTTTTGTCGCGAACGCCTGCGCGCCATCGAAGAAGAAGTGAGCAAATTGAACAGCCAGTGAAACCATGAGGCCGGGAATCATACTTCGGCTGGCCTTCTTCCTGGCGACCTGTACTGCACAGGCACAGCAGCCCGATACACTGCTGCTCATTCAAGGCGGTACATTCGACATGGGCGATCTGTTCGGAGATGGCAGTACGGATGAAGTCCCGGTGCATCGCGTCAGGGTTCCCGATTTTTACCTGGCCACTTGCGAACTCAGCACCGGCGAGTACCTCGAATTTGTACACGCCACCCAATCCAATTATCCGGCCTGGCTGCAAACCGGAAACGCCTACCACTACCAAACCGGCTCGAAAGACTACTACCGCGTGCTGGATTCCGTTTTGTTCGACCCACAGCGACCCATCGTAGGCATTACCTGGTTCGATGCCGTGGCGTATTGCAACTGGCGGAGCCGGCAAAAAGGCATGGCGCCGGCCTATACTACTACGTCCGACACCGTGCTGTTCGACCGAACTGCCGACGGCTACCGCCTGCCTACCGAAACGGAATGGGAGTATGCAGCGCGCGAAGGCGGCAAAAAACGACGTTTTGGTACCGGCAAAGACCTTGCACACGCTGAAGACATCAATGCCGACATGCGCCCGGCCTTTGCACGATCTTACGCACCCGGCGGCCTGAGCAGAGGGTGTACCCTGCCCGTGCATTCGCTTCACCCCAATAGCCTCGGGCTCTATCATATGAGCGGAAATGTATGGGAATGGTGCAACGACTGGTATGCTCCCGACGCCTATGCGCACCCCGACGCCTCCATTTGGCCACTCGGGCCTGCGGAGGGCGCCCAAAAAGTGCTGCGTGGCGGCGCCTGGTATTTCGATGCCTACCACGCCCGCTGCGCCAATCGACACCATGCCCGACCGCAGCAGCATTTTCATGCAGCGGGTATGCGGCTGGCGAGAAGTAAAAAGTAGAACCTACAGCACGTTGGCCAATTGCTCCTTGATTTTTTCCAGTTCGTCTTTCATTTGCACCACGAGGCGCTGAATATCGGCGTCGTAGGCCTTGGCGCCCAGGGTGTTGATTTCACGGCCCATTTCCTGTGAAATAAAATTGAGCGTACGGCCCACCGACTCCTGCTTGCTGTCGAGGTGTTCGAGAAAGTGGCTGCAATGCATGGCCAGGCGCACTTTTTCCTCCGACATATCCATTTTTTCCAGGTAATACAGGATTTCCTGTTCGAAACGGTTCTGGTCGATATTGTCCTTGCCGAAATTTTCTTCGAGGTTGTTGCGCATGCGTTCGCGCATCCGAACGAAGCGTTCGCGTTCGAAAGGCGTCACCTGTTCGAGAAAAGACGTGAGATTGGTAACGCGTTGCCGCAAATCGGCTTCCTGCGAACGGCCTTCAAGGATGCGGAATTTTTTGAAATTATCGAGCGCCGTGGTGACTACCTGGCAAATGGCCTGCCACTCATCTTCATCCACCTCGCCCGAAGCAGCAGCCACCACATTCGGAATACGCAGGATGGCTTGCAGCATTTCGCCCTGCGGGATGTGCAGTTCGTTGGCCAGGCGGCTCAATTCGCGGTGGTAGCCCCTGAACAATGCCTCATTAAGGCTTACCAGTGCGGCGCCATCGGCATTCTGCACATCTATGTTGACGTCGATTTTGCCGCGTTCGGCGTGATCAGTTACCAGTTTGCGCAATTCCACCTCCTTTTCCTTGTAGTCTCCAGGGAAACGAAGTTTGATATCCGTCATTTTGGAGTTGAGCGCACGTACCTCCACCGAAATCGTTTTATCGCCATAAGTGGCATTTGCCCGACCGTAGCCTGTCATTGATAGGAGCATGATCCAGAAAGTCAAAAGATTAAGAGAATAGAAAAAAATTCAGATGTACCGAAAGGGACGGCAAACTTACACGAAAACCGCACATCGAATAACAAGAACCTGCAAGAGAAAATAATATGGCCCTGTGAATGCAAATTTTCGGACATTTTTTTTGTAAACTGCTGAATTAGAGCGAGTTTTCCGGCGTAAAAGTAAAAATGACGGAGACGGGTAGGCAAATCGCTTAGTGCCTGATTTTCAAAGCAATATTGGTCTTATTTTTTTCCGGAAAAGCTTGTGAAGGCCGAAAATTGTTAGAACTTTGCACCTCGTTTTTCAAAAAACCCGACTTTCGTTCGTAATTCATTCAAAATCAACGAAATAAAACATGAGAAAGGCTGACCTTGTGAACGCTATTTCCGAAAAAACCGGCGTAGCCAAAGTGGACGTACTCGTCACACTCGAGGAATTGTTCAAGGAAATCAAATCCACCATGACCAATGGCGAAAACGTTTACGTTCGCGGGTTCGGCAGTTTCGTGATAAAAAAACGCGCCAAAAAAGTAGGGCGCAACATCAAAAAAGGAAAGTCGATCGATATCCCGGAGCACTTCATTCCTTCGTTCAAACCGGCGAAAATTTTCACCGAGCAGGTCAAGAAAAATGTGACTTCTCTGCCGGACGACGAATCTGAAGATTAATCTGGAACAGGGCCTGCCCATCAGGGGCTAGCCTCACCCTTTTTATGAATAGAACACAATATTCGGTAATACTGGCCGCGCTGGCTCTGTTTCTGCTTCTTTATCTGGGTTTTGACACCAAAACGGAGAAGCAAAAAGTATCGGAACAGTCGCGCAGCCTGCAGGCAGAAAGCACCAGCCTGGAAACGCTGGAAGCCGACGCCAAAGCACACCTCACACCCGGTCAGATGGCAGAAGTAGCCGATCTGGAAAAACAAATGGAAGCAGCCGGCAGCGATAAAGCGCGTATTTCCGCACTGAAAGACCTGTCGGGCTGGTGGTACCGCGCCGGGCAATTGCCCATCGCAGGCGGTATCGCAGAAGAAGTAGCGGCGTTGGAAAATGCCGATACGGCATGGTCGGTGGCTGGAGCGCTTTATTTCAGCGCCCTGGTGGCTACGGAAGATCAAACGGTGCGCAGTTTTTGTGCCACCCATGCGGTGAAGGCATTTGAAAATGCTGCATCGCTCAATCCGGACAACCCGGAACACCGTGTCAACCTGGCGCTGGTGTACTCCGAAAACCCGCCGCCCAACAACCCGATGCAAGCCGTCCTGATGTTGCGCGACCTGGAAAGCAAGTACCCGGACAATCCGGCAGTGTACAATGCGCTGGGCCGCCTGGCCATCAAAACCGGACAGTGGCAACGCGCCGTCGATCGACTGGAAAAAGCCTGGTCGCTGAGCAAAAACAACCCAAACACCCCTTGCTTGCTGGCAAAAGCCTACGATGCATTGGGAAATACAGCAAAAGCACAAGAGTTTGCAGGGATTTGCAAATCCCGCTGACTCATCAACTCATAACCTGTCTGCTGAAAAGCAGACCCAAAATTTAGTTAAGCATTATGCCTTGCGGAAAAAAACGTAAACGTCATAAAATTGCTACGCACAAGCGTAAAAAGCGTCTTCGTAAGAATCGCCATAAGAAAAAACGTTAATCACTGAACCACAGGCATGTGGCGCCGCTTTTTGCGGGCTTTATGCCGGGGTCAGCGCCAGACGTACCGTCGTTCGAAAACTTTCCGGAAAAGCCCCTGTGCTCCCGGAAAGTTTTCTGTGTATGTTTTTAGTTCCCTATGACAGGTAAGCATTCAACCCCAAATATGTTTTGCCCCAACTCAGCAGTTAAGTACCGTTCGATGTTGTTGTACCCCTGACATACGCGCACAGTCTTTATCGACTTCGCACTTCGCACCGAGTACTTCCATTGCCCTTGCTGCCCGTTCATACGCGGATTTTGTAGCCCTTTGCAAGAGGCCATAGCGCCTCGTACATCCACCCTCGCGACGGTCTGATTTTTGTCGCCCGCACCGACCCCGGTAGCCGGTCGAGGGGACTTTGCTTTTTCCAAACGTCCATAGAGTATTGCGGTCTCATTTGCCTGAGGTACATCAACCTTTCCATCGTGGATAAAGAACTGATTATCAATGCCACTGAATCCGGCGTTGAACTTGCACTTCTGGAAGACGGCAAACTGGTCGAACTCCAGCACCAGAAAACGAACAATAATTTCACGGTAGGCGATATCCTGATCGGCAAAATCCGGAAAATGATGCCCGGACTCAATGCCGCTTTTATTGATATTGGCCACCGTAAAGACGCATTTCTGCACTATACCGACCTCGGGCCAAAATTGCGCTCGCTCGTCAAATGGACCAATGGTGTGATGAATGGCAGCATCAACACCCACAAACTCGACCACTTCAAATACGAGGAGGATATTGTCAAAACGGGCAAGGTCGACCAGGTGCTCAACAAACGCTGGCCTGTACTCGTACAAATTCTCAAGGAGCCTATTTCTACCAAAGGCCCGCGCCTGTCGTGCGAACTCACCCTTCCGGGGCGCTACATGGTATTATCGCCTTTTTCCGATGCCGTGTCGGTTTCCAAAAAAATTGCCAGCGGCGAAGAGCGCAAACGCCTGCACACCCTTGCTGAAAGTATCAAACCCAAAAACTTCGGCCTCATCATCCGCACCGCTGCCGAAGGCAAAAAAGTGCAGGAACTACACGAAGAACTCGTGCGCCTGATGGGCCAGTGGGAGGATATTTTCAAACAACTGAAAACCACCACGCCGCCCGCCAAACTGCTCAGCGAACTCGACAAACCGGCCAGTGTGCTGCGCGATATGCTCAGCGACGGTTTCAGCCGTATCGTAGTGAATGAAAAAGACCTGTATGCCGACATCCGGGCTTATATGCAAAACATCAGCCCCGATCAGGTCGGTATCGTGCAATTGCACAACAGCAGCAAACCCGTGTTCGATGCTTTCGGCGTGACCAAGCAGATCAAGGCATCTTTCGGCAAAACCGCTACCATGAACAGCGGCGCCTACGTCATCATTGAAAAAACGGAAGCCATGCACGTCATCGACGTGAACAGCGGCCACAAAATCAGCACCAACGACGTAGAACAAACCATTCTGGGTGTCAACCTTGAAGCCGCGGAAGAAATTGCCCGGCAAATTCGCCTGCGCGACATCGGCGGCCTGATTGTGATCGATTTCATCGACATGAAAAACCCCGATCACAAAAAACTGCTGGCCAAGAAAATGGAGGATTTCATGCGCAAGGATCGGTCACAACACACCATCCTGCCGCTCTCCAAATTCGGGCTCATGCAGATCACCCGCGAGCGCGCCCGCCAGGAAGTCGTGGTCGACACCGCCGAAGTGTGCCCCACCTGCAATGGCACGGGTAAAATCAACGCCAGCATCCTGCTCACCGACGATATCCAGCGCGACCTGGAATTCATCATGCAGTCGAGGCCGAAAATGCCGCTGCGCCTGCGCGTACACCCTTACCTCGAAGCCTTCCTGAAAAAAGGCCTCATCAGCCAGCAAGTGCGCTGGTACTTCAAATACAACAAATGGATCCGTATCGAGGCGCAAGCCGATTATCAGATTATGGATTACAGGTTTTTTGACGGAAATGAGGATGAGATAAGGCTGAATTGAAGCATTCGTACAGAATTTTTAGAGGAGCCACTCCGGATTGCCGGGGTGGCTCCTGTCGTTTTGGCCTGTAAAGCGTCCTTTCCATACCGCTGTAAGAACCCATCACATTTCAGAACCGAAAAACATAGTGGTACAAGGTGTCACATGATCGTGGTATTGCACATGCGACGGATGGAGAGAACCTTTGCAGTATCAAAATATCTAAAAAATCATGAAAATGTTGCACCTGATAAAAAGCGCATGTTGCACCGCCTTGCTCGGTGTCCTGCTTCCAATGACTGGTATAGCCCAACAACTTAGCCCTGTCGTAGTCGGGAGCGCCGGCACGTCGTTGCAAGCCGTTTCCTCAGGCGCCAACCTGAGTTTCACCATCGGAGAGGCGCTCATTCAGACCTTGTCTGCTGCCAATGAAGTGGCATTGGGGCAAGGCTTTCACAATGCAGCATCTGATGGTATTGTAAAAACAGGGGAGATTATTCCTGACGTGGACATCCTGCTGTATCCCAACCCGGCGTCCGAGTACTTGTATGCAACGCTTAGTACGGCAGATCAAGCACCCCTGCAACTACATGCCTCCGTATTCGATGCCGTGGGCCGGGAGGTTTTGACAGCATTGTCATTCCCGACTTCCGGCCGCTATCCCATTCCAGTTCACAACCTGCCCGATGGCATCTACGCCCTGCGGTTTTCCAATGCACAAGGGCAATCCAATACATTTCACTTCATAAAAATCAGGTAAACACTCAATCCTTTCCGCCATGAAATATTTGTACACTACGCTGTTGGCGCTGCTGTGCAGTGCTGCTTTATTGGCCCAAACAACGGGCATCAATTACCAGGCTGTGCTGCGCGATAACTCCTTTCAGGCCATTGCCAACCAAAGCGGCACCGCCACTATTTCCATCCTGAATACCGACAATACAGAGTTGTATCGGGAAATACACACCGTTCAAACCAATCCGCTCGGCTTGTTCAATGTAGTGGTGGGCGCAGGCACCCCGCTGAGTGGCAATTTCGCTACGCTCGACTGGGGCAGCGGCGGCCGATCCGTGCAGGTAACGGTGGCCATTGGGGCCAATAACTACGTGTTCCCGGCCACTGCCTTGCAAGCCGTTCCATACGCCAAGGTGGCCGAACGCACCTTGCTGGGCGACGACGACAGCGATCCCGACAATGAGATACAGTTCTTGTCCATTTCCGGAAATCAGATCACCCTCTCCAACGGCGGCGGCACAGTGACGCTGCCTGTTGGGGGAAACTATACAGCGGGTCCAGGTATTGGTATCCAGGGCGCACAGATCAGCAATACCGGCGATGTAAATGCTAACGATGACCTGACCATCAACTCCTCTTTCGGAGGCGATGTGACAGGTACTGCCGGCAACCTGCAAATAGCGCCGGGCGCCGTAGGCTCCAATGAAATTGCCGACGGCTCTATTTCCGCTGCCGACCTGCAGCCGGGCGCTATCCAGCCCTCCAGTATTGCCCAGAACGGTGCTTCTACAGGCCAGGTGCTTCAATGGAATGGTAGCGCCTGGGTACCGGCCACGCCTGTTGCAGGTGCTGATAATCAGCAATTAACTATTTTTGGCAATCAGTTGACCATCAGCAATGGAAATACCGTCACTTTGCCGGCAGAGGTGGACGGCAGCATCACCAACGAACTGCAAACACTGACGCTTTCCGGCAATCAGTTGTCGCTCTCCAATGGCGGCGGCAGTGTGCAATTGCCGACTCCTCCTGCCTATGTAGCCGGACAAGGCATTGCTATCAATGGCTCCAATGTAATTACGAATACCGGCGACAACAACCCCAACGACGATATCACCAATGCCACAGCAGCGGGTGGCGCCCTCAGTGGTTTTTACCCCGCTCCGCAACTGGCAGCCAATGCCATCAACTCCGGCAGCATCGCCGACGGCTCTATTGTACTCGCCGATCTGGCGCCGGGTATCGTACCACAATCGCTCAACGACCTCAACGATGTGGTAACCACCGGCGTCACCACCGGCCAAACCCTGAAATGGAACGGCGCACAATGGACGCCGCAAGACGACAACACCACCAGCGGCTCGGGCTCTACCACCACCGCTGCGCCCCTCGTAGGAAACGGCTCGGCTGGCAGCCCCGTTACCATCGGCCAAAACGGCGCCTCTACCGGCCAGACACTCAAATGGAACGGCAGCACCTGGGCGCCCGCCAATGACAACGGCGCTTCATACACCGCTGGCGCAGGCATTCAAATCAACAGCGACGTGATTTCGGCCACAGACAATTCTGCTACCAATGAAATCCAGAACCTGTCGCTGTCCGGCAATCAGTTGAGCATTTCCGGTGGAAATACCGTGCTCCTACCGCAGGACGACGACGCATCGGCCACCAATGAAATTCAGACCCTGACGCTCAGCGGCAGCCAACTTTCCCTTTCTCCCGGCGGTGGCAGCGTCACCTTGCCTTCCACGCCTGCTTATACGGCGGGTGCAGGTATCAGCATCGCAGGCAATGTGATTACTAATACAGGCGATACCAACGCGGCTAATGACCTCACGACGACCACCGTGGCTGATGGCGACATCACCGGGGTATTCAGCAACCTAACCATCAAAGCCTCGCGCGTGGGAACCACCCAACTTGCCAACAATGCTGTCACATCTGACAAACTCGCCACTTTGGGTGCTACTACCGTCGGGCAGGTACTCAAATGGAACGGCTCTGCCTGGGCCGCCGGTACCGACTTGCAAGGCAGCGGCGGGGGCAGCCTTACCTTGCCTTACAGTGGTACCTGCTCCACGGTGGGCCCGGAAGGCATTGGTTTTCGGATCGCCAATACCGCCGACCAGTCGGGCATGTATGTGTTGAATTCCTTTCAAAGTTCTATCAACAAACACTCCGCAATTATTGGAGAAAATATTGGAAATGTTTTGGGCGAATTTCCAGAGACTGCTTACGGCGTACAAGGTATTGCCATTGCTGCCGGGCAGGATGGCGTAGGAGTACAGGGCACGGGTGGATCAATTGGTGTAGAGGGAGTTTCTAGCACAGGAACAGGCGGCGTTTTTAATGGTGCACGTTCGCTTATTACCGGTGCCGGTGTGGGATTTAACACATATCTACCGGAGCGTACCGTACATATCAAGCAGTCGAGTTACGGTGGTATAGGAGATTCAGGGTTAAAAATTGAAAACGAGGCAGGCAATTTTGATGTAGAAATGGCTGTATTCAACAGCCGACTGGAATTTTACTTCAATGACGCAGCAGCAATTGCCGCTATTCAACCCAACGGACAATATGTCAACCTCTCCGATCGCCGTCTGAAAAAAGATATTAAGCGCTTCGAAACGAGCGTGCTGGGCCGGGTGAACAGCCTTCCCATGTACACTTATCGATATAAACAGGAAAAAGACAATGCGGCGCTCTCGTTCGGCGTACTCGCCCAGGAATTACAGGAGCGTTTTCCCGAACTGGTCAGTGAAGGTAAAAGCAGAACTGACGGACAATCTTACCTCGGTGTCGCTTATGACAAACTAGGGCTTATTGCCATCAAAGCCATTCAGGAACAACAACAGGTTATCGAACAGCAGCAGGTCGAACTTGTACAGGTGAAAAAAGACCTGTCGGATTTGCAGCAGCAAATGACGCAATTGAAACAACTGGTAGCCGAATTGAAAGGCCGTCAGTAAGTCGTAGATGCCTTGTGTGAGATTTGACAACTTTTGTAAAGTTGTCAAATCTTACCCTCAACCCTGCATACCTTATGTTATCTTTTAAACGCCTCTGCCTCTGCCTCCTGCTCGGCAGCCTTTGTTGTGCGCTGCCCGCACAGGACATTGGCAGTTTCAAGGGCAAACGCCCCTTCGACCTGTCGGGCGGCATCTCCCTCAATGCGGCTACGTTCAACAGCAGCCTGCCCGGCGCTGCCAACCGGCCATTTACCTGGACGGTAGCGGGGTCGCCTACGGTATCGCTGTGGGGCATTACCATTCCGTTTTCCTTTGTGTTTTCGGAACAGGATCGCTCTTTCCGGCAGCCGTTCAACCGTTTCGGCGCTTCGCCACGCTGGAAATGGCTGACCCTGCATGGCGGACATCGGAATGTCAATTTTTCCAAGTATACCCTCGGTGGATGGCAGTTCCTGGGCGGTGGCTTCGAAACGACCGGCAAACTCCGCCTTGGCGCAGTGTACGGGCAGTTTATGCGCCCGGTGGATGTCAGCGTGCTGGATACGCTGGATCGGCAGGCTGCTATTCCGTCTTTCGACCGGCGTGGCTATGCTTTCAAACTGGGCGTGGGTACCTTCCGCAACTACTGGGATTTTGTGTTTTTCCGGGCCTCCGACGATACGCTCTCCGTGGCGTCGGTGGAGGGTCGCCGGGCAGGGCAGCCGCAAGACAATGTAGCCGCAGGGGCCAAGGCCAATTTTACTTTTTTCAAAATTGTCACCTTCGACCTGGATGCGGGCGCGAGTGCGCTTACCCGCAATCGATTTGCCGACACCATTCGTATCGGCAGCGATTACCCGGCCTCGCTGGTGCGGTATTTTCATCCCAATGTGAGCACGCAAGTGCGTTTTGCGGGCGATGTCGGGCTGGCACTCCGATTGCGGGTATTTCAGGCGCGTGTTTCCTACACCCTCATCCAGCAGGATTATGCCACGCTGGGGGTGTACAATTTCAGCGCCGATGTGGAGCGCATTTTGTTCACCCCCAGCGCTACTTTGTGGAAAGGCAAGGCGCAAGTGCAAGTAACGGCGGGTCTGCAACGCAACAACACTTTGGGCAACTTACAACGCCAGTCGGTGAATCGAAACCTCGGTTTCAATATCAACGCCCGCCCCAATGGGCAGTTCAACGCCAATCTGAACTACTACAATTTCCAGAACAACCTCCAACGCAACCCCGGATACCCGGTAGATCAACTCGATTCCCTGCTGAATTTCAGGCAGGCTACCCAAACTGCTGGAGCTAATCTCTCCTACAGAACCGGCACCAAGGAGCGCTCCCATTTGTACGGACTTAATATTTCCGGCAACCTGTATGGTGAAAACAACACCGAAACCGGCACAGCCAGAAACAACCTGTCACTCACGCCCGCTTTCAACTGGCGCTTCGACAACAGGGCGGCGGGCTGGCAGATAGGCAGCACAGCCAGCGGCGGATTTGTCGAAACAATTCAAGGAAAAATTGTGCGCTGGACGGCAGGTGTAAATGGCACCAAACGCTGGCTGAAAGACCGCTATTCGCTGAGTGGTAACACGGGCATTACGCAAACACAACTTCCCGGCGGCAGCGGCGGCGGCCTGGGTTGGTATGTGCGCACACGCGGCCATATCAAAGTGCAGAAAACGCATACCCTGGCCCTGTCGCTCAACCTGACTAATTCGCCCCGGCTCCAAGGTGGTCGCGTAACGGCCTTCAACGCCAACCTTACCTACAATTACAGTCTGGGCTCCATTTTCAGGGCAAAAGATACCAATTCTGCCGCCCCGGGCCCTATTCCGCAACTTCCATCAGGCAAAAACCAACGATCATGAAAATGCATTTCCTGCTCCGCTTCATCCTCTGTCTGCTCTTGTGCGCCGGAATAACCCGGGTAGCGCTGGCGCAGAATTACCCGCTTTCTGTGGTTACGACCATGACGCCGCCGTATCCGCTGCGTTTCAGTGATTACGAAGCGTTTCAAAATCAGGTGGTGGTTTCCATTTTTCGCAATGATGTGCAGGATTCAAGGGAATACCGCATTTATCTGGGCTTAGTGCTGGAAAACACTACGAATGGGAACAGATTGAGCAGCAGGCCGGGAGTACGGCCCGCCGAAGCCATAGTGCTCCCGCAAGGCCAACCCAGCCTTTTGCTGACGGGGGCTGATGTGGAAGCACTGCAAAGCGGCTTGCGCCTCTCCGATTTTGATGTGGTAGGCTTCAACCCTGCTAATAGCAGCGACCAGGTGCTGCCGGAAGGTACCTACAGTTTTTGCCTGACGGCGCACAATTTTGACACGCCGAATATTCCGCAAGACCAGCAGTTATCTTCCGGCGAAGGAGCCAGTTGCAGCACTTTTCCCGTCACTTATTACCTCCAGCCCCAGATAACCCAACCTGCCCCTTGCCCGATTACCGTCAACACCGACACCGACCCGAACCTGCCCATCGCCTGGGTGGTATCTGGCTTGCCAGGCGGCAGCGATGTGCAGTATCGACTGTATTTTTACACAGTGCCCGATGGTACGCCCGCGCAGGCAGATCCGCTTCAAATCATCAACAATAGCGCTCTGCCTGCCCAGATTGTGGACATCGACGACGGTAGCAATATTTATCTGCTGGATGTGATGGCTGGCGCCGAACCGGCTTTGGTGCCCGGCCTGAGATATGTGTTTAGGGTACAGGCTGTGTCCGGTACGCTGGCATTTCAAAACAATGGATTCAGCGACCCTTGTCTGCTGGAAGTAACGGGCGATGCCGGAGGCGGAGATGCCTTCGGGTTTCAGGCGGATTATCCGAACGGAGGCATTATTCCCTTCAAACAGTTTCCGGTGATCGTACACATGTCGCCGTATAGCGATGATTATCACACATTCGACTACAGCACCGAATTCAATGGAGGCACACCCAATCCGCACGAGTACACGGGCGACAACAACTGGGGCGCTACCAGCCCAGTAGTCGGCCAGGGACTTCAGAACTACCCAGCCGATGTAGCCCGCGAACGCGCCTGCTACCTGCCCGTGTACGCCGCGCCGCAGGGCGAAAGCGCCACGCCGCGGGTACTTCAGCACGGAAATACCTATAGTTGGAATATGAACGGCGCCGTCACCCGCCGGAATGGCGAAGTGTTGAACGGACAGGCCTTTTCCGAAGACTTCCAGTATGGTATGCCCGCGTCTGTGCTGCAAACACCTGCCGACAATGCCCGTTTTCAGGTAAATGAAAACATCACTTTCAACTGGAAAACAGGCGATGCGCCCGAAAAACTCTTCCCCACCATCCCCGACATTGTGCGGCGCACAGGCAGCGGCGGCAGCGCCACCACGCGGACCTTTCACTACGGCCCGGTCGACGAACGCTGGGTGCTGCAAATCGCCCGCGACGAGGAATTTACCCAGATCGTAACCAACGCCACCCGTTCGGAAGCCCTGACACTAGAAGCATTTCAAATCGACAATGCCTCCGAAGCGCAGGCCAAACAGGCGCTGATTTACAAAAACGCCAGTTCGGGCGCTACGCCCCTGACCTTCAGCGAAGGCACCTACTGGTGGCGCGTAGGCTGGCTGCAAGACCCTGCCAACCAGAACAGCACCTTTTACCAAACCTCGGAAGTACGGAAATTCTGCGTGGGTGCTACGGCCGACTGCAACAGCACGGCACAGAACCAGCCCGGCGCCAACACACCGGCTCAAACAGGCTGCCTGGCCGATTGCACGGTGCAGGCGCCTACCGATCGCAATTCGGTAGCCCAGGAAGTGGAAAACGAAGTAGTGGTAGGCAAATTTACCATGACCATCCGCCACATCGAAGGCGGCAACCCGCAAAACGGCTACCACGGCTGGGGCGATATTGCCATTCCGTTTTTGAACAACCTGAAAATCAAGGTCAGTTTTATCGCCATGCGCGTCAATGCCGAACACCGGGCGTATGAAGGCGAGTTTTCTGTAGCGAAAGAAATGGAAGGCAACCCCGTTGAAAACCTGGCACGAACCGCCGGTGGCTGGCTCAATTATGCCCTCAACGGCGACCTGCCGCTGGCCAGCGAAGTCGGCCTCGCCAACGATTTTATCGTACAAAAACTGCCCATCGGTTGGGATCAGGCCATCGATGGCGCCAAAGTAGTAGCGGTAATTGACGACCTGCAATTCGGGCTCACCGGAGCGGAATTGAGCATCAAATTCGGCTACGACCTGCCGGGCGAATTTGCCGGGCATCCGCTCATTTTTAAGGCCGACCGCATTTGCATACACCCCGGCGGTTTTCAGTCGGTATTCCGGCTGTACCTGGCAGAGGATTTGATTGTCGGCGACAACCGACCGGAGAACTACCGCCTTGTGTTTCCAGGCACCAACACTGCCCCGCCCGCCAACTCGAATCAATACAGTTTTGTGGAATTCGACTGCGCCGGTTTCAAGGAAGCATTGCTGGCTGGCAAAACCATTTTCCCACGCACGGCCCTTGTGCCCGAAAATCCTGCCAATGCCGCCCTCATTGCCGGAGAAGTGGAAGGCTCGTTTTCGGCGCGCCTCACCCGCGATGCAGGCAGTTATGATTTTATTGCGAATGTGACCTTCAACCACCCGTTCCAGATCGTGGGCCTTGAAGGCTGGGGTTTTGAATTGCAGAATGCCTGGATCGATATGTCGGATAAAAGAAACCCCGCCCACATGGGCTTTCCGCAAGGCTACGAACTGAGCCGACTGGGCATTGAAAGTGCAAGCGGGCCTGCGGCGACCGACCCTCGCCTGCTGAATACCTGGACGGGTTTTTATGCCGCCACTATTGCCGTGCGCATGCGCCCGGAGTTCAAGGACGGGCAGGCGCAGCGCATCGGTTTCCAGATTGATACCATGCTGATCGATCCTTCGGGTATTTCTGCTTCCATTTATGCCCGCAACATACTCGACATCGACGACGGGCCGCAGTCGGGCGGGCGCATACAGGGTTGGCGTTTCAGCATTTCGGAATTGGGGCTGGGCATCGTACAAAACACCTCCATCCGGGGTTCGATGCGCGGAAAAATCGGGCTGCCGATTTTCCGGGCGGGCGAACTCCTCGATTATTCCATGCTACTCACTGTGCAAGTGGGCAATCAAACAACGGCTTCCTATCAGTTCCGAACCAATGTGCCGGCTAATCAAATCATGCATATCGACATGTGGGATATTGCCGAAGCCACCCTGGATGCCAACTCGGCCATTGAATTTGTGATCAACAGCAATGATGTGCGATTGGAGGCTTGTTTATTCGGACATATTAGCCTCGTCGGAGACATGACGGGTGGAGGCTCTATTCCAGGTATGGACTTCGCAGGTGTTCGTTATGAACACCTTCGGTTTGGCGTTTCCAGCCAGCGTGGAGGGTTTTACTTTGATACCAACTCATATTTTGCTGCTGCCTGCCCTCAGCACAACACGGCCGGTTTCCCGGTGAAAGTAGGAACCATTGAACCTGTATTTCAGACAGGTGAAGACGGCAACATGAAACTGGGGCTCAGGATAGTAAATCTTGAACTGACGCTCACCTCAGGCTCATCCCAGCAACTGAGCGCAAAAACCACCATCGCATTTTATGCCATCGTGCGCAATTTCAGCCTCGATCACATCGATCAATTGTCGCTCGAATGGGGCGGCGTAGAAGTCAGCAAAATCGGCATTTCCGGCGACGTAGGCGGTGGCATACGGCTGGCCGGAGAAATCGAATTTTATTCAGAAAACATGCCCTCCGGCGGCAAAAAAGACGTCGTACGCGGTTCGGCCAACGTGGCACTGCCCAGCCTCGGCGCTTTCAACCTGTTTGTGGAATTCGGTACGGTGAAAAACTGCACGACATGCCCGGATTACAATACTTCCAATCAATATTACCCTTATTTCTCCATAGATGCGATGGTGCGCCTGTCGAGCGGCATTACCATTTTCCCGGGCGTAGCCATCATGGGTATCGGTGGCGGCGTGTGGTATAATATGGAAAAACTCTCGGAGGGTCAGTTTGCCAGCCCCGATGAATTGCGTCGCCTGACCGCTACCGACTCCTCTGCGCAGCACGGCTCGGCGAACAGGATTCAGTTCTCGCCGAAATGGGGTACGCTGGGCTTCGGTTTGCGCGCGCTCTTCGGCCCGCCATCGGGCGGCGTGTACGGCCTCACCGTGAAAGTGGAAGCCGAGATTGATACGCATCATGGCTCGTTGACCTACATTTCTGTAGGCGGCGAGGCCTATTTCCTGCCGGAAGACCAGAACGACCCCGATCCGGCGGATACAGCGCCCATAACGGCCAGTTGCGAATTCCGGCTCAGTAATATCGGCAACAACGAATTCCGATTTACAGGCTGGCTGAAGGTGAAACTCGCCTACCCGCGCAGCAACCCTGTTATTCACGGCGTCGGGCCTCAAAATGAACTTGTAACAGCCACTTTTTATGCCGACAAAACGATGTGGCATTTTTACCTGGGCCACCTCAACCCGAATGGGAAAGACGAACAGTTGAATATTCCGATGGGAAGGGCAGGTATGATTGCAGAAATTCCCGGCCTTTGGGTAGAAATCAGCACCTACTTCATGGTCGGCACCCCTATTCCTACCGAACTTCCACCACTGCCCGAAGCCGTTGAAATTATGCTGACAGGCGCCAATGCCGAAAGCCGCGCCAAACTGGGCAGCCAGGCATTGAGTGGCGACGGGCGCCAGATACCGGACAGACGCAGTCCCGACGGCAGCGGGGTGGCTTTTGGTGCACACCTGTCGCTGGAAACCAGCCTGAATTTTGCCATATTTTATGCCTCCCTGAAAGCATGGGCAGGAGTCGATATGATGCTGGTACGGGAGCCCGGCCTGCTGTGCGCCAATGGCGGCAACGGCCTCGATAGCTGGCGCGCCAAAGGGCAGGCATACGTGGGGCTGGACGGCGAAATGGGCGTCGGCGTCGACATCGACTGGCTGTGCAGCCGCTGTCGCATCCCGATCCTACGGCTGTATGCCGCTGTGGCAATGAAAGCCGAACTGCCTAACCCTGAGTACTTCGTGGGTCGCGTCGGGTTGGGCTATGAAGTGCTGGGCGGCATGATAAAAGGCCAGTGCAATTTTAAAATGGAACTGGGTGAAAAGTGTCACCCTGAAGCAGCCGATCTGGGCGGTGTCACTTTTATTGGAGGCACCAGTCCAACGCGCAATGAGTGTCGCCAGACGCAATCGAATGTGAGCACTTTTGTAAATCCTTCCGTGTCGTTTAATGTGAATATGCAGACAAGCCAGTCATTTATCGACAACGACGGCCATAACTGCCAGGTGTCGCCCAAACTGCTGCACTGTTTCCTGGAAGATGCCAATGGAGCACAGGTGCCGATTCAGAGCAGCAACTGGAACAGCGACCGCACCGTGTACACCCTCGTACCTGCGAGCGAACTGGCCGGGTATTCAGAATTCAGGTTCGTTGTGGAAATCGGCGCCGACAAACAATGCGACAACGGCGGGTGGCAGCAAGTACGAAGCGGCAACTCGGAGGTGGTGGAACGCGCCAAATCGTGCTTCCGCACAGGCGCAACCGCTACCAATATTCCCGACCAGAATGTGCTGTTTTCCTGGCCTTTGAAAAACCAGCGTTTCTTTATGACGCAGGACAACGGCCTATACAGTTTTATCAAATTGGACAAATGGCAGTCTGTGCTGAACCAAACATCCTTGTACGACTACTATTTCAGGATAAAAACCCTGGATGGAACACCCGTAGGGGGCAGGTTGCCGGCAGAATTGGCGCATGTACCGAACAGCCCGAACAGCCCGAACAGCATCGTATTTGCCATGCCGCCACTGGAAACGCAACGGGTGTACGCTGTGCAACTAATTCGCAAGAGCAAAGCCCGGAATAACCAAATGCCGGGGTTGGGCAGTGTCAAAGCAAAATTTATTCAGCAAAACAACACGTACAGTTCAGGCGAGTACCAGAGCAGCAGCACTGTTACCACCCGCACACTGCCCGACCAGGTACTGAATGAAGGAGAGAAACTGCTGTACAGTTTCTACTTCCGCACCAGCCAATACCGCAGCATGCAGGAGAAATATAGCACTGTACAATTGCAAAATCCGCAACTTGCCAGCAGCGGAGATGCCTCCTGGCTGGAAGTGGAAATGGCCATGACCGGCGAAGGCTGGGAACAATATGATCTGGAAGGATACTATCACGACGTCACGCGTGTAGTAGATCCCTTGCTGGACTTGACAGCGCCGTTTGAGCGCTTTGCCCAGAAGCAGGAAGTGCGCGACAAATTGTACACGCCACTGATGACGCGATTTTATCCCTCGGGTATTTTCTCCTATTACAATTTTGTGCCGGGTAGCGGCTGGGTAAGTCAATACCCCGGCTCGATGCTGTACAGCGTGCAGGAACCCAGCCCCAAGGTCGCCTTCAAACACAACACGTCTTTCCTATTCCTGGCGCTTGGCTTGCCGATCGGAGAGCCCCCGCTGGATGTAGATGAAATAACAGCGCAGGTAAACGAAGAAACCCTGCATCCGCGCCCGATTCAAGCGTCGGGTGCGGCGGACCTACCCATGAGCAACACTGCGCTGGTGTACAACCTGAAATATGAAACGCACAAGATCGTCAACGAACACCGCAGCAGATTGATGGAAACGTATCAGCAAATGCTGGATTCGAAACTGGTCAACGGTCCGTCGGGTTACATGCTTGCTGGCTCCGCTACCGACATTTACAACTGGATGGAACAGCACCATTACGGCTCGCTGAAAGGCGATATGAACGCCTGCAACGCCATCAACTACTTTATTCAGGATGGCAGCCGCACACTCGAAAGCCATAGTGCTGACTACTGGTCGGGATTGTTCAATTGCAAAACACCGGCAGGTTTTGACGGGTGGGATTCACAAGGCCTTATTACAGGCGCCGTACAAGAGCGGCATCGTCTCAACGAGGCCCAGTTCAACAGCCTGCGCAACAGCGACCATGCCAATCGGGAACTGCTGCGCTCGATCATGCCACCGCTTTTCCAGCGCATTCCGGTCGGCAACGGTACGTACGGCGTAAGGTTTGATTTTAACATTCCTACACCGGGACTGCAAAACGGTATCAGTGTTCCGGCGAATACAGCCCGTACGGAACGTGAATTTCATTTCGTTGCATTGTCGCCGCTTGTTGGCTTAACTTTTAACATCGGCAGCCTGACATTCCAGACAGGCGGCAGCAATGGCACGTTCCCGACACCCGCGCCTACACAGGGCAGCAACGGCACCTTCCCGGTAAACGACCCACCAGCGAGTCCGATTATTTATCAGCCGGTTGTGAACTACTTTCAGTTCTCTTCCTTCTTCTTCAACATCCCGTAAATCAAATTGCCATATGAAAATCGTTCGCTTTTATTGGTGCATAATACTGTTCGCTTTTTTCTTCATACAGGCTCACGCACAGGCGCCGACAGCACCTGATAGCCTGGCGCAGCCCCGCGACGGGCTGCGCCTGCTGGCCCGTTATACAGGCCATTCGGTGTTGTTGCGGTGGGCGCCCGCCTCACCCGAACACTGGCTGCATGGCAACCGGTACGGCTACTGGCTGGAGCGCGCTTCGGTGCGAAAAGGCTACGTGGACCCGGCATCCTACCTGCCGCTCACGGCGCAGCCCATTCGGTTGGGCACACAGGAAGATTTCAAAAAAGCATATGCCGACGGGAAAAACCCGTATGTGGCCGTAGCCGCCCAAACTGTTTTCGGGAAAAGTGCAGTGTCTGCCACCAACCTTACCGACCAGATTGCCGACCTGAAATCGCGCTGGGGCTTCGCCTTGCTGTCGGCCGATTTATCGCAACCGGCGGCACAGTCGCTCGGACTGTCGTTTGAGGATACCGGCATCGAAAAAGACCAGGTGTATGCCTACCGCATTCGTTTTGCCACACCCGATACCATGCCGGGACTGCCCGATCAGGATTACTTTTTTGTAAAAACAGATTTTGCAGCCGTGGTGCTGCCGCCCCGGCTGATGGCGCCGGGCGAAAACGAAGGCAGCGTAACCCTTTTCTGGGAGCGTGAATGGCACCAGCAGCATTTCACAGCCTATTTTGTGGAGCGCTCCGACGACGAAGGCAAAACATATCGTCGGCTCAACCAGACCCCTTACACCCTGCCTGTTTCAGACAGTTATAGTTCGTTTGGTAGCAAGGAGTTTGCCTATAAGGATTCCACCGGGCGCAATTACGTGCCTGCCTGGTATCGCCTCATTGGCATTGATGCTTTTGGGATGCAAAGCGTACCTTCCTTGCCCGTGCGGGCTATGGGCCGCGATCGTACTCCGCCCGCACCGCCCGAAAACGTGCGGGCGGAGTACCTGGGACAAGGGAAAATGAATATTACCTGGGAGAAAAGCAGCCTGGAGCCCGATTTTGCCGGTTTTCATGTGGTGCGCAGTTCGGAGGTCGACAGCCGTTACCAGCCGCTGACCAAAACCGTTTTGCCAAAAAACACCCGCCGTTTTACGGACGAAAAAGCCGATGAAGATGGCAGCAATTTTTACATGGTGATAGCCGTCGACACGGCGGGCAATGGCAGTGTGTCGCTGTATTCATATGGGCACGTAACCGATACCTTGCCGCCGATGCCACCGACGGGCCTGGCCGGAAGCATCGATACGAACGGCGTCGTACGGCTGCGTTGGAACCTCGGGGCGGAGCGCGATTTGAAAGGTTACACAGTGCATTATTCCAATGCCGCCGATCACGAACTGGTGTGCATTACGCCCGAAACACTGCTCGATACGGTGTTTCTGGATACCATTCCGTTGAACACCCTGACAGAAAAAATTTACTACCGGGTAGTATCTGTGGATATGCGAGGCAATCACTCTGCTTTCTCCTCCTTGCTCGAACTCAGCAAGCCCGATACCATTCCTCCTTCGCCGCCGCTGTTTTCCGATTACCAGATCGACCGGGGTCGGGTGCGCATCAGTTGGGCCGCCAGCAGCAGCGAAGATGTGGTGGCGCACCGGCTGCTGCGCCGGGAATCGGGTAAGGGCGACTGGAAAATGATTTTCAAGAGCACTTCCAAAGACCCGTTTATCACTTACACCGACACTTCCGCTACGCCGGGCAGCACCTACGAATATCAGGTACTGGCCGAAGACGACGCTCGCTTATTGTCGCGCCCGTCGGGGCTTTTGTCACTCAAAATACCTGATTTCAGGCTAAAACCGGCTGTGCAAAACCTCACAGCGCAGTTAGACGATCAGAAAAAAGTACTCATCCGCTGGCGCTACCCCTACACCGGCAACTACCGGCTGGTGCTATACAAGGCAGTGGAAGGCGGGCAATTTGTGACCTGCTCCGCATTTCAGGCCGGGCATGCATCGGAATTTGTCGATACCGATGTGAGAACTGGTCGTCAGTATGAGTACACGTTTAAAGTGATATATGAAGACGGTAAAGAGTCGGCTTTTTCGCCCGTCTGTATGGTGAAAGTGCCGTAAACACGGAGGCATCCTGGTCAATATTCGATTATTTCATCAAGGATGCAGTATCTTTTCTTCATATGCATTATCTTGCATGAAGATTGTTACACATATTGCTTCCCCAAAACATGAATGCCCGCTCTTTTTTTCGTCAGTTTCTGCGCTCCTCTTTTCAGGTGTGGTTCGTATTACATGCCACTTGTCAATGCGCACAAAACATTCCGGCTTTTAATTTTACGCCGTATACCACTGCCCAGGGTTTACCTGCTTCTGAGGTAATTACTATGGCAGAGGACGTACATGGGTTCCTCTGGATGGCCACTCGCGATGGGTTATCGAGGTTTGACGGACAATATTTCAGGAATTACCGAATGTCGGTAATAGACAGCACACTTCTATCGGCGACTAACCAAATTGAACAAGTATATTGTGTTCGGGATGAAGTATGGTGCTTGAATCAAATCGGTTACTTTTATCGCCTGGATCGAGTATCTGACACCTTTGCTTTCACAGGGATTTTTACACCACAGGTTGCAAAATGGGGTAAAAAAACGACGGATCGATTGATCAATTTTGTCGTTGATCCGGCAAGGCATTGTCTGTGGGTAAAGGAACGTGAAGGTGTTTTTAGATACGAAATGAGTACTGGTGCAAAAAAACAGGTGTTGACGCTTTCTGACACGAGGACCGGCTATATGCAACTGGATCCTGATGGTAATCTGTGGTGTTCTGGGGAACAAGGAATCACTTTTTTTGATCCAGATTCTGGAGACAAGAAACGTTTTTTCGAATCTATCCAGTTTTATGAACTGCGTTATCAGTATGATGGAAAAATATGGGCAGCCTCTTCCATCGATACATTTTATTATATTGATGTTAGAAATAAAGCAACAGGATGGGTAAAAACCAATGCGGATGAATACTTCGGCGACCTGAAACCGGCTTGCGCCGGTAGTATTCAGTTTGTTCCCGGTATTACAGGCGATAGTATCCTTTGGATAGGCACCTGTAGCAGCGGTATTTTATTGCTACAGATTCATACGGGACAGTTCGTAGCACAATTTAATTCCGATTCGCATGGAAAAAATGGTATACTGCAAAATTGGATCAACTTTCTGTTTACAACAAAAAACCAAACCCTTTGGTTAGCCGGCCAAAAAGGCATAGCCAAATTAGACGGTCGTCAGTTGTCTTTTCAAACTCAACATATTCCCTGGCTGAAAAAAGAACAGGTAAGCAGGGTGCGGAAAGTGCTTACTCGATTCCAGCATCCGGAGCAGGAATGGATAGCCACCGCAGATATGTTGCTGCTGTTTGATAAAGCCTCACAAAGCGTAGTAAAATCCTTTCTACCAAACGATACAAGAGCAAATGGAGGGCATAACTGGGGTAAGGTCAATTATATCCAATATGATGAAACAGGGAATTTATGGGTGGCTACCAATACAGGAATAGTGCGTATCGATCAAAACTTCAACACTGAAACCTATGAATTGGGTACTAACGGTATTGTGGAATTAATATCGGATGGATACAATGGCATATGGCTTCGCCACTATTCCGGAGCCGGATTGTTCAACACGGTGTCAAAAACATATACCCCCATCCGCTTCCCCAAAAATGAAAAAGATGCCGATAAACCCGTTTTTAAACTGACAAGTGGCCGTGATAATGCTGCGCTGTTCTGTTCAGACTCGGTCATTTTGCGCGTACGTCACAACGATTATGATACAGCGTGCAGGTGCTTCCCACGGCCTGAACTGGTTCTAAAAACGATTCATCCTGTCGATGTGGTGGAAACAGACACCTCATTTTGGGTGATACATTCCTCCGGCCTTACTGAATATCTCAAAACCAGCAGTCGTATTCGCCATTTCGGAGCCGCCGAGGGGCTTTCCAATATGCGTATTCGTTCCATGTTGCCTGGACCTGAAGGACAATTGTGGATGAATTCCGACAATGGTATTTTTGCTTTTTACCCGCAATACGGTCGATTCAAAAGATATGCGGAAGAAGACGGGCTGGCGGAAAGTTTTGTGCCCGGTATCCTCACCCGCGATGGAGACGTGCTTCACGCCGGGTTTAGTTATGCTTATTCTACCTGGAATCCGGGTAGCAATCTGGTAAAAACCAATGTAAAGCCTTATATTACGGATGTTTTTGCGCTGGATGAACGGGTACCTGTCGACTTGTTTGCCAACACTGAACCTTCCATTACGGTTAGGCATGCGCAGAATATCCTGCGTTTTGAGTTTACCTGTCCCGATTTTTACCAGTCGGAAAAAATCACTTTCCGATACCAGTTGGAAGGTTTTGACGCTGCCCCACGCAACGCCGGTACTAGTCGCTCGGCGGTATACACCAACCTGGATGGCGGGCATTATACATTCCGGGTTTGGGCCATTAATGCCGACGGCTTTTTGTGTGAAGATCCCGCCGTAGTGCTGCTTCGGGTGAGACCGCCTTACTATCGTACCTGGTGGTTCTACCTGCTGTGTGTGACAGCCATAGGTGGCATTTTTTACGCCATTTTCCGTTACCGCGAGATACAACGCATCCGGCAAACAGAACTGCGCCACCGCATTGCCCGCGACCTGCACGACGAAGTGGGCAGCACCCTGAGCGCAATCAGCATCCTGTCGCAGACAAGCATGCCCGGCAACAGCAGAGCGTTGGACAATATTGGCGACAAGGCCCGGGCGGCACTCGATAGCATGAGCGACATTGTTTGGGCCGTTAATCCGCAGAACGACGCCATGGATCAAGTCATCGGCCGAATGGCGGGTTTTGCCTCCGAAATACTGGAAGGCGCCGGTATTATGCCACATTTTACCATCGGCGAAGGCGTGGAGAAAATGAGCCTGCCGCTGGAAATCAGAAAAAACTTTTACCTGATCTTTAAAGAAGCAGTTACCAATTGTGCGCGCCATAGCAAGGCCGGACATGCCTATATTTCCCTTGAAAAAGAAGAAGGAAACCTGGTATTCGAGTTGTTGGACGATGGAATCGGGTTGCAGGAAAGTACTGCCGCATATTCAAGCGGTGGCAACGGACTAAAGAATATGGCTGCCCGGGCCCATTTGATCGGAGCGGTATTCCGTACGTCCCAAAAACCCGAAGGCGGTTTTTCACTTTTGCTGATTATCCCGCTTTGACCACCACAGTTTGTCACATCTTTATGGGATTGACTCATCTATTCATTCAAAGCATCTTTGCCCCATCATATATTTAATGACCTATGCCCATCCGCACCTTGATTTATGAAGACAATACTGACATGCGTGGCGCACTGGCGGCACTGATCGGTGGCACGGAAGGGTTCGAACTCAGTGGCGCTTTTGACAACTGTCTAGGAATTGTTGAACAAGCCGCCACACTTCGTCCGGATGTTGTATTGATGGACATAGACATGCCTGGTATGAGCGGAATTGAAGGGGTAGCCCGACTGAAAAAAGCGCATCCACAGGTGGAAGCGCTCATGCTGACCGTTTTTGACGACGATAATCGAGTGTTTGAGGCAGTGTGTGCCGGTGCCAGCGGATATTTACTTAAAAAAACGGCTCCTGCACGCATTTTGGATGCCATAAAGGAAGTAACGGAAGGCGGTGCGCCTATGTCGCCTGTCATAGCACGCAAAGTACTTCAGTTATTCCCGGGCAAACCCGCCGAACGCGATGTCGACCTCGACAAACTGACCGCTCGCGAACTGGAAGTCGTCAAAGCCCTCTCCCGCGGATTTAGTTATAAAATGGTGGCGGCTGAATTGAATATCAGTATAGAAACCGTGCGCACCTATGTGAAGCGGATTTATGAAAAACTTCAGGTGCACTCCGTCAGCGAAGCCATTTCAAAGGTGTTTCTGAAAAATACGTAATCTCGCTTCTCACCTCTCACTTCTCACCTCTCACTTCTCACCTCTAAAAAACTCCGCAACTTTCGGGTCGTCGCCCTCCCCACCTCCCCCTACTTTTGTACCATCAAATTGAAAAAAATGAAGGCACAAGAGCACATCGATTTTCAGCGGATTGCCGAGGCAATCGAGTACATGCAACAACATTTTACGCAACAACCCGAACTCTCGGAAGTGGCTGCGCAGGTACACCTCAGTCCGTACCATTTCCAGCGTATGTTTACGGAGTGGGCAGGCACCAGCCCCAAAAAATTTCTTCAGTATATCAGTATTCAGCATGCCAAAAAAATGCTGAAACAAGACGGGGCCACCCTCTTCGAAACGGCCATGGAAACCGGATTTTCAGGCGCCAGCCGGCTCCACGACCTGTTTGTCAACATAGAAGGCATGACGCCCGGCGAATACAAGAATGGCGGCGCAGGGCTCGATATTCGCTACAGTTTTGCCGAAAGCCCGTTTGGCAACATACTGGTGGCCTCTACCCACAAAGGCATTTGTTACATGGCATTTGCCGAAGAGGGTAATGCAGCATTGAACGACCTGAAACGGCATTTCCCGAATGCGCACTACCAGCAAATGCTTGATAGGATGCAACAGAATGCACTGTACATTTTCTCGCATGACTGGAGCAAACTCCACGAGATCAAACTGCACCTGAAGGGCACCGATTTTCAGTTGAAAGTGTGGGAGACACTGCTGAAAATACCCAAAGGCAAACTGGCCACCTATGGCGATATTGCCCGGCAAATAGCACGCCCGGGCGCATCGCGGGCTGTGGGTACAGCCATCGGCGATAATCCGGTCGCATTTCTCATACCCTGCCATCGTGTCATACAGTCGAGCGGATTGCTCGGCGGCTACCACTGGGGCCCTGTGCGCAAGGCCGCTATCATTGGCTGGGAGGCCGTACACACAGAATTACAGGCATAATCGGGTGGTCAAACATTGAAAACACTACCTTTACCCCATTCATAACAAAACCATTCAAACAATGTCTACCCGAATGCTTAACCGAACCCTGTTACTCTCCTTACTGTTTCTGGCTCAGCAAAGTGTTTTTTCCCAACAGGAAATGCGCTGGGACACCCACGGCATCGGATTTACCGTGCCTACCGACTTTAAAATACAGACCAACAACGCAGAAGAGTATACTGCCGCCAACGACAACCTGTTTCTGAGCATCATTCCTATTCAGGATGAAAATCTGACAAAAGAACACCTCGCAGAAGCAGTGGTGGAAATGGCAAAGGAACTGGAATACGATGTAGTGGACAATGCCGATGAAGCAGAAATGCAGGACCTCGTTGGATACTATGTTCTGGGTAAAAAAGACGGCGTCAATGCGCTGTTGATGGCCCTGATGGACACAGAAAGCAGCACCAACCTGCTCGTGGTGATTGTGTACGACGATCGTTCGGAAAGAATGGCACTGAAAGTGGCGAATAGTTTCTTCGCTTACGATTAGGCCTGGCTTTTAGATTTGACAACTTTTTGAAAGTTGTCAAATCTTTTGCCTTACCCCGTTTTTTAGATTTGACAACTTTTTGAAAGTTGTCAAATCTTTTGCCTTACCTCATTTTTCAGATTTGACAACTTTTAAGAAGTTGTCAAATCTTTCCACACCTCATTTTTTAGATTTGACAACTTTCAAAAAGTTGTCAAATCTTTTGCCACATACGCCCGTTTTTGGTTTCCAGCACACTCAAGTGACCTGATTGGCTCAGTGCCAGCAAAAGCCGTTCCGCTTCGACCCTGGGCGTATTCGACAGCACCGAAAATTCTTTGGCTGTCAGGGTCGGGTAATGTCCGAACAGGCTTTGCCACGAAGGATCGATGGCCTTTTTGCTGGCAGTCGGGAATATTTGCAATACCGCCCGTTCAAACTGCTCGTAAGGTTTTACCCCGTACACTTTTTCCTGTTGTCCTGCTTCATTGCTGAAAAACAGCGTTGGAAATCCGCGCACGCCCATTTGTCGGGCCAACGCCAGGTCATCTTCAAACAACTTTTTGGCAGGGCCTTCCATATCTGCTTGCAGGCGATTTGCATCCAGTCCGGCCGCTTCGGCAGCCTGCTGTACGTATTCCCACTTCGTGACATTCTTTTTCTGCAAAAACAGCAATTCGCGCAGTTCGCGCAAAAACACAACTGCTTTTTTGGAGTCCTGCATCTGCGCCGCTTTGAAAGCGATGGAAGGCGGGTAGGAGGAGGGCAACGGGTCTTCCAGCCATACGTCGCCGTCGATCGGCATATCGTAGTATCGGCTCACTTCATCCCAGTGGTGCGCTACATCGGAAGGCTTGCTGATGCCGCCGCTGTTGTACACATCCCAGGAAGGCAGCAGCCCGCCCATGCGGTATTCAATATCGAGGTTGTCGCCATATTCCAGTTTGAGTTTGCGGAGTTGCGGCTCGATACCCCAACAGGAGGAGCAGATCGGGTCGGTGAAATACACGATTTTAACTCCTGTTGAAGGCGCAGGTTCGCTGCCTGTGGCCGTCGGGCCCGGCATGATACACATGCCTTCCTCGGGGTCGCAAATCAGTGGGTTGCTGTTCATAGTACGGGTAATGGCGGGTGTGTGCTGTGCCGACTGGGCCCCAAGCATGGCCGGCAGCACGGTGAAGAAAAATGAGAACAATCGCAGCATGTTGCGGGTTATGCTTTTTATTGACGCAAAGGTAAAGGCGTCGGATTGGCTGCACAATTAGTCAAAAAAAGTTGACCACCATGCAAGAAGAATGCCCCGCAGAGGGATTGTTAAAAATGTTGTCCGGCAAATGGAAGCCGCAAATATTTCGCCTGGCGCAGGATGGCCCGCTGCGTTTCAACAGCCTGCTGCGTCAATTGAAAGGCGCCAGCAAGCAATCGGTAGCGCTGGCATTGAAAGAACTGGAAACGGCACAACTGCTCGACAAAAACGTGGTACGCCTCAAGCCGCTTCACATTGAATATGCGCTGAGTGAAAAAGGCCGGGAATTAATCCCCGTGTTCCGGCAACTGGAGTTGCTGGTATGATCTATTGCAGCGAAAACGCCACCACTTTATTTCCTTTTGGCGTGCCCAGTTTTTCACCGCCACAGGCTACTACAACGTATTGTTTGCCTTTCACCTCATAAGTAGCAGGCGTAGCGAATCCGGCAGCAGGCAAGGTGGTTTCCCATAGCAAAGCCCCCGTTTTTTTGTCGAAAGCACGAAATTTCCCATCCTTGGTGGCCGCAATAAACAGCAACCCACCTGCGGTGGAAACCGGTCCACCGTAATTTTCACAACCGGTTGGCGGGTTGCCCTTTTCCCGCAGCGATTCCGTATCACCGAGTGTAATGCGCCAGCGGTATTCGCCCGTATTGAGGTCGATGGCGCTCAGGGTACCCCAGGGCGGCGCAATACCTGGCAATCCGTTGCTGTCCAGGAATTTGTGGTAGCCGGTATGTTGGTACAAAGTCGTATTGTTGGGGTTGGTCAATGTAACAATTTCGAATGCGGGCTTCTCTGTTTTTTCCGTACCGTACAGGAAGTCCAGCAGGTTTTTTCGCGCTTCACCGGAAATCTGCGGGAAACCCGGCATCATACCTTTACCCTGTTCGATCATTTGTGTGGTAAAATCGCGGCTGCGCTGCTGTATTTTCAGCAGGGAAGGAAATCCGCTGGCGGCCAGTCCGCTGCGGTCGGGCTGGTGGCAGGACGCACAATTCTCCTGGTATATTTTTCCGCCAGGCGAGAGGTTTCCTGCACTTTTTTCACCACCTGCGGACTGCATTTGCAGCATCCAGGCCATTTCATTGGAGTTTACATATAAAATACCGTCGGCAGGATCGGCTGCTGCGCCGCCCCATTCTGCACCGCCGTCGTAGCCAGGAAGCAACAATGCACCTTCCAGGCTGGGCGGCGCATACATCCTTTTGTCGAGGGTATTGAACAGGTTCAACAATTCCTTCTTGTTGGGCGCATAAGGGCTGAGGTCTTTTTCTGTCAGGTCGGCCGACTGCCGGGCGAAGGGTCGGGGCAATACGGGCACAGGCTGCGTCGGCGCGGCTTGCTCCTCTTCGAGACTGGATGCCGGCACGGGCATTTCCTTGATATCAAACAAGGGTGCGCCGGTTTTCCGGTCAAATACGAATACAAAACCCTGTTTGGTGATTTGTGCGACAGCGTCGACCACTGCGCCGTTTCGTTTTACCTGCAACAGATTGGGCGGGGCAGGCAAATCGCGATCCCAGATGTCGTGGTGCGTAAATTGGTAGTGCCAAAGGCGTTTTCCCGTGCGGGCGTCGAGTGCCAGCAGGCAGTTGGCATACAGGTTGTCGCCTTTGCGGTTATTTCCATAAAAATCCGGCGCGGCCGAACCTGTCGGTACAAACAGGATGCCTGCTTCCCGGTCGACGGCCATCCCGGCCCAGTTGTTGGCCCCGCCGATGCCATTGTTTTGAAAAGCAAATTTGTTTTCCCAGGTTTCCATACCCGGTTCATTGGGGTAAGGAATGGTATGGAATGTCCACACCAGTTTGCCGCTTACCACATCGAAAGCGCGAATGTCGCCCGGCGCCGCATCATTACCTTCCGACACCCGAACGGGCATGACAATCAGGTTTTCGAAAATGGTGCCGGGTGTATTGGAAATAATGAACTTACCCTGGGCCCGACGCGGCAGGCCTTCATGCAGATCGACTGCGCCACTTTTCCCGAATGATTCAATGGGCTTGCCGGTTGTGGCATTCAGTGCCCAGAGATTGGGGCCTGCGGTAAAAAGGATACGTTTTTCCTTGCCATCCGACCAATATGACACGCCCCGGCTGGTGCTGTGCCAGGCTTTTAGCGGGTCGCCAAAACGCCATATTTCCTTTCCGGTAGCCGCATCTAGGGCAAAAGCCTGAACGCCTGCCGTGACGCCATACAGGACGCCATCGACAATGATCGGGCTCATCTGCATCTGGCCCGTGTCCGGCGCCTCGTAGGTCCAGGCTACCTGCAATCGGTTGACGTTTCCGGTATTGATCTGTGTAAGGGCTGAATAATGGTTGCGATCGGGGCCGCCGAGGTATTCTTCCCAGCGTTCGTAATTAGGGCCATCAGAACCGATCAGGAAGAGGCTGCAAAGGAGGGTGCTGAACAGGATTGATTTCATGTAAATAAGTCTTGCTAGATATTTTTGAATGCCTGAAGAATACGCAAAAACACCTGGTTTTGCAAAACTTCGGGCGCAGGGGCATTCATCAAAGCATCCATATCAAGCGGTAAATCTATCTTGAATCCGGCACATTTACCTGTTTGCAGGTCGACCATAAAAAATTTATCATCAGAAAATACAGGCCTGTGATGCCGCATCAATAGCCAGGAGCCCACTACTTTAACCTGACCAATGGAGGCCCAACGGAGTTTGTCGGGAGCGCCTGTCACTTCCGGATCAGTTACAAAAATCCATGCATAGCGGTTATTCTTTTGAAGCAGCATGCCGTGCATCGTCGACAGGATACGCAAGGAATCATCGGAATAGCGTATCTGTAATGTATCACCTTTCCAATTCAGGTAGTGGTTTCTGCCGGCATAATCCAGAAAACAGGCCTTTGTATCACCCTCGCCCTGATATTCCGTGTAATAATCAGACGGAATTTCAACGGGCAGGTTGTGCCATTTCAGTCCGAGGTGTATACGTGTGTCAAAGTAAAGATTGTCGGAAATCTCCTTCTGCCAGGCCCTGCTTTCCAGAATCCATTGCAGCGATGCATCGGGATCTTGTCGTCGGGGGCTGGAAAAAACATGCTGTTCGAGGTATGCTTTGAATCCTGCATTTTCAGGTTTCAGCAGTGCAGGTGGAATATCAATGCGGCTGTACAAGGAGCAGAAACAGTATTCCGGCTCCACCGTGTACTGTTCTCCTGTTTTCCCATTTGTAATACTGAAAAAAGTACCGCTGAATCCACTTCCGGATGATTGATCGCTTTGGATGGTATCAACCAGACCATCCGCATTAATATCTTTTAATTCCTTTGGGTATGGCTCGCCCGGCGGTTTATACCAGGGTGGATAGGACGAAGGGGCTGGTGGGGCATCCTGCGCATGGCAGGGGCTGAACGCAGGAAAAACGCCCAGCATCAGAACAACAATCTTTTTCATGGCTTCGGGAGTGCTACAAGTGAAATGAATGTCAAACGTGCGGCTCTCCCTTGGTATTATGTTGTTGCGCAGCCTTCAGGCAGGCTGCTGAAAGCCCTTTTGCCATTTTTGGGCGATGCGCATCGCCGTTTCCAGCATATATGGCGCCCAGTGTTCTGTTCCCCAGGCGGTTCCGGCGAGGTCGGAATTTTCCAGCATCTGCCGCGCTGCTTCATAGGAGTCGGCTGTTTCCAGTATTTCCGACAACTGACGTTGTTGCCGGTACAGATCGGCATCTTCCAAAGGAGTACCCAATGCAGGCAATGAAAAAGGCGCAAATGTATTCCCAGTAGATTGGGCAGGCGCATCGAATGCCTCCAAAATGGTATGCATGGCATCAAAATCCTGTCTGAACTGCCTGCGATTGGCTTCGGTGTGCAGGGCGGTGCCCATTTGTTCGAGTACCACAAATTTCAGGTTGGGGCACAGCGGAATGGTATTTCTCAGCAATTGGAACACCTCTGCTGGCACAGCGTCGTCATGGGTGTCGCGGCGCACCGGGCGTTCGGGCAGCAAGGGTGAATTTTCCCAACTCCCGCCGGAAATGTGTATTTCCCGCACCCGTTCAAGTGGGTACAAATCCAGCAGTTCCTCGGCTGGCATATCAAAATTGTGAGCCTGACAATATAAATTATGCAGATCCAGGATGATGAAGCCATTTACAGGTTCTACCAGTCGGTTCAAAAAATCTCCATGCCGTTTCACCTCCTCCAGGGAATAGGCAAAAGCCAGATTTTCCAGCCCCACCGGGCAGGCACACACCTCCTGAATGCGCCGGAGCCGGTCATGCCCGATAGCCAGCGTACTTGCGGTGAATGGCAGACTGATCGGCGCACCGGAATGAAAATCGGCGCCCGTCATAAAACCGAAGTGTTCGGTAATGTGGTCGAACTGAAAAACACTGCACTGCTTTTTCAGGTGCTCCAGCCATTGGGCCTGTTCGGGCGACCAGCGGCCTGAAAACAGTGAAAAAAACACGCCATGTCCGATCAACCTCCCTGCGCGCCCGTATTCGAGCAGCAACTCGTCGAACCACGCCGGAATATCCCGCACCTGATACAGGGTATCAAACGACCATTCCAGTGCCTGCACCCGCTCCGATTCCAGCAACGGAAGCGCCGCCAGCAGAATATCGGTATCGAGGTTGCAGGCTATGGAAGGGTAAAGCATGATAGAGGGTGAGAGGGTGAGAGATGTGAGAGGGTGAGAGGTGAGAGAGTGAGAGGGTAAATCGAGAGAGCCCTGAAAGGGCGTACCCAATAGCCCAGGGCAACGCCCTGTGGGGTGTGTGGGTTTGCGGGGCGGTTGCCGGGTGAAAACAAACCAATGTCCGAAGGATACCCAACAGATACCCCCGGACAAACACCTCAAAAAATGAAATTATTAACCCATTCCGCAGGCAGGGCAGTTGCCGGGTACTGGCGCCTCTTCACCTTCTCCATTCCCCTCATTTCGCAGATCAATAGCATGGTCAATATCACAATCGGAAGGGCAGGAAGGAAAGTGAATTTGAGCCGTCTCTTTTTTCTGATGTTCGCAGGCAGTAGCGGTGGCCGCAACAGTGACGCCAGCAAAGATGGCGTGCAAGAGTGATTTGGAAATTTTCATAACAATAAGAATGTTGTCTGGTGAACAATATGCACGGTAGACAACCCAAATTTACAAAAACGTTGGGAGCATCAGCAGAAAGAGGCTTGTTTCAAAAATAAAATTCAATTTTTTTTTAATAAATCCTGTTCACGGGAAGGTGTTTTATGTACATATAAGGGATAAACCTCCATACTATGGCAACGAAAAAACTCTCTGTTTTTGCCATTTGCGCCGTGCTGGCATTTCCCCTGTTTTCCCAGGCACTTCAAATAGACACGGTACACCGCTGTTTGTACACCGGTGTTTTTTTCGGCACTCAGCCCCGGCAGGGCAGCAATGATGCTGAAGTTGAAAAAATGGTAGATACGATCTGCCAGTTGGCAGGCGTGGATCGCGCTTCGTTTCAGGTCATGAACGCCCGGGTATCGAGCGTGGCAGCCGTAACAGATGCCAAAGGCAAATACCTGCTGTACAACCGGGGCGAATTGAAATCGCTGATGGCCATGCGGCGTCCCTGGGCCTATTTTTTACTGGCACATGAAATCGGGCATTTGCACCTGGCACACAGCCTGGACGCCCGAAAAAGAATCCGGGAAGAAGCCGAAGCCGACCGCTTTGCTGCGAGTGTGGTCAAAAAAATCGGCGATTTCACCAGCCTGGATGTGTTGCTGGAGCAGGTAGAAGCGTTCCCGTACTCTTACCTGGCCGCCTACCCTTTCAAAGAGCGCAAAACCGGCATTTCCACAGGCTGGAATACGGCTGAAGCCCTGAACAAGGGGTTGAGTTTTGGCAACAACCCTTCCGATGTAGAAAACAGCCCTCTGCCTCGTTTCAAAAAAAGCGGCTGCCCAAAGGAATGCACCCTCAATACCCGCCGCTTTGAAGGCTGTGCGGTACTGGGCGACATCAATTTCCGCATTTGCAGGGCATTGGACAAACAGGGCTACACCGACCGCAGGTATTTTGCTGTGAAAAATGGTTTCGCCATCGTTACAGCCGCCGAACAGTTTCGCGCTGCGCCTGCACTGTCGTCGATTGCCGGGAATAACCGCTGGCTCGACTACCCGCCCCGCCCCAGTTTTGACGGGGTTTGGGACTATTTCAGCAAGATGTTTTTCCCCGACCCTACTTATTTCCGGGTTTTTGTCTTTGTCGTCACCAACCAGTCGGCCCTGGAGTATGAGCCCGGATGCGTCAGCGTCGACGGCTGCAAGGAATGGCTGCAACGCGGTGGCAATGTCCTGCCCGACTACCTGGCCAAACAATCTGTAAACGGCCATTCGGTACGCGGGCTGGTGTACGAATTCAGGGCCGAGGAAAGCAACAAACAGGCCCATGAGGAATGCCGCCTGAGCGCCCGCGCAGAAGATCACCTGCAAAAAGCAGGCATCCTCGATCAAATCAAAAAATAACGACCCAATATTCGGCACCATGTGGAAGCCTCTTTCCCGAACGATGCATTTTTCCCTGTGGCCCTGGGCTGTTTGTACGACCCTGGTGTTGCTGATGGTTTTTGTACAAACCATAACCGGCAAACTGGGCGACGCCGCGCCAGTCGTCTGGTGCTGGGCGGGAGTTTTATTGCTACCCGGCCTGGCTATGCTGCTGGGCGGCGCGCTGCTGAGCCGGTATGCCGGGCAGCATACGCCGCCTGCGGCACACTACCTGCTCCTCGCCCTGTTGTGGCTGTACCTCGTGCTGGTATTGCTCACCCTGCTGAATATGTTGCAAAACGATCACGGGTTGATTGCCTATTTCCAGGGTTCGTACTGGTGGCTGGCGCCGCTCAATATGCTGCTGCTGGCAGGATTCGGGCTGTTTTTCTGGCGGAAAGTGCCCATTTTTCAACCCGACCAAAAAGTAATCCTGGAAATGGCCGGCGAACAACTCAAGAAGGCCATGCAGCAAGGCGACGCTTTTCGCCAGTCCCTGCTGGAGGCCGTTTCCGCCGGCGAACTCCCCCGAGCCTTTTCCACCCTGCAGCAAAGCAAGTCGCCTGACGACAAGATACAGGCCGACATTGCCGTGCTGCAGGGCGAATACACCCAACTAATACGCAACCGTGAACTCAACCTGATTGCCCCGGCGGATGCCCAGCGACAACTCAACCGGATTACGGTCGCATTGATCCACCTTTTACCATAAATGCCATGAAAATATTCCCCATGATTGTCTCGCTGTTCTGCCTTGCTTCGGCATTGCAGGCACAGAACCCCGTTGCTGCCAACCCTGCTGCGCACGAACGGCTGCGGCTGATATTGGAAGAAATCAAGGACGCCTCCAGTTCAGCCATTGTCATCAAACTGCAGGAATCTACTGCTACACGCAATGCAGAAGCATACAGAGACGGCTCTAACAATTACATCCGATACAATCCGGCATTTGTCACACAGTTTGAGAAAAATGCGCAAACCAAATGGGCCGTGTACAGCCTGTTGGCCCACGAACTCGGTCACCTCATTCTGGGGCATGACCTTCAGGAGCGCAACCCTGCCGTGCGCAGGGAACTCGAACTCAATGCCGACAATTTTGCCGGCCGTGTACTCAACACGCTCGGGGCTACGCGGGAAGAGACGCTGGCCGGGTTTCGCAACATGGGCCAGGATCTCTCGGGCGGCGTGTACCCGCCAGCGAGTGATCGGGAGTTTGAAGTGGGCGACGGCTGGGATGCCCAGGAAGACGCCTGGAAAGCCCGGGGCCAGCATCCGCGCGATGCAGCCCTGCGCTTCGAACCGCGACTGACGGGCAAGGTGTCGTACAACTGGGCCAGAAATGCGCAAGCCACCATCAAAGGCCGGCGCATGGAAATCACGTACAAGGTGCCACCCAACAAAAATGTGCAGACGTTCCGGCCTTTCCTCATGATCGACCCGCATTCATCGCTGGTGCCCCAAACCCTCGACTGGGTAGGCGACTCCTCACATGCTGGCAACCACACGGTGATCTGGTATTTCGAGCGCGATGGCTACACCCGCGAACAGGTGATGCACCCCGACGAGATTGGCGTAGGCGCCTTTGCCCCGGGCAAAGTGCCGCAAAAGCCCGGCGGCTGGGTGCTGCCGCTGGAACTGACGGGCTTTGTAGGCGGACTCGTAGCCGCAGGCATTGGCTATCGAAAAGAACAGGATGCCTATTCTACCTATAAAAACATTTACCTCGCTTCACCCAACCCGCAATCGGCCGTGTATGCAGGCACCAACCGCACAGCCGTGTACAACGATGCCAACGACAGGCACAAAAAGGCCCAATACCTGCTCTGGTCGGGCGTAGGCGTGGCGACGGGAAGCCTGATTGTTTATCTGATTCATACGCATCCGAAGTCAAAACGCGCCAAAAAAGTAATCCTCCACAAATAAACCACCACACATGAAAAACGTACTTTTTCCCAGCATATATCTTGCTGTCATGGCCATCGCCACCTTTTCTGGCGGTTGTGATTATGCCACCACACCCGACATAAACTGTGTGGAATCGGCTTCTTTTGAATTTATTCGTACGGATACCGGCAATTGTTCGTCTGGCTGTACCTATCGTTTTCTGGCTACGGTGGTGGGTGGCTCCGACCTGCGCTATACCTGGGATTTTGGCGACAACAGCACCTCGGACGCTGCGGAACCGGAGCACACCTATGCGCAGGCAGGTACGTATCAGGTATCGCTGGTCATTGCACAGGATGCCTGTGCAAATGAGGTCGTTCCAACCAAACCACTCACCATCGGGTTTCCGGCGCCGGTTGCCAAGATCACCACTGCCCAGCCTGCCGTGTACACCATGCCTGTTACAACGGTCAATTTTGACGCCAATGCCAGCCAGAACGCCGTTTCCTACAGCTGGGATTTTGGCGATGGCGGCACCGCCACAGGCGCTACGGCTTCGCATGCCTATGCTCGCCCCGACACGTTTATGGTGGTATTGAAAGCCGTCGGACAAGGCGGCGATCAGGATCGGGATACCATTTGGGTGCGTATTGAGCCCAAAACATTCTTGCTCACATCCGACGTGGCTGCCGGTGTGTTCGAACGGGCCGTGCTCACGGATGAAGCCTCCGATGGCAGTTTTCGGGCGGCTACGAGTACCTCCGATGCGCTTTATCTGGTAAAAATTTCAGCAACCGGCGCTTTGCAAGGCTCTCCCAATCTGGTCGATTATCCTATAGGTTCGGCATACATCAACGGGGCCCAGAACATCTTTTGCACCCGAAAAACAGCCAACGGTTATATCCTGGTGGGTAATGTAGAAAATACCCTGAATCCTCTGGACATTAATACCGACATATATGCCCTCACGCTGAAATCCGATTTCACGGTGCAAAATTTCCCCAATCCCTTGTTTGACAACATTCCCGGCGTAGGCAATGGAAATGAAACCGGCCGTTTTGTCATCGAACGCGATGGAGGCTACGTCATAGCAGGCGACCAGGATTTTGGCGCAGGTGGGCCGCCCAAACGATTTTACTACATGAAACTCAGCGGCGGACTGAGCAAGGTGGGCAATGCCATGGTAAGAAGTGAAACCAACACGCAGGAACAACGCCGCATTTACACCATTGCCAACAATGGTACAGGCTACGTGATAACGGGTAAAAAAGGCGCTTTCACGTTTTTTGCACGCCTCGATGCCGATTTTAATGTGATTGGAACGGAACGCAACCTCGGCAATTTTATCCCCTCCGATATGATTGCACTGGAAAACAACACGTACCTGTTGATCGGTACCGATGGCGCCTCGGGCAAGGTGTTCAAACTGGATGCTTCCGGGAATGACCTGTCCGGCTGGCCGGTTTCATTGCCCAATACGGTATTGTACAAAGGACTTGTCACCAATAAAGGCCGGCTGGCATTAGCCGGCGGCATTTCTGATGGTGTGGCATTTCTACCTTACCTTGTTCAATTGAAAATCAGCGACGGCGCGGCGGCTGTTGCGCCACAAACGTTTCCGGCAGGTACCCTGTCGAGAAGATTGTACTACCTCGCGCAAACGCGCGACGACGGTTTTATTTTGGGCGGCGAAGACGAAAGCGGCTCTACGCTTTTTATTCGAACCAATCATCTGGGGCAACTTATTCAATAAAAACCTACATCCAACTTGTTATGATCTCATCTAATGCCCATCCCGTCAGGAAGTGCTGCCTGGCACTACTCTTTTTCCTGAGCGTGTTTCAGGGCGTCGAGGCGCAGCCTACCATTCTTCCGGCTATCACCAAACTCCCGGATGCGGTTCAAAACCAGGCTTACCCGGCTCCATATACAGGCAAGCCTTACCCGCTCACATTTACCATGTCCGATGGACAAATTCCCAGCAGTTGGGACTGGATTCCGTTGGGTGGAACCTCCGATATTTCAACCCTCGGAATCGATGTAAACCCCAGCACAGGCGCCCTGAATTATACGTCTGCCGGTAGCCCGCGCGTTTCCAATGGCACTGCCGGTACCCTCTGCCGGGGCAGGTTGGAAGCGCGTGATAATATGGGAAATCTCATCAAGGATAGGGAATACACCCTGTTCGTCCGAAACAGTGCGCCGCCGCTATGCAGCGCACCGAAAGAATTTATCATCCTGCTCGACCGCTCGGGTAGTATGAACACACCCGTTAGTACTACCAGTGCTGATGACCGCTGGGATGAATTGAAAGCCACCGTATCTACTTACCTGCCCCAACTCAACGACGCCCTGGGGCAAACCGGCATCCTGAAAGTGTATTATTTCAACGGCGCGGCGGCATCGCAGAAGTACAGTGGCAACTGGGGGCCCAACTGGAGCAACCGAAGTTATATCGAACAAACACTTTTTCAGGAAGGCAACCCGCCCGTAACGATCAACCCCTCTGGCGGAACGCCCATTGGCGATGCCATATGCGATGCCATTCAGGGCTCTGCGGCTGCCAACAACCGCACCATTCTCCTGTTTACAGACGGGTATCAGACGGTACCGCCCGATTACAATTCCGGCACGCACGAAATACCCTGTACCTCCGGCGGCAGCATCGATCTGGATAACAGTCCGAACAACCAAATTAAAATTTTTACCATCGGCACCACCGGTAGCGATGCCGCTCTGCTACAGGTGCTGGCCCAGCCGGATGGAGAGTTTGCACAATCGAATACAGGAGGTTCGGCCGAATTGAACATCTTCTTTACCAGCACCATTCCCTGGTCGCTGTACGACTGCGGTAGCCCGCGGATTGTGGATTACAGACACGCTACCGTGCGTGATTCGCGCGATACCACGATTCATACTTTCAAGATAAACAGGATGGTCGATAACCTGTCTATCCGGCTCAGTAAAACCAAAGGGTCGTTGTACAGAACCTTTGTAACGCTGTTCAAGGACGGCGAGCCAGTACATTCCGCACCGGTAGAAAACAATGACTTCAACATCCGCTATTTTATCGAATTCAACGACCCGTATGAGGCTGGTGGCGAATGGGAGGTGCATGTAAATGCTTTGAGCGGGCTTGAATACGAACTCTCCGTCATGGTAGAAGACAAATACCTGAAAACCAGGCTGGATGCTGGTGAGCAGGGAATCGTTTATGCAGGCGACCCGATTCATGTAAATCTCAACCTTGTGGAAGCCGGGCAGGGTGTCGACAATGCTGTGGTGCGCGCCATTTTGCTCAAACCCGGCGAAGACCTCGGTGACCTGGCGGCACGCACCAATGTGTCGGCAAACAGCCTGCCCAGCACGTCTTCCGGCGACCCGCTCGACAATGGGCAGGCAAAAATCGATTCGCTATTGCGCAATTCTACTTTTGTGAATCAGGTGAAAAACGATACCAGCGGCGCCGTTTTAACGCTGGTTCCTTCAGGCAACGGCAACTATACCGGCACGTTTACCGGCAATACCCTCACCGGCACCTACCGGGTAGTTACGCTCATCGAAGGGCAGCGCCCCGGGCTGGGCGCGTATCAGGGCTGGGAAACCAAATGTGTGCTCGTTGATTTTTCACGCCCAGAAGATATTGACTTGCAACAAAGCATCGTCGATCTGGGCGTGGTGGATGGCATGCACCGCTACCGCCTGTCCATGCAGCCAGTCAACAAATTTGGCAAACGTTTCGGTCCCGCACAAAGCCGGCGCATCGGCGTTCGACTCTCAAAAGGTACTGTTGCACCGCTCCAGGATGGTCTGAATGGCACCTACACCACCGAATTGCGCGTGCCGGAAGGAGAAAATCCGATCGTCACCATCACCGTCATCGACCCACTAAAACCTGTCATTCGCGAACCCCTGTCTGTGCTTCTCGGCAACAGCAGCACACATCCGTTTGGTATCAGCCTGCATTTCGGGACAGCCGTTCCTATCGGCAACTTTGACCTGCTGGCCGACCCCGGACTGGCGCTGGAAGCCGACCTGACCTACCAACTCAACCCCAACTGGGCGCTGGAGGCCGTTATCGGGCGCTATACGTTCGAGCCTGATCTGGATGTTTCGGGCGGTACCGTGGGGGTATTGTACAGCCGCCCGTTCAACGCCGGCACTTACGGGTGGCACGCAGGCGCAGGACTGGGCGCTTTCCAGCCTATCAACCAGGATTGGGCCTTTGGTTTTACCCTGCATGCTGGTGTACACAAGCACCTCACCTCCCACCTGGAAGGGGCCATCGATCTGGGATTGACGGGCGTGCCCAAGCCTGAAAGGAATTTTGTGAAAGCAACGGTGGGTGTGAAATATTTCTTCTGAGCGTAACACTGCAACACGGATTACGCAGATATTGACGGATTTACACAGATAAAATCCGTGCAAATCCGTCAACATCCGCGTAATCCGTGTTGCAAATCCGTTTTATCTGTGTAATCCGTGTTGCAGTGTTGCAATCCGTGTTACTTCCTCCTCCGTCAAACCCGGGTACATCGGCAAGCTCAGGCAAGTGTCGGCAATGGTTTCGGCCAGGGGAAAATCGCCGCGCTGGTAGCCCAATTCCCGGTAGGCTTGCTGCAAATGCGGCGGCAAAGGGTAGTGAATCATAGTGCCAATCCCCTCGGCTGCAAGACCTGCAGCCAGTTCGTCGCGCCGATCGGTACGGATCACGTATTGATGCCAGACATGCGCCGTCGTATCCGACACCTGGGGCAGTATAATACCTTCTATATCAGACAAATGTGCATGGTACCATTCGGCAATTTGCCTGCGTTGTGCTGTCCATTTTTCCAGAAACGGCAATTTTACAGACAACAATGCCGCCTGTAGTTCATCGAGTCGTGAGTTGTAGCCCGGCACTTCATTGTAATATTTTCGGGAAGAGCCATAGTTGCGCAGCAGGCGAATTTGCTCGGCGAGCGCCGGGTCGTCGGTAGTCAGGGCGCCCGCATCGCCCAGCGCGCCGAGGTTTTTGGTCGGGTAAAAACTGGTGGCGTTCAAATGACCAAAACTGCCGGTCATTTTACCCGCATGCACAGCACCATGCGCCTGGGCATTGTCTTCCACCACATACAGGCCGTGTTTTTCGGCAATACGCATAATGGCCGTCATATCACAGGCTTGTCCGTACAAATGCACCGGCAAAATGGCTTTCGTCGCAGGCCCGATGGCCGCTTCCAGCAAGCCCGGATCGAGGTTGTATGTGCGTATATCCGGCTCTACCGGCACTATCCTCGCCCCCACTTGCGACACCGCCAGCCAGGTAGCGATATAGGTATTGGAAGGCACCAACACTTCGTCGCCGGGTCCGATTTGCAGGGCGCGCAAAGCCAGGTGCAGCGCATCGAGGCCATTGGCCACGCCGACACAAAACGACGTGCCGTTCCAGCGGGCATATTCAGTTTCGAATTGTGTGACCGAATGGCCCAGAATATACCATTGCTGTTCCCAAAAATGGCGGAACGCCTCCATCGGGGCTTCCCCTAAATCGGCATTCATGGCGGCAAATGAAAAAAACGGAATGTGCATCTGTATAGATATTGCGTGTAATGCAGGCACACTCTACACTTTGTGCACTTTGTGAAACCTTTGTGTCCCTTGTGGTAAATTTTTTTTAACCACGAAGGACACCAAGGTTTCACAAAGTGCACAAAGTGTAGAGTGTGCCTGTTTCAATGGAAATTTGGGAAAAAGTTCGAGCGGAAAATTCGTTTTCAGTTGTTCCATCCTGCTATGTCGAGGCTGACAAAAAATGATCCTTCATCCTTGAAAAATCCTCATACGAGCGAATATAATCCTCCGGGTCGTACAAGGTAGAGGTAAACACCAGTTGCACAGCATCGTGCGAGTATTGCATGGTGTGCCAGCACAGCACCGGCAAGTACACACCCACATCGGGCCGATCGAGCAAAAAATGCGTGGTGTTACCTTGCAGGGTTTCCGTTTCGAGTTCGATGCGGCCATTGAGGGCCAGGATGACCATTTCGGTGCGGTAGTGCGCATGCCTGCCGCGCACTACTTCATGCGGGGTAAAATATGTCCAGAATGCCCGCAAGGGTACAAACGGCAGTTTTTTTTCAAATTCGGCAATGGCGAGGTAGCCTTCTGCGGAATGTCCGATTTTGTCGAAATGTATCGTATGCGGTGCAATGGGTTGATTCATTTTGCAATTGGTGGTTGGAGGGTGTTTCTTTGCAAGTTCAAGATAAAAACGACGAAATGGAACAAACTGCCCACCCGGAATTACTGTCTGTGATGATCCCGGCTTTCCACAGCGAACACCGCCTTCGTCCTGCTGTGGCAGCACTGACAGGCAAGTTGGAGGCCGAGCAGATTCCCTTCGAATTATTGATCATCGACGACGGCTCCAAAGATAATACCTGGGCAGTGGCGCAGCAATTGGCAAAAGAAGACACTCGTGTGCGTGCGTTCCGATTGAGCCGCAATTATACGTCGCCTTATGTGCATTTTGCCGGTTTTTCAGTTTGTAAAGGCGCATGTGTCACTTCCATGCCCGACGACTTGCAACGCCCCCTCGATACGCTGGTGGCTTGCTACCGCAAATGGCAGGAAGGACACAAACTGGTCGTTTCCTATCGGGTGTCGAGAGACGACGGCTGGTGGAGCGATCTTTTTTCGGGTTTGTACTATCGGATTATGAACAGCCTGTCCGACGTCAGTTTTCCGCCCGGCGGCACCGACGGGTTTCTGGCCGACCGCGAAATTGTCGACATCATGAACACCCGGATTCACCCTATCCATACCTCTACTGTGGTGGAAGTGTTGCGGCTTGGGTTCGACCCCGTGTACATTCCTTACGACCGGCCTCCAAGGCAGGGGAAATCGCGGTGGACCTGGAAAAAGAAGGTGCGGCTGGCCAAAGACACGTTTTTTGCCTCTTCCTCCTTTCCAATCCGGGCAATCACCAGCCTGGGACTGGGCATTTCGATCATTTGCCTGCTGGCGATTCCCTTACTGACCTACGCCCGCTTTTTTGCACACAGCCGCCTGTTTGGTTTTCAAGTGCCAGGCTGGACGACCATTATTGCACTGGTGGCTTTTTTCAATGGCCTGGTGCTGTTTTGCCTGGGTATTGTAGCGGAATACATCTGGCGGATTTATGAGGAGGTGAAAGCACGCCCGGGGTTTATTATCAGAAAAGATGAGCCGGCAGCGGCTGAAAAGACAGAAACACAGGAGAATTAAAATCGCCCTACTTTTGTTCGCTAACACTCACCAACAATGGCAAAAAACAAAGCGAAAACTACCCCTATTCCCAAAACACCCCCTCTTGTCCAAACCTCACCACCCTCTGCTGTTCCGGCATGGACCATGCCGGAATGGGCTATTGCAGGTATTTTGCTGTTGCTGGTTGTGTTGCTTCGCTGGCAATACATCGATATTCCGCTCGAACGCGACGAATCGGTGTACACCTACCTGGGGAAAGCAGCCCTTCAGGGTGGCAAGCCCTACCACGATTTTTATGAAATGAAGCCGCCGGGGCTGTTTTATTCCTACGCTTTACTGGTGGGTTTATTTGGGTATTCAGGCGCAGGTCCGCACCTGGCATTGCTGTTTGTGGCTTTGTCGAACACGCTTTTCACCTATCTGATTGCCCGGCATCTGAGCGGGCGGCAAGTAGCAGTAGTAGCAGCGGTGGCCTATATTTTCCTTTCACTCAACCCCGGCGCCTCGGGTATGTATCTTGCCTCCGAGCATGTGGCACTGTTGTGGGGGTTGCCAGGTTTGTGGCTGGCGTTGCAGTATCCCAAACGGAGCCAGCCCTTTATGTTGGTGCTGAGTGGCGTATTGCTGGCCCTGGCAGTGCTGGTCAAACAAACAGCCGCCGCTTTTGGTGTGGCAGTCGTGGTGTACTGGTTGATGCAGTGGCGGAGCCTGCGAACGGAATTTGTGTGGAAACCGCTGTTGTGGTGGGTAGCAGGCGGCGTCTTGCCCGTATTGGGGGCTTTCCTGATCGTTTGGGCATCCGGCACTATGCAGGAGGCGCAGTTCTGGCTGTCCGATTATCCGCAGCATTATGCCACTTCTACCAACGACAACAGGGCAGGCTTGTACTTCCAGACCAGTTGGTTCCTCGTATCGAAAAGTTATGAAGGTTACTTTTGGGTCATGCTGGGCGGGCTGCTGGTGCTCTGGCGTTCGGGGCTCACAACTGCCTACAAAATATTTCTGGCAACCTGGCTGGCTTTATCGGCACTAACGATTGTACCAGGAATGCGATTTTACGGGCATTATTACATCATGGCATTCCCGGCAGGATGTATTGCAGGCGCTCTGTTATTTGATGTTGCAAGCAGGTGGTTGCAAAAGAGAAATGAAATGTCGCTGCTCCTGTTGTCGCTGGGTTTGTTGTGGGGCGCGCATCATGTATTTGTCAGGTCCGATCTGTATTTCAGGCCATCGTTGCAAGCCATCAGCCGCGTTTATTCGCCTGGTAATCCGTTTGTAGAACACGAAATACTGTCCAGGGAATTGAAAAAGGTGGTGCAGCCCAATGACACCGTGATGGTATTCGGCTCCGACCCGCAGTATTACATATACCTGAACAAAATGAGCCCAAGCCGCCACATGTACATGCCTTTTTTATCCAAAGCGCAGTTTCCGGAAGCATTCCAGTGGCAGCAGGAAATCGTGAACGAGTTAAAGAAACTCCGCCCCAAATACGTCATTTTCAACGGCTATCCCTATGCCTGGATGACAAAATACGATTATTCCAATCCATTCACCAAAGCCATTCTGGAAGTGTTGCATTCGCCCGAATACGAGCCTTTCGAGTTTATTGAAACAGACAGCAAATCCAAACCTGCCGTAGTGAAATACAAAGTACAGCAGGGCGCTATTAGAAATAATGTGTATTTCGTGCAGGTGTTCAGGAGGAAAGAGTGGTGAGTGGTGAGTGGTGAGTGGTGAGTGGTGAGTGGTGAGTGGTGAGTGGTGAGCATGTCCGAATTTGAACGGTGGCGTTCAGGTTCGGACATTTTTTCAGGCATTTATTTTACTAAACAATTGATAGTGAATGGATTGAAAATTGGCGTTCTGATTGCCCGGAATACCTTAACTTTATACGTTTTGGCATTCTGATGGCTTTCTGAAAAGTGGGGAATTATCCTGAATTGCCTGTTTTATTCCAATCCATTGAATATGTTAACCAACTACCTGAAAATAGCCTTGCGGAGTCTGTCGAAAAACCGACTCTATACCCTGCTCAATATTTGCGGACTGGCCATTGGCGTGGCAGCCTGCACGCTCATTCTGGTGTATGTCGGCCACGAACTCAGTTACGACCGCTGGAATCCACAATCGAGCCGCATCGTACGCCCCACCTACGACATCCGCATCAACGACTTCAACGAGCGCCACGGCTGCGTGGACGCCGTAGTGGGCCCCGATGCTGCGGCTGCCCTGCCGGAAATAGAAGCCTGGTGCCGCCTGAACCACGCCGGGATGTGGGACACCCGCCGCACAGATCAAACCGAACAAAGCAGTCGGGAAGAAAAAGTAATGTGCGCCGACAGCAGTTTTTTTCAGGTTTTTCCCTTGAAAATACTGGCCGGAGATGCGCAGAACAGCCTCAACCAGCCGGGCAGAGCAGCCATTTCGCGCCGTAGCGCCGAAGCGCATTTCGGCTCTGTGGCTGCGGCTGCGGGGCAGGTGCTGGTGATGGGGCGCTCGGCAGAGCGCAGGCTGGTGGCGGCCGTTTTTGAGGACATACCCGCCACCACACACTTCCATGCGGATATATTCATCCCCATGATGGAGCATCCCGACCTGAAAACTGCGCGTCCGTACTGGGGCTACACCAACAATTTTTTTACCTATTTCCTGCTGAAAAAAGGCGTTGACAAACAGGTGTTTGCAAAAAAATTCGAGCAGTTGGCCCAGGACAGGGTGAGCATTCTGCTGCATGACCTGTTTGCCACCACCACCGCCGATTTTGAAAAAGCAGGCCAGCATGCGCGTTTCGGCATGCAAAACCTGAGCGATATTCACCTGTATTCTCATTTCCAGTCGGAACTGGATGCCAACGGCAATGCGCGTTACGTGTGGATTTTTGGCTCGATCGCCCTGTTCATTCTGCTCATCGCCTGCATCAATTTTATGAACCTTTCCACCGCGCGTTCGGCCACCCGCGCGCGGGAAGTGGGCGTACGCAAGGTGCTGGGCAGTTCGCGCAGCGCACTGGCAGGGCAGTTTCTGACCGAATCGGTGGCCTTGTCCGTAATAGCCGTGGCGCTGGGCGTCGGACTGGCCCAACTGGCCTTGCCCGCCTTTCGTGAACTCAGCGACCGGCCCCTGTCGATGCCCTGGAGCCACCCCGCTTTCGGGGCAGCACTGCTGGGCAGCGCCCTGCTGGTGGGTTTGCTGGCGGGTAGTTATCCGGCGTTTTTCCTGTCGGCATTTCAGTCGATACGCGTGCTGAAAGGCTCAACCGGTAACCCCGGAGCAGGCCGCGGCGTTACCCTGCGCAACGGGCTGGTAGTGTTCCAGTTTGGTATTTCCACTGCGCTTATTTTGTGTACTTTGCTCGTATACACCCAGTTGCGTTTTATCCAGCAAAAAGAACTGGGTTTTGACAAACGCCAGGTGCTGATTATCCAGAACGCACGGGCCCTCGGCAATCGACTGCCTGCATTCAGGGAAGAACTGCTGAAAAACAACGCGGTGGAAAGCGCCAGTATCACATCGTACCTGCCCATGCCCGACAGTTACCGTGAAAACGCCATCCTGTCAAAAGGCAGAACCACCGGCTCGGGCGACAAGGTCATGCAACGCTGGCGGGTAGACGCCGATTACATCCAAACGCTGGGCATGCAACTGCTGGCCGGGCGCAATTTCGAAGCAGGCCGCCCGGCCGACAGTTCGGCCATTGTTATCAATGAAACGGCTGCGCACGAACTCGGCTACCCCGACCCTATTGGCCAGAAACTGTACACCTCGCGCACCAAGGCCGTCGATTCGAAGCCCGAGGATTTTGACGAACTCACCATCATCGGTGTTGTCAGGGATTTTAACTACGAAAGCCTGCACAACAGCATCGGCAGCCTGTTTTTGCAACTGTCCGGCGAACCCGGTACACTCAGCCTGCGCATGCAGGGCGCCGATGCAGCGCAGGTGATACAGGCCGTAGAAACGCAGTGGAATGCATTTTCGCCCGGACAACCGGTGCAGTACCATTTCCTCGACGAATCGCTGCAACGCATGTACGGGGCCGAACAACGCATTGGAAAAATAGCCCTGCTGTTTGCTCTGCTGGCTGCCTTTGTGTCGTGCCTGGGCCTCTTTGGCCTGGCTGCCTTTACCACCGAACAGCGCACCCGCGAAATCGGCATTCGCAAGGTGCTGGGCGCCAGCGTCAGCGGCATCACCGGCATGCTGGCCGCCGATTTCCTGAAACTCGTTGGCATTGCCATTGTACTGGCCTCGCCCGTAGCCTGGTATTTCATGCAGCAATGGCTGGCCGATTTTGCCTACCGCATCGACATCCGCTGGTGGATGTTTGCAGCGGCAGGACTGACAGCGCTTACAGTAGCAGCGCTTACGGTGAGTTTTCAGAGCATTCGGGCGGCAGTGGCCAATCCGGTGAAGTCGCTGCGGAGTGAGTGAATGGGTGTTGCATGGCTGATGTATAAGGGTGCAGGTTTGGAAAGAATACAAACCTGTGATTATGGACGGTTTCTCCAGGCTGACAGACGAAGATATAGAAGCCATTGTAACCTATATCCAGAGCAGCGAAGTGATTTATTAATCCTGCCCGCCACATCGCGTTCGATCCTGAACAAGCCTGTTCGTATTCGGACGATTCTTATAGCAAGAAACCGGAATAATCGGTTGAATATCAACAAATTAAAAAAATGGCCCAAGTCTTGGCCTCTCTGATATTTATTCAGAACTAATACAGTCAGGCTATGATTTACAATTATGTTCGTACTGCATTGCGCTATTTTAAAACGCACCAAACCTATACGGCTGTCAACCTCCTGGGGCTGACGCTGGGGTTTGCCTGTTTTCTGCTGCTCAACTTTTATGTAAGCAGTGAAAAAAACTTCGACCGCCAGCATGGGCATGTTTATCGCCTGCTACAGGACACCAAAGATGGCCAGGGGAAGACGCTGACAACTGCGAAATGCGCTCCCCGCACGGGCACCGGCGCCAAAGAGCAATTCTCAGAAATAGAGGCCGTCACGCAATTGCTCGTGATGGGGCGTATGACAGTTGGCAACGACCCTGGCAACCGCAACTATGAGCAGATTACGACCATCGACCCTTCCTTTTTTGAGGTATTTGATTTCCAATTGGTGGAAGGAACGCCCGAACAGGTTTTTTCGCAGCCCAATGCCCTATTGCTTACCCGAAAACTCAAGGAACGTTATTTCGGCACCTTGCCAGCAGCAGGTAAAGTACTGAAAACCAATACCTTCGAAGGAGTGGTAGCAGGTGTGCTGGAAGATTTTCCGGCCAATACGCACCTGCATACCGATCTGATGATGCCAACTCAAACGGCGGCGGCCAACCTGAACTTCTGGAAGGATTTTGTAGCCACCACCTGGGATCAAAACGCCATGATTACCTACATGAAATTGCGCCCGGAGACAAACCTGACAACCCTGGGCGATAAGATCACGCAACTGACCAAATCCAATTGGCCAGCCAAACAGGAGCCTTTTTCCACACAATTTCACCTGCAACCTGTAGAAGATATTCACCTAGAAGAAGCGAATGTAGACGGCGGTGTCAACTGGATGCCCGGCAACGCTTTCTACGTCCGCATATTTTTCTGGGTTGCCCTGGTGATCCTGCTCGTAGCATGTTTCAATTATACCGGATTGCTGAATGTGTCCTACCTCGAACGTTCGCGTGAAATAGGCGTTCGCAAGGCCATTGGTGCGGCGCGAAGCAGCCTGTTGTTTCAATTTCTGGTTGAAAGTATGTTGCTCACTGGCACTTCATTATTGCTGGAGATGGCCTTGCTTTCGGCCATGCAGCCGGTGCTCACCCAATGGCTGGGCAAACCGTTTGATTGGTCGGCGCTCCCGGCCAACCGGATTGGGATGTTGTTGGGCACAGGCCTGTTGTTAAGCCTGAGCGCTATTGTATATCCGGCCATTGTCAGCAGTCGGCTTACTACCCTGGCTGCCATGACACAGGATAAAAAAAGCGGCGCAGGTATGCCTTTGCGCCGTAGCCTGACCGTATTTCAGTTTGCCGTTTCCATATGCCTGCTCGCCTGTACCCTGGTATTTTACCGGCAGGTTCAGTTTTTGCAATCGAAAGATCGTGGATTCGACCTGGAAGGCCTGCTGGTTGTCGACATCAACAGCCGAACATTGCGGAACAGTTTTGAAGCCATCAAACACGAGTTTTCTCAACTGCCGGAAGTAAAAAGCGTATGCGTCAGTTCGCGTGTGCCGGGCGAGTGGAAAGACCTGCCTATGGTGGGCGTATATGCCGAAGGGCAGCAGGATAAATCCGGGCCCGACATGATCTATCTCGGCGCCGACCAGGATTTTTTGAACACTTACGGCGTTAAACTACTGGAAGGCAGCAACTTCTCCGGTATGCCGACCGATACCTCCCGGGTATTGATCAACCGGCTGGCTGCTGCGCAACTCGGCCTTTCCGATCCGGTGGGGCAATGGATAGAAATCCCGTACGTCAACTGGACAGGTGAATACGAGCGGTTTGATCGCCCTGTTCGGGTACAAATCGCCGGAGTGATCGATAATTTTCAGGTGGAAGATTTCCGGCAAACGCTCAAACCACTCGTCCTCGGTTGCTGGAACAACAGCATCCAAAATATTGACTACTACACCTTGCGTATTTCCTCTTCCAATTGGGCGCAAACGTTGGCAACCTTGCGCAGCATCAATGACCGCTTCGACCCGCAAAACCCGATAGAATACAATTTTCTGAACGAACAATTCGGTCGTTTTGTCGAGGCCGACATCCAGCGCAGCAACCTGCTGATTTTCTTCTCTGCCGTGGTAGTGTTTATTTCCTGCCTCGGTTTGTTTGCCATGGCAGCCTTTGTGCTGCGTAGACGAACGAAAGAAATAGGCATCCGAAAAGTGCTGGGCGCAGGCGTGGCTGGCATTGCAGGGATGATTACAGCCGATTTTGCCCGGCTGGTGTTGTTGGGTTCTGTCATTGCGTTGCCGCTTGCCTGGCTGCTCATGAACCGCTGGTTGCAGGAGTTTGCTTTCCGCATACCGCTGAAAGGCTGGATGTTTGCAGCAGCGGGGCTGGCAACGCTATTGGTGGCGGTACTTACTGTTGGTTATCAGAGTGTCCGCGCAGCGCTGGCCAACCCGGTGAAGTCGTTGCGGAGTGAGTAGTCCTACTGCACCACCACCTTTTTCACTACCTGTTGCCCGCCCGCAAACTGCATTTTCAGGAAATACACGCCGCCCGACAGGTCGTCTGTCGGCATTTCGATCGGCAGGGAAACGGGCTGAAAACTGCGCACTACCTGGCCCGAAGCGCTGATGCAATCGACCCTTTCCGGCAAGGGGCACGAATCGCAATAGATATACACCGAGCCTTTGCCAACAGGATTTGGGAACATCCTGAATTGTGCGGCATCCACTTCGTCGGGCACAGAGGTGGTGACGCCGTAAAAAGAATCAGGATGGATGGTACCCTGCGGCGATTGCCCCGTTTTTTGATAGCCATTGAGGCTTTCCACCCTGCTGGAATGCGAGCCGATATAGCCATATGTAAATTCAAACTCCGTTTTTCCGATTCCCTGTACCCAAACATCCCTTCGGATCGGGCCGCCATATCCGGGAGGGGTGGAGTTCTGGATGGATAATTGCAGGCCCGCAGCCACCTGTTGGTAGTACGTTGTGGTAAAATCGCTGTAATCTCTGACAATTCCCGGATAACTGACTTTTTGAGGGTTCAGGATGACCAGCGTCGTCACCACATCCTGAAAAGTAGTGGGGCCCTGGTTGGAAAAAAACCAGGTCTCGGTGCGGGTCAGTTTTCGTACATTGATTTTGATGCTGTCCGCTGTAATCGTTTTTCCAAGCACATAGTATTTCGTCCAGGTTTTGGACTGTGAACTGCCATAATTTTCGTTGTAAATCTGGTATTGTTCAAACACGGCGCCAGGCGCCCAATCGCTGTAAAAGTCGGCCAGCACGGGCAGTTGTATCCCCTTGTCTTTGTCTTGCAGCCCAACCAGCGTCTGGTTTTCTGCAACCAACAGGCCGAATTGTTTGGACAGGCGCAGGCGCTTGCCGTCCGACAAATCGATGGTTTTCAGCGAATCGGAAACGCCCCAGCAAAGGGTGTCTTTTTTTTCGGAAACCGTAGCGATGATACCCGATTTGAATTCCCAGGACTCGCCCGGCTCGGCATGTGCACGAATTAAAAAAGTCTCCTGGGCATATTCCGGCCACAAGGGCAGCCTGAAACGGCATTCGTATGAAAAATCGGGGTGTTTTACCACGCTGTCGCCCAGCAAGTTGCCTATCATCACGATATAGGGGTAGCCGTTGGTGTACAGTCCCCGGGGCTGCGACAACCAGAAAACAGAATCGGCGCCGAGGGCCGCGGCACTGTCTACCCGGATGGTATTGCTGACGTAGGCGGCGGTGTTGAGTTGAAAATTGTACTTGCTGCCCGGGGTGACGAGATTCCAGTTTTGGGAAAAAAGGCTTTGGCAGGCTATTGCAAAAAGCAAGATGAAGAGAGGGGTTGTTTTCATAAAAAAGAAGATGGAGGTAATATATTTTACAGAAAAACGAGGTGCGCGTTATTGCATCCGCGATCCTGATTGACCTGTTAATGCTGCAAAAGGTTGGGGACGTGTACTGGTTTTAAGGTTTATTTAGCAGGGAGTCTCTTTAAAAGCGAAATCAATGCGTCCAATTCCCTATTCCCGACATAGTGGTTAATATCCAGTAATTGCTTTTTGTCTTTATTCCAGTACATCTGTAAGAATGTGTCGATCGCTCGCCAGGGTTAAGCGTTGGTCGATCATCACCTGAATTGCGCAACTATACGAATCTGTAAAGGTCATTAGCCCCACATTCCAAGCATTCGAAAATACTATGTTGCTACGCTATTCCCTCTTGCTTTTTCGGCCCCTTTCGGCTGCCCTCTTGCTCTTTTGCCTTCAAACCTCTTTTGCTCAAAAAATCAGCGGGCGCCTACTCGATGCAAGTGGCGTCGGGCAGGAATTTGCCACCGTCACCCTGCTTTCCGCACGCGATTCCGCGCTGGTGAAAGGCGCTGTCAGCACCGAACAGGGCCTTTTTGAAATTGAAAACGTGCCCGCCGGCCGGTATTTCGTGCGCACCCAGTTGCTGGGCTTTCAGCCAGCGCAATCCGATGTATTTGAATACACTCGAACCGACATTACCCTGCCGTCACTGGTGCTGAAACCTTCCGGCAACCAGTTGCAGGAAATTACGGTGGTGGCGCAAAAGCCGCTCATTGAGGTAAAAGCCGACAAACTGGTGTTCAATGTAGACGCCAGCCCCACCAACACCGGCCTCAACGCACTCGAATTGCTACGAAAAAGCCCCGGCGTCAGCCTCGATCAGGATGAAAACGTGAGCCTCAAAGGCCGTTCCAATGTGATGGTACAAATCAACGGCAAACCCACGCCCATGACCGGGCAGGACCTGGCGCAGTACCTGAAAAGTATCAATTCAGCCGACGTGGAAGCCATTGAGATTATTGCTACGCCCGGCGCCAAATACGAGGCAGAGGGCAATGCAGGCATCATCAACCTGCGCCTGAAAAAAGACAAACGCCTGGGCACCAATGGCTCCGTCAGCCTCGGCTTCTACCAGGGCGTGACGCCCAAAGGCGATGCTGCCATTACTTTCAACCACCGCGACCGAAAGATCAACCTGTTCGGCTCGGCCAGTGTGTTCCGCGGGCGTTGGGACAATCCCATGCAATCTACCAATCAAGTGGGCGGCCGACTGTACCATCTCCGCACCAACAACTACCGCTATGCCCGTCCGCAATGGGGCCGCTTCGGCGTAGATTATGCTCCCAATAGCCGCCACACCTTCGGCGTCCTGTTCAATGGAGGTGTTTTTTTCCCGGATTTGTGGTCGAAATCGCGCACGGAAATTGGCCGCCTTTCCCAAAACAGTGTGGATTCCCTGCTGATTGCAGAAAATGACGGCGGCATGCTCAACTGGAACGCCAATGTTAACCTCAACTATAAATTTGCCGATCAAAAAGGCAATCAACTCAGTATAGATGCCGATTACGGGATGTTTCGCGACAGCCAGACCATTTTCAACAACAACTACTACCGTGATCCGGAAAATGTGATGACCCTGGCCCAAAGTTCTTTCCGCACCGATATGCCACGTGACATCAATATTCAGTCGGTAAAAACTGACTATGAAAAAACACTCAGTCTGTTTGGCAAGGAAAAAAATACCACCTTCGGCGCCGGCGGAAAATATTCGGACGTGGACACGGATAATACCTTCAACTTTTTCACGGTCAGCAACCATGCCGAAAACCTCGACCCTGATCGGAGCAATACATTCCAGTACAAGGAGCGTATTGCAGCCGCTTATGTGAACGGCAATACGCAGGTGGGAAAATGGAGCGTGCAGGTGGGCCTCCGTATGGAAAATACCGATGTGCATGGCGACCTGACTGCTTACAAACCCGTCGACGACAAAACAGTAGATACCACGTACACGAGTTTTTTCCCCAGTGCAGCCCTCGGTTACAACCTGAGCAAAAACCACCAGATCAACCTCACGTACCGCCGCTCCATCGACCGGCCGCGCTATCAGGACCTGAATCCCTTCGAATTGCGCCTCGACGAGTTGAGTTACCGGCGGGGCAATCCGTTTATTCGCCCACAGTTTACCCATACCGTTGAACTGGGCTGGTCTTTGTTCCAGCGCGTACACCTGAGCGCCAATTATGCGCGTACGCTCAATGCCTTTACGAATATTGCCGATCAGGAAATTGACCCGATTAGCGGCAAACAACGTTTTTACATACAGGTGCGCAACCTCGCCACCCGCGACAACTGGGGTTTTAATGTAAATACGCCCATACCCATCGCCAAATGGTGGAACGGCAACCTGAATGCCTTTTACAACTACTCGATCAACAAAGCCGACTATGGCGAAGGCCGCATCATCGACCTGCGCGTGAGCGGCGGCGGTTTCTGGACGCAACAGACGTTCACGCTCTCCAAAACCCTGACGGCCGAAGCATCCGGCTGGTACAACTGGGGCGGACTCTGGGGCGCTTACGTGCAGCGCCCGCAGGGCATGATGGATGTGGGCCTTAGCAAACGCCTCTGGGACGGTGCCGGTACGCTGCGCGTGAGTTTTACGGATGTGTTCCACACCGCCGGCTGGTCGTCGTACACCAAAGTGGGCGATTTGTACATTACCGCCAAAGGCGCCTGGGAAGGCCAGCAATTCAAAATCAACATGACCTATCGCTTCGGCAACAACAACCTTCAAAATGTCAGAAGGCGTACTTCCGGAGCCGATGACGAAAGCAAACGCGCCAGCGGCGGGGAGTGAAAGGGCAAAGGGCAAGGGGCAAGGGGCAAGGGGCAAGGGGCAAGGGGCAAGGGGCAAGGGGCAAAAGGCAAGGGGCAAGAAGCAAAGGGCAAGGGGCAAAGGGCAAGGGGCAAAAGGCAAGAGGCAAATTTGCTGAGCCTTTTGCCCTTTGCCTCTTGCTTTTTGCCTCTTGCTTTTTGCCTCTTGCCCTTTGCCCCTTGCCCTTTGCTTCTTGCCCTTTGCCCCTTGCCCTTTGCCTCTTGCCCTTTGCTCCTTGCCCTTTTGTATTTGTCGTTGACGTGTAAAGACTGCCCATTCATCCATTTAACATGGTGGCGCCTTGAAAAGAAGTGAAATTTCAGTTGATTTAAAGCAAAACAGCGGCAAATGGCTCTTGTATGCTTTCAAATCAGGTACTATTTGATTTTTTTATTCAAACGTTTTACCATGCAAACAAAACCAACCATTCGAATTGTTGCAGCACTTTTTGCGGTATTGTCAACGGCAGCCCTCTGGGCTCAAAACGGTGTCACCGTACCCAGAACCCCCAGCCCGGCTGCGGAAGTGCGCCAAACCATCGGTATTTCCACCGTTTCCGTCAATTATTCCCGCCCCTCGGTAAAAGGCCGCACCGTGTGGGGCGAACTGGTACCCTACGGCTGGAATGTACAGGCGTTCGGTACACCCAACCTGGCGCCCTGGCGTGCAGGCGCCAATGAAAACACGGTGCTCGAACTCTCGCACGACGCCACCGTAGCAGGACAAAAAGTACCTGCCGGCAAATACGGATTGTTCTTCGTCATCAACAAAGACGACAGCGGAGAGGTGATCCTGTCAAAAGACAACATGGCCTGGGGCAATTTCTTCTACGACCCGGCCCGCGACCAGATGCGTGCTAAAATTCAGGTGCGCAACACCACCAACCACGTGGAAGCACTGACCTACGATTTTATCAACCTCACCAAAAACACAGCCGAACTGGTGCTCAACTGGGAGAAAAAACAATTCCCTGTCAGCATCGAATTTGCCGTCGACGACATCGTTATGGCCAATGCTGCTGCCGAACTGAAAGGCGCCAAAGGCTTTACGGCCCCCGCCTACACCAGCGCAGCCAACTACGCCATCGCCAACAAAACCCACCTGGAAACCGCCCTCGCCTGGGCCGACCGCGCGGCTACGCTCGACCACTCTTTTGCCAATATGAACACCAAAGCCCGCCTGATGAAAATGACCGGCAAAGCGGCCGAAGCAGATAAAATGATGAACGACATTCTTCCCAAAGCCTCCGAAGCCGACCTGAACACGTATGGTTATCAGTTGCTCAATGAAGGCAAACACGACGAGGCCATCAAGGTGCTGGCTATGAACACCGAACGCCACCCGGAAAGCGCCAACGCCTGGGACAGCCTCGGCGAAGCCTACGCCACCAAAGGCGACAAGGACAATGCCATCAAGAGTTTCCGGAAATCGCTGAGCCTCAACCCGCCGGAAAATGTGAAAGCCAATTCGGAGAAGTTTATGAAGCAATTGGGGGCGATGAAGTAGGAGCGGGACGGTTGAATCAGGATGTAGAGGATTGGAAGGATTAGAAGGATTCCCAACGGAATGTCAAAATTTAAAAAATTATATTGACGATCCGCTTGTGTGTTTATGCTGTTGGTAGGGACTCTGCACACTAACGCTTGGCATATCTTTCAACTTCGGCCACCTTTAAGAACAAAAATAGGCGGCGTACAATATGCGGATAATCAATTTAATTTTTTAAATTCCGACATCCCATTGGGAATCTTTCTAATCCTTCCAATCACTAAAATCCTGATTCAACCTGCTCCCTCCAAACGTTCGAATCCGAACACATCTCGTTCGGGTTCGAACGTTTTTTTTACCAAAAACTTTTCCAACTTTTTGACTATCAACTACTTGAAAAAATGGCGAAAGGTTTGGCACTTGTTTTCAGGTTTGGGGACTTATTTTCAACATTGAAACCCGAAACAGATTATTATGGTGTACAATTACCTGAAAAGCACTTTACGGGCACTCTGGAAAAACAAAGGCATTGCCCTGATCAATGTGGCCAGCCTCTCGCTGGGAATCGCCTGTTTTAGCATCGTTTTGCTGCACGTCCTCGATGAAAATACCTTCGAGCGTATGCACAAAAAAGCCGACCGCATTTACAGGGTGTATGTGCATTATCAGGAAGGGCTGTCGGGCGAGCCCGAGCAAAAAAGTGTCTACCTGCCCATGCCGCTGGGCCCTGCCATGCAGGCCGATTTTCCGGATGTCGTGCGTTATTCCAGGTACCGGGGTTATGGCGATTCTTTTGTGCGGACGGCCTCTGGCGTGACAAACGAACGCATCGAATTTGCAGACACCGCCTTTTTTTCCATGTTCTCCTTTCCATTGCTGTACGGCGATGCGTCACAGGCGCTCGCCGACCCGCATCGCGTGGTGTTGACAGAAAAAGTGGCGCAACGCCTGTTTGGAGAATCCAATCCGCTGGGAAAAACGCTGGAAATAAAACTGGAAGACAATTTCGAACCGTTCGTGGTATCGGCAGTAGCCAAAAACCTTCCATCCAACTCTACTGCGCAGTTTGAAATACTGCTGCCATTTTCCCGATATGCCACCACTGCCAGCGGCAAACGCAATACCGATCGCTGGAACAGTTCGTCCATGATGACATTTGTGGAACTACGCCCGGGGTCCGGACTGGCTAATAATGATGTACAACTGCAGCAATTCCGACAGAAATACCACCCCGACGAAGAAAAAGAATACCGCAGCCAGGGCGCCTGGTCGAAATCCGGCCCACCCATCACCTACGGCCTGCAGCCGCTGCTCACCTTGCACAATGATACGTCGCTGGGTGAAGCCGACGGCAATCCCAAACAAACCATGATTTTGCTGGGCATCGGCATCATGATCCTGTTGATTGCATGTATCAATTTTACCACACTTGCCATTGGTCGCAGCGCCGGCAGGGCGCGTGAAATCGGCGTTCGCAAAGTAATCGGCGCCGGCCGCAGCCAGTTGGCGCGCCAGTTCTTGTCGGAAGCATTGCTGCTAAGTGTGGCTTCGGCGGTGCTGGGCCTGGGGCTCGCCAAATTGTTGCTGCCCGTTTTCAACCAGATCGCCGAGAAAAAACTCGTGTTTGATGTCGCGCAATTTCCCGAATTGTGGTGGCTCCTGCCCGGCGTGGCTGCCCTGACCGGGCTCATGGCAGGTATTTATCCGGCATTCGTATTGTCGGGTTTTTCACCCCTGGAAACCCTGAAAAGCAAAATCAAAATCGGTGGCGCCAACTGGTTTACCCGCTCGCTCGTCACGGTACAATTCGTGCTGTCGGTCGGATTAATCGCCTGCACCCTGGTGATGATGCGCCAACTGGATTTTCTGAAAACGAGAAACCCCGGTTTCAACAAGGAAAATGTGGTCATCGTCAACGCAGAGGGTACCAAAGACAGCAAAAAAACGCTCGAGCGTTTCCGCCAAACGCTCCAGGAACAACCGGGCATTTCCGGCATCACCAGCGCCGAACTGTCGCTGGGCGCGGAAGCCGGCTGGAGTCGTTCCAGTTTTGAATATAAAGGCCAGCACAAGTCCCTGTACGAATACCACATCGACCCGCAATACATCCCGGTGCTGGGTTTGCACCTGCTGTCGGGCCGCAATTTTGATTACAACGTGGTAGCAGACTCGCTTACCTCGGTGATTATCAACGAATCGGCTTTGCGCGATTTTGGCTGGACGCCCGAAAGCGCCATTGGCCAGCCACTGACGGGATATAACAGCAACAATCCCTCTCGCGATCCTGTGGTGGTGGGGGTGGTACAGGACTACAACTACCTGTCGCAGCGCGAGCAAGTAAAACCCATGATGTTTCAGATGTTCAGCGACTATGCTCCCTTTCAGTTTTATGTGCGCATTGCGCCCGGATATCCGGGAGAAACGCTCGATCGCATACGAAGTGCCTGGGCCCAGGCCGAACCGGTATTGCCGTTTCGATATACGTTTCTGGATGAAAACCTGAACAAGTTTTATGCGGCTGACGAACGCCGTGGCCGCCTCGTAGCCTATGCAGGCATACTGGCTATTGCCCTGGCCTGCCTGGGGTTGTTCGGACTGTCGGCACTGGCTGCTGCCAACCGGGTCAAGGAAATCGGCGTACGCAAGGTGCTGGGCGCCGGCATCGCGAGCCTGACAGGTTTGCTGGCAAAAGATTTTTTACGGCTGGTGCTGCTGGCCGTTGTCATCGCATCGCCGATTGCTTATTATCTGATGCGCAAATGGCTCGACGACTTTGCCTATCACATCCCTTTGAATGCGTGGATGTTTGTGTTGGCAGGTGCGCTTGCCATCCTGATCGCTATGATGACCGTATCGTATCAGGGTATAAAAGCAGCCCTGGCCAATCCGGCCAATTCCCTGAAAAACGAATAATTATCTGATCGAAGAAATTTTGCCTCCTATGCTGACCAACTACCTCACTATTGCATTTCGCAACCTGCGCAAGAACAGTATGTACTCAGGCCTCAACATTGTAGGGCTGTCTATTGGGATTGCGGCTTGCCTCCTGATCGTTCTGTTTATCGCTCATGAAACCAGTTACGATCGCTGGAATCCAAATGTTGAGCGCATTGTACGTCCGACATCGGATATCAACTTTGGCGGAAGTCACCTCGAAATGGCTGTGACATCCTCGATTGTTGCGCCCGAGGCAGCGGCCGAACTGCCCGAAATTCAGTCGTGGTGCCGGTTTCGGCAATACGGCACCTTCCTGGTAAAACGCGACGGCCTTTCCCAGCAGAGTATCCGGGAGGAGAATGTACTGACGGTGGACAGTTCGTTTTTTGAGGTTTTCCCGGCAAAGGTTATTCAGGGCGACCCCATGCGTTGCCTCACCCAGCCCAAAACAATGGCAATTTCGCGCAGCCGGGCCGAGCGTTATTTCTCTTCGCCGCAAATGGCCGTCGGGCAAACGCTGGTGCTGGAAAACCAGGATCGCTGGCTCGTTACTGCTGTGTACGAGGATTTACCTGAAAATACACACTTCAAGGCCGATTTGCTGCTGTCCATGAATGGCAATGACGAAGTAAAACAAGATCCGCCGTTCTGGGCTGCCAACAACAATTTCCACACCTATTTCCTGCTGCGCAAAGGCACGGATATAGAAGCATTCCGGCAAAAATTTGCAGAACTCACCAAAGCCAAAGTGGCTGTCACCGCCCAACAACTGATGGGTACCAGCATGGCCGATGTTGAAAATACCGGGCAATATGTGCGCTATCCCTTGCAGGAACTGAAAGACATTCACCTTCACTCGGGCCTCACCATCGAACTGGCGCCCAATGGCAGCATTCGGTACGTGTGGATTTTTGGGGCCATCGCAGCATTTATCCTCCTGATTGCCTGTATCAATTTTATGAACCTCGCTACAGCCCGCTCGTCCGGTCGTGCCAGGGAAGTAGGCGTCAGAAAGGTGCTGGGCGGCCGCCGCAGCGCCCTGATCGGGCAGTTTTTGAGCGAATCGATGGTTTTGTCTGGCTTTTCAGTTGTGCTGGCACTTATAATCGCAGCAGTAGCCATGCCCTGGTACCGCGACCTGACAGGTATCGGACTGGAAATACCCTGGGGTAGCCCCCTGTTCTGGACGGCGCTGGCGGGCGGCACCACCTTCGTCGGATTGCTGGCCGGAAGTTACCCTGCCTTTTTTCTGTCTGCTTTCGATTCTATCCGGGTGTTGAAAGGGCACCTGAGCGGTATGGGCAAGGGCGGCAACCTGCGCAGCACGCTGGTGGTGTTTCAGTTCACGGTTTCAGTAGTGCTGATTATTTCTACCATGTTGGTTTTCAAACAATTGAATTATATCCAAAATAAAAAATTAGGCTTCAACAAAGAACAGGTCATCGTGCTGAACGACGCATATGCATTGGGCGACAAAATATATACCCTGAAAGAGGAAATGCTGAAAGAACCCGGCGTAAGCGGCGCTACGGTATCCGGTTTCCTGCCCGTTTCTTCCAATCGCAGCGACTACACTTTTTCCAAAGTGCGGGGTTTCGACGAACAAAATGCGGTGAATATGCAATGCTGGACTGTAGATGCAGACTACCTGAAAACCCTGGGCATGGAAATCTTGCAGGGACGCGATTTCGACCGGGCCCGCCTCACGGACAGCACGGCGCTGATCATCAACGAAACAACCGCCAAACAACTCGGCTTTGCCGACCCGATCGGACAAAAAATGTATTTGCCGCCTCGCTTTATGCAAGGCTCGCCCAAGCCCGAAGATTTTACAGAAATGGAAATTATCGGTGTAGTACGCGACTTTCACTGGTCGAGCCTGCGCGACAACATCGGAGCACTCAGTTTCCGCCTCGGAAGTTCCACAGGCCTTGCATCTTTTCGATATGAGGGCGCACAAACCGCTTCGGTCATTGCAGCGCTCGAAAAAAACTGGAAGGCGCTGTCGCCCGATCAGCCATTTAGTTACAAGTTCCTCGATGAATCCTTTGCGCGCATGTACGACACAGAACAGCGTATTGGAAAGATTGCAGGCGTTTTCGGCTTGTTGTCCATCCTGATTTCCTGCCTGGGCCTTTTCGGACTGGCGGCTTTTACCACCGAACAGCGCACCAAGGAAATCGGTATTCGCAAGGTGCTGGGCGCTTCCGTTGTGTCGGTAGTGGGTTTGCTGAGCCGCGATTTTCTGAAACTGATCTTTATCGCACTGCTCATTGCCACCCCGCTAGCGTGGTATTTCATGCACCAATGGCTCGCCGATTTTGCCTACCGCATCGACATCTCCGCGTGGACGTTTGTATTCGCCGGCGCACTGGCCGTGTTGGTGGCATTTGTTACGGTGGGATATCAGAGTATCCGGGCAGCACTGGACAACCCGGTGAAAAGCCTCAAGAGTGAATAGTTTAAAGTCAACAGTCGGCAGTCGGCAGTCGACAGTCGACAGTCGGGAAATGAAGAGATTGCCCCTATCACCCTGATAACAGATAACCGAAATGCTGGAAAACTATATCAAAACGGCCTTGCGCAACCTCCTGCGCAACAAACTGCACACTTTCCTCAACCTGTTCGGACTGGGGCTGGGACTGGCTTGCGGCCTGCTGATTACCCTGTATATCAGTCGGGAAAGGCAGTACGATCGCTACCATAAAAATGCCGACCGCATCTGGCGGGTGACGCGTTCTTTTCACGATGTGGACGGTACGCAAAACCTGCATCTGAGTGCCGTGGCCCCGCCTTTCGGCACCTTGTTGCCGCAGCATTTCCCCGAAATCGAACATATCACGAGGGTGTTGCGCAATTACAATGCAGTGGTACGCACTTCTGCCAACAACCAGTTGTACACCGAAGGGGAGTTTTTTTATGCCGATGAACACCTGTTCGATGTATTTACTGTGCCCATGATCAACGGCGATGCTGGCACGGCCTTGTCGGCCCCCTGGCAAATTGCTTTGTCGGAGTCGGCTGCGCGCCGCTTTTTTGGTAATGAAAATCCTGTCAACCAGGTGCTGAAGGTCGACAATGATTTTCAGTACAAGGTAACCGGCGTGTACCGCGATTTTCCCGTCACTTCGCACTGGCATCCGGACGCGCTGATGTCTTTTGTTTCTCTGGAAGATACTACTTTGTACGGGGCTGACAACTTGCGCAGCAATTTCGGCAACAACGCTTTTTACACGTATTTCACTGTAGGACAAGGTTTTGAGCCGACGAAAATGGAGGCGCGGTTTCCAAAATTTCTCGACGACGTGTTTCCGCCGCCGCCACCGGGCAGCACCAACAGCCGGCCGCCGCATGAATTCACCCGGCTGCACCTGCAACGCCTCGGCGATATTCACCTGCAAAGCCAGCACGACGACGAGATAGAGCCGGGCGGCGACCTGGCGCGGGTGCGCATGTTCGGATTCATCGCGCTGGTGATCCTGCTGATTGCCGGCGTCAATTACGTGAACCTCGCAACCGCATTTTCGCTGCGGCGGGCCCGCGAAATCGGCGTCCGTAAATCGAACGGCGCACGACGCGGCCAGATCATCGGACAGTTTTTATCGGAAAGCCTCTTGCTGTCGGCCGGGGCCGCCGGACTGGGCCTCGGGCTTACGGCCCTGGCGATACCACTGGTCCGGAAAAAACTCGACATAGGCCTGACGCCCGACCCTGCCACACTGGGCTGGATGCTCGCTGCTTTTGCCGGCATCTCCTTGCTTTCGGGGCTGCTCGCCGGCCTGTATCCGGCTTTTTTTATGTCCGGATTTCGTCCGGTGGCGGTGCTGAAAAGCGGCAATGCGACTACGAAAAGCAATGTTTCCCTGCGCAAGGCGCTGGTAGTGTTTCAGTTCAGCATTTCCATTGCGCTGCTGGTAGGCACTTTTGTTATTTCCCGGCAGTTGAATTTTATGCAAAACAAGGAACTGGGACTCGACAAGGATCGGGTAGTCACCTTGCTGCAAAACAACAAGTTGCGGCCGCAATGGAATGCTTTTCGCGCCGAACTCCTGCGCAGCCCCTATGTCAAGGACGTGGCGCAATCGTCGCGTTTTCCGGCCGATCGCCTGCTCGATTACCTGAATGGAACTTCTGTGCAAATTGGCGACACCATGTCGCCCCTGACCGTCACGCTGAAAATGCTGAACGTCGACATGGATTTTGTCAATACCTACCAGATTCCGCTGGCAGCCGGGCGTTCGTTTTCGCGCGATTTCCCGACCGATACCACACAAGGCTGGATGCTCAATGAAGCCGCCGTGCGGGCCATCGGCTGGCCTTCCGCAGAAGCCGCTGTGGGTAAACGGCTGGTATATGGCGGCCGGGAAGATTGCTACATCGTCGGTGTGCTGCGCGATTTTCATTTTGAAAGCATGCACCAGGCCATTACTCCCATGATATTCTTCATCCCGCGCCAAACCGACAACCTGCAGGGGATTTCTATCAAACTGGCTGGCGACACGCCTGTAGCACTGGCTTATGTGAAACAGGTGTGGGAAAAATTCAATCCCGATTTTCCATTCGATTACCGCTTCCTCGATGAAGATTATGGCCGATTGTATGAAGCGGAAATACGGGAAGGTAATTTGTACATGGTGTTTGCGGGGCTGGCTATTTTGATTGCCTGCCTGGGCCTGTTCGGGCTGGCCACTTTTGCCGCACACCAGCGCACGAAGGAAATCGGCGTGCGGAAAGTGCTCGGCGCCAGTGTCAGCGGTATTACCGGACTATTGGCCCGGGATTTTCTTCAATTAGTTGTCGTAGCCATCGTGATTGCTTCTCCGGTGGCCTACTGGCTCATGCACCGCTGGCTGGCCGATTTTGCATATCGGGTGGAAATGCAGTGGTGGATTTTTGCTCTGGCAGGGCTTTTGGCGATCGCAGTGGCCTTCCTGACAGTGAGTTATCAAAGTATTCGGGCGGCATTGGCGAATCCGGTGGAGTCGTTGCGATCGGAATAGGGAGGAAGGTTCGGCTTCGCCGAACGGGGGGATACTGGATTGGGCGGATCGGGCGGATTAAGCGGATTTTTTGTGGCCTGGCGGCCACTTTTATTGATTTTGGGTGTGTATTCAAATGAAATCCGCTTAATCCGTAAAATCCGCCCAATCCAGTACCCCTTGTTCGGCGAAGCCGAACCTTCCTCCCCATTCAGAATACCCTCACAAAGATTAATATTGCAGCGGCATCCTTTCAAAATGCCCTCCTGCAATATGCTGATTGATTTTCTACCAATCCTGTTTGCCGCCATCGCGTTTGTATATGCCTCCGTCGGGTTTGGCGGCGGTTCGAGTTACCTGGCTTTGCTGGCTTTGGCGGCTGCGCCGTTTCAGGAAATGCGCCTCATTGCACTCATTTGCAATGTGATCGTGGTAAGTGGCAGCACGATTCTGTATTTGCAAAAAAAGGAAGTCGATTTCCGAAAAATACTGCCATTGGTGGCACTCAGCGTGCCTGCGGCTTTTATAGGCGCTAAAATGCGCATCAGCGAACACACATTTTTTCAATTGCTGGGTGCAAGCCTGATTCTGGCAGCCCTTCTGTTGTGGTTTCAGCCGCAGCGCGAGGAAAAAAGCGACCCGCTACCGCCCCGCCCCCTGCGGGAAGGCGCATTGGGAGGCGCCATCGGCCTTCTGTCCGGTATGGTGGGCATCGGCGGCGGCATTTTCCTGTCGCCTGTCCTGCATTTTTTCCGCTGGGATACTGCCCGGAAAATAGCTGCTACGGCGACCATTTTTATCCTCGTTAATTCCATTTCGGGCATTGCAGGCCAACTCTCGCATTTACCTGCTGAACTCAACTGGTCGCGCATCGCCCTGCTGGGTGCGGCGGTGCTGCTGGGTGGCCAACTGGGCGTGCGGGTGAGTACGGCCAGGTTCAATGCCGCCATCGTGCGGCGGCTCACAGCCTTGCTGGTATTTGTGGCGGGGCTGGAAACACTGCTGAAATGAGGTTTACATGCAAAACGAAGTATGGTGATTAACCTCCGCCATGCCCCGATTTAAATCGCCGCAAATCCTCTCTGTTCACTGCTGCTGCCAGCAACTCCGGAAATACATCAGGCGTACAGGCAAACGCCGGAATATCCATTTGGGCAAATGCAGCAGCATTGTCGTGGTCGTACGCCGGAGCGCCATCGTCGCTCAGCGCCAGCAGGGCAACCATGGTAACGCCCGACTGCCGGAGTTCGGCGGCTTTCCGGAGCATTTCCGCGCGGTTGCCGCCTTCAAACAGGTCGCTGATCAGCACCAGAATTGTATCCTGCGGCGTCTGCACCAGCGTCTGGGCATAGCAGAGTGCCTTGTGAATATCGGTGCCGCCACCCAGTTGGGTGCCGAACAGCAACTCCACAGGGTCGTCGAGGTGCTCACTCAGGTCGACCACTGCCGTATCGAACACCACCACATGGGTCTGGATGGCACGAATGGAAGCCAGCGCTGCGCCAAAAACGCCTGCAAAGACTACTGAACTGGCCATGGAACCGCTCTGGTCGGTGAGCAAAATGACGTGGCGCAGCGCCTGCCCTTTCCGGCTGAAGCCCACCAGTGTTTCCGGTATCACCGTCCGATATTCGGGTTGGTAATGCTTCATGTTCTGGTGGATCGTGCGCCGCCAGTCGATCTCGCCGGGCCGCGGACGACGGTTGCGCGTGTGGCGTTGCAAAGCCCTGTGCAAGGCAGCGCGCAAGGGATGCTGCAGTCGTTTTTCAAGATCGGTCACTACTTTTCGAACCACCATGCGTGCCGTGTCGCGCGTTTGGGCAGGCAGCACCTTGTTGAGCGACAAGAGGGCGCCTACGAGGTGTATGTCGGGCTCCACCGAGCCCAGCAGTTCGGGTTCCAGCAACATTTGTGTAAGTCCCAGGCGTTCGAGGGCATCGCGCTGGAGCACCTGTACTACCGGCGCAGGAAAATAGCGCCGGATATCGCCGAGCCAGCGATTGACATTGGGCGACGAACTGCCCAAGCCGCCCTTGCGTTGCCCGTCGTACAGGGCATCCAGCACCTGATCCATGCCGGCAGTGCCTTTGCCGAGCGGCACCGTTTCCTCCGGGTCGGAAGGGCGGCCAAGGATCAGCCGCCAGCGCTCAAGGTGTTCGATTGTTGCAGTTTCTTCCAAACTATATTCTGATTTTTTTCAAAGATTTGGATTTTTTTTTGACCAAACAACCCATTAACGAATGTATATAGTAATTTAGCCACTGAAAAGCATCCCCGGATGCCAAAGTTAATTACTATTTTCAAAACAAATACGACTTGCACATGAATGCATTTTTATCTCTCGGCCGCTGGATTTTCGCCTTGCCTTTTGCCATTTTCGGTTTGTTTCACTTCATGAACGCCAATGCAATGGCCGACTTTGTAGTGCCTGCTTACATGCCTGCCAAAACGGTTTTTGTGTACCTCTCCGGCCTGGGCCTTATTGCCGCTACGGTGAGTATGCTGATCGGTAAATACGACAAACTCGCCACCACCCTGCTGGCTGTATTTCTGCTGCTATTGGTGGTATTGGTGCATTTGCCCGGCGCCATGAGCGGCGGTGAAGGTTCCCAGGCTTCCATGTCGATGCTGCTGAAAGACCTGGCGCTGGCCGGCGCAGCCATGATGTATGCACAGAATTATGCGAAGGATAAGGCGGTGGTTGGGTAGCGAACAGTCCTGAGTCGTAAGTCCTGAGTCCTGAGTCTGTAGAGTACACCTGATTACTTTCGGCATCTGTTAATGGTAAGCCAAAAGTAATCAGGTGTACTCTACAGACTCAGGACTCAGGACTGTCGACTCAGGACTCTTTTATTTTCTTCTCAATATTCGTCGTAGAATACCCTGCCACAAAAGGCAGGCTTTTCACTTCTCCGCCGGCGGCGAGCACGAGATCGGAACCTATGATCTGTTCGGGCTTCCAGTCGCCGCCTTTTACCAGAATATCGGGCAGGATAAGCCGGATCAATTCGAGTGGTGTATCATCTTCAAATACCACGACAGCATCAATCACTTCGAGAGCCGCCAGCAGGTGGGTGCGGGTGAGTTCGTCGTTGATGGGGCGATGGGGCCCTTTGAGCCTCGATACCGATGCGGCGCTGTTGAGCCCCACTACGAGCCGTTGACCCAGGTCACGCGCCTGCGAGAGATAATGCAGGTGCCCGTAGTGCAAAATATCGAAACAGCCGTTGGTGAACACGATGCGGTCACCTGCGGCGCGCCAGGCTGCCACGGTAGCGCTGATTTGCTCCCAGGTTTGTATTTTTTGTTCAATCTGCTCGAAGCGGGTCATTTTTCTTTTTGTTGATAATGGGTAACAATTGCAGGGCCAGGGTGCCCGCCACCAGGTTGTAAATGATCTGGATGGTGAAAAATGCGATGTTGGCATACGAAAATGCATCGCTGCCGCTAATCCCGTACAATGCCAGGGCAACGATACACAAGGCGTGGTATGTGCCCATGCCACCCGGGGACGGAATCAGGAAACCCAGGGTGCCGAATACAAAAATCATGAGGGCCGCATCGGCGCCCAAATGGGCCGTCGGCGGAAATGATTTCAGGTTGAAATAGCACTGCAGGTAAAACATGACCCAGATACCTGCCGAATACAACAAAAACATACCGGGCTGTTTCAGTTTCAGAATACTGCGCAGACCATCCCAAAAGCCTTGCAGCATGCCCAGCATTTTTTTCACAAGCGCTATCTGCGTCAGTTTTTCCCGGAAAAAGAAAAAGACCATCACCGCGATCGCAAAAAGCAATACCAATACCCATGCAACAGGCGACTGCCACAAGGGCGCATCCGGCGTCGTGGCTCCGGGTTTGGGCTGGCGCAAAAAATGCAGCAGCGTATCGCCTTCCATCAGGAATGCCAGTCCGACGACAATACCCAGGCAAATCACGTCCATCAGGCGGTCGATTACGAGCGTGCCCATCACTTTTTCAGGTGGGAGGCGCTCGTAGCGCGCCAGAGAGCCGGCCCGCACGACTTCGCCCATGCGTGGAAAACCCAGATTGGCAAAGTAACCCAGCAGAATGGTGAGCAGCGAATTGCTCAACTTCACCCGATAGCCCATCGGCTCCAGCAACATCTGCCAGCGTAAGGCCCGGAAAAGGTTGCTCAGGGTAAATGCCAACACCACCGCCAGAATCCAGCCCAGATGTACAGTAGAAAAATCATGCAGCAGTTTGTCGGTCATGCTGCATTGCTCGGGCGGCACGCCATCGAGGCGGCATTGCTCCTGAAACGCAGCCTGCTGATTGCGAAATACCAAATACATGATACCGACCCCGATGCCGAGGAACAGGAAAAATTGTAGTATCTTTTTCAAGGTGTAAAACGAAAGTTGGACAGGGGCCCAGAGACAGGGGCAAAAGAAAAGCCGCCGAAGTACTTACGCACCACGACGGCTAATAAACCCCAAAAAACCAAATGAAAACTGGGACATAGGTACGGCGACTTTTGGAATCATGCAAGTATTTTTCGATCAGATTTTTTTTACTTTTAAAATGAAACTTTTTTCGGAGTCAACTTTTTTCAAATCTTCGAATACACATCTTTTTGATTTTCAACATTTTAAATTATTTTCATTTTTTATAAAGGAAAAACAAACCCGGTTTTTCAAGTTTAATTTTTCGTCGAAAACTTTGCCCCCGCTCGATCTTATAACATTAGAGGTTGCAACAAGTAATGTCTGATTGCCACCCATATAAGCATCGACGCCGCATAACAATTCATACGCCGGGCAGCCAGTTACAGCACATCCAGATGCCTGAAAATACCAGCCAGTTCCCCGGCGTCTGCAGCCAGCCAGTCGGCGCCCGCTTCCGCCAGTCGCTCCCCGTGTCCTTCATAAATATGAGCCGCCCCTAAAAATCCAACCACCCGCAATCCGGCCTGGCGCGCAGCCGCCACACCCGTGGGACTATCTTCCACCGCGATGGTTTCGGAAGGGTGAAGTTCCAGTTCGGTCAGTGCATGCCGGTACACATCGGGGTGCGGCTTGGGGCGGGCCACATGTTCGGCGGAAAAAATGCGGCCATCCAGCGCATCGTGCAGGCCCACCTGTTGCAGGCATTGCACCACATGCCGCACACTGCCGTTCGATACCATGCTTTTGGGCACCCGAACGCTCCTGAAAATCGACTCCATCCCCGGGATCGTACGCAGTTCGCGCCGGAACCCTTCCTGATGCAGGGCCCTCAACTGTTCGAAATAATCGTCGGTCACCACCACGCCATGTTCTTCTTTTAGAATGGCCAGGATATCGCGTTCCAGCAGCCCCGGAAAACGGCGGCTATACTCCTGCTCGCTCATGCGAAATCCGTAGGGCTCCAACAGGCGCAGTGTGGCGCGCACGGCAATAATTTCGGAATCGACGATGGTGCCGTCGTTGTCAAACAAGAGGTGTTTCAACATGGGAAAAGGAATGTAGCAGGTGCAAAAAGAACGCAAAGGTAGGCAGTTGGGCGGCAAAATAAGCACCAACCCCAAGCACTTGTCACCCTGGCGGGGTCTGTCCGCTCTACATGCGCGGAGCAACGTATTTTCCCTCGTAGAGTGGACGGTTCCCGACAGGAGGACAAACACTTGGGATTGGTGTGTGATTGAAGCGAATAGCGTCACTGAAACATGGCGTTGGCCATTACATGCACGTAGAGTGGACGGTTTCCGACAGGAAGACAAGCCCTTGGGATTGGTGTGTATCGCAATAACCACGCAGCAACCCCAAGCACTTGTCACCCTGGCAGGGTCTGTCCGCTCTACATGCGCGGAGCAAAGTATTTTCCCTCGTAGCGTGGACGGTTCCCGACAGGAGGACAAGCGCTTGGGATTGGTGCGTGGTTGTGGGAGTGGCATCGTTTAAGACTGGCGTTAGTTGTTACACGCATACAACGTGAATGGCCCCACCAGGGCGACAAGCGCTTGGCGGGGCCGTATAGCAAAAGCAATGTATGTTGTTGTAAATGTTGGTCTTTAGTGCGCAAAAATGCCCATTTGTTCTGTCACAACTACCAGGCATTCGCGTTGCCGCATGGTTCTCACATCAACCATCCCTTCCTACAACCAACCCGTTCACCCCCATTCATCATTCATCATTCATCATTCATCATTCATCATTCATCATTCATCATTCCCTTCACAGTTTGCGGAACTGCTTCACCTGTACCTGCGTGCCTACGGCCAGGCGGAAGGTGTACATGCCTTCAGGCAGGGTATTCACATCGAGGTCGTAATCAGCGCTTTCGGCTTGCCATTCGCCGGACAGTACCTGACGGCCCATGTTGTCGAACACCTGCCAGAGGCCGTCGTTCGTCAGGGCTTCGTCGAGTTGGATGCGTACGCGGTCGGTAGCCGGCGAGGGCGCAATGGTGATGCTGCCAGCCTTGCCAAATACCACGCTTACCACGCCGCTGAGCGACTCGGCGCCGTCGAAATCGACCTGGCGCAGGCGGTAGTAGTTCAGGCCCGACAAAGGTTTTTCATCCGTAAAAGTGTAGGACTGTGGCACACGCGTGGTGCCCGCACCCTGTACGCGACCGATTTCCGAAAAAGTGCGCGCATCGGCACTGCGTTCGATGACGAAGTGGGAGTTGTTGATTTCGGTGGCGGTGGAGAAGGAGATATTCACAAAATTGAAGTTAATACTTGCCTTAAGACTACTTAATTCAATAGGAAGAGTACCGCTTGGTGTAATGACAACATTATCAATCCCAATGTGTCCATTTCCTCCGGAACCTGCTCCTCCAGCAATGGTCCAAGTAAAACTAAAAGTTCCCCCTACACTAATGTTAAGCCCTGAAATAGAGACGGACCTTGATGTTACTAATACATTTGCAAGGTTGGCGGCGGACCCGGTGATACCAGTAGTCAATGTTGTGCCAGATATGCTGCCTCCTCCGCTGAATGTAAAATCAACCGTTGTTGCCCGACCTTCTGTGGAATACTGTTCTACGTCCCAACTTACAGTAAAATCTGTAATTTCACCTGTGGATGCATTGTTTATACCCGAGAAGGTTAATATCTGTGTTCCTGTAGCCCCGGATACTTTACCCCCAAGTGCATAATCACTGCTCGAGCCATCTCGGAGTGCACGTGCACCGTTACCATTGTTGTATGCACCAGCATTAGAGTACACCCCAGTTGCATTATATGCTAATGAATTAGTCCAGTTAGACGGCAGCGACCCGGCAGTTCCAGCAAATGTATTAAAGTTCTGAGAATAAGCACCTAAGGCACCAGAAGCTCCAAACCCTTGTTGCGCTACCAACAAAGAAGTCGGTATTGATAAAACAAGAAAGGTTAAAAAAAAGTAATTCTTTGCACTCATAGTTCAATAACTGTTTTGCTGTTGTTAGCAAGATTAATTGCGAACAATAAATAGCATTTCCTCCACTGCCCCTATCCCTATCGGCAGCAACGAAGTTTTTGGATGTCATAGTCGGCAGGGACACCAACTTCCGGGCGCACACACAACTCTTACTGACCACAGTGCAGGTGGCCGTTTCCGTAGGCAAGTGTGTAGTGCTACGCACCGATTAGAAGTAAACTGAGGAATGATTAAGAGGCCACAAAAGTAAAGTTTTCAGGTCAAAAACGCCAAAAAATGCCTGCATTAACTTTCTGTAAAGCCAGAACTGGCGTAAATGTGGCAAGGGCAGGCGTTTGGAGCGGGTGGCCGAGGGTTATGGAGGTGGTGGTATGGACTTTAGTCCGTCGGGACAGCGCCATTTATGGCGCAATAAAAACGATAAAAACATTATTCGAGCGCCATAAATGGCGCTATCCCGACGGACTAAAGTCCATACCACCACCTCCATAACCCTCGGCCTCGCCTGAAGCGCATATCAATGCGTTGCTACAACGCTTCACCAGAATCGTTCATGAATCCATGTAAACGCATGCTCCTGCCAATGGCGGCATAAGCGGGCCGACACTGCGTTTTGTTTCAGGTAATCGACAGCAGCCAGCAGGTGCCGACGGTCGCGGATATACCGATCGTGGTACTCCTGCTGCCAAAACGGTGTCCCGGTATTTTTCAGAATCAGGTTGGCGGCCCTCGCAGATGCCCCTTTGATCCGTTGCATCACATAGTCGAGGTTTTTGTACGTGTCCCTATTTATTTGACCGGCAGGATCGGCTTGCGCAGAAAAATCGAGCAGGATATGGCCATGGTTCGGCAAAATGGTGTAGCCCTGCAAGTGGTAGTACTGGCCATCGAAACGCTTTAACTGCCTGACCACTTCCGAAGCAATAGCAGGCTGGCTCAAAAAAGTGGGGCCGTGCAGGCATGGGTCGAGTGCCCGATCAAATCGACGGAAATAGTCGCGTTGCAGCAGGGCAAGGGCTTTTAGACGTTCAGAGGAAAGTAAACTTTGCTCGATTCGTTCTTTTTCCTGGTTGTACCAGGCCGACAATTCATCAAGAAAAGACTTGGGCAGGGAATTGTAAAGGCGAAACGTAACAAAAAAAGTAGCGCCCACATGGTGATAATGCGGAAGCGTCCGCGTGTACTCGGGTTTGTTCTGCATAGATTAGAAACACATAAATGAAGTGTTGCAAATATTGCAAAACAAAAGGCGAAGTACAAAAACAGGGGGTGCTCTTTTTAGGATAGCCGAGGGTTATTGAGTTGGTGGTATGGACTTTAGTCCGTCGGGACAGCGCCATTTATGGCGCTCAAAACTAATTTTTTTTGATTTAAGCGCCATAAATGGCGCTGTCCCGACGGACTAAAGTCCATACCACCAACTCAATAACCCTTGGCTGCAAAAAGCAGGGAGGCACGAATACGGCCTTACTTCTTCAATTTCTTCAATTCCCGCTCAAAAATCGTTTCCAGTTGTTCCGATTTCAGGTTTTTGGCTACGATGGTGCGGTCTTTATTCAGCACATAGAGTTCGGGCGTGATATCGACGAAGTATTTGGCGTAGATAGCGCGGTTGGTCGGGTCGTACACATTGGTGAAGGTGAAGCCGTTTTTCTTCACAAATTCCTTCCATTCCGCGTCGGTGGTGCTGATAGCGATGCCGAAGAAATCGACGCCTTTGTCTTTCCATTTTTTGTAGAGGCGTTCTATTTCGGGCGATTCTTTCTGGCAGTGTTCGCAGTCGGGACTGAACATAAAGATCACCACGATCGGCGCGGTGGATTCGTAGATGCTGCGGTACTGTCCATTGACGTCCATGGCGCGCACATCGGGGCCTTTGCGGCCCAGGAGGCTGGCTTCCATTTCCGACACGTGCTGGCGGAGTTTTTCGAGGTTTTCGTGGGTGTCCCAGGTAGCCAGTTCATCGGTGAAATAGGTTTTCACGATATGCACATACACCGCTTCGCCGTCCATGACGGTGGTTTTGGTATTTTCGTGTTGCAGGGCAATCCAGTTGCTGAAAAAGCGGAAATAGTCCTTGTAGGGCATCACGCGGCGGATGATCTGGTCGGCCACTTTGATGAGCGAATCAGGCTGCTGGGGCGTGAGTTCCTTGATGTATCGTTTGAGTTTGTTGGCAATAACGGGCGTGTACAGCAGTCGGGGGTCGCTGAAATCGACGCCGTCCCAGAAATGGTCGCGGTAGTGCATCACCTGGCGCATGGTATCGATGTCGCCATTGGGTTTGTGAAATTCGACAAAATCGGGGTTTTGTCCGGCGCGTTTGAAACTGGTAAACAGCGATGTCGGGTGTTCCTTGTAAATGGCTTCCAGGTGTTCTTTACGGCCGGCGAGCATTTCCAACTGGAAGGTTTTGGCTTGCAGGTATTCGGCCGAATTCGGCGGATTTTTGCGCATAACATCGCTCAGGCGCATGAGTTCGGGGTCCTGAATCGACTGAAACACCAGGTTTTGGTACAGCAAATCGGTATTGAGCGAGCCATCCACCTGCATGGTACCGATCAGGTCATTGGCTTTGGCGTGCAGGGTAAAATGCTGGTCGGTGTCGACGATAAAGGGGAAATTCTTTTGTCCGGGCAGCAGGAAGAAATAGTAGCCCGGGAACAGCGGATGCTGGCGCTTTACCACAAAATGCCCTTTGGCGTCGGCCATCGTCGAATCGGCGAGGTAGTTCTGGTCGCCGTAAGTGCCCACGATGCGCACCATGCCGGCCGGAATGCCTTCGATCGTGACGTCGATGTAGGTGCTGTCCGTTTGGGCGTGCAGCATGGAGACGCTGAAGGCACCGATGAAGAGGGCAAGTATGAGTTTGAGTCGCATATTTGTTATTGGTTATCAGTTATTAGTTATCAGGGTGGTAAGTGGGGATAAGTATGTACGCGGGCAATGGAAAAATGTAGCGAAATCGTATCAGGGTTACGACGCGCAAAATTACAGTGGTCTCGGAGGTGAGGGGCGGCTTTTGCGAATTGTTGACAATTGGTAGGAGTCCTGAGTCCTGAGTCCTAAGTCCTGAGTCCTAAGTCCTGAGTCCTAAGTCCGTAGAGTACACCTGTTAACTTATTGCATTCCTTAATAGAGATGCCCAGGATATTCAGGTGTACTCTACGGACTTAGGACTCAGGACTTACGACTCAGGACTCCTACTTCACTCTTCCCATCCCAAGCGTGCGCAGCATCCAACCCGGCAAAGGTTGTTCGGGGTTGCTGCGTTTACGCAGGTCGAGGTACCAGCCGATTTTTTTGAGGATCGGAATTTTATGTGTTTCCACAAATTCGATGAGGGTGCCATCGGGATCTTCGATGTAGGAAAAATAGCCGGCGGCTTCGCCCATATCAAAGGAGCCGCTGCTGTCGACGGTGAAAGGGTGGCCTTTTTCGGCGCAAAATTTCTTCATGGCTTCCATGCCTGTGATATCGAAGCAGAGGTGGATGTAACCGAGGTCGCCCCAGAAGCGGTTTTCAAAAATTTTGCGCGGGCTGCGGTCCAGGCTTTGCACGAGTTCTATTTCCGTGTCGCCGAGCAGTCGGCTGAACGGGCCTTTGCGTTTTTCGGCGTGGCGCAGCAGTACGCGGCGGTAGTTGGAAAAGCCGCCATCGACGCCATGCCAGTCGGCAAAATCGCCCGATTTATCGTACACCACGGTGTCGTATCCCAGCACTTCGCCATAGAAACGGATGGAGCGATCCATGTCCGACACGCCGATCGCAGCGCCGTACATGCCGCCCGTGAGGCTGCGGTTGTTTTTGATAAACCAGTCGCCCGCTTCCACAATTTCGAAGGGATTGCCCCAGGGGTCTTTCACAAAAAAGTGTTCTTCGCCGTTGGGGCGCGGTGCGGGGTTGGTCAGCATATTGACGCCGCGTTTGCGCAGGTCGTGAAAACAGGCCCACACGTCTTTGCATTTTACCTTGGCGATGCCGATGCCGAGGTCGCCGATTTGCGGCTGGAAGGCCGGTGGAACGGGCGTCCGGCCGGTGTATTGCCAAATTTCCATGCCGCCGCCGCCCTGCAGGTTGAGGGCCAGGATGGCGTGGCGCGCTTGTGGCTGGCCGCCCGTGTAAGGCAGCATCAACCCGGCTACAGCGGCTTCTTCAAACATGGGAATATCCATGCCGAAATGCTCGCGGTACCATTTAAAGGCTTCGTGTACGTGGCTGACGCCGATCCCGATCTGTTGTATGCCGGAAATAAACATATGCTGGTTGTATAGTAATACTGGTTGGAAAGGGGGCAAAAGTAGGGAGGAACATCGGGAATGATGAATGATGAATGATGAACGATGAATTTTTTCAGCATTTGCAATATTTGTAAACCACTGGATGATCGTTAACCTCTTTTAGAGTTATGAGTTATGAGTTATGAGTTATACGCACATTGCTATCGGCCACTCTAATGAAGAAGCCGATAGCAGTGTGCGTATAACTCATAACTTATAACTCATAACTTTCTCACTCATCATTCATCATTCCAATGTTCCGCCTTTACGTTTTCACCTTCCTGTGTATGCTGGCTACGGCCGCAGTTGCCCAGCCTTCCAGAAAAATCAAACTAACGCCCGTTTCGCTGGGTTTCGACCTGCCGGATTCGTACAAACAACGCACTTTTGTAAAAGGGCTCGCGGGGTTTGTCAACAAAATTGACCAGTTGGTAGGCGCCATGGTCATCCTCGACGACAACAAGACCTCCGTACTGACGCGGTTTGTGCGGCAGGACAAGCCGCCCGTGGTGACCACCTCTTCGTCGGATGTGATTTACAGCGCCAAAATAGACTCCAAATTCAAGTTCAACGGCGCGTACAGCATCGCCTCTACCAAGGTCGACAAGGATAAAATCTGTGAAATTGTCATCACCGACATCGGGTATGCTTTTTTGCCGGAAGACTATATTCCGTACATCGAAATATGCCGCGCAGCCACCAATGTGGCCCCCGAAACCCGGCGTAAAACCTACTACATCCGCTCGGCCAAACTCACCACGGTGTACACCCGCCTGTACCAGAAAATCACGAGCGACTCGGAAGTGGGCGGGGTGGTGTTCAGCGTAGGCGGGGAGGTGTACAGCAGCAGCGATCAGTTTAAGGTCGATTATGTGGTGTCGGTCGACCTCGTGAGCCTCGAAAGGCTGCTGTCTCTGCAAAACTGCAACGACCTGATCAACAACGAGGAAATTGCCCGCCGTGAAAAAGTAGAGCAGGCGCGCCTGGCTGCCCAGAAAGCGGAAGAAGAACGCAATGCCCGCCAGCAGGAACTGGCCGCCGCCAAAGCGCAGGTGGAAGAACTGAAAAAAACGCTCAACGACAACATCGCCCGCACCGGCGAAATGCAACGCGCCCTCTCCGATGCGCAGGACAAGGAACGCGCCGCCCTCGAACAACTCAACAGCGCTATCCGGCAGGCCAACCTGCTCAGCGCACAGGCAGAGCAGGCCAGCGCACAGGCCGACAGCCGCGAAGAAGTGATTCTCACATTTAAAAACAAGGACGGTAAAGTGCTGGAAATCAAAAGCCTGGAAGAACTGAGCGAAGAAAAACTGCGGGCGCTGGGCTTCGATGTGGAGATTTTGAAACGCTGAGAGGCATGGCTCAATAGGAAAAATTCTTATTGAATGCTCTTTATGTCGTGCACTCTACGCTTTGTGTCCTTTGTGAAACCTTAGTGTTCTTCGTGGTAAAAAATTTAACCACAACGGACACCAAGGTTTCACAAAGGACACAAAGCGTAGAGTACACTGTCATATGCCGGAAACCTCTTATTTTTGAAACAATTTTCAACGTCACATGATTAATACCCACCGCAAACATGACGTCCGAACAAGCACTCAGCACCCTGCGACAACTCATTGCCGACAACCAGAACAAGGCGGCCGCAGAACTCCTTTTCCAGTGGTTTGAAGGCAAAAGCGCCAGCCGGCAGGATGCGGCGCTGGCCTTGCTCAACCGCATCAAAGCGCTCGACAGCCAGGTGCTGGGCGGACTCATTGCACAGGCCGACGCCGATCTGGAGCGCAACCGCATTACCAAAGCCTTGCTCGAACTTGGCAAACAACTCGATGAAACCAGCGAAACGACCGAGCCGACGCCCGTGGCTGAAAGCAAAGCATGGATTTATGGCGTACTCGTCATCGTGCTGGCAGGCATGGTGTATCTGGCGTTCGACAAGAGAGGCGCCCCGGCCGCCCCACCCGAATCATTCAATGTGCAGGTGCAGGTGCATGGCCCGGCCGGTGAATCGGATTTAATTACCTCCGGAAAAATAAAATTGCTGCTGGGTGCTTACCATACGCCGATTCAGGACATTAACAGCAATGGTCAGGCGGTTTTTAGTGAAATTCCCGGAAAATACCTGGCGGAACCGCTGCAGTTGGTGCCCATGGATCGATACAAAGTGACGGCCCAGTCGGCCCGCAGCGCGCAGGAAAGCCGGAACCTTACGTTTACCCTGACGCCCATTCCCGACACGACCCTGATACGCGGGATGGTGTACCTGCCTGGAGCGGGCAACAAACCCGCAGCGGGCGCCACGCTCGATTTCAATGGCGGACAGGCGACGGCGGTAACCGACGAGAAAGGCCGTTTTCAAATGGCCGTGCCGATGGCTGCCGGAAAAACTGCCCCGCTGATGATTGATTATCAAGGTAAAAACCGCTACCACCGCGACCTGACCCTGAGCACCAGCACCTTGTTTCAACTTACTTTGAACCCATGAACATACGCCCTCGCCTCTTGCCCTTTGCCTCTTGCTCTTTGCCCCTTGCCTTTTTGCCCCTTGCCCTTTGCCTCTTCTTCCAATCCGCTCACGCCCAGGATGTCATTTTCACTGGCCGGGTGGTGGATGCCGAGCAAAAAAGTGTAAAAGGCGTCCGGGTGATCCTCATTGGGCTGAGCGAAACGCGCACCGACGACGACGGCCTGTTTCGGGTGGCAGTACCGGCATCCACGTCGGAAGTGCAGGTGGAAATGGATCGCTACGAAGTGGTGTATCCGCGCTCGGGTCGGGCGTTGGTGCCTCGTTCTGCCACCACGCCTGTGGTGTTTGAAGTAAAAAAAATGCAGGGCGGCGAACAGGAGCGCATGATCCGGCAACTGCGCGACAACGTGCGCAAACTCGAAAACGACAAGCGCTTTAAGGAGTCGGAAATTGCGCGGCTCGAAAAAAACATGCAGGATTCTATCCAGTCTTATCAACGATTGATCGATCAGTCGGGCGGACGCAACAACCGTTTGGTCGACTCGCTTGAAAACCGCTTGCAACAGTTGCTGGCAGCACAGGAAAACGCCTTGCTGGCACAGAAAAAAGAACAACTGTACAAGGAAATTTCAAAAACAATGCTGACGTTTCTGGACAAGGCCAAAAACCTGCGCGACGCGCTGGCCCGCATCGACGATGTTTTTCTGTCGGATGCTGCCCGCGCCGAATTCGAGCGGCATGTGACGGCTTACAGCAGCGCCCGCGATTCGCTGTACAGCCGCGACAAAGGTTTTGCCGAAAGTGTGCGTTTGTACTGGGGCAATGCAGACGCCAATGCCAAAATGGCTGCCATTCACGACCTCTCGATGTTAGACATTCATGAAAGCATTATGCTGCCGCTCAATAACACGGTGATCGGGCCTGTACGCGATTTCGCCACCGGTCAGTCGCCGCGGTTGGCCGCCAGCAAAAAAGCGCGAAAAGGCGCCCGAAAAGCACTGGAACAACTGGCATTTCCGTTGAATAAACTGCAACGGAATATGGATGAATTGATGGTTATGCTGAGTCACTGAAACACGGATTACCTCTAAACTTCTTACATATGAAAAACTCCCCCCTTCTCCTCTTGCCTGCGCTTTTGTTGGCGCTTTTTTCCCCTGCCTGTAAAGACAAATGCGACACAGGCGATTTTGGCATCACCAGCCTCCAGCCGTCCGCCAATCCGGCGGGTTATGAAATTTTTATTGAAGCAAAAGGTGTAACGGCCAATACCCGGGTGCGTTTCGACGAGGTAGATGCTGCTTCGGTCAAAACGGCCGAAGGTGGCCTCATTGTCAAAGTGCCCACCGGCGTTTCGGGGCCAGTGTCGCTGTCGATCGAGGAAGGCTCGTGCAGCGATTCCAGGTCGTTTGAAGTGCTGGGTACGTATCCGGGGAATGTGCCGGCAGGACCGACGACGATTATTGTGCCGCAGGCGCCGGGGAGTTTACCGGGTGGAATCAGCAATGATTGGACAAACGTATTTGACTTGAATCATAAAGTGGGGATTTTCGATTTTGTAAATAATAACGATAATAACATTTTTGAGCCCGATGGGATACTGGATACAGGGGTAGGATTTGAATTCCATAACAACATACCTGCTTTGAATTCAAATCCGGTGAGTGGGCATTACAACATTCAGGCAAATGATTTTTTTGTTGTAATTGACAGAACAAGCAAACCCGGTGGTTATAAGGATACTCTTACCGGAAGCCTCATTCCAAACTTGCCACAATCACCTACCGCCGTTAGGACTATTCTGCTTAAATCAAAACGAACAGGACGACAATTAGCCTTGTTTAGAGAGTACTAGAATCTAGTGGTTTACAAGTTTGCTTTGGTATTTTGTTTTGATTTTTTTGCCGAGCGGCACAGTGGCTTCAGCCCGTCGGGATAGCGCCAGCGACGATTGACAAACCTCGTATAAAATTATGCACCTACGCCAAGCAATTGTCACCCTGGCGAGGCCCGTTCATGCTACGAGGGAAAACACGTTGTTACGCGCCGTAGCGTGAACGGGCCCCGCCAGGGTGACAAAGGGGGCGACGGGTGCTTTTTGGGCGGCCATTTCTCCTTCGTAATGCGGAACAAGCCCATCATGCCCCCCCAAAAATATATTGGGCTGGCAGCACTTCGACATTCGACATTCGGTGTTCGAAATTCGATCTTCCACACTTCCCTACCCTTTCACCACCTTCAAATACTGCCTTTTCCCGCTTTGTTCAATGGAAATCAGGTAAAGCCCCGGCGCCCAGCCGCTGGTTTCCAGCCGAACAGGCGTGCTGCCGGGTTGTTGCAGGTTGAATTGCAATTGCCCGGCGGCATTCCGAACCTGTATATTTTGAACAGGTTCCTGGCCGGCAGTCTGCAGCAGCACAAAATCGCCCGCAGGATTGGGCGCAGCGGTCCATGCTACCTGTGCTTGCGGGGAAGTGGTGGCCGTGGTGGCGCCACTCAGGGTGTATTGGCTGAAAAAGCGCCATATTTCCTTGCTGGCGCTGAAATCCTGGTTCGTCACGCCGATGATAAAAAAGGAACCCGGCCAGGTATGTCCGCCACCGATGATTTTGTAATGCTCCACGGTGCTGCCTGCATCGCCGCCGCTGTACACGGAGTGTTCGGCCGTGCAGCCGTCGGAGGCATTGATATCGGGCACATTGCTGACGACGGGTGTCGTGTTGCAATTGTTGAATTCCACCCAGGCATTCACCAGGTCGGCAGTGGCGACCATGGAGAGGGGAATGCCGTTGTAGGGCACCACGTTGTCGGCCGTTCCGTGAATTTCCATCACTGGCACCGGGCGTGCGGGGTTGCAGGTGGCCAGTTTGAAAGGCGACATGCTGCCGGTCACCGAGGCGATGGCGGCAATTCGCTCGTTGAGTTCGCAGGCCAGGGAATAACTCATAAAACCGCCATTGCTCATGCCGGTCGCATAAATGCGTTGCGGGTCGATGTTGAAAGAGGCCGACAGTGTATCGATCAGGTCGCGGATAAATCCTACATCGTCGACCGTAGCGCCATTGCCGAATGTATTCCAAAAACGTTGTCCCTGGTTGTCGAAGGTGCCGTTGGGGTGCACCACCAGGAAATTGGCCGTATCGGCAATGCCGCGAAAATCGCCGTAAAACTCCTGCTCGAGGTTGTTGGAACTATATCCGTGCATATTGATGACGAGCGGAACGGCCGTGTTGCCGGTATAGGCTGCCGGTTTGTAAAGCCGGTATTCACGCGTGAGGCCGCCGCTCTGGATGGTGCCAACGATGTCGGTTTGGGCTATGCCGGCCGTAGCGATGCCGAGGGCAAAAACGGTGCAGAGGTATCGGATCATGGAAATATCATTGCATAAGAATGGAGTTATGACAATATTTCCGGCAAAGAGTTTAATGTTAAATGACATAGCGGCCACCCAGCGCCAGGCTGAATGTGTTTCTTTTCAGCACGCTGGTAGTGGTGCTCTCGTAATTGACACTAGCCGGGAATTGTACTTGCAGGTACACACTAAAATCGGGTTTGAAATAATACTGCCCGCCAATGCCATATTGAATCCTGCTGTATGTCTTGTTCAGAAAACCGGGTGTTACTTTATTGAAAGAGCCTTCATAGGTAAAACTGCCGTACAGATATGTTTTGCTAGAATAACCGAGTCGCACCACAGGATAGAGGCCCAGCGGTACGCTGAGGGTCGTTTGGCGCCGGAAATCATTTTTAAAAAACAGGTTGCCACCCGCCGTAGCGAAGGCGTAAAACAGGGGCGACAATTGCTGGTAGAACGCCACCTGAAGTTGTGCGAACGTGCGGTCGTACCCCGACACCTGTTTGGCAATATTATCCTTGATGGTGGGGAAAAACACACCGGCCTGTACCGTCAGTTCGGGTAGTCGCCGGATCGGAATAGCGCGGGCATACACGCCCAGCGCGGCTACGTTTCTGTACACCTGCGCGTTGTCATCGCCTCCCTGGAACACTGAAAACGGCCCGCGATCCTGCAAGCCATCCTGGCGATTGTGGGCGAATACAGCCGAAACGCCCAGGTTCAGCCGGTTGTATTTATCTACACCGTATCCCGCCTGCAACACATGGTAGAGATCGGAAAAACGGAAGGTATCGGCACCTCCATTAAATTCCTGCCGAAAGGTCAGGGTACTGAGTTGGTTGAACAAGGCTACTTCAACGCGCCCATGCGATACTACCGAGGGCGAGAGTCCGGGGCTGATAATGAGCAGGCTGTCGGTGTGCTGGGCCTGGAGGGGAAAAACGATTCCTGAAAGGAAAAGGCAAATAAAAAGGGTAAAGGGCTTCGTCATAATTTTTGTTGTTGGGAAAAATACAATACGAAGATATTACAACGTTACTATGCCCATTTTCAATACAACATAAATCAATGAAAACACAACCCCTCTTTGTAGCAGGCCTCCGCCTGCTTGTATGTTTGCTTTCCACCTCCTCTTTTGCGCAGCCGGGCAACCCGGATATTTTTTTCAGTGGAAACGGGTATCTGCTCGAAACTGTTTTATCCCAACAGCACAATGTAGGCATTCGCACCCTGGTGCAACCCGACGGAAAAATAGTCGTCGGCGCAGCCGTGTATGGCTCTGATATTCAGGAGTTTACTTCTATTTTGCGCTTTCTGCCCAATGGCGACACCGATCCTGCTTTCAACGGCAATGCGCCTGTGTCTTTCCAGATTTCCCAAAAAGAACTGTACATGCAAGACATGGCATTGCTGCCCGACGGCAAACTGCTGGTTTGTGTAAATGTGTACAACCTGAACAATGCGCTGTACACGCCCACTTTATTCCGCCTCTTACCAGACGGCTCACTTGACCCCGATTTCGGAGGCGCAGCCGGCAAGTCCTTTCCTGCTATTTCAGGTTTCAACAATTTGCAATACCGGTGTTTGAAAGTCCAGTCAGATGGAAAAATTGTCGTGGCAGGTTATGCCACCCCAGATACGCCCAATGCCAATGAGCAACTGGCTTTGTTTCGCCTGCTCTCCAATGGTATGCCTGATCCTGCCTTCAGCAGCGACGGTTTTGCAGCAACACCTGTCGGCAGTTCGTATGCGAGCGTATCGGGTGTTGAAATACAGGCCGACGGAAAAATAGTGGTAGCGGGCACTGGAGTTGTCAACGGATTGGAAGATTTTGCCGTGGCCCGTTTTACATCCAGCGGCATGCTCGATGCCGGTTTTGATGGCGATGGAATTGGACTCTATTCCATGTCTGACCTGAATGACAGGTCTGCGGGGATTTGTGTTCAAAACGATGGCAAACTGGTGCTGGGCGGCTATGCCAATTTTGGTAGTGGAGGTACAGGCAGCAATTTTGCTGCTTTGCGCCTGAATGCCAATGGAGCGCCAGACGCCTCCTTTGACGGCGACGGGAAGGTCGTAATTTCGGCCAGCGACCAAAGTGATGGCGCCCGGTCGATCCTGCTGCAACCCGACGGGAAAATTGTGCTGGGCGGGTATACCTACAACGACGCCAGTTATTACGATGTGGCGTTGGTGCGCCTGTATCCTGATGGCACGCCCGACAACAGTTTTGGTGGCGATGGTATTAGCACATTCCCCTTTTCAACGAATAATTCCGACATTATTTATGGAATGGCATTACAGCCCGACGGGAAAATAATAGCAACAGGACTGGTGCGTGTAGACCAATACAACCAGATTTTACTGGCGCGGTTTGTTTCCGGCATCGTAGTAGATGCCCCGGAAGTGCCTGCTGTTTTGGGCGAAATTTCCTTGTATCCCAATCCTGTGTATGGACAAGGCACGCTGTCATATACCCTTCGGGATGGCACCCGGGTAAGGGCCGACTTGTACAATGCACAAGGCCAACTGATACAAAACGTGCTACAGGAAGAGTGGCGCAGCGCAGGCAAGCAAGTGGATGTGTTTACCCCCGCGCCACATATCCCGCCAGGCGCCTATTTCGTCCGACTTGCCGCTGGACAGGAAGTGGTGATGGTGCCGGTGTTTTTTTAAGTGTTTTGTGTTTTTGTGTTTTAGTGTTTTAGTGTTTTTGTGGGCTTCGCGCTTGGCATTTGAGAAATGTATAAATTTTAGAGCAATAAATTTCCTCAAATGCCAAGCGCGAAGCCCACAAAAACACTAAAACACTAAAACACTAAAACCATTTTTTATTGCACCGTCACCGGGAACGTCACATCAAAATCCACCTCTCCGCCCGGCGCATTCAGGTTGTCTTTGTCGGTGGGTTCGTGGTATAGTTTGATGTTGACGGAGCCGGTGGAAGCAGCGCCTTTGGTCCATACGGTTTCGATGCCGACGCGTTTGCCATTGCCATCGGTGTCGTTGTATGCGACGCCTACGTTGGCGCCCGTTACATTGTACACCAGCAGGTGCACGTTGTTTTCGGCTTCAATTTCTTCCGTCAGGTCTTCTGCCGGTGTTTTGGTATCGTCGTACACATGGATGTGGCAATTCAGCGTGTTGCCTGCCGTTGCCGGAATGACGATCGGGTCGATGGTGGCATTGGAAATGTCGCCGCCATCCGGGTCGCTCCATTCAAATTCCTGGTCGAAGCCGCCTGAGCCGGTGAGGTGTACCACCACGCGGGTGATATTTTCCTGTTCAGTGGTGGTGTCTTTTTTGCAGCCTGCAATTGCCAGGAGAGAGAGGAGGAGTGCGAGGGAAATTTTTGTGTGTTGCATGGTGAGTGGTGAGTGAAAGAGTTGAGTAGTTGAGGAGTTGAGGGGTTGAGGGGTTGAGGGGTTGAGGGGTTGAGGGGTTGAGATTCAGCAACTCAGCATCAGGAGAGGGATTTTGCATTACATGAGTGGATGAATCTCAACTACTCAACCCTTCAACTCCTCAACCAAACAAATATTTCGCCCGCAGTGCCGCATTAAACCCGGGTTCGTCAGCATAATAGCGGAAGAAATTCAGGTATTCGCGGTAGCGGACATTGGTGATGTTTTGAAGGTTCAGTCCGAGTTCCAGTTTTCGTTTTCCGATCGCGAAAGTGTACCCTGCATCCAGGCTTAAGGTGGTAAAACCGGGCGGCGGTGCTTTGTACAGGCTCCCGGCCGGGTAGCGCGTTTGCCGCAAAGCGGTCATGGCCATGACCCGGACGAAAGCCGGTTCGTTTCCTTTACCGTTCCATTGAAAGCCATATTGAAAACGATCGACCGGCATGAGCGGCAGCCATGCGGTGGCGTTTGCATCACTGGCAGAATCTGATTTTGTAGCATAGCCCCGGAGCATGGAAACGCGGCTTTCCAGCGACAAAAACGAGGTCAGCGGAAGGGAAAAACTGCCATCGAGGCCATACAACACTGCATCGTTTTGTGTGTAGGTATATAGCGGGAATGTGCCACGTATGGTGCGCACAAAACTTTGGCGAGGTTGCAGGTAAATAAAATCCTGTATGGCATTGCGGTACACCGTGAGCGACACATCCCTCCGCCCGTCCCTGTGCTGGAAATTCAGGTTGGTATTCCACGCTTTTTCGGGTTTGAAATCGGGGTTGCCGCGTTCGTAGGTAGCCGATCCGTGGTGTACTCCTTCTGCATAAAGTTCGTTGACATGCGGGGGGCGCCAGGCCAGGCCCGAATTCAGGCTCAAGCGTGTTTTATGGGAAAACCGATAAATGGCGCCGGCAGTACCCGACACATTTCCGAACTGCAATTGCTCGTCGAGGTTGTTGTTGCCATTGCCTGAAGTGGTGACATTGCTGTAACGGTAATCATACCGCGCGCCAACTTCAAATTCCCAGGGAATGGGGTAGCGTTGCCAGCGTTCCATGGCCCACAGGCCTGCCCCAAACGTTTGATAGTCGGGAATCAGCCCACCTTTACCCACATAGTTCAACTGCTGAATAGCCTGCACGCCCATGCCGCCCTGCCAGTGGCGAATGGGGTAATGTTCCAGGGCAGCATCGAGACTGTTGGTCCAGATCCGAAACGACAACTGACTTTTATGGAGCAAATCCTGCGGATCGCTGAGGGGCGGGTGTGCATCGAATTCGCGCCGGTTGTTGTATTGCCAGGCGTACTGTCCGCTGAATTTCCATTTCTCGGAAATGCGCAGCGAAGTTCTGTACTTGATCAGGTTGTGTTGGATCAGTTGGTAAGGTCTGCTGATGCGCCAGGAAAATTCGTCGCGGTTGTTCAGCGGCACGTCGCTGCGGATGGCTGCTCCGAAGGTGGTCGTATCTTCGATATGGGCTGCGCGCAGGATACCGAGTTGCTGGTTGAAAGTAGACAGGCTGATTTCATGGTTCCAGCGCCTGGTTTTCCAACCTGCCATGGTAGAAAAATCGTACTCCGCCAGGCCGGTATTTCCCAGGTAATAATCCGGCGCGCGCAGGTTGCCGCTTCGTTTGGCTGTACCCTGCACCCGAAAAGTGAGGCTGCTGCCGGGCAAGTGCCAGTCGGTAGCGCCAGCCAGCAAGGCTCCGCGCCCGTTATAAAATCCGCCAGCCGCTACCCAGCCGCCCCAGCCTGCCGAATCGCGAAGTGCTGCGGGTTCGAGGACGATCGCGCCGCCCATGGCCCCCACGCCGTAGCGCACACCGGCTGCGCCTTTCACTACCGTGATTTTATCGGCCGAAAAAGGATCGATTTCCGGCGCATGCTCGCTCCCCCACTGCTGCCCTTCCAGCACCACGTTGTTGTTAACAATAGCAATGCGATTGGAATGCAGGCCCTGAATGACAGGTTTCGAGATGGTCGCCCCGGTGTTGAGGGTGGTCACACCAGGCAGGCGTTTGAGCGTTTCACCGAGGTTTACACCCTGGCCGGCTTGCAAATCGGCTTTGGAGACATTGCTTTCTGCCTGCGTGGCGGCTGGTGCCGTTGCTTTTTCATGCACTACGACTTCTTGCAGTACGGCGTTGTGATTCAAGTGGAAATCCGTTTCTGCATTTTCAGTGAGGCGCACCATCTGTGTGAAATGTGCGCATTCGACATGACTTACTTCTACTGTGTAGGTGGTATTTTCACACAGATTGGGAATGGCGTAATACCCCGACTCATCGGTGGTTGTTCCTTTGTGTGCCTCCGGAATGTACACAGAAGCGAAGGCCAGCGGCTCGTTGCTGCCCGCTTCCACCACATGACCGCGCAGGGGAAGATGACAGTCCTGCCCCCTGAGGGCCCCGACGACACACAGCAGACACAAGCCGGCAGTGCAGGCTTTGCTGTTAAACATGGTAACAATAATTGATATGGAAAATTCGGGTGCGGAAATGCCCGCCCCATTTACCGGTTCAGCGCTTCAGAACCGTTTGTGAAAAGGAAAAATCAGGCTGTTGGAGGCCCCCTTGATACAGCGGCCGTATCAGCCAGGCGACCGGCCTCGCTCTCATACATCAGCGGTTGCTGTGTATCCGGAGCGGGAATGAATTCAGTAGTCCAGACAGGAACCACGAACACCTCCTGCACCGCCGGGACGAAGGCGCACAGGGTGCAATCTTCGGGAGCGTAACGCTCATCGTGCAGGTGTGCTGTACTATTATCAGAAGCGGCAGCACAAACGGGGTGATCGGCATGCTGGTGGTGCATCAAAAGGGCATGGCCTGTTTTCGCCGACCAGAAGGTCAGGAAAAGCAGGAGCAGCACACGGGCGCTCCAGAGGCGATATGTTGCTTTTGATTGCAATTACTTTGTATTCAGCACACGAATGTACGAATTCGGATTGTAAACGCCCAAATCTTCAAAAAGTTATCGGGAAAAAACAAGCCCCGGGCATTTTTGTCATGTCCGGGGCTCGTATCAACGAATCAGTTTTTTTGTATTGGAGGCGATATTGCATGGTGCAATATTGCCTTTGGGTGATTTATTCTTCGTCGACAATGGCGAGTTTGGTTCCCCTGCCATGTGCGCCTGCTTTTTCTTTGTGTCGCACCAATTGCCGTTTCAGGGTTTCGACTGCGGCAGTAGTGGCCGTTTCAAAAGTTTTTCCGCTTTTTTTATCTATCAGGGCATTTCCGGGCACATTCAAGCGAATCTCTACTAGTTTTTCCCGAAATTTTGCTCCCGTATCCTGCAATTTTAAATGAACATCCGCCTGTATGGGTTTGTCAAAATAACGGCCGAGGCGATTCAGTTTTTGTTCGATATAGCCAACAAGTTTGACGTCAGCATGAAAATCCACGGATTTTACAACAATCTTCATCATAAGTACACACAATTTAATGAACAATATTGGCAGGGGTTTATTTCAAAACTCAACGTTAGACTTTTCAGTACGAATAAGCAAGTTTTTTATTTTCATTTTTTCGGATATTTAACCCTTCTAAATAATTTAAGTGTATGGCAGAGGCAGCAGTTACCAGTTTTGACCCATCTGTGCAGTCCCTCGATTTTCGGACTGTATTCGATCAACAATTGCAACATCAATACGTGCTGGCCCGCACGAGCGCAGAAGAGCGTGTGGAGAAATTGCAGCGACTGCATGATACGATCATTCAGCATCGCGACGAGATAGCAAATGCATTGTGGCAGGATTTGCACAAAAGCCGGACCGAGATGGTGATCACGGAAATCGGTTTTGTATGTGGTGAAATTCGCCATACCATGGAGCGGTTGCGTTCGTGGATGGCCCCCAAACATGTGAGTACGCCACTCGTTACTTTTGGTGCGCGTTCTGAAATCCGGTACGAGCCCCGCGGCGTTTGCCTGATCCTGTCGCCCTGGAATTTTCCCTTCAACCTTACCCTTGCCCCTATTGTATCGGCCGTTGCTGCGGGCAATTGTGTGATGGTAAAACCTTCCGAACATGCGCCAGCCAGTGCGGCTATGATCAAAAAAATCGTGGAAGCCTGCTTTCCGCCTGAAGAAGTGTGCCTGTTTGAAGGCGATGCTTCCGTGGCGCAGGCATTGCTGGAACTGCCTTTCCACCATGTGTTTTTTACAGGCAGCCCGCAAATCGGTAAAAGCGTCATGCAGGCAGCCTCGAAAAACCTGTCGTCGGTAACGCTCGAACTCGGCGGTAAAAGCCCCGTCTTGATAGATGAAAGCGCCGACCTCGAGGTGGCGGCCGCCAAAATCGCCTGGGTGAAATGTATGAACATGGGCCAATTGTGTACCGCACCCGATTATGTGCTGGTGCCCGAACATATGCACGACCGCCTGGTAGAAAATATTATCCGCTATATCAAGCAGTATTACGGGGAAACGCTGGAAGCGCGGCGTGCTTCTCCCGACCTGTGCCGGCTTATCCACGAACGCCATTTCGATCGGGTCAAAGCCTTCCTCGATGATGCTGTACAAGGTGGCGCTACGGTAGCGCATGGCGGCAAGTGTTTTCGCGACGAAAAATATATCGACCCCACAGTGCTCACCCATGTGCCCGACTCGGCTATCATCTGGGAAGAGGAAATTTTCGGGCCCCTATTGCCGGTGCGCTCCTACAAGACACTGGATGAAGCGATTGCGTATATCAACAGCAAGCCCAAACCGCTGGCACTGTATGCCTTCAGCCTGAAAAATAAAGCAACGGAATACATCCTGCGGGAAACGCGCAGCGGCGGTGTCACGGTCAACGATTGCAGCACACATTTCTACAACCTGGAACTGCCTTTCGGGGGCGCCAATAACAGTGGAATCGGGCGTTGCCATGGCGAATTTGGTTTTATGGAATTCAGCCATGCGCGGGCTGTCCTGCGGCAGGCGCGTTTGTTCCCGACCACCAATTTGTTGTTGCCGCCGTATGGTTCGCGGCTGGCCAGGGTTGTTTTGCACGCGCTGCTGCGGTGGTTGTAAGATTTGACAACTTTGGAAAGTTGTCAAATCTTATACGCCTTAATGCACACCAGTAGATTTGACAACTTTGGAAAGTTGTCAAATCTTGTACGCCTCAATGCACGCAAGTAGATTTGACAACTTTGGAAAGTTGTCAAATCTTGTACGCCTTAATGCACGCAAGTAGATTTGACAACTTTTGGAAAGTTGTCAAATCTTGTACGCCTCAATGCACGCAAGTAGATTTGACAACTTTCCAAAAGTTGTCAAATCAGGCACAAAAAAAACAGGTGTTTCGAACGAAACACCTGTTTTTTTATGTGTACAACGTATTCTCCTTGAAATAATCAGAAGAAACGGCTGCGATTGTCTTTGATATCGGCTGCTTTTTTCATGGAGTTCAGCAGGTTCTGACGCACCGTAGAAACGGTGGAGGACAGTGCCTGGCGGCGGAACATGGTCAGATCTGCCGGAACTTCAGGTTTTACAGCATCCGTAACAGGAGAAACAACAAACACGCCTGCATTGCCACCAATGGGTGCGCTGACAGCGCCTTTTGACAGCGAGAATACTGTACCGATTACGCGAGGTTCTCCACCTGTTTGCAGGAAAGATGCCGATGTAACGGTATCCACTTTTACGCCCCATTGAGTAGCCAATGCAGACAGGTCGGTCTGGTTCTGCAGTTTGCTTTTCAATATTTCTGCTTTTTTGCGGTTTTTCACACGCTGTTCGGCATCAGGCATGGCTTTCAGCACAGCCACAGAAGCGGCGCCTTTGGGTGCAATGGATTTCAGTGCAGCGATCACATATTTGGTGTCGAAATAGCCACCGCCTGCATCGCGGAACGAGAAAATTTCCTGGCTTACAGCGCCTGTTTTTGTTTTTTCATTGAAAGCCCACTGGATGATGCTGCGCACATCATCGCCAGAGCCCAGCATTCCGAGCGAATAGTCGTTTGCTTTGAGCAGTGGCGACTGTTGCAACGAAGCGCCGGTTTCGGATGCCACTGCCGTGAGGGCATCCAGCGTTTTGGCACGCTGAACGATGGATTCTGCTTTTTCCTTGGCAGCAGTTTGTGTCTGCTTGCTGGGTTCGATGCGCTGGCTCAGGTACACAGCCTTAACGCCGGCTTCGTTTTTGATGAATTTTTTACCCGTAATTTCGATCATGTGCCAGCCGAACTGGGTGGCCACTTTGTACAGTTTGCCTTGTTCGCCGGTGTAGAAGCACACATTGTTGAATTCAGGTACCATAGCACCGTTGGCAAACCAGCCAAGGTCGCCACCTTTGGAGCCCGAACCGCCGTCCTGGCTGTTTTTAACGGCCACCGAATCAAAGGATGCTTTGCCGGATTTGATGAGCGTCATCAGGCTGTCAATTTTGCGTTCAGACGCAGGGCTTGCTTCCCGAATCAGGATGTGGCGTGCGCGCACGGAGTCGGGAATGGTTTTACGGTCGAGGATTTTGGCAATTGTCCAAACACCGCCGTCGAGATAAGGGCCTACTACTGTGTTCAGGGGCAGGCGCAGCAGCGTATCTGCAATGGCAGGAGGAAGGCCGGCTTTTACCTTGTAACTAGGGTCGTACACACCATCGTGGCTGGTGACGAAAGCCGAGTCGCTGGCAGCAGTACGCAACCCTTCGACGAGTTTGCTGACAGCGCCCTTCGCGGCAGCAGAGTCGGCTGCACTTGGAACAACGTCGATTGCCAGGTAGTTGACAATACGGGTTTCTTCCTGCTGGTCGTACAGGTGTGGATTGTCTTTCAGGAAGGCTTCGTAGTCGTCGTCCGTAAGTTTGGCTTCATCATCCGTTACTTTATCGTACGGAATGCGCACCGAGGTGTAGTCCAGGTGCTCATTGGCTTCTACAAAAAGGTTTTCTGCCAGCCAGGATGGAGCATACAGGCCTTTTACAACCAGTGCGCTGATTTTATCTTCCAGGCGTCTTTTGATGATTTCCTTTTCCTGAGTAGCCCAGTATGCGCGATTGGTCGGGTCGGTAAATTGACCGCCTTCGATGGCTGTTTTAATGCTGGCCAGTGTTTGGCGATTGGGTTGTCCGTTGGCGTCTTTGAAACGCTCGGCGATCACCGGGCTGAGGTTGGTGCCGAACTCCAGTTCGAGCAGTTCGTCCTTGCTGACGCCGATGCCCAGGTTTTCTGCTTCCTGTTTTACCAGCGCATTTTCCACGAAATAGTTCCATACCTGCGAACGCACCTGATAGGTGTTGCCCTGGGCATTGGAGTATACCAGTTTTTCGTATGAATCAAATTCAGCGCGCTTGATTTCCTCGCCGTTTACCTTACCAAGCATATTGATATCGCCTGCCGAGTAGTTGCTACTGTTCTTGATAACGTCCATAAGGATGAAACCGCCCAGCGATAAAACCATGACCACGATGAGGATCCATCCGTTTTTCCGAATCGTTCCGATTAAAGCCATTTTATTGTAATTGTTTGATAATCAAAATGTTAAACACAATTTTCGGAGGCTCTCCAAAAAGCAACCGCAAAGGTAACAGTTCAGGCATAAAAAAATGCCTATTCTCCGGGTAGTTTTTTCTTTTTTGGACGCCTTGCGACATCTGTGGAATCCGAAACGGGACTCCTGGCGGGATATTGGATGGTGTTTGGAGAAATGGTTGAATGATTGTACGTGCGGTCATTCGTACGAATGTTGGTACAATTGTTTATTATACAAACACACAGGGCGTTGCCCTGTGCTATTGGATACGCCCTTTCAGGGCTATGATGGAGAAACATCTCTCACTTTTCTCACCCTCTCACATCTCTCACCCTCTCTCACCTCTCACCTCTCACTCTCTCACTCTCTCACTCTCTCACTCTCTCACTCTCTCACTTAACGCCCTGTCCGCTCGGCCAGCCTTCCGCGGGGCTGACGAAACTCAGTTTACCCTCGGCATTTTCGGCCATGAGGATCATGCCTTGCGATTCGACACCCATCATAGGGCGTGGCGTGAGGTTAGCCAGCACGACGACGTGTTTACCCACGACTTCTTCGGGGCTGAAATGCTCTGCAATGCCGGAGAGGATCGTACGGGTTTCAAAACCCAGATCGACACTGAGTTTGAGCAGTTTTTTGGATTTCTCCATTTTTTCCGCCGTCAGGATTTTGCCGGTGCGGATGTCCATTTTGGCAAAGTCGTCGTATTGAATCGTTTCTTTCATGGGTGCGTAGCGTATTTCTGTGGGTTCGGGTGGTGTGTTGGACACGGGTTCGGCAGCGCCAAGTTTGGCAATCTGCGCCTCGATCACCTCGTCGGGGATGCGGCTGAACAGGTGCTCGGGTTGTCCGAGCGCATGGTTGGGCAAAATAATCGGGTTGCCCTCCACGAGTTCGTTGAGGATAGCCAGCAGGTCGCCCTTGTCACGCAGGGCGCCGAGGTTGAGCATTTTGCGCAGTCGATCAGCCGAGAACGGCAGGAAGGGCCGGATGGCTACCGAGAGGGCTGCTACATATTGCAGGGCCAGATTGAGCACCACCTTGACGGTTTCCGGTTCGTCTTTTACCGTTTTCCAGGGTTCGTTGAACTGCAACAGGGCATTGCCTGCGCTGGAAATTTCCATTACTACGCGCAGTGCCTCCCGGAAGTTGAAGCGTTCGATTTCGGCGCCCATTTCGCGGAGTTTGCCGTATAGCAGCGTGAGTTCCTGGTCGTAATCGCCGGTTTTGTCCGTTTCCCAGCCGCTTTTAAATTCGAGGTCGTGGTTGACAGCAGGCACGATACCTGTATAGTATTTGTGCGAGAGCACCAGCACGCGGTTGACGAAATTGGCGAGGTTGTTCACCAATTCGTTGTTGTTGGTTTCCTGAAAACCTTTCCAAGTAAACTCGCTGTCCGATTGCTCGGGCATTTTTTTGATCATATTATAGCGCAGCACATCCTCCTGGCCCTGGAATTCGGCACAGTATTCATGTACCCACACCGCCCAGTTTTTGGAGGTGCTGAGTTTGCGGCCTTCCAGGTTGAGGAACTGGTTGGCGGGCACATTGCAGGGCAGCACAAAATCGCCATGTGCCTGCAGGATAGCCGGGAAAATCAGGCAGTGGAAAACGATGTTGTCTTTTCCGATAAAATGAATCAGAGCCGTATCGTCGCTTTTCCAGTAAGGTTCCCAGTCCTTGCCGTTGTCGATGGCCCATTGTTTGGTAGCCGAAATATAGCCGATAGGCGCGTCGAGCCAAACGTAGAGTTTTTTGCCTTCGGAGCCGGGAATTTCCTGCGGCACATCCACGCCCCAGTCGAGGTCGCGCGTCATGGCGCGGGGCTGCAGGCCCTGATCGAGCCATGAATTGCACTGACCGAGTACGTGGTTTTTCCATTTGGCTGGGTCGTGAAGTTTGCGGCCATCGGAGTTGCCGGTGTTGATCCATTCGCGGAGCCAGGCTTCCTGCTGATCGAGGCGCAGAAACCAGTGTTTGGTCGGGCGCTTAACGGGTACGGAGCCGCTCAGCATGGATTTGGGTTGTATCAGGTCGGTCGGGCTCAGAGAAGAGCCACATTTTTCGCACTGATCTCCGTAAGCATCCGGGTTGGCGCACACGGGGCAGGTGCCTACAATATAGCGGTCGGCCAGAAACTGTCCGGCTACTTCGTCGAAATATTGCTCGGTCGTTTCTTCGAGGAATGCGCCTTTTTCAAGCAGTTTCCGGAAAAAATCCTGCGACGTCTGGTGGTGAATCGGTGCAGACGTGCGGTGGTAAATGTCGAATGCGATGCCGATTTTTTCAAACGTGTCTTTCAGCATCGTATGGTACTGATCGACAATGGCTTGCGGAGTAGTGCCTTCTTTCCTGGCTTTTACCGTGATAGCAGCGCCGTGTTCGTCCGAGCCGCACACAAACACGACGTCGCGCCCCATCAGTCGCAGGTATCGAACATAGATGTCGGCAGGCAGGTAAGCCCCGGCCAGGTGGCCGATATGCAGCGGGCCGTTGGCGTAAGGAAGCGCAGCGGTAACAAGGTATCTCTTTTTCACGGGTGGCAAATTGAAAATAATCGCAATCAGGATTGCAGTTGCTTGGGCAGTACGAGTAGGACATGCCCTGAAAAGCGGCGCAAAAGTAAGAAACCGTCTGAAAACCCCTGATGTGGCTGAAAAATATAGATTTTGGCTCCAGGCAAAACTCGTTTTTGAGGGAATAGTCTTGTCCTATTGCCGAAAAAACAGGTGAAGCATGGGGACTAAAGATATGTTTTTTAGCCCAGCAGGGGTTTTCAGGCGGTTTCTAAAAGATGACAGAATGGGAAAATGCTTCAAAAAGTTCGTTTTGGGCCGGTATCTCGTACAAAAGGCATAGTTCTTGTAAAATAAATTGTCGGATAGCCGCTAAAAGTCTACAATGACAATTACTGAATATTTATTTACTTCATTTGTAATTGCTTCATTTTTAGCAAAAATCCTCCAAACCAAAGTAATTGAGGAATCATTTCCACAATAATGAGGCGTTTTGAATACGCTTTCAAAAATCTATATTTGCCATACCTAACCTTGGCCATACACACCATGAACGTGCCCCAAAGCCGTTAAAAACAAACACTTATAATCGTAATCGTTATGCGTCCCATGAGCATCGGACAACCCGCGCTTACCCGCGAGGTTGTGTTTAATTCTTCTATTTCTGCCATGGTGGTATTGGGTAATCCGCGCAATGCAGACTGCAGCCAGCACGGAATTTGCCGCATCGATACCGCCTTTAGCCCTACCTGCGGGTGCAAGCATCAAGCCAGGGCATGGCTAAGCGTACCGCAACCAGGAGTTGTTCGCCTGGTTTTTGAATATACTTCCATGCGGGAAGCCTCCATCGAATTCTTTTTTCAGGAACCCACTTTTGTCGTCCAATCGGGCTATGTATTGCCCGAACACGTGGTCGAAAAACTGGGCATGCCCGGAGCGTTGCTGCTGATCGAGCCAGGCCACTATCCCATTCACAGGTATTCCGGTTTTCTGGAAATCACATTCAGGTCGCCAGGCGCCTGAAGTCCTGAACAGGCGGGGCCTTTGCAAGTAAAATAATGTCATACATTTGCCGTCGCGCGGATAAACGACCGCGCTACCGCATTCGTATGAAAGTACATTTTATCCTGCGTTATCGGACGCGCATGGGAGAGGCCTGCCTGGTAAGCCTGGGCACTGATGCGCCCCAAATGTTGAGTTATCTGAATGAGGATTTGTGGCATGGCGTTTTTGAGGTGAAGCCCGGGAAAGATTCTGTTCTCCGGTATCAATACTATTTCCAAAATGCACAAGGCGAACGTACAGCCGAGTGGGAACGCGAACGTGTACTCGACCTGAGCGATGCCAAGGTAGCATACCAGGAAGTAGTGGATTACTGGAACCCCACCGGTGCAATAGAGAACACCTTTCTGACGCAGCCTTTTCACGATATTTTCAATCCGCCGCCTGCAGAGGTAGCCAGGAAAGCATCCAAACAGGCATTTACCCATGTTTTCAAGGTGAAAGCGCCCCTGCTGTCGGCGACACAGGCGGTGTGCCTGCTGGGTCATGGCCTGGCTCTTCGAAACTGGGATACCGCCGCGCCCATCGTACTGAAACGCGAGGGCAACTGGTGGGTGGCGCGGATAAACCTGGCGGAAGAAGATTTTCCGCTGGGATATAAATACGGTGTATGGGACACTTCTTCCAACCAATTCCTGGGATTCGAAGAAGGCGCTAACCGAACCCTGTACGCTCCTTCGGCCGGACAGCAAAACCAGCGCACAACCTTGCACGACGGTTTTATCCGACTGCCCAACGACACCTGGAAAGGTGCAGGAGTAGCGATTCCGGTATTCAGCCTGCGCAGCCAAAACAGTTGGGGCATCGGCGAATTTACCGATATGCACCTGCTGGCCGATTGGGCTAAATCGGTGGGCATGAAAATGATTCAGTTGCTGCCGGTCAACGATACCACGGCTACGCATACCTGGGTCGATTCCTATCCGTATTCTGCTATCACAGCCTTTGGCCTGCACCCTATTTTCCTGAATGTAGAACAGACAGCCGGCAAAAAACACGCCGCCATTCTCAAGCCTTATCTCAAAAAGAAAAAGGAACTCAACGCCCTCGATGCCGTTGATTATGAGGCTGTTCTGCAAATGAAATGGGACATCATCCGTCAACTGTACGACCTGATGAAGGCCGACTGGCGGAAGGATAAAAATTACGCCGACTACTACGCCACCAACCGCCACTGGCTGGCTCCGTATGCGACATTCTGCTGGCTGCGCGACCTGAACGGCACAGCGGAGTTTAGTCTGTGGGCCCAACATGCCACTTACGAGGCGGCAGAAGTGGAAGCACTGCTTCAGCCAGGTACCGAATCGGCCGATCAGATCGGACTACACCTGTTCGTACAATGGCACCTGCACCTCCAACTCCGCGCCGCAACCGACTACTGTCATCAGCAGGGGCTGGCCGTAAAAGGCGATATTCCTATTGGCATTTCCCGACACAGTTGCGATGCCTGGATGGCGCCGGAACTGTACAACATGGATCAGCAAGCGGGCGCTCCACCCGACGATTTTGCAGAAAAAGGGCAAAACTGGGGTTTCCCAACCTACAACTGGGAACGTATGAAGCAGGATGGTTTTGCCTGGTGGGAACAGCGTTTCGAACAAATGAGCCTGTATTTCGATGCCTTCCGCATCGACCATATCCTGGGCTTTTTCCGCATCTGGAGCATTCCGCTGGATGCAGTGGAGGGTATTCTCGGGCAATTTGTACCGGCTATTCCGGTCACGGCACAGGAGTTGCGCGCGGCAGGGATCGGTTTCAACTACGACCGACTCTGCAAGCCGTTTATCAACGAACAAATTGTGCTGCAAACGTTTGGCGAAGATGCCAACTGGGTGGCCGAACATTGCCTGCAGGCTACAAAAGGCGGCTTCCAACTGCGCCCGGAATTTGATACGCAGCGCAAGGTGGAACAGTACTTCCGCTCTCAAAAACCCGGCGAACGCACCGAACGCCTCCAGAACGGCCTGTTTTCCCTGATTTCAAATGTGGTTTTGCTGACCGATGCCGGCGCAACGGAAGATCGCTGGTCGGGCGCATTCCGGTTCAGTATGGAAAAAACCAGTTCGTTCCAGTACCTGCCCGATGAAGTAAAAGGGCCGCTTCGCTCGCTGTATATCGATTATTTCTTCCGCCGCCAGGACGATTTCTGGCAAAAGCAGGCGATGGAAAAACTGCCGGCGCTCAAACGCAGTACCAACATGCTCATCTGTGGCGAAGACCTCGGTATGGTACCGCACTGCGTGCCCGATGTAATGAACGAACTGGGTATTCTGAGCCTGGAAATACAGCGAATGCCCAAAGCCTCGGGCTCCACGTTTTTCCATCCCAAAGATGCACCCTATCGCTCAGTGGTAACACCTTCTACCCACGATATGAGCACGCTACGCGGCTGGTGGGAAGAAAACCGCGAACTGTCGCAACGCTTTTTTAATGAAATCCTGGGCTACCACGGTACCGCGCCCTATTTCTGCGAGCCCTGGGTCAACCGGGCCATCATTCAGCAGCATATGCAGTCGCCGGCCATGTGGAGCATTTTCCAGTTGCAGGATCTGCTGGGCAGCGACGGCGCTCTTCGCCGCGAAAACCCGCACGACGAACGCATCAATATCCCCGCCATCGCTAAACACTACTGGCGCTACCGCATGCACCTGAGCCTCGAAGATTTGATGGCTGCCGAGCGGTTTAATGCGGATTTAAAAGCAATGGTATTAAGCCGATAGAATGAGTTATGAGTTATGAGTTATGAGTGTTGGTGCTATACCCTCGGCTTTATCAATAGAGTAGCCAAGGGTATAGCACCAACACTCATAACTCATAACTCATAACCCATAACTCGTCTAATACATAGACGCTTTCAAAAAACAAGTCCCAAACCCGATCACGGCCAGCAACAGGCCGCTGAGCAGCATGGCTTTTCCGATGTGTTTATTGTTGGAAAAAAGCAGCAGAGCGCCTATGAGAATATTGGCGCCGACCTGTACAGTCAGCAGCACGGCATCCATGATAAGGCTACCCAGGCCCGCTTCGCTGCCTCTGTCGCCAATGTACGCCAGGCCTGTCAGCACCATATAAGCCAGCATAATACCGAAATTGATCATCACCGCCTTGCCAATCGGTGCGGGCGGATTGGGATCGGGCGGGCGTTGTTCAGGTTGGTCGAGTGGTTCAATATCCATGATATAAAGTTGGGTTTTAGACGGTCGGCAACAGAGCCAACCTCAGTTGGTCGAGGTGTGCGCGTTTGGCGGCGTCGCGGTAAAAGAGATTCATGGTTTCAAACGGAATAAGTCGTTTGTCGTCGGGGCTGACAATGTGTACGCAAGATTTTTTGATGGCCCGCACATCAAAATCATAGGCATCGATAAAACGCATGATGATGCGAAACAGGTTTTCGTAGCCCAGGTTGGGTGCATCGATATACGGCAGGCAGCACATGATGCTGTGGAGTTCGTCGGTGGCACATTCTACCGAATTGCCGGTGCTGAACAACTGTACCATGTGTTGATGCAGGCGTTCATCCTGTTCATACACAATGGTATTGCGGGAGTTGTCGAGCAAATCCTGCGGATTGAGGTATCGGGTGAGCGGGAATACCTGCCCATCGATTTTCAGGGCATAAGCCATGGCCAGCGCATCGGGGTTGCATGGAACAGGAATAATATCGGAAGGCTGGAAAACAGGCGACTGGTTCAAAATTTCCTGCCGCACTTCCGTGAGGGTAATGCGGTCGGTATCGGGGCGAAACCCTTCGGTACGACCGGCAACCTGGGTGGGCTGGAAAGTAACGCCGCGCACGCATTTTTGCTGCAAGGCAAATTCGATGATCGAACCGATTTCCTGGTCATTCAGCCCTTTTTGCAAGGTTACCACCAGTGTGGTCGAGAGGTTGAAGCGGTTGAGGTTTTCCAGTGCGCGCATGCGCACATCGAGCAGGTTTTCGCCGCGCAGGCATTCCAGCACCCGGGGCTGCAAGGAGTCGAATTGCAGGTAAATCTCAAAATCGGGCATATAACCTGCCAGCCGCTCCACAAAAGCCGGGTCTTTGGCGATGCGAATGCCATTGGTATTGAGCATCAGGTGGCGTATCGGCTTGCGTTTTGCAATGTCCAGAATATCAAAGAATTGTGGATGTACTGTAGGTTCTCCACCACTCAATTGCACCACGTCGGGGCGGCCTTCGTTGGCTACGATGAGGTCGAGCATGGCTTCTATTTCCTCCAGCGTGCGATGCCGGCCATGGTGTGGCGACGACTCGGCATAACAGGTCGGGCAGGTAAGGTTGCAACGGTCGGTCACTTCCACGATGCTGAGACAGGAGTGTTGTTCATGGTCGGGGCAAAGGCCGCAGTCGTACGGGCATCCGAAATGCGTTTTAGTATTGAATTTCAAAGGCATTTCGCTGCGCTTGGCGTAATTGCGCGTGTTGCGGTAATATTCAATGTCTGTAGCGATCAGCACTTTTTCGGGGCCATGCTCCGGGCAGCGTTTCAGCATGAACACCTTGTCGTCCTGAAAAACAATTTTGGCATCTACCCGACGCAGGCAGTGCGAACAAAGCGACAGGGTGAAATCGTAGTAGATATAGGGTCTTTCCATGTAGAAGAGTTAAAGGGCAAGGGTTAAAAGGCAAGGGGCATGTGACAAGAGGCAAGGGGCAAAAGGCAAGGGGCAATTATTGTTTGGGAGTGATGAAATATGTAATTGTTTTTCGGTAATAAAACAATCCCGCGAGGCAGGCCAGTTGTATGGAAGTGAGTCCAAACGGAAACCACCAAACGGGTTTGAGCCATTCTGCCAGAAATCGCCATAGCAGGTAGCCCGTCATGAAAATTTTGAAACGCATGCCTTCCGGCAAAGGCGTTTTCTTTTCGCGCCACCAGAGGTAGCAGGCAATGGCCGACAAGATAAAAATTTCGTACAAATTGACGGGATGCCGCCGAATTCCGTCGCCGAAATCCATGGCCCAGGGCAGGTTCGAGGGGAGCCCAAAAGTGCCGTCTTCCAGTCCGGCAACATGGCAGCCCAGCCGTCCGATGGCCATCGATGCCAGCAGTGGATATACCAGCAAATCGCCCGAAGAACGGTCTACCCCTATTATTTTTTTGGTCGTTTCTACTCCGATGAGTCCACCCAGCAAACCACCCAGAATAGTTTTATTGGCATACCACATCAGGAGGCTGAAATGCACGAGTTCGGCAGGCTGCTCCAGTATGCCCAGCAGATGGCTTCCTATGAACGCCCCGGCTGCGGCGCCAATAAATATCCAGGCCCGGTTTTCATCGCTGATCGGGTCAACCGTTCGTTTTCGGAGCCATACATACATGCGATAACCGACGATGTAGGCAAGTATTTCGAAGAAGAGATGCATAAATCAAGTCCTAAGTCGTAAGTCCTGAGTCGACAGTCCGTAGATTGTACCTATAATCCTTGGCTTTTCTTCGTTGGAGCGCCAAGGGTTACAGGTACAATCTACGGACTGTCGACTCAGGGCTCAGGACAGTTTTTCCAGTAGCCACTCCCGCTCAATAATATGCGGGATGGATTGAATTTCCTGTTTTATTTTATCGATCCGGCTGCTGTTTTTTTGCCAGCCGAGGCGAATGACCTTGTCAAGTTTTTTCAAAAAGTTATTGTAGCGGGCTTTTGATTCTGCGGAAAGTTTGTTGCGTCGCACTTTTTGTTCGAAGGCTTTCATACGGCTGTCGAGCAGATCGTCCTGGGTTTCAACGTAAATTTTGATCAGCAGCACATCAACCAGGATACTGAAATGTGGATTTTCGAACAAGCGGTACTGGAGTTTTTCAATGGCTTGTGTGTATTCTTTTTTATAGAAATGGTACTCTGCCAGGTTGAGGTTGTAGGCTTCCAACGGATACCGGGTGCCACAAATGCGGGCGGGCGGGTGCTGATCGAGTACTTGTTTTGCCCAGTCAAAATGGCCCAGTTTGAGGGCGAAAATGGTAAGCATACGGAGTGCCTGGACGGTAATACTGCCTTCTATGTAGAAATATCCTTGTTCGAAATGCTCTTTATACAACTCAAACAGTTTGGTACGGAAAAAAGGATTGCCCGAGCGGGTGTAATATCGCACCCAGAAATGCCTTTGGTAGGCTTTCAGGTTGCTCAGTGTTTCTGCCGGTATCTGGTGCATATTTTCTTCCAGCAGGGTTTCAAACCGCTGATGTGCTTCCTCATTCTCAGGGTTTTGCAACAGTGAATACACCAGTTGGTAAATTTCAATCAGGGGCAAATGTTCGAATCCACCGTTTTGAGCGAGGGTCAGCACGAATTCCGTTTGCCGATAATCAAATACCGTTTCGTTTTGTGAAAGTTGATGCTGATACAATAAGGCACAGGCCATTTCGAGGTGAAGAATGCTGTAATAGGTATCCAGGTAAACGGACGTACTTATGATGTTAGCATCATCCTGAAAACTGTTTGACAGCGTTTTAAAAGCAGTAATTTCCGCTGCCAGCCGAAACTGTTTGTGGTAAAATTCTGCGCCCCGGGAAATATGTTCGTCCTGTAATTTCTTGAGAGATTGAGTAACCTGCCAGAATCGCTCTTCCAGCCCGTATTTTCGACAAAAATGCATCCAGGAGAGCAATTCCTGGTATTCTGTTTCATAGGGATTTCTATTGAGCCTTTCCTGCGCCAGAAATGTCCTAACCAGGCCAAAAAGCCGTGTCATCCAGCCATCGAGGCTACTTTTTTGTCCGTCTTCAAAAAGTTTGTCCGGAAAAAAGTAATTAAAAACCCTTTGCTTGTCCAGCATAGGGTCTGTTTCATTTGCATCATAACGAATAATATAATCGTATAGCCGGATCAGGCTTTCCGCCTGATGCGCGCCGTTAAAATAAGGGGATTGCAAAAGCAGCCGGAGCCTTTTTCGCTCGGTAACATCGAGACGATGCAAAACTTCCAGCAATTTCCGGTTTAGCATGCCGTACATGAATTTATTGATGCGTGAATGGTTTTTGGGAAAAATTGAAAAAAGTGTAGGAAAAGAAGTGCTGACAAGAGAAGAAATTTGCAGGATTCATAACCATCACATCTTACTTGAATCATGAGCAAACGCATCTTTCTGACAGTGTGTCTTTTTTTATTATTCCTTGCTCCCACCTTACAGTCAGAACCTATTGAAAACCCCCTCGGGCCTACCTGTCCGCTCGATCCACCCGCACAAATAACCATTACGAACGTAAACACAGGGAGTATTTCACTTTCGTGGCCTCATGTAGTAGACGCTGCAGTGTACAAAGTCAGTCTTTATGATCAAACCGATCAAATATCTCTGCCTGCTATTTACACGAGTAACAACTATATTTCAATAGACGGCATCGATACCGATACGCATGTTTATTCGATCGGTGTGAGCGCATCTGCCTGTACAGATCCGCCAGAGTTTGGCCCTGAAACAAGCATTCTTTACGAGCCGGGGTTCATCATTATTGTTGACGAAATTGTCCAACTCAATTTCAATTGCCCCACTCCCAACCTTTCGAGCCAGTTTGCTGCCGGCGCGCACCAAGTATTAAGCCTTCCAATGAATGAGGAAAGCGATGCAGAAATCCATGCCACACATGTATTCATCAAAGCCTCTTCCAACCCTGTCAGATTAGTCGACTTCCTGATTTGGGTGGATTGTTATCAACAAATTCGCTTCTATCAGATTGCCGCCAAAGGAGTAGAAAGGTTAAAAGCAGGTAAGGTTATAGAGTACAAATATGGCAATAATCTGCAATTCCCATTTATTGATATTGCCAAACTCAATTGTGACATCAACATCTGCAACGTTGAAATCACCTATTATATGAATTGCATGAATGGCAGCAACTCCTGCAATTTGCCCAATATCGAGCCCACTTGTGGCGAAAAAATCGAATTTAATATCAATGGTGCTCATCTGCGAAGCCAGAATGATGACTGGCCGGATGCTGACGAAGCAACTGTTCAACACCGGCCGGACACCCCCGATGCCCGCCTGAAGGTATCGCCAAACCCGTTTCAGGACGAATTGCAAATTGAATATTTCCTCCCGCAAGACGGTATGGCCGGATTACGACTTTACGACGCCCGGGGCACGCTCCAGAGCGAACCTGTGCCGATGAACCGGCAGGAAGCAGGCGCCCATCGAAACAGGCTAAAACTACCCGATACGCTGGCGCCGGGTATGTACTTCCTGGTACTCCAATCAGCGCAGCAATATGTCACAATACCCATTGTAAAAAACTAGAAACATAACCAAGCCAGGCTATTCAAAGCACGATCCTTTATCCCCGGTACAATCCTACCGGGGATTTTTTTTACCATGCCGGGAATATCGAAAAAAAGTGTAGTTGTACGCCGCTCAACGCTGCTCCCATCTTTGTGCTATTCCAGGCGGTAGGGCCCTGCCGCCAGACAGTTTTTTAAAGTTCCTCTGCAAAAACCACTGTGCACACTTCATCTACTGTTCCGGTTAACAGCGCAAAATCCATAGTGCGTCAATTATGGAAACTGTTACAGGATATTTTTTCATCCTGATCTTATCACACTTTATTTATTCTACCCATGAAAAAAGGAAGCAATATTTTCCTGCTTTTCCTGATCCTTTGCCTGAGCGGCAACCTGATCCTCGAATCCTGCCAGAAAGATCCATTGTGGCCCAACAGCACCTCAACAGAACATGCTCCCGGTTTATTACAGGAACGAACGCTTGATTCACTCGATTTTTATAAAAACCTGGTTGCCCGCTGTGTGGCTAAAGGCCTGGGCAATACCGACTTTCAGGTTTTCTTCAGAAAAGTAGCAGCACGTGGTGAAGGCAATCAGGATGGTTTTTCCTTGTGGCGCTACCGCGATTCGCTGGTGGCTCCTAACATGACCCTCGCCAGATTCCTTGCCATGCAATCCTCTCAACTCGGATACAACTACAACATGGAGTTCTTCAGAGGCCATCTGGTAAGATACATACCCAAACTGTCAATAGGTATTTCGATTTGGGGCAATGTGTCTGTTCAGAATTATGTTTTCAACAGCACACTTAAGGTGGCTGCCGTTTCTTCCAATTACTATTCGGATGCCTTAACTGCCGGCAATTCAACTTTGTACAGCCAGACTTTGTCAAGTCAGGTGGCTGATATTGACAATGCGAACTACGATTTTGTCTATGTAGAAGACAATCCATATTATGAATTATTCAAAACGTCCAACAACCTGAGTCTCAGCAGCAATCAAACAGTTTTACAAATGCACGCATTTCCGGAAAATCCGGAGTTCGATGCCGCGTTTTCAACTGATGCCATGAGCAACAACAATAAATTTAAATTACCAGGTGTCGAAACAATCGGCGGGGTGAGTTGCTATCTGGTTGATAAAGGTCGTGTATTTGCCTTTATTGGAGGTGGCGGCACAAGTGAATATGTCGGCGACCCAGGTGGCGGCGGTGGCGACCCAGGTGGCGGCGGCGACCCAGGTGGTGGCGGCGACCCTGCTGATGATCGGGATGGTGAGCCTTGTACGGGGGATTGCGAACGGGATGGTATGGATGGCTATGAACGGGTACGATTTGTACAAATGGTGGATGGCAGCGACCTGAGGAAGAAGTTTGGATGCAAACGGATACATAGCAAATGCACATTCGCCATTACCGAGTATCGTTATGTACCCAATTCGAACTCCTCTGCGGCGGTAGCATCGCAAACCACCAAAGTCGTAAGTCTGTGGGAAAAAGGCCTGCGTAAATTAGAGTGGGTTTGGTGGAATGATGAAGACAACAAATATGTAAGATGGCGCTACTGCGAAGGAGAATACGGCGATCAGATGATTTATGGAGTCATTGGAAAAAATCCGAATGCAGGCGTCGAAACTACTTCAACGTTTGGAAGCGGAGAAAGTACGGCGAAATTCAAAATCCTGGGTATTGAAGTATCCCTCCCATTGGCGCCCACCTTTAGTTTTTCGAAGAAAAAGACAGAAAAAGACTTTGATTTCGGACAAACAGAAAACGTATACTACTGCGACCCCTGCTCTGCTAATGGTTGGGCTGGTCAAACCTACAGTACCGGTTCTGTGCGGCTTCGGGTCAGAGAAATGGAGTAACAAAAGCACTGTTCGAATGTAAACACGCCTTCATTAAAAAGTTGATGGTTAGGCCTCATGCGACTCAGAACGTATACGTTTTGATGCGTATGGGGCCATTTTTATTTAAGTACCAGGGTCAATATTAGTTTAGACTATGGACGCAGGATTTTGTGCTGTAACGAGGCTGTTTTGAGGCGCAATGCGTGGGTATTGTAACGAAAAACAAACGCTGTTACAGCGTAAAAGCCGATGTCCATAGTCTAAACTAATATTGACCTGGTACTTACAACCTAAAACACCGCCCGAACCTGCGCCCGGCCCACATGCACCACCCGGTTGTCGCCGGTTTTGCGGCCTTCGTATTGCAGGTTCATCTGCACGGTTTTGGACAACTGCCGGTCGAGACTCAGGTTCCACAAGAAATTTTTGCCGTTTTGCAGGCCTTCCAGCATGGTAAACGCCACAGCGGTATTGGATTGCCCGGTGTACTGAATATCAGCCAGGGTAAACTTGCTGCGCAGGGAAGTAGCCGCTCGAAAGCCCTGCGTGTTTTGTCGGGCAGTGGGGTTCCAGGTCAGTTCGGCATTCCAGTTGATCTGGCGCGCCGATTCCTGTTGTCCGATGGCATTGCGGCTGTCTTTCCATTGCACATTGCTGGTAATCCGGAATGACCGACTGGGCAACCAGGTCAGTTTGGGCCCAGCCTCCCAGGCAGCAATCTGAAAATCGCGGTTGTCGAACGCCTGGTTGTCGGTGCTTTTGTCCGAGCGGGTCACGTCGGCCTCTGCGCTCCAGCGTTGCGAGAGGTTGACGCGTCCGTGCAGGGTGTAATCACGCACGCGGCGTTGCTCAAAACCAGTTGTCAGGGCAATCTGGCTTCGGTTGTCGCCCTGCCCGAGGCTCGCATCCCAGGCTGGATGGGCACGGTTGATGAACAGGGTATTTCGTATGGTAGCCGCCACGGTCACCAGCGCGGTGTCGGCAATGCGGAATAAAAACGGATTCCAGGCCGACACACCTTCAGCGTCGGCGTAGGTGCGGCGGTTGATTTGCAGGGTGCTTTGTGTGGAAATGCGACTCAGAAAACGCCGCCATCCCCTGGGCGCCGAGGCCCATAACAGGCGCGGGTCGAGGCGAAGGTTCTGGTTGAGCAACACATTGTTGGTGCGGATGTAGTCGGTGGTGCTGACGGCCACCCGCACAAAATTGGCCTGATCCTGAAAAACTGCGATCTCCATTTCATCCACCTGCAAAATACTGTCGCGGTTGCGATCCACCCAGGTGTACTGGCCTTCGCCGGGATTGACGGCGAGGTAGTTGAATTCCAGTTTGGGACTTTGCCCCGAACCCAGTTCGTAGCCGGTGGTGAAATTCAGGGCGTTGCGCCAGGCCGACAGCGTGTAGTCCACGCGGCCCAGATAGGTTTCCAGGGGTTTTTCAGTGGTAAGTTCGGGCGCCAGGATGCGGAGTGTACGGTAGGTAAAATTCCAGTTGAACTGCTGGCTGGCTTTGGTGCGGGCGCCGGTTTGTTGCCATTTGCCGTTGAGGTTGACTTCATTGGCTTCCGTATTTTGTTTGAATAGCAATCCGGCCGGCGCGAAGTCGTTGCGGCGCGACGCGAAGCCTCCTACCTGCCATTTTCCCTGTTGATCGGGTGTCTGAAAGTAGAAACGCAGAAGATCATACCAGAATGCCGGGCGGCTGAGCGTATCGGCGCCGCTGTTGCGGCGCTCGTTTTTTTCACGTTCGAAATACACGCCTGTTTTCAAAAAAGGCAGTCGTTGCAGGCTGTCTTTTTTGAAAAATGTTTTGGAAAAATCCAGTTTGGGTCTGGCAAAACGAGTGCTTTCCGTGCGGCCTTCCGTTTGCAGGAAATTCAGTTCGCCTGCCAGTTCGAAACCGCGTTGTTGCAAACGCATCTGCCCGAAATGTCGGCCGCCCTCATACACACCTTCGCGGCGATAAGAGCCGTACTCGTAGCGCGTTTCGCCCCAGTTTTTTTGTTTCAGGAAAAATCCTGCCCGTGCGATGTGCTCGGCCACGGTATCGGTGCTGCCAGCGGTATTCCAGTCGCGTACAAATTCGGCGGGCCGATAAGGATTGAGCGGCAGAAAAGTACGGGCGGTGTATTCGTATTGCCCCGACACGCCTGCCTGCCATTTGCGGCCGTCGCCCAGCGGGATGGCCTGCCGGAAATTTACAAAACCTGCAGCCCCCAGGTTGTCGGCATCGCCGAGGGGCGAGAAACGGTTGCGGTCGCGGTTGCTCAGGGCCAATTCGGCTTGTATGGCGCTGCCTTTGCCCAGTTTGAGGTCGGTGCCAGCGGCATACAGTTGCCTGCTTTCGGGTGCAATGAGGCGCACCACCGGCTCGAAATTGCCCGTTGGCTGACAGGTAAGCGGGTCGGGCGCCACCCAGCGATACACCCGCCCGTTGGCGGCCGACAGCGCCAGCACATAATTGCCCTGCCCCATCGGCACTTCGGTAAAACGCGCCGCATATCGGGCCGAATCGGGGTTGGTGCTGTATTGCAGGATACGAACCGGAATGCCGCAAACGAGGGTATCCACGTAACGGTATTGCACGCGCGAAGGCTCGAAGGCTTCCAGAGTGTCGACGCCGGAGGCATAAGCCGATTGCAGGTCGTCGCCGATTTCAGCCAGGCCACGCCGTTCGGCAGCGCTGAGGTCCTGCGCTCCGCCATTGTTGCGGCTATCCTGCTCGGCGTAGTAGTTGAGGTAAGTACGGCTGCGCGGCGTCGTCCAGTTGATATTGGCGGCAATAGTGGAGCGCAGGTAGGTTTGAACGGCGTACTCAAACTCGATGATGATGCGGCTGTCCTTGGTAATAAGCCTGCGCGGGGTGAAACTCAATTCGCCGAGGTTGTAGTCGATGATGTAATCATCCGTAAGGCCCCGGCGCAACAACTGTCCGTCGATATATACTTTTTCAGTGCCTGCCAGCACAATGATAAAACGCTCGCCTTCAGCGCCTTGCAGGCGGTATGGTCCCTGGTTGCCTTCCTGCCCCTGTATGGTTTGCCGGGCAAATTTGCCGCGCGACACGGCGGCGGCCACGCGCGTCGACAAGGTATCGGCGCTGTTTTTTCGGCCCCAGTCGCCCAGTTCGCGGTGTTCGATCATGGCGCCTTGCAGGCGTTTGAAATAGTTGGAAAAATACCCCGCAGGTCGCACCAGGTCGTAGTCGCCGGCTGTAAGCGCTGTGTTTTTTCGTTTCAACTGGATAAAAATCCGGTCAAACTCCTGCAACTGCCGGGTAGTTCCATCGGGCTGCAGGGGCACGGAATTGTCGGAAAGGGCTGCCTGCAGTTCGAGATCGTTGCCCAGTTTGCCCGACAAATGCAGGTTCAGGTTGGAGTTGAATACGAGGTTCTGGTTGTTGCCGAACGACAGCCCGCGGGTGTAGGCGCCGGACGAAAGCAGTCCGTTGGTTTCCCAGGGTTTGCTGGCTGGCTGGTAGGGTGAATAGTCGAATTCGATGGCATCGGTGCGGGTGTTGCGGCGAATGGCCTGGGTGTCGAGCCGCTGCACCGGTGCTGCAAAATCGTAAGGCAATACGCGATAGGTGATGCGTACTTGCCGGCATTGTGGGTATTGGGCTTGCAAACGGGCCGTATCGATGAACAGGCGATTGTTTTTGAGTGTAAAAAAACCGGCATTCAGTATTTGGGCTGTATCCGTTCGTGATATGGAGAGTACAGGTGGAAGAATACTCAGCGAGTCGAGCACCTGCTCAGGGATGGTGGCATCTACGGTGCGCGCTTTCAAATTTGAAAAATCGAGGGGCTTTTGGGCTACCAGGACTCCGTATGTACACAGTGCCGCCAGGACGAGGCAGGATCGCCGGCTACAGAAGACACGGATGGCAGGGAACACGGATGGCACAGATAAAACGGATTTGCACAGATGGCAGGGTGTTTCGAGGGGCGTCGCCCAATCATTTTTTTCCTCCCAGGGCGTTGCCCTGGGCTATTGGATACGCCCCTTCAGGGCTATGGGTAGGAGAAAGTATCACTCTCTCACATCTCTCACTTCTGATAAGAAGGCGTCATTCGAGTCAAATTAGTTGTCTCTGCCTTTTCTATCAGCGTCAGCAGGAAGATTCTCACTTCTCACCTCCCACCTCTCACCTCTAACTAGTTTCAGCCTTTTTTTCCCGTATCCGCAGGAAAGATCGGTTGTACTTTCAGGGAGTCGATGGGCAGGATAGGAGGTGGTTGCACAGGGCGGGACGGGCGCAGGCGGGCCAGGGAGTCATTCATGGAATTGGTGGCATCCAGCAATAATAATGAATCGACCGTTTCCTCGGCTTCAAGGAGTAAAATATTGCGGCACTCGGCCATTTTTTTTTGTCGAAAATCTGACACGTTTTCCGCCACTTTTTGTCGGATAATTTCTTCCTTGTTTTTATTGCATGCAACAGCAAAGGAAAGTGACAGGATTGTCAAGAGAATTTTCACAAAAACACAAGAAATTGATTTTGAATGCATTATTTCCAAATTATTGAACCTGAAACGGAAAGCATCCTGCAAATTTAAAGCCTGTAATTGGTTCGCTCCGAAAACATTTTCATGGTTCAAAATCCCGCCTGCCAAATATTTATTAAAAATTTTTAAGTTTATGTGTTGTCATTTTTGGAGAGCGGCGTATATTTGCACTACCAATTAAAACATTGGGTGTTGTAATAGCAAATTCTCACCTTCGGGTGTTTTTTTTAAGAAGTTTTCATTTGGTTTTTTGGGGTTATACAGGGTGCTCAGAGTAATCTGTGGTGCCCTGTTCTTTTTTTGTCTGCTTGCTTTTTCGGGCGCGACCAATTCCTTGTCTGTTTTTCCTGACACACCCTTTCATCTCCGCTTTGCACCTTATTTTTGTGGCGTTGTGCGTGCTGCACAACCGATCAAATATTTTTCCTGTGCAACAGATTTCTGACTTTTCCTTCCTTCGCCGCCCGCGCCGCAACCGGCAGTCGGCCGCCATTCGCGGCATGGCCGTAGAAACCCATCTTTCGGCCCAGCACCTTGTTTTTCCACTGTTTCTGCTCGACGGTTCGGGCATTCGCAGCGAAATCAAGTCGATGCCGGGTATTTATCGGTTCTCGCCCGACGAACTGCTCCGCGAAGTAGGCGAGTGTATGGAATTGGGCATTACCAATTTTGTGGTTTTCCCGGCAGTAGCCGATGCCTTGAAGGATAAAACAGCCACCTACAGTTACGATGCCAATAATTTTTACCTGAAAACGGCGCGCGAAATCAAAAAACGTTTCCCGGAATGCTGCCTCATCAGCGATGTGGCCATGGACCCGTACAGCAGCGACGGGCACGACGGCATGGTGGAAAACGGCGAGATCGTGAACGATCCTACCCTGCCTATTCTGGCGCGCATGTCGGTAGCGCAAGCCGAGGCCGGATTCGATATGCTGGGCCCTTCCGATATGATGGACGGCCGCGTGGGCGTCATGCGCCGGGCATTGGACGAGGCCGGGTTTCAGAAAACAGGTATTATGTCGTACACAGCCAAATATGCCAGCGCATTTTACGGGCCTTTCCGCGATGCGCTCGACTCGGCGCCCAAAAGCGGCGATAAAAAAACCTATCAGATGAACCCGGCAAACCGCCGTGAAGCACTCATCGAAGCCGAACTCGATACCCTCGAAGGGGCCGATATGCTGATGGTAAAACCGGCGTTGCACTACCTCGACGTCATCCAGTTGCTCAAGGAAAAACAACCCTTGCCTGTGGCGGCTTACCATGTAAGCGGCGAATGCGCCATGCTCATCGCGGCGGCACAGAATGGCTGGCTGGATTTTGACCGGGCGATGCCGGAAGCGCTGCTCAGCATTCGCCGGGCCGGCGCGGATGTGATTCTGACGTATTTTGCGAAGGAGTTTGCGAAGCGTTTTCCAAAAGGGGTGTAGGGCAACACGGATTTTACCACTAACATGAGTCACCCCTAATATTTGTGAAAGCCAGGATTCGGGATTTTTATAGGTGTTTCCTGCTGTTTTCGTAGATCGTAGAGTAGTTTCCCGCAGAACTCGCAGAACGTAGCGTACACATTATTATCGCTTTGAAGAAATATGTGTACGCTACGTTCTGCGAGTTCTGCGGGAAACTACTCTACGATCTGCGGGAAACTACTCTACGGCAAATAAGAGCATGTTCACGAATTTATTTGTCGCTCGCACGCCGATAAAATTGCGGGCTGGAATACCGGATGCGCCCCTGTCTGTCCAATATTTCCATGATCACAACCACGCCATCGAGGCAAACAGACAAGCGGTGACGGCGTATATCCCAGTACCAGGACTGCCGCAGTTGTAATTTGCGGAAAAGGCTGGGGTCAATATCATTGTGCACCACCGCAACGCGGCCTTCCTCACTCATGACGTCGAAGGTGACGATGGTATCTGCCCATGAAACGGTTTGAAGGCGCTGTTCAGACCTCATAACTTGTTGGCCTTCAGGTGTACAAAACGGCACCTTGAAATCATGGCGCAATACCTCTACCTGATGTTCCATGGGGCGCTGAAAACCATCGCTGACCTTGACCATCTTCAGTCCGTCCAGCAACAGCGGCGGCTCGTTTATCCTTTTAGCCCAGACAATGTTTTTGGAATGCAGTTTTTGCCGTTTGTTGTCGGGCCGAAACCAGAAAATCGGGCGCAGGGAAATGGAGCCATCCCGTTCATTTTTTACCGCCATCAGCGGTGCAATGGCCTCGATGGTAGTGCTCCATTGCGATTTTTTCCGATGATAGACCAGTATCTGTCGAAGGCGCCAGGCTTTGATAACCTGAAAAGGCCGGACAGGCGTTTCCTTAAATTCCACCCTGCCTTCCGGCATTTGCGGGTACACCACCACCACAGTATCAAAATAGGGATATGCTTCCTGCAACAGTATGGGCTTTCGACATAAGGGGTCTTTGAAAATCGGCAAGTGTTTATTTTTTGCCGCCTCCCACACGAGGCCGGCCAGGTAAGGGCTTGACAGAGCGGATTCGTTGGGTGCGTTCCGCAGCAGTTTCAACATCACATTCCCTGTATCCTGCGCTGCTTCCAGCGAGGCTACATCCACAATCAAGTCCTGCTCTATTTCGGCGGCCCAAACGATGTCGGTATTTTTCAAAAAACCGGATTGGGCATGTAGTGCGCTGCCGCACAGCAGGAAAATGGTAAATAAGCGCATGGCAGTAAACAGTTGGTATGGTGTTGACTGGAAATTGGAAGCATTATTTCCCTTTCGCTCGCCGGTAAAACAGCGGCATGGTGTACCGGTAATTCCCGTCGCCACCATGCACATCTTTCAGCGCCCCTGCGGCATCGAGGCAAATAGAAAGGCGGTGCTTGCGCTCGTCCCAGTACCAGGTTTGCACCAGCCGAAGTTTGCGTAACTGACCGTCGTTCAGGTCATTGTGTACCACGCTGACCGTTTCTTCATACGTTTCCGGGTCGAAGGTGACCACGGTGTCTGTGCGCGCACACATTTCCCTGCGCTGTTGCGGGGTTAGGAGTTGCTCGTTGCCGGAACCGTAAAAAGGAATCTTGAAGTTATTGCCCAGCACCTGCACCTGATGTTCCATGGGACGCTGAAACCCGTCGCTCACTTTTACCATTTTCAGGCCGTCCAGAATAAGTTGGGTTTGAGGCCTGCGGTTGACTACTTTTTTTGCCCAAACGATGTTTTTGGAATGCAGGTTCTGCCGTTCATTGTCGGGCCGGAACCAGAACAGCGGGCGCAAGCCAATGGAATCGCCCTGGATATTTTTTAAAGTGAACAGCGGGGCGATGGCTTCTACCGTCGTACTCCATCGGGCCTCCTTCCGGTGATACGCCAGCACCTGCCGAAGGCGCCAGGCTTTAAAATCGTACAAGGGCATGGGCTCTACCCATACAACAGCCTTTTTCTCCTCATACGTCTCCGGGTCGAAGGTAAGGATGGTATCCTTGCCGGGATAGATATTCTCCAGAGCCAACTGTTGTTGGCACATAGGGTCTTTAAAAACGGGAAGTTGCCCACCCATGGCCGCTTGAAACACCAGGTCGGCCAGGTACGCACTCGACCAGTAGGCTTCGTTTTTGGTGGTTCGGAGCAGTTTCAACGTGGTGACACCCGAGTCCCATTCGGCCTCCAGAGAAGTGACATCGACGATGTAGTCCTGCTCGATTTCTGCCGCCCATACGATGTCGGCGTTTTTCAGAAAATCGGATTGTGCATGAACAAGGGTTCCTGCAAAAAGGAACAGTATGGGGATAAAGCGCATGGCAAATGAGTTGGTTGGATGCCAGAACGCAGGAATGTGGGGGCGGAGTATGAATGATGAGGTATGAGGTATGAGTTATGAGTTATGAGTTATACTCACATTGCTATTGGCTACTCTAAAGAAGAAACCAATAGCAATGTGAGTATAACTCATAACTCATAACTCATAACTCATAACTCAACCCTCATACCGATAATCCACCGTCACGCCCCCTGCCTTCAGCGCCCCGTTTTCCACTTTCATTTTTTTACCGGCAGGAATGAGCACCAGCACACGCGCCTGATTGGCGGGGATGGAAAAACGGAAGTTGCCGCTCACGCCTTTTTGCACCACCGTACGGCTCACGGTGTCGTACACATCCACTTTGGTGGCGCCAAGATTGGTTTGTACCGATTTGCTTTCGCTGTAGGGGTTGAAAAACAGGTAGGTAGGGAAGGCTTTTCCCTTGCGATAAAAATCGGTGGCGCGGCAGTCGATTTGCAGAATTTCCGGCACATCCGTTTTCTGAATCGTGCCGCCGAACAGCCCTACGTGGCCGCTGCCGTACACGGAAAACATCGTTTGTTGCGGCATCCCTTTTTCCCACAGCGGGCCATCGCCCTGCGCAAAGGGCGTGATGCCTTTGAACTGCGGATACACCGATTCCTTGATGATACCTTCGTAGGCGATTACATTTTTGGTAATGGCCTTGTGCTGCGGAATGGCTTGCAGGGAATCGGGCATTTCATACGGATAACAGAATCGGGCGGCATTGGAGGCATTGAGTGCCCATTTGCCCACCGAGCGGGCATAACGCTGGTCGTAGCGCACAAGCGCCGACATAGGCATCATCAGATCGAAGGTGTTCATCAGGAAGCCGTAGCCGCCGTTGTGCACGGTGCTACCCGCCAGTCCGCCGATGTCGTAGCCTCCCCAGTTGCCGGTCAGCACGCCCCAGCCTTCGCGGCCAACGGCGTCGCCGTCGAAGGTCCAGTTCAGAAAGCGAAGAATGTCGTAGTTGGTACCTGCTTCTTCGTTCATACGTGCCCCCACATAGGCGGCAATGGGCATCATGGCTTCATAGAAGCGGTTTTCTTTCTGGTTGTACAGCACATTCATGGCATTTTTGGCGGCGCGCAGGTATTTTTCATCGCCAAATTTCACCCAGGCGGAATACAGGATAAAAGCATAACCGCCAGCCACATCTTCCTGTGTAGGGATGTGGTTTTTGCCGGGTTGCATGTTTTTGAAATCGAAATAGGAGTAACTGTAACTGTTACCCATAATCGAATCGGAGCGGTAAAACTGCTCGGCGATGGTGCGTTGTATCATGCGGAAGTCCTTCACATCCGGGTACAAGTCGGCCACGCACCAGAACAGCACATTGTTGTGCACCTCGTACCAGAAATCGTTGCCATAACCGCCGCCGATGTGTGCGCCTTTGTTGGTGAAGTCCATGATGACATTCCAGCCATTGTCGCGGTTGAAATAGTTGCGCAGCATTTTTACGTAGTTGTGTCCGTCCTGCCGGCTTTTATCGATGCCTACGAGTGAAGCGCCGAGCACAGCGCCGAGCGCACCGAGGGCTTCGTGGTTTTCGCCATTGTTGACGGCAGCGCCCATGCGGATGTCGGCGAGAGCCGTGTAGATGCCGAAGGTGGTATCAGGGAAATTGCGGCCCATGCCATCCCACCAGATGAGTGGCAGGAATTCCCCTTTTTGAGAAAAATCGAACACATAGTGATCGAAATCCAGCGCCGTTTGTTTCCAGTCGCGGAAGGAATAGGGTTTGGGGTGATTCGGCATCTGCTCCACCCTCGGAATGGCGCGTTGTGCTACGGGGCCTGCGGCTGGTGGCACATATGTGTTTCTGGCGCAGGAAACCAGAATTAAAACAAACAGAAACAGAACTTTATTCATAATTTTTTTTATTGTATGATACAAGCAATTGAGCGACTTTCTCCTTTCTGGAAATGGATAATCGCCGTCGCCTTGTGCGAGGCTACGGGTATTGTGAGCGCATTGCTCTCGCAAACATATATGAACGTTTGGTTCGATAACTTGAACAAACCCTCCTGGAATCCACCCGATTACGTATTTGGGCCGGTATGGACTTTTTTGTATCTGCTTATGGGTACGGCGCTATGGCTGGTTTGGAAAAGCGATGCACCGGAACCGGAAAAGAAAAATGCGGAATGGATGTTCGCATGTCAACTGTTCCTCAATTTCTGGTGGTCGATCCTGTTTTTCCGTTTCCATTCGCCGGGCCTGGCTTTTGCCGAAATCATTCTCCTGCTGGGAGCCATTTTTGTCACTATGCTGCGGTTTGCACCTATTTCGCGCCTGGCTTCGTGGCTGATGGTTCCTTACATTGCGTGGGTGAGTTTTGCATCCATCCTCAATTATACCGTGTGGGTGATGAATCGGTAAAGTTGTTTAAAAACGTCAGAAGGGGTGAAACCCCTCCCGACGTTGTCAACTATATAATCAAACTAAACTCATAACCGAATCGATGTCGGGGGAATAGAAACCTCTATCGACAAGTTCAAAAACGCATTGCCATGAAAACGATCCCTTTTGCAATATTTATGATGCTATTTTTTGCCGCCTGCATGGGCAAGGGCGAACCCAGTGTTAACTCCGCTCCGCCTGCCGACAAGGCCGCAGCCGACTTCCCACACCCCGAACAACAGGGTAAAGCATTTTCCATCAGCACTGAAGCCTTTTACCAGGCTACCTTGCCTTCTACCGCAACGCAGGGCCGTGTGTTGAGCCTTCGACTTACGCCTGATGGAAATGCCCTGCTCACAACCGACAACATGGACGGTAGCCGTCCGGTAGCCGATAAAGGCACCTGGACTACCCTCGACAATGGCAACCTGTTCCTCGATCTGAAACGCGTGGACGGGACAGACAGCACTAAAATGGAATTCAAACCTGATGGCGACAAACTGGTGTATGATGGCACCGATTTTGGCACTGCCGGTTTTACTTTTTGGGTAAAACCGATTGCGGAGGCTAAGTAGACTCCTTTATATCCTTCACAATATTCCCCATCGCAAACCAGCCCATAAAGTGCACCACGGCGATGACCAGCAATGCATACCGCAAAGCCACGTATTCGCTCACATAGCGAGCCAGTAGAATAAACAAACCGCAACCGAACAAGCGCCCGAGATACAACCCCAGTTCGTGGTTGAAAATGTAGGTGAATTCGTTGCGGTTTTCTTTTTCCGATACCACATCGATCACTTTCAACTGAACCGGAAAGTAGGCGATATCGAGCAGGGGACGGGCGAACAACAGACAAACCATAAACAGGATTACCCCTAGCGCCGAATACATGGCCGCATTAAAAAACGCGCCCAGCACAAATAGCCCACACCCGATGCCATAAATCGCGAGTCGGTGGCGGGGTGTGGTGATACGGCCCAGGATATAGAGCAAAATAGCCGACAGCAGCGCTGCCGTGCTCTGCACTGCGCCCAGCACGCCCTCCTTGCCTACCAGGCTCAGAATCAGCATGGTAGGCGCCGTGACGATGTAGCCCTGCGCCACGCCTTTGAGCGATGCCAGGCCCAACATCTTGTTCCACAGTCGGTCAAATTTGAAATACAGGAAAGGAGCGCGTTTCGGGTTTTGAAAATCGCCGCGGTGCACCAGCATGGAAGCAAAAATGGACAGGGCGAATACAAAAACCGTGAGGCCGTAGTAGGCCACGTTGACATTGCCGCCAAACCAGCCGTTCTTTTCGGTAGTAGCGATGAACGCGCCCGCCGCAAACGGCACCACAATGCCCGTGATGGTGTAAAAGAATGTTTCGATGCCGTAGTAATAGTTGCGGTTGCCGTCGTGCGTGGTGTTCAGCGCCAGAAAATCGCGGTTGGCCCAGAAAAAGCCGTACGACAAACCCATGATCAGCCCGGCCATGAACACCCCGAAAGTATCGAGTTGATCGAGCGACATCATGGCAAACATCGACACCCCGCTCAGCAACATACCCAGCGAATACAGTCGGGCAATGCGAATGGAATGCAGCAGAAAGCCATTGATCATGAAAGTCAGGGGAATGCCCGTGTACACCGCCAGTTGGAAAATAACCACCAGACTGATGTCAGACGAGTTGCGCATGATATACGCCCCGATGAACAGTTCGACAATGGGCATCACCAACGCATAAATCAGGTTGGTGAGCAGCAGCATACGCATACCCAGCGAATGGCTGTTAAAGAACTTGAATTCCTGTGTCAGTTTTGGCCACATGTCATGCTGTAGTTAGAAGTTCCGATAAGAGTTGTTGAACGGAGAGCGAGGCGCCACAAATTACTTCATCCGACGCGCCGTAATACATGGTAATGGTATCGCCATCGACGAGGTGGCCATTGGTGAATACGACGTTGCCGAAAAAGCCGGTTTGCTCGTAGGCCGCTACGGGCTCGAAAATCGGGTCGTGCGAGCGCGCCAGCACTTTACCGGGGTCGTTCAAATCCAGCAAAACAGCGCCTAAACAATATCGGTGGTGCGCATCGGCGCCATGGTAAATTTCCAACCAGCCTTCCGACGTTTTGATCGGTGCGGCGCCGGCGCCTACCCGCGCACTGTCCCACCAGCCTTCACGGGTTTGCACGATACAGCGGTGATTTCCCCAATGCATAAGGTCGGGCGACGAAGCGATCCAGATAAAATTGCCGCCCAGGTCGATACCGGAAGGGCGATGCAAACAAAAGTATTTGTTGCCGATTTTCTCTTCAAACAGCGCACAATCCTTATTGTGCGGCGGAATAATCATGCCGTCGCGGGAAAAATGCCGCCAGTCGCGGGTGCGCATGAGGCCTACGCCCACGCCGTTTTCCGACACCTGTGTATACGTGAGGTGGTAAGTGTCGCCGATGAGCGACACCCGCGAATCTTCAATCCCGAAGGTTTCCAGTACGCCTTGCCCGAAAATCTTGGTAGGCAGGTGGTCGGGTTCATAAAAATGCACGCCGTCATCACTGCACACCAGCCTCAGGTGAGAAATAGTAGACAGGTAGGTTTTATTTTTATACCCCACCATCCGCGCGTCGGAGAGGTCTACATCGGGGTCGTTTTTTTCAAATTCCAGAATTTCCATGCTGCCATCTACCCTTAAAATGGGGAAAGACACCATGCCTTCTTTTTGCGCAGGTCGCTCTGCCACCCGAAGCAGCAACCAGGTTTTTCCTTCAAATTGAAAGACCCCCGGATTCAATACGCATTCCACCACCAAACCTGGCATGCTCGGCCGTATGTCGCCTGTGGTGAGAATGGGATTATTTGAAAATCGTTCTGCCATGAAATGTGTTGTTAGTTGGTTGATAAGGTTGATGAGGTTGATGAAGGTTGATGAGGGTTGATGAGGGTTGATGAGGGTTGATATTCAACTACTCGATGAATGGAAATACAAACCTTACCTTGAGTGGCTGAATATCAACCCTCATCAACCCTCATCAACCCTCATCAACCTTATCAACCTCATCAACCCTTACAAACTACTGCTTACTAAACTGCACCGAACCCAGGTTCTTGCCGCCGAATACAAAATTCAGCATGTACGTTCCTTTGGGCAGGTTGTGTACGTCGATCGGGAACTGGCCTGCGGGAATTTCATTTTTCCCAAAGCGCTGGTCGCCCACCTGACGGCCTGCCAGGTCGAAGATGCGTACCTGCAAGGCCTGTGTGCTGTTGAAAGCGTGTTGTACATGCAGCACATCGACAGCAGGGTTGGGCGAAACGCCGAGTACGACGCCGTGCAGGTCATTCTCGAACTGGTCGTTGGTGCCGGTAGTACCGGTCACATACAGATTGAGGATTTCGTCGGCAGTAAGCGCCTTGTTGTACAGTTTGACGTTGTCGAGTGCGCCGATGAAATACTGTCCGCCTTCTACCGGGTTGTTACCAAAACAGAGCGGCAGGGAAGTGCTGTTCAGTTTGGTATTCACGGGTTTGATATTGGCCTGTTGTCCGTTGACGTAAATGATGTCGCTGGTTCCATCGTGTACCATTGTGACATACCACCAGAATGTTTTCACCATTTCGTTGCCGTCGCCACTGTCCATATCGGAAATGAAGTTCGGGAACTGGATGTTGTTGCCGTTTGTGGTCCACACGATTTTCAGGTGTTGTGGCAGCGATATTTTCCAGCGCTGGTTCCAGTGGCCAAAATCAATCACATAGGCTTCTGCGTCCTGCAAATTGGTATCGTCTACCCGAATCCAGAACGAAACCGTGGCATAATCAGAGATCAACTGCACCGCGTTCGGCACGAGTACCGAGTCCTGGTCGCCGTCGAAACGAATGGCCTGGCCGCCGCCGTTCGGGTGGTCGGCAGTGATGAAGGTCGGGTTGCCACCAATGGCGCCGTGGTTTTGATACGGCGTGGCATCATTGGCATTTCCGTCGAACGGATAGTGCGCTACCATACCCGGCTCGCCCGTGTCGATGGGCTGCGAAGTACTGAGTGTCAGTTCCGAAACAGGCGAATTGTTGCCTGCCAGGTCGAATGCATACACTTCGAAAGTGTACAGCGTCAGCGGGTCGAGGCCACCGATGAAAATTGAAAGCGTCGTGCCGGAAACAGTGTCGAACACCACACCGTCTACCAGAATGACGTAGCCGGCTACCTGCGTATCGTCGGTAGAGGCATCCCAGGTAACGAGTACAGAGTTGGAAGCAGCCGTTCCTGAAAGGTTGCCGGGTGCCGTCGGGGGTGTGGTATCCGGTGTTTCGTCCACACCGGTGGTCACTTTTCGGGTAGTGGGCAAGGACTCGTTGCCCGCAGCATCCACAGCAGTTACGCCGAATTCATACTCTGTAAGCGGCGTCAATTCAGGTACCGAAAGCAGGGTGCCGGTTACCGTTCCGATGAGGGCGCCATCCTGATACACGTTGTAGGCCGTAACGGCTACGTTGTCCATAGCCGGCAGCCAGAACAATTCTACGTTGTTAAAGATGACTGCTGCCTGCAAATTAAGCGGCGCGCAAGGCGCTTCTGCGTCGGTATTGGCTGGAGCGGCGCTTTGTGCTGCATACAGGGCTGCCACCTCTGTGGCGTTGAGGGCCACATTGTACAATTGCACTTCATCGAGCGAGCCTTGGAAGAAATAATTGTTGTCGATCGGATCGTAGCCGATCCCCAGAGGGTGGGTGGTAGCATCGAGCGAACCTGCGGTATTTTTCTCATTTACCTGTACACCATTGAAATAAATGATGTCTTTGGCGCCGTCGTGGGTCATCACCACATGCGTCCAGGTATTGAGCGCAAGCGGCGTGCCCGAGTCGAGATCGCTGCAGCAGGCGCCATTGGAGTGCGTGGTGAATACGGGTTTACCGTGACTGGGCAATGAAATTTTCCAGCGTTCCTGCCAGCCGCCATTCGACAACACATAGGCTTCGCCGCTGGCCGGGAAGGCTGCGGGTTTGATCCAGAAACTGATGGTCGTAAAGGCAGAATTCTGCTGTGGCGAGTTGGCGGCCACCAGCGACTGGTCTACGCCATTGAATGCATAGGCCATGTTGGATTTGCCAAAACGGTCGGTCGTGAGTTGCGCCCCCTGTACCGTCGCGTGGTTTTCGTAACCCGTCGCATCGTGGGCGTTTCCGCTGGATTTGTAATCGGCCACCAGATTGCCCGGAATAACCGGCGCAACGCTTTGGGTGGCATACAGGGCAGCAATTTCAGCAGCCGACAAGGCCCGGTTAAATACTTTCACATCGTCGAGCGAACCATCGAAAAAGCCGCCGTTGTCGATCGGGTCGTACCCGATACCCAGCGGGTGTTTGGTTTTGTCGAGTGCACCGGCCGCATTTTTTTCATTGGCCTGTGCGCCATTGATGTAAATAATGTCTTTCGTGCCATCGTGCACCATCACCACATGCGTCCAGGTGTTGAGTGCGAGTGGCGTACCCGAGTCGAGGTCGCTGCAGCAAGCGCCGCCGGAGTGGGTGGTGAACACGGGTTTGCCATGGCCGGGCAGGGAAATTTTCCAGCGCTCCTGCCAGCCGCCGTTCGACAGCAGGAATACTTCGCCGCTGCCAGGGAAACTGTTGGGTTTTACCCAGAAACTGATGGTGGTGTAGTCGGATTGCAGGGCCGCAGAGTTGTCGGCTGTTGCGTAGCCGCTCAGGGCATTGGAAGCCCAATTGTGGCGGTTGGCAACTGCCGTAGCCGTTTCACTCACCACTGCGTCGTTGTGAAGGCCCGATGCATCTTCGCCGTTGCCGTTGAGGTGATACACCGCCACGAGTTCGTTGGGCGTGCCCGGGAAAGCCGATTGTGCGGCGTACAGGCTGCTGATTTCGCTGTCGGACAAAGCCGTATTGTAAATAGCCAGTTCGTCGATCGCACCGTCGAACCAGTTGCCACCGTCGATCGGGTTGTAGCCGATGCCCAGCGGTTTGGTGGTGCTGTTGAGCGTACCGACCACGTTTTTCTCCGCTTTCAGTACGCCGTCGATAAAGATTTTATCCTTGGCGCCATCGTGTACGAATACGAGGTGTTTCCAAACGCCTACCGGCAATTCGTTGCCATTCCCGGAATCCATGTCGGAAATACCGTTGCTGTGGTTGGTGGTGAACACCGGTTTGCCGTGTGTTGGAAGGGAAATTTTAAAACGTTCCTGCCAGCCGCCGTACGACAGCAGGAAGGACTCACCGTTGCCAGGCAGGGAATTTACTTTCACCCAGAAACTGATGGTGGTCACGTCCGAGTTGAGTTGCGAAGCATTGGAAGCAACAGCCTCACTGTACTGGCCATTGCACAGCAGCGCACTTTTGCCAAATCCGAAGCGGTCTGTAGTAAATGTGCTGTTGCTCACATCGGCGTGGTTGCCAAAATCGGTAACGTCGGCGCCATTGTTGTTGAAAACGTATTCGGCTACTTTACCCTGTGGTACTGAAGGCTCCGCACTTTGCGTTGCGAAAAGGGCAGCCACCTGGCTGGCGTCGAGGGCTACGTCATAGAGTTGCACGTCGTCGATCGATCCGTTGAAGTAATTGGCGATGTCGATCGGGTCATAACCGATACCCAGCGGGTGGGTAGTGGCGTCGAGTGCGCCTGCTACGTTTTTCTCGTTTACCTGTACGCCGTTAAAATAAATGATGTCTTTGGCGCCGTCGTGGGTCATTACCACATGTGTCCACGTGCCGATCGTGAGTGGTGTGCCGGAGTCCATGTCGCTGCAGCAGGCGCCGTTGGCATGGGTGGTAAACACGGGTTTGCCGTGGCTGGGCAGGGAAATTTTAAAACGTTCCTGCCAGCCGCCGAACGACAGCAAGTAGGCTTCTCCCTGTGCCGGGAAGCCTTCCGGATTTACCCAGAAACTGATGGTGGCGTTGGCCGAATTGAGTTGGGCTGCATTGGCAGCACGAATGCCGCTTTGCTGGCCGTCGAAATAGAAGGCGCTGTTGGACCATCCGAAACGATCCTGGGTCAGGGTAGCGCCACGTATGCTGGCGTGGTTGGCAAAAGACGACTGGTCTTTGGCCTGGCCCGAAAAGTTGTAACTGGCTACCGGCGTTTGCGCCTGCAAACCCAGGCCGGCCAACAGGCAACACACGAGCAGGAAGAGTGGATACAAGTTCCCTTTCATATTTTTGATTGGTTTAAAAATGTTGTAAAAAAGCAAGTTCAAATTTTCACAAACCGCGCGGCAGCACGGGTATTTTCGGACATCAGAAACACGGTATAAACTCCTGGTTTACAGTTTTTTACATCCAGTTCAGTCGAATTGTCGGGGGGTATGATTTTCTCGATCATCAGGCGGCCTGCGAGGTCGCGTATTTCGATGCGAAACAGCGAGGATGCAGGCGAATTGTTGTATGTTATTTTCAACCGGTCAGTTACCGGATTAGGCGAAATTTCCAGATCGGCCATGGCCGGCTTGTGTGCATCCTGCACGCCGGTGACACCCAAACCGTACAGCGCGGCCACGGCATCCGGAGGCAAGGCGTCATCAAAGATTTTTACTTCGTCAATCACACCTTTGTAATTGTATTCGGGTTGTCCGGGCAGCATTTGCCCCATCAGCAGGGCTACGGTGGTGGTGCGTATTTTCCCGCTGAGGTTTTTGTAGGAACGCAGTTGACCGTTCAGGTAAAGCGCCAGCAGCGATCCATCGTAGGTGGCGACTGCGTGGTAAAACTGGTCTGTTTCCAGCGGCTCGTCGGCATCGAGGTCGCTTACGCCATTGAGCGAATTGACGGTCCAGCGCAGGTATCTTTCAGGAGTGATCGACATTTTCCAACGGTTCTGCCAACTGCCGTGAGAGATCAGAAAGGTTTCTTTCTCGGGCAGCGCATTGGCCTTGAACCAGCAACTGACTGTGATGCCGTCCTGGAAATTAAGGATGCTTGTATTGGGTACCAGAATGTGCTGCGAACCGCCGTTGAAATAGTAGGCGCTTTGCGGAATGCCGTCCTGATCAGCAGTAAGCAGGGCGCCATTGGCCTGCCCGTGCTGGTTGTTGCCGCTCACATCGTTGGCATTTCCCGTGAAGGGATAATGTGCAATGAGGTTGCCGGAAAAGGTGTCAAAAACCTTTACCAGCATACTCGTTGTAGCCTGGGTTGAAAGCCCTTCATCGTCCGTTACCGTCACATTGATCTGGTAAATGCCTGCTGTGGCGGGCGCTGTCCATTCCACCATACTGCCTGTACCGGTGAATGTGCCACCACTGCCGGTCCAGGAATAGGTGAGCGGGTCATTGTTGCCATCGTTGGCCAGGCAAGTAAACTGCACGGTTCCGGAGGGCGACACATAGGCTGTACTTTTTTGAATCTCAATGACTTGCGGTGCTACATTTATTTCCGGCACAATAGATACCAGGAGCGTGGCCGTGTCTTTGTTGCCTTCCGGATCTGTCACGATTAGCTGTATTTCCGTTTCTCCTTCGGCAGCAGGCGTGAGTAGTTGCACTTCAGCGCCGGAACCGGAAATCGTACCCAGCGTAGTGCTCCATTCATAGGTAAAATTGTCGGAATCACCATCGGAAACCGTGGCGTACACGGCCGTGGAATCGCTCGACTGCACCGGATTTTGAGCAGCAGCCAGCGCCTGGATGCGCGGTGCACGGGTGTAAGCCTGTGCATGCTGATCGAAATCGACCACAACGCCGTTGATCCGCATTCGATTTTGGTCGTAGGTAACTGCGCCGCCTGCAGGCGTTAGCACTACCAGCCGTGCCTGGTTGCCGGGGATGTTCAGCGTGACGGTGCCGGTAACATTTTGCAGTACAAAAGTTTCCGTCAGGGCGTCGTACACATCGACGGGTGAATTGCCCACTTCCATTTGCACCGATTTGAGCGTAGCATAGGAATTGTAGTACAAATACGTTGGGTACGCCTCGCTGCCGTAAAAATCCGTTTTCAACAGGTCGATCTGCAGGATTTTGTCCACGTTTGTTTTTTTCAAAATGCTGCCCAGATAGCCGATAGACGAGGTGCTGTACAGCGACAGGTTGGTGGCCGCCCAGCCGCCCTGGAGGGCATCGCCCGTGGCATAAGGCGACTGGGATTGCCACACCTGGCGCAAGGCTTCGTATCCAACCACCTGCTGAGGGTCGTTGGCTGCCGACCATGCCGAGCCGTCCTGCAGGTTGGAAGGTAAAAAGCCGGGATACATGAGCCGGGTGGCATTGGCCAGGTTGAGTATCCATTTGCCCACGGCGCGGGCAAAACGTTTGTCGTAGCGTACCATGGGCGCCAGTGCTGCGGCCTGCTGCACACCGTTGAGTTGGAAAGCGTAGTCGTTGCCGGCGTCGTTGGCCTCCCCAACCAGTCCCGACACATCGAAGCCGCCCCAGGTGCCGACGATGGTGCCCCAGCCACGGAGTTCGCCGCGGTTGAACGACCAGTTGAGCATTTTTTCAATATCGTATCGGGCGCCGATTTCGGCGTTCATTTTAGCGGCTACATAGGTGCCGTAGGGGAGTTGCAGTTCGTAGGAAGGGTTGGAAGTCCAGTTGCTCAAAAACTCCATCGACCACTCCGCGGCTTTCAGGTATTCCGGGTTGCCGGTGGTTTTCCAGGCGTGGTACAACACCCAGGCGAAAGCGCCGGCGGCTTCGGGTTCTTTTACGCCGTTGGCATTGGGTTCCATGGTTTTAAATTTCCAGGCCCGATAATTCATGAATGCGGGTTCCCAGGGCGCATCCTGCCCACCCATGGCGCGCACGGCTGCCAGAAACTGATTGGCAATAGCGGTAAACTGGTAGTCGGCTTCGGCGCCAAGGTCGGGATACAGGTCGTACAACTGATAGAAGTACACATTCGGCATCATGTCGTACCACCAGTCGTTGCCGCTGGTCGTAGACGGATTGTTCAGGTACAGGTTTTCACCGTTGTTTTTGTTGAAAAAATCCTGGCCCATCAGCAACCAGTTGTGGCCGAACTGATTGGTTTTGTCGATGCCTGCCAGCGAAGCGCCCACCAGCGAAGGCAGCACGTTGATGGCTTCATTTCCCAGTGGCGAATTGGTGCCCACATAGGTGTGCATGCGAAACGAGGGATTTTGCGGGTAATTGATACCGGCCGGCGTGATCTGTGTGATCGGCAGGTATTGCCCCGTTTTGGTCACATCGTACACAAAAGAGTCGTAGCGCAAGGCCACCTGCTTCCAGTCGCGCACGTTATAAGGCGTAGGCTGGTTGGGCATGAGTTCGACCCGCGGAATGGCGATCTGGCCCGTCTGAGCATGCAGTCCGAGGCCCAGGCAGCAAAAGAAAAAAAGGAATAAACCAGTATGTTTGGGCATGTGTGGTTGTGTCTGTTGTGGAGCGTCGGCAGGGTTTGAAGCACTGCCGACGCTACGGAATTTTTTTATCGGGTATTAAACCTATGAGGTTTTAAAAACCTCATAGGTTTTCAGAGCGCTTCAAGCGCTGCCGACGCTAATATTAATACCCGTTATTCTGCACCAGCGCCGGGTTCAAATCAATTTCCGTTTGCGGCAAGGGGAACACCTCGTTTTTGCCTTCCATAAACCCGGGCAATGTCTGTGCTGCCACGCCCCATCGAACGAGGTCGAAGAAGCGATGCAGTTCGAAACCCAGTTCCACCTGTCGCTCATGGCGTACGGCAGTGCGCATGGTTTGCTGGTCGGTGGTCGTTACCGGGGGCAGTGCGGTAGCAGGATCGGCAGCCTGCGCGCGGGCGCGGGCGCGCACCTGCTCCAGCGGCGCCTGTGCTTCGGCCACCCTGTTGAGTTCGGTGAGCGCTTCGGCCTCCCACAGCAGCACTTCGGCGTAGCGGATGGGCGTGTAATTGATGTCGCCGTCGGCTTTTTGCGTCACCGAATCCTTGGCTTGCAGGTATTTGCGTACGCCGTATTTGGTGGAGGAAAACGAGTTTTTGTACACCACGCCGAAGTAGTCTTCGTTGTTCATGGCGACGGTAAACTTGCGGCGCGGGTCGTCCGGTTCGAAACTCAGCACGAATGCCTCGGTCACTTCCGCAAAGCCGTAACCTTCGTATTTTTTGGAGGCCCACCACTGATTGAGGAAATTACCGACGCCGAGTTCGAGGTTGGCGTGCTGGATTTCCCAGACCGATTCTGCGTTGTTTTGTGTGTATTTTCTGAAATTGTCCCCGTAGTCGGGCATCAGCGCATAAATGCCCAGTCCTTTTACCTTGCTCACATATTCCAGCACTTTATCCCAGTTTTTCTCGTACAGGTATGTTTTGGCGGCCAGTGCGTAAGCAGCGCCTTTGGTGGCGCGACCGATATTTTTGGCCGTCTGCTGGGCTGGCAGCAATTCGGCAGCACGGTCGCAGTCAGCGATGATTTGAGCGCGCACCTGCGCTACCGGTGTTTTGGGTATTTTCACCTGATCGGGCGGTGCTATGCTGGTGAACAGCGGCACATCGCCAAACACCTGCGTCAGCAGGAAGTAGTAGTAGCCGCGCAGGAACAGTGCCTCGCCGGTGATGCGGTTGCGGTTGGACTCGCTCATGTCTATTTTCCCGATGTTATCCAGCACGAGGTTGCAGCGCGTAATACCTGCGTATTGCAAGGCCCAGAAGGTGTTGAATTCCTCCGTCCGCGGCGTGTAGGTGTAAGCATCCATTTCGGTGATGCCCGGCCGCGAACCGTCGCCGCCCGTAATGGCTTCATCGGAGGCTACCTCGGCCATGGCCCAGTAAAAGTTGTTGTTCGTGCTGCTGAAAACCAGCGGCTGATACGCGGCGTTCAGCGCCTGCTCGGCATCGTCTTCCGACTGGAAAAACGAGCCCGCATCGAGCGTGGCAATGGGCTCCTTGTCGAGAATGCCCTGGCAGGATGCAAGCATAAAAGCCGTGGCGAGGAGGATATAGGTGTGTTTTTTCATGATGTGTGTGGGTTGGCGGGGTTGATGAGGGTTGATGAAGGTTGATGAGGGTTGATATTCATCGGCTCTATGAAGTGAAAAATGTTCTAATCTGAGCCGATGAATATCAACCCTCATCAACCCTCATCAACCTTCATCAACCCTCAATCAAAAATCAATCTTCACGCCCGCAATAAACGTCCTTGGTGCCGGCACCGTACCCCAGTCGATGCCCACCGCCAGGTCGGAAGAAAGTCCGAGTCCGCGGGTATCGTTGGCGTTGGCCTGAATTTCGGGATCAAGGCCCGGGTATTTGGTGAAAGTGAGAGCATTTTGCGCGGTCAGGTACACCCGCAGTCCGCCGATGTCCTTGCTGTGGATCAGGTCTTTGAAATTGTATCCGATGGTCACGTTGCGCACGCGCAGGTAGGAGCCGTCTTCGAGGAAACGGGTAGAAGGGCGGCGGTTGCCATTGCGGTCGTCGAGGCTTACTTTCGGTATGTCGGTATTGGTATTGGTTGGCGTCCAGCGGTTCAGGATGTCGCGGTAGGAATTGAAGCCGCGGGCCTGCGTTTCATAGGCAAAATTGCCATACAGGAAATACACGTCGTTGCCGTACACGCCCTGAATCAGGGTGGAGAAATCGAGATTGCCCCAGTTGAAACCCAGGTTGATGCCGTAGGTGAAATCGGGGAACGGATTGCCGATATGCGCCCGGTCTTTGTCGTCGATTTTATTGTCGCCATTCAGATCGGCAAATTTCACATCACCCGGGCGGGTGTTCACCGTCTGGAAAGGGCTGGCGTCGATTTCTTCCTGTGTCTGGAAAATACCGATGGCATCATACAGGAAGAACGAACCTACCGGATAACCCGTTTCCGTTTTGGTGAGCGCACCATCGGAGAGGCCGAAACCGCCCAGAATCGGTTCGCTGTTGGCGATGGAAAGCACGTTGTTGCGCACTACACTGATGTTGGCGCCGATATTGTAGTTGAACTTGTTGATCCGGTTTTTGTAAATCAGTCCCAGTTCGAGCCCCTTGTTTTCAACAGAAGCGGCATTGATAAACGGCGGATTCTGCGCGCCACCGGCCTGCGGTACAGGCACGCGCACGAGGATGTCGTCGGTTTGTTTGCGGAACAGGTCTGCCGTCAGCGTCAGGCGATCCTGCCAGAAACTCATGTCGAGCCCGAGGTTGGTTTGCGAACTCGTTTCCCAACGGATATTGCTGTTGCCAGTTTCGAGGATGGTCGCGCCGGTCACGATTTGCCCGCCGAATACATACACGCGGTCGCCCGTGCGCACCAGCGAACTGTACGGGTAAATGCCGATTTCCTGGTTGCCGAGTTGCCCCCAACTGGCGCGGATTTTCATACTGGAAACAAACTTGATATTTTCGAAAAAGCGCTCGTTGGAGATGTTCCAGGCCGCTGACACCGAAGGAAACACACCCCAGCGGTTGTTGGGCCCAAAACGGGAAGAACCATCGCGGCGCACGGCGCCACTCACTACATAGCGGTTTTTATAGGTGTAGCCCACCTGACCGAAATACGACAGCAGCGACCATTCCGTCGCGATACCAGAAGCGTCTACGTCGCCAAGTTCTTCGGCATTGCTGGCGTCGATGTAGCGGAACAGTGGGTCGCTGCGGCGGAAATTATTGGCCGAGGCGCCCAGGTAATCGGTATGGTTCTGGATGGCCTCCATGCCTGCGAGTACCGAAATACGGTGGTCGCCGAAGCTGCGCTGAAAATCGGCTGTATTGTTCCACACCAGCGTCTGGTTGAACACACGGCCTTCGTTCAGTGACGTAGGATCGTAAATAGCGGCTGACAGGCGGGTTTTGAACAGTTTTTCGCGGTCGAAGCCCAAATCGCCGCCCAGCGTGCTGCGCAGTTTCAGGCCATCGAGCAGTTGTAGTTCGGCGAATACATTGCCGAACACCCGATAGCGGCGAATACGCCAGTCGGTATTTTCGATAAACACCAGCGGGTTGGCATTGCCGTCGCCAAAGAGCGTCGGGTCGCCCAGTTCGGAGGTCACATTGATGTAACTGCCATCGGCATAACGAACGGGGAACAACGGCGCTGCGATGAGTGCATAGCGGATGCCGCTGAGTTCGTTGCCCGGGCCGTAGCCGTCGCCCGAAGCACCGATCACCTTGCGGTCGGTATGGGAAAAAGACAGGCTGTTGCCCACTTTGAACCACTTGTTGCCGAGTTCGCCGTTGAAACGCACCTGGTATTTGTCGAAACCCTGACCCTTGAAAATGCCGTCCTGGGTGTGGTATTCGCCGGAAAGGTAAAAACTGCCGCTTTCGCTGCCACCGGATGCCGACAGGGCATAGTGCTGAATGGACGCCGGGTTGAACACCATATCCAGCCAGTTGTTGTCGGGCAGGGTGTCGAGGATGGCCGGATCGTAAGTGGCTATTTGGTTGGCAGGATTACGAAGTGTATTGGCGTTTGTGATGGCCTCGTTGCGAATGGTGAGGTATTCCTCGGCATTGAGCAATTCAGGGAGATGAAAGGCTTGTTGAATACCTGAATAGGCTTCGAAGGAAAAGGCAGGTTTGCCCGATTTGCCGCGTTTGGTGGTAATCAGCACCACGCCATTGGCAGCCCGCGCACCATAAATAGATGCTGCTGCACCGTCTTTCAGCACCTCGATCGACTCGATGTCGCCCGGCGAAAACATATTGATATTTCCTGTGGTAGGTACGCCGTCGATGATATACAGCGGATTGTTGTTGCCCAGCGTGCCCGCACCCCGGATACGAACAGCGATGTCGTCGCCCGGCGAACCGGTTACCTGTGTCACCATAACGCCCGGCGCCTGGCCTTGCAAAGCCTGGTCGATACCGACGACCACCAATTTCTCGATGTCTTTGGCCTTGATGGAGGCAATGGCCGAGGATACATTGCTGCGGATTTCTTTTTTGTAACCGGTAATCACCACGTCCTGCAACAGGCTCTCATTGGCGCCCATGATGACCGTGATTTCCGCGCGGTTTTGCACCGGAATTTCCTGATCGGCATAGCCGACGTAGCGAAAACGCAACACTGACTCGCCCGAAGTTACTTCGAGTTGGAAGTGGCCCGACACGTCGGTGGTAATGCCCCGGCCGGTACTTGTTTCCTGTACGCTCACCCCGATGAGCGGCTGGTTGTCTTCGGTAGAGAAGACAGTGCCAGATACAGTAAATGATTGTGCATCAACATGATACACAGCAGAAAGGCAAATGAAAAGTAGTAGCAAACAGCCTTTTCCCCATGGAACGCCGGGAAAGCAAGATGCTGTTTTTGCGAAATTTGAAAAGGTAGAGTTCGTCCTCATGGCAACCTGATTGTAATTCAGATTGACAAAAGTCCAATTTAAAAAATCCCAGTACAGATACTATTATGCAATTATGTGGTACTTTTATGAATCGTTTCCGGGAATCAACATTTTTATTTGCCACGCCTGTAATAAGTAGTCAATAATTGGTTCCCGGAGCGTAGAAAGAAATAAAAATAACGGCTATCCGCTTATTGTATCCTTGTGTGTTTATGCTTTTGATCAGGGATTCTACATAATAACAGCCAAGCGTTGTTCAGGCGGTGGTATGGGCTTTAGCCCGTCGGGACAGCGCCATTTATGGCGCAATAATGCTTATTTTTATTGTGTGCGCCATAAATGGCGCTGTCCCGACGGGCTAAAGCCCATACTACCGCCTGAACAACACATGGCATATCTTGCAACTTTGGCCACCTTCAAGAACAAAAATAGGCGGGGTACAATATGCAGGTAGTCGTTATAAAAATTATCGAAATGAATATCTATCGGGAAATCACGCCGCTCAATCCGCCAGATGTATTTGTGGTGCTCGATTCCGTTTGCAACGGCTTCGACTATCCTATTCACAACCATCCGGAATACGAACTCAACCTGATTGCGGGCATGTCGGGCACGCGCATCGTGGGCGATTCCACCGAACGTTATACCGACTACGATCTGGTATTGCTCGGGCCATATTTGTACCACAAATGGGACGGCGATGCGCACCTGCAAGCAAGCGGTCAGCCGTACCGCGTGGTGACCATCCAGTTTGCGATGGACCTGTTCAGCGGCCAATTGTTTCAGAAAGAACGGTTTATTCAAATCCGACAACTGTTGCGCGATTCCCTGCGTGGCATCAAATTTCATGGAAAAACGGTAGAAGCCGCCATGCGCATCATGATCGACCTGACGGAAGACAAGGGCTTTACCAACGTGGTGGAGTTTCTGCAACTGCTCGACCTGCTGTCCAAATCCACCGAAGTGGCTTATTTGGCCAGCGAAGGCTTTTCGCCGCAAGCCCTGCGCTCCGACAGCAACCGCATTCAGGTGGCATACGGTTATATCCTCAAACATTTTACCGACCCCAACCTGAAAATCGGCGACGTGGCCTCCCAACTCAACATGAGTGATTCGGCGTTCAGTCACTTTTTTACCAAGTTCGCATTCCGCAGTTTTACCCATTTCCTCATCGATGTGCGCGTGGGCCATGCCTGCAAACTCCTGCTCGACACCGACGAAACCATCAACCAGATCTGTTTCAAATCAGGCTTTAACAACCTCGCCAATTTCAACCGCCTGTTCAAAAAATACCGGAAATGCACGCCTCAGGAATACCGGCGCCGCTATTTTGAAAAAAACGATTTCGACTGGACCAAACAGATCACGCCCTGGCAGTTTTTACCCGGCAAATCACAAACGCAGGGCGGGGTGAAGCCGAAGGCGTATTCGACACGACTGGTACATCTTTAATTGGTTATCAGTTATTGGTTATTGGTTATCAGGGGAGGGTAAGGGGTGATGGGTTTTTCAGGCTGGCGGCTCGGGGAAGTTGAGAAGTTGAGGGGTTGAGGAGTTGAGGGGTTGAGGGGTTGAGATGTTGAGGGGTTGAGAGAGCATAGTAATGCATCCAATCCGCCCTCAACTCCTCAACTTCTCAACTCCTCAACCCCTCAACTTCTCAACCCCTCAACTTCTCAACCTCCCCGAGCCGCCAGCCTGAAAAACCCATCACCCCTTACCCTCCCCTAATAACCAATAACTGATAACCAATAACTACCTGCAAAGCAGGTAAAGCGTAGGATTCAGCGGATACCTCCCAAACTTGTCTCCATAAATAGCCAGGCCACTGCTCATACTTTCTGGTACTTCCAGTCGAATAATGAGTTCGCCGCTTTTTCGGGCGGCTTCGATGGCTTCCTTGGAGATGCCCGCCGCAATGCGATAACCATAGGAGCCGGCTTCGTTGAGTTTGCGTTCTTTGGGCTGGTAATGCCACGACAGCACGCCGCGGTGATCGGCAGGGTCGTCGGGCAATTCGAAGCGACCGGCAAAAAAGCCATTGGCAGAAATGGACACTTCGCCTGGATACGGCGTGTCGTCGGTCATGGGGTAAGCGTTCGGGTTCTGGCTCGGCGCCACAGCGCCCTTGCCCAGCATGTAGTCGATATTAGCATCCATGCCTTTGTCCATATCCTTGACAAACAGGGTTTTAGAAGAAACTTCTGCAATGAACGACGCGCTTTCGAGTTGATCCAGGTTCGCATCTTTGGGCAAGGGAAAACGGTATTCGAAATAACCGCTACCGGCGCCGTTCACTTTGAGACCATTCAGCACATTCCATTGTTTTTGCGACCATTTGGCGGCGGAAAACTGCTGCGGCTCACGCGATACCAACCAGGCTTTTTTGCCATGGGCGAGCGTCATAGAGGCAGGCAGTGGACTTTCTACGATGAAATGTGCGCTGTTGTGGTGCAACGCCGCACCGCCCGCATCGAGCAGGGTAAGCGACAAGGTGAGCGCGGCTTTTTCCGAGGGCATATGGAGTGTCAGGGGCGGCAAGGCCTGCTGCATCCAGGGGTGGTAGGGCACCTGAATGATGGTGTCGAGCCAGATGCGTTCCAGTCCCAGCCCATCAAAACCGTGTAGTTGTACTTTCAAATTCAGTTGAGTGCCCAGGTCGGTGCGGGCGGAAAAGAAAGAAGCGTACAGCGGCACGCTGACCTGCTCGCCCGGTTTCACGCTGCGGCTGATTTCATTGCCGGTGGAAATGTAAAAATCGGCGTGAAAATCGCGCAGGCTCATGCCCGGTGTGAGGTCGCCGACGCCGGTTTCCTTGTGGGATCGGTCGTAGCGCCAGTAGCCATTCCACTCATTGATGACATCGTGGTGTTCGGTGTACAGCCAGCCGGCCACTTTGGGGTATTTCCGGAAAGTGTTCATCATGCGGTGATAGTCCCACGACCAGTCGACGTCGCCGGTGCTGCCGTCGTAGCCCCACACATTGCCACATTCGGAGTTGATATTGGGTTGGCGGTGCTGCTGGTATCCTTTTTCAAAATGATGGGTGCTGCCGGGGTAGGTCTCGCGGTCGATTTCGGCGAGGCGCTCTTCCCACATCCAGCCGGGCAGGTAGTCGTGCCAGGAATTGAGGTCGGTTTCAGTGTGGCCGCGTCCGCAGCAGATAGAATTATCTTCAATGAGGCGCGTCGGGTCGGCAATTTTTGCTTTGCGGTACATTTCCGCCACCCACTGCTGGGTTTCGGGCCGGTATTCCCACTCTTCTTTTCCGTCTTTGACGGTTTTGTGGGTGAGGCCCCAGGTTTCATTGAACAATATCCAGGAAAAAATAGCCGGGTGGTTGAAGTCGCGTTTCAGCATTTCCCGAAAGGTATTTTCCGATTCGCGGCGGGCGAGGGAATCCGGTTCACCCCAGAAATTGGGCAGGTCGGACATGACGAGTACGCCCAGCCGGTCGGCCCAGTACAGTTTTCGTGGAATATCGACCTTGATGTGCGTGCGGATGCCATTGAGCCCAATTTGTCGGGTGCGCAGGATTTCCTCTTTCATAAAAGCATCGCTCGGGAAGGTGTAGTAGCCTTCGGGGTGGTACGACTGGTCGAGGGTGAGTTCGAGGTACACCGGCTGGTTGTTGATAGCCACATACGGGTATTCGGTGCCGGGCAGGTTCGTCACCGATATTTTCCGCATTCCGAAATAGGATTTCACCTGATCGTCGGCTACCTGAATAACAGCGTCGTACAAAAACGGGTCGTCGAGTGACCACAGGCGAGCGCCGGGCATGTTTACTTCAAAACTGGCAGAGGTTTGCCCGGCGGCTATCTTGGAAGTCGCTTTGAAAACTTGTCCGTTGCCGGAGATGTCGACTTGAACAGCGGTGTTTTTCGGGGCCGGGGTTGCCAGAAACACGGTTACCTGTACATTTCCGGCATCGATGTCGGGTGTAAAACGCACGGCGTCGAGGTACGTATTGCCACGACTTTCGAGGTACACCGTTTGCCAGATACCACGGGCATTGCCATAACCTTGCTTGCCGTAGAGCGCGAAAGGGCGCCGCACATCGTCGGCCCTGATGGTGAGGTTTTGTGCCTGTCCGTATTTTAAATAAGGTGTCAGGTCAAAAGAAAACGGTGTATATCCGCCTTCGTGGGAGCCCAGTTCCCGGCCATCGAGGTAAACAGTGGTTTTCCAGTCGCTGGCGCCGATGGTCAGAAACGTGCGTTTGCCTTTCCAGGAAGCAGGCACCCGAATGCTGCGTTTGTACCAGGCAATGTCGGCAGAATCGGGTACGCCCGACAGCGGCGATCCCCAGGGGAAAGGCACCTGGATGCTGCGACGAAAACGGCGTTGGCCGGAGAACCATTTTTCACGGATACCAGCGTCTTTGGGGTCGAGTTCGAAAGCCCAGGCGCCATTGAGGTTTTGCCACACAGCGCGTTCAAAATCGGGGCGCGGGTGTTCGGGTAAAGGGATGGTGGACTGGGCAGACAAGGCGATGCAGGACAGCAGGAGTCCCCACAAAAGGGATAGTTTGTACATAGAGAAAGGTTGATGGATTGGACGAAGGCGATGGAATCGCTCAAAAAGCGACGCAAAAAAGAGAAAATGGCCGTGAAACAAGTGTAAGAGCGTGTTTTAATTTCAAAACCGAGGCGAAAACACGCGCTAAATGTTAATTAAAGTTGCGAAATGCGCAACTGTAGTATCTTCGAAATGGTTTTCAACTTTAGCATGAAGTATTACACACATACCAAAAACACAAATAGTTATTCTTTTTATTTTCAATGCAAATAGGTTGCATTTTACTTGCTTTCCTTTGTATTAATAAATCATTCAAAAACGATAAATCCTATGCCATTCTATCCTCTTTTCTACGCTGATACTTTTACCTAGCGTATTCTTTTAGCGAGTTCGGCTTTTTTGCCGGCACCCCATTTTCCTACCAACGGCGCTTTGTCCATTACAAGCATGCTTCTCCAGAGTTCTGGATCAAGTTCGACTGTGTACCTGACGCACGAATAGCGCGTTCGGCGTATCCTTTGAATTTGCCATTGTGGTCTTCTTCAATAAACACCCAACCATGCCCACAAACAAACATGCCTCTTTTCGTTACAGGGTGCTCGATCAATGTTTCGGCGAGCGCGGCAGGCGAAAATGGAGCCTCCAAGAACTGGTTTCGGAGGTATCCAGGTATTTGCAGGAAGAGTTCGGGGCAGAGAATGCAGTGAGCCTGCGTACCATACAAGGCGACATCAGCGTAATGCGTAGCCATCCACCGCGCGGCTACAGTGCGCCTATTGTATGTAGCAATGGAAGGTATTACTATGCAGACCCCGAGTATAGAATTTCCAATATCCCGTTTCGCAAGGAAGAACTGGAGATTTTGCGCGCCTCAATGGGCCTTATCAGGCAGATACCCGGCATATCGCACCTTCCCATAATTGATGTGGTACAGCAGCGATTTGAGTACGAACAAGACGATGAGCACAAAAGGAAAGAACTGATTCAACTGGAAGTGATCCACCGGGTAAAAGGTACCGAATGGATTCCGCTCATTTATCAGTCGATGATCCAGAAGGTCGTGCTACAGATCGTTTATCAGCCATTTTCGGACGATGAAATGTCGTTTTACCTGCATCCCTACTTGCTGAAAGAATGGAGAAACCGCTGGTATGTTTTTGGCCGGGAAGGCAGGGAAAAAAATGAAAAGACTTCAGGGAATACGGCAAGACAGTGGTTGATCGAACGGATGGGGTTCATTCCGCGAAGCGACCATATCTGGAACGTTCCACTTGACCGTATCATTTCGATCCATAACTGCCCGGATATACCTTTTCTGGAAAATGATCTGTTTGATCCGGATACCTGGTTTGATGAAATTGCAGGTGTGACCAAACCTGAAAACACGGCGCCTATTCAGATTGAAATGGAAGCCGACACTATTGCCTATTATTATATAGAAAGTAAGCCGTTTCACGCCTCGCAGTCGCTGCTGTTTCGGGATGAAGAGAAAGCCGTTTTTTCCTTGAAACTGATTCCCAACTACGAGATTATTACCGACATACTGGCATACGGGAAATACGTCAGGGTACGCTCCCCTGAGTCATTCAAAAAGATGCTATCAGATATAACGTCTTAGTTTTTTTTAATGTGTAGTATTAAAGGAAGAACCTTTTGAAAAATGAACTCGTTTTTAAATAATGGTAGACACAGTGGATCACCCCCGCGGTATCACAGTGTATTGGTGGTTCGGAATCCGGCCGGCCAGGTGACCCTCCATGGGCAGTTTTTATCCACTTTTTGCAAGGTATATTTTGCTGCTTCCGAAAAGGAGGCCGTTGATACTTTACGCGATGTAGCCGGGATCAGCCTTGTTATTTCCGACTCGGAGTGCCTTACATCTGATAATTATCGCTTGCTCAAGTACCTGAAATTCAACAGCGCGTTCCAGGGCCTGCCTGTTATCAATGTAGCGCCTGTGGAGAAAGATTCGGATCGTTTTGCTGCCTTTTGTTTCAATATTTCGGATTTGTCTTTCCGCGAATGTCGGGAAGAGCAATTGTCGATGTTCATACGGGAAGTGTTGCAAAGCAGTGCCGATGAAAGCAACACCCATCACGGTGTCAGAACGGCTTATTCCAGCGGCCAGGTACTGTCGCCCCGGGATCTGCAATGGATGGGAAAACTGGAAGGTTTGGTCATTCTTCATTTGTCGGACCCTTCCTACGACACCGAAAAACTGGCATTTGATCTGCACCTGAGTAGAAGTACATTATCCAGAAAAATACAATACTTGTTTGGAATTAATCCCAGCGCCTATATCACACGCATCCGAATGGAGAAGGCGCTCGAATACCTGCAAAAGAAAATATATCCATCTATCGCACAGGTAGCCTCTTCTGTAGGATTCCGCCACGCGGGTTCATTTTCCCGTTGTTTTCACAACCATTTCGGAGTACCGCCGTCCGACATCGTTTAGGCGCTGTACCCTTTGAATGGGGACATTATGGTCTGCTTCATGTGCACTATAAATGGTGGGGATTTTTCATATATCAATCTGGGCAAAAGCGACCTTTTTTTGATGAATAGAGCTAACAGATTGAACTTTTCAGCTATGAAATGTATCGGACTTTTGTCTTTACATCCCATGGTCGCACTTTAATCATTTCCCATTTTTTTTCTGTAAACCCTGCAATACCTGTTCTGGCGCTCCGGAGCAGGCCTGCTTTCTGCGTACCTGTCCAATTTGAAAAATAAACTCAACATGAAATCAAAGTTTACCCTGCTACGTACCGTTTTTGATCCAATTCCGGACTATTCCGTATCGCCTGATACAACATCCGGATCAGCCAAAAGAACGTGGAACCTGTTCATTTTTTCCATGTTATGCCTTGTACAGGCTGTTTCGGCACAAAATCCCCGAACATTCACTTCATCCGGCACCTTTACCATACCGCCGGGGGTAACGACCATCACAGTTGAATGCTGGGGCGGTGGTGGCGCCGGCGGTGGCGCTACAGGTATTGTAGCAGGTGGCGGCGGGGGAGCAGGCGGCGCCTATGTAAAAAAAGTATTGAGTGTAAACCCGGGCGAGCTGCATGCCGTATTTGTAGCGGATGTGGTATCGGGTACATTCGGAAATGGCAGCAATGGCGAACCTTCCTGGTTTAGCAACGCAACTACCGTGTATGCCGAAGGTGGCCTGGGCGGAGACGCCGCCACTGGTAATAACTCCAGTGGCATGGGTGCTACAGCCTCTTCGGCAGCCAGCATCGGCGATATAGGTTTTATATTTAAAGGTGGCAATGGCGGCACCGGCTCTGGTGGCGCCAGCGCAGGCGGTGGCGGCTCCGGGGCCAGCACTTTCATGGATGGCGTCAGCGGCGGTATTACCAGCGGTGGTTTTGGTGGTAATGGTGGTGCAGGTGGCGACGGCGGCAGTACAGGCGCATCCGGCAGTATCGGTTTGCCAGGCGACGTTACTGGCGGTGGCGGTGGCGGTGGTCGGGCCGGCACGGCTACCGATCGGCGTGGCGGCGACGGCGGCCCTGGTCTGGTGGTCATTTCCTGGGATTGCCCCTCAGCATCCATTTCGTATGCAGGAAGCCCTTTCTGTACCAATGATGCACCTGAATCCGTGACGCTCGTCGGCCAGGGAGAAGGTACGTACTCCGCATCTGCAGGACTTGCACTGGATGCCAATACAGGAGAAATAAACCCTGCTTTAAGCACCCCAGGATCATACACTGTAACTTATTCGTATTCAGGTGGTTGTGAAACAACTACCAATGTGGTAGTAAATGCTGCTCCCACATGTTCCATTACTGGAAATAACGGCCCCCTGTGTCCTTCCAGTACTTTTTCCTATACCGGGCCGGCCGGCATGGCGGGCTATGCATGGTCTGTTTCCGGCAATGCAAGTATAACATCGGGCGGAAGTACCCAAACTGTTACCATCAGCACCGGCGCCAATTGCAACGCATCCTTTACGCTCACACTGGAAGTGACGCATGCCAACGGTTGTACCTCCACCTGCGACAAGACCGTGAATGTGGTGGATAATACAGCGCCTGTGATCAACACTGCTGCATCGGGTCAGACCGTACAATGCGACGGTGCAGGCAACACTGCTGCGCTCAATGCCTGGCTTTCTTCCAATGGCGGTGCAGCAGCCACCGACGGCTGCGGAGGCGCCATC
>JAIUPL010000049.1 GCA_020160935.1 Bacteroidota bacterium | reverse complement strand
TCCTGAGCCAGGATCAAACTCTCCATCGTATAGTCTTTAAATTACTCCGAAAAGTAACTTACTTGCTTGTACGACGTTCGAGCGATTTCTCTGACTAAACTCTTTTCCTCTCCAGGTTAATTCTCTGATCCTCTCTCCTCTATTCTTCCCTTTACCTCTTCTCGCTACCTTTCTGTCAATGAACTTTTTTATATCTCCAACACCTCTTCAGGTATCTTAATATCATTCCAATTTTTTACTCCCCGTCAAACGGGCTGCAAAGATACAAACCCCATCCTCTTCTAACCAAACTTTTTAGGTAATCTTTTTTACCTTTTTTTATCCCATCAGCCCCTCTCAACCCCGCGCTTTACTCCCTCCTATCAACCCCTCTCAACCAAAGCGGCCGCAAAGATATGGCAACATTTTATTCCACCAATACCCCCGCCAAAAAAATTTTCTCAAGACCCTGTGCACCATTTTTTTTCTTTTGGAAAAACTGAAAAAGGACAAACGGATAGGTTGGCAATTTGATGGTTTGGGAATATTTTTGGGCATCGATTCACGCATTAATCCAAGTATAAAATTTTTTATGGCGCTTCATTTATCATTTCCGAGTATTCCGGAACTGTGGCAAGGCTTTGTCCATTTGCTGTTTCCGGAGATTTGTGTGGCCTGCGGACAGGATTTACCAACTTCTCAAAGTTGTTTTTGTCTGAAATGCCAGTTTGCCCTTGCTCCTTCCGATATGTATCGCTCCGCCGAAAACGAATTCACCGATCGTTTCTGGGGAAGGCTGCCTGTACAGTCAGGGGCTGCTCTGTATTATTTCACCCGCAAAAGTCCCATCCAGCGGGCACTACACCATTTAAAGTACCACAACAGACCGGATATCGGCGTTCAGATCGGGCGGGATTTTGGCCGAAGGCTGCGGCAGGCAGAAACGTTTCGGTCGGTCGATCTGATTATCCCGGTGCCATTGCACCCGCGCAAGGAACGGCTTCGAGGCTACAACCAAAGCCGGATGTTCGCGCAAGGGCTTTCCGAAACCATGGAAGTGCCGTTCTCGGATTCGGCGCTGGTGCGCAACCGATACACCGAATCGCAAACCCGCAAAAAGCGCATCGAACGTTTTCAGAATGTGGAGCAGGTTTTTTCCGTAAAGAAACCCGCACTGCTGGAAGGCCGACACCTATTATTAGTAGATGATGTGCTGACAACCGGCGCCACGCTGGAAATCTGCGGCCAAACGCTGCTCGCCATTCCAGGTACCCGACTGAGTATGGCTACCATTGCCATCGCTTCTATCTGATCAGCCGGCCATGAAACGATTGTACCCCCGGCGCATTCGCAACAGGTTGTTCTTGTCGCAATTGCTGGATTCGTATGTGGAGCACCTGAAGCATTCCGAATTCCAGGTGTCGCTGCGCGCACTTGCCTATAATATAGGTGTGCCCGAGTCTGTGCTGCTGCGCATGACAAGCCTGTATAGGCAACCGGAAGAAGCAAACGGAATTATCACGGATGATTTCCACATTGTATTTTCCAATGTGATGTTTCATTTCCCAACCATCCGAATCTGGATGCTGGATGATGGCTCACTGTTTTTTGAAATGTAAAAAGATAAAAACTGTTTTAAAACCAATCCCCTCGATTACTGTTATCTTCGCATCGATTTTTAGAACGAAACAAACAGAAGATGGAAGCGACTATATCGAAATCTCCCGTAATGCTGTACACGGAAGAAACGCCCAACCCTGAAGCGCTGAAATATGTGACCAACCGGATGTTGTACCGGGGTATCGCCGATTTCAGGGAAAAAGACCTGGCAGCCGAATGGAGCCCGATGGCCAACAGCCTGATGGAACTGCCCTACGTGAAAAGCGTATATTTCAACAACAACTACGTCACCGTCACCAAGGAATTCAACTACGACTGGGCAGAAGTGATGCTGCGCCTGAAAGAATTCATCAAATCCTATATTGAAAACGGCGGTGTTGTCGTAAAAGAAGGTTTTGCCGAATACAGCGAAAAGGTGCAGGCCGACCTGAACGCCAGCCAGTTTAGCGGCGAAGAAGGTGAAGTGGCCCGCAAAATCAAGGAACTCATCGATATGTATGTCAAGCCGGCTGTAGAAGGCGACGGTGGCAACATCGAGTTCAAAGCCTATGAAAAAGGCAAGGTGTACGTTATCATGCAAGGCTCGTGCAGCGGTTGCCCCTCCTCTACCGTGACACTTAAATCGGGCATTGAAGGCATGCTGAAACGCATGGTGCCCGAAGTGCAGGAAGTAGTGCAGGAAATGGAATGATAAGTACTCCGGAGGATGTCACTAGTTAAAAAACTTGCCGGTGAAACGGTATTATACGGATTGAGCAGCATAATCGGCCGTTTGCTGAATATGCTGCTCGTTCCATTTTATACCCGGGTGCTCAACACCACCAATGACTACGGGGCCGTCATAGACCTGTATGCGACTTCCGCTTTCATTATGGTGTTTTTTTCCTACCGGATGGAATCTGCTTTTTTCCGGTACGGTACACCTGCCGACGATCGCAATCGCGCATTCGGGTCGGGCATGGTTTCTCTCCTTGTCAGCACGGCGATCATTACATTGCTGCTGATGGTATTTGCGCAGCCGGTGGCCGATCTGCTGGAATATCCGCAGCACCCGGAATACATCCGCTGGTTTACACTCATACTCGCTTTCGATTGCCTGGCCGAACTGCCTTTTGCCCGGCTGCGGCTCGAACAACGCCCCCGGCGTTTTGTAGCCATCAAACTCATTAATATAGGTGTCAATATCGGCATGAACCTGTTCTGGCTGGTATTTTGCCCCTGGGCTGCCAAACATGGCATGAACTGGGTACACGCTGTTTGGGCGCCAGGGCTGGGAGTTGGGTACATTTTCCTGTCCAATCTGCTGGCCAGCATTGTTACACTGGTCATGTTGAGTCCACAACTGCGCGGCCTGCGCGGTACGTTCGATCGGGCTTTGTGGTCTAAAATGATCCTGTACGCTGCCCCGCTTATTATCGTTAGCCTGGCGGGTATTGCCAATGAGATGTTCAGCCGTTCCATGCTGAAATACCTGCTGCCTGGCACGCCACAGGAAAACCTGGGGCAGGTGGGCATTTTTGGCGCCAATTACAAACTGGCGGCGCTGATTACGCTGTTCACACAAGCCTACCGATATGCGGCCGAACCATTTTTCTTCCGGCATGCCGCCGACACCGATGCTATGAAAACGCAGGCACAGGTGACCAAATGGTTTACCATCACTTCGGCTGCGGGGATGCTGGCCATTCTGCTTTTTCTGGATATTGTCAAACACTTTATCGCTCCGAAATACTGGGGCGGCTTGCACGTGGTGCCAGTTTTGCTGGCTGCCAACCTGCTGCTGGGCGTGTACTACAACTTCTCCATCTGGTACCGCCTGAAAGACCGCACTGCGTTGGGCGCATGGATTTCGGTGATCGGCGCGCTCATTACCATCCTTCTGAATATTTTCCTGATTCCGACTTACGGATACACGGGCGCATCGTGGGTAACGCTCATCTGCTACCTTTTTATGAGCGGCGCCACCTGGTACACGGGCCAAAAACACTATCCCGTGCCGTATGAAATGGGCAGAATGCTCCTGTATTTAGCCTTGGTGCTTGGGCTTTGGGGGCTGGAACTGGCCGTTCAACCCCTGCTGGCGGATATGCCAGTATTGCTGTGGGCTATACGCGCTACGCTCATGCTGGTGTTCTGCAGGGTGGTGTATTTGCTGGAGATTAGTAAAAGGGCAGATAGCGCAGCGGTGGCTGCATAAAGGAAACGACCTTTTTGCCCGGAGGCGCACGATCGATGGCCTCTATAAAACCCGTCCACTCTACGCCTTGTGACCTTTGTGAAACCTTCGTGCACGTTGTGGTTAAAAAATTTTACCACAACGGACACCAAGGTTTCACAAAGGACACAAGGCGTAGAGTGATTCATCATTCATCATTCATCATTCATCATTCATCATTCCCCCTTCACAATCCGCAAAGTTCTCTTCTTACCATCCTTGTCTTCCATCCGGACGAGGTACACACCGGAAGGCCACGAGGAAGCATCGAAGGTACTTTGGACGCCTTCAGACAAAACGCCCTGCATCATTTTTGTTCCGGAAAAATGAAACACTTGCCATAGAATGGGGCTGTCGGCCGTGTTTTGTATATTCAACTGCGCCACAAATGGATCGGGGAACACTTTAGCCAGTCCGCCAGCGGATGGCTCCTGTACAGCCGTAACCGCAGCGCAAGCCGGGTCGTTTTCCGGCAACACTTCAATGGTGATGATATTGGTGGAAAGCCAGTTAATGCAGCCAGTTCGGCGGCTTTCCCGCAGAAAATAGGAAGTAGCGGACAAGGCGGACGGCTGATACGAAGGTGTGTTTGCATCGGGAATAATCTCCCATTGGGGCAATCCATTGGGATTTGCACGAAACTGGAGCCATCCGTATTCAATGGCGCCTTCACCACCGGCGGGTGCCTGGCTTTCTACCAGCGCCTGAGGTATTTCATTCGCACAGATAGTCTGATTTTCTGCAATCAAACCGGCAGAAAGTACATTGTGGCAATCTGATTGGCCGAATGCCAACGCCGGCAACAGCAATAGGCCTATATATACAAGTGGTTGTTTCTGCATGGTTTTGATCATTTAGTTCATGTTAAACGGCTCCATTTTACGCCGGATGATCGACTGTGTGGCATAAATCAAAATATGGGCCAATACGCTGAACAGCACAATGAGCGCCGTTTCCAGGTTGGACAAAACGAGGTAACTGGCCATCGATTTTTTGGAGTCGGACAACATGCCTTTGCCGATTTCGGACTGGATATGGTTCAGTTCGGAGAGTTTCAGCACAGCCGATTTGAAATGCGGCGCGGCTTGCGTGTCCAATTGTTGCATGGCGACTGCTGCATGGCCCGCTTGCGCCTGTTGAAGCGCTGCTTGTTCGAAACGATCGTACGCATGCAGGTTGGACTCAAATGCTTTCAGGTAATCCGTTTCATTGCCCTGAAAAAAGGTTTTTTTATACTCGTCCAGCAGTGTGGCAATGGCCTGGTTGCAGGAATCTATTTTTTGCCTGAGCAGCAGGGTGTTGTCGGCTGGCAGCATTTCGCGCAGCAGTTCGCGTTTTCGGTACAGCAGTTCCCGTATTTCAAAAATGGACACTGCCGGCACCAGCCTGTCTTCGTAAATGGACAGGAAGGACTGGTCGATGTCGGCTACCTGTTCTTTTTCATACACTTTGGCGATGAAGAACATTCCGGCAATGAGAACCATGACCAGCATGAGTTGGAGTTTTTTGCGCGTAGAGAGCGCCCATTTTGATGCGTTCATAGGCTGTAAAGTTTATTTGCACATCCGAGAAAAAAACAGTCCACTCTACGCCTTGTGTCCTTTGTGAAACCTTGGTGGCCCTTGTGGTTAAAAAATTTTACCACAAAGGTGCACGAAGGTTTCACAAAGGACACAAGGCGTAGAGTGGACCGCGTTGCTCTACATTTTACACTTCCACTACTTCTCCCAATTGCGGTATATCCACTGCCCGGAATCCTTTTTCCAGCAAATAATCCCGCCATTTTTCCTGGCGGTCGAGGGTGCCGTGCACCAGCCAGATTTTCCGGCAGGAATCGACCTGATTTTTCAGGAAATCGTACATCTCACCGCGGTCGCCGTGGGCCGAGAAGGAGTCCATAATTTCAATATCGGCAATCACCTGTTTGTTTTGGCCCATGATGTACAGGCTTTTGGCGCCTGCCCGGAGTTGTCCGCCCGGCGTATTGGGCGCGCAATAGCCCACAATCAGGAAGGTATTGCGTTTGTTTTCGATGTTGTTGAGCAGGTGGTGCCGAATGCGGCCGGCGTTCATCATGCCCGACGCGGAGATGATGATACAGGGCTGGCGGTTGTCGTTGAGTTTTTTCGAGGCCTCGGTGCTGCGCATGTAGAACAACTCATTGAAACCGAATGGATTCTCGTCGTCGAGCATGTAGCGGTGAATATCGGCGTCGAAACACTCCGGGTGGTTCACAAATACCTCGGTGGCGTTCACGGCCAGCGGACTGTCCACATACACCGGCACTTTGGGCAGGCGGCCCATGTTCCACAACTGATCGAGCATGTACACGATTTCCTGGGTACGGCCCACGGAAAAGGCCGGAATGATGAGTTTGCCTTTTTTCTCCACGCAGGTGTGGTGTACGATCTGGAGGAAATGCTCAAATTCGCTGGGCGCCGCTTCATGGTCGCGGTCGCCGTAGGTGCTTTCACAGATGACGTAGTCGGCATCGGGCATAGGCAGCGGGTCGCCCAGAATGGGTCGGTGCGGGCGACCGATGTCGCCGGTAAAAGCCAGTCGAATGGTGCGGTCACCTTCCCTGATTTCCAGATTTACTGATGCGCTGCCGAGGATATGGCCGGCGTCGCGGTACATCACGCGCACATTCGGGTGGATGTTAAACCACTGCTCGTAGTTGTAACTAACAAACTGTTCTATGGCCTGTGTCACGTCTTCCACTTCGTACAGGGGTTTGCGCTCCGGGTCGGCAAAAGCCTTTTTGCGATTGTGGCGTTCGGTGTCCGACTCCTGTATTTTGGCGCTGTCGAGCAGCATGATGGCGCAGAGGTCGCGGGTGGCATGGGTGCTGTAAATAGTGCCGCGGAATCCGTCGCGCACCAGTTTGGGCACGCGGCCCGTGTGGTCGATGTGCGCGTGGCTGAGCACGAGGCAGTCGATTTCTTCGGGATTGAACATCCATTTTTCGTTGAATCCGGCCAGCGGATTACCGCCTTCACCTGCCTGCCCGTCGTCGTCGCCGCCGCCCTGGTACAGCCCGCAGTCGAGCAGGATTTTGGTATTGTCGTCCAGAATGAGCAAGTGGGTAGAGCCGGTGACTTCGCGGGCGGCGCCGCAAAATTTGATTTTCATACTACGTATTTGTTTGGAAAGGGTGGTTCGAGGGGTTTGAGGTGGGAAAAGTAGGGATTATTTTTATAAACCACCAAGAACACCTGTGCAGTTCATTCCATGTCCGAGGGCGTTTCAGGTGGTAGTATGGGCTTTAGCCCAATGTCGTTGACTTAAGGGAAAAAGCGAGTGTAATTATCTATTTTTGGATAGTCTAACATTCAAAAATAACATCACACTCGCTATG
>JAIUPL010000048.1 GCA_020160935.1 Bacteroidota bacterium | reverse complement strand
TATGGAATGCCGGGGTGGCAGTCTATTTGGGCTGGCTGGAATTACTTCCAAAACTTAGTAGATGGTTTCAATATGTCAATGAACTACACTTTTTTCAAATCCCCCTGACTTATGGGTTAACCTCACCTCCAGCGGGAGAGGGGGAGCGAGTACCCTTGGCCTTTTCAAATGTGAAGCCAAGCGGGAAGTCACCCCTTCTCCCGCTGGAGAGGGGGCCGGGGGGTGAGGTCTCCAAAACACTTTCTTATATCTTCCTTTTAACAATCTGGAACACCCGCGAGAGATTGAATCCAAAGCGTATCTGTCCTTTCAGCCAGTCGCCGTTTTCGTCGGTGATGTAGGCACGTTCGTTCATGCCCACTGCATTGGAAAAATGCAACTGGAATACGTGGCCGCCCGTTTCAATATCTACCCCCAGCGAAAGCGGGTTGTAATTGATAATCGACGGGAATCGGTTGATCGCGTAGGTATAATCCCATACCAGCGCCAGGCGTTTGGTGACCTTGAAGCGCCCGCCGAAGCCGACGGCGAACAGGTCGTTGGGCACCAGGATATTGGCCACGATGTTGTTGTGTACCAGCGTGGGTGATAATTGCAGGGTGAGGCGTTCGCTGAATTTCCGGCCAATGATCAGTTCGTGGTAATACCCGAGCCGGCGACCAAAATTGACCGATACGCCTTCAATTCCGATCGGATCGTGCAGGCCGTTGACGGTCATGCCGCTCACCCAGATGAGCGAAAAAGGAATGTTGCGACGGCCTTTGCTTTGCCATAAAATGCGGTATTTCACAAACCCGTCTACTTCTTTTTTGGAAGTGCTGCGGCCAAAACCAGCCATCAGGTTGGGGGTAATGCCGAAGTCGAAACCCAGGCGCATGGAAGCCTGATCGAGTCCGAACAACTCATAGCCACCGCGGCTTACGTCGCCGAAACGGTGTAAAATGCGGAAATCCATGGTACCCGGGGCCAGCATTTCCATGCTATGGGTATTGATGACGCGGGGGCTTTTGAAGGCATTGGTAGCGCGGTCGAGGCTGAATTGTTCGTCGAGCAGGCTCAACAAGCTGCCATCATTGCCGGGCTGGGCCGATACAGCTGCCACCAGCACCAGGAGGAACGATGCGATGCAAATAATGCGTTTCATGATCTGTTTGTTTTTTGTTTTGCTAGTTATTTGGTGCACCTGCATCGATCCAGGCCTGTATTATGCTGATTTTACAATCCGAAAGTGGAGCAGCATTCTGGGGCATGGCCGAGTAACCCGACTGGTGTCGGATAGAGCCCATGAGTTTACCATTGGTTACAGTGGCTTTTACACCTGTGTAACTGTTGTAGTCGACATTGCCCAGCGGGCTGCTGCCACCATGGCAACCATTGCAATAGGTTTGCAAGATGGGAGACACGGATGTGCTGAATTTGGGGTTGCTTGTATCGCAGGTGGTACTGTCGGTACAAGTCGTATGATTGGCGCCTTCCTTGATCCACAACGCGATGGTCGTGATCTGGGCATCGGTCAGTCGATTGTAGGGCGACTGTGGCATACGTGCTTCGCCGATGGCTACCAGTGCCTGATAAATTTTACTTCGCTTGTAATCTCCGGGCGCAATGCCGTGGCTTACAATATTTTCGTAGGAAGTCAGGTCGTATCCTTCGCGGCGGTCCTGGCTGTTGTGGCAGCCACTTTGGGTACAGTTGGATTGAAAAATGGGCAATACATCCCGGTCAAAACATACGCCGCGAAGGTCTTCCACATATTCGCGGGTGCAGGTAACGGAGGTGAAACACAGTAAGGGCAATGCCCACCACCAAAGACGTTTGAGTGACATATTTGTAGTTTAAAATTGTGTCTTGCATGTTTTCATCTGTTTGGGAAGGAGTATATGTTCGAAAATCTTTGGTTTTATTTTTTGGCAGGCGTGGTTAAAGCCTGTTCACTTAAAAATGGTAAAGCAATCGGGTTCTGAGTCCAAATTGTCGGCCCAGCAAACCCGGATTTTTTCCCGGTTTTTGAAGGAAAAATGCGCCCGCTCCCAGCGAACACTTGCTGCTCAACTTGCCTTCCAGCCCTGTCATGCCGATTAGCCCCTGCCAGCGCGTGATGGCGCGGGTTTGTGCGGGCAAAAACACTTCATAATGGCTCGACTGGTTTTCATAGTCAAATTCTATATCGAATGGCAAGGTGGTATTCCATTGAGCGCCCATGCCTATCCATGGTGTCCATTTGCCACCTGACTGAAAGTAGTATTTCAAATTCAGGTCGTACGTAACGACTGGCAGTTTGTAGGTTTCCCAGTAATGCAGAATGTAGTCGGCACCCGGGTTGGGAATTTCCACGCCTGTCAACTCGTCTGTTTCTTCTGCCCGGAGTTTTCCTTTCCAATACTGAACATCTGCTCCCAGGCGTACTTGTTTGGCCACTTGCACATCGCCGCCGACTCCGATTCCAAACAGGGCGCCCGAACGCTTGTGCGAAAGCAGCGGGTTGGCCCAGCCAGCCCCAACACTCAAGCGTGGATGCGCCAGCATCAGTCCCGATGAGTGCGTTTTTTTAACCACCGGTTTTTCCAGAATCAATTGTTCAAACAAGGAATCGACCGATGGTTTTTTTTCATTTTCCACTACATTTTCCTGCTGCAACAGCGAATCGGGCAGCGGTACACGATGGCTGATCGTATGGCCGGGCGTTTCGTTTTCAGTTACTGCATTTTTTTCTTTTGGGTCAACTGTTTCAGGCCTGCTTTCGGCAGTATTTGCCGAGAGAGTACCTGCCTTTGCTGCATCTGTACCGGATGTTTTTGGAGTGTTTCCTGGCTTGTCAGTTGTTTGTTGGGGCTGTTCTATATTTTGCGAGAGGGCCATCGAAACAGGCGCGTATGCTTGGGGCAGATACTGTTTTGTTATCACGGTCACGTGCTGATACACCGTGTCATAAATCACCGTTCTGTGCACCAGCGTATCGTATTGTACATTTTTTTCCGTGCGCATTGAAAGAAGGCCCGACTGTTGTACCTGTTTCCATTGATGCCACCAGAATACATTACCGGTAGCCAGCATGGCAAACAAGGGCCATACGGCAAACAACACCCAGCGCTTTCGCCGGCGTTCGTGCACATCCATGCGTCCCGACAGTTCGGACCAGTTGTGTTCCTGATAAGGTTCACCAGGTATCTGGCCGAATTTGTGGGCAAAAATTTTGTCGAAGTCTTTATTGTCCATAAGCAGTTTCCATAGTGGGTTTGATCAGCATTTCTTTTAACCGCTGCCGGGCTTTGGATAAATTGGACTTTACGGATCCCAGGGAAACACCCAGCATCTGAGCGATTTCCTGATACTCGTAGCCTTCAATAGCAAATAAATTGAACGTGGCCTGATAAGCCGGAGGAAGTTGTCGAACCAGATGCAAGAGATAATCAGCGTCGGCATTGATCAGGTTTTCTGCCATCACCGTTGAGTCTCCTGCCTCCTGCAAGGCTACCGTGGGGGTTTCATTCAGTTTGGAGCGGTACCGATCGATGCAAGTATGAATCATGATTCTTTTCAGCCATGCTTCAAATGACTGATCGCCTGCATATTGGTCGATTTTGGTGAAAACCTTGAAAAATCCGTCCTGCACACATTCCCGTGTGGTTTCCGGGTCGTGCGTGTATCGTTGACAAATCACGGAGGCCCAGGCATAAAATGCCTTATACAGCCGGTTTTGCGCGAAACGGTCGCCTTTGCGACAGCCACGAATGGTCTCTTCCAGTTCGGATTTGTTCAACATACTTGCGATTTGATACACGAGAAGTTAATTGAAAAGGTTGCTTGGCTGCACAAATTATTTTAAAATGAAACGGCGTGCCGGCTCGGAACAAATCTTTGTAACCGAGCCGGCACGCCACTACTGCTCAAACAGGAAAAGAGTCTGTTGAAATTGAATGCGTCTAAGAAACAGCTAATCGTCATCTTTTTCGGATTCACCCTGACCGGCATGCGGCACAATAACATCGCTTCTGATTTCTGTATGCCGGATATTTCCGCCCGATGTACCTACGCGTTGGGCAAAAACCATTGCGCCCAAAGCACATACGAGGGTAACCACATAAAGCGTCGATGCGCTACGTTTTTGCGTTCGGTCGGCGAAAAAAGTGAACAGCGCCAGCCCGCCCAGCGCTATGGCCATCCACAGAAAAATGTTGGCCAGTTCTTCGTGGGTTTCCATCATATCTTCGCCTACTCCTGCCAGGTTTTCTACGGTTTCCTCGGCGCCTTCGCCCGTCAGGTAGGCAGGAATGGCACAAAGGGCGGCAAATACGAAGACGCCCAGGGCTGTTTTTTTGACGGTGTTGTTTTTGAGCAGCATGCCTGCCACGAGAATCAGGATGCCGAACAGGATGCCCAGTATCGGTAAATGGTTGACAATCAGGTGCAAATGAGCCTGGTTCATGGTTGATATACGTTGAATGGATGAAATAAGAAAAAATCAGCCGGTAGTTTGAAATACAGGACGTACCGAATCTCAGTCGTCGTCGCCGTCTTTGTCTTTATGCTTTTTTTCGTGGGCTTCCTTTTCCGGTTCCTGTTTTTGTGCCAACGAATCCTTGACAGCAGCAGGAGTTTCTGTAGCAGTAGCCTGCACCTCTTGAGCAGGAGCAGCCGGTTCCTGAATGGGCTGACTTTTTTCCGTATTTCCGGTGCATGATATTAGAAAAAGAAGGAGGGAAAATGCCATAGCCGGCAGGTTGAAATGACGATTCTTCATTGTCTTAAGTTTTAATAAATGATAGGGCAAAGGTGTAGTGCTACACCTTTGGCAAACCTTGAGACAATCTTAAAATTGGCTAAAAAAGACACGCCTGGCCCCTCATGCAGCCTTGAAGCGGAGAGAAAATACGGCGCCCTGATCGTTGGTTACGCTTAGTTCGATGTGCAGCAAATCGGCCAGTTTTTTTACGACAGAAAGTCCCAGTCCCGCGCCCGGAATTTGGGTACTGCGTGCCTCGTCGGCCCGAAAAAACCGTTCGAACAGGTGTGGCAGGTTTTCAGGTGCAATGCCCGGACCATCGTCGCTGATACGCAGGCAATGTTCTTCTGCCAGCCATTGGCAGGTAATCCGGCCGCCCGGGTGGCCATATTTCAGCGAGTTATCGAGCAGGTTGTCCACCATCACCCGAAGCAGGGCCGCATCGGTGTGTACAAGTGCCGAAGCAGGCATGTCGAGGTGCAGGGTCATGTTTTTTGCCTGTAGCCGTGGCTGCCATTTTTGAGCCTCGCTCTGGAAAAAAGCATGCAGTGCGACGGCATTTTTTTGCACCTGGATCGTATTGCTTTCCATACGGGCCACGGCCAGCAATTGCTCCGACATGGCATGCAGGCGGTCGACTTCCTGGATGACATGCCCGATTTTTTCTTCGTACTGTTCGGGGGTTCTTTTTTTGCGAATCAGCACTTCCAGGATGCCCCGGATGGCCGTCAGCGGGGTGCGGATTTCATGCGAGGCATCGGCCGTAAATTGTTTTTCCCGCTGCACCCCGCGTTCTATTCGTTCCAGCAGTTCGTTGATGGTGAGAGCCAGTTGGTGAATTTCATCTTTATTGGCAGGCACTGGAAGGCGGGTGTCAATATTCGCTTCGCTGATGCGTCCGGCTGCTTTGATCAGTTGTTTTACAGGCGCAATTCCCTTAAAAGCCGACAACGCGGTGGCCCAGTACAGGGCAATGAGCAGCAGCGGGAATGTGGCAAGCAAGGTGTTGCGCAAATTGTGCAGTACAATGGCCGATTCCTCCCTGGATATGCCGATCAGAACATACCCGATTGTTTTTTGTCGGCGATTCAGAATGGGGAATTGCCCCTGACGAACGCGGCGATTGCCCATTTGCACATTATAAAAAGAGGATTCGGAAGCGTGACGGGTGTTCAAACCCATCGAATCGTCTTTGAGGTTGGGAGATCGAAAGAGAAAATGACCATCGGTAGCCGTCAACTGAAGAAAGGTCGGGTTTACGTCAGCCTGATTGTTCCCCTCCATTTCTTCTTCCTGTAAATGCCGGATGGAAATACTGTCGCCCTGCCATACCAGATTCCGGACAAACTTTTCTTTTTCCTGCCGGATATCGTCATCGAGGTGCTGATACGCAGTTTGATAAACGACGCCGTACACCAATAGAAACACCACGCCGATGGTAATGGCGGCGGCTGTGGCTGTAAAAAGCGCAATTCGATTTCTGAAACTCAGTTCCATCCGTCGTCATTGATCCGGTAGCCCACACCTCGAATGGTTTGAACAAAAGAAGGCTCGCCGGCAGTATCCAGTTTTTTTCTCAAAGCATTGATATACACGTCGATCACAGCGGTGTCGTGGTCAAAATGAATGTCCCACACTTTTTCAATAATCGTGGTGCGACGGCACACCTTGCCTTTGTTGCGCAGCAGCAGTTCGAGCAAGGCAAATTCTTTCTGGGTAAGTTCAATGGGGGCGCCAGATTTCAGCACCTGATGCCGCGCAATATCGAGTTCGAGGTCTTTATACCGGAAAACAGTTTGTTCACCTGCGTTGCTGCGCAGCAACACCCTTATGCGGGCCAGTAATTCTTCAAAGGCAAACGGTTTTCGCAAATAATCATTCGCGCCCGTTTCCAGGCCAAAAACTACATCATCTACGGTATCCCGCGCCGTCAGGAATATGATGGGGAGCGTTGGGTGTTGCTTGCGTATGTTCCTGCAAATTTCAATGCCGCTCATACCCGGCAACATCCAGTCGAGCAATACCAAATCGTATTCTTCCAGGTGGTCGAGTGCCATGACAAGCCCTTCCTTGCCGTTGTGGGCTACATCGACGGCAAATCCTTCTTCTGCCAAACCTTCCGAAATAAAGCCGGCAATCGCAATTTCGTCCTCGATCAAAAGAATGCGCATGATGCGAGATTTGAAGTGTTTTGGTGTTTTGGTGTTTTGGTGTTTTGGTGTTTTGGTGTTTTGGACCTCACCCCCCGGCCCCCTCTCCAACGGGAGAGGGGGTGACTTCACGCTTGGCGTTTCTAAGTAGAGATGCCAAGGGTACTCGCTCCCCCTCTCCCGTTGGAGGTGAGGTTAACCCATAAGTCAGGGGGATTTGAAAAAAAGTGTAGTTCATTGACATATTGAAACCATCTACTAAGTTTTGGAAGTAATTCCAGCCAGCCCAAATAGACTGCCA
>JAIUPL010000027.1 GCA_020160935.1 Bacteroidota bacterium | reverse complement strand
CGATAATGCGACATCTGTTCGCGTATGATTGGTTCTAAAATCATTGCTTAACAACTTTAGATGGTTTCAGTCTGTCAAAGAACTATAACTTTTTTCAAATCCCCCTGACTTATGGGTTAACCTCACCTCCAACGGAGAGGGGGAGCGAGTAACCTTGGCTTTTTCAAACAAGAAGCCAAGCGGGAAGTCACCCCCTCTCCGTTGGAGAGGGGGCCGGGGGGTGAGGCCTCCAAACACTATCCTTTAGCATTCAGTTGTTCCTTGTATTCAGGCAGCAGGCTTTTGAATTTATCAATCGTCGCTTTCAGGCTGTCGTGCGAGTAAGCGCCGGAAGCATTTTTATGCCCACCGCCATTAAAGTGTTTTTTACAAATTTCCTGTACATCGAGGTCGCCTTTTGATCGCAGGCTGAGTTTGACCACTGTCGGCTGGTTGTGAATAAATGCTGCCAGTTTCACATCCCTGATACTGAGCAGGTAATTGACAATGCCTTCGGTGTCGCCGCGCTGGATATTGAAAATCTCGTAGTCTTTTTTGGAAAGCCAGATCAGGGCGGTATGGTACTCCGGCATGTATTCCATGCGGTGGGTGAGGCAATGCCCGAGCAGCCGCAGGTGTTTCTCTTTTTGGGAGTTAAAAATCATGTCCTGCACGGCAGTATCGTCGAGGCCGCGCTCTACCAGATCGGCAGCAATGCGGAACACCATCGGGTTGGTAGCATGCCGGAACGAGCCGGTATCCGTAATCAGTCCGGTGTAAATACACTTCCCGATCATGGGGTTTATTTTCATCGTATCGCCCAGTCCGTGAATAAAACGATACACCAGTTCGCAGGTACTGCTGGCTTCCGGTTCCGAATACGTATAATCGGCGATCGGATCGGGGTACAGGTGGTGGTCGATCATGATACGGGTGCCGGGCAGGTCTTTGATAAAGTCGCCCATTTTATCGATGCGGCCGTATCCGTTGAAATCCAGAAAAAAGAACACGTTTTTCCGGACCAGTACATTTTTGCATTCCTCCGTGTGAATATCCCACAGCAGAATATCTTCCGAGCCTGGCAAGGCATCAAATTCTTCCGGAAACTCCGATGGGAACAACACATGGACCGTGTGGCCGTACTGTTCGAGGTAATGCCGCATGGCCAGCGAACTGCCGATCGCATCGCCATCGGGGTTGCGGTGCGACAGAATGGCGACGTTCTGAGGTATGCGAAGCAGTTGTTTGAGCGCGGAAGGAAATTCCATCGTGTGCAAAAGATTTGTGCGCAGTGCCTGTTCAAAGATTTTTTTGCAGGGGTAAAGCAGGCGTCTGCGCCTCTGCGGGTGCAAAAGACCGGCAAAAGTACGGTGTTCGGCCTGAATTGAACGGCGCGCCACAGATTATTTTTCAGAAAACCTTTTTAAGTCGCTTATTTGGAATAAAATCTTGCTCTACCTTTGCGCCCTCAAAATTCAAAAACCACATTATTCATTTTTATACAGCACAAACATGGCAGGCAATCGCACATTCACCATGATTAAGCCCGACGCAGTACGCGCCGGTAACATTGGCAACATTCTGCAAATGATCAACGCAGCGGGTTTCCGTATCGTTGCTATGAAACTGACTCAACTCAGCCCTGCCAAAGCAGGCGAATTTTATGCCGTACACAAAGAACGCCCTTTCTATGGCGAACTCTGCGAATTTATGAGCAGCGGCCCGATCGTAGCAGCCATTCTTGAAAAAGATAATGCAGTGGAAGATTTCCGTACCCTGATCGGCGCTACCAACCCGGCGCAGGCAGCGCCCGGCACCATCCGCGCCAAATATGCAACCAGTATCGGAGAAAACGCTGTACACGGTTCTGACAGCGACGAAAATGCGGCTATCGAAGGCGCATTTCACTTCGGTGGAGTGGATATGTTTTAAGTCCTAAGTCGTCAGTCCTAAGTCGTCAGTCCTGAGTCCTGAGTCCTGAGTCTGTAGAGTAGACAGCGCTACTATTAGCATCAAATCTATATGAAGCCAAGGGCACAAAGGTGTACTCTACAGACTTAGGACTTAGGACTTACGACTCAGGACTTTAGTCAATACATCATCACCTTCCTCGTAGCCGTTCCAAACGGCGTTTCGAGCCGGCAGGTATAAATGCCTGGCTCGCGCAAGTCGGCGCGGTGCAACACCATATGTTGCTCACCTGCTTCAAAATAACCCGACTTGGCATTGATTTCGCAACCTACTGCGTCGAAAATTCGGATAACCACCTTGGAAGGTGCAGGCATCCGAAACCACAGCAGCGTCATTTCAATAAACGGATTCGGTGAATTACGGTACAATTCCACTCCGCCCTCGGCCGGAGCAGGGCTCACCGGGGCATGCACTTGTGTTGCGATCATAAAAACTTTTCATGAGACCATCGGAAAAAGGGACACTTTCTCTCATAGTATGTCCCGCAAGAAACCGCTGGCGTGATTAAAGGATGATTTGAAAACAGGGGTGTAAATTCAAACACTATGCCAAAAATAGAGCGTGAGAGGGTGAGAGAGTGAGAGAGTGAGAGATGTGAGAGAGTGAGAGATGTGAGAGTTGTGAGAAGGAAAAGTCATTCGTATCTTTGAGGCTTAAGAGAACGTGGTGGACTCTACGATCTCTCACAACTCTCACTCTCTCACGCTCTATCACCTCTATCAAAGTGGAAGATTTTCTCAAAAACATCCAGGACAATGCAAAAGAGGCTGCCGAAAAGGCTGCTGAAAAATTGGGCGAACTCAAAGACGTCGCTTCCGAAAAAATAGGCGAACTGACGGACGCTGCGTCCGAAAAACTCTCCGAGTGGAGCGAAAAAGCCGAAGCCATGGCCGCCGAGGCAAAAGCCGAAGCCGCTGCCAAACTCGCCGAAGCACAAGCCGCCAAGGAAAAAATTGCCGCCCATGAAGGCGGCGCACTCGGATTTCTGAGTGATAAAGCGAAGGAATTGCTGGGGGAAGACAAAGACAGTCCTGAGTCATAAGTCCTGAGTCTACAGTCCTGAGTCCTGAGTCTGTAGAGTAGACCGCGTTGCTTTTGGCATCCAATTTTGTGAAGCCAAAAGCAACGCGGTCTACTCTACAGACTCAGGACTCAGGACTGTAGACTCAGGACTTTTAAGAAAGTTGGCTCTTCTTATGATCCGCCAAAAACTTCTCCAGCCCGATGTCTGTCAGCGGGTGGTAGAACAGACCTTTGATGGCAGATAGTGGGCAAGTCACCACATCGGCGCCGGCTTTGGCGCACTGAACGATGTGCAGCGGCGAGCGGATGCTGGCAGCCAGGATGGCCGTTTCGTAGCCCTGGGTAGTATAAACTTCCACAATTTCCTTGATCAGGTCGATACCTTCCCACGACATATCGTCGATGCGGCCGATGAAAGGGCTGAGGTAGGTGGCGCCGGCTTTGGCAGCCAGGATGGCCTGACCGGCAGAGAACACCAGCGTGCAGTTGGTTCTGATGCCGATTTCCGAAAAATGGGAAATGGCTTTCACGCCGTCGACCGTCATAGGAACCTTTACCACGATGTTTTCGTGCAGTTCGGCCAGTTTTTTTCCTTCTTTTACCATGCCGGCATAATCAGTGGAAATCACTTCTGCACTTACATCGTGGCCGGGGCCGACGATTTCGCAGATTTTTTGGTAGTGTTGCAGCACAGCATTATCGCCCGAGATGCCTTCCTTGGCCATGAGCGAAGGATTGGTGGTCACGCCGTCGAGAATGCCCAGTTCGCTGGCTTCCTTGATGTGGTCGAGGTTGGCAGTATCTACAAAAAATAACATGGGTTGGAGAGCAGTATGTGAACGGTTGAGTTGTTGGAAAAGGAAACGGGCGAATAAGCCGTGTTGAAATAAAGCGAAAAAAAATCGCTCCTTCCTACAATCGCTTATTCGCCCGTCGAAAAAAAAGTGCCGAACACACCGCTACGACCACATATCCTTGCTGCATTTCTGCCCTGGGGAGGTTTTGCAGGAGCTGGTCGCCCGGCACGCCGCAAAGGTAGCGTGTTTCACCTGAAATTTCAGTGCATTCAGTGAAGCAAAATTTTCTGGTATTCATTTTCGGCCTCACTTCCACCAAAATGCGTTCTTTTGCGTTGTAAGTACGCGTGATAAGAAAAGCCTTATGTCTGAAACCAATACTCCTGCCTCCGTTGCCACAACTTCTGCTGCATACAGCGGCGCCGCACTCGAATGGCTCAATGCCCGGCCTCAACCCCCGGTTCGAAGCGACCTGTGCGCGTTGAACGACAGTTTTGCGATCCAGTGCATACACGAACTGATCGATAATCGTTCTTTCGACCTGGTCATACAAGCCAATCATCCGGCGGGCGATTGGCTTAGTCACCTGTATTTCGAAGCCCGCAACCGCGAAAAGGTGTTCGGCACCAAAAACCTGGGTATCGGTTACCCGTTTGTGCTGGCACGGGTAGGCGGACAGGAAGTAGCGGCGCCGATGTTTATCTGGCAAATTTCGCTGGAACCCGATCAGCAACAGGCTGATTTCTGGCACGTGCTGCGCAATACCTCGCTCGGCGTGATGCCCAATTACCCGCTGTTTCACTTGCTGGATGCCTTGTATGGCACTGATCTATCGGCCAAAGTTCAACAGCTGGTGGATTCCAAAACACTGACAGCCAATACGTTCGGTGAATTGTCAGACAGTATCCGCCTGCTGCTCAACCTCACGGAAGACGGACTTCCGCTCAGCATCCAGCCATTTCCGCTGATCGAAGAAACGCAATCCTTTATCGAGGAGGGCCGTCTGTGCTGGTCGGCCGTGGCAGGTATCTTCCCTGCCCTGCCCCGCACCACTGTGACACAACCACCGATCGTAGCACCCGATTTGCCCGCCGACAGCAAGGACTGGGGGCATTCGTTTTCACTGCTCCCGCTCGACCCTTCCCAGCGTTCGGTCATGAGTGCGGTGCAACGCAATGCCCTGACCGTGGTGGAAGGCGCCTCCGGATCTGGAAAAACCTACCTGATTTCGGCCATTGTGATGAATGCCTTGTCCAATGGAAAAAAATGCCTCGTCGTATCCAAAAGTATCGGCGCGTTGCGGCGCGCACAAAAATTCCTGCTGGAAAAGGGCGTAGGAGAATGTTCCTTCGTGCTGCGCGACCTGGAAAACGACAAACTCATGCTGGCAGATATGCTGCGCATGTCTGCGGAATCAAAAAGCAAGGCCACCTACGACCCGGAAATGTTCAAAACCGTGCTGAACAAAACCCAGCGCGAACAACAGAAACTGGATTCTGCCTGGGACGAATTGCATACGCCGCTGTTTGGTAACCTGAGTTTTACAGAAACCGTAGGGCGCTACCTGCGCGCCAACAGAACGGAAGGTAAGGAACTGCTGCTCAGTCAGTTGAATACGCAGGATTTTGTTTTCAAAAAAGAGGAGTACGATACGATCGTGGAGGCTATTTATGCTTCCGAACCTTTGTTCCGTCGTTTTCCCACGCTGCATCACCCGCTGAACAAACTCAGCCACCACATTTTTACGGAATACTCCAATGAACGCGGCCGGGCCTGGACGGAAGAGCAGGTGAATATTCTGATGGCAAAAGCCACGGGGTTGCACCACCGCTTTATTTCCAAAACCAATGACTACTCGGAAAGCCTGCTCGACCACTACGAACAGTATTTTTCCGATCTGTCGGCATACGTCAAGCGCATCCGCGACGGCCTCGAAGATGGCGTGACGCGCTTTGGCCCCGATTTTGAAAAGGCCATTTCCAATGTGGAAAAACTGTACGGCGTGTTCAGCGACCGCTATAAGGAAATCGTGGCGGCCAAGGAACGCCTGGGAGTTATTTTCGAGGAAATGCGGCGCACTTACAGCCTCCGGAAATACTTTGAGTTTGATTTCCCGCCCAACTTCGACAACCGCAACATTCGGAAAATCAGCGAATTTACCAAAGACTTCGATGCTGCGCTGCGCATGTGGCGCAAACGTATTCCGGCCATCGTGCGTGAAGATGTGCGCCGACTCAATGCCAAAAGCATCCACTCCGAACTCGATTTCAAGGAGCAAATCAAAGACCTGGAGTATTCGCTCGATATTTTCCTCGACGAATTCAACAACGCCGGACTGTACCAGGATGCCCTGAAACACGAGATGCTGACCATTCCGAAACGCCAGGAGTTTCTGGAAGACCTGATTGCACGGCTGGAAGACACACAATTTTACCTGCGCGATTTCGACGATTTTTATATCTGGCAAAAACACTGGCTTTCCCTGCCGGCGCCGGCTCAAAAAGCCGTGCGCGCGCTTTGCAAAATCAAACCGCAAAACTGGCAGGCTGCTTTTGAAAGTTGGTACCTGCACTACCTGTTGCAAAACGAATTCCACCCCGGCCTGCAATGGGATACCCAAACACTGGAAGACCTCGCTGATTACAGCCGCGAACTGAAGCGACTGCTGCCGGGGCAAATCAGCACACAATGGCAGGAACGCAAAAACAAAGCGCTGAAATCCCTGAAATCGGCCAATTCGAAGGCCTACAAAAACTGGTTTGGAAAAGACAACCGGAAACTTTCGGCCAATCTCAAAGCCGAGGAATTGTTTCACAACCACATAGAAGCACTTACCGAAACCTTGCCTGTGCTACTTACCACACCGGAAGTGGCGCTGGATGTGGTGCAGTTGTCCAATATGGTGTTCGACCTTGTACTGGTCGACGAAGCGCACAATATTCCCAAGCAGGAGTGTTACCACCTGTTCGATCTGGCGCGGCACCTCGTGGTGTTCGGCGACGCCAAACAGGATATGACGCCTTTTGCTGAAGACGATATTCTGGAATTTTGCAAAGGCATCGGCGCCAAAACGCAGCAATTGCAATACCACCACCAGGACACACCCGAAGGCTGGGTGCGGTTCAATAAAATCGCGTTCGATACGCCGTTCAAACGCATTCCTTCCGGCCGCAGCGCACTCGACTCTACCGTAGTTACCAACGTGGAGGGCCGATATGACGAGATCAGTGGCACCAATGAAGCCGAAGCCCGTCAGATCATCGACTGGCTCAACCTCATAGAACCCACGCCTGCCAATACCTACCCGGTGGTGGGTATCGCGTGCGCTACGGTGGAACAACGCGACCTCATTGCAGGGCAACTGCTGAAAATCCGCCAGCGTAAAATGGCGGGCTGGGAAAAAATTCAGCAACTGTACCTCAATGGTCTGGGTGTGTACCAGTTTTCAGAACTGCAAGGCCAGCACGTCGATGTGTTGCTGTTGTCGCTCACACACGGCGTGATCGATGCGCAAGGCACGCTTACACGCCACCTGTATTTCTGGAATAGTCAATTGGGTTTCAATCAGTTGCACGTGGTGCTCACCCGCGCTACGCAGAAGTTTTACATTGCCCACTCCATACCCGAAGGCCTGCACTCGGTACTGGCGGCCGACAAAAACTTCCTGGGCACCTGCATCTTGTCGCACCTGGTCACCTTCGCCGATTTCATCCAGCGGGGCGAACGCGAAGCGGCAGAAGAGCAACTCAACAAGATGAAGGCCTTGTTGCAATATACCGATTCGTATTTCGAGCCCACGCTGTTCAGCGAGGAGGTGGAACTGGCCCTGCGCCCGTACTTCGAGCAAAACCAGATGAAACGCTCGGCCATGGCCGCCGGCGTGCGGGCGCCGCTGTTTATAGAAGGCAAAGGCCCGGAAGAGCAAAGCAGTGTGCTGGCGTTCGACGGGGTGCTGGCGCCTACGCCCATGCCCAGTTATGAATGGGAAGAAAAACTGGGGCATTATTTCCGGAAACAGGGCATTGCATATGTGCCCGTATTGTCGGCGCACTGGTGGAAAAGCCCGAAACAGGAGGCCAGGAAATTGGCCAGCAAGTTGTTGCAGCAGCAGTAACTCTAAAATACTGGAATCATGCAGATCGATGAAATAACATATAAAATCACACCAACCCTCATAAAGCACCACATTAAACGTGCCGGCATTTTTGGGTCTGTGGCAATGGGCCATACCCGAAAAGGGAGTGATATCGATCTGTTGGTGGAATTTGGCACCCAAATCAGCCTACTAGAATTCGTTGGTATTAAGTTCGAACTTGAAGAAATCCTTGGTAGCAAAGTGGATTTGGTTGAATATGAGGCCATAAAACCTAGACTGCGTCAAAGGATTCTGTCAGAGGAAATCAGGATTTATGGCTAAGCGGGATGAAATATTATTTCTGGAAGAGATTTATGAGTCCATAGACCTCATTGGGCGATATGTGTCTGGTTTAACTGAAAAAGAGTTTGAGGAAAATATTGAAAACAGGATGCAGTACTTCGCAGGATTGAAATCATTGGCGAGGCTGTAAAAAACCTTTCAAACACAACCAGGACTCAATATCCTGATATTCCATGGAAAGAGATGGCTGGAATGAGAGAAGTGGTGATTCACCAATATTTTGGAGTTACGTTAGGTATGATATGGAGAGTAGCCACCTCTGACTTGATTTTATTAAAGGAAAAAATGAGTACTATCATCGATGAATTGAAGTAGTTTGACAGAAATTTATTCCGTAACTCTTTCAACTTATCAAAAAATACCATGTCGAAAACAACTTTAACCCTCTTCTGGGGCCTTTGGCTCCTCAATGTACTGGCCGCTTTGTATGGCTGGCGCGAATTTTTGCAAGGCGTATTCGGACAGTATGCGGCCCCTACCACGCGGTATATCCTGCTGTGGTCGGCATTGATGTCCATTATGCTCATCGTTCTTGCAGGCAGCATTTATCTTAAAAACCACGACCGGGCGACGGCCGCCATATCGCTTGTGTCGGGGCCACTGGTGGTGGCGCTTCCGTATTTATTCTGGCTGGCCGTCGTAGTGTTGGCGGGCAAAAATGCCCGCTGGAATTAACCCGTATTGTCTCACTGCCAAAGCCAAGTCACTATGTACTTCTTTTACTACATGTGCCTGTACATTGGTACATACGCATATTATCAGTGGGTAGAGCAGCCCATGCCGACATTTCTGCCCATGCTGAACAAAGGCATATCCGCATTTTTCTTGCTATGGGGATTGTACGGCGCCGGGCGCATCATCATCGACTGCCTGCGCCTCCATGCAAAAGGAGATATGACGGGCGAACACATGCGCAACGGCATTTTAATGTCTGTGCTGTATTTTTTGCCTACCCTGCTTATGACGGTGTTTATGCTGAAAGAAGGATTTGTGGGAAAGTAATTGCGCCCTAGTAAATCACTTCTTCCCGCAAATACCGCTGCACATAATCCTCGATGCCTTCTTCCAGTCCGTAAAATGGCTGGTGATAACCGGCTTGCCGCAGTTTGCTCATATCGGCTTCGGTAAAATACTGATAAGTATCGCGTATGTCGGCCGGCGTATCGATAAAGGAAATATTGGGTTCCAGATTCATAGCCCGGAAGGTTCCTTTGGCCAGATCCAGGAAAGTGCGCGCTTTTCCGGTGCCCAGGTTATAGATAGCACTGGGTGGCCTTTTTTCGAGGAAAAAGAGCAGCACATCCACCACATCTTTCACATAAATAAAATCGCGGCTTTGTTCGCCGTCCTTGAAATCGGGGCGGTGCGAGCGAAAAAGTTGCATTTCGCCGGTAGCCTTGATTTTGCGGGTGGTATGAAAAATAACCGAGGCCATGCGGCCTTTGTGGTATTCATTGGGGCCATACACGTTGAAAAACTTGAAGCCCGCCCAATGCGGCGGTGCCATGGCCGAAGCGTCGGCGCCGCCTTTGGCAAGTGTTTCCAGTACCCACACATCAAAATCCTGCTTGCTTTGTCCGTACGGATTGAGCGGCTTCAGCAGCGGAATAAGCGCATGATCATCGACGTAGCCATGCTCGCCAAGTCCGTAGGTGGCCGCACTGCTGGCATACAAAAATGGAATCTGAAATCCTGCGCACAACATCCACAAGGCCTTGGAGTATTCGAGGTTGAGTTCGTCGAAAATAGCCGTATTCATTTCTGTGGTATCGGTGCGCGCGCCGATGTGAAGCACGGCTTCCACATCTACATGGTTGCGTTCCAGCCAGCGAATGAGGTTCAGCCGGTGCATCTGGCTGCTGACCTTTTTGAAAGAAAGATTTACCTGTTTGTCAGGTCTGCTGAAATCATCCACAGCCAGAATGTCTGTGTATCCCGCATCGTTGAGGCGTTTGATCATGCAGGAGCCAATGAATCCGGCCGCACCGGTAACGACGATCATAATAGTGAGTGGTGAGTAGTCAGTAGTGAGTAGTGAGTGGTGAGTGGTGAGTAGTGGGTTTGGGGCAAAGGTACTTGGAGATTTAAAAGTAGAATGAACAAAATATTACCTTTAAGGTTAACCCACTCACCACTCATTACTCACCACTCACTACTCACTACTCACTACTCACCACTCACTACTCTCCACTCATATGTTCCATTTGAAAGAAGGCGATCCTGCCCCCGATTTTTCCGCACCCAATGAAAAAGGCGAAATGGTAAGCCTTGCCAATTACAAAGGCAAAAAACTGGTGCTGTATTTTTACCCGAAAGACGACACGCCCGGTTGCACCGCCGAAGCGTGCAGCCTGCGCGATAGTTACCATTCTTTCCTGTCAAAAGGATACGATGTGCTGGGAGTCAGCCCCGATTCGGTGAAAAAACACGTAAAATTTCAGGATAAATTCAACCTGCCCTTTTCACTCTTGTCCGACGAAAGCCATGCCGTATCGGAAGCCTACGGGGTGTGGGGTGAGAAGAAATTTATGGGCCGCGCATATATGGGCATACACCGTACCACCTTCGTGATCGATGAAAATGGCAAAATCGAACGCATCATTTCCAAAGTGAATACGGAGAACCACGCGGAGCAGATTTTTGAGATATAAGGCGTTTTTGATAAATAATGACGGCACACCTGGCTTTCCAGGCGTGCCGTTTTCCATATCAAATTCTGGTGTTTTCGTGTTTTCGAATACACAGCGCGTTGCGCTGTGCTATTGCGGACGCCCTTTCAGGGCTTGCGGGGAGGGAATGGGTAGTTCCGTTCTTCTCAACCCTCTCAACCCTCAACCCTCTCAACCCTCTCAACCCTTACCCTCAATATCGGGCGCGAAGCACCTCAAAACACTAAAACACCAAAACCCAAAAACACCCCTTACTCCTTATTGCGCACTTCCGCGCCGCCATCTACCCGTACGCTGCTGGTACCGGTAGACACCACCAACACCTGATCTTTTAGAAAAACGCGGGCTTTGGCGCTTTCCGAGGTGTAAATTTCTCCCCTGTTGGCGCGCCAGTTGGTCGATTCCAGCACAGATGCATCGGTGAGGTTGACATCTATTTCTTCTCCTTTACCTGTCAGGTCGAGTGCTGCCGTGCCTGAAAGGTTGACGCTCAGCGAACGGCAGTCGAGGTAGGCCTTGATGGCGCTGCTACCTTTGGCGGTGATAGAGGCCTCGCCTTCATCGAAGCCGCGGATGACGATTTCGCCGCTGTTGTCGGCGTGTAAAGAGGTGAAAGTCGGCGTTTCGATCAGCACATGTACCGGGCCATTGAGTTTTTTTCCATTGGTGGTAAAGGTGATTTTGTCGCCCGACTGAATTTTCTGGATGTTGTTTTTGTCGGTTTCAAAGCCTTCAATTTCCACACGGAAGTTGTTGCCCTGGCGAATTTCGCCTTGAATACCGCCTTCGAAAATGAATTTCTCGTAATTGCGGTTGCTGCGGTAATTCCGATCACCCAGTTCAGGGCAATTGGTGCAAATGAGGCCGTCGGCGGTCATACGGAACATACGTTCGGGCTCATGCGAAATGTAATTCTCGTCGTTTTCATCGGCATAGTCATCGAGGTCGGCAGCCGAATACCCGTAGATGTTTTCATCAAAAATAATTGATTTCCCTTCGGGTACTTCGATATCGATGCGGATGCGCTGTACCCGCCATTTTTTACCTCTCGGAATGCTGTAGGAAGTAGGAATGCGCAGTGTATTGCCTTCGGTACTAACGGTGAAACGCGCTTCGCTGGCATTTTCCTGGGCGTTCAGGCTGGATGTACCTTGCGCCTTGACGGTTTGGACGCAGCGAAATGCGCCCGAACTGCTGGTGCGTACCCGTACTTCGATGGGGCCACTTACTTCCAGGTTGTTTTCGCCAATGCGTACGCCGTCATTTTCAGGGTTGAACCACAAGTCCTCGTAGTCCGAATCGCCAGTGAGGCGGATGCCTTCTACGCGCAGGGTATCGGAACGAACGCCTGACAAGTCGACATTGGAAGTTACAGTGCCGGTATTGCGGTATTCCTTGGCCGCTGCGGCCACGAGGAATATGAAACTCACGAGGTTGATACCCCAGAAGACCCCCAGGCTGCCGCGCAGCCACCCCGGCGTGCTTACTTTAAACAGAACACGGGCGAAAACCAGCACCAGGGTCACGATGGGAATACCCAGCAGAAAGAACAGATTGGTGAATCCCAGCCAGGTAGTGGCATTGGAATACGGGCTGAAGTAGTCGATGTAAGGGGCCGCTGCTACCAGGCTCCAGATGCCTGCTACCCAGGAAACGGCCAGGGCGATAAACAGGGCAAAACCTACGAGCATGATAATGAGGACGCCGAATTTGGCAATAAAGCGCAGCATAAAGCCGAAAATCGTTCCAATGGCATTTACGCCGCGGTTCATGGCAGCAGCACCCGGGCTGGTACCTTTTTTGGCGGAGGCGCCGAATTCATTCATGCGGTTTCCCAGACGTTCGAAACTGTCTTCAATTTCGCGGGCGATATTGTCTACGTTGACCGGCTCGCCGCGCATGGCCAGGCGATCGGCTGCCGACTTTGCCGGCGGTACCAGAATCCAGAGCAGGGCATAGGCTGGAACCCAGAAACCGAACGAAACGAATGCAAGTACCACAAAGAGCAGGCGCATCCACACCGGATCGGTAATGCCGAAGTAGGCCGACAAACCCGAGCAGATACCGGCTACAACGGCGTCTTCTTCATCGCGGAACAGGCGTTTGCCGTGTTTTACACCGCTTTGTTTGCTGCTGCTGCTACCACTGCTGCGTTGTTTGCTTTGCTGGGTGGTTTCGGTCGTTTCATCGCCGAAATCTTCGGGTTTACCCATCACGGAAACGGCTGCTTCCACATCGGGCAGCATGACGATGGTGCGGGCGCCCAGCGATTCGGTCAGGATTTCTCCGAGGCGTCCTTCGATGTCGGCCAGAATTTCATCGCGGCCCTCGCTTTCGCTGAAGCGCCGGCGAATGCTTTCGAGATATGCCTGCAAGTATTCGTAGGCATCATCGTCTATGGTGAGGGCATATCCGCCCAGATTGATATTCAGAATCTTGTTCATAATCTGATGTTGTACCTTGATTCGCTTGTTTTCCGGAAAATGTTAGCCGGATATTGCTTTCACGAATGAAAGGATAGGGTTGAGTTGGTTGACGGTTAATTGCTGCGTTGCCCGTTTTGCAGGGTTTGATCGACTGACTGCACCAGTTGTTGCCAACTGCTCGACAGACTTTCCAGCACTTTAGTACCGAGTTCAGTGATTTTGAAATACTTGCGTGGCGGCCCCGAATTGCTTTCGCGCCAGGTATATTCCAGCAGTCCGTCGTTTTTCAGGCGGGTCAGCAGGGGGTACAGCGTACCCTCCACCACGATCAGGTCGTTGGCTTTCAGCCTGGCTATAATATCGCTCGGATACACCTCGTCGCCTTCTATAATAGCCAGGATGCACAGTTCCAAAACGCCTTTCCGCATTTGTGCTTTTGCATTTTCCAAATCCATATGCTTCAATGATTAGTTGTTTCTGTTTGTAAAGAATCGACCGCCCGGATACTATCGAGTCGGATGGAAGTGCCTTTGCCTGCACGCGTCACCTTTGGGGTGATGCTCAGCATTTGTGGCGAAAGGTGTGATACGTCGACACCGCCGATGGTTGATTGACCGCTGCTTTGCTGGTTGGCAGCATACAGGGTGATCACTGTGGCTGCCAGACTGATAATGACGAAGGCAATTTTCAACTTGTTTTGCATGGCGTGGTAGATCATTTCTATTAGTTGGTGAGGCAAAGATAGTGGCACGGGAAGGTTCTTTGCAATACATAGAACCTACCCAAGCCGGGTACTTGGCTGTGTCGCTTCCATTAATTTATTGAAAATCAACACATTGAGTTTAAAAATTTTTTTTAAAAAAACAAAAAAATTTTTTCCACCTGCGCATTGCAAGGGGTTTTTGACCACTAATAGATGTAAATGGATGTAGAAATTTGCCTGAGAGATGGATTTTAGTCAGGCAGCCTCAACAGGGATGAGGAGTAAAAATAACACGCTCTAAAACTCCACCCCGTGCCAGCGTTCCGATCGCAGGAAGTACACTACCATCAGGATCATGACTGACCAATAAACGATTTCGGCCACCCAGACCCAAAAAAGGCCACTGTGCAGAATATTTACAGCCGTAAAAATATACGTTAGATAAACGCTTAAAGAAATGAGTTGTAACCGCAACCCGAACCAGGTGGCGCCGGTGCCTGCCAAAGAATTGACCAATACCGACCCGAAAGTGGCAAATGACAAAATACCCAGCATCAGGTAAAAAACGGGTTGTGTTTCGCCTATCAGGCTCATATCCGATTTGCCCAGCAAGGGATACAGCACTTGTCCTGGGAAAAACAGCACGGGCACAGCCAGGAGCATCGTCACCACCCAGCATAGTTTGCCCGTTTTCCAGGCGGCTGCCAGCACGTCGGAATGCCGCTCCTGCCCTATCAGGTTGCTGACGAGCGTGTTAACGCCCGAAGAGAACCCCCAGAGTGGAATAGACAACATCAGGTACACCGTACGCGCCAGGTTGGATATTGCCAATGCGCGCTCGCCGAGGTTTTCGACCATCCCAAAAAAGAAAATCCAACTGCCCTGCCCAACGGCGGCATGCGCCACTACGGGTAGTGCGATGTTCAGTTGCTGGCGGGTAAGTGGCCAGTCGGGTCGGGGCATTGAAAAAATTTGCAAGACCCTGTTTTTGCGATCCAGTGCCATGAACAGCACAAATACCACAAATGCAACTCCTTCGGCGATGCTGCTCGCCAGGCCGGAGCCACCGATGCCCATGGCTGGCAGTCCGAATTTTCCGAAAATAAGCCCGTAGTTGAGCGCCAGATTCACAATAGCCAGCACGATTGTATCGAGCAAAATAATGCCCGGTCGGGCAATGCCTGTATATAAGGAAATCAGCGCCACCCCCGAATAACTGAAAAATATGCCGTAGGAACGGTAATGGATGTACTCCAGACATTTGCTGTACACATCCGGTGAATTATCCAGAAAAAGACTGAAAAACCACCCGGTTCCGAAGCGCATAAACGCCCACATCATTGCAGCCAGGGCCAATTCGAACAACAACATGGTGTGGAACACGTGCCCTACCGCTCCGGGTCGCCCTTCTCCCATGCGCCGTGCTATGATGATCTGCCCGCCACGAGAAAAAGAATACCCTATAGCCGCAATGGTGATGTAAAATACGCCTACAAACCCGATGGCTGCAAATTCTACCTCCCCCAGGTGATACAACAATACAGCATCGCTCAGGGCTATGACGTTCTGCGCGGCCGAGCCAAGCATAATCGGCGCAGAAATATTCCAAATTTGGCGGTAGGTCAGGTCGAGTTTCAAGATGCTGTTGTTTATGGTTAGGGTTGATGGGGTTGATAAGGTTGATGAGGGTTGATGAGGGTTGATGAGGGTTGATAAATAGAGGCTCGGGGTAAGGGTTGGATATTCCATTTATCGAGTGGCTGAATATCAACCCTCATCAACTCTTATCAACTCTTATCAACCCGCATCAATAAAATTTCCACAATTTCCACCACGCTGGCACGATACTCCAGTGCTGCCGGACCTTGAAATCCGGGTTCAGGAATACGAGGGCAAAGTCGTAAAAATCTATGCTGAGCGTTACGCGCGGGTGTTGCTGTATTCGTTGCCATGCTGCCTGCATTCCAGCCGACCAGTGGGTATCGTCGAACACAAATACCGTGTGGTTGTGGGCAAAGGGCAGGCTTTGTTCAAAATAATCCAGTGTAGGTTTTTCCCGGTGATTGCCGTCGACAAACACCAGGTCGACCTGCCGGAGTTGTTGCAAGGCGGGTATCAGGTTTTTTTCAAACGGGCCGGTGATAATTTCGGCATGTCGCAATCCCAGCACTTCCAGATTGGTACGGGCCACTTCGGCCGTTTGCGGGCATCCTTCCAGCGAAACCAGTCGGGCATTCCGCACCGCAGAAGCCATATACAAGGTACTGATACCCACCGAACTACCCATTTCTACTACCGTTTTGGGAGCCAGCCACTGCAGCAGCCGAAACAGCCGCTGCCCCTGCCGCGCACTGCTGCCAGCCCTGCGGACGATGGAGCGCAACGTGCGCTTTTTCAGGCCTTTTTCGGCTCCGGTGCCATAATCGGTCACCTCCAGTAGTGCCTCGCTTGCCAACATCCGCGCACGCAATACCTCCACATCGCGAAAAGCGTAGTAGTCGCGCCGATCCTCCAGCACCGCCTGTGCCAGTTCAAACACAAAAGGTGAATGAATCTGGTATTTCGTTACTGCACGCCAGTAAAATTTACAAAAGGCTACTATCGAATAGAGCATACCATCGGGCATTGGCCGGCGAAAATAGAAAGTGCCGACGTTAAAAAACATTTAAAGCGACTTTCCTGCCAAAATACCTGTCAGGACAGCCCCGTTTTCGAATCATTCCTGCACACAAAACGGAATACCATCCAGCAATATGAAATACGTTCGCCTGCTTACCGCACTCACTTTTGCACTTTTCCTGTTCAACCATACCGTTTCTGCTCAACGCTATAAAACCGCTGCCGGTATCCGCATCGACAACGGCGTCAACCTCACTGTTCAACAATACATCACCAATGGCTGGACCGCGGAAGGCATTCTGCACACACCCATTGCTTCCGATAATTTCGGCGTCACCCTTTTGGCCGAAAAACACCATAAAATTCTGTTCCGGGGATTCAATTTTTACGCTGGTGGCGGTATGCACTACTACGGCACCAATAGTGCCCGCAGCGCGGATGCCCTCACTGAAAACAACGTGTGGGGCCTCACCGGCATCGGCGGCGCCGAACTCTCCGTTGGCCGTATCAATTTCGCTGTCGACTGGAAACCCGAACTCCACCTCTCCGGCAACGAAGTAAAACCTTTCGACTGGACCGGCGCCTCGCTGTCGGTACGTTATATTATCGCCAAACGCGAGCGCAATAAGGTGAAGGACTGGGGCGTGTGGGACAAGTTTAAGAAAAAATAGGTTTTTAGAGTTATGAGTTATGAGTTATGAGTTATACTCACGTTGCTATCGGTATCTTCTTTAGAGTAACCGATAGCAACGTGAGTATAACTCATAACTCATAACTCATAACTCATCCCTCTAAAAAAGGTACCCAAATATCTTCTTCTTCCGTTTTGCCGTACTTGCCGTTTTTTTCACAAAAACAGGGGCGCTGCTGTAACTCTGCACATTCGGGCGGTTGAACGCCATGACAACATACGTGTAATATTCGCCTTCTACCGCCGTCTGATCCTCGTAGGTCCATTTGTCAGCATCTGCATTAAATGCTGTCGTAGCGAGCAGGTTACGCGGATTGCGAAAGTCACCCACCGCCTCCCCCTGAAAGCGGTAGATAGCAAAGTAATAAGGCATTTGTTCGGCAGCGATCACATCGCAGATATTCCAGGCCAGGCGCACCGAACTCGGCGAACCTTCTATGCGGCATATCTGCGGGGTAGCGGGCGGCATTTTCGACAAACTGGCCACAGGCGGCACCAGCGCCTGCGTTTTAAACAGGTCGTTGATCAGGGAATCCTGCACGCCCAGCGGATTCCTGAGCAGTGGTTTGGTGGAAAAAAAGATGCTGCCGCTGACGTTCGGATTGCTGCGATTCATTTGAATCTGGCGTTTGATCTCATCGGGGCGTGTCCAGTTCACATCGTTGGGGGCGTTGTTGATTTTATAGGCTGCATGGCCGATGTACAACTGCTTTCCATAGGTGTTTTTGCTCCACCAGTCTACGAGTTTCTCATAATCGGCGGGCACAAAACCGATGCTCCAGTACAGTTGAGGCGCCACATAATCGATCCAGCCGTTTTTCAGCCATAGCAACACGTCGGCATACAAATCGTCATAGCAGGTAACGCCTGCGCGGGTATCCGAACCCATCACCGGATCCTGATCGCGGTTGCGCCATACCCCGAAAGGCCCGATCCCGAAACGCACATAAGGTTTGAGTTTGTGGATATTGGCAGACACCGCCGAAACCAGTCGGCTGACATTGTCGCGGCGCCAGTCTTCAATGGTAGAAAAGCCGCGCGGGTCAGAAGCAAATTCATTGTAGTCGTTCAGTGTTTCACCTGCCTCTTTGTATGGATAGAAATAGTCGTCGAAATGGATGCCATCCACATCGTAGCGCAGCACGATGTCTTTCACCACATTCACCAGATATTGCTGAACAGAGGGGTTGGCGGGGTTAAAATAATAACGCCGGCCATAACGGAAAAACCACTGCGCTTTGCGGTTGTCGGGCAACGAACGCAGCGGGTGCAGGGGCGACAAAGCAGCCGTATCCAGGTCGAGCGTGGCGCGGTACGGGTTCAGCCATGCATGAAACTCCATCCTGCGCCTGTGCGCCGCTTCTATCATGTATTGCATCGGATCGTAGGTGGAATCCGGGGGGGCAACGCCTTGCTGGCCCATCAGGAATTTGCTCCAGGGCACGTTGGGCGAGCGATACATGGCATCGCCTGAAGGCCGCACCTGTACAAATACCGCATTCATATTCATGGCCTTCAACACATCGAGCAGGCTGTCGAACTCTACTTTCTGTCGATCGATCGACAAGCCGGGTTTTGATGGCCAGTCGATGTTAAAACTGGTGGCAATCCACGCGCCACGCATCTCTGCCACCGGCGCAGCCGGCGGCCGCTGTCCATATACATTTTGTGACAGCAAAAAAATACCCAAAAAAAGCGCAAAAACAGGGAATTGAGTGTGTTGTTTCATAAAAGACTGGTTTTGCGGTAAATGTACGTAAATTTAGAAGTGAGAAGTAAGAGGTGAGAAGTGAGAGGTGAGAGGCAAGAGAGGGCTGAGTGGTATCATACTCACAAATTCTTACCTCTCACCTCTCACTTCTCACTTCTCACCTCTACTTTTGCGGCTCTAACCATTACACCATTCCAATATGAAATTTCCACAGCCCATTCCCGTCAGCGAACTGGCGACCCGTTTTCAGGCGCAGGTGATCGGCGATGCCACTTTGTCGGCCACCGGCATCAACGAAATCCACAAGGTGGAGCCCGGAGACATCGCCTTTTCCGACGTCAAAAAATATTTTGAAAAAACGCTGTCCAGCCCCGCCACGGTCATCCTGCTCAACGAAGCCGTAGAATGCCCGCCCGGCAAAGTGATCCTCGTGGTGCCGCAGCCTTTCGAAGCCTACGATTCGCTGGTGCGTGAATACCGCCCTTTTGAGCCGCTGACCGAGCCCATCAGCCCACGGGCCGACATCCACCCCACGGCCATTCTCGAACCTGGCGTGGTGATTGCCGCCAATGTAAAAATTGGAGCCTACTGCCATATTCAGGCCAACACCTACATCGGCGAATACACCCTCATCGGCGATTATGTGAGCATCGGCCCCAACAGCATCATCGGTTCCGACGCATTTTACTACAAAAAACAACCCGACGGCTCATTTCAGAAATGGCGTTCCGGCGGCCGCGTGCTGCTCCATGACCGCGTCGACATCGGCGCCGGCTGCACCATCAACAAGGGCGTGAGCGGCGACACCATCATAGGCGAAGGCAGCAAACTCGACTGCCAGATTCACATCGGCCACGGGGTAGTGGTGGGCAAAAACTGCCTGTTCGCCGCCCAAGTGGGTATCGGCGGCAAAACGATCATCGAAGACAATGTGGTGCTGTATGGACAAGTGGGCGTGGCGCAGGCCATCACCATCGGCAAAGGCGCGATCGTACTGGCCACTTCCGGCGTATCCAAATCATTAGAAGGCGGAAAAACCTATTTCGGCGCTCCTGCCGAGGAAATTCGAGAGAAATACAAGGAACTGGCGGCGTTGAGGCAGTTGCCGGAGGTGTTGAGGAAAATCCGTTAAAGTTATTGGTTGTTGAGTTATTAAGTTATTGGTTATTAAGTTATTGGGGAGGGGTAAGGGTTTGTTAGTACATACATCTTGGTATCCATATTGAAGAAGCCAAATCAAATGAAGAAATAAACCCTTACCCCTCCCCAATAACTTAATAACCAATAACTTAATAACCCAATTACGCTATGCGGCATTTCTCCCCCTCCACCCTTCGCAAACTCCGCAACCTTGGCCGGAGCCTCAATGCCTTGTCGCGCATGTCGCCGGCGATGGCAGGGCGGCTCACGTTTCGGCTGTTTTGCAGTCCGCGCCGAAAGCCGATGGATGTGCAGGATAAAAATTTCCTGCTGGCAGCGCAGCAGCCGATGTGGCAGGCTGAAGGAATGCCCATCAGCACCTATCGCTGGGAGCCGACCGGGGAGGGCAATGGCCGTCAAGTGCTGTTTCTGCATGGCTGGGAATCCAACTCAGCGCGCTGGCGACAATACATCAAAGCCTTGCGGAAAAAAGGGTTTCAGGTGTGGGCGTTCGATGCGCCACGCAGCGGACTTTCCGGCGGCGATCGGCTCAATGTGCTGCTATTCAGCAAGGTTGTCAAACAATTCCTCGAAGAAAAAGGCCATTTCTACGCCGTGGTAGGGCATTCACTCGGCGGTGGCGCGGCCGTGATGAGCGCTGCACTGCTGGGCGGCCCCCGACCCGAAAAAATGGTGCTGTTGGCTGCCTTTGCAGAAACAGAACGCGTCATCCGCGATTTCAGCGGGTACATCGGCGCCAATGAAACCGTGATCCAGCGCGTGTTTCATGAAATAGAACGGCAGGGCGGCATTCCGATACACGAATATTCCGTCGCGCAAAAAATCACCCTGCTCAGCGACGTACAAGGCCTTGTGATGCACGACGAACACGACGATGTGGCGCCCGTGGAAGAAGGTCGACTGCTGGCTGAACGCTGGGGCGCAGCGTATATCGAAACGCAGGAACACGGCCACCGCATGCAGCATTCGTCGGTGGTGCGGGCCGTAAGGGACTTTTTGGAGATTTGACAACTTTTTGAAAGTTGTCAAATCTGGGTTTCAGACGATGCATCGGTTTTAAGATTTGACAACTTTCAAAAAGTTGTCAAATCTACACACCCGATGGAACCACCACCACCTGTGCCTCAGCCTTCCGACCGCCAAATTTGCGGATATCAGGCACTTCCAGCACCTCGGGCAGTTGTTCGGGTTGTTCTACGGCCAGCAGCAATGCGTTTAGCATGTGCCGTAGACTAACCAGGCCCAGCGCACGCGCTTTGCGGCGCGAGGCGGGCAGCCATCCCAGTATTTTGTACAAAGGCCATAGCAGCAGCGGCCACCAGTGCCCCGGCCCCAGCACGTACCAGGGACGAATGAAGGTGTGCATCAGGCCCGTTTGGCGGATGTAGCCTTCGCCTTGCGCCCGCACCTGCTGGTAGTCGTGCATGATGCGGGTAGGTTCCTGTGTCACGCTTACGTACACAAAATGCCCTGCGCCCGCCAGTCGGGCGGCTAAAGCGGAGGCTTTTACCGATTCCAGGTCGATTTTGTAAAACAGGTCGCGTTTGCGCGGCGAGGGGTGCGGAACGCCGAGCAGTTGCACGAACACGCTGTTTTCAGGGATAAAGGGGCACATGGCCACAGGGTCGAACAGGTTGCCGGTGGCAACGATGGCGTCTGCCGGGGCCTTGTGCGCAGATTCGGGTCGCACAAACAGGATAACCTGATGCCCGCGTTTGAGCAGTTGTTGGGCAAGCCTCGAACCGAGGTAACCGGTGCCGCCGGTCATGAATACTGTTTTCATAAGGGTGTCATTGAATTGTTTTCAGTTTACCCATATACGAAGAAACGCAGGCGGGCGGATAAATTCCGGTAGCCAATAATTCCCGTTCAGTGCATTCATTGCCTGCCTGGGTCAGTTGTTTTTGGCACCGAAAAGCGGGCAGGGTTCTTTTGTCACATCAATCGTTCACGAAAGCAGCATACTGATATGTCAAACTTCAAATTCTTGCCCGTCCTGATTTCTCTTTTCTCTATTCTGAGCGCCACCGCCTGCGACGACAACAGCAATGGCAATTCGGGCCCCAATGGCAATGGCCAGACGCCAGGTGCCGGCACCTGGAAAGTAACCTATTTCTTTGATAAAAAAGATGAAACGGGCAATTACGCGGCCTACACCTTCGAATTCGGCGCCAACGGCAGCATGAGCGCTACCAACGGCAGCCAAACCTGGAACGGCACCTGGGGTACAGGCTTCGACGACAGCGCGAATAAATTTCTGATCGATTTCAATGGCGCTGTACCCAGCGCATTGTCGGAAATAGAAGAAGACTGGCGCATTATTCAAATGACCGACACCTTCATGCACTTCGAACACACCAGCGGCGGCAACGGCGATACCGACATACTCAAGTTTGCCCGCAATTAAAATATAGACAGACGTCTGAAAAATCTTTTCATTTGGTTTTTTAGGGTTATTGGCGGGTTGGGCGAAATGTCCGGCCTGCCTTTTTGTTATTAAGTTATTGGTTATTAAGTTATTAGGGGTGGGTAAGGGTTTTTGAGTTCATTCATCCTGGCTTCTTGAATAGGGATGCCAAGATGAATGAACTCAAAAACCCTTACCCACCCCTAATAACTTAATAACCAATAACTTAATAACCAATAACTTAATAACCAATAACTTAATAACAAAAACCAACCAAACTATCTCTTCACCACCTTAATGCTCTGCACCGAACGTTCGCCTGCAATCATCACGTAATACGGTCCGGAAGGCAGGTGCGATAAATCGAGTTCGAGCGCTGCGGTGCCGGGTGCAACGGTATTGCGCAGCACCTGTTTGCCGTTTATGTCCAGGAGGGTTACAATGAACTGATTTTCATTGTCTTGTGGGAGAGATACCACCACGCGCTCGTCGGCCGGATTGGGATACACCTGTGCCGACAAAACACTTCCTGCAACGGTGGCAGCACGAATACCGAGGTACTGCGAGGCGCCGTCGACATCGACTTGTAACAAACGATAGTAGTTTTTTCCAGGCGCGGGTGCGGCATCCAGCCAGGAATACTTGCCGCCGCTTTTTCCTTTGCTGTCCACTTTTGCACTTCCGGTTTCAAAATGAATACCGTCGGTGCTATGCTCTACGATAAAGTAGTGGTTGTCGGCTTCCTGTTCCGTTTCCCAGGATACCTGAACGGCAGCGCCGGTGGTTTTTACCTGAAAATCGGTGAGGGTGACGGGCAGCGCCACAGCCGCCGATGTGCAGTTGTCATAAATGGTAGCCGAACCCGTGTTGGTGCCGGTAAACGTTGCGCCGGGTGCTTTGCACACGTGCAGACCGGAATGAGAAGTGAGCGCCGCGTTGTTCTGGCCGTTTTGGGTAAAACGCAGAACCGCCACGGCGCCGGGCTCCACAGTAATGGCATTGTCCTTCGAATTGATGTAATATTTCGTGTCGATCACCGACTGGTTGCCAAGGCAAACGCCATTGCTGTTGGCCGTCACTTCCAGGGTATGGAGGTTGATCGTGCCTTTGTTGATGAAGATATTTCCGCTGGAGGTATTGGGACCGGAAACCGTCATTTTGTAGTTGGGCATATTAATGACGGATGAAATAGTGGCATTGACGATCGTATTTCCGTTGTTTTGAAACAATACGTCCCGGTTGATATTCAGGGTGCCATAGTTGGCGATCATCACGTTGTTGTTCAGGTTGAGCGTACCGCCGCCGTTGATGGTCAGGGTAGCGCCAGAAGTGACGATGATGGTGCCACCGTTGAGGTTGATTTGATTGAGCGTCAGGTTGCCACATACGCGTAGCGTACCGCCGCTGTTGAGGTTCACGCCGTTCTGGAATGTGCCGGTGCTGCTGTACCAGTAGGTCTGGTTGTTGTTGATATTGGCGCCGTCGGTGGCAGCGCCATTGCCGCCCGAGCAGGAGCCTTCGGCTGGTGCGGAAGGGCTGCATTGTGCTGAAAGGTGTGTGGAAACGGAAATGGAAACAAGGATTACAAGTGCAAAAGAGTATAACTTAGACATAGTTCAGACGCCTTCCTGTTTGATGCGCGGCTTCTCAAAATCAAAATTTCGCGCTGAAAGCGACCTGTATACGAGTGGAAAACAGCGGGTAACGCTTTGTTTGGAACTTGTAAGGCATCTTTTAGAACTCATTGTGAAATGAAAAGGGATTTGCCGCCTGCGCGACAAATCCCCGGGTGTTTTGGCGTTCTTTCCACACTTCCTCATTTTACGAACAACTGTTTCAACTGATCGACCACCTGGCTTCCGCCGGAAACGGTGATGGAGTTGATTTTTTCGGCGATTTTTTCCACGTATTCCATCTCTTTTAGTTTGAACAGCATGGCGTTTTCCTCCATCAGTTTGGCAGTGTTCATCAGGCTGCGGGTGGAGGCTGTTTCCTCGCGCCGGGTGATGACGTTGGCTTGTGCGCGTTTTTCGGCCACGAGCACCTGGTTCATGATCTCGCGGATGTCGCCGGGCAGGATGATGTCTTTCACCCCGAAGTCGACGAGTTCCACGCCCAGTTGCGCGGCTTTTTCGGTAGCGCCTGCCAGCGCCTGTTCGGCTATGCGGTCTTTGTTGTCCATGAGTTCGTCGAAGGTTTGTTTACCGACGATTTCCCGCAAGGCCATTTGCATTTGCGTGTAGAACTGGCGCTCAAAATCCTTGTTGTCGACCAGCGCTTTCACGATGTCCGCCACGCGGTATTGCACGGTGATGTTGATACGCAACTGCGCTTTATCCTTCGTGAGCACTTCCTGGCCGAGCAGGTCGACGGTGATCTGCCGCAGATCGGTTTTTACCACCGTCACGATGTCGGCGTTTTTCCAGAAATAATGTGAACCAGTGGACAGTTTTTGCACCATTTCGCCGTTGACAAACAGGATACCCTGTTCGAATGCCTCGATGCGATACAAGCGTACATAGGGGTTGAGCGCACCTTTTTCGAGCAGGTTTTTGTCGATGTACGCATCGATATACAGGCTGCGCAGGTCGGCTTTCACCACGCTGTACACGGTAGCGCCTTTCCAGAACGCAAACTTGCCGGCGCTGAGCACTTGCCGGAAATTACCGTCGCGGTAGAGCAGCGCAATTTCATTGTCGGCCAGTTCCACCACATCGAGCAGGGCAGCCAGGTCGGCATGTTGAAGCAACACGTTCAGTTCCTGTCCCGGCAAAAACGGCGAAGACATGTCGTACAATTCGACCGTTTTACCGAAGCCTACCCAATAACTGCCGGCGGTGAGCACCTGTGCCAGTTGTTGTTGTTTGAAAACCAGCGCTACCTGGTTGACGGGGACGGTGAAGAATTTCATGATGTCGGAGTTTTATGATAATGCGTTGATTATCAGTATTTAATAAAATATTTATACAAAAAAAGAACGCGTCAAATTGCACCCGTCGGCAGAAAACGGAGGTTTCCCTGGCATCCGGCAGGGCAGGTATCTTTCAGAAAAGTATGGCATAGGCCGTACCGCTTCAGGCATACACCTGGAGTGGCATGGTTCCAGCCGGGGCTTTCCCTTCCGTTTACATGCTGTGTCGGTAGCGGTCGAAACCTGCAAGTTGTTCGCCGACTGCTGTCGTACAGCAGGGTGCAACCGACGCGTTCGCGGGCTATTTTTAAAAGTTACCCTTCTTTTGATGGTGGTGGATTAAAAGTCCAGTGCATTAACCATTATGCTACCGACAACGCGCCGGGCAGGATTCGAACCTGCAATCACAAAAGTGTTGCTATACCACTTAGCTACATCCTCGAGGGAAGGCGGGAGTCGAACCCGCGACACACACTGTATATGACACCTACTGCCTGCAACCTGAATATGGTACCGCACGCGGCCCACACAACGGCGCGAGGAGATGCGCCCGACGAGGGTTGGGAGGGTTCGGAGCATATTTCTTAGATGTGAGAGAGTGTGAGAGATGTGAGAGGGTGAGAGCGTGAGAGATGTGAGAGATGTGAGAGTACGTAGAGTTGACCGCTTTGCCATAAAAATTAAATTAAAAGAGCGAAGCGGTCAACTCTACGTACTCTCACATCTCTCACTCTCTCACATCTCTCACATCTCTCACGCTCTCACGCTCTGTTAATCTTCTCTGCTTCCATCATCCGCCATTCTCACCATTTTCGGGGTAAAGCGGGCAACGGTATCTACCAGTTCCTGCTGGGAAGCCATGACCTGGTGAATGTTTTTGTAGGCCATCGGCGCTTCGTCGAGGCCCCCACCGATCAGCGTGACGCCCATATCCTGCAGGAGGGTGCGCAGTTCGTTTTTCGATACGTTTTTGATGGCCTGGGTGCGGCTCATCTGACGCCCGGCGCCATGTGAAGCGGAGTGGATCGAGGAAACCTCTCCTTTTCCGCGCACCAGAAACCCCGGTGCGGTCATGGAACCCGGAATGATGCCCATCACCCCTTTCCCGGCCGGCGTAGCGCCTTTGCGGTGCACGACCACCTCTTCGCCGTTCAGGGTTTCCTTCCAGGCGAAATTGTGGTGGTTTTCCACGCTGGCCAGCACCTTGGCGCCGATGGCCTTGGTCAGCCGGCGATGGATCACCTCGTGGCAGGCCGAGGCATAATCGCCGGCGAGGTTCATGGCCAGCCAGTACTCCTGCCCGGCCTCGCTGTCGAGGTCGAGGTAAGCCAGGTTGGCAGCATGTTGCGGCAATTTGCACAAGTCTTTGGCGATGCGGGTGTAGTGTCCGGCAAGTGTAGCGCCGAGTCCACGCGAACCTGAATGCGTCAGGAGTGCGAGGTAACGGCCTTTTTCCACGCCCAGCGCCTCGTCTTTTTCTTCAAAATCGATAATGCCCCATTCTACAAAGTGGTTACCGCCGCCGGAAGAGCCCAATTGGGCAAAAGCCTTGTCTTTCAGACCGCGCAGCAGGCCGTTCATCTCGAATTCCTTGCGATCGAGCACCTGGTGGTAGGCGCGATCCTGGCCGCGGAAACCGTTTCCGGCGCCGAAAGCCGTATGGGCAATCAGTTCGCGCTTGTAGGTCGACCGGTGGTCGAAGAAGTGTTTTTCGGGAATATCGAACACGGACAACGCCATACGGCAACCGATGTCGACGCCGACGCCATACGGAATGACGGCATTTTTGGTAGCCAGCACCCCGCCGATCGGCAGTCCGTAGCCCTGATGCGCATCCGGCATCAGGGCCCCGGCGATCGTTACCGGAAGTTTCATGGCTATGTTCATCTGGTTGAGGGCGCCTTCTTCGATCTGATCTTTTCCGAAAACGGCGTATGAATCAGTGGTTTCTTTCAATGGAATAGTGGTATCTACCTGTGCCTGCGCGGCTTCGATCAGGGCGGCGGCCAGCGGAGCCAGTGCTGCGTCGTCGAGGTACGATTCGGGATTTTTCCGAACGCGTTTGAGCAGGGTCAGGGTGCGTTGTTTGGTTTCAGTGGCCAGCGGACCTGCGATTATTTCGAGGGCCAGACCGATGGTTTTCCCTTCGCTGAAGCCCAGCGTCAGCAGGTCTTTTCCGGTGATGGGGATCGGTGTCTGGGTAGTGCGTTTCATTTTATAGTTGTGTTTTCTTTTTGACAAAGCAAAGGTGAACACCGTACTACGCAATAGAATTGCGCAGTAAAATTTTTATCATAAAATTTTTCAAAATTGTTTCTAAACAATTGATTTTCAATTGAAATATTTTTTTATTTTTTTTGAAAAAAACACCAAATGGTTTATTACGCAAATAGATTGCGCAGATAAATACTTTTGTGCGATTTCAAAAAAATCAAACAGCACCCGACTAACCGCTTCATCCGGTATTAAGTTCCAAATAAATTCGCCGCAACCCTGCCATGGCATTAAACAAACTCGCCCTCATTCGCTACAAAACCATCGATGAATGCCTGCGCAACCGCGGGCGTCGCTGGACGCTCGAAAACCTGATCGACAAGGTATCCGAAGCCTTGTATGAATACGAAGGTATTCGCGACGGGGTAAGCAAACGCACCCTCCAACTCGACCTGCAAACCATGCGCAGTGACAAGTTGTACAGCGCCCCGATCGTGGTGCAGGAGCGAAAATACTACACCTACGAAGACCCCACATTCAGTATTACCCAGTCCAAACTGACCTCGGCCGACCTGCAAAAAATGAACGAAGTGGTAGGCATCCTCAAACACCTGAACGGGTTTAACCATTTTGGGGAAATGAGCGAGATGATCGCCAAACTGGAAAACGAACTCCAGCGCAGCCGCACCCACGGTCCCGACATCATCCAGTTCGAATCGAACCCCTTGCTGAAAGGACTGAACTGGATCGATCCACTGTACAAAGCCATTGCTGCCCGCCGGGCGGTGCTGATCGACTACCGATCTTTCCGTGCCAGAAGTACCAAACAAGGCGTTTATTACCCTTATTTGTTGAAAGAATACCGCAATCGCTGGTTTGTGATTTGCCGCAACAAAGCCCAGCGCCACCTGGTTACGCTGGCGCTCGACCGCATCGAAGGGCTGGAAGAGTTGTTGAAAGAAACGTATTATACATACAAAGAAGTCGATTTCAATCACTATTTCGACAATGTGATCGGCGTTACCAAATCCGAAAAAGACAACCCCGCGAAGGTAGTGCTCAGCGTACGACGCGACACCATTCCTTATTTGCTCACCAAGCCCCTGCACGCCTCTCAAACCGTGTTGAAAGAATCGGAACAGGAGATCATCATTCAAATCGAAGTGGTGCTCAATTTCGAACTGGAACGCGAAATCCTGGGATTTGGGCCCAAAGTGAAGGTCTTGAGCCCGCGTATTCTGGTGAAAAAAATCAGTGCGGTGCTGGAAGAAGCGGCGGGATTGTATGGATGAGGGCAAAGGGCAAGGGGCAAAGGGCAAAAGGCAAAGGGCAAGGGGCAAGAGGCAAAGGGCAAGGGGCAAAGGGCAAGAAGCAAGGGGCAAAAGGCAAGGGGCAAGAGGCAAAAAAGCAAGGGGCAATTTTACAGATAGAATTTGCCTTTTGCTTTTTGCGTCTTGCATCTTGCCCCTTTGCCTCTTGCTTCTTGCCTTTTGCCCCTTGCCCTTTGCCTCTTGCCCCTTGCCCCTTGCCCCTTGCCCTTTCTTTACCAAAACTTCACCCATCCTTAACGCACACTTTCCACGCTTCGGATGCGGTCGTTTGACATTTGTGTTTTTTAGCCAGGTAGCCAAAAACACAGCACCATGTCCATTATCGGAAGCCTGATTCGCCAGGGCACACGCCTCGGCGCCATTGCCGAGCGAAAACGCCTCAGCCTGGTGGAGCAACAACACGTTCAACTTTTTCGCCTGCTGAATAAAGCCCGAAATACTGCTTACGGGCGTTTTTACGGTTTTCAGGAGGCGCTGTATGCACCCGATATGTACTCGGCTTTTCGTCGGCAGGCGCCGGCCACTGACTACCAGGGTATGTACGACCGATGGTGGTCGCAGGCGCATTTGCACGATATGCCCGACATCTGCTGGCCGGGACAGGTGCCCTATTTCGCACTGTCGAGCGGTACGAGTCAGTCGGCTACCAAATACCTGCCCCTGACGGAGGACATGATACGCGGGATGAAACGTGGCTCTCGGCGGCTTTTTTTCAATATGCGACGCTTTGGAATACCTAACCGGCAGTACACCAAACAAATGCTGATGGTGGGCTCGTGTACGCGCCCTGCAAGGGAAGGGCAGCACTGGACGGGTGATTTGAGCGGTATTCTGGGGCTGAATCGCCCCTTGTGGCTCGAACCGTATTACCGGCCCGGTCGACTGATTACCGACTTGCCAGACTGGAGCGAACGCATCGAACGCATCGCAACGGAGGCGCCGGGTTGGGATATCGGATTTGCCGTGAGCAATCCGATGTGGTTGCAACTAATTCTGGAGCGTATTCTGGAAAAACACCGTTTGCAAAACATCCATGAAATATGGCCCGATTTCTCGGTATTGGTGCACGGTGGGGTGTTTTTCGAACCTTATCAAGCCAATTTCGAGCAATTGCTGGGCAAGCAGGTGCAATACATCAATTCCTATATGGCCTCGGAAGGCTTTTTTGCTTTTCAAAACCAGCCGGGGCGGAATACCATGCAATTGCTCACCGATTGTGGTGTTTTTTATGAATTTGTCCCGTTTAACGATGAAAATTTTGACGAAAACGGCGACCTGCGCAGCGCCCAGCCTGTTGCACTTACCCTTGATGAAGTACAACCTCATGAAAATTATGCGCTGCTGATCAGCACCAGCGCTGGCGCCTGGCGCTACTTGCTCGGCGACACCCTGCGATTTACGGATACAGAGCGTTGCCAGGTGCAACTTACCGGTCGCACCAAACAATACCTGACGGTGTGCGGCGAACACTTGTCTATCGACAACCTGAACGAGGCCGTGCGGCGAGCCAATGCACGTTTGAATGCAGGCGTGCGCGAATTTACAGTTGCAGGCGTGCCATTGGGCAGCAAATGGGCGCACCAATGGTATGTGTCCCTTGAAAATCAGGGTATTACGCCACAGGCATTTGCACAGGCCGTCGATCAGGAATTGTGTGTTTTAAACGACGACTATGCTACCGAGCGGAAATATGCCTTGCAGGAAGTGCGTGTGCGACTGCTGTCCAATGAAGTATTCCTGAAATGGCTCGAACAACGTGGAAAACTAAACGGGCAGGCAAAAATTCCTCGGGTATTGAAGATGGCACAATTGAATGATTTTGAATCTTTTTTGGGAAATGGGCAACCATAAGAGTGCCTCCGTTCAATTCTTTTCAGGCACGAATGACCTTTTATGAACCCAAACCCATTCCATCTGTTTGTTGCGTTTTAATTTTATCTGCAAACAACGACCTTTGCAGATTCAATGACGACACATGCAACGATTTATTTTCCCTGATTTTGTAGCAAAATTTCCTCCTGTGCCCATGCCCGTCACGCTGGGCGAAGACACGCACCATACGTTTGGCGTCGAAAATGAACCGCTGCCGGACGCCATGATTGAACAGTTTATCCTGCCGGCTGAATCCAGCGCTGCCGTGCTCGATGAATTCACCGAATACGTGCCCTGTTTCGCCATCGAAGACACGGAACAGTTTATCGCGCTGGTATGGTGGAAAGCCACCCTGCTCAACTACGAATATTACCTGGCTACTTTCACCATGAAAGGGGAACTGATTGATTGCAAGGTCATTGCCCAAACCAATGTGATCGACAACCGCGTTTTTCGCTCGGTAGCCCACATCGACGAAGAATACGAAATCACCATCGGGGAAGGCACATCCTCGGAAGGCGGCAGCCATTTTGATCCTACGACCTCGAAAACGCGGTTTATGGAGATCATGGCGAATGGAGAGATCGTATAGAGCGTGAGAGAAGTGAGAGCGTGAGAGAAGTGAGAGAGTGAGAGAAGTGAGAGAGTGAGAGCGTGAGAGATGTGAGAGGGTGAGAGTACGTAGAGTTGACCGCTTCGCTCTTTTAATTTCAATTTTTGTGGCGAAGCGGTCAACTCTACGTACTCTCACGCTCTCACATCTCTCACGCTCTCACCCTCTCACATCTCTCACTCTCTATTCAGGCTCTTCACCGGATTCGCCAGCGCCGCCTGCGCACTCTGAATACCCACCGTCAATAACGCCACTACAAATGTCATGGCCAGCGCAAAAGCGAAGATGCCGGGACCTAATGTTGTTCGATAGGCATATTCTTGCAACCAGGCGTTCATGGCCCACCATGCCATCGGCGTAGCGATAACAAAAGCCACCAGAATCAGGCGAATATATTCGCGTCCGAACAGCCACAGAATTCCGGGTACACTGGCGCCGAGTGTTTTCCGAATACCGATTTCCCTGGTTTTACGCAAAATCATAAACGAAGCCAGTCCGTACAAGCCCAGGCAGCCGATGAAGATGGCGATGCCGGCAAAAATGCGAATCAGGTTCATGATGATGCTTTCCGATTCGAGGAACTGCGCCATGCGTTCATCCATAAACGTATGTTCGTAGTAGTACTCAGGGTAATTGCGCTCCCATACCTGTTTGATCTGCTCCATCACCGGCGCCGGATTGCCTGGCATCAGTTCGATGGCGCAGTTGGAATAAGAGGATGAACGGGTGGAAAAAGCGATGGCCGAAATATCCTGCGACAATTCCCAGTTGTGGTAATCGCGCACCACGCCCACAATTGTCCCTTTTATTCCATCGATATTGACAGAGCGGTTGAGAATTTCTGGCGGGCCAGCGAGGTTGAGTTTTTTTACAAAGGTTTCATTTACAACGTATTCCCGAACCGTATCGCAGGGCATCACGTTTCGGCCGGCTACGAGTTGCAGACCAAAGGTTTCGAGGTAATCGGCATCGGCAGGTTTGAAATTAACTGCCCATGGCTCGCCTGCACTTCGGTTTTCAAATTGCACGCCGTTTTGGTTGTTGGAACTGGAGGCCGGCGGCTGGTAGCACAACGACACGTTTTTTACCCCTGCAATGGAGGCGATCTCTTGTTTCAGGGATTTCATATGATCGGTATCGGGCACCGGCACCGTGAACACCACACCCGGGCGATAACCCCAGTCGGCATTGCGCGCAAACTCGATCTGGGCAGTCACCACCGCTGCTCCGATGATGAGAATCTGGGAAATGGTGAATTGTGTGGTTACCAGCATACGTCGTAGGGAAAAGCCGCCTGCAGGTTTGGTTTCTGCCAGGCCGCGCAACGAAACCGCCGGCTTGAAACGCGCCTGCACCAACCCGGGATAGGCGCCGGCCAGGAAAATGATGACCACACTCAAAGCCAGTAAAAACGCTATCAACATCTTCAAATCCGTGCCCGTCCATTCAACCTGATCCTTGGTCCAGGTATTCAGATAGGGAAGGAAAATCCGTGCCATTACCCATCCAATCACGACAGCCGCCACTACGATCAGGGCAGTTTCAAAAATAAACTGCCAAAACAATTGCCCCTGCGTGCTGCCCAGCGATTTCCGCACGCCCACTTCTCTGGCGCGTTTGAGCGCTTGCGCGGTAGCCATATTGATAAAATTGACACAGGCCGTGATCAACAGAAAAAACCCGATCAGGGCCAGCGCCCACAGGTAACTTTTCTTCATCATACCGGTGTTGTAATCGTTATTGAGGTGGATGCTGGTAAGCGGCAAAGGCTTGTATAAAAACAGCATTTCACTTTCCGGATGCCGGTATTTTTTCCTGAATTCGGGTATGGCAGCCTCCAGTTCCGACTGCCGGTGCCCTTCGCGAAAGGTTGCCAGGCAATAAGTGCCGCCATTCATGCCGCCCCAGTTATCCATGAACGGGCTGTACTCCGACATGGAAGCGCGCGTAGCCCAGGAAGCCAGAATTTCGCTGTTGTAATCCGTATTGACGGGCAAATTGCGCAGGATACCTGCCACTCGAAAATCCACCTTGTTGTCGTATCGAAACGTTTTCCCCACCGCATCAATCGTTCCATAGTATTTGCGGGCCAGATTTTCGGTAATGAGCGCTGTATTGGGTTCCGCAAGTGCCTTGGCGTCGCCCTGCAACAGCGGAAGATCCAGAATACCAAACAATTCAGGTTCTACAAAAGCAAATTTGTCCTCTTCCTTGTACTTGTCGGGAATACCTGAAGTGCCCGGCACACTGATCAGAGCCTCCGCACGGGTAGCATACATCGCCACATTTTCCAAAAATGAAAATTCCGTTCGCAGGGCTTTCGACATCGGATTGGGCGCGCCCCGGAAAGGTGTGATGCTTTCCATATGCACGTCGGTAACAACCCGTACGGTGCGATCCGCCCTGCTGTGGTACGCATCAAAACTGAGGTGGTACTGCAGCATCAGAAAAATGACAATGCAACAGGCAATACTCAGCCCGAGCCCTAAAATATTCAGCAGTGTATAAGTGCTGTTTTTCCGCAAATTGCGGAATGCAATGAGCAGATAGTTGTTGAACATGGTAGCGTAAGTGGATAATATTTAAAGAGGCAATTTTTTAAAAGGCAAGGGGCAAGAGGCAAGGGGCAAGAGGCAAGGGCAAGGGGCAAGGGGCAAGGGGCAAAGTGGCAAAGTGGCTAAAGGCAAGGGGCAAGGGGCAAAAGGCAAGGGGCAAAGTGGTTGACAAATGGATTTGTGCAATTGACTGGTTCTGCCCCTTCCCGTTTGCTTCTTGCCCCTTGCCTCTTGTCCCTTGCCTCTTGCCCCTTGCCTCTTGTCCCTTGCCTTTTGCTTCTTGCTTTTTGCCCCTTGCCTCTTGTTCTTACTTCTTCACAATCTCCTCGCTTTCCACACGCCCATCCATCAGGTGCAGGATGCGTTTGCCATATTGAGCATTGGCGTCGGAGTGGGTTACCTGCACGATGGTTACGCCGTCTTCTTCATTGAGTTTTTTGAAAACGTCCATAATTTCCTTTGCCTGCTGGCTTTGCAGGTTGCCAGTAGGCTCGTCGGCCAGAATGAGTTTGGGGTTTCCGATCAGGGCGCGTGCAATACCTACAAGTTGCTGCTGTCCGCCGGAAAGTTGGGCAGGAAACAGGTCTTTTTTTGCCACCATATTAAAACGGTCGAGCAGATCGGCGATGCGGCTTTTTCGCTCGCCTGAGGGCACTTTTTTATAAAGCAAGGGGGTTTCAAGGTTTTCGTACACCGTCAGGTCGTCGATCAGGTGATAGGCTTGAAATACAAAACCGATGTACTGCTGATACAGCTCGGTGCGGCGGCGTTCGTTGAATTTGTGTACGGCTTCGCCAAGAAACCAGTATTCCCCTTCTGTGGGCTCGTCGAGCATACCAAGGATGTGCAGCAGGGTGCTTTTGCCCGAACCGCTGGGCCCCATGATGCTGACAAACTCTCCTTCAGCAATATGGGCATTTACATAGCGCAGCACATAGGTTTTGGTGGCGCCATTTTGGTAATATCGTTCGATATTTTTGAGTTCAAGCATGGTGGGAGGTTGATATGGTTGATAAAGGTTGATGAGGGATGGGTTGAGGAGTTGAGAGGTTGAGAGTTGTGCATTCCTACCAGTGAGGCCAAGGGTGACAATCTCAACTCCTCAACCCATCAACACTTTTCAACCTAAATTTTCCCAAAAACAGCCGCCCGATTTGCGCAGGCAGGTTGGATAAAAACGGCTAAATAACAGATGTTAATACAGGCGTACCCCGCAAAAAAGCGGCTGTTTTTGAAAATCACTTCTCACCTCTCGCTTCTCACTTCTCACCTCTACACATGAAAATTCTCCGTCACCACCTTCCCGTCAAACAAATTGATGATACGGTGTGCGAAGCCGGCATCGTGTGGCGAGTGCGTTACCATGACGATGGTGGTGCCGCCCTGGTTGAGTTGGGTGAGCAGGTTCATCACTTCGAGGCCGTTGGTGGAATCGAGGTTACCTGTCGGTTCGTCGGCCAGGATGACTTTCGGATTGGCTACTACGGCCCGCGCGATGGCTACGCGTTGCTGCTGACCGCCCGACAGTTGCTGTGGAAAGTGGTTGCGGCGGTGCATGATGTTCATGCGGTCGAGTTGGGCCTCTACCAGTTTTTTGCGCTCGGAAGCGGGCGTTTTGAGGTAGAGCAGGGGTAATTCGACGTTTTCATACACCGTCAGTTCGTCGATGAGGTTGAACGACTGGAACACAAAGCCAATATTGCCTTTGCGCAGGTTGGCTCGGTTGCGTTCGTTCATTTTTCCGACTTCCGTGCCAAAAAAATGATACTCGCCCTCCGTGGGGTTGTCGAGCAAGCCGAGAATATTAAGCAATGTGGACTTGCCGCAACCGGAAGGCCCCATCATGGCTACAAATTCGCCGGGTTGAATTTCAATGCTTACGCCATTGAGGGCGGTAGTTTCCACTTCGTCGGTCGTGAATAATTTGTGGAGGTTGCTTGTCTTTATCATGATAGGTGGGTTGATAAGTGTTGAGGAGGGTTGAGGGGTTGAGGGGTTGAGAAGGTTGAGGGGTTGAGGGGTTGAGAGGTTGAGGGGTTGAGGGGTTGAGAGGTTGAGGGGTTGAGGGGTTGAGAGGTTATGCATTCCTACCAGTGAGGCCAAGGGGCTACAATCTCAACCCCTCAACTCTCAACCCCTCAACCCTTCAACCCCTCTAATTCTGCAAATTCAGCACATCTTTATCGCCAAAATTCTCGTACGAACTCGTAATAACTTCTTCTCCGGGTTGCAAGCCGCTCAGCACTTCAAAAAACTGCGGGTTTTTGCGGCCGAGTGAAATATCCCGTTTTTCTGCTCTGGAGCCGGAGGCATCTACCACGTATACCCAGTTGCCGCCCGTATCGCTGAAAAAACCGCCGGTGGCAAGCAAGGTGGCTTCGGCGGGTTTACCCAGTTGGAGCCGCACGGGCGCCGATTGTCCGCGACGCACACCCGAAGGCGCTTTTTTGAAGGTCATATCCACCTGAAAGCGGCCGTTGCTCACTTCCGGGTATACTTTGGAGGCCACGAGTTCCACATTTTCACCATTGAACTCAAAAGACCCTTCCAGTCCCGGGAAGATGCGCGAAAGATAGTGCTCGTCTACTTCCACTCGCATTTTAAATCCGTTGAGATCGTCGATCTGGCCGATGTTTTGGCCGGCCGTGATACTGGCGCCGATTTCTACATCCACCCGCGACAGCAAACCGGAAACCGGGGCTCTGACGGAAAGATTTTCGAGGTTTTTCTTCATCATGCTCAGGTTGAGGCGGGTGCGGTCGAGTGTTCCTTCCAGTTGTTTGATCTGCGTAATGCTGTTTTCTTCCTGAAACTTCTGGTTTTCCACTTCAATATCGCGTTGCTGCACCAGGCGTTCATAGGTGTTTTTGAAACGTGTGTATTCCTGTTCGCTGATCACTTTATCGCCATACAGTCTGGCATTGCGGTCAAAATCGTCTTTGGCCTGTCGAATCTGAAAATCGAGTTCGGAAAGTGTCTTTTTCAGGGCAAATTTGTCCTGACGCAAGCGCAGTCGTGTATTTTCCAGGTTGTTGATCAGGTCGTACATCTCTGTTTCCCGGTTCACAAAATCGAGCATGAGGCGCTGGTTTTCCAGTTTCAGAATCAGGTCGCCCTGTTTTACCGTTGCGCCGCCATCGAGCAGTTTTTGCGATACATAACCGCCTTCAATAGCGTCGAGTTGGTAGGTTTTGAGCGGCTGTACTACACCGGTAACTACGATAAACTCATCGAAAACGCCGCGCGACACCTTGGAAACCGTAATTTTTTCCCGGTCAACATTCAGGCTGCTCTGATTGCCATTAAACAACAGGTGCGCTACAAAAGCAATAAAAGCCAGTGCACCCAGTCCTAGTGCTATGCGTTGGGGTGTAAATCTTTTTTTCTTGATGGGTCTGTCCACAGTAACTGCAAAATGTAAGGATGAATGATAATGCAAGGATGTTAACAAGCCCGTGCCAGTTTTCTAAAAAATTGAAAATCAAAAAATTAGAATGAATCACATCCTGTCTCCCGCGTTCGTTGGCGAACGCAAGTGTCCGAAAATGAACACTATCTCAAAAAAAAATACTTGATTTGCAGACTGTTAGCGGAAGGCACTGTCTTTGTAGTTGTAAGTCCTGAGTCCTAAGTCCTGAGTCCTAAGTCCGTAGATTACACATGGATGCTCATAGTCTATGCACAAAGGAATGCCATGAGTATATAGGTGTAATCTACGGACTTAGGACTCAGGACTTACGACTTTCCCAGCCATGTACATGAACGAATCCAACATCCTCATCGTAGACGACAATCCGGGCGTGCTCAGCGCCGGCAAACTGTTCCTCAAACGGCATTTCGCAGAGGTAGATACCACGCGCGATCCCGAGGAAATTCCCGTATTGCTGAAGGAAAAACGTTATTCCGTTATCATGCTCGACATGAATTACGGACGAAGCGCCAAAAATACCGGGCAGGAAGGGTTCGACTGGCTTGCCCGCATCCTGGAAATCGACCCAACAGCGGTGGTAGTACTCATCACGGCATACGGTGATGTGGAACTGGCCGTAAAAGCCATCAAAAACGGTGCGACCGATTTTGTGCTCAAACCCTGGGACAACGACAAACTACTCGCCACCCTGCATTCGGCCCTGCGGCTCAAAAACAGCCAGGAAGAAGCCAGTCAGTTAAAATCGCGGCAACAGGGTAAAAACCTGGCTGAAGCGCGCGATATGCCTGCGCTCATTTTCCAGAGCCGGGCTATGGAAGAGGTATTTGAAACGGTGCAGCGGGTGGCAGAAACCGATGCCAATGTGTTGCTTTTGGGCGAAAACGGCACCGGTAAAGACCTCATCGCCCAGGCCATTCATGCCAAAAGCAAACGCGCGCTCGACAATTTTGTGAAAGTGGATATGGGCGCCATCACCGAAACGCTGTTCGAAAGCGAACTGTTCGGCCATGTGAAAGGCGCTTTTACCGATGCTCGCGATGACCGCCCCGGCCGTTTCGAAGCAGCCGACGGCGGCACCATTTTTCTGGATGAAATCAGCAACCTGACCCTCGGCTTGCAGGCCAAATTACTCACCGTGCTGCAAAACCGAACCGTCACGCGTGTAGGTTCCAACCGCGTGCGCCCGATCAATGTACGTGTGATTGCCGCTACCAACCAGAACCTGTTCGATGCCGTCAAAAACCGCACTTTCCGGCAGGATTTGTTGTACCGCATTAATACCATTGAAATTCATATTCCGGCGCTGCGCGACCGCATCGACGATATCGAACCGCTGGCCTTGCATTTCCTGAAAGAATTTTCCAAAAAATACAACCGCCCTGTAACGGGGCTCAGCGCCGCATTGCTCAAGGAAATGCACCGTTATGCCTGGCCCGGCAACGTGCGCGAACTTCAACACGCCGTAGAGCGTGCCGTGATCATGGCAAAAGGGGAAAAACTACAGCCCGAAGACTTTTTCTTCCGACAATCGGGTTCCGGCGACCGCGACATTGACCTGCCTACCATGAACCTTGACGACATGGAAAAGCAGTTGATTATGAAGGCTTTACAAAAATACCACGGCAATATCACCGAAGCGGCCACCGAACTGGGACTCACCCGCGCTTCGCTGTACCGCCGACTGGAGAAGTACAATCTCTGATGCGCCTGCTGATCCTGACGCCCGGTTTTGCCGCATTCGAACAGGATTTTACCTGCATCCCTCCCTTGCAGTTGTACGTGCGTGCCATGCAGGCACGTGGATTCGACATACAAATCGTGGCGTTTGAATATCCATTTCGCGACGAACCAGCCCTATGGCACGGCGCCCGGGTTGTTTCGGCCAACGGACAAAACCGACGCTGGCTTCGCTGGCGCAGCTGGTCGCGCGTGCGTCGATTTGCCAGCCAGATCATTCAGACGGAAAAACCGGATGTGATCCATAGTTTCTGGCTCGGCCCGGCCTGGGTGATAGGAGACGAACTTGCTGAGAAGTGGAAAATTCCGCACTGGACAACCCTCATGGGGCAGGATGCACGCACCTCCAACCGGTATTTGCGCCGTTTGAAAAGCCGGCACATCGAGCGCCTGATAGGCCTTTCCGCCTTTCATACCGCCGAATTTTACAAAAATACAGGTTATGAAATCCCGCACCTGATTCCCTGGGGCATCGACCCGACTGAAACGCCTGCCTTGCTTCCTGCCGAACGCTCACTGGATGTACTGGGCGTCGGTTCGCTGATAGCGGTAAAAAACTGGGAAAAATGGTTGCAAACCCTGTCCATTTTGAACACCCGGAAGCCCGGCATTCGGGCCGCGCTCATTGGCGATGGCCCGCTCCGAAAAAGGCTCGAACAAATGGCCACTGCATATGGCCTGTCAGACCGGGTTCAGTTCCTGGGCGGCCTCGATCGGCCGGAAGTGCTGGCCTGCATGCAAACGGCGCGTGTACTGCTCCACACATCTGATTATGAATCGTTCGGGTTTGTGCTGGCCGAAGCCGCGCAAAACGGCTGCCGGCTGGTGTCGACACCGGTCGGTATCGGGCCGGAGATGGCGGCCTGTGCCGACACGCCTGAGCAACTGGCGCAATTGGTGCTGGAGGCGCTGGAAAAACCGCTAATTGAACAACCAGTGGTAACCTACACCATAGAAAAAGCCGCTGATGCGTATCAGCGGCTTTTTATGAACGTCGGCAGGGTTTAAAACCCTGCCGACGTTAACCGACGTTGAATTAACGAAGAAAATACGTCAGCGACAGGCGCAGCGAATTGGAACGGATATGATGGCCCGGCTTCACAAAGTCGAGGTTGTTGTACAGGTTGCTCATGCCGTAGTAGTAGCGCGCATTGGCCTGAAAACGACCGGCTGCCACGCTGATACCTGCTGCTGGGCCGAAATCCATACCTGCAAAAGCCTCATTAAGATCGACCGCACGTGTAGCGTCGTTGATGCTGTTGTAGTCGCCCACATACAGATCGCGGTTGTTGCGGTTCAGGTTGTGGTAGTTGGTGCCGAAAAAGCCGCCGCCCTGTAAGCCGATTGCGCCGCCCATGGGGTAAAAAGTGGCAAAAACGCCGGCTTCGAATGTATTGTAGTAGAAATTGTAGGTGTGCTCTTCTGAAACATCTTCCGGAACAAAACGGACAGTACGCACAGAAGCGCCTTTTTGCATGAAGGCAATTTCCTGTGTCAGGGAGAAATTTTCGTTGAAATCAAACTGAAAATTGCAGCCTACCAGCGCGCTGAGGCGGCCATTGGCAGTAGTAAACAGATCCGATTGTACGGAAGAGTAGTTGCTACCTATCGTGAAGCCCAAACGGTGGCGAACCTGTGCCTGTACCTGGGTTGGAAATGAAAAAGCAACAATGATTAAAGTGGCAAAAAGTGATGTCCTCGCTAACATGACCGGTGGTTTTTTATAGTGAAAGAATAATGGGGGCCGATGCATCCGCAAGTGATTTTCAATTTGGTTGGGTGGTTCGTATCAATAAGAATCAGAAACAGGGTAGTTGCAAATCTTCGAAAAGCAATCAGCGCCTTCACCAAATCATAATCGGCTGTAATGACAATTTTAACGCATCGACAGAATCTTTATTTTCCAAATCGATGCCAACCGATGAAATTTGTCAGAAATTAGACAATTCTTTTAGCGCTTATGTCGCGACGACAGCACATTTTCTACCTCTTCCAGCGAAATTTCCTTGGCTGCCAGCAGCACCAGCAGGTGATATAGCAAGTCGGCACATTCGTTGAGCAAGAGTTTTTTATTGTCTCCCAGCGCTTCTATGACGGTTTCTACTGCTTCTTCGCCTACTTTTTGGGCAATTTTGGCAATACCGCTGGCAAATAACTGCGCCGTGTAAGACGCCGTCGGAGCAGCATCTTTTCTTTGCCAAATAATATTTTCCAGTTGATGCAAAAAATCGCGCGGTTCATTGCTCTGATTCCAGCAGGTATCCGCGCCGGTGTGGCAAACTGGCCCGGCCGGCGTGGCCTGTATCAGCAGCGTATCGTCGTCGCAGTCGAGCAGAATGTTTTGTGCCCGCAGCACATGGCCCGATTCCTCACCTTTGGTCCAGAGGCGTTGTTTGGAGCGGCTGAAAAAGGTAACCAGTCCGGTTTCCTGTGTTTTTTGCAGGGATTCGGCATTCATATAGCCGAGCATCAGCACAGCAGCCGTACGAGCATCCTGAATAATAGCGGGAACAAGCCCGTCGGGCATTTTTTCAAAATCGGGGGTTCGGGAAAGAGCAAGCGTCATGGCAGAAATTGTTAGAATACAGGCTCAAAAGTAGAGGTATCAAAAAATAAAACACCTTCATGCAGCAAATTACAGCGGGGATGCACCGTATTGTTCAGGAAAGCAAACCTGATAAATGTTTGCACAGCAAGAATTACCCCCTATCAACAACATGGAGTCAACACTGAAAAAATTATTGACGGCCTGCAAACGCGGCGATGCGAATGCCCAGTTCCAGTTGTTCGAACTGCACAACAAAAGCCTGTTCCTCGTGTGCCTGCGTTATGCCAGGGATCGCCCCGAGGCACAGGATATGCTTCAAGACGCGTTTCTCGCCATTTTTAAAGACCTGGATCGATACCGCGGCGATGGATCTTTTGAAGGCTGGCTGCACAAAGTGACCCTGCGTTCTATTCTGCAATACCTGCGCCGGAAAAACCCGCTTCGTTTTGCAGAAGATTATTCCCAATTGCCGCCACAGGGTTTTGACCCGCAGCCCGACAGCGAACTCAACAGCGAAGCCATTCTGAAACTCATTCAGCAATTGCCGGAGGGCTATCGCACCATTTTCAATATGCACGCCATCGAAGCCTGGTCTTATGCTGAAATCGCGTCGGAACTGGGCATTGCAGAAAGCAGCGTCCGCTCTCAATACACGCGTGCCTGCAAACAACTCCGCCTGATGGTGGATAAACTTTTCACCTGCCTGATTTGAATTCACATGGAACAACATAATAACTCTTCTGAACTCGAAAATTTTGTACGCCGCCAACTGTCGGAGTTGCAGCCGGCTCCGGATGCCGAAACCTGGTCGAAAATCGCTGCCAGCCAGAAAAACCTCAACCGGCGACTTCGTTTCAGACACTATGGCTTTCGCGCGGCAATGCTGCTGATAGGTGTAGCCGGGATATGGGCGGCATGGCATTTTTGGTTTGCAACTTCCCCAGTCTTACCTCCGGCCGGGAACGACCCACTTCGACCCGTTGTGGAGGAAATCGTACCCGGGGAACCAGGCTGGACGGCAGCAGCATCGCCTTCTGCATCTTCCAAAGCAACCCTGGCGAGCGGCTATTTTTCAGAAAAACGGCCCCAATGGTACCTCCGCAACCCGGTCAAAGGCCAGTCGGCACGTTTTGAAGCAGAAACAGGCATACTCTACAAAAGCCAGACATCGGGCAATATGGTGCGCATCGGAGGCAATATCCTCATTCATGCCGACGGCAGCCCGGTGAGCGGGCCGGTCGACCTGTTTTTCCGCGAATACCGAAACCTGGCAGACTTCGCCGCGGCGGGAATGCCCATGCACTACCAGGATGAAAGAGGTACGTTTTTCTTCAATTCAGGTGGCATGTTTGAAGTGCGGGTAAGCCAGAACGGCGAGCAACTGCGCATAGCGCCGGGTAAAAATTACACCGTCGTATTTGAGCCCACGCATGCCTTGAAAGATGCCGCATTGTATTACCTGCCCGATGCCACGGATCGATGGGTTAATATTCCACCTCCGTCATCTGTTCCATCAGAAGAAGGCCACGGCACACCGATTTCCGATACAGTCGGAATCGCGGAAGTTTTTCGCCCGCGCGTGCTCAGTGCCGATGCGGTCGCCCGGGATAACAACGCAGGCAGTAGCCTTTCCTGCCTGCCCGACAACAACGGCTGGGCCGTGCCCGATACGGCCGATGAAATCGACTGGATGCAGGAATCCATCCGAACGGGTTATGCATATGCACAAGGGACTACACAACCTCCTGAATGGTTTCGAAGAAATGCGGACAAGAATGACCTGTTTTTTTCGCGCGGACTGGAACGCGGAGAAGTGCGCATTGTGTACTCCGACAAGCATTTTTTCCCCGACGATCTGAGTCATGTCTTTACGGAATTGGCTGCTTTCAAAGGTTATTTCTTTATCAAAACCACCGATTCTACCGACGCTGCCTGGCGTCCAGATGTGGAAAACAGCGTAGACCGACTTTTCTCACAGCCGCGTATCTGGAAGCGTGTGCAGATTTACCCGGAAGAAGACGACCGTTGCACCATCGTGGTAGGCGATGAAAATGAAGAACTACGGGTGCCGACGAGGCTTACACGCGATGCAGCGCGCCCGCTCAAAACGACTTTTCAACCCGGTCAGATTTTTGCTCATTACGAACAATTGCTCAAAGAACGGCAACGCCGATACATGGACGAGGTGCGCAGGTGGAAGCATTTTACAGCCACAGCGGCCATGTTTCAATCTTCGGAAGAATGGTGCATGACGAGCCGCGCATGGTTCGACTATTTTGATAAAAACAAGAAAAACATGCGCACTCGTTATGATTCTCTTTCGCGAAACGGCCTGCTCACCGACCGGGTTTTCGCCGCCGCAGCCATCAAAGCCTGGAAAGATCGCTTGCGCCAGATGCGTATGGATCGCATCGATGTGGCAACAACCCACGCATCCCAATTGAATAAAATGGCCATGACGCTCAGCGTTTCCGATTTCGGCACCTACAACTGGGATCAGGTTTTCCGGCTGGCCAACCCCGAACGCTACCTGCGCCCGCATTATCGGACCCCCTCCGGAGAATCTGTACTGCCAGTTTCTGCCCGCGTTGTGGATCGGCGCCGCAAACTGTTTTTCTCCCTGCCCAATCCCGAAAAACTCATTGTCGCACCCGGGCAAGCCTTACAAGTGGTCGTCCTGGCATCCAATGGCCGCATTTATTACTTGCCTGCCGACACCTATGCCGCTTCCAATCTGCGCGATGAAGATGAATATTCCTTCCAGGTGGAAGATGTAACGGAAAAGGTGGGGAATACGCAAGGGTGGGTGAGTTTATTGGGAATATGAAAGTAAGTCCAGAGTCCTGAGTCCTAAGTCTGTAGAGTACACCTTTGTACCCTTGGCATTAACAACAGCAAATACCAAGGGTACAAAGGTGTACTCTACAGACTTAGGACTTAGGACTCAGGACTTAGGACTTTCATATCTTTGCCCCAGATATGAAAACACTCCCCTTCCATCTTTTTTGCGCCTTGTTTCTCTTGCGCGCTCCCGCATTCGCCTATCCGGCCCCGGTGGTAGGCGCACACCAACTGACCCTGACACAGGCGACCTGGGAAACCCCCAACATCATCCGGATTCCATTTACACTTACCGGTACACTCATTACCGTTCGGGCCAGGCTGGATACGCTGGAAGGCAACTTTTTTTTCGATACCGGCGCAAGCAAACTGCTCCTCAATCAGCGTTATCGCGTACCAGGCAACCAAATGACGGCCTCTTCTGCTGCCGGTGGCGTCACAGGAAAGGTCAGGGTGATGGGCTCCATGAAAGTAGACACCTTTCTGCTCGACAACCTCCAGGTGGTGGATGTGTCTGCCGACTGGATCGATATGTCGCATATCGAGCGGAGCAAAAAAGTAGACCTGCTGGGCATCGTCGGGCACAATGTTTTTGAAGGGTATGAAGTGCTGTTCGACTATGAAGCACGGCGACTGGTGCTGATACGCACCGATGCCAAAGGCGTTGCTGTAGAAGCCTTGCCCAACTGGGAATACCAACTCAAGGTTGAATATCCCTTACAGGTAGTCGGGCACGTCGCTATTCTGCGCATGAATTTCGATGGCAAAGGCCGCGTCTTTGCGCTCGATTCAGGCGCAGAGCAAAACCTGCTGAGTTTTAATACCGGCGGCCGTTTTCTAAAAAATCATTTCGAGATCAGGCGAAGGGTCAACCTCAACGGTGCGGGCAAAGAAAGCATTGAGGTGTTCAGTGGGGTATTGCAGCATGCGCAACTCGATACCCTGCACATAAAACCCATGGCAACACTGCTGATCGACATGAGTGAAATTAATGCCACTTACCAAACCAATGTGGATGGTGTTTTGGGCTACGAATTCCTGTCACAACGGCCTGTCAGCATCAATTATCAAAAAAAACGCATCCGGTTTTATGGAAAAGCCCGGCCCTGAGCGGAGCGCGGTTCCATCAAAATTGCTATACCTTTGAACCATTATCGACATGATCAAAATATTTTTGAAATATAGTACTGTTTTCATGCTGCTGTTGGCGGGTTTCCGCTCTTTTGCACAGGTGGAACATGAAAAAAGTGCATTTGGAACCTATTTTTTTGAAGGCGACGAAGTGGTGTTTGAATTCGACCGTCGCGAATACGAACTGGCCGTGCATCGCTCCAACGGGCAAATGGTCGATTTCGACGACCTCGATATTTCACAGGTGGCCATCAGCGGCAACTTCAATGGATGGTCCAAAAAAGGCTGGAAAATGCAACGCATCGACGCCAATCGCTTTCAGGTACGCAAACACCTGAGCGATTTCAAGGATGCTCCCAACTGGGAATTCAAATTTCTCATCAATGGCACCTACTGGGCTGCACCCGATGTAGACCCGCACAAAAAAAGTATCCTCGATATTTATGACCTGAAAAACCCCGATGCCCCCGGCCCTACTGTGAGCGATACCGGCAATGTACGATTTGTCCTGAAAGGCTACACCCAGGCAAAAACAGTCATCCTGACCGGATCATTCAATAATTGGGATGAACAGGCTATCCACATGAAACGCCAGGGCGACGGCTGGGAAATCCACCTGACTCTTTCTCCCGGCATCTACGAATACAAATTCATCGCCGATGGCACCTGGATGGAAGACCCGGCCAACCACGAAAAAAGGCGCAATCAATATGCTACCTTTAATTCGGTGCTGCGTGTGTTCACAGTAGTCAAATTTGTGCTCGACGGCCACCAGAATGCCCAACAGGTCGTGTTATCCGGAAGTTTTAATAACTGGGACCCTTCTGCCATCAAAATGCGCCGCACAGACGCCGGCTGGCGCGCCGAACTGCCCCTGGTGGGTGGAAAACACCTGTATAAATTTGTAGTGGACGGACAATGGATCACCGACCCCGCCAACCGTCGCGTAGAGATCGATCTGGAAGGGAACCATAATTCGGTGCTGTTTGTAAATTAAGTCCTGAGTCGTAAGTCCTGAGTCCTGAGTCTGTAGAGTACACCTTGATACTTTTGGCATTCCTATCTTGATAGGCCAAGTGTATCAAGGTGTACTCTACAGACTCAGGACTCAGGACTTACGACTCAGGACTTATTTACACTATCTCATAAAGAAATCCCAAGCCTCTCCCGGTTCCCTGATTGGAATGCGAATACTCCAGGAAATATTGCGCAGGTAATTGCCGTCGCGTTGTTCGGCGTACAGGTCTTTCAGAAGCGGCGCACTCACTACCGGCAGGTAAAATTCAAAACCGCCTTTGAAAAATTCGAGCACAAAACCACCGCTCCAGAGCAGTTGTTCGCTGCGCGGCCGATCCTGGCCGATAACCGTGGCATCGTCAAAATATCCCAGGTCGAAGTAAGGGCACAAGTGAATGCCCCAGGGCAGGCGTTGCGGCAAATCGGCCTTGAGGTTGAGCGCCAGCAGGTAGTTGTTGGAATTGCCGACAACCGAAGCGAAGGGCGATCCGAAAGCGCCTTTAAAGCCGCCATCCGTTTGCGTTATTTGTCTGGAAAAAACGCCGCCCAGCGCATTACGCGCAAAAAACACCTGATCGAATTTGTAGTCGTTGAACCCTTGCGGATTGAGCGCCAGTGCATTGGCCTCCACCGAGCGATTGCGCTGGGTATTTTCCAGAAATGCGCCGGCAAAAAAACGAGCCGTAATACGGCGGCTGCGCTGGTAATAAAACTCCTGCCGCCATTCGAAGGTGCCGCGTACATAAGGCGCTTTTTCGCCAAAAATACTCTTGTAGTTCGAACTGTTTTCTAGGACTGCTTTTAACTGCCAGGGATTAGGCGAGTGTTTTTGGCGCGCCTCGTAGCGGGTCTCGTAAATGGTCGTTTGGATGTGTTCTTTTCCGGCAAAACCGGAGCCGTCGAATTGTGCGTTTTCCCGATCCAGGAAAAGAACCCGGAAATTCAGGAAGTGCCTGAAGGACACCGATTTATCGGGCAGTTCGAAACGAACTTGTGGTACAATACGCGCCATTTTCAGGCGGTAATCCAGCCCGATATTCTGGTTGAAATGAAAGGTTTTGGCACTGACGCCTACCGTAATTTTCGGGAATGGCCCACCCGGATAAAACTTGTATCGCACATCAGCCAGGCCGGTCAGCGATTTGCTGGCAATGCCATAACCCGGCGCCAGGATGTACTGAAAACGCTGGGAAGGCGCCGCGGCGCTGTACAACATCAGGCCCAGCATCGTTTTGTCGTAGTTGTTCCAGCCAATCCAGGGCAAAGCGCCTACCCTGCTGCGCGTAGGTTCTTCGATCAGGTTGAGCAATTTTACCTGTACAGGTTCTATTCCCGGGAAAACGCCCGAGCAGCGGCGCTGGTTGTTTTTCCGGTTGAGATCGAGTATAACATGCTCATAATCAATCACAAATTCATCAGCATCGATAGCCGGGAATGTTACCTGTTCGCGGGGGCGGAACCAGCGCGTTTCTACCGGCTTCCCATCTTTCATAGCGGAAATGGGGAACGGCGCTGCCAGGCTGCCTTTTTGTGCGACGTCTATTTGCCAGCCATCGGCATTTTTGTGGATATCGGTAATGGCCACATCGACGGTTTTTTCCGTTTGCATCAACTGGAACCACCACGCTGCGTCGAGGCCCGCTTTTGAAAACACTTCGCGCAAATCTTCCGGGTAAGGGTGCCTGAACTGCCATTCACGATAATAGGTCTGCAGGGCACGATCAAATTTTTCCGTTCCTTCCGACAGTTCGAGCCAGTGCAGCGTGGTGCCGGTTTTGGTGTACACCTGGAGACCGTAGGCGGCCTGCGACATGTTGTTGGAGTGCCGGTCGGGCGGGGTGCCAATGTCTTCACGCGCCAGAATCAACTGTCCGAGTTCGATCATGGAGCCCTGGCTGGGTTTGGGTTCCATCCAGGCTGCAGGCATCGAAACAGGGCTGTTTTTGCCGTAATATTTTTCCATGTAGCGGTACTCGTAGTACGAATTCATGCCTTCATCCATGAACGGATGTTCGCGCTCATTGGAGGCCAGAATGCCGTAAAACCAGTTGTGTCCTACTTCGTGCGTAATTACTTCGTCGAGATCTTTGGGTGAATCGCTCTCTCCTATTACTGTGATCATCGGATATTCCATACCTGCTCCGGCGCTCAGTGCCGAATGCACGGCCGTGGCATGTGGCCAGGGGTACTCCCCTACGCGTTCGGAGTAGTATTCGACGGCCCTGCGCACATAAAATGCGCCTTTTTCCCACAGCGGGGCTTCATAACGCCGAAACATGGCCCAGCAGTCGACCGTTTTGCCGGAAGCCAGGGTGGCCTGATCTTTCCCAACCAAAAAACATTTGTCGGCAAACCAGGCAAAATCGTGTACCCGCTCGGCCGTGTACCGGATCGTTTTCAATTCGGCGCTGGAACGGGGAATACTGTCGATCTGCTTGGCTTGTTTGCCAGGAAATTTTTTGAAATATTCGGCTGTTTCTTCGACTTTTCTCTCCAGAAATGCTACTTCCGAGGGCGTTTGAAGCGTGCCGGTAGCGCCCACCACATAATTGGCAGGCAGGGTGATGCTGACATCGAAACTGCCGAATTCGGAGTAAAACTCACCGATGTCGAGGTAAGGCATGGCATGCCAGCCGCGGTTGTCGTACACGGCGGGTTTGGGGTACCATTGCGTCATTTGGTAAGCCGCGCCTGCATGGCCGAGGCGAGAGAACGAGGCCGGAATTTTCAGCAAAAACGGTGTGGAAATTTTGATGCGGCCGCCCGGCTGTAGTGGCTGTTCCAGCGTAAGAAGTGCAATGTCGGGATTGTCGGGATCATATTTCCAGGCGGCTTTCCGGCCGTCCACCGAAAAATCGAGGTTTTTGAAATAACCCAGGTTTTTGTCGTCAGCAAAGTAAAAATTGCGGTTTCCGTCGCGCAGTTTTTGTTTGCAAAATGCCGTTTCACGGTTTTTGTAAGCATTTCCCCACAGGTGAATCCAGATCATCTGCAAGGCATCGGGAGCGTTGTTCAGGTACTCCATTTCCACAGTGCCGCTCAAAGTATGCGTTTTGTCGTCGAGCGACACTTCTATGCGGTAATTAACTTCCTGCTGAAAATAGGGCTTGGGGGTTTGGGCCTTCAACAGGCATACTCCCAGCAAAAGGGTAAAAATGAGCGGGTATTTCATCATTTTGGTATAACTATTCTGTTTCGGAGTGCTAAAGATATGTCGCTATGTTTGCACATGCTCCAAACCCGTACCTTTGCCGCATGCAAGAATGGCTCTCCTTTCATTTTTATCCGCTGGAAACAGCCGATGTTTTTCTGACACGCGCACTGCGGCCTTTCCTCGAACAGTATATCTGGAGCAAATCCGGTACCCGCGCTTTTTTTATTCGATATGAAGACGACAAGGGCTTGCATATCCGTCTGCGCCTGCGCGGCGAACAGGATTGGCTGCGCGAAACGCTGGAACCCGCTGTGGAAGGCTGGTTTGCCGACCGCGGCGAGTGCCTCGCTATCCCGTACGATCCTGAAGTGACGCGTTTTGGCGGCGAGGAAGCCATGACCTGGGCCGAAGAGTATTTTCACATCAGCACCCGTGTGGTACTCGACCGCCTGCAGCGGCCGCAGTACACCTATGGCGATGCCCTGTTCGATACCCTGCGCATGCACACCATGACGGCTTTCGCTGCCGGGCTCGAACGCGAAAAAGCAGCATGGTATTTCCGCCAACTCTGCGAGCAGTGGGTTCCCCTCTTTTTCCAGCCGGCAGACGGGGAAAACGCCGATCTGCCCCAAAATGTGCTTGCCAATTTTGAACAAAATTATACCCCGCAGGCCGACAGTATCCGTGCCAATCTCAATACCCTGTGGGACTCGCTGAAGGAAGAGAAATTCGACCCCAAGCAGCCGGAATGGACGCGCTGGTTCCGCGGCAATCAATTGGTAATCAAAGAATTCGGCGCCAACCTGGAAAAAGCCCTGCCGAGTTTGTTGCATCTGACGGCCAATCGGCTGGGCGTGAACAACCAGGACGAAACGTATCTGATGTACGTACTGTCGAAGGCCCTGTAAGAAACTGTTTTAAAACCCCTGACGAGGCGAAAAGGTTTGAGTTTTAAGGATAGATGAAATTCATTTTTGAAGGCATAGTGGCGCCTATTCCTTTAAAAATGGATGAAATATAGCCTTAAAAGACAAGTCTTTGCGGCCGGCGAGGGGTTTTAAAACAGTTTCTAAGCGGCTCGTTTAAAAAATATCGGGGTGGGCTTTTTTGACGCGTTTGGTCAGCCTGCGCGCGTATTTTTCCGGGATCAGTCCCTGTGCAGCGAAAAAAAAAATCCCGAATTTCTCAGCGGTTGAAAAATTCGGGATAGCAGGAATGTCGGAGATTCTTACTTGTCATCCAGCGGCTTTCTTTCCGCATCGCGCATGCCCTGGCGGATTTCGTCTTCCACCGAGTTTTTGGCATTGTTAAATTCGCGGATGCCTTTTCCGAGGCCGCGCATCAGTTCGGGAATTTTATTGCCGCCGAACATGAGAAGAACTACAAGAAAAATAAGGGTAAGTTCGGTGGCGCCGAGGTTGCCAAGGAACAAAAACATCGCTGTCATGGTCGTATGTTTTTAAAATGATGGTAAAATACGGCAGAAACCGTACAATTTCTTTAGTGCCTCCTTTGACCGGTAAGGCCTGGCAAAGTTACATGGGTCGCAATGAAATGCAGGTGTGTTTGCAGGATATTAACCTCAAACTAATTTTTATGGCACAGAAATGATAATTCTTTTGTTCAGGAAGCAAAAAGCGGCTGAAATTTGCACCCATTGTGTCCTTGTATATACATCACAACCCGTTTTAAATGAAAATAAAAGATATTCTGGCGGTACTGGAAGCCGTTGCGCCGCCGCATTTGCAGGAATCATACGACAATGCCGGGCTCATCGTAGGCCATCCGGAGGCGGAAGTGACCGGGGTGCTTTTTTGCCTCGATTCCACAGAGGCCGTCGTAGAAGAAGCGCTTGCGCTGGGTTGCAACCTGGTAGTGGCCCACCACCCGATTGTTTTTCGCGGACTCAAACGTTTCAACGGAAGTTCCTACGTCGAACGAACGGTGATGCAAGCGATACGCCACGACGTAGCCCTCTATGCCATTCATACCAACCTCGACAATGTGTATTATCAGGGGGTAAATGCGAAAATTGCGGAGAAACTGGGACTTGGTGAGACAAGAATCCTCTCGCCAAGGAAAGGAAGTCCTGAGTCCCGAGTCCTGAGTCCTGAGTCCGCACCCGACTCAGGACTCAGGACTCAGGACTCAGGACTCTCTACAGGCGCCGGAATGATCGGCCTTCTCCCGCAGCCCATGGCCGAAACTGATTTTCTGCACCATGTCAAATCCGCACTGCAGGCGTCTTGCGTACGACACACGGCTTTGCGGAACAAACCGGTTGAAAAAGTAGCCGTTTGTGGTGGCAGTGGCAGTTTTTTGTTGTCAGAGGCACTAAGGACAGGCGCCGATGCGTTTGTAACGGCCGATTTCAAATACCACGAGTTTTTCGATGCCGAAGACAGGCTGGTGATAGCCGACATTGGGCATTACGAAAGCGAACAGTTTACGATCGAACTTTTATTTGACATTGTTCGGGAAAAATTCCCTACTTTTGCGCTCCATTGCACAAAAGTGAACACCAACCCGGTGTTTTATCTGTGAAATGCATCACTATTTATTTCATTCACCCACCATAAATACAGTATGTCTGTAGAAGCATCCGTCGCCGAAAAACTGCAATTGCTGTGGAAATTACAGCAAGTCGACTCCCAACTGGACGAGATACAGATTTTGAAAGGCGAACTCCCCATGGAAGTATCCGATCTGGAAGACGAAGTAGCCGGACTGGATACCCGTATCAAAAAACTGAAAGCCGCTTACAAAGAGAGCGAACAGGAAATCGGCCGACTGCAGGTAACTGCCAAGGAAGCCGATGCGAACATCAAGAAATACCAGAAACAACTCGAGGAAGTGAAAAACGACCGCGAGTACAATGCCCTGCAAAAAGAAATCGACCTGGCCAAACTGGATATCCAGTTGTCAGAGAAGAAAGTGCGCGAAGCAAAAGCCGGCCTGGAAGCCAAAAAAGAAAGCCTCAACATCGCCGAGTCGCGTTTTGAAGCCAAGCAAAAGGAACTGGAAGCCAAAAAAGTGGAACTCCAGGGTATTATTGAAAAAACCGAACAGGAAGAGAGCCAGTTGCGCGCCCAGAGCGACAAGGCTCGCCATGGCATCGAAGATCGCCTGCTGAACTCGTACGACAAAACCCGCCGTACGTATCGCAACGGCCTGGCAGTGGTGACCGTAGAGCGCAGTTCCTGCGGTGGTTGCTTCAACAATGTGCCTCCGCAAGTACAACTCGAGATCGGCCTGCACAAAAAAATCATCGCTTGCGAGCACTGTGGCCGTATTTTGGTAGACACTTCTATCGCCTATCCGGAATTGGCGGTGGAAGCCTGATAATGAACTTTTTAGAACCCTGATTTGCTTTAAAATCCCTCCGAATACATATGTTTCGGGGGGATTTTATGTATTTATTAAGATTTATTGTTTTTTTCGTCGGAAAAAGTGTTAAAGCTGGTGGATGTTCCAGCGTTAATGCGTTTCTTGCATTGTTTTTTTTAATAATACTGTTTCATGATAGCCATTCGCCTTAATCGGTTTCTCCTGTTTTTGATGGTGCTGGTGTGTTGTTGTTTGAGCAACTACTCCGCTACAGGCCAATCGTTTGCCATTTATGACAGTATGCCCCAACTCGAGTCCCGCATTGAAAACGCGAAGGATACGACACTGGTTATCAATTTTTGGGCGACATGGTGCAAACCCTGCATTGAAGAATTACCTTGTTTTGAAGAACTACGCGAACGTTACAATGGTCAGAATGTACTGGTGATACTTGTCAGCCTCGATTTTAAAAGTCAGTTAGAGAAAAAGTTTATTCCGTTCCTGAAAGAAAAGCAGTTTAAATCCGAAGTAGTACTATTTGCCGATCAGGATGCCAACACCTGGATTCCAAAAATAAGTCAGGAGTGGGATGGCGCCATACCAGCCACGGTGATCATAAAAGGACAACAACGAAAATTCAACCTGGGTAAATTTGCCAACTACACCGAACTGGAAACATTTGTGCGCCCCTTTCTTGCAGACGTCTCGGTATTAAAAGATTCATCACAGTACCCCTGCCTCACTGGCAAATAGAGACCATCGGGGCTATTTCCCGGCCCAGATAATCGCATTCATCCCACTATCGTTCATTCTTTTATTCCCTCCGGTTGCTTCATGAAGAAACCCGCCTTCTCCCCGCTGTTAATGGCAGGCGTTTTCCTGCTTTTTATCTCTGCTACTTCTCCTTCCGGCTATGTAGTCGGCGACCATGCAGAGGATTTCTCTCTGAAAAGTGTAAATAACAAAATGGTATCTCTGTCCGACTTCAAGGAAGCCCGGGGGTACATCGTCATTTTTACCTGCAATCACTGCCCATACGCCCAATTGTACGAACAACGCATCATCGACCTGCACAACAAGTACGCACCGCAGGGGTTCCCGGTGATCGCTATCAATCCGAACAGTCCACTTATCGTCGAGGAAGACAGTTTCGAGGAAATGCAGAAACGGGCCAAGGCCAATAAATATCCTTTCGAATACCTGTTCGATGAAGAACAAAAAGTGTATCCGAAATTTGGCGCTACGCGCACACCCCACGTTTTCCTGCTCGATCAAGACAAGGTGATTCGCTACATCGGCGCCATCGACGATAACCCGGAAACACCCAAACTGGCCAAAAACCGCTGGGTGGAAAAAGCCGTGGAATCTCTTATGCGCGGCGAAAAACCCAACCCGGATTTCACCCGTGCCGTAGGTTGTACTGTGAAAAAGAAACCTACCACCGCGCCTGATCCCATGTCGGCTTCCGGAGGGAAGCAGTAGGCAAGAGGCAAAGTTTAAAGAGGCAAGAGGCAAGAGGCAAAGTTTAAAGAGGCAAGAGGCAAGGGGTATAATTTTGCCTCTTGCCTCTTGCCTCTTTAAACTTTGCCCCTTGCCTCTTGCCTCTTTAAACTTTGCCCCTTGCCCCTTGCCTCTTTAAACTTTGCCTCTTGCCCCTTGCCCTTCACCTCTCTCAATCATCCAACCCTTCCTCCTCGCCCCTGCTGCCTTCTGCAAAAACACGGGTTCGGTGCATGGTACACCAGATGCAATCATCCTTGCCACAACCGGTATTGAAGTCGCGATCCTGAATGCGGTTCCAGACCGTTTTAATAGTGTCTTTCATAGCCTGTAATTCCGCGCCGCTAAAAGCAATCTCCACTACAGGAAATGCGCCGCGTTTATCGGGTTCAAGCCATGAGATGGCCGTTTTCCCTACTTTTTCAGGGTAAATATGTGCTGTTTCCAGCAGGATGGTATAAAATGCCAATTGCCGCCAGTACTCGCCTCCGAAGGGTTGTTTTTCATCGGGTGCTGCTGTTTTTTTCATATCCGGCGTACCTGTTTTGTAATCCACCAGCCGGATGGTTTGATTATCGAACCACTCGATTTTATCGATCACACCGGTAAGCGGCACCCCCTCGAGTTCTACCTTGTCAATTTTTCTTTCCACAATTACACGTTTTCGCCAAAAAGGCACCTGTTCGACGTGTATACGCCGCAGGTAGTCTTTCCCAAGCGCAAACCGTTGCACCCAGCCATTCTCAGAAAAATAAGCGCGCTGGCGCTCCATTTCCTGCCCGAACATCCGCACAAGCGACTCCGCCGAAGGCCACTGCATCTTTTTATCCGCTTTCATTTTCAGGGTAAACTCTTGCAGGGCGCCGTGCATGGCCGTGCCAAATGCCGCTGCCTCGCTCGTTGCGGCTGGTATATTCAGCAGGTCTTCATAGTAAAAAGCCAGCGGACAACGCAGGTAGCGGTTGAGCGCCGTGATGCTCAGGCTAAATTGACCGAGCAATTCATCCAGCAAAGCCGCTTCAGGCAGCGTGATAACCGGTTGTGCAGGTTCCAGCAGCAGACTGATCTGGGCATCCAGCAGCATATCCTGCGGCACGCTTGCGTGGTTGTGCGGCAGCGTGGTTTCGTCGGCAAAACGCGTTTGTGTGAGCGACTTGCCATCGTAGGCCGCCGCTGCCCACGACACTTGCAAATGCGCCTTGGCGCGGGTGAGCGCCACATAAAACAGCCTCCGACGAGCCTCCACAGCGTCTTCTTCACCGGAAAGCGTAAGAGTAGGAGGAAGTGCGAACCTGCCGCTTTTGTTACCGGCGCTTTTTTCCCAGGCGTCGTCCACACAATCGAACAGAAAAACATGCTCAAATTCCAGCCCTTTGGCCGCATGTGCGGTGAGCAACTGCACCCCGGGGCCGTTTTGTACGGGCTGTTGCACAGGTAAGGGCAACTGGTTGTCGTCCATACTGCGCAGCAAATCGAGCAATCGGCCGAGTGCCAGTCGCGGATTGCGGGCTGATTCGCGCAGTACAAATTCCATCAGGGTGTGCAGCACCTGAATATGCCACACCCGATCGGGTTGTTGCAAAGCCCAGGTCATCAGGCCGGTCTGAGTGTACAGATGTTCGATCAACCGGGGCAGCGGCAGGTTGGCGGCGTCGGCGATCCAGCCGTTCAGGTGCGCGGCGAGTTGCAGGTATACATCCGGATTGGAAAGCGGCAGATTTTCCAGAAATGCAGCATCCGAGAGGACTATTCGCCAATACGTTTTTTTAGAGGAAGCATGACCTGCTTTGATGTACAGGTCTTTGTTTTCGCGCGATGCGGCGCGCCGCATGGCCAATGCAATTTGCGCCAGATCGAGCGGGGCCAGGTTGAAAAAAGAGGCGTGCAGCAGCGGGAACAGGCGATGGTCGCCGGAAAACGGTTCCAACAATTCATCGTGCAGATAGGTCAGCAGTGTACGGAAATGCTGCATAACCGGCAAATCGAGGGCATTGACCGGGCGTTTTGTCTGGTAAGGAATCCCCTTTTTTTCGAGCAAAGCCAGCAACTGTGTAGCCTGCCGGTGGCGGGCATACAACACCGCAATGGCGGACGGCGCCGTGCCTTGTGCAAGGAGCCGTTCTATTCTGGCAACAATATCGGCCAGTTCGTGCAGTCGGTTTTCATATACTGTGATACGCGCCGGCGTATACGTCGCAGCGCTCGCCTGAAACCTGTCGGCACTGGCCCGAAGCATTTTTTCGAGCGGCTGGTCAAGGCGGCTAATGGCCCGAATGTCGTTGTGCCTGATCACGTGGGCTGCTGCATCCAGGATGGGTTGTGCCGAGCGATAGTTATCGCTCAACACAATGGTTTTCAGCCCTTTGCGGTATTGCTGGTAAAATTGTACCAGGTTTTCCAGGCGCGCGCCCTGAAATTCGAAAATACTCTGGTCGTCGTCGCCCACGATAAAAATATTCGGCACATCCCAGTAGTCGAGCAATTGCTGGAGCAGGTGAAATTGTGCGCCGTTGGTATCCTGAAATTCGTCGACCAGCACATACTGGTATCGTTCCTGGTAGGTGCGCAGCAGGGCCTCGTTTTTGGAGAAGGCTTTGGTGACCCACAGCAGCATGTCTTCGTATTCGTACCGCCCGTGCTTATCCAGCAATTGCTGGTACTTGGGGTACAGATCGGCAGCGGCTTTCAGGCGGTTCATTTTTTCGATGGCCTCGTCAATCTGCGCTTGCTTGAGGTCGCCTTTGCGGGCTTTTTTGGTATTTACCTTGTAAATAAATTCCGGGTTTTGAGGTAAATCGCGTATGTATTCGTCGCATTTTTTCAGGACAAACCCCGGCGCCCAGCCCTCTTTTTTCATGGTAGCGAACAGGTCGCGCAGGTGCTGCTCAAACTGAAAAGTGTCTTTTCGGCCTTCCCGAAGCGGATGTTCGGCAGGCAGCCTTGTCAGCATTTGCCTGACCAGTTCTATACGTTCCAGATCGCTCAAGGGTTCGAGGTTGCCTTTCCCGAACACTTCCGGGTTTTCCTGAATGATTCGGTTGCAAAAAGCATGGAACGTGAATATGGGCACCCGGTGCGCTTCCGGCCCGATGCGTTCGAGCAGGCGTTGGCGCATGGCATGCACGCCGGCATCTGTGAAAGTGAGGCACAAAATATTCTGGGCCCGCGCATCGGTACGTGTCAGAATGTTGCCGATACGAGCCGTAAGAATATGTGTTTTCCCCGTTCCCGGACCTGCAATGACCAACACAGGACCTTCCACAGCGTCTACGGCCGACTGCTGTGCAGCATTCAGCGTTTGTAGAAAGGAGAGAAAGGATTCATTGTAGGGATTGGCCATTGTGCAACACGGATTTCGCGGATAGGACGGATTTACACGGATTGGAATGAAGGGTAAGGGAGGATGTTCTTTTTCTGCACAAAAATCATTATTCTCTGAATATTATCCGTGCATATCTGTTTTATCTGCGCAATCCGTGTTCCCGTGTTGCAACTATCCGCGCAAGTCCGTTTTATCTGTGTAATCCGTGTTCCCGTGTTGCACACAAAACTCCAGCGCCCTTCTTTCCGACCAGGAACTGTCGCGGTCGCCGCGAGCCCGGAACCCGCAATGGCCGCCGCCGGGCGCCAGTTCGAAATGAAACCAGGGGTGTTTTTCGGCAATATCGAACGGGAAACATTCGGGCGTCAGGATCGGATCATTGGCTGCATTGACCAGCAGAACGGGTATGCGGATACCTTCCAGAAAATTTTTGGCAGAGGCTTGCTGATGAAATTCGGCAGCAGAGCGAAACCCGCAAATAGGCGCACTGAACCACTCGTCGAAATCGTGCCAGCGCCGCACTTTCCGAAGTTTCGAGACGTCGAGGTGCCCGGGAAACTGTTTGTTTTTCAGGCGTATTTTCCGTTCCAGGAACCCCATGAATCGTTTTTTGTAAATAAAATTATCCCAGCGATCGAGTACATCTGCGCCTGCAGCAATGTCGCAGGGGGATGAAAAAGCAACCCCGGCCTTCACCTGTGGCGCCACCTGATCGCCTTTGGTACCCAGGTATTTCATGGTGATATTGCCGCCCATGCTGTACCCAACGAGGACGAGCACATCGTACCTGCCCGTTTTCAAGGCATGCTGCACAATGGCGTCGATGTCTTCCGTGTCGCCATGGTGGTACATGCGGAATCGGCGATTCATCTCCCCCGAACAGGATCGGCAATTCCAGGCCAGCGCGTCCCAGCCATGTTGGGTAAAATGCCGTGCCGTACCCCGAATATATTGTCCGGCAGAACTGCCTTCCAGCCCGTGGGTCAGGATGACGAGCCGCCGGTTGCCGTGGGTCAGCCAGTCGATGTCGAGGAAGTCGCCATCGGAAGTTTCTATTCTTTCACGCTGATAATCAACACCTTTGATACGGCGAAACATACCGGGAATCAGTGTCTGCAAGTGGCCGTTGAACTGAAAGCGTGCCGGCCCAGGGTAGGAGGAGTTGTGGATGATGGGCATGGTGGAAAAAGAAGCAAAAGTAATAAAAGTCCTGAGTCCTGAGTCCTGAGTCCTGAGTCCTGAGTCCTGAGTCCGTAGAGTACACCTGATTACTTTCGGCATTGGTCATATATGAAACCGAAAGTAATCAGGTGTACTCTACGGACTCAGGACTCAGGACTCAAGACTCAGGACTTTTATTACTTTTGCTTCTTTTTCCACCATGATAATCAAGACCTGGCCCTTCTGGTGCCTGTTTTTACTTAGCGCCTGCCAGTCAGACGCCGATCGTTTGCGGGAGGCGGAGCGTCGATTTCTGAAAATACTGGCCTCGCCGGAAAAAATTGCCCTGACAGCCGGTAAAGACACGCTTTTTCTGCCGATGCTGCCAGCCCCGGAAGATGCAGCGAAATCAAAAACAGAAGCCGCTGCATTACAGACATATCTTCAAAAGATTGATAAACAATCCCTCGCGGCATCTGATCTCAAACGTTTAGATGCACTGAGTCGGGCTACGGCCGACCTGGCGGCCCAGGGTGTGGCTGTGTCGCTTGAGCAATTTAGCCAACAAATAACAACGTCGTTTGAACGAGCGTTAACACTCGACAACAAGCCCCTTACTCAAAAATTGATGGAATACCTTCCGGAATATGTAGCCCAACTCGAGCAGCGCTGGCCAGCGGGTACTGTTGGCGCTCGCCGGGAAATCGTGCAGGCTGCAAGCGACGTTTATGATTTACTGGCAAAACTGGAAACCTTGACGCCTGCTCATTTGAAAACGCCGTTTGCCAGGGCGCGGCGCGCGTGGAAAGACTATATCGGACTGTGCCAAAGTGGCTTTTTGGCCGGAAATTGATCTCTATTAACCTGTAAACTGTTTACACCATCTTTCGTCGTCCTGTACTTCCTTATGTATTGCGTTCCGCAGGGCGTTGGTTTCAACGCATAGGAATTGGGCTGGCAGCCTGGGTGCGGCGCCGACCGCGCACTGCTGCGGGTTTGCTGGTATTGCTTTTGATCTGGCTGTTTTGCTTGCCAAGCCCCTTGTTTCGCGAGCCCATTTCGGTGGTGCTGGAAGACCGCGATGGACAGTTGCTGGGCGCGCGCATTGCTACCGACGGGCAGTGGCGTTTCCCGGAAAGTGATTCGGTGCCTGCCAAGTACGCCGCCTGTGTCATCGCCTTTGAAGACAAACGTTTTCGCTGGCACCCGGGCGTAGATCCGGTGAGCCTGCTGCGCGCCGTGTGGCTCAATGCCCGCAGTGGGCAGGTGGTCAGCGGCGGCAGTACCATCACCATGCAAGTCATTCGGCTGGCACGTGGCAATCCGCCGCGCACGGTATGGGAAAAATTGTTGGAAATGTTCCGGGCGACACGGCTGGAACTGACGTATTCCAAAAAAACAATCCTGAACCTGTACGCTTCTCATGCGCCCTTCGGCGGCAATGTGGTAGGCATAGAAGCCGCTTCGTGGCGCTATTACGGCAAAAGCCCGCACCTGCTCACCTGGGCCGAGGCAGCCACCATGGCGGTGTTGCCCAATAGCCCGGCGCTCATTCACCCGGGCCGCAACCGCGATGCACTGGTGCAAAAACGCAACCGACTGCTCGAACGCCTGCGCGACAATGGACAAATCAGCGCGGCAGAATGCGAACTTTCACAGGAAGAACCCCTGCCCGAACAGCCCCTCCCATTGCCCCAACTGGCGCCTCACCTGCTCGATCGCCTCGCTGCCGGGGGCGCTTCCCGGTTCCATACAACCCTCGATAAAGACCTGCAACAACGGATTTCGGACATTCTGATGCGCCGACAGGAAATTTATAGTGGCAATGACGTGCACAACCTCGCCTCCATTATCATCGATGTGGCTTCCGGCGAAGTGCTGGCCTATGTCGGCAATGTGCAGGGCGCCGGCAAAGAACATGGCGAATCGGTCGACATCATCACCGCACCGCGCAGCACGGGCAGTATCCTGAAACCTTACCTCTACGCACTGGCACTGGAAAGCGGCGACATTTTGCCCAACAGCCTGCTGCATGATGTGCCGACACAACTCGGGCAGTACAAACCGGAAAACTACTACGAAACCTACGACGGAGCGGTACCCGCCAAACGCGCGCTGATTCGTTCGCTCAATGTGCCATTTGTGTTGTTGCTGCAACAGTATGGACTGGAAAAATTTCATTTCAACCTCCAGCGCCTGGGACTGTCGACCCTGAACCGCCCGCCCGATCATTATGGACTGTCGCTGATTCTGGGCGGCGCGGAAGCGACCTTGAGCGACATTACAAATATGTATGCCTGCATGGCACGTCGGCTCGGCACATTTTACGATCGCAACGGCCGATATGCTTCCGACGACTTCCGGGCGCCTATCCTGCTGAAAGACAAAGACGGCCCCCGGCGCAACACAAACACCCACCAAAGCAGCACCGACCTGCTCAGCGCCGGATCTATCTGGTACACCTTCGAAGCCATGCGCGAAGTGGAACGGCCCAATAGCGCAGGAGAGTGGGAACTTTTCCGTGCAGGCCGCCCCGTGGCCTGGAAAACGGGCACCAGCATGGGCTTCCGAGATGCCTGGGCCGCCGGCGTAACGCCCCGATACGCTGTCGGTGTATGGGTGGGCAATGCCGATGGAGAAGGCCGCCCCGGCCTGCTGGGAGTGGAAATGGCGGCGCCTGTGTTGTTTGAAATTTTTGAACAACTGCCTGGCGGCGAACGCTGGTTCGACCCGCCCTACGATGATATGGTGCAGGCCCCGGTATGTAAAAAAAGCGGCTGGCGTGCAGGCGAATATTGCGAAAATGACACGCTGTGGATACCCAAAAGCGGCCTGAAAGCAGTTGTTTGCCCCAATCACCAGTTGCTGCACCTCGACTCTACGGGCATGTGGCAGGTAAACAGCGATTGTGCTTCGCAGGCCTCCATGCTGCATGTGCCGTGGTTTGTGCTGCCACCTATCGAGGAGTTTTACTTCAAAAGCAAAAATCCTTCATATGTGTCGCCACCACCTTTCCGGCCCGATTGTGTGGGCGCTCAAACGGCGCATATGCAGTCGCCCATGCAACTGATTTACCCCAAAAACCCGACCCGAATTTATGTGCCTGTCGACCTCAACGGTAAACTCAGCAGCACGGTTTTTCAGGTGGCGCACCGTACGCCGGATATTGAAATTTTCTGGCATCTGGACGGGGTGTACCTGGGCAGCACCCGCACCTTTCATCAAATGGCGCTGCAACCGCCTGTCGGGCAGCACGTTTTGGCACTGGTAGACAAAGACGGGTATCGGCTGGAGCAGCGGTTTGAGATTGTGGGGAAGTGAGGGGCAAAGGGCAGGAGGCAAGGGGCAAAGAGCAAAGGGCAAGGGGCAAAGGGCAAAGAGCAAAGGGCAAGGGGCAAAGGGCAAAGAGCAAAGGGCAAGGGGCAAAGGGCAAAGGGCAAAGAGCAAAGGGCAAGGGGCAAGGGGCAAGGGGCAAAGGGCGAAGGTAAAAGGCCGGCTTATGTTTATGCTGTTGTAAATTTTTGCCCTTTGCCTCTTGCCCCTTGCTCTTTGCCCCTTGCCTCTTGCTCTTTGCCCCTTGCCTCTTGCCCCTTGCCTCTTGCCCCTTGCCTCTTGTTTTATTATTTTTGCAATAATTTTTAATCAAATTTTACAAAACATGGCTTCAACCAATTTTAAGAACACTTCTGCATTTGTGAAAGGTTTTGCATTGGCAATGTTTATTTTTGAAAAAACGAAAGAGTTTCCCCAAGAAGAAAAGTATGCGCTGACGGATCAGATTAGACGATCATCCCGTTCTGTTTGCGCTAATCTGGCGGAGGCCTTTAGAAAGAAAATTTACCCAGCCCATTTCATTTCCAAAATTACCGATGCAGATGCCGAAAACTCTGAAACCCAGGTATGGCTCGACTTCGCTTTCCGATGTAATTATTTGCAGAAATCAGAATACGAGTATTTGCTGAACCAAAGTACTGAAATAGGCAAACTACTTTCACACATGATCTCCCACCCCGATCGCTACTGATTTTTTGTCTATTGCCCCTTGCCTCTTTAAATTTTGCCTCTTGCCTCTTCCAACCCATGTTCCTCACATTTCTAAAACACCTTTTTTACCCTGGCAGCCGACGCTACTGGGAGCGGCGATATAGTGATGGAGGCGATTCCGGCGCTGGTTCGGGAGGGGTATTGGCGGCATACAAAGCAAATTTTTTGAACACATTTGTGCAGGAACACTCCATTGATTCCGTCATGGAACTGGGCTGCGGAGATGGAAGGCAATTAAATCTGGCTGAATACCCGAAATATATCGGACTGGATATTGCAGCCTCCGCAGTGGAGCGTTGCGAAGCCCTGTTTTCGGAAGATCGTACTAAACAGTTTGAAGTGTACGACCCGGATTGTTTTGTGTCGGCATCGTTTCAGGCAGATCTGGCTATTTCGCTGGAAGTCATCTTTCACCTCACCGAGGAACGGCTCTATTTACTTTACATGCAGCACCTGTTTGCATTGTCGAGTCGCTGGGTGATTATTTTTTCCTCCGACGAAGAGGAAAAGGGAAAAGGAATGTTCCCGCATTTCCGGCAGCGCCGTTTCAGTGCTGATGTGCCGGAGGGTTGGGTGCTTCGACAACGCGTGGAGAATCCGCATCGGGATCGGAGCGTTTCTGATTTTTTTGTTTTTGAAAAAGGATAGGAATGGAGGTTCGGCTTCGCCTCACTATTTTATCCAGGATTGGGCGGATAAAAAAGTGAGGCGAAGCCGAACACTACATCCCAAATTTAAATCTTCCGCACATTCCCCGAACCTGACACCTGTTTCGTCACCTCGGGATTGCCTTCATATTCTACATCGCCACTACCGCTGATGGTCACGTTGAGGCTGTCGGAAACATTCAGACGGACATTACCGCTGCCCGAAACCGTGACAATGGCGGTTTTTACAGGACAATTCAGGGCATCCACGTCGCCGCTGCCGGAAACGGTGCATTTCAGGTGATCGGCATGGCCGCTTAGATTTACATCGCCGCTACCGCTGACACGCGTGTCGATGTCCGGAAAATTGGCATTAAAAACCTTGATATTGCCGCTGCCGGAAACGCCGAGTTTCAGCAGTTCGCCCTGAATCGCATCGGGCACATCCACATCGGCGCTGCCATTGATGACGAAACCGTCCCAGGAAGGCGCCCACACGCGGATTTTCAAGTTGTCTACATCGAATACATCGCGGTTGAAATGGATTTTCAGCACACCATCGTCTTCGATGGTTTCGAGGTAGGCGATAACGCTGTTTTCGCAGGTTACTTCCACTTTGTATTCGTCGCCGATGCGGACTTCCACATCGCCGGGTACATTGACTTCCAGGGCGTGGAAATTATCGACATTGCGGATTTCGGTTTCGAGTTCGCCATTGCTGCGCACGCCGAACACGTCGCAGGAGGTAAGCGAAAACACGGTGATGGCTACAAGCATCAGGGCCGGGAAATTCATTTTTGTTGTCATTGCTTATTGGATCGTTTTTGTGATTAATTGTTTCCCTGAGACACGCCAATTATCTATTACCCTGATGCCGGGTGAATTTTTTTTTACGACCTTCGCCCGTATGCAAACAGATCACAGCCTGCTTCGAAAACTGGCCGACGAAAATGATGTGAAAATTTTGCCGGCTGGTTCGGTGGTACTGAATTTTCAGGCCTATGTAAAAAGTATTCCTGTCGTGTTGCGCGGCCACATCAAAGTGGTGGGCGAGGACGAAAACGGCAACGAATTTCTGCTGTACTATATCCGACCCGGCGAAAGTTGTGTCATGGCCATTCTGGGCGCTCTGACGGGCACGTCCAGCAAAATCAAGGCGATTACCATTGAGGAAACGGAAATCATTTTTATCCGTCCGGAAAAAGCCGCACGCCTGGTAAAGGAACATCCCGCCTGGGCTGAATACATTTTCAAACTCTACCAAAACCGCTTCGAGGAATTGCTGCAACTGGTCAGCAATGTGCAATTTAAAAAAACGGACGACCGCATTGTCGACCTGCTTCGTGAAAAAGCCAACATCTTCGGCTCCCGCGTCATCGATATTACCCACCAGCAAATTGCCGACGAAATCGGCAGCACCCGCGAAGTGGTGACGCGTATCTTAAAAAAACTGGAACAGGAGGATGTGCTGCGGACGGGCAGGGGGAAGATCAGGTTGCTGTAGAGGGGGTGTTTTTGTGTTTTGGTGTTTTTGTGTTTTGGTGGGCTTCGCTCTCGTCGGGATTAGGGGGCAAATTCATGCCTTTAATTGCGTTTACAGAGCAATTCCTTTACCATAACCATAATTACCAAGAGCGAAGCCCACCAAAACACTAAAACACAAAAACACCAAAACACAAAAACACTCATTTCCTCCATACCGCCCCTGTAGCCTCCAGGTAGGCTGCAATTGGCCCCAGCCCGACAGTAGCGCGGCGTTTGTCCAGATTTTCCGGGTCTTCCACCTGATAAAGTATCCATGCGCCGGTCGTTTTATCTGCCACAATCTGGCTGCCATAGCGCTGGGGTTTACCCTGACGCATGAGGATACGATCTTCCAGATAAGCCAGGTTTCCGGCATCCGCTTTTCCTTCTGCCACTGCCCGGCGCAGGAGGGGTGCGTAGCGTTCCTGCATGGGCAGTTCGGCATGTTGCACCACCAGAAACAACGCCTGAGAGGCAAACGGGCTTACTACATCGGTACCCAGCCAGCCGTGTGCTTCGATGATCTGGCTCACACGCAATTGATTGAGTGAATCCTGTTCGATACTGCGTCGGATAAAATCCCTGAATTCGGGAGAATTGCGCCCATGTATGGAAATAACGCTGTCCATATGAATTCGATACCATTGGTCGAGGGTATGAATCTGTTCGAGTTCGATACTCAGCGGGTTGGTTCGAATGGCCGCACTGCGTTCGTTTTTGAGCGCGATTTGATTGAGCAGCCGCGTCCAGCGAACATCGTTTTTCAAATTCCACAATTCGGGTGTTTGTTCCCAGGTGTTCACATCATCCAGAAAATCAGTTTTTAGGTACAGCCGTTCCAGGTGAAAAAATGCAGAGTCGGCTTTACCTGTCATGCTCCAGGCGCGAGCGGCTTTGAATCGGTCGGCAGGGTATGCCTTGCCACCAAGGGCATCAAATGCCGTTCGGTAAGCCCGGGCAGCAGCGGGATAGTCAGGAATTTGAAATAGGGAATCGGCCGTGTGGATGCCGGCATTGTAAAAAGCCGTTTGGGCGTTTAAAAGGACATTCGCGCCTAAAAAACACATGAATACAAGGAGCCTCTTCATACTCTTTTGCTTTAAGTACCAGGTCCAAAGTCTAAACTAATATTGACCTGGTACTTATGTGATGTTTGTTACATAGTTTATGCTGCCCAATATGGCACCTTTGTAGCAGATTCTTACAGAATTCATCCCAATAACCATGTACGATGCCTGAACAGCGAAGATCGACTTGTTTTTGCATCCTTTCATTCACCATTTTTTATCATTTCATATCCGAACCATGATGGATTTTCTGAAAAGCATTTTTTCGAGCGGCCCTTCTGCCGATTTTAAAGCCCTGGTAGAAGCAGGCGCCGTGATTGTAGACGTTCGTACGCCGGGAGAGTTCAAACAGGGCCATATCAAGGGCTCCGTAAATATTCCGCTCGATCAGATCGGCACCAAAATCGCTACCCTTAAAGGCAAAAACACCCCGATCATCACCGTTTGCCGCAGTGGCAACCGCAGCGGCGCTGCAGCAGGTATCCTGCGCAATTCAGGCATCGAAGTGTACAACGGCGGCGCCTGGGACAGCCTGGAAGCGAGTCTGTAGGGCTTTCTAGTGTTTTAGTGTTTTTGTGTTTTTGTGTTTTTGAAGTGCTTCGCTCTTGGTGTAGGATGAAATAGGCCAAATTGATTTTTAAAGCCGAAAGCGAAGCCCCTCAAAAACACAAAAACACCAAAACACTAAAACACCCATTACAATCTGCCAAATTGTGCGTATGTTCAGCCGCACAATTTGACAACACATGATTCAAACACTTAGCCAGCCCTGGCCCTGGTGGGCAGGGGGCATCATTATCGGACTCACTGTTCCGGCCCTGTTGCTACTGGGCAACCGGCATTTTGGTATTTCCGGCAACCTGCGGCATATCTGCGCAGCGGTATTTCCTTCCAATATTCGTTTTTTCAAATACGACTGGCGAAAAGAGTCCTGGAACCTCTTTTTTGCAGGTGGCATCATGCTGGGTGCTGCCATAGCGGCCACTTTGCTGGCCGACCCCAATCCGGTGCGCGTGGCGCCCGAACTGGCTGCCGAACTCCAGACATACGGCATCAGCAATTATGACAGCCAGTTGCCACCTGAAATATTTTCCTGGGACAGTCTGTTCACCCTCCGCGGCTTCGTGCTGCTTGTCGTAGGTGGTTTCCTTGTAGGCTTCGGCACCCGATACGCCGGCGGCTGCACCAGCGGCCACTCCATCATGGGCCTTTCCTCTCTGCAATTGCCCTCGCTTGTTGCAACCATCTGCTTCATGGCAGGCGGCATCCTGATGGCCAATTTTATCCTGCCCTACATCCTGCGCCTCTGACCCTCTCACCTCTCACCTCTCACCTCTACCCATGTCCACTCAAACCTCCTTTCTCCTTCCCGAAGAAGATTTTGAAGTCCGTTCGCTGGATGCCATGTGCATCAATGAATCGCAGGAACAACTCCCCTGGTACCACAATTTTAAATACGCTGTGGTAGGCGTCGTTTTCGGGATTGCTTTTGTCAAAACCGAGATCATTTCCTGGTTTCGCATGCAGGAAATGTTTCGTTTTCAGTCGTTTCACATGTACGGTGTTATTTCCACGGGTGTCGTGATCGGCGCTTTGTCGGTGTGGCTGATCAAAAAATTCCAGGTCAAAACCATGCATGGCGAGCCCATTCAATTTCATGCAAAAAAACTCAACCGCGGACAGGTCATCGGCGGGCTGATGTTCGGGTTTGGCTGGGCCATGACGGGCGCTTGCCCCGGCCCACTGTTTGCCATCCTGGGCACGGGCGTGCTGCCTATTCTGATCGTGATTGCAAGTGCGCTGGCCGGTACGTGGGTGTATGGTGCGGTGCGGGAGAGGCTACCTCATTAGAGAGCGTGAGAGAGTGAGAAGGTGAGAGAGTGAGAGGGTGAGAGGGTGAGAGTCCGTAGAGTGTACCACATTGCTCTTATCAAAATTACCATGAGTAATGTGGTACACTCTACGGACTCTCACTCTCTCACCTTCTCACTCTCTCACCTTCTCACTCTCTCACATTTCTCACCCTCTAACTTTAAAAGGGTATTTCAAAATAAAACCGGCTTCCTTTCCCTACCTCGCTTTCCAACCCGACTTGGCCACCCTGCGCCTCCACAAATTCCTTGCAGATCGCCAGCCCGAGTCCGGTACCGGATTGCGGGCTGCCGGGCACCTGAAAATAGCGATCGAACACGCGGCTGCGGAAACGCTCTTCGATACCTTTCCCGAAATCGCGGACAGATACCAGTAAATACTCCTGTTCCTTGCGCATTTCGATCAAAATGCGACTTTTTTCCGGCGAATAATGAATGGCGTTGGTAAGCAGGTTGATCATAACCCAGGTGATTTTATCCGGGTCGGTGCGAACCTGCGGCAGGTTTTCCTCCACCTGTGTTTCGAGCAGGAGTTGCTTTTGTTCGGCCTCCACCTGCACGGCTTCTAGGGCGTATTGCAGCAGCGCATAGGGGTCGGAAGGGCTGATATTCAGCCGAATATTGCCCGTTTCTACCTGCGCCAGATCGAGCAGTTCGGTCGTGATGCCGAGCAGGCGCTGGCTGTCGCTGCGGATATGCGCCAGCAGTTTTTGCTGTTCTTCATTGAGTGCGCCCACGCGTTTGTCTTCCAGCAGGCTGAGCGACATTTTGATGCCAGAAATGGGCGTTTTTAGTTCGTGTGAAATGGTGGCGATGAAATTCGTTTTGGCCTGGTCGAGTTCCTTGAAGGAAGTTACGTTTTTCAGCAAAATCACCACACCAGCGTCGGCCGACATATTGGGTCGTTCGACGCGCACCACAAATGTTTCTTTCTGGAAAAAACTCTCCTTGTCGTTGTGATAAATCTTGAAAGTATGGCTGCTGTCGGTCTGTAACAGGCTGCGCAACAGGTCGTTGTGCAGGGCGGCATCGGGTGCGTACCGGCCCGTCAGATCGCTTTTTTTCACCGACAACAACTGGCACGCTATCGGATTGGCAAACAGCACCCGATTTTTCTCATCCAGCACCAGCACCGCATCGCTCATATTGTCGAGCAGGGTTTCCATACGTTTTTTTTCAAACAGGAGTTCCGCCAGGCTGCTGTGTTCATATGCATCGAGCCGCGAAGCCATATCGTTGAACGCCGCCGCGAGTTCGCCGAACTCATCCCGGGATTTGAAAAACAGCCGCTCGCTGTAATTGCGGTCGGCAATCTGCCGGATACTTTCCGTCAACTGCCGAATGGGATCGGCGATATAACCCGGGAAATTGACAATGAACACAAAAGAAATGAGAAACGACAGCACTGCAATAATCCCCAGTAGCACATTGGCCTGTTCGGCGGTCTGGCGCGCTGCCTCGTTTTTGCGGACAATCGCGTTCATATTAAGTTCATTCACCCGATGCAACGACTGCCGGATGTCGGAAAATCGGCTGGCCACCAGCGAGGAATCTTTTTTCAGCACATCGAACTGGCTGCGCAAATCCTGCGTGGCTTCCAGTTCGCCCGGCTCCGTTACATTGCGCTCCTGGCGGGTCAGGCTTTTTTCAAATTCCGTAATAAAGCCGTCCCTGGCAGCACCCGCAGGCGATCCTTCCGCAAGGTCTGCAACGTAGTTATCGAGCATCCGGTGCATGCGCTCCGTCAGTTCGAGGCTCAGGTAATTGTCCTGCAATACCGCCTGCGCATCGCCCGATAAACGGTTGAGCGAGTACAGGCCCGCCGCAGTGAGCAGCACGATGACGGCAAAAAGGAAGCCGAGGCCGAGCGAGAGTTTGGTTTTGATGCGAAGCATAAGAAAAGTCCTGAGTCGTAAGTCCTGAGTCCTGAGTCTGTAGAGTACACGTTGATACTCATGGCATCCTAATCCATAATAGCCAATAGTAACAACGTGTACTCTACAGACTCAGGACTCAGGACTTACGACTCAGGACTATTTAAGATAGTATAATCAAATCCACCTTGCTGCCCGACAACTCAGTCAGCAATTGGTTAAAAATGCTGGTATTCACAATGATGCGCCACAAATTCAGGTGCGGTTTGCCGATACAAACGGTGGTAATGTCGCGTTCGGCCGTCACCTGCAAAATGGTTTGGGCAATATGCGGGCTTTTTACCCGAATGATTTCGGCGCCCAGTTCCATCGCCGTTTTGAAGTTGTGGAGCAAATGGCGCTGGAGCGCCAGGTTGATTTTATCGGGTTCTTCGGCAGGCGTTTGCACGTACAGCACCATCCACTGTGCATCGTAATAGGAGGCCAGGCGGGCGGTTTTGCGGATCACTGTTTTGGCTGTATCGTCGTTGCTGCTGATACAAGCCAGGAAACGTTCGGTGCGCAACTGGCCGGTTTTCGGGATTTCCGCTTCAATTTTTCGTTCCACCTGATGCGCCACTTCGCGCAGGGCCAGTTCGCGGAGTTGCAGGATTTTTTCCGGTAGAAAGAAGTTTTGCAGGGCAATTTCCACTTTTTCCGGCGCATAAATCTTGCCAGCCCGCAGCCGTGCCACAAGTTCGTCGGCCGTCAGGTCGATGTTCACCACTTCATCGGCCAATTGCAGAATGCGGTCGGGAATACGCTCCCGCACCTCGATGCCGGTGATTTGATGCACATCCTTGTTCAGGCTTTCCAGGTGCTGAATGTTGACGGCGCTGATGACGTGGATGCCCGCTTCGAGCAGTTCCAGCACATCCTGCCAGCGTTTTTCGTTTTTGCTGCCTTCGATGTTGGTGTGGGCCAGTTCGTCGACGATTACAATTTCCGGATGCAGGTTGAGAATGGCTTGCAAGTCCATCTCTTCCAGTTCCTTGCCTTTGTAAAACAGTTTCCGGCGTGGCACCTGCGGCAATCCTGCCAACTGTTGTTCGGTTTCGAGACGGCCGTGGGTTTCCACAAACCCGATTTTCACATCCACCTTATTTTGTAACAGACCGTGCGCTTCCTGCAACATTCGGTAGGTTTTGCCCACGCCAGCCGACATGCCGATGTACACCTTGAATTTGCCGCGTCGGGAGCGGCGGATCAGATCGAGAAACTCATTGGCAGCAGCGTCGCGATCGCGGTCGTTGAAAATTTCCATGACCTGTTCCGAACTATTTAGAAAGACACGGCCATGGAGGCCGTTATGGCAAAATCGGTATTGGAAAAACCGTTTTCCGTGACAAAAATATCGTTTTTACTCTGCAACAAACGGCCTTCCACGCGGAACAGGGCATTGCTGCGCGGCGCGTAATCCACATTGAGCGAGTAGCCGCTCGTACGGAAATCGGGCCCGATGATGACGCCGTTTTCATCGCTGTAATATTCATACCGGGCGGCGAGCGCCACCTGATCGTTCAGGGTCAGGCGGCCGATCAGCACGGGCGTGTACCACACATTCACTTCCGGTTTGCCTTTTGCTTTTTGTTCGGTGCCGATATCGAAACCGGCCGTCAGGCCGAAATGCTCCGACACCTGAAAAATGCCGTACAGGTTGTGGAATACGCGCATCAGCCGCGCATCGTCGGGCTTGTCGGAACCGACGAAAGTGCTGTAATTCAAGGTAGTACGATCATTGGGTTTGTACAGGACTTGTGTTCCGAACGCGGGTGTGTTGTTGCCGTCGGGGCGGTTGATGCGTTGCCAACCGTTGAGTACCAGCGCAGCAATCGTCCATTGATCGTTGGGTGTGATGCTCAGTTTTACACCGCTTTCATAGTACGGCGAGTTTTCGGCGAGCAGTCCGCGGGTGAGCGTCCAGCAATCTTTGGAAACAGCGCTTTCAAATCCGATGTGCGAGGGCATAATACCTGCGTCGATCCACACTTTTGGAGAAAGCCGCAGGCCGACATTGGCTTCGTATATGTTTTTCAACACGCCGGGTTCGGCAGCCAGGTTGGCATTGGCGTAGGTGCCGGCCATGAGGGCCAGGTTAGCACGCACATTTTTGGCGTTGTAGGCGGCTTTTACAAATGCCAGGTTTATATTGAATTCGTTGTGCCGGTTGTGGTTGTATAAAAATCCGGGGCGATTGTGGTTGTCCGGCTGGTTGAAGTCGTATGAATAATAGGTTTCTGCATACGCGCTCCATTGCAGGCGGGCCGAGTCGGGTGTTTGCGCCGATGCCTTCATAAAAAAGAGGCAAAACAGCACGGGCATATAGTATTTCATGATAAATATTGGTTGAAAATGGTTGGTTGTTGCAATTGTTTACAAGGCATCCAGTGCCAGGTTGAGGTGAAGCACGTTGACGGTACTCGGGCCGAACATGCCGAGCAGCGGGCCTTTTGTTTGGGCTGCAATGAGTTGTTCCACCCGGGCAGCATCGATGTTGCGCGCACGGGCAATACGCGCCACCTGTACCCGGGCGGCTTGTGGCGACAGGTCGGGGTCGAGGCCCGAACCGGAAGCCGTAACCAGTTCTGAAGGTATCTGACTGGCCCGAATACCGGGATTGTGTGCCAAAAACGTGTCGATCCTTTCCTGCACCGTTTTTAAATAGTCGGGGTTGGAAGGTCCTTTATTGGAGCCTGCCGAACCCGCAGCATTGTAGCCAACGGCCGAGGGGCGCGACCAAAAGTAACGGTCTTCGGTGAAAGACTGCCCCAAAAGGGCATAACCCACTGTGCGGCCTTTGGCTTCTACGGTTTCTCCTCTGGCATGGTTGGGGCCGATCACCAGCCCGACGCCATACATGGCCAGGGGGTAAATAATATTGAACAATACCAGGCAGCACAGTGTGAGCAGGATGGCTGGAAAAATATGTTGTTTCATGTTGAATGTTTTATAAACCTGGACGAATCGCCCTTTTGAGTTAAATAAACGTGAGTTCGGGATTATACGCCCGCTTCATCCAGTGTAAACATTTGAAAATCAATGCGTTGACCAAGTTTTGTTCGGGCGGCCTTATTCAAATCCCGATTTTGCTCCCTTGGAAGCGGCAGTGAGCACCCATGTTTGAGGCCCGCCGCAGGTGGGCCGAGTTTGGGTGCGAACCCGCTTCCAAGGAGAGCAAAATCGTAGGATTTGAATACAGCCTTGATTTTTTGGTACTTTTTCATCAAGGAAAAAGTACAGTATAGCACGATGATTCCACTTTCAGAATCTCTTTTTCAGTTTCATTACAATCAAAATATAGCCGAACTCACGTTAAATAAAGAATGCTACCAGCACGTCAATCAATTTGATCCCCACAAACGGCACGACCACGCCACCAAGTCCGTACACGAACAGGTTGCGGCGCAGCAAAGCCGATGCGCCAATGGGTTTGTACGCCACGCCTTTCAGCGCCAGCGGAATCAGCATCGGAATGATGATGGCGTTGAAAATGACCGCTGACAGAATAGCCGATTCCGGCGATGCCAGGCGCATGATATTCAAGTGTTGAAGTGCCGGAATACCCGCCATAAACAAGGCCGGAACGATGGCAAAATACTTGGCTACGTCGTTGGCGATGCTGAAGGTGGTGAGTGTGCCACGCGTCATCAGCAGTTGTTTGCCGATTTCGACAATTTCAATGAGTTTGGTTGGGTCGTTGTCGAGGTCGACCATGTTGCCGGCTTCTTTGGCCGCCTGTGTGCCGCTGTTCATCGCCACACCCACGTCGGCCTGGGCGAGGGCCGGGGCGTCGTTGGTGCCGTCGCCCATCATGGCTACGAGTTTGCCCTGCTGCTGTTCAGCGCGGATGTAGTTCATCTTGTCTTCGGGTTTGGCCTCGGCAATAAAGTCGTCGACGCCGGCCACATTAGCAATGTACCGGGCAGTGAGCGGGTTGTCGCCGGTTACCATCACGGTTTTTACGCCCATGCGGCGCAGGCGTTCGAAGCGTTCGCGGATGCCGGGTTTGATGATGTCCTGCAATTCGATCACGCCGATGACGCGTTCGTTGAGCGCTACCACCAGTGGCGTGCCGCCTTCGCGGGCAATGTCGGCCACGCGGGTTTCGATGGCCTCGGGAAATGGATTGCCGGCTTTGAGCACCAGTTGGCGAATGGCGTCGAAAGCGCCTTTGCGCAGCCGCGCGCCATCGGGCAGGTCGACGCCGCTGCTGCGGGTTTCGGCGGTGAATTTGATTTGTTTAGCGCCGTCGATACTCAGCGATTGCGTCACATCGCGGCCGGCCAGTTCGACAATGGATTTGCCCTCCGGCGTATCGTCTGACAAAGACGAAAGAGCGGCGAAGCGAACAAAATCCGCTTCTGATATGCCATCAGCCGGGTAAAAATGCGTGGCTTTCCGGTTGCCGATGGTGATGGTGCCCGTTTTGTCGAGCAGCAGCACGTCGAGGTCGCCGGCCGTTTCCACGGCTTTACCCGATTTCGTGACCACATTGGCCCGCAGGGCACGGTCCATGCCCGCAATGCCGATGGCCGACAGCAATCCGCCGATGGTGGTCGGGATGAGACACACAAACAGCGACACAAATGCTGCAATGGAAATGGATGTGCCCGCATAATCGGCAAATGGTTTCAACGTCACGCACACGATTACAAACACGATGGTGAAACCCGCCAGCAGGATCGTCAGGGCAATTTCGTTGGGTGTTTTCTGGCGACTGGCGCCTTCTACCAGTGCGATCATTTTGTCGAGAAAACTTTCGCCGGGCAGCACCGACACTTCCACAATGATGCGGTCGGACAACACCTTGGTGCCGCCCGTCACGCTCGATTTGTCGCCGCCGGCCTCCCGGATAACAGGCGCCGATTCGCCGGTGATGGCACTTTCATCGATGGTAGCCAGTCCTTCCACGATTTCCCCGTCGGTCGGAATCACATCACCGGCTTCACACACAAAGCGGTCGCCGCGTTGCAGGGCCGAGGAGGAAATGACACTGACGGTGCCGTTGGCGTTGAGTTTTTTGGCCGGGGTGTCTTTACGCGTTTTACGCAGGCTTTCGGCTTGCGCTTTGCCACGTGCTTCGGCAAATGCCTCGGCGAAATTGGCAAACAGCACGGTGAGCAGCAGCAGCACGAATACCGTAAAATTATAGCCCGGAGTACCCATCACGGCCCGGTCGGCGTGCGCGTTCATGGATGCGATCGTGACGACCAGCATAATCAGCGTGCCGATTTCTACGGTAAACATCACCGGATTGCGGAACATGCTGCGCGGGTCGAGTTTTATGAGGGATTGCAAAAGTGCAGCCCTTACTAATTCAGGCTGAAACAGCCCTTTTTTTACTTTATCTTTCATTGCAAAATGAATTGAATGTGTGTGGTTTACATGGAGAAAAATTCCGCCAGCGGCCCCAGCGCCAGCGCAGGGAAATACGACAGCGCTGTCAGAATCACGATGACCGAAAAGATCATGATGCCAAATGTGAGCGTGTCGACTTTCAGGGTGCCGGGGCTTTCGGGAATGTATTTTTTCCCGGCCAGCAAACCGGCAATGGCGATCGGCCCGATGATCGGGATGAAACGCCCGAGCAGCAGCACAATGCCCGTGGAAATATTCCAGAACGGATTGTTGTCGCCCAGGCCCTCAAAGCCGGAGCCATTGTTGGCATTGGCAGAAGTCATTTCGTACAGCATTTCGGAAAAACCGTGGTAACCGGGGTTGTTCAGCCAGGGCAGGTCGGGGTGTTGCCCCAGCGTCCAGGCTGCCAGCGCCGTGCCGCCCATGATGAGCATCGGACTGAGCAGGGTGGTGAGCATGGCAATTTTTACCTCGCGGGCTTCCACTTTTTTACCCAGAAATTCGGGCGTGCGGCCCACCATCAGTCCGGCAATGAACACCGCAATGATGACGTAGATAAAAAAGTTGAGCAGTCCCACGCCGCAGCCGCCGTAAAAGCCGTTGACCATCATGGCCAGCAGTTCGTTCATGCCCGACAAAGGCATGGTGCTGTCGTGCATGGCGCCGACGGAGCCGGTGGAAATGACCGTGGTGAGGATGCTCCAGTAGGCCGACAATCCCGAGCCCAGCCGCACCTCTTTGCCTTCCATCGCGCCCGTGGCCTGGTCGATGCCCATGGCGCCGATGGCGGGGTTGCCGTTCATCTCAAAAATGATATTGGGAATGACCAGCAGCAGAAAACCCACGGTCATCACTCCCAGTACCATCGCGCCGAGTCGGCGGCGTTTCAGGTAAAAACCAAAGGCAAACACCATCGCCAGCGGGATGATAAATTGCGCCGCCATTTCTACCAGCGAGGTGAAATACGTGGGGTTTTCCAGCGGATGTGCGGAGTTGGCGCCAAAAAAACCACCTCCGTTGGTGCCTACGTGTTTGATGGCGACGAAAGCCGCCACGGGGCCGCGACTCACCTGTACGGTGTCGCCTTGCAAGGTGGTTATGGTGTCTTTGCCTGCAAATGTCATGGGCGTGCCCTCTGCCAGCAGCAGCAAGGTGGTCACGATGGAAATGGGCAGCAGGATACGCGTGCAGGATTTCAGGAAGTAGTCGTAAAAATTACCCAGGGTGCTGGTCTGCCGCTCGCGCAACGCATTGAACAACACGGCCGCAGCAGCCATGCCTGTGCCGGCGCTGACGAAGTGCAGGAACATGAGCCATATCTGGCCGAGGTAACTCAGGCCGCTTTCGCCGCTGTAGTGCTGCAAATTGCAGTTGACCACAAAGGAAATGGCGGTATTGAACGCCAAATCGGCCGACATCGAGGGGTTTCCATCGGGATTGAGCGGCAGCCAGGCCATGTTCATCAGCACGAATACGGTGGCCAGCAGCCACACCAGGTTGATGGTCAGCATGGCTTTCATGTGTTCCTGCCAGGTCATTTCACTGGTAGCATCAATGCGGCTGATGCGGAAAAAGAATCGTTCCAGCGGCCCCAGCACCGGATCAGTCCAGGTGCGTTCTCCGCTGTATATGCGGGCAATGTATCGGCCCAGGGGCCAGGCCATCGCCAGGGTGATAAAAAAGGCGGCAAGGATGCCGGATAGTTCGGTGGACATGAGTGGGTAGAGTTGATGAGAGTTGAGAGGTTGAGGGGTTGAGAGTTGTACATTCCTACCAGTGAGGCCAAGAGGCTACAATCTCAACTCTCAACCTCTCAACCCTTCAACCTCTCAACACTCATCAACCCCTTTTTCAAAATTTTTCCGGCCTCAGCAACACATAAACCAGGTAGCCAAAAACCAGTAGCGAGACAATAAACAGGGCGGTCATAGATCAGATTTTTTCAAAGAAATCGACGGTTCGAAAAAAGAGGCCGAAGCAGAGCAGTGCCGCGGCGAGCAGCAGAAATATCATGGCGGTGGTGTTATTCGTCCGGGTCATTCCGGATGAATACTGCTATGCCAATTCGATGCCTGTTTGTGAAAATGGGAAGGAATTTGCCTGTTATTGACTGATTGTCAATTGTTTAGGCAATATGCGCATGGCGTGAGGAAGGGCGCATACCATACCAAAATGGAAAGGTGGATTTTCAAAACGGGGAACACGGGAAACACGGATGGCGCGGATAAAAAACGGATTTTCACGGATTGGATGAGTGGTAAGGGGCCAAAGAAATTATTCTAATACCTCCTGCCACTCATCCAATCCGCGAAAATCCGTTTTTTATCCGCGCCATCCGTGTTCCCCGTGTTCCTCAATTTTCCGATACAATGTCGTCAGCCCGATATTCAGCAGGCGCGCTGCTTCGGTTTTGTTGCCTTTGGTATGTTGCAGGGCTTTATGGATCAGGTTTTTTTCCGCAATACCCAGGTCGAAAGGAGAGTGGCCGGCATCTTCGCCCGAAGCGAAAAGAATTTCGGCGGGCAGCAGGTCGGGCGTAAGGGTATCGCCAGCGAGGATAACGGCGCGTTCGATCACGTTTTTGAGTTCGCGGATATTGCCTTTCCAGTCGTAAACCGCCAGTTTTTTCAAAAAATCGGGCGACAAATCCGGCGTGGGCCGATTCATTTTATCCGCAAAAAAACGCGCGAAAAACGCCGCCAGTGCAGGAATATCTTCTCTGCGTTCGCGCAGGGGCGGCAGTTGAATATGAAAAACGGAGAGACGGTAGTAGAGGTCGGAGCGGAAATGCCCTTCGTTGCTTTCCTGCAGCAGGTTGCGGTTGGTGGCGGCAATAATGCGCACGTCGGTGCGAATTGTTTTGGTGTCGCCCACGCGCATAAACTCGCCGGTTTCGAGGGCGCGCAGGAGTTTGGCCTGAAGTTCGGGCGGCATTTCACCAATCTCGTCGAGGAACAAAGTGCCCTGGTGGGCTTCTTCAAACAGGCCTTTTTTATCGCGTACGGCGCCGGTAAATGCCCCGGCTTTGTGGCCGAACAGTTCACTTTCCAGAATGTCGCGGCCCAGCGCGCTGCAATTGACGGCTACGAAAGTATGCCCTTTGCGGCGACTGGCCTGGTGAATGGCTTCGGCGAAAACTTCCTTTCCGGTGCCCGTTTCGCCGGTCAGCAGCACAGTGGTATCGGTGGGCGCTACTTTTTTGGCCAGGTCGACGGCGCGCAGGAGAGCGGCCGACTGTCCGAGCATATTGTCGAAATGGTATTTGCGGCCCACTTTTTCTTCCAGTTGCAGGATGCGGCGCTGGAGCATGGCTTTTTCGGCAGCCCGACTCACTACGGGCAGGATGCGCTCGTTGTCGTCGCCTTTTGTCAGGTAATCGAAAGCGCCATGCTGAATGGCCTGCACCCCTGCCGGAATGGTGCCGTATGCTGTGAGCAGGATAATTTCGCTGGTCGGGCGAATTTTTTTGAACTGCGGTACGAGGTCCACGCCATTGCCATCGGGGAGTTTTACATCGCAGAGGATGACGGCGAAATCTTCCTTTTCCAGCAGTCGCAACGCGTCTTTAGCCGTGCCTGCCTCGGTCACCTGATACTGCTCCAGGCCCAGGATGCGTGCCAGGAGGGAGCGGAGGGGCGCTTCGTCGTCGATGAGGAGGAGCGGGATGGGCATAGAGATTGGATTTTTTATTCGGCTTCGCCTAATGATTTTTGTTCGGCTTCGCCTCCATAGATTTTTGTTCGGCTTCGCCTCACGGGGGGATTTTGGATTGGGCGGATTATGCGGATAAAGCGGATTTTTGTGGCCTGACGGCCACTTTTTTGATTGATTTTTGAGTGAGCACTATTTTGTTGTTCGTTATTCGGTGTTCGTTATTCGTTATTTTTTTAATTTCAAAAAAGAAAGAAACAAATAAGTGGCCGTCAGGCCACAAAAATCCGCTTTATCCGCTTCATCCGCCCAATCCCAAATCCCCCCGTGAGGCGAAGCCGAACAAAAATCTATGGAGGCGAAGCCGAACAAAAATCAAAATAGGCGAAGCCTCCCCCCCCTCTATCAATAACTCGTCTTATCCAACTTCACCTTCCCCCTAAACGTCCAGAAAACAAAGCCCGTGTAAATCCCGACCAAAGGCGTACCGATAGCAGCAATAATCAGCAAAAGCCGCAGGGTGTATGGGGTGGAGGCACTATTTTCGACGGTCAGGTGGTATGCCGGGTCGATGGTACTCGGTACGATGACCGGGAAAAGTCCCATCGCCACCAGCACCAGCAGCAAGGCCGTTGTAAGTCCCGAAAAAATGAACGCCCGAAGGTAACGCCTTTTTTCCGCCAGCCGCCGCACATTGATGGCAAACAACACGGCCAGCGCCGGGGCCACAAACAACACAGGATACCGGCGGAATTTATCGGCCATTTCGGGATTGTAAATCAGCGTGGCCATGGTAAGTATGAAATACAAAAACACAAAGCCGCGGCTGGTCACCGCCACCATGCCCATGAGCCGGGCATGCAGCCTGTTTTCCGTTTTCATAACAAGATAAATGGCGCCGTGCATGGCAAACAGCGCTATGGTCGTCAGCGCTGTCAGCAGGGCAAATGGATTTACAAAATCCATCGTGTGGCCCTGGAATTCAAAATTGGGCCCGATGGCGATGCCCTGAATCACATTGCCCAGCATCAAGCCGAGCAATCCGGCAATGAGGATACTCGACACGGAATAGTTGATATCCCACAACAGCCGCCACCAGCGCATGGGCTCCTTGCTGCGAAATTCGATGCTGATGGCCCGGAAAATCAATCCCGTCAGCAGCAGCATAAACGGCACATAAAACGCCGAAAACACCGTGGCATACACCACAGGAAAACCTGCGAACAAGGTGCCACCGCCAATCACAAGCCACACTTCGTTGCCGTCCCACACGGGCCCGATCGCATTCAGGGCGATGCGTCGGCTTTCTTCTTTTCTGAAAAACAGGTGCAAGGCGCCCGCGCCGAGGTCGAAACCGTCGAGGATGGCGTAGCCGGAAAAAACGGCGCCCAGTACGAGAAACCACCAGTGGGTAAGGGGTATGCCGAGTAAGGTTTCCATGTGCAGGTTATTTATTTGAAACGATACAACAATAGCCAGGCGTTTTTGATGTGGTGGTATGGGCTTTAGCCCAATGTCGTTGACTTAAGGAATTTCAAGATGCTCTTCGATAGTTTTTGAAGGTTTGATATTTTCCATTCAGTCGTCGGACATTTTGGGGTCTTGGGTAATATCTACCTGGCCTGACAAGTTCT
>JAIUPL010000026.1 GCA_020160935.1 Bacteroidota bacterium | reverse complement strand
CAAGGAAGTGCGCACAAAACTGGCGGCGTTAGGTATGCGTGGCCAGACAGCCGAACAGATTTTTCGGATACTGGAGGAAGACGGTTTTTTTAATGAAGAGCGTTTTGCCATGGCATTTGCAGGTGGTAAATTTCGGGTTAACCATTGGGGGCGGGTGCGTATCCGCATCGAACTGCGCATGCGCGGCATTGCCCCGCACCTGATCGAACAGGCGCTCACCAGCATTGACGAACAGGCTTACCTCGACCTGCTGAAACAACTCATTGAGAAAAAGAAGGCTTATTACCACGGGCAGGAACAGGCCCGCGATAAAACGATTGCGGCTTTGATCCGGGCGGGCTTTGAACCTGGGGGGGAAAATCACGTACCTTTGTTTTTTTAGGGTTGATGAGGGTTGATAAAGGTTGATGAGGGTTGATATTCATCGGCTCGGGTAGGAGCACTTTTTCTCTTCATCGAGCCGATGAATATCAACCCTCATCAACCCTAACAACCCTCCTCAACTTTCTCAACCATTCCCCTTACTTTTGCCCAAACAATTCAACAATCTATGCAATCAACCATTGAAGCGGCCTGGAACGACCGGGCGCTTTTACAACAGGACGATGTGAAAAAGACCATCCGTGAGGTGGTCGCCCGTCTCGACGCGGGTGAACTGCGTGTAGCGGAGCCCACGGCCGATGGCAAGTGGATCACCCATGAGTGGGTAAAAAAAGCGGTGATTTTGTACTTCCCCATTCAGGAAATGCAGACGATGGAGGTAGGACCGTTTGAATACTACGACAAGATTCCATTGAAAACGGGTTTTGCCCAAAAAGGCGTGCGCGTAGTGCCACAAGCACTGGCGCGTTTTGGCGCATTTATAGAAAAAGGCGCTATTTTGATGCCATCCTATGTGAATATCGGCGCCTGGGTAGGCAGTGGTACCATGGTAGATACCTGGGCCACGGTAGGCTCCTGCGCCCAGATCGGCCGCAATGTGCACCTGGCTGGCGGCGTTGGTATTGGCGGCGTACTCGAACCGCCACAGGCCACACCGACGATCATTGAAGACGAATGTTTCATTGGCTCGCGGTGTATTGTAGTGGAGGGCGTGCATGTAGGCCGCGAGGCCGTGCTGGGCGCCAATGTGGTGCTTACCCAAAGCACGCATATCATCGATGTGACTGGCAGCGAACCCATTGTGCATAAGGGTAAAGTGCCGGCCCGTTCGGTGGTCATTCCGGGCACCTACACCCGCCAGTTTCCGGCAGGAGAGTACCAGGTAGCCTGCGCGCTGATCATCGGGCAGCGCCAGGAAAGCACCGACAAAAAAGTATCGCTGAACGACGCCCTGCGCGAATTCCAGGTGTCTGTGTAAGTCGTTTCAACTCCTTCAACCACATGCCTTTATGCAGAAAACGATTGAAATTACCACCACCCAAAACGTCACCATCGAGTACGAACTGGCCGAATTGCGCGAGCGCATGCTAGCCTGGCTACTCGATGTGGTGATTGTGGTGTTCGGGTACCTGCTGCTGACGCAGTTATTGGCGGCCCTCTTCGGGAGTTTCTGGATCAGCGAAGGCATGGGCTGGGGCGTCGTGCTGGCTTTGTTGCCTTTTTTGGCCTATTTCCTGTATCAGATCTTTTTTGAAATCTGGAGTGTCGGCCAGACGCCGGGCAAACGTGCGCTCAATATCCGCGTGATCCGCCTCGATGGCAAAGACCCCGAGTGGGGCGATGTGGTGGTGCGCTCAATTCTACACCTGGTAGATACCATGTTTTCAGCAGGTGTGATCGGGGTGTTGTTTATCAAAACGACTAGTAAATCCCAGCGCCTCGGCGACCTTGCGGCCCATACAACTGTGGTAAAAGTGTACAGTTCGCGCTTTCGGTATTTGCTGAAGGACATTCTCAACATTTCCTCCCTCGACAATTACGAGCCGGTGTACCCACAAGTGCGCAACCTCAAAGAGCAGGATATGCTGTTTATAAAAAATGTGCTGGCCCGCCGCCAGCGCTATCCCAACCAGGCCCACGACGAGGTGGTGGAAGACCTGGTTACCCACCTCATGCCCCTCCTGAATATCGAACAGCGCCCCCTCAATCGGCCCGATTTTTTGCGGACGGTATTGAGGGATTATATTGTGTTGACCCGGTGATAGAGCGTGAGAGAGTGAGAGAGTGAGAAAGTGAGAGATGTGAGAGTTCGTAGAGTACACCGCTCTGCCCTATAAAATTTTAGAGTGAAACGGTGTACTCTACAAACTCTCACATCTCTCACTCTCTCACTCTCTCACTCTCTCACTCTCTCACCCTCTCACTCTCTCACCCTCTATCAACCCTAATACACCAATCCAATCTTCTCCCGAATTACATCCAGCGTTTCCGCCAGATCGAGGGTAAAATCGAGCGGAACCAGGTCGCTTTCGAGGCGTTGTTCGCGCAGGCAGTGCATCACGTGTGCCGCCTCGAACGAGTAACCCCAGCCTTCGTAGGGCAGGTCGATATCGTGCTTTATTTCCTGTCGGCCTTCGTACCGCGATACGGTCAGTTTCTGGCTATGATGCCAGCGAGGGTGTAGGTAAATATTACCTTCGGTGCCATGAAACCAGGCTTCCACAGGGGTAATAGCCGCTACGGTAGAATGGCCGATCGCCAGTTTGTTGTTGGGATAACGGAACGTAAAAGCGCAGGATTCATCCACTTCCGTGCGGGTGAATGTAGCGGCAGCCAGCACGTCTTCCGCATCGGGTTTCCCAAAAACAAAGAGCGACAGCAGGGCAGGGTAGATGCCGATATCGAGCAGGGAACCGCCGCCCAGCGCCTTGTCGAAAATACGCGAATGCTGGTCGAAGGGCAGCATAAACCCGAAGTCGGATTTGACCGTATGCACATGGCCGATTGCGCCCTCTTCCAAGAGTTGCAGGGCTTTGTCGACCGCCGGAATAAAACGCGACCACAAGGCTTCCATCAGAAACACCCGGTTTTTGCGGGCCGCCGCCACCATGCGCCGCGCTTCAGCGCTGTTCATGGCAAATGGTTTTTCGCACAATACAGGTATACCGTTTTCAAGGCACAACAATGCATTTTCCGTATGCAGCACATGCGGCGTGGCCACATACACAATATCGAGGCCGGGACAATGCACCATATCTTCATAGCGGCCAAAAGCATGCGGGGCGCCGTATTCACCAGCAAATGCCTGCGCGCGCTCCAGTGAGGTGGAAGCCACAGCGTGTACTTGTGCGCCGGGTACAAGACGCAGGTCGTCGGCAAATTTTCGGGCAATTTTTCCGGGGCCTATGATGCCCCAACGAATGGTATCCATGCTGTAGAGGTGAGAGTGTGAGAAAGTGAGAGCGTGAGAGAAGTGAGAGCGTGAGAGATGTGAGAGGGTGAGAGATGTGAGAGGGTGAGAGATGTGAGAGTTCGTAGAGTACACCGCTATGTGCTAAAAAATTCTAGAGTGAAACGGTGTACTCTACGAACTCTCACATCTCTCACTCTCTCACATCTCTCACTCTCTCACATCTCTCACTCTCTCACTCTCTCACCCTCTCACATCTCTCACCCTCTCACGCTCTATTAAAGCCGCTCTCACGCTCCCACACTTCAGCAGCAGGGCTTTGGCGGCTTCATAGTCCATTTGAGTGCTTTGTACGATCATTCGGGTGCCACGGTCGACCAGTTTGGCATTCGAGAGTTTCATATCCACCATGCGGTTGTCCTGCACGCGGCCGAGTTGGATCATCACGGAAGTGGTAATCATGTTGAGGATGAGTTTTTGTGCGGTACCGGCTTTCATGCGGCTGCTACCCGTCACAAACTCCGGGCCTACCACTGCCAGCACGGGATAATCGGCCTCCGCAAGGATCGGCGCGCCGGGATTGCAGGTGATGCAACCTGTGCTGATACCGTGTTGCCGACAGGCGCGGAGGCCGCTCACAACATAAGGTGTGGTACCCGAAGCGGCAATGCCCACCACTGTATCGAGCGCATCGGGCTGCCAGGCCTGCAAATCGATCCAGGCCTGTTCTGTGTTGTCTTCTGCGTGCTCCACCGGGTTGCGGATAGCGCGGTCGCCACCGGCGATCAGGCCGATCACCCAGTCGGGCGGGGCTCCGAAAGTAGGCGGTATTTCCGAGGCGTCGAGCACGCCGAGCCGGCCGCTGGTGCCGGCGCCGATGTAAAAGAGTCGGCCGCCTTCGCGCATTTTTGGCACGATGGCCGACACCAACGCTTCGATTTGAGGCAGCGCTTTTTGCACAGCCAGGGGTACTGTTTGGTCTTCGCGGTTGATATTTTCCAGTAATTCAGCCACGCTCATCTGCTCCAGGTGGCGGTAGTGCGAGGCTGATTCGGTGATTTTCTCCATGTTATTGGCTAAAAATTAAGGGCTGTTTACAAGCCGTTTTCAATTTTAACAAATTTTCAAATTCCTCTAACAGGTTTTAAAAGTTCCGTTCGAACCATCACCTACATCTTGCAGGCAGATTTTGAAAACAATCAAAACGAAATAATATGAACACCGGTATCCGATTGCTCGCCAACCTGTTTTTACTGAGTTTTGTACTCACTGCCTGCCACACTGCCCAGAAATTCGCTGAATCGGGCGATTACGACAGCGCCATCGATTTTTGCGTCCGCAAATTACAGGGCAAATCGAAAAAGAAAACAGAATATGTACAAGGTCTTGAAGTGGCTTTCCAAAAAGCACAGGCCCGCGACCTGGATGCCATCGATCACCTGGTAGCCGAAAACCGCCCCGAAAACTGGGAACGTGTAAATGCGATCCACCGCAATATCCGCGATCGTCAGAATAAAGTAACGCCTCTGATGCCGCTGCAATCCAAAGACGGGTATGCCGCCCGTTTCGAACTGGTAGACATTGCCCGCCTCGAAAGTGAAAGCCGCCAGAAAGCCGCCGACCACCTGTATAACCAAGCCAAAGAATTGATTGCCAAAGGAGAACGCGGCGACAAACTCGCTGCCCGCGACGCTTACTACGCCCTGTGTGACCTCGAAAGCCACTACTACCGCGATTACAAAGACAAAAACGAACTGATGGCTACTGCCCGCAACCTGGGTACTTCGTACATCTTGTTTGAAATGAAAAATCAGTCGAACACCGTGCTGCCACGCCAGTTTGCCGAGCGCCTGATGAACATCGGAAAACAAGACCTCGACAGCGACTGGAAAGAATATTTCTTCGAGGAAAAATCGGGGGTACAGTATGACTACAAAGCCACGTTCAAAGTGCGCAACATCGACATCAGCCCCGAGCGTGTGAATGAACGCAACTACATCGACGAGAAAGAAATCGAAGACGGATTCGAATATGTACTCGATGCGAAAGGCAATGTACTGAAAGACTCGCTGGGCAATGACGTGAAACGCCCCCGGTACGTCCGCATTCGCGCCAACGTAGTGGAGGTGTACCAAACCAAGGCCGCTCGCCTGACGGGTTATGTTGAAATTTACGACCTCTCGCGCAAGGTGCTGATGGATACCCGCGATATGGGTACCGAGGTGTTGTTTGAAAACTACGCCAGCACGTTCAGCGGCGATGAACGCGCTCTGAGCCGCGACTCGCGCCTCCGCATCGGCAACCGCCCGCTGCCATTCCCGGCTGATGAAGATATGCTGGTACAGGCTGCCGAACGGATCAAACCCAACCTGCGCGATGAACTGCGTCGCAACCGGGCGATTTTGTAAGCCTGCCCCTTGTCTTTGTTGACAGCGTTTCGTTTTATGCTGTTTGCGATGACTTTAGACCTATAAGGTTTCAAAAACCTTATAGGTCTTTTTTATTCCAAACCCATTCAGATTGACTGCCAGTCAGGCAGGCGCGCCCCCTGAAACCAACTGCTGCAAACGCTGTTTGGAGAATCGGGGTACGCGCAATACCTTGCATCACGTTTTCTGAAATACCGGGCGCTGCAAACGCATGTTTTCCTACCTGATTCGTCGCATTTTGCTTTCTATACCCACCTTGATCGTTGTATCCTGGGTGGTTTTTGCATTGAATCAATGTGCCCCCGTCGACCCGGTGGTGGCTATTTACGGTTCCGAATTTACAGCGGCTTTTGATCCGGAAGGGCAAGCGAAAAACTATCACCTGAAAGCCACAAAACTGGGCCTCGATCGCCCGGCATTTTACTTTACCGTTACCACCACGGCGTACCCTGATACGTTGTACCGCGTTTTTCCGCCTGCCCGCAGATACCGCATGGCGCACCTCAGCGCGCAAACGGCCAATTGGCCGCTGGTGGATACATATGACCACCGCCTGTCTGAAATCCTGCGACTGACCGGAGAGGTACCCGATTCATTGCCCGCCAAAACGGCACTTCGATATGCCGTCAGCAACCTGGAACTAGTGGATCGACTTGCCCTGCTGGATTCGGCGCTGTACCAGGCGCGGCAATCTATTCAGACTCTGCCTGCACCGGCGCCCATGCTGGAGGCGCTCGACTCGCTGATGGCATCTGCCAGAGCCTTGCATCAGGCTGCATCTGACAAAGGGATGCCCATGCCGGCAATATATTGGCATGGATTCGATAATCAGTACCATCGCTGGATGACGGGTTTTTTTACTGGCGAACTGGGAACTTCTCTCATCAACAAGCGGCCGGTACATGATGAAATAAATGGCCGACTGTTGCCTACACTTGCCCTCAACGGGCTGGCTATTTTACTGGCGTATTTGATTTCCATACCGCTGGGTATGCGCATGGCACGGTATAAAAACAGGCCCTTCGACCGACGCAGCAAAAACCTGTTGCTCACGCTGTATGCCTTTCCGGTATTCTGGTTTGGCAGCCTGCTTATTCTGGCATTTGCTACGCCTGGCATGGGCCTGTTCTGGATCAAAGGTGTGTCGGTAGATGCCTGGACGCCTGGTACGTCGTTTCTGCGGTGGCTTGGAAAACATGCAGATAAACTGATTCTGCCGATATTCACCCTGTTGATTCACATCCTTGCCATTCTTGCGCTTCAGATGCGCAGCAGCATGCTGGAAGTGCTGGACCAGGAGTATATCAAAACGGCGCGCGCCAAAGGGCTGAGTGAAAAAGTTGTGTTCCGGAAACATGCGTTAAAAAATGCCCTTTTCCCTCTCATTACCATTTTTGGTACTGTATTTCCTGTCATTTTCAGTGGCTCTCTGGTTATCGAACACCTGTTCAACTACCCCGGCATGGGCTCCAAAATCCAGTCGGCATTCATGAACCAGGATTACCCCGTCCTCTACGCCATTCTGATGATTTCGGCCGCTCTCACCATCTTTGGAAGCCTTGTGGCGGATGTGTTGTATGCCTGGGTGGACCCGAGGGTGGGGTATGAAAAGTCGTAAGTCCTGAGTCCTAAGTCCTAAGTCCGTAGAGTACACCTGATTACCCTTTGTATTCTTTTTAAATAAGCCAAGTGTAATCAGGTGTACTCTACGGACTTAGGACTTAGGACTCAGGACTTCTTTCACACACTCATCAAAAAATCCACCAAATTCGCATCATTGGGCAAGTTCAATTTTCGCCGGAGCCGGTATCGGCTGCCTTCCACCCCGCGTACGGAAATATTCATGAGGTGGGCAATTTCCTTGGTATTGAGGTTCATACGCAAGTAGGCGCACAGGCGGTAGTCGTTTGGGCTGAGTTGGGAAAAACGTTCGCGCAGGCGTTGCAAAAAATCGCGGTACACCTGATCGAAGTGAACGGCAAACTGTTCCCAGTCCTGATCGGTGCGAGTATCTACCTGCAAAACCCGAAGCAGTCGTTGCAGTTCCTGGCGTTGTACGGCTGGTTGTTGTACATTTTGCAGAATGCGCTCCAGTGCTTCCTGTATGGTAGCAATCAACTCGCCCTTTTGCACGAGGTGCATGGTAGCGAGGGCCAGTTCTTCGTTTTTGTGCTGCACTTCCGCTTCCAGTTTTTCATTTTGCACCCGAATCAGTTCCTGTTCCGTTTGCTCGGCGCGTTGCAGGTGCAGGGCCTCCTTTTGCTGGTGTGAGCGGGTGAGTTCCGCTTTTTCGCGTTCGAAACGTTTGCGTTGCGAACGAATCAGCATTGTGAGCAATCCGGCAAACAGCAGCAGGTAAAAGAAAAATGCCCAGTTGCTGGCATACCAGGGCGGCAAAATCCGGAATGAAAAGTATTCCACCGCACTTTCCAGCCCCGTTTCCGAACGCGCTTTTACGAGCAGGCGATAGGTTCCGGCGGGTAAATGCGAGAAATCCCGCTCCATTTGAGACGACCAGCCCGACCATTCCCGTTCGAGCCCTTCCAGACGTGTGTTGTATTGAATTCTACGGCTGTCGCCAAACACTGTAGCAGCATAGGAAATAACAATCCGGTTGTTCTGATAGGGTAGTACGACCTCCTTTATTCCTTGTCCACGGAAACCGCCATACACCACGCTGTCAGCGGCTTGCGGGATGCGGACGCCGTTGATGACAACCTGGAATTTTTCCTGATCGGTGCTCAAACGCTGCGTATTCAGGTGCATAAACCCTTTTTCCGTTCCAAAAAAGAAGTTTTGCATATCCAGGCAATAGATGTGTTCAAAACCGCCTACGATTTGTCCGTTGAGTTGTGGAAACACCTGCCGCCTGATTTTTTTGCCCAACCCTTCATCGCGTATCCAAAGTACGCCTGTTTCCTCGCCTGTTACAAACCAGATATTTCCCGCAGGGTCTTCCTGTAGCAAACGGGTGCGTTTGGTTTTGCCCAGTTGTTCGTCAAATGCTGTATCCGAAACAAAACGATTGCTCCCCGCATCGTACCGAAACAGGCCGTGTTCGCCGGCCACCAGGGCCCGCCCGCCAATGAAAAAAACGTAATTAAACAAATCGGATGGCAAGCCTTCCGCCTGTCCGTAGCGCTGAACGCTTACCTGACGGAATCCGCGCTGAAAAACAATTTTAAACACACCCCGATACGGGTGCGACATCCACATGGTAGAGTCATTTTCGGGGGCCAGAATACGGCACGATTCTTCCATGCCCGCCACTTTCCCACGCCATTGCCATGCGCCGCCCGGGTGGCGTGTGAGTAATGACAAGCCATCGTATTGACCGGCTACCAGCACGGTATCGTTCAATTGGAGGTAGCGCCAGGTGCCTGTACGGTTGTTTAGCGGGCTGGCCGTATATCCTTCAATTCGGAATGCGCCTTCATGGTGCCCCATGAGGAAGGCGTCGCTTACTTCATTGAGGCCCCATACCTGCCCGGTGGTGCCCGATACGCTCTGGAAGGGCTGTACCACAAACGGATTGAAATACTGCTGCCAGGCAGTGCCATACAGCCCGTTGGAAGTGCCCAGGTAAAGCCTTCCGCCCGAAAGCCGTGCGCAATATCCTGCGCCTTCCAGGTCGCCATCGGGCGAAATCCGGTAAAACGGCGCATTCATTTCTACATAGTCGATGCCATTGTCTAGTCCGAGCCAGAGGTTGCCAGCCCGATCGGGCGATACGCTCAGAATATTGTTGTATTGCAAGCCAGATCCTTTGCGCAGCCAGTATTCGGGGCGACGGTTCGATTGAAGCACCACAAGGCCGCCCAGTGTAGTACCCAGTGCAATACGGTCCTTGCCCAGAAGGGCGGCTGTGTAGATTCTTTTTTCTTTGAGAAATGGGTCTGCTGCCGTATTCCAGGTACTAAGTCGGTCGCCTACCAGCACGAAAATGCCATTTTTGAGCGTGGTAATCAGCACCGTATCGCCTTGCCAGGGCAGCATGGCGGTAACTACCCCGGGCGGCCCGGCACAAAAAGGCACAAAACCCTGGCCATTGAAATACAGCATACCCGTGTCGCTACTGTTCAACAGCAGTCGATTACCAACGGCTTCCAGGTGTTGTATATACCCCAAAGGGCGATACACCGTGCATTGATTTTCCTGAATACGGAAAACCCGGTCGGCGGTGGAGAAAAAGTAAGCGCCCTGAAAAAAGACGATATCCCAAACATCGCCAAAACCCCGCTCGGCATCCGGAATGACTGGATTGAGCGAATGATACACCAGTTTTCCCGAAATATCGGGGCTGAAAAAACCCAATTCACCCTGTCCGCCTACATATATCCGTTGCTGGCTGCTGTCGATAGCCAGCGAACGCACACAGGTGCCATTGGAAATGGGGTAGCAATGCCAGGTGTTTCCGTTGTAACAGAGCAACCCCTCATTGTTGGCAAGAAAAATAAATCCGCGCTGATCCTGCCCAATATCCCATGACTGGGTGCCTGCCTGGTAGGCCGTTTTTGCAAAGTGCGTAACAGGTGGCAGGCCCATGTTGACAGACTGAGCACTGGCTGTTGGCGTATATACCAACAGCAACAAGCAGAAAAAGCCCACCTTGTAATTCTTCATACGCGTCGCCAAGATACAGCATTTAAAACAATAGCAGGAGCGAGCCAAAATGTATGCTTGTCGTACTATTCGCGTAGTGTTTTTTACGCGTCGTGCATTGTTGTAGTATGCTTTTATTATTGGTGTGCGTGGACAGTAGCATAATTTTGTGAAACAAATTTTGCAACTGGCAGAATGAAATTTTAAAAACTAAACTGCTTAACCATGTTAAAAAAATTACCCGTTTTCCTGCTTGTCGTATTGCTCGCTGCTGGAATTCAAGCCCAGGTAACTACTATTCTGGACTTTGAATCTGCGGCAACCACTACGACGTTCCAATATTTTGGCAGCAGCATCGACGGCCAACAGACCGTTACCCTTGCCAATCCGAACCCCACAGGCGCCAATACCAGCGCCAACGTGCTGGAATTTCGCAAACCCGCAGGGGCTCAAACCTGGGCCGGCGCATTTTCCAACCCGAACCCTGCTACCGCAGTCAGTGTTCCTGCAGGTTCGAAAGTAACCATCCTGTTTCACTCCGACCACATCGGTAACCTGACGCTCAAACTTGAAAACTCTTCCGATGGTGGCCCGAACTGGCTGCAAACGCAAGCCAATACCGTGGTGAATGGCTGGGAAAAACTGGAATTCGATGTGGCTATTCCTTCTGCTGAGCCACCGAACCAACCTGCTGGCGGCCATATCTATCAAACGGTTACGCTGTTTGTCGATTTTGGCGTCAGCCCTTCTGCTGATCAGGTATCGTACATCGACGATATTCAGGTGGAAATTCCGGTGTCGTGTACCAACATCCTCGATTTTGAAAATCCTGCTACCTCTACCGCATTTCAGTATTTTGGCAGCAGTATCGATGGACAACTAGGCAATACAATCTCTAATCCGAATCCCACGGGTATCAACACCAGCGCTACGGTGTATCAGTTTTCCAAACCGGCCAATTCGCAAGTGTGGGCTGGCGCTTTCTCCAACCCAAGCCCCTCTACGCCCCTGGTGCTCAACGACGGTGGCATCATCAAGATAAAAGTGCACAGCGACCACGTGGGCAACCTGGCCTTTAAACTGGAAGACTCGCCCGATGGCGGCCCCACCTGGATTTTGCAACAGCCCATTGAAGTGGCAAACGAATGGGTAGAACTGAGTTTTGACCCCAGTCTGCCTTCCATTGAAACGCCCAATGAACCTGCTGCGGGACATACCTACAACCGCGTTGTATTGTTCTTCGACTTTGGCACGGCATTTCCAAACGACCAGACGTATTACTTCGACGATATTCAGGTGTGTGGCGGCGGCGGCATTCCTTCCGCCGATGTAACGTTCACGGTGAATATGAACCAGTATGGCAGCCCATTCTCCAATGTATATGTGAGCGGTACGTTCAACAGTTGGTCGGGCGATGCCAACCAACTGAGCGATGCCGATGGCGACGGCATTTACAGCACTACCCTGAGCCTGCCAGTGGGTTTGTACGAATACAAGTTTACCCTCGACAACTGGGCCGCTCAGGAAAATCTCGACATCACTTCCGCTTGTGCGCAGGTTACATTTGCCGGTTCCGATGTATTTGTAAACCGCAAACTGGCCCTTTCCGGCGATGTCGAACTCGATCCGGTGTGTTTCAACAGTTGCTACGCCTGCGGCGAATCGGTAAAAATCAATTACGCGCTCGGCCTCAACGGCGCTACTGCTGATCCGGGTGGTGTGTACCTGGCTGGTGGCGCTGAATTTGGTGCGCCCAATCCACGCTTCCGCATGTACGACGACGATCTTGACAATGTGTACACCCTGCAAATCGAACGCCAGCGCGGCTACGGTGGCTATTTCACCTTTACCAATGGCGCATGTGCCGATTTCTCCTGCAAGGAAATTATTGCAGGCTTGTCTTGTGCCCATCCGGAAAATTTCAACGACCGCTTCCTGTCGCCTGTGCAGCAGGATACCACCCTGGCTACCTGCCTGGGTACCTGCGCAACCGCCAGTGATTGTACATCCGGCGCTACAGAACTGGCAGGTCCCGGCGCCTGGATGGAAGTCATGCCTACGCTGACATCTCAGGAAGTACGCATCCTGTTCCGCGAACTGACGCAAAGCAATGCACGCGTTCAGATCACCGACCTCACAGGCCGCATCGTTTGGCAACAGCAGTGGAATCTGGCTCCAAGCCAGGTGAACTTGCCAGTAGCCGACTGGAACAATGGCATGTACCTCATCACGGCTGAAAACGGCGGGCGCCGCATCACAGGCCGTTTCGTAAAAATGTAAGCCCCCATTTTCCTGCAATCGGAAAATAAATTTGGTTGAGTAATTGTAACAGAGCGGGCAGGTGTATACTTGCCCGCTCACAACAACCTGATAATCATGAACATAAAACTTACTTACATTCTTGCCGCGCTGTTATTATTCGCTTCTGTGGCACAAGCACAGATAAGCGTAAGCGGCCGCGTGACTGGCGCCGACGGTGAAGCCCTTATCGGGGCAACTGTGGCTGTGCAAGGCGCCAAAGGCGCTGTGACAGACATAGAAGGCCGCTACCAGGTGTCGGCGCCTTCTGCCGAGTCGGAACTCATGTTTTCCTATATCGGCATGCGCAACCGCACGGAAAAAGTGGGCGACCGCCGCGTCATCGACGTGGTGCTGGAGGAAAACAACGCCCTCATCGACGAAGTGGTGGTAGTGGGTTATGGCTCACAGAAACGCAGCAATATCAGCGGCTCCGTTTCCACCGTCACGGCGGCTGAAATTGCTGAAACGCCCGTTTTGCGTATCGAGCAGGCCTTGCAGGGCCGCACTGCTGGTGTGCAGGTGACGCAAAACTCGGGTGCTCCGGGCAGCCCGCTTACCGTGCGCATCCGCGGTACAGGCACGATCAACAACAGCGACCCGCTGTATATCGTAGACGGCGTGCCGGTCGATGGACTCGATTTCCTCAATCCGAACGACATTGAAACGATCAATGTGCTCAAGGATGCCGCTTCTGCTGCTATTTACGGTTCCCGTGGCGCCAATGGGGTAGTGCTGATTACGACGCGTTCGGGCAAAAAGAACCAGGATGGCAAAATTGCCTACGATGCTTATTTTGGTATGCAAAGCGCCTGGAAAAAAATCAACCTGCTGAGCGCTCGCGAGTACGCCATTCTTTCCAATGAAGCCCGCGTATCAGCAGGGCAGGTGCCGTTACCCGAATTTGCCTACCCCGATCAATTGGGCAAGGGTACCGACTGGCTGGATGCCATTTTCTCCGATGCACCCATGACGAGCCACCAGTTGAGCCTGACAGGCGGCGGCGATAATTCCACGTACACCATCTCAGGCAACTACTTCGATCAGGATGGTATTGTCGGTGGCAACAAATCGGGTTTCAAGCGCTACACCGCCCGCATCAACGGCACGCATACTGTGAAAAAATGGCTGACCATGGGCACCAACCTGGGCCTCACCAACCTGTCGCGCCGTTTTTTGCCGGAAAACAACGAATTCACCACGCCGCTGGTGCGCGCGCTCAACATGGACCCGGTGACGCCCATCCGCAAGTCGGATGGCACCTACGCTTATTCGCGCTACTCCGATACCGATATTGTGAATCCTGTAAACGCCATCGATCAAACGCATGATCGATGGAACACCAACCGTATTGTAGGCGCGCTGTTTGGCGAACTCACCCTGGCGCCCGGCCTGCGCTTCCGCAGTTCCTACAGCGTGGATGCCACTTTTGCCACCCGCAATATCTTCTATCCGCGTTTCGATCTGAGCAGCGATCCGGTGCTCAGCGATGCGCCGGCGGGTGAAAAAAACCTGATCAACTCGGTTGTGTTGCAGCACAACACCTGGCGCACCTGGCAATGGGAAAATGTGCTCACCTGGGATCGCCATTTTGGTGAAAACCACCACCTAACGCTTACAGGCGGTACCACAGCACTGGAAAATCGCTACGAATACAGCGGCGGCGCCAATACCAACCTGCCTTCCAACGATCCGGACGATGCGTACATTTCCAATACCATCGATCCGATTGCTTCGCAAAGCGCTTACGGCGGCGCCGACGAATCGTCGCTGCTGTCCGTGTTCGGCCGCGCCAACTACGAACTGAAAGAAAAATACCTGTTCAGCGCGGCTTTGCGTGCTGATGGCTCTTCCCGTTTCGGGCCCAACAACCGCTACGGCTACTTCCCATCCGTTTCGGCCGGCTGGATCATCAGTGAGGAGCCGTTCTGGACATCCAAAGTGCTGGAGTATTTGAAAATTCGCGCCAGTTGGGGCCAGAACGGCAATGACCGCATCGGCAATTACGGATTTACGTCCGTCGTGCTGAGCGGGCAGAACTACACCTTCGGCCCGACACAGATCATTACCAACGGCAGCGTGCCGCTTACGGTGGCCAACCCGGATTTGCGCTGGGAAACGATTTCCCAAACCGACCTCGGGTTCGACGCTACGTTCCTGAACGGTCGCCTGGCATGGACCAGCGATTTTTACATCAAAAACACCTCGGGCATGCTGTACGCTGCACCGATTCCGCTCACTGTCGGCGCCAACCCGCCTGTGCGCAACATTGCCAGTGTGAAAAACACCGGCTGGGAAACCGACCTGCAATACCGTCAGCGCACCGGCGCATTCAAATACAGCATCGGTGGCAATTTCTCGATGGTGCGCAATGAAGTGACCAGCCTCGGCGAAGGTGGCGAACCTGTTTACGCCGGCCGCGTACAATCGGCCAATGCCAGCGTCACGAAAACGGAGGTAGGACAGCCCATTGGCGCATTTTACGGCTATGTCACCGACGGTATTTTCCAGACACGTGAGGAAATTGCTGCGCATGCGTTTCAGAATGAAAACACGGCGCCTGGCGACATCCGCTTCAAAGACCTGAATGGCGATGGCGTGGTGAATACCGACGACCAGACCTACATCGGCAACCCGATTCCAGATTTCACTTACGGTATCAATGCTGATGTGGAATGGAAAGGTTTTGACCTGGGTATTTTCCTGCAAGGTGCTTCCGGCAATGAAATTTACAACGCTACGATTCGCTACGACTTTACCTACGTAAATCGCCCGGTATCGGTACTGAACCGCTGGACAGGCCCGGGTACTTCCAACAGCGAACCGCGAGTGAGCCTGAGCGATCCGAACCAGAATGCCCGCGTGTCGAATCGTTTTGTGGAAGACGGTTCTTACCTGCGCCTGAAAAATGTTCAATTGGGTTATTCGCTGCCAAAAAGTGTGCTGAAACGCATTGGTTTTGAAAAATTCCGGGTGTACACGTCGGCACAAAACCTCTTTACCTTCACCAAATACAGCGGCATGGATCCTGAAATCGGCGCTTATGGTGGCGCACTGGAAGCGGGTATCGACCGCGGTTTTTACCCGCAGGCGCGTGTGTTCCTTGGTGGTATCAACGTAGTGTTCTGATGCCTGAACAACAGAATATTTGACGTGTTAAAAAATAAAAAAGACATGAAAAATTCAATCATACGGTTCCTCCTTGTCGCAGGTGTTCTGGCCACTTCTGCTGCCTGCAACAAGGATTTTCTCGACCGCAAACCGCTGGTCGGGGCTACCGAAGAAAACTTTTACCGCACCGAAGCAGATGCTATTGCGGCTATCAATGCCGCATATGCGCCCTTGCAGTTCGAACTGTCGCCTGCAGGCCACTTCCGCTGGATATGGGGCGATGTGATGTCGGACGACGCCATTAAAGGTGGTTCGGGCGACAACGACGCCATCGAACTATTGCAACTCGAAACGTTTACCGCCCAGGCCAACAACGAGAATGTGGAATCGGAATGGTCGGCAGATTACGAAGGTATCTACCGTGCCAACGTGGTGCTCGAACGCGTTCCCAACATTCAGATGAACGAGCGGTTGAAAGCCCGTATTCTGGGTGAAGCGCGCTTCATCCGTGCCTGGTTTTTTTACAACCTCGTTACACTGTATGGTGGTGTACCGCTGGCCGACCACGTGCTGGCGCCCAGCGAGTACAACCTGCCGCGTGCGAGCGAATCGGAAGTGTGGACGCTCATAGAAACCGACTTGCGCGAAGCCGCTGCCGCCTTGCCCTTGCGGAGCGAGTACCCGTTGTCGGACCTCGGCCGCATCACCAAAGGTGCAGCACAAGCGCTGCTGCTGAAAACATTGATATGGCAACAACGCTGGAGCGAAGCGCAAATGCTGGCCGAGGAAATTCTCAGTTCCAACCAGTACCAACTGGAGCCCAACTACGCCAAAATATTTACCCAGGAAGGCGAAAACGGCCCGGAATCGATTTTTGAAATACAGTATATGAATGCTTCCGGTGGCAACTGGGGTAAAAACAACGCCAACGAAGGCACATTTACCAATGTGTTTCAGCGTGCCCGCGGCCAGTTTGAAGGGTATGGGTTCAATATCCCAACGGAAAATTTCGTGCAGGAATTTTTCAAGGAAGGTTTTGAAGACCCGCGTCTGAAATCGACGGTGTTCCGTGTGGGCGACCCCATGGGCGACCGCGGTACATTTACCAAAGAAGCCACAGGTGGTTTCCCGTACGACTATTACCCGAAGAAGTATTTCAGCAACAAAAGCGAGGAAGCGCCTTTTGGCGACCCGAATCCGAATGGCGGCAGCAATGACCGCGTGATCCGCTTGGCCGATGTGCTGCTGCTGCATGCTGAAGCAGCCTATCACAACGGCAATGAAGCCGCTGCACGCCAGTCGCTCAACCGCGTACGCGCCCGTGCCCGTGGCACCCTGCCCAATGTGTTGCCCGATGTGACGGCCACTGGCGCTGCCCTGCTGGATGCTATTTACCACGAACGCCGGGTGGAACTGGGGCTGGAAGGCCATCGTTTTTTCGACCTCGTTCGTACCGGCCGCGCTGCCCAGGTGCTGGGTCCGCTGGGCTTTAATGAAAGTGTTCACAAATATTTACCCATCCCGCTTTCGCAGATTCAGGCAACGAATGGTGCGATTGTGCAGAATCCGGGTTACTAAACCAGTTATCGGTTATTAGTTATTGGTTCTCAAGGTCGGTAAGGGTTTGTTGTCAAATATGATTAGCCTCCCTATCAGGGATACCAAAAAATACGAAGTTACAAACCCTTACCTACCCTGATAACCAATAACTAATAACTCATAACAAATATGCTAGTCATGAAAAAACTACTCCTTCTCCTTGGCGCGGCCATCCTTTTTGATGCCTGCGCCCCCTACGAAGACGACGATATTACCTTGCCGGCTGCTCCCGGCGCACCAACGATTACGGTGGAGCCGGTAAGCGGCGACCCCAACAGAGTCGTGGTAAAAGACGTTTCTACCGGCTTTTTCAGTCGCGTTTGGGATTTTCCGGGCGGTACACCTGCCAAGTCGACCAAGGCTGTTGACACGGTTTTTTACGCCACCAAAGGCGATTATATCGTTACGTTGTATGCTGCTGCCGAAGGTGGCGGCGGTACCGCCAGCGTATCGCAAACCTTCAATATTGCACAGGACGCGCAACCTACCTGCGACCCTCAAACGGGCCTGCTCACGGGCGATTGTGAAACACCGGGCCGCTGCTGGACCTTTACCCATGCTGCCGGTGCGGTGCGTGTAGGGCCGCAACCGGGCTCCAGCGAATGGTACACCTCGCCGGCCAATGGCTTGCAGGCAGCCCAGTACGACGATGCTTTTTGTTTCTATTTTGCAGGTGGCCATTTTCAGTACAACAACAACGGCCAGACCGTAGACCCATGGAATGGATATGCTGCCGTGAGTTTTTCACCGCCGACCAACCTGACCTGGATTATTTCGAAAGGGACTGGCAATAATGGAGTCGATCAATTGATTTTGCCTGATGGCGCATTCCTCGGCGTATGGGATTCGGGCCCGATTTACGACATTGTCACGCTGACAGAAACACAACTGGTGGTACGCAGCAAAATCGTGAACAGCGACGGCTGGTTTGAACTGACATTTGTGAAAATTTAAAGATAGATGTTACCTATGCGATACTTGTTGTTTGGGGCGATGCTGGCAGCACTGAATTGGACATGCAAGCCTGCAACGATGATGAGGGATGAGCAAGCGCCAAAGCCTGCCAGCGCCCTGAAACTTGTCTGGAGCGACGAATTTGACTACAAAGGTTTGCCCGACTCCACTCATTGGGGCTATGACCTGGGCGACGGTTGCCCCAATGTATGCGGCTGGGGCAACAACGAACTGCAATACTACACCCGCTCGCTCAACAACGCACGGGCAGAAAACGGGAAATTGATCGTAGAAGCCCGCCGGGAAAAAATGGGCGGGAAGGACTACAGTTCTGCGCGGCTTGTCAGCAAATTCAAGGGCGACTGGACCTACGGCCGTATGGCTATTCGGGCAAAACTGCCGAAAGGGAAAGGCGTTTGGCCGGCTATCTGGATGTTGCCTACCGACTGGAAATACGGGGGCTGGCCAGCGTCGGGAGAAATAGACATCATGGAATTTGTGGGCTATATGCCTGATTCCTTGTTCGGTTCGATTCATACCAAATCATACAACCACGCCATCGGTACCCAAAGCACCAAAGGCGTGTATCTGACCGATCTGTCGACCGCTTTCCACGAATATGCGATTGACTGGTTTCCTGACCGTATTAACTTCCTGCTGGACGGAAATGTGTTCCATACGTTCAAAAACAATGGTAAAGGCCCTGATGCCTGGCCATTCGATCAACGCTTTCACCTGATTCTCAATATGGCAGTAGGCGGCAATTGGGGCGGTAAAATGGGCGTAGATACTGGCATCTGGCCGCAACGCATGGAAGTGGATTATGTGCGGGTGTATCAGTTTTGAACAGGCTGTGGGTTGAACAGGATGTGGTTTGAACAGGATTTAAAGGATTTATAAGGATTAGAAGGATTCAATTTTCACTGATTGGTTTCAATTCATCATTCATCATTCATCATTCATCATTCACCCCTCTGCGTTATGCGATCACTCATTGCTCTATTCATATTGCTTTCCATCGCCGCCTGTAAAAAGGATGACGGCGGTGATCCTGACCCACAAAAACCCACCATTTCTGTAGCCGATGTGACACAGGCGGAAGGAAATGCAGACAACGTGATGGACTTCACCATTCGCCTGAGCCAGGCTGCACAAACCAATGTACTGGTAAACTATTCCACCTTGTCGGGCACGGCGCAGGCCGGCGTCGATTTTGTGGCTATTGCCAATCAGCAACTGATATTCGGGCCCGGTGAAACCGAAAAAAAGGTGTCGGTCGAAATCATTGGCGATGATGTAGAAGAAAGCGACGAATCGTTCGAATTGGTGTTGCTGAACCCTGCCAACGCCGTACTCGGACAGTCGCGCGCAAAAGGAACAATTACCAACGACGACAACAACAATGCCTTGAATATTCCTACTTCGGGTTATTCTACCCCGGAAACCTATCCGGGGCGTACACTCGTTTGGCAGGATGAATTCAATAGCAACACGCTGAATACCTCTTTCTGGACCCATGAAATGGGCAACAACGGCGGCTGGGGCAACAATGAACTTCAGTACTATCGACCCGAGAATACCTATTCCCACGATGGTAAACTCATTATCGAGGCACGTCAGGAGAACTTTAGCGGGTCGCAGTACACTTCTTCCCGTATGGTGACGAAAGGGAAAAAGGAGTTTAAATACGGGCGTATCGACATCCGTGCAGCATTGCCAAAAGGCAAAGGCATCTGGCCTGCTTTCTGGATGCTGGGCAGCAATTTTACTACGGCCGGATGGCCTGCCTGCGGTGAAATTGATATCATGGAAATGATCGGTAGCCAACCGGGCACGGCCCACGGTACGGTACACTATGGCACCAGCACTGCCACACATCAGCAACGCACAGCGTCCAAAACTTTGGCCAACAACGCCTTGCTGGCCGATGCTTTTCACGTGTTTTCCATGGAGTGGGAAGAAAACCGTATCCGCTGGTATCTCGACGATGTGCAGTTCCATGAAGTAACACCTGCTACCCTGGGCGCCGGTCAACCCTGGCCATTCAACCAGAATTTCTTTTTTATTTTCAACCTGGCTGTAGGCGGCAACTGGCCCGGAAGCCCGGATGGCTCCACCATTTTCCCGCAAAGACTGGTGGTGGATTACGTGCGGGTATTCCAGTAAACACGGAAACACGGATTACACGGATAGTACGGGTATGCACGGATTGGGAAACACGGATTACACGGATAGTACGGGTATGCACGGATGGAGGGATCAATAATAAGAGAGGCGATGACATCACTGTCATCGCCTCTCTTATTATTGCAGATTGTCTATATCAACAGATACAATCCGTGCATATCCGTACTATCGGTGTAATCCGTGTTTCAGAATTTGAACCCCAGCGTCATCAGCACATCGCTCGACACCACGTCGGTGGTAGCCACGGGAGCACCGGCATAGGGCGCTACAGAACCATTGCCGGTAGAACGACGATAGCCCAGGTCGAGGTAAAATGCATTGCCACGCACTCCTGCGCCTACGGAATATCCTACATTGTAGTCGTCCATACCTTCTTCCGGGTTGCCATTGAGGTTGACACCTGCACGGAAGCGGAATTTTTTGACGGCCAGTTCGCCGCCTACCCGCACATTCATGGCTTGCTGATATTTCCGCTGAATCTCGTTGTTCAGTTCGCGTTCGATGCGTTCGTTCTCAGCACTGGGCACCTGCGCATTGAGGTTGTAGCGGTTGGCGCCATAGTCGACCCATTCCACATCGGCACTCAAAAAACCGTTCTTTTTAATGACAAGGGCAGCACTGGCCATCGCGCGCCAGGGCGTGCGCAGGCGATAGTCGGTGGTACCTTCCGGCGAATCTTCCACAGCGCTCGTAACAGGGCCGCTGCCATCCTCATAGGCATACTGGAAAGTATTGCTGTAAGTATCTGTCAGGCGCAATGCCGTGGGCGTGTGAAAAGAGCCGCCGATGCGCAGGGCTTGCGAAATTTTGTAGATTACACCGAGTTTCAGGTTCACACCCACCCCTTCCGTACGCAGGTATTCGGTATAGGTGAGCCGGTCGAAATAAGGCACATTCCCATTCAGGCCACCGGCTGGGTCGTCTTCATTGTATTCTCCTTCAATGCGATAGTTGACAAAAGGAACGCCTACGGTGACACCCACCATTAATTTCTCATCATAATTGCCTGCAAATGAAAGGATCATTTCATTCATACGGCCGTAGGTAGTGAGGCTTTGCGAACGATTCAGCGTAGCATTCGGGTTGTCGTAGAGATCGTATCTGAGCGAGTCGTTTTGAAAGTAAATGGCATTCGTGTTCCAGGCCAGCCCCGATCCGAAAGGGTAGAGGTCTTCCTCGGTACCGCCTGAAGCAAAAGTATTGCGGGCATCTGCAAAGAACTCGTTCATGATGGAACCCTGTGCCTGGCCTTCGTAGAAAATAGACTGGTGGTAGTTATTCTGCCTGTTCAGGCCGATGGCTACGTTAAACGTTTTCCACTCGCTGTTGTGTGGTGTGGTATTGAACACCATACCAAAATTGTCAAATCCGAATGCGCTTTTGTCGTCGGTATAGGGCGAGCCATTGCTTAACTGTGTTTCCGTATTGGAAAATTTAAGCGCGGGTGTAATCACCAGTTCGCTGGTGCGGAACATCGCCAATCCGGCAGGATTCTGGCTAATGGCTCCAAACTCGGCGCCCAGTGCGCCAAATGCGCCGCCAGCGCCCATGGATCTGGCTGTCCCGCCTTGCCGCAGATAAGAATATCGTAAAACATCCGATACGGTCTGGGAAAAACCGCCTGCTGCGATGCCGAACATCAGCAGGAGCAAGAAATATCGTTTCATCTGAAATGTAAATTTTAGCGAAAAAAATATGGTTAAGGGCATAAAAAATGGGTGAAACGACGGTAGAACCGGTACACCCATTTTTAGAAGTGAGAGGTGAGAGAGAGTGAGAGAGTGAGAGGGTGAGAGAGTGAGAGAGTGAGAGGGTGAGAGAGTGAGAGTGCGTAGAGTACACGGTCTCTGTTGAATAAAAGCCGTGAGAGAAGAGGCACACTCTACGCACTCTCACCCTCTCACTCTCTCACCCTCTCACCCTCTCACCCTCTCACTCTCTCACTCTCTCACCCTCTGTTAATTCCTTCCTCTTCCACCGCCGCCGCTGCCCGACGAACTACGGCTGCTGCCGCCACTATTGCCACCGCCACTATTGCCGGATGAACTGCGGCTGCTGCCGCCACCATCGAAGGAACGGCTGTTGCTGTTGCCACTGTCGTAACTGCGGCTCGGGCGACTTTCCTGGGTGCGGGAAGGCGTGTCGTAGGAGCGGCTGCGCTCTTCCGTTCTCGACGGACGATCGTAACTCCGCGGGCGCTCTTCAGTACGCGACGGGCGTGTTTCGGTTTCATTGCGGCGCGAAGGCGACTCCATGCGGGTCGGCGACTCGTTGCGCGAAGGGCGTGCATCCGGTTCATTGCGACGCGACGGACGAGTTTCTTCCGGCGATTCGCTGCGGCGTGGCGCCGGCTCGCGGGTTGGGCGCGTTCTTTCCGGCTGCTCTACATCGCGGTTGTCGTTCGGCCGGTTTACACGGTCGTCCGGACGGCGCGGCGTAGTGGTGCTTTCAGGCGTGCGACCGTTTTCGAAGCCTGGTTTGGCGTTCGGGCGAGAAGGTTCTACGTTTTTGACCGTACCACGCGGCGCATTGCGGCTTTCGATCACCGGGCCGGTTTGTTTCTGGTCGACCAGTCGGCCCAATCCACCACTGTTGTCCGCTATGCGGGCATACCCAGAGTTGACGGTAGAGCCGTGGCGACGTACGCCGGTGTAGGTTTTGGGCTGGTAACCGTTGTTACCGCCGTTGCCTACATTGCTGTAGTAGTAATTGTTGTTGCTCCAGCCGTAGTTGTAGTACGGGTTGTAGCCGTTCCAGGTCCAGTATGGGTCGTAGTAGTAATTGTTGAACGCCCAAGGGTTGTACCAGGGATTGTAGGTGTTGTAGCAACTGCTCCAGCCCCAGGTGCTCCATACAGGGCCTACGCCCCAGGAATACCAGCTGTTCCAGCGCTGGGCACGGCGCCATCTGCGCCAGCTCCAGTAGTCATTATAGCCATAGGTATAAATGCTGTTGCCAGGCAGGAAGTAGGGGTCGTAGTAATAGAGGTCGACGAAGAAAGGATCGTAGTAATCAATTACACGCGCAGGGCGGTGGAAACGGCGAATACGGGAGGAATACTGATAGGCGTATTCATCATCTTCATCGTAATAATCATCATCGTCGTATCGACGTGTAATATTACCTGGTTCCCGGTACCCGTCGTCGTTGCTGTTATTCGTCGAAACGCTTGGAGCAGGCGCGTCCGTAGCCGGGTCGTAATACAGGTCATCCTGCGCCTGAGCAGGAGCATACAGCCCCATGGTGCAGAACGCCAGGAATACCCAAAGCAGAGACTTATTTTTTTGTTTCATGATGCAGAATGTTTTTTTGCGAGTGTTCCGGTACGCAAGTTTTACAGGGTCAAAAATATTACCTTTGCGCACTTTTTTTGGTTAATGTGGCTTTAAATGCTGTTCCGCGCGAGGTTAAAGTTGGCTTAAAGGAGGTGGTATGCATGGTATTTTAGTTAAAATTCCAACCCATCACATCCATAACCTGCTATTTACCTGCTTTTCAGTCGCTCAAAACAGCAACATACTTTAGATGCATGAAACCTTTCAGCGTAACACGTAGTTGAGATTTTAACCAGCATTTAACCAAAAAAAGCATACCACACCTGCAGCACGCTGCACGACACACCAAACATACATAATAAATAATGGCAAAAGAAATTACACCCCGTTCGGAAGATTACTCGCAGTGGTATCTGGATATTGTGCAAAAAGCCCGCCTGGCCGATAATTCGCCAGTCCGCGGCTGTATGGTAATCAAACCGCACGGTTTTGCGATCTGGGAACGCATGCGCGACGCCATGGACGCCATGTTCAAAGAAACTGGCCACGTCAATGCTTATTTTCCCTTGTTTATTCCTAAAAGTTTTTTGAGCAAGGAAGCCGCTCACGTGGAAGGCTTTGCCAAGGAATGCGCCGTAGTAACCCACTACCGCCTGAAAAATGACCCCAATGGCGGCGGCGTCATCGTCGACCCGGAAGCACGCCTGGAAGAAGAACTGATCGTACGCCCTACGTCTGAAACCATTATCTGGAATACGTACCGCGACTGGATTCAGAGTTACCGCGACCTGCCCATCCTGCTCAATCAGTGGGCCAACGTGGTGCGCTGGGAAATGCGCACCCGCCCTTTCCTCCGCACCACCGAATTTTTGTGGCAGGAAGGCCACACCGCACACGCCACCGCAGAAGAAGCCATTGCCGAAACCGAGCAAATGCTCGATGTGTACGCGCGCTTCGCTGAAGAATGGATGGCCATGCCGGTGGTAAAAGGTATCAAAACGGCCAACGAACGCTTCGCCGGCGCCGTGGAAACCTATTGCATCGAAGCGCTCATGCAGGATGGTAAAGCCCTGCAGGCGGGTACTTCGCACTTCCTCGGCCAGAACTTTGCCAAGGCCTTCGATGTGCAGTTCCTCAACAAGGAAAACCAGCAGGAATACGTGTGGGCTACCTCCTGGGGGGCTTCGACGCGCCTCATCGGCGGACTCATCATGACGCATTCCGACGACGACGGTCTGGTGCTTCCTCCAAAACTCGCTGAAACCCAGGTGGTAATCGTTCCGATTCCCAAACCGGCGCCTGAATTGACCGAAGCCGCCGAAAAAATCGTGGCTGCCTTGCGCGCCAAAGGCGTTCGCGTCAAAATCGACAACGACGACCAGAATCGCCCGGGTTTCAAATTTGCCGAATACGAAATGATCGGAATCCCTGTCCGCCTCGGCCTGGGTGCCCGCGACCTGGCCGCCGGACAGGTAGAAGTGGCACGTCGTGACACCAAGGAAAAATCGAACGTGCCGCTCGATACCATCGCCGACCACGTGGCCAACCTGCTCGACGATATCCAGCAAAACCTGTTCAACCGCGCCAAAGCCTACCGCGATGCACACATCACGCCGGCCGATTCCTGGGATGAATTTGTGGATATTCTCGAAAACAAAGGCGGTTTTGTATCCGCACACTGGGATGGCACCACGGAAACAGAGGTGGCTATCAAGGAACAAACCAAAGCCACCATTCGCTGTATTCCGCTTGATGCGAAAGAAGAAGACGGAAAGTGTGTGCTGACGGGCAAGCCGAGCAAGCGACGGGTGTTGTTTGCGAAAGCGTATTAGTAGAGTCCTGAGTCCTGAGTCGTAAGTCCTGAGTCTGTAGAGTACACCTTATTACCTTTGGCTTCCCATAATGAATGCCAAAAGTAACAGGGTGTACTCTACAGACTCGGGACTCAGGACTTACGACTCAGGACTTGTCTACTCCATTCCCAAATCTCCCCGTCCTCCAAATCAATTTTGCTGCAAACAAACTCGAAGCCGAGTTTTTTCAGTACTCGAACCGAAGCGTTTTCTTCTGCCAGCGTTTGGGCAATGACCTTTTGAACGCCGCTTTGCGCAAAGGCAAATTCGGTGAGTGCCCGGGCTGTTTCGGTAGCCAGGCCGCGGTTTTGATAGGCATCGGCAATTTCATAACCGATTTCCACTTCTCCATCGATCGAAGGCGCGCCTTTGTAGCCGCAAGTGCCCACCACGCGTACATCGTTTTTGTGGACAATCAGGTAAGTCCACCAAAGCCCGTCCTCAGGGCTTTCCGAGAGGTAATCGCGCATCCAGGCAAAAACTTCGGGGAAATGATACCAGTTGTCGGCAAAATCGACGCCCCCAAGCAGGCGCGACAAAACCGGCCAATCCTGCTCCACAATGGCATCCAGCATGGGCACCTGGGCCTGCACTAAAAATAAACGTTCTGTTTCCAGCATAAACGAATGTACTGTTGACTGACGACTGTTGACTATATTGTCGACTTAAATCTACGGTCTTTTTTCAAAAAAAATTTGTGTACTCCCGCAAAGTTTCGACTTTAGCGTCGGCATTGCTCCGAATTCATAACCTACGGAGCAGCAATTAACCAATTTCGCAATCCATTCTATTGTATGAACGACGTCGGCTGCGGGTTTCCGTAGTCGGCGTTTTTTTTGGGGTAAATGAAACCTTTGGGATGTGGTTATTGGTTATCAGTTATTGGTTATTAGGGTGGGTAAGGGGTGTTGGGTTTTTCAGGCTGGATACTCGGGAAGGTTGAGAAGTTGAGGGGTTGAGATGTTGAGGGGTTGAGGGGTTGAGGGGTTGAGATGTTGAGGGGCTAAGGGGTTGAGATGTTGAGTTCGGATTGGATGCATTACTATGCTCTCTCAACCCCTCAACATCTCAACCCCTCAACATCTCAACCCCTCAACATCTCAACCCCTCAACTTCTCAACCTTCCCGAGTATCCAGCCTGAAAAACCCAACACCCCTTACCCGCCCTGATAACCAATAACTGATAACCAATAACAAATATGCTACTCAGAATCTACCACCACTGGCTCAACTCCTACCGGGGCATTCCGAATGCCATCTGGTTTTTATCGCTCGTAAGTCTGATCAACCGCTGCGGGTCCATGGTAATTTCATTTATTACCCTGTACCTCACCCAGCGTCTGCAATTTACGATCGAGGAAACGGGTTACGTCATGGGATTTTTTGGTGCGGGAGCATTGTTGGGCGCTTACTTGGGTGGGCGATTGACGGACAGAATAGGGGCCAAACCCATCATGTTCTGGAGTCTGATTGTCAATGGATTGATTCTGATTGGTATGCTGGAAGTACAGCATTTCTGGCCGATGTGCGCCACGGTTTTCATCATGAGCATATCGTCGGAAATTTTCAGGCCGGCCAACTCGGTGGCCATCCGGCAACAAAGTACCCCGGAAACCCGCACCCGGGCCATTTCGCTGTATCGGATGTCGGTCAATTTGGGTTTTACCGTCGCGCCTGCGCTGGGCGGATTGCTGGCTACCCTCGGCTGGCACTGGCTGTTCTGGGTGGACGGGCTGACCTGTATTGCTGCTGCATTCATGTTGCGCCGCATGCACCTGCCGCCTGTTCAAGTTCAAGTCGCTGAACGCAATACCGCTCCGGAAGACGCCGGGGCAGTATCGGGCGCTTCCCCTTTTCGCGACCGGCAATTTATGTGGTTTATCGCTTTCACGCTGGTGAATGCTGTTGTTTTCATGCAAATACTCTGGACGGTGCCGGTTTTCTTTAAAGAAGCCTATCACTGGCCCGAAGCGCAGATTGGTTTGCTGATTGCGCTGAATGGATTGGTCGTTTTTCTGGTGGAAATGCCGCTCATTTTCCGCATTGACGGCACCAGAATGCCTTCCGTATTTATCAGGGTGGGGCTGGTATTGTACATGTTGTCGTACCTCTCGCTGGCAGCAGCGTATCCACCCTTGCTGGCAGCAAGCCTGTACATGGTGATTATTTCATTCGGTGAAATTTTTGTGATGCCGTTCAGCAGTAACTATGTCATGACCCGATCGCCGGAAAATCGCCTGGGGCAATACATGGCCGTTTACACCATGGCCTATTCCAGTTCCAATATCCTGGCGCCCTTGCTGGGCACACAGGTTATTGCCGCCTGGGGATTCCGCACGCTATGGCTCATCGCCGTCGGACTGGCGCTGGTGGCATGGGTGGGTTTTTGGGTGATGGAGCGGAAGGGACATTATCAAGAGGTGAGAAGTGAGAGGTGAGAAGTGAGAGGTGAGAAAATGATAAACTGGAAGGGGGAGGGGACGCAAAACATGTTAAAAATAACCTGAAAATGCTCCTCCTCTTTCCAATCTGCTGTTGCTGCGTACCAGAGACCAAAAAAATATCTACCTTCGCCAACCTTTTTTGATTTTGAAAAAGTATATGAGCGAATTGTTGAAGTCTCTTAATCAAATCATACACACTGCGAAAACATGGGTTGCTGAAAAAACGGCGCCAATCCGTGCCGCATGGGGCAAACTTACTGCCCCAATCGCCGCATTTTTCGCACCCGTCACCGGCCCCTGGCGGCGGATGACCGCCCCGCTCCGGGCTCGCTGGGCACAGTTCCGGCAACGCCATCCGGCCCCGGGTTTTGTGTTGGGTTGGATGGGTACCTTTATGAAATGGGGCTTCAATCTGTTGTTGTTCCTCATTTTCGGTGTATGGATCGGGCTGTTTGGCCGCCTTCCATCCATGGAAGAACTGAAAAGCGTGGAAACGGCCAATTCCACCGAGATTTATACCATCGACAGCGTATTGATCGGCAAATATTTCATTGAGAACAGAACAGCCGTTTCGCTCGACAAGGTGTCGCCGTTCATCATCAATGCCTTGATCGCTACGGAAGACCGGCGTTTTCTCGAACACAGCGGTATCGACTTCATGAGTTGGCTGCGCGTGGTAAAAGGTATGGCTACAGGCTCTGAAGGCCTGGGCGGCGGCTCTACACTCAGCCAGCAACTTGCCAAGAATCTTTACCCGCGCCGAAATTATCACATTCCGGGTGTGAGCCTGATTATCAACAAGATACGGGAAAATTTTACCTCCATCCGCCTGGAAAAGGTGTACGACAAACAGCAACTGCTCAACCTGTACCTCAACACCGTACCCTTCGGCGGCGACGCTTTCGGTATCAGTGTGGCTTCCCGGCAATATTTCAATAAAAAACCAAAAGATCTGACAGTGGACCAGGCCGCCACGCTGGTCGGCATGCTCAAAGGCACCACGCTGTACAACCCTGTCCGCAACCCCGAAAATGCCAAAAAACGCCGCAATATCGTTCTCACACAAATGGTGCGCAACGGCGACCTCTCGCAAGCCGAATACGACGAACTGAGCAAAAAACCGGTTGGCGCCAAACGCTACAACGTTGACAGCAACAACGACGGCCTGGGTACCTATTTCCGCGAATACCTGCGCACTACGGTGATGCCCAGATTGCTGAAAAACATCACCAAGGAAGACGGCAGCGGCTACAACCTCTACACCGACGGGCTGAAAATTTATACCACCCTGCACTCTAAAATGCAGCAGTACGCCGAGGAAGCCGTGCAAAAACACATGCAAGACCTGCAAAAACGCTTCGATCAACACTGGAAAAACTACAAGAAAGATAAACCCTGGGGCGACGATAAATGGATCGACGATCAGGTGCGCCGCAGCGACCGATGGGAAACCTGTATGGAAAACGGCATGAGCAAGGAAGACGCGCTCGCCGAATTTGAGAAACCCGTCAAAATGACCGTTTTCTCCTGGAAAAACGGCGGTGGCGAGCAAGATACCACCATGACGCCCATCGACTCGGTTCGGTATTATTTCTGTATGCTCAACTGCGGATTTATGGCCATGGACCACCGCAATGGCTACATCCGCGCCTGGGTGGGCGGCACCAATTTCAAACAATTCAAGTTCGACCATATCCTCAGCCGTCGCCAGGTGGGCTCTACTTTCAAACCCATCGTGTATGCGGCCGCTTTGCAGGATAGCATCAAGCCTTGTCAATATTTCCCCAACCAGATCAAAAAAATCATTGACTGGGAGCCGCACAATGCCGACGAGCGCTATGGCGGCTGGTATTCGATGGCAGGCGCCCTGACCAAATCGGTCAATGTCGTGGCTGCTCAACTGATTGAAAAAGTGGGTATTCAAAGAACCATCGATCTGGCCGCCAAAATGGGCGTTACATCCAAACTGCCCCGCGAATACGGCATCAGCCTCGGCGCTGCCGACGTGGCCTTGTACGATATGATGAAAGTGTATGGCACCATCGCCAACCAGGGCGTTCGCCCCGAGCCGGTGGCCATCCTGAAAGTGATTAACCGCAACGGAGAGGTGTTGTACGATTACAAGGACGAACTGGCTCAAAACCCGCAAATGGGCCCGTACGAACGCGCGTTGACACCCAATCAGGCCGCTACCATGACCAAAATGCTTCAGAATGTTGTCGATTACGGGACAGGCTCGCGCCTGCGCCGCGGCTATGGCATTCAGGGTGATTTTGCCGGCAAAACCGGTACCACGCAAAACCAGTCGGACGGCTGGTTTATATGCTTCAACCCGCAGTTGGTTACAGGCGCCTGGGTAGGCGCGCCAAGCCCGGCAGTGCGCTTCCGATCCATGGATCTCGGGCAAGGCTCGGCCATGGCGCTACCCATCGTTGCGTGGTTCTGGCATAAAGTGGCAAATGATAAAAAACTTGGCCGCCTGGTGCTCGAAAAATTCCCTACGCCTGCTCCGGAAGTGCTCAACAACCTGGGGTGCTACCCCTGGATCGGCATCAAACCCGACTCGTTCAATTTGCTGATGCAGGATTCCGTTTACCGCGACTCCGTTCGCTCTGCCAGCACACGCTCCGGCCCGGATGCCAAAACGCCCGGAGGGGAAGACGACGGCGATCCTGCAGGAGAGAACAAGGGCGAAGAGCAGAAAGACAAGAAAAATATTTTCCAGCGCCTTTTTAATAAAAGAGAGGAAAAGGACAAGGACAAACAAGGAAATCAGTAACACATTTCTTCATCGGATAAATTACTTTCGTATATGGTTTTTCTGCTTAATGTCCTCACCCTGATAGCGCTTGTTGCCACCGTTTTCGCTATTGTAAACCCTGGTAAGGCAGTTTTCTGGAAAAAAGAAAATGCGGACCTGAGTGATGTCATGCGTTCGTATATGCCTGTATTTATCTTGCTGGCTTTGCTGGCTGCTTTTGTCAATCTCCAATAAACAATACAGCGCCACGACGCTGAATTTCACATATGCCACAACTCGTTGAAGTCGTTCTGCTTCCTCACGAACGCCAAAATACTTCCTTGTTGCGGGAAAAAGTGGCCCGACAAACGGGACTCCGGCCCGATCAGTTGTCGCATATCGAAATCCTGAAATCATCGCTCGACGCCCGCTCCCGCCAGGCCGTGTACCGCCTGCGCGTGGAAGCCTATGGCCCCGGTGAAATTTTTACACCTGAACCGGCTATCCTCGACGGTTTCAAACCTGTCGACGGCAAACGAAAAGTCATCATCGTGGGCGCCGGCCCGGCCGGGTATTTTGCCGCCCTCGAACTCATCGAGCAAGGCATTCAACCCATTGTACTCGACCGCGGCAAAGACGCGCAAAGCCGCCGCCGCGACTTGCGTGCTATCCAGCAGTTCGGTATTGTAAATCCCCACTCCAATTACTGCTTCGGCGAGGGTGGGGCAGGCACCTACTCCGATGGGAAACTGTACACACGGTCCGTAAAACGTGGCAATGTGTACAAGGCATTAAAACTGCTCGTAGAACACGGCTCCAAGTCCGATATTCTCACCGAAGCGCACCCGCACATCGGCTCCAACAAACTGCCGGGCGTGGTGCAAAACATGCGCGCTACCATCGAGCAATACGGAGGAGAAGTGCATTTCGACCAGTATGTCACCGATTTTATCCTGAAAAACAGGCAAATCAAAGGCGTTGTCAGCGAAAATACCCAACAAAGCAACAGCACCCGCGAATGGCTGGCCGACGCTGTCATACTGGCCACCGGCCACTCGGCCCGCGATATTTACCGACTGCTGCACCGGCACAATATCCTGATCGAATCCAAACCCTTTGCACTCGGTGTGCGCGTGGAACACCCGCAGGAACTGATCGACAGCATTCAGTACAAACAAACCCAACGCGACGAACATTTACCGGCCGCTGCCTATAGCCTGGTGTGCCAGGTGGGCGATCGGGGCGTTTTTTCCTTTTGCATGTGCCCGGGCGGACTCATCGTACCTGCCGCTACGGCGCCCGGCGAAATCGTGGTGAACGGCATGAGCATGAGTCGTCGCGATTCTCCTTTTGCCAATTCCGGCGTGGTCACGTCCATCGAAGCGGAAGACCTGGCGGACTGGCAGCAGCACGGCCCTTTTGCCGCCCTCGAATTTCAACGGGAAGTGGAACAACGCCTGTTTCGGGCCGGCGACGGCAGCCAGAAAGGCCCGGCCCTGCGCCTCACAGATTTTATTTCCGGAAAAATGTCGGGAAGTCTGCCCGGCACCTCGTACATCCCGGGTTTTTACCCGGCGCCCCTGTTCGATCTGCTGCCCGCACCCATATATCGCCGCCTCCGCGACGGACTTTCGCAATTTGGCAAACAAATGCGCGGGTATTACACACAGGAGGCCACCGTAGTCGCCACAGAAAGCCGCACGAGCGCACCTGTACGCATCCCGCGCGATGCAGAAACGTTGATGCATCCGGAAATCAAAGGGCTGTTTCCTTGTGGAGAAGGCGCGGGTTATGCGGGGGGAATTATTTCGGCGGCGATGGACGGGCAGAATGTGGCGAGGGCGGTGGTGCGGGGTATTTGAACAGGAATCCTTTTAATCCTTATCAATACCAATAATCCTGTTCCAACTCCGCCCCGCTTTTTTCTCCGACTGAATCTTCTTCTCTTTTTTCCGTTGCTCGACCACAGCGGCCGGGATGGCTACTTTTTTGCGCTTTTTGGGTACAATGAGCGCCTTTTCGATCAGTTTGATGAGTTTTTGTTCCGCTTTCTGCTTGTTGGCCAATTGCGAGCGCTCGGTCTGGTGTGTGACGGACAGGATGCCTTCGCCGGAAATGTGCGCGGCGAGTTTTTCGGACACCAGCGCTTTTTCCGCATCGCTCAGCGCGGCAGACGCGGCTACGTGTAAGCGCAGTTCTACCTTGGTTTCCACCTTGTTTACATTTTGACCGCCTTTGCCGCCGGAGCGGGAGGTGCGGTATTCGAGTTCGCTGAGGAGGAGGTCGGTATTCATGGTGGGGGAGGAGTGATGTGGTTGAGCAAATTTAACGCGGAGTGTGCAGGTGTAGGTTCCCGGGTATAAAAAAAGTTTTACCCACCGGAACAGGATAGGAAAACGGATTATTGCAGACCAAAACCGATCTCACCAACTAACATTGAGGAGTACGCTACGCGTTGTGTCCTTTGTGAAACCTTTGTAACCCTTGTGGTAAAAATTTTTAACCACAAAGAATACCACGGTTTCACAATGGACACAAAGCGTAGAGTACTCCTTATTATATTTGTCGCATAAAAACATTACATAGACGGCCTTCAAGCGCCAAAGAGTACTACTAATAACCTGGATATTATCTTTTAAATACCAATAAATGCCGCATATCTATCATTCCAAAAACGTAGTACTGGGCACCATCCACGCCAACGGCAATGTCCACATCGGCGATATTACGTACAATGTTGCGACCGATTTTCAGGCGGGCAGCATCCTTTTTTTGCGCATAGACAAGGCAGAAGGCAATCAGTATATTGCCAACCTTTCGGTCAAAAGCAAACACAGCAATCAGGGCACATTGGCAAGTTCCGGCGAGAAATGGTGCGAAAATATGGAGGTCGAAATTGCTCCCGGGTTGTTCGATGCAGTAGCCGAATTTCAAAAATTTCGCCGCAGCATTGATGCCCAAACGCGGTATTCAGGGCCAAACCAGCCCGACAACCACACCATTCAGGCTGTGGAAAACCACCTGTCGCAACTCATTTTCCAAACCTTTTTTGCCGGCGAGATCGGCAAGGCCTGTACGGATTTTATTCGCTTGCTCGAAGAACAACGCCTCGAAGAATTGCTGCTGGCCATTTCTTCCGATGAAACGCATATCGTCAACCTGCCTTTTGAAATGGTCTTGCCGTTGTTGTTTCCGCCCAAACTCGGCGAAGCCAAAAAGAGCCTCACGGTAAACAATTTCGGCCTGGTGCGCACCAAAATCCCAACGCTCGAAGCCTTTAAAATGCAGGGCGACCACGCTGCGGCCGCACCACTGAAAATGCTGTTTATCACCGCTTTGCCCGAAAACCTGGACGAACGGGGCAAAATGCTCCAGATCGAAGAGGAACAAACCCGCCTCATTCGTTCCATCGGAGCATTGGAAGCCACGGGCGATAAACAGCCCAAAATCGTGATTGAGTTTTTGGAAAATGCCTCACTTGCCGAACTCGACAAAGCCCTGCATGCCCGCCAGCACGACATCGTGCACATCAGCGGGCACGGCGCTTATCATGCGGCGGAAAACAAAGGCGTTTTGTATTTTGAAAATGAAGTGGGTGATGAAGAAAAAATAACAGGCAAGGCCCTGGGCGAAACCCTGCGCGGCCACGCCTGTGTCAAACTCCTGATTTTGAGCGCTTGCGAAACAGGCATCGCCGGCAGCGAAGGCGGCGTGACCGAGCAAGCAGCGGCGTTTGGTACCTCGAGTATCGTGGCCATGCGTTTTGCGGTCACCGACGAAGGCGCCAAGGTGTTTACCACTGAATTTTATACCCAATTGGCCAAAGGTTTGTCGCTCACGCGCGCCCTTTCGTATGCGCGCGAGGCATTGCATCAGGACATTCTGTTCCGCAGGGAGCATACGCCTCAGATACTCCACATCGCCGAATGGTTTACGCCCGTGGTGTATCAAAATCAATCGGTGGGGGCTTTAATCGACAAAACGCATCCCTATCATTTGCCCGGGGATTTTTACCCGCAAAGCAGTTTCCTGAAAACCGAAACCTCGCGGCTGATCGGCGAAGGGTTTATCGGACGTAAACGCTACCTGATACAAATGCGCCAGGCCTTCCGCGCCAAGCGGCACGTGTGTTTGCACGGCCTCGGCGGACTGGGCAAAACAACGCTGGCAGAGGCATTTGCCCATAACTACGACAACCATAGCCACAGCACCCTTATTTTCAGAAACGGCAACCAGATCAATGAAGCGCACATGCTTCAGACGCTGAATAAACGTTTTGCCAAAATACATCCTGACCTGGCGGAACAAATGCAGCAGGCCATCGACGACCCGCAAACCGAGGTACTGCAAAAACTCCAACTCCTGATCGACAACTACCTCCGCGGGCGCAAAACCATTTTGATTTTTGATAATGTAGAAGATGTGCAGACGGACGAGGGCGGCGCTTACCAACGCCGTATCGGCAGCGAAGGGCTGAGCGCATTTTTGAAGCATTTATGCCAAAACGCACCGGACAATTGCCATATTCTGTTCACCACGCGTTATAAAATAGAGGATTTAGCCGATGTGGTGGAGCACCTGGCCCTCGACAAAATGGGTTATGCAGAGCAGTATCGCCTGCTCAATTACTCCCAATTCCTGCGGACGATCCCGCTGCAGGACAGAGACGATGTGTACAAACGCCTCGACGGGCACCCGCGCGGCTATGAGTACCTCGAAGCCTTGCTGAAAAAAGACAAAACCTTCCATTGGCAGCAGGTGAGCGAAGCCGAGGCAGATGTGTTTGAAAACCTGCTGCTGGCAAAGGTGTACGAACGCCTGAGCGCGGCCGAACAAGCCCTTTTCCAACAGGTGTCGGTTTTTATCACACGCACGCCCCTGGCTGCTTTGGCAGCGCTGCGCGAGGAAAAGGAGGAAGAAATACGGCCCGTGCTGAAGTCCTTGCAGGATTGGTCCCTGTGTTTTCTGGAAACCGATGGCCGATTTGAAGTTCATCGCCTCACCCGGGAATGGATGCGGCAACATGTTACGCCTGTTAAAAAAGTGAAGGAATGGGCATTGAAGGCGGGGGCGTATTTTGAGGCACAGCCTACTTTGGGCGACCAAATATTGGCCAAAGACTATTTTGAAATAGCCGAAGCATGGCAGGAGTTTGCAGGTACGTCTTTTCGTTTGCAAGATCACTACCAGCTCATTGGGCTCTACCCGCAGGCATTTGAACTCAACAGGGTGGTTTTGGAGAAAAATGTGGAAGAAAAATTCAATGCCTTTGCCCTATTTAATATGGGCGCAATATTCAAACTCTTTGGTCAGTACGATAAGGCATTGGAACTTTATGAGCAAAGCCTTGCAATAAATAAAAAAATCGGGGACCGAAGGGGAGAGGGAACAACATTGAATAACCTGGCGACAACAGCCCATGCGAAAGGCGACAATGACACGGCGTTGCAATATTTGGAACAATCCTTAACTATTCAGCAGCAAATCGGAGATCGTAAGGGCGAGGGAACAACGTTGAATAACATCAGCCAGATATACGATGTGAAAGGCGACTATGATACGGCGTTGCAATATTTGGAAGAATCCTTATCCATTCGGCGGCAGATCGGGGATCATAAGGGCGAGGGAGCAACGTTGAATAACATCAGCCAGATATACTATGCAAAAGGCGACTATGACACGGCGTTGCGATATTTGGAACAATCCTTAACAATTCAGCAGCAAATCGGGGACCGAAGGGGAGAGGGAATAACATTGAATAACCTGGCGACAACAGCCCATGCGAAAGGCGACTATGACACGGCGTTGCGATATTTGGAACAATCCTTAACAATTCAGCAGCAAATTGGGGACCGTCAGGGTGAGGGAGTAACGTTGAGTAACATCAGCCAGATATATTATGTCAAAGGCAATTATGACACGGCGTTGGTGTACTTGGAACAATCTTTATCCATTCAGCAGCAAATCGGGGATATTTCAGGCCTAGCAGCGACCTTGAATAATATGGGCGCTATATATCTGAATCAGAAAAATGATATTGAAAATGCTGCTGTTGCATTTTGGCAGTCGTATAACATATTACAACAATTGGGTTCGCCCAATATTCAATACCCTGCTTCTTATCTGCAAATCATCATCGAGCGCATCGGAGAGGACAGGTTGAAAGAAATAATCAAGATGAGCGGTGGGTAAATGGCTGACATTAGCGCTTTTGCTGCCAAGTGATAGCAAATAAAAAAATGCCCTTGCTACGCACCATGGCCAAGCGTTTTCGAAAAAAGAATCGCTTTTACCACACACCCAAGCCAAGCGTTTGTCACCCTGGCGGGGGCCGTCCACTCTACGAGGGGAAATTTGTTGTTACGCGTTCGTAGAGTGGACGGGCCCCGCCAGGGTGACAAACGCTTGGCTTGGGTGTGTGGTAATGGCGATTTTTATTTGAAAACGCTTGGCTATGGTGCGTGGCAAAAGCGATTTTTATTTTTGAAAACGCTTGGCCCTAGTGCCTGTTAAAAGCGATTTTTTTAAAAAAGCCCGGCCTGGTTGTGTGGTATTTCTCAACCCCTCAACCCTCAACTACTCAACCCCTCTCATCCCTTCCAACGCCTCCCCTACACCGAAAAACTTTCCCCGCACCCGCAGGTACGCGAGGCGTTCGGGTTATTAAAGGAAAAACCTTTGCCATTGAGGCCGCCCGAGAATTCGAGGGTGGTATTGAACAGGTAAAGAAAACTTTTGAGGTCGGTGACCACTTTCACACCGTTGTCCTCAAATACCTGATCGTTGGGTTTCGATTCGTTGTCGAAATCCATTTTATAGGAAAGACCGGAGCAGCCGCCGCTCACCACGCTGACCCGCACGAAAAAGTCGTCGGCCATGTGGCTGGAATGGCGGATTTCCGAAATTTTATCTTTTGCACTGTCCGCTACAAAAATCATAGATACGGTGCGTTTTTTCTGTTTAAGTCATTTCAATAAAGAGCACTCAATTGCCTGACAATCAGGCCGTAGCGTGTTCTTTGGAGTCTACCGAAATGCCGTTTTTCTGGCGATAGTCTTCGATAGCGGCTTTGATGGCGTCTTCGGCCAGTACGGAGCAGTGGATTTTTACGGGCGGCAGGGCCAGTTCTTCCACGATGTCCATGTTGTCGATAGAGGCCGCTTCGTCGAGGCTTTTGCCTTTCAGCCATTCGGTGGCGAGAGAAGAAGATGCGATAGCGGAGCCGCAGCCGAAGGTTTTGAATTTGGCGTCGCGGATCACGCCACTTTCCTCATCTACTTCGATTTGCAGGCGCATAACGTCGCCGCATTCGGGTGCGCCGACCAGGCCGGTGCCCACGTTTTTTGCATCCTTGTTCAAAGAGCCCACATTGCGGGGATTTTTGAAATGATCGAGCACTTTTTCGCTGTATGCCATATGATGAAAATTGATCTGTTTGTTAAAAGAAAGAGGGTTTCGTTTTTTCAACGTCGGTTGGGTTTAAAACCCTGCCGACGTTATTATTTACCGGAATTCTTTTTAAAAAGACTGTAATACACGCTTTTCAACCCGTAGTAAATCTTGTACAGCAGTTGCGTAAACGCATCGGGCGGACTTTGTATCGGGCTCATGGCAGTGTTCAACAGGTTTAGTGGGCCGACCATTCGATTTTACTCAGGTCGACACCGTCTTTATACATTTCCCAGATGGGGCTGAGTTCGCGCATGTGGTTCACGCCGTTGCGCACCAGTTCGATGGCCTGATCCACTTCCTCTTCCGTGGTGAAACGGCCGAGCGAGAAGCGGATGCTGGAATGCGCCAGGTCATCGCCGAGGCCCATGCCCACCAGCACGTACGAAGGCTCCAGCGATGCCGAAGTGCAGGCCGAGCCCGACGAAACGGCGATATTCTGGTTGAAGGTCATCATCAGGCCTTCGCCTTCCACGTGTTTGAAGGAAATATTGGTGACATGCGGCATGCGGCTGTCCACATTACCGTTTATCTTGGTTTCTTCCAGTTTGGTCAGTTCCGTCTGGAGCTTGTCGCGCAGGCGGCTGAGGCGTGCGGCATCCTGTTCCATTTCATTCATGGCAATTTCGGCTGCTTTACCGAAACCTACGATGCCGGGTACATTGAGCGTGCCGGAGCGCATGCCGCGTTCGTGGCCGCCGCCGTCCATTTGGGCGGTTACTTTCACACGCGGGTTTTTGCGGCTTACGTACAGGCCGCCCACGCCTTTGGGGCCGTACATTTTGTGTGCCGTAAACGACATGAGGTGTACGCCGATTTCGCGCGGATGCGTTTTGATTTTGCCTACGGCCTGTGTAGCGTCGGAGTGGAACAGCACGCCGTGTTTTTCGCAGATGCGGGCAATTTCCTGCATCGGCTGAATCACGCCGGTTTCGTTGTTGGCCCACATGAGCGACACCAGAATGGTGGTCGGTTTGATAGCGGCTTCCAGTTCCTCGAGGTTGATGAGGCCATCTTCCTGCACTTTCAGGTAGGTGATTTCGGCGCCTGCTTTTTCGAGGTGTTTGCAGGTGTCGAGGATGGCTTTGTGCTCGGTTTCGGCTGTGATGATGTGGTTGCCTTTTTTGGCATACATCTCGAACACACCTTTCAGCGCCAGGTTGTTGCTCTCGGTAGCGCCCGATGTGAAGATGATTTCCTTATCTTCCACATTCAGCAGTTTGGCAATCTGTTCGCGGGCGTAGTCCACCGCGTCTTCCGCTTCCCAGCCGAACTGGTGGCTGCGGCTGGCCGCGTTGCCGTGCTTTTCATAGAAAAAAGGAATCATAGCATCCACCACACGGGGGTCGCAGGGAGTAGTCGCATTATTGTCCAGATATATCAGTCGGCGCTTTTCCATAAATCTTATTTAGATTGAATCAACCGCAAAGGTAAACATGCTCTCCGGAAAAAAGTTTGTAATTTTTACGAATTTGATGGCAAAACGCCTGCTTTTTTATACACGCACTAAATTGGGCCTGATAACACCCATTTCATGGGCTGGTACCTTTACTTTTGTGCTGTAATACCTACCTAAATATCTTGTTATGACACCGGATTTTACCGAATTTCCCGCCATCAGTAAGAATGCCTGGCTCCAACAAATTCGCAAGGATTTGAAAGACAAAAGCATGGATGATCTTTCCTGGAAATTGTCGGAAAGCATTACGGTAGAGCCTTTTATGCATGCCGACGACTTTCCGCAGCCGCCGGTTCCACTTACAGACGCAGCGCATCCCTGGGAAATTTGCGAAGATATTCCGGCCGCCGACCCTGCCGCAGCCAACCGAATGGCCCTCGACGCGCTGGAAGGTGGCGCGCAGGGGTTGTGTTTTCACCTGCCAAGCACTCCGGACCTGGCAACCCTGACGCAGTTGCTGGAAGACATTCATCCGGACTATATCGGTCTGCACTTTGCCGGCGCGGGTGTCGAATCGAACCCCGGCGCACTTCTGGCCTTGCTGGCACAACTGGCCGGCGCCCGCGGATTAAAAACGTCGTCCTTGCGCGGATCCTTATCCTATAACCCGGCCCTGCACAACGAGATTGTCGACTGGCGCTATCTGGCTGATTTGCTGCAATTCGTGTCGGAAAACTTTCCCCGTTTTTCAGTGGTGTCCCTGCGCCCGGAAGCAACATCCGGCCCGGTATCCAATATTGTTTCCTTGCTGCGACAGGGCAATCTCTACCTGGAAAAACTTGCCGAACGCGGCGTGTCGCCTGCCCGCGTGGCCGCCCATCTGGAATTCGACCTGCCCATTGGCAAAAGTTATTTTTATGAAATCGCCCAACTGCGGGCCTTCAAACTTTTGTGGCTACATATATTAAAGGTGTGGGAGGCGCCGCTCGTGTTGCCTGTCACGGCTGCACATTTCAATAGCGAAGTGTATGCCGACGATTTGTATTCCAATATGATACGGGCCACCACCATGGCCATGTCGGCCGTGATTGGTGGCGCCGACCGGCTCACCGTGTTGCCTTATGATGCAGGGCGCGAATCGGCCGCCCAATACCCGCAGGCATTCGGCCGCCGTATTGCCCGCAACGTACAGCACCTGCTCCAACTGGAAAGCGGCCTGGGCGATATTGCCGATCCTGCCGCGGGCAGTTATTATATCGAGCAATTGACGCGGCAGTTGGCGGGGGAGGCATGGGAAGAGTTTTGCAAGTCCTGAGTCGTCAGTCCTGAGTCCTAAGTCTGTAGAGTACACCTTTGTACCTATGGTATTTGATATTGGCAAAGCCAAGGGTGCAAAGGTGTACTCTACAGACTTAGGACTCAGGACTGACGACTCAGGACTCAGGACTCAGGACTCAGGACTCAGGACTTAGGACTTAGGACTTAGGACTCAGGACTTCAGGAACTGAATCAGTCCCGGAAAATAATGCTCCTGATCATCCCACATACTCATGTGGCTGCCATTGGGGCACAGCAAAAACTTTCCTTTTGGAAATTGTGAAGCCATCCATTCCATGTGTTTGGGATCCATGGTGTCGTGCGTAGCGCCGATGACGAGCGTGGGTACCTGTATTTTGGGCAGGTCGGCCTTGCGGTCCCATTTTTCCAGTTTGCCGGAAATGCCGAATTCACTGGGGCCCTGCATGGTGACATAAATCGTCTGGTTGATTTTGTTTAAACTCCGCTGCATGGGGTCGGGCCATTCGGCCAGGGGGAGCCGGCAGATGTGCTGGTTGTAAAAATGAGGTAGCAGCAGTTCCATGTATTTCGGATTGGCAAAATCGCCTTTGGCTTCCAGCATTCGGATGGTATCGAGTACGCTGCGCGGAATTTGAGGCGCCAGCACCTCTTCGGCATAACGCGCATAATCGGGCGCGCTCGACATCATATTGGAAATAACGAGCCCTTTCAGATGCTGCTGGTATTTCAGGGCGTATTCGATTGCCAGAATGCCGCCCCAGGAATGGCCGAGCAGGTAAAAATTGTCTTTATCCAGCCCGAGTGCCTGCCGCACCTGTTCCACTTCTTCCACAAAGCGGGGTAGGTTCCAGAGACTGGTATCGGAAGGCTGGTCGGAATAGGCCGAACCCAGTTGGTCGTAGTAGTAAAACTCGATGCCTTCCTGTGGGAAAAAACTTTCCATACTTTCGAAATACTCGTGTGTGCAGGCCGGCCCGCCGTGCAGGAGCAGCACTTTGATGCGCGGGTTGTTGCCGATTCGTTTTGTCCATACCTTGTATTTGCCGCCATCGAGGGAGATCAGACGTACGCCGCCCGATTTGATGCCGGTTTCGGTATTTTTAAGGTAATCTGCATCTGGTGCAGCTGTCGGCGGGGTTTGATGGCAGGCCATAAGCGCTCCCAGAAACAGGAGCAGGGCAGGAAAAAGCGTTTTTTTCATATTCAAGTGGGTGTTAATCGGCCATTTGATCTGGTCGGGTGATCAATAAAACGAACCGCTTGCCATCAAGCCATTTCGTTCAGTGGATAAAGATGAAGCGCTGGACCTATATTTTCACGAATATTTTTATCATTTTTTTACGCTTCCCTTGGATTTTCGGCGGATATGAACTTACCTTTGCGGGCATTTTCAGAAAAAGAATCATTTTTAGCATACAATACGATGGAAATCATTGCTATTCAAGGTCACAAGAAAGAGACTTCCGGTAAAGAAGTAAACAAGAAAATCCGCACGAACGGACACGCCCCCGCAGTTATCTACAAAAGCGGCGGCGGTGAGGCCATCTCTTTCAGCGTGGAGGCTCCGGCACTCCGCCACCTGGTGTACACCTCCAAATTCAAACTGGTTGAAATTGAACTGGGCGGCAAAAAGCACAAGGCCATCGTAAAAGATATTCAATTTCACCCGGTAACGGATGAAGTGGTACATATCGACTTCCTCGAACTCGTACCGGGCGTAAAATTCAAAGCCACGGTGCCGCTGCGCTTCGTAGGCGCTGCTCCGGGTGTGAAAGAAGGGGGTAAATTCATCCCTTCTCTTCGTTCGATCAATATCCTGACCACTCCCGAGAAAGTGGTAGACGAGGTATCGGCCGATATTTCCAAAATGGAACTGGGTGCTACGCTCCGCGTACGCGACATCATTGCAAACGATGGCGTGGAAATCACCAACAACGGTGCTGTTCCGATCGCTTCCATCGAAATCCCGCGTGCACTCAGAGGCGGTAAATAATTTTTCTGCCTTTCAAAATAATAGAGCCAGGCGGCGGTGTGTTTTGTTACACGCCGCCGCTTTGCGTTTTTTAAGATATTTTTACGGCGCATGTGCATGACCCGGGAACGGTTTTTTCGTATAATGCACATGACAAACATTTTAAACCATTCAAATTCGACAGTATGACCAGGAAATTTCTGCTGGGCATAGCAGTACTCTTGATGCTGGCTGCCTGCAATAAAACCGTATTTACCGGGAGAAAATCCCTCAACCTGATTCCTACGTCTACCCTCAACCAGACCAGTTTTGCAGAGTACCGCACTTTTATTTCGCAAAACAAAACCTTGAGTTCGGGTAAAGAGGTCGACCTCGTTCGCCGCGTGGGCAACGACCTGAAAGCCGCCGTAGATGTGTATTATCGCTCGAAAAAAATACAGGACGAACTCAAAGGCTTTGCCTGGGAGTTCAATGTAGTAGACGACCCCACCGTCAATGCATTTTGTATGCCCGGCGGGAAAGTGGTGGTGTACACCGGTATTCTGAAAGTTACGCAAAATGAAGACGCCCTCGCAGTGGTGATGGGCCACGAAATTGCGCATGCGCTCGCCAACCACGGCAACGAACGCATGAGCCAGGGGCTGGTAGCACAACTGGGCCTTTCCTCGCTCGACCTCGCTCTGTCGCAAAAGCCTTCCCAAACCCGCAATCTGCTGATGGCTGCTGCCGGCGCCGGCGCGCAGGTAGGCGTTCTGCTGCCGTTCAGCCGTAAACACGAATCGGAAGCCGACGAAATCGGTCTGTACCTGATGGCTATGGCCGGTTACAACCCCAATGAAGCCGCGCCATTCTGGCAACGCATGAGTTCCAGCGGTGGCGGTCGCCCGCCCGAATTCCTGAGCACCCACCCCGACCCGGCCAAAAGAAGCCAGACTTTGAAGGAATTGATCCCGAAAGCACAGGCGTATGCACGGAAGTATCCGGTGCCGGCGAGTTCGAAGAGAAAGTAAAAAATAGAGCGTGAGAAGGTGAGAGCGTGAGAGAAGCGAGAGGCGAGAAGTGAGAGGTGAGAATACGTAGAGTGTACCGCTTCGCTCCAAAAATTGCTATGAGCAAGCAGTCCACTCTACGAACTCTCACATCTCTCACGCTCTCACCTCTCACCTCTATTTTTTGTCCGAACCAAGCAATTCACGAAAAACCGTGTCGTTTCACTTTTTGTTTCAGGGATAAACCTGAACTTCACGACATGAAATTATTCCTGACGGCAGTTTTTTCGATATGCTGGTGCTGGGCGAGCGCGCAGGACCCTATTTTTTCCCAATTTTATGCCATGCCGTTGCAAATCAATCCAGGATTTGCCGGTAGCGCATTCGCGCCGCGGATCGGGCTGGCCTACCGCAACCAATGGACGGGCTTCAACAACGCGTATCGCACCTACGCCGCCTCCTACGAACAACAACTGGAACGCCTCAACAGCGGCATTGGCTTCAATATTGAGGGCGACAATGCGGGCGACGGGATACTGCGCAGCACCCGCCTCTCGGCAGTATATGCCTACCAACTCCAGGTGAACGATGGATTGGCCTTCAAACTAGGTGTGGAAGCCGGCGCCTGGCAAACCAACCTCAACTGGGACAAACTCGTTTTCCCCGATCAGATCGACCCCATCGGCGGCATAGGCAACAACACGGGCGAAATACGCCCCGATGTGACCACTCAAACCCGCCTGGATGTGTCGGCCGGCTTTATGGTGCTCAGCGAAAAATTCTATGTCGGCGGCGCCCTCAAACACCTTAATACGCCCAACGAAGGGTTTTTGCTGGTCAACAACAATGTAAACAGGGGACTTCCGCTGCGGTACACCTTGCATGCAGGCACCGAAATCATTGTTAAAGAAGGCAATAAACGTACACAGCCCTCGTTTATCTCACCGAATTTCCTCTTCGTATCGCAAGGGCCTTACAGACAATTAAACGTCGGAGCGTATGCCGGACTGGATCTTGTGTTTGTCGGCGCCTGGTATCGCCATACTTTCAGGAACTCCGATGCCGTTATCGTTCTGGCAGGCTTCAAAAAAGATATTTTCAAGGTTGGGCTCAGTTACGATTTGACCGTATCAGGGCTGGCCGGACGCTCCGGAGGAACCTATGAACTCACTTTTGGTATTCTTTTTGATAAAAACGAACGCCTCCGAAAAAAGAAACAACACGCAGATATCAACAATTGCCTTCGAATGTTTCAGTAAAATTCTCGGCTTTTTCGTTAAATTTGGAAGAGTCTGCGAAAATAGAATGCTTTATTTGCCTACATTTGCCACTCATTTTTTAAAACTTGTTTTTTTATAAACAATGAAAAAAACACTCATTCACGGGTTGAGCTTGCTGCTATTGGTCCTGCTCGCTGCCAGCTGCGGTAAAAAAACCGAAAAATCTGCAACGACCGGCTGGAAATACAATGACCAAAAGTGGGGCGGCTTTGAAAAAACGGACTACGAAGGCCAGGCGACAGGCCCGAATCTTGTACTGGTTGAAGGCGGTACTTATACCATGGGCCTTACCGATCAGGATGTTACATTCGAATGGAACAACATGCCGCGCCGCGTAACGGTATCGTCTTTCTACATGGACGAAACCGAAGTGCGCAACATCGATTATCGCGAATACCTCTACTGGATCGACCGCGTATATGGCGAAACGTATCCGGAAGTGTGGAAACGTGCATTGCCCGACACACTGGTATGGCGCGAAGAACTGGCATACAACGAACCGCTGGTTGAATCGTATTTCCGCGCTCCTGACTACAATGAATACCCTGTAGTAGGTATTAACTGGAACCAGGCCAACGAATTTGCCAAATGGCGTACCGACCGCGTCAACGAAATGATCCTCATTCGCCGCGGTATCATCGATCCTGCTCCTGACCAGAAAAACGAGAACAACTTCAACACAGAAGCATACCTCGTTGGTCAGTACGAACCAAGCGTTCGCAAAAACATCAAAGACCAGCGCACCGGTGGCGAACGCCGCGTACGCGTTGAAGACGGTATCCTGTTGCCGGCATATCGCCTCCCAACAGAAGCGGAATGGGAATATGCAGCACTTTCGCTGCTCGGCAACCAGGCTGCCAGCAAAGACGAACTCATCAGCGACCGCCGTATCTATCCTTGGGATGGCAATACCGTACGCTACCAGAAACGCAACAAGTACCAGGGTAAAATGCTGGCCAACTTCAAACGCAGCGGTGGTGACTATGGCGGTATGGCAGGTGCTCTGAACGACCGCGCTTTCACGCCCGGCCCCGTGCGCAGCAACTGGCCCAACGACTATGGTCTGTATAACATGGCCGGTAACGTAAACGAATGGACAGCCGACCTGTACCGTCCGATGACCAGCGCCGACCTCGTCGACAACGAAAACCAGGACCTGAACTCCTACCGTGGTAACATCTTTACGACCAAGAAACTGGACCCGGAAACAGGCGCGCCTGTAACAAAAGACAGCCTTGGCCGACTGGTGTATGAACTGATGGATACGACCACCACTGCCCTGCGCGACAACTACAAACGCCCTGAAGTGTACAACTTCCTCGATGGCGACAGAGAGTCGCTCGTAGAATACCGCTATGGTGTGAGTACCCTCATCAACGATCAGGCCCGCGTAATCAAAGGCGGCTCCTGGGCCGACCGTGCTTTCTGGCTTTCGCCTGGCACGCGTCGTTTCCTCGACGAGAACAAATCCAGCCGCACCGTCGGCTTCCGTTGCGCTATGACCCGCAAAGGTGGCCCAACCGGCAACGGCGAGCCTGACGGCAATATGTTCAAAACAAAAAGGAAAAAAGAAAAACGCCGCTACGACTAATCTCCTGCGTCGAAATTCCTTGCTGAAAGGGCCGGCCTGCACTGCGCAGACCGGCCCTTTTCATTTTCTCAAACCTTATAGAAAATGCTTCGTGAGCACGATTTTAGCAAAAAAAACCTCCCATTTGGCATTTGACAAACAAAAATTTGCACTTTGACGCTAATAAAAAATGAATTTCCGCGCGGCGTTGTTGGAAATTGTAATGCCTACACTATTTTTACCGCCACTAAAATTCACCTTTCTCTATAGAAGGGCATTTTTGAGGCACTGAAATTTTTTTTCGTGTGGTACACACCACAAACTTTCCGGTCTGCATCTAAGTGGGCAATCAGAGTTTTTAAACGAATCATGTTTTCAGCCCTGTGAAAAATGCGCTGTCTGGCGAGAATCAGTCAAACTAAATCATTCATTAACTAAAAATCTTTACGCAGCATGACAGCAGCAAAACCCACACAGGCAAAACAACAACAAGGTGGCGGTCTTTCGGCGATTTTCCCGTTCATCATCATTCCTGTTTTGTACGTCGTAGCATTTATGATCTGGAAGTATGTCTTCGGCTCTCCAGCCAACTTCGTAGATGGCGACAACACGAAAGACCCTCTGCCCGGTAACTATGCAGGTACAGTTTACAAAGGCGGCTTCGTAGTACCAATCATCCTTACCCTGCTCTTCACAGTACTTGTATTCATCATCGAACGCTTCATTACCCTGAACAAAGCACGTGGTGCAGGTAAAATTGACACATTCGTTCGCGCTATCAAAGGTTTCCTCGATCGTGGCGACCTCAACGGCGCTATTGCTGCTTGCGACAAACAAAAAGGCGCTGTTGCCAACGTTGTACGCGCAGGTCTGCACAAATACGACGAAATGACCAAAATGACGGGCATGGAAAAAGACGAGAAAGTAATCGCCATCCAGAAAGAAGTAGAAGAAGCCACCACGCTGGAACTGCCGATGCTCGAGAAAAACCTGAACATCCTGGCTACGATCGCTTCGATCGCTACCCTCATGGGTCTGTTCGGTACCGTACTCGGGATGATTCGTTCGTTCGCATCGCTCGCAACTGCAGGCGCTCCGGACTCCACGGCTCTGGCTACAGGTATCTCCGAAGCCCTGATCAACACGGCACTCGGTATCGGTACTTCTGCCCTGGCAATCATCGCCTACAACTTCTTTACCAGCCGTATCGACGGTATGACCTACCGCATCGACGAAGCCGGTTACAGCCTGACGCAAACCTTCGCAGCGAAGGAACATTAATTCACTTTACGCCTAACAGAGCAAAAATATGCCGAAACATAAACCGAAACGGAGTGCACCTACCATCGACATGACGGCTATGTGCGACGTGGCGTTTCTGCTGCTTACCTTCTTCATGCTGACCGCGAAAGCAAAACCGCAGGAACTGGTAGTAGTAGATACTCCTTCGTCTATCTCCGAAACCAAGTTGCCCGATGCCGGCACCCTGACCATTATGGTCGACAAAGACGGGAAAGTTTTCCTCGATATGGCCGGGCAACATACGCGCATGGATTTGATCAGTGCGATGAATTCAACGTACCAGATGGGGCTGACCCAAAAGGAAATGAATGTGTTCTCTATTGTAGGCGGATTCGGTGTGCCTCGCAATCAGTTGAAACGATTCCTCGATGTGGAACCATCTGAACGGGCTAAATTCCCGTCAACAGGTATTCCGATCGACTCAGTCGACGTCAACAAAAGCGAACTGGCCAACTGGATTCACAACGCCCGCCTTTCTCAATTTCGCATGAAACAGGAAGGAAAAGTGAAAGAGGAATATGTCATCGTGGTAAAAGCCGATGCCAATACTCCCTATCCGGCGGTACAGTCTGTGATCAATACCCTGGTCGACATCAATGTGAACAAGTTCAACCTCATCACCTCTATGGAAGGCAAGCCGGGAGCGGAAGGCAAAAAATAGAGGATCTCATCACTTAAAAAAGCAAGCGCGCTATGGCTGAAATAGCACAAGACAGTGGTGGTGGTCATAAGAAAGGTGGGAAGGTAAGATCCAAAAAAATGTCCACTCGTATCGACTTTACGCCGATGGTGGACCTGGGTTTTCTACTCATTACGTTTTTCATGCTGACGACTACGCTCGCTAAACCCAATATTATGGCGCTCGTAATGCCTGAAAAAGACATCAAAAAAGAAGATGTCGAGCCTGTAAAGGAGTCGAAAGTGCTCACGCTGCTGCTGGGCGCCAACGACAAGGTTTACTGGTATGAAGGGATTACAGATGCCAAACTGGATTCTACCGACTACTCCGCCGAAGGCCTTCGTCAGGTTATCCTGAACAAAATGGAAAAGGTGAAAGGACAGTTCGGTATGGAAGACTATGAAGACTTCAAAACGAAAGAACCTCGTAAGGGCTCTTTCATCAACGTGATCATCAAACCGACCAAAGACTCCCGGTACAAAAACCTGGTGGATGCACTCGACGAGATGGCCATTACCAAAGTACGCTACTATGTGATTCTCGATATTTCCAAACTGGAAGAGGAGTTTATCAAAAATCCTGCTGCCGGTCTGAAATTCAATGCAGAGCAACAAGTAGAGGCCGCTACCCAATAGTAGTGCGTACGACAACGCTGATTAATTTGTTCAACAACTTAAAAATCTAACGAATGGCAGAAGAAAAAGGCCTCGCCCAGGAAAGGGACATGCTGGATATCATCTTCGCCAACCGGAATAAAGCATATGGCGCATATCAACTGCGCCGCTCCTATACCCAATACCTGGGAAGAGCGCTTGTTATCGGTTTGCTGTTGATCGGGTTATTCTTCGCACTCCCGATGATTCTGAGTGCGGTTCGGGGCCTGGTGCCCAAAGAAAAACCCATCGATGTCGTAGCAGAACTGGGTCCGCCACCGGATATCGATCCGAACAACCCACCTCCGCCGCCGCCACCACCTCCACCTACGCCGCCGCCGCCAACGCGCTCGACGGTCAAGTTCGTACCACCCGTCATTAAAAAAGACGAAGAAGTGCAGGAGGAAAAACCGCCGGCTGTGGAAGAACTCATCGAGAAAAAGGAAGACATCGGTACCGAAACCAAACAAGGTAACGATGAAGCCGCTCCGGCTATTGATGAAAACCCGTCGGAACTGCAGGTCATCGAACAACCCAAAGTAGTAGAGGAAAAAACCTACGAACTGTTCGATATCCAGAAGCCGCCGAGTTTCCCGGGTGGTGAAGCCGAACTGATGAAGTTCCTCAGTAAAAACATCGAATACCCAACCCTCGCCAAGGAAAACAATATCCAGGGCGTTGTAGCACTTACCTTCGTGGTAGGCAAAGACGGTTCGGTAAGCGATGTTCAGGTAGTGAAAGACATCGGCGGCGGTTGCGGCAAAGAAGCCGTCCGCGTCGTAAAAGCCATGCCCAAATGGGTGCCCGGTGAAGCAAATGGTAACGCTGTAAAAGTGCGTTTTACCCTCCCGGTGCGTTTCCGTCTGGACTAATATTAATGGTAATTCTACCGCATAAAAAAGCGGCGTCGAGCAATCGGCGCCGCTTTTTTTATGCCCGAAAAAAAGTTTATTATTTTTTTTAAAAAAACTTTCCTAGCACACACCAAAATATTGATTGTCAGCATCTTGTATATAAACTTTCACTCCTAAAACGTACCATTATGGCTGACATTCCCAGTGCTTCCAATGCGCCTCCGGGCCGCAAGCCGCGTGCCCACCGCATGTCGACCCGAATCGACTTCACTCCTATGGTCGATCTGGGTTTTCTGCTCATCACTTTTTTTATGCTCACCACCAGCCTCGCCAAACCTTCGCTGATGGCACTGGTGATGCCCGATGATTCGGGCCCCGACAAACAGGATATTCAGGCTTCCAAATGCCTGACCCTCATTCTCGGCGCCCACGACCAGGTGTATTGGTATGCCGGACTGGACGACAGGCAACCGGATTCAACCGACTTTTCAAATGCAGGTATTCGCCAGGTTATTCTGAACAGTATGCAACAAGTGAATCGCAAATGGGGCCTCGAACTTCATAAAGACCCGAAATCCGGCCTCGAAAAACAGGGCTCCATGCTCTATGTACTGATTAAACCCGAACCCGGCTCCCGTTATCGAAATCTGGTGGACGCACTGGACGAGATGGCGATCTGCGGGGTGAGATACTATACGATTATGTGATGGTTGATGGGGTTGATAGGGTTGATAAGTGTTGATGAAGGTTGATGAGGGTTGATATTCATCGGCTCGATGAAGTGTAAAATGTTCCTACCCGAGCCGTTAAATATCAACCCTCATCAACCTTCATCAACACTTATCAACCCTATCAACCTCATCAACCCTATCAACCCTCATCAACCCTCCTCATCTTCTAACCACCAACCCACTCACACATTATGGCAACTTCACCAACGAATGTGTCCTACCGGGACGCACTGGACATCGTTTTCGCTCAGCGAAACCGGGCTTATGGCGCCTACGCCCTGCGCCGCGAATACCCTGTAAACCTCGGAAAAGCCCTGGGCATTGGCCTGCTCCTCATCGGCCTGTTTATTGCACTGCCACACATTTTAAAAGCATTTTCTGGCCTGGTACCCGAAAAAACCGTGGTGTACGATGGCGATTTTGTGCTGGGCCCGCCGCCCGACATCGCTGCGCCGCCTCCTACCCCGCCTCCTCCTCCGGCTACCCCTCCGCCACCGGCACGCGCTACTGTGCGTTTTGTGCCGCCTGTGGTGATGGAAGACGACCAGGCAAATGAAGACCCACCTGCCGCCGTAGATGATATCCTGGAAGATAAAGGAGAGGTAGGCGTTGTTTCGAAAGAAGGTACCATCGATGGCCCTCCTGCCGATATAGATCCCGGCGATTTTGAAGGCATTGTGGTATCCCAAGTCAAAGAGCAGGAAGAAATCTACGATGGTTTTGGCGTCAACAAAATGCCCGGTTTCCCCGGAGGTGAACGCGATCTGATGGCTTTTCTGGCCAAAAACATCGATTACCCGGCTCTTGCCAAAGAGAATAACATCCAGGGCACCGTCGTGCTCGGGTTTGTGGTAGGCAAGGATGGCTCCATCAACGATGTCAACATTCTCAAAGACATCGGTGGCGGCTGCGGCAAGGAAGCCCTGCGCGTGGTGCGCAGCATGCCCGCCTGGATTCCCGGCGAAGCCAATGGCCACGCGGTAAAGGTGCGGTTTACGCTGCCCGTGCGCTTTAAATTGGAAGGTTGAGAGGGTTGAGGGGTTGAGGAGTTGAGAGGGTTGAGGGGTTGAGACTCAACTTCTCAACCCTCTCAACTCCTCAACCCTCCTCAACCCCCATCAACCAAATATAAACCTGTATTTCCCCGCCACCCACTAAAGTTCTCCCTCCAATTTTTACCTTTGGCAAAATTTTTCTTTTCAACGTAAAAGCAACTTTGCCATGCCCATTTCCCGTCGCAAACTATTGCAAACCCTGGGCGCTGCCGCCGGCGCCACCGTATTGAGCGGCTTTACCGATGCTTCTGAAAACTATTTCGAGGATATACCGGCACTCGACCGACATCCGAATTTTGTAAAACCAGCCCGCCCGGTGACAGTCATTACGCTGGGTGCAGGCAACCGGGGAAATGTGTACGGCAATTTTGCAGCCACTTATCCGGAAGAAATGGACATTGTTGGAGTAGCCGAACCCATCCCGATTCGGAATGAGCGCTACTCTAAAAAACACAACATCCCCGACGCCAATCGTTTCGATACCTGGGAACGCGTGTTTGAGCGGCCGAAATTTGCGGATGCCGTCATCATCAGCACGCCCGACAACCTGCACTACGGCCCCTGCATGGCAGCCCTGAAAGCGGGGTATGACATCCTGCTGGAAAAACCCATTTCACCCAGCGAAAAAGAATGCCGCGACATTCTGGCCCTGGCGAAAAAAACAGGCCGGATCATTGCTGTATGCCATGTGCTGCGCTACGCGCCCTATTTTGTCAAACTCCGCGAAACCATTCAGTCGGGCGCCATCGGCGAACTCATTAGTATCCAGCACCTGGAGCCGATCGAGCATATTCACATGAGCCACAGTTATGTACGTGGCAACTGGCACGACCGCAACGCTACCAATCCGATTATCCTGGCCAAAAGTTGCCACGACCTCGACATCCTGCGCTGGATAGTGGGCAAGCCCTGCACCAAAATTGTGGCCATGGGCAGCCTGAAATGGTTCCGTTCCGAAAATGCGCCGGCCGGTAGAACGGCCCGCTGCACCGACGGCTGCCCGGCAGAAGCCACCTGCCCGTATTCGGCGCTTAAAATCTATTACCGCGAACGCCAGCGCACCCATGTGTTCGATTTGCCGGAAGAGAAGGAAAAACAGGGCGATTACATCCTCGACAAACTGCGTACTACCAACTACGGCCGTTGTGTGTACCATATGGACAACAACCAGGAAGACCACTACATCACCTCCATGCAATTTGAGGGTGGCGTGACGGCCAGTTTTTCCATGGAAGCCTTCACGTCCTATGAAGGCCGCCGTACCCGCGTCATGGGTAGCATGGGCGACATTGTGGGCGATATGGAAAAATTCACCCTTACTGATTTCCGCACCGGAAAAAGCACCGTTTTTGATAGTTCCGTAGCGGGCGATATGCATGCTGGCGGCGACTGGCGGCTGGTGCGCGACTGGCTCCAAGCCATTACGCAGCACAATCCGGCCTTGCTAACTTCTACCATCGACGCAAGCATTGAAAGCCATGTCATGGGATTCATGGCCGATAAGAGCATCAAGACGGGGAAGGTGAAGGAGGTGAAGGTGTAGGGGAAGAGGCAAAGGGCAAGGGGCAATAAGCAAGAGGCAAAGGGCAAGGGGCAAAACCACTAAGAAGAATGAAAAATTTATTTATTCTTTGCCTTTTGTCCTTTGCCTGTATAGTTTCCCTCTAACCAGACAGTTAAAAAAGTAGTATGAATATTCGTATGCTTGTTAAACAGTAAACTTATACCCTATGAGACACGCACATATTCTTCTGTATATAGTACTAATATACACATTTTCTTCCTGTAAGAAAGAACCTCAACCTACATTCGTTAAAGGGGAAATAGTAGATAGCAAAACAGGGGCACCTATCTCGGGTGCACATGTTGAATTTAGAATATATATACCCAAAAATCACTCACCAGATTATGATCAGATATCTGAAACATCAGTAACTATGGATGATGGTACTTTTGATTATGTAATGAACCCTCGTGCAGAAGATGTTTCACCTATAAAAGTTTATCATCCTAACTATGTTACTAAAAACATTAATTTTAGTACATATAAAATTCAATTGGCAACAACGAATTCATTTACAATTCCAATGATTCGCTATAACGCCACATTGAATGTCAGTGTGAAAAACACATCAGGTAACTATGATCTTATAAATATTGTGATAGAAAACCCTACATTTTTATCAGAGGCAAGATCATCATTGGGAAAGAGATTTTATTATCCTCTATTACTTGAATCCGGGGAAGAGAAATCTATCAGTTTGCCACTTGTGGCTGATGAATATACTAAAATCTACTGGGATTTTACTGATTTTATTTCTAACCAAATGCAACCCGCTCATCAAGATTCTGTGTATCTACATGTAGGTGAAGAACTGAATTATTCTATCTTTTTTTAGTTGTTTGGATGATTCTGATTCTCTTGGTATTTCACCACTCAATATATTATTGAGAACGCCAGTGCTCTGGTTGATCTTACAACTATAACCATTACTCCTAAACTCAACTACTTATGAAATTTTCTATCCTTTCCTGCCTGCTATTGGCTTTGTTTGCCTTCTCCGCCTGCGGCGACGATGAAGACCCTCCAAGCACTGAATCCAAACTGCTGGGTGTCTGGCTCCGTCAGGAATACTGGGAAGATATTGGCGCCGATGGCGACCTCGATCAGATATTTTCTGACGGCGGTTGCGATCTGGACGATCAATTCGATTTCAAAACAGGGGGGGTAATAGAATACAATGACGGCACTGTTCATTGCGACCTTTTCTCACTTTCTTTACCAGGGGAATGGGAATTACTGAATAACGATCAGGAATTGTCGATCACTTTTGAAGGATGGGGTGAAGTATTGTACTATACTATCACAGATATATCGGAAACGCGCCTTGAACTGGACAGGATATTTCCGGATGATCCGAACGCGCATTTGCCGTTTGAAAAATTGGTTTTTCGGCGTTAGGCTTATTGGTGGCATGGACGAATGAAAAAGCCGGATGTTTTTTTCCTCGGAAAAAATATATCCGGCTTTTTCATTCGTCCATGCCACCAATAAGTAAACAAAAACCTACTTCTTCCCTTTACCGCCCGTACCGTTTTGCGGAGTTGTCGGCGTCGCAGGCGCCAGCGTACCCGATTCAGCGGCTTTCATCAGTTCGAGACCCGTCTCGTTGGTAGGGGCCAGTTCGAGCAGTTGAGCGGCATTCAGTTTGACGTTGGCTGCGTCGCCCTGATTGTAGTAGTAGTATGTCAGGTATTCCAGTGCTGCGATCAGGTCCGTTTTGTTTTTCACCTTGTCGGCAGAAGCGATGCCTACGTACGTTTCGAAGTAGGTTTTCGCTTTACCAAACTGGGTAATCAATTCCGGGTGTTTCTCCACATCAGGATCCTGTTTGGCAGCTGATTTGCCAGCCCAGAGCCAGCCCAGGCCGGATTGAGGCGCTTTTTCTGCCACGATTTTGAAGATGTTTTCTGCCTTCACGTAGCGCAGCGTGTCGGGGTCTTTGCAGTAGAACTGTGCCAGGCCCATTTTGTAGGTATCGGAAATGTAGTATTTGTTGGTAGCCGGCAGCGAGTCGAGGTACAATTTGTACGACTGCACCGCGCCGCAGTAGTCTTTGCGGTTATACTGTATTTCTGCGATTTCCTTGTTGAGTTCCCAACTGCCGCCGGTAGTATCCATTTGGATGGATTTCTGCAGGTTGCTGATGGCCATAGTGGTATCGCCTTTGGTTTTGAGTTGGAGGCGGCCCAGGTACAGGTAGTCGGACAGCAGCACTTTGTCTGGCGTTACCACTTTGAAATAATCATTCAGGATGTCGAGACCGCGTTGGTAGTCGCCATTTTCGTAGTCGCAATAGGCCTGAAGGCGGCGCAGGTAGTTTTTGGTGCCGTCTTTTTTCAGGATTTTCTCCACGAGTTCGCTGGTCGCTTTACAGTCTTTGTTGATATACAGCGTATTGGCGAGTTGCATCTCGTCTTCGATGGTCACTTCCGTGCCATTGGCTACCAGGTCTTTGTACGCTGCCAGGGCTTCGGCCCATTTACGGGATATGAAGTAATATTCAGCCTTTGCACGCAGTGCAGGTGTGAAAGTGGGGCCCACGGCAATTGCCTTGTTGATATTGCTTTCGAATTTCTCGGGCAATTTGGCGGCTTTGTACACCTTGGCCAGCATCAGTTTCGGCAGCGGGTTTTTAGGCTCGAGTGATTCGGCGTACTCATAGTTTTGAGCAGCCAGACCGCCGTTGGGCATCACTTTATAGGTGTAACCCAGCGACATGAGGGTAGCGAAGTCTTTGCTATTCACATCGAGTGCAGCTTTCAGTTCCGTTTCGGCGCGGGTATAATTGGGGCGTTTGCTGCCCGGCGAAACGTAGAACAGGTAAGATTCGCCGATGAGGCGATAAGGCGTTACATCTTTTTTGGCGTTTTTGGCAGCCTTGCGGAATTGGTTGGTTGCTTCGGTGTCGTCATTGCGGAGCAACGCTTTGCGGCCGTTGGCCACGAGGGCATAGGCGCCGTCGGGTTTGGCATTGAAAGCGGCATCCAGGCTTTTTTCGGAGTTGGCCTTATCTCCTTTAGCGAGGTATGCATTTGCAAGTGTAAGCCATGCAGTCTGGTCGGCAGGATTTGCTTTTACCAGTGCATCGTAAACTTTAATTGCTTTATCCCAGTCGTCCAGCTGCATGGCCGTCATACCATCGGCATGGGTTTGAGCATTCGCAGTGTAGGCGAATATCATCAGGATGGGGAAGGCCAATTTTCTCAAAAGGGTTGTCATTGTTCGGAAAAAGATTTTTAGTTTAATTACGCAGACGTGTGCTCGTTTTCTTGTGTCTGCAAAGTTCCACTTTTCAGACGCTTTATTTCAAAAAAATCCACACATCATTTTGTGAAAATGTACAATCTTAAAACAAGTTTAACAAAAGAAACAGGGTTTGGATGTCGAAAGTTTGCAAGTGGTACGATTTGACGTTTCAAGCCGTGCTGTGGTTGTACGAACGGATTATTCCCGACTGGCTTTGATCAGTCGGGTAGGGGCCTGGGCCGGTAGCAGCCCGTCTTTCAACACAATGCGTTGTCCCTGATCGCCGGCGAGGAAAGAAGCGAAGCCCAGCCCCAGTCCTTTTCTGGCTTGCGCATTGATAATATATACGGTGCGTTTGTACGGGTAGTCGCCCGTAGCAAGGTAAGCCTGATAAGGTCCGTAACCCGTAGCGCCAGCCTTGGGTGCGATATCGGCAATCCGGATTTCCCTCCTGAATTTCTGAACGCCACGGTCGTCGGTATCGGAAATCCAGTTGGCAGAGATAATGCCGATGGCGTTTTTATTTTTACTTACGTAGTCGATCACCTCTGCGTTGGTTTTGAGAGCCGAGGCACTGGACGAAAGAGCAGCGCCGGTAAGGATGGAGTCTTTCACATACGTGAGGGTGCCCGACAGGGGGTTGTCAAACACAATACGTACGTCGCCCAGTTTGGAGGCGGGGTTGACCTGGTTCCATTTGGTAATTTTACCGGCGAGTAAATCTTTCATCTGAGCCATGGTAAAAATGGTATCGGGATTGGCCGGGTTCAGCAAGAAAGCCACCGCATCGTGTGCAATAGGGGTAATGGGCGGGGTGAATCCACGTTGCTGAAAAAACTTCAGTTCCTGATCGGTCAGTTTCCGGCTGATAATAATCACCTGAATAGAGTCGCGAAGGATGGCATTGACGGCTTCTCCTTCCGACGTGTACACAGGCTCTATTTTGGCCTGCCGGTAGATAGAGTCGAATACATCGATGCAGGATTCGATGATAGGCGCATACCCTTCATCCACCATAATGCGGATGGCGCCGGTAGTCGGGGTATCTATCACCTTACCGCTTTTATCCTTGTTCTCTTCGCAGGCGTTGAGCAGAAAGAGCGAGGACAGAAAAATGAAAATGGCAGAGCGTTGCATAGTACGGGTTTATTTGTTTTGGTAAAAATCGGCATACACGCGCCAGCCGCGGTATATGCCATAAACAATGAGCATTCCGGCAAAGATGTTCCGGAACTCTGTTCTCACATCCGGTAAAAAATCTTTGGCAAACAGCAAAAGGGCGCCCAGCACGACATAAAAGGTTGTCATGGCAATTCCGATCAGCAACATGGGGTTGCGATAGCTCCTGCTGTTTCGAATACGATCATGTGAAGACATGGCGCGTTAGAAGTGTTGGTGAAAAGAGATAAAAAAACAGTGCCTGCAAGATTCTGCTACATTTTTTCGCAGTTTCTGTTGCCCGGGCCTCTTTTTTCTGCAAAGATGCTAAAGTCCTGCGTATTGGCGTGACCCGAATGTAGATGTAGAAAAAACTACAAAAAAATTGTGCCTGCCACTGGGCAAAAATGGGCCTTAAAAGCATAAACAGGCATTGCGATTCGGCTGCTGAAGGCCTTTCCAAAATCTTTTTGCGAAAAATCGCTGCCAGAAAGTAGAAATATATATCGCAGGTGTTCAGTATATTTGCCACTCTTTGCCTTTTACATGTTAAAATCGGTACGAATGATAGCGTGTAAATGGGCGTTTTGCACACTTGATTTGCAAGATCGAATCATTTGAAATTGCACCTTACTGTTTGACAATGAGCAAATTATTTGAGTAGAGCAACAGCAAACCCGCCAGGGTGTATGGGTTCTGGCTGCTTTATTACTGCTCCACTCCCTTACTGCCCTGTTCATTTTGTTGTATCAATTGAACTGAAGTGTTTTATACCTTTGGTTTGTTCAATATTGTGATGGCGCTGTGTTTTTTCCCAAAAAAGAGAAAGGCGGGCGCTATTCTGTTCACTAAAAGAAATAAATCGATTTTCAGGGCTCTGCCCTTTTCCGTAGAGGACTCACCCTCCTCGATAATCCACCGGATGTACCAATATCATTTTTTAACCAACTCATTCTTTTTATGAAACAATTACTCACAACCCTACTTCTGGTAGTGGTTACGATGGCTTCCGCTTGGGCCCAACGTACCATTATGGGTGTTGTCTCCGGCGATGACGGAGAGGTACTCATCGGAGCTACCGTTAGCATCAAAGGCACCTCTCGCGGGGCTCGTACTGATGTAAATGGTAAATACTCCGTAGAAGTGCCCAATGGTGCCACTACACTGGTAGTAAGCTACACAGGCTACGCTACTCAGGAAGTTGCCATCGGTTCTTCCAATGCCATCGATGTCGTGTTGCAGGCTGGTACCAACCTCACCGAGGTGGTCGTTACTGCTACCGGTATCACTCGTAACAAAAGCGATGTGGTGTATGCCAACCAGACGGTCAACTCGACCGACCTGAACGCAGTTACCAACAAAAGTGTGCTCAATGCCCTGCAAGGGAAAGTGGCCGGTGTAAAAATCGGTTCTGCTTCCGGCGCTGTTGGCGCTTCCACTCGTGTGGTATTGCGTGGTGAAACCTCGCTCACGCAGGGCAACAACGCCCTGATCGTAGTAGACGGCGTGCCTGTTAACAACTCTTCCGCTTCCGGTGGTGGTGGTACGGGTAAAGCAGGTGACCGCGACAACTATGTCGACTTCGGTAACCGCGGCAACGACATCAACCCGGACGACGTTGAGTCTGTAACCGTACTGAAAGGCCCTGCTGCTACTACACTCTATGGCTCGCGCGGTGGTTCGGGTGTTATCCTGATTACCACGAAAAAAGGAAAAAAAGGCGACAAAGCCAACATCTCTTTCTCGTCTTCCTACAGTGTGGAAGAAGCGTATATTCTGTACAAAAACCAGGAGCAATTTGGTTCCGGTTACGCTACCTGCGGTGGCTGCGGTGGCGGTATCGATATCTTCATGGGTGAAAACTTCGCATGGGGTAAACAATTCGATGGTCAGATGATTCCGTGGACAGGCGTACCAGCAGATGCTGATGGCAACCTGATTCCGCTGAACAATGGCAAGATCGAACAACTCGTTCGCCCTTACAGCGCTGTTAAAAACAACATTCAGAGTTTCTTCGACATCGGTAACACTGCCCGCAACAACCTCACTATCTCGGGTGGTACCGACAAGTACTCTTATTTCCTGTCGTACACCAATTTCAACAATGAAGGTATTGTACACAACACCAAACTCAACAAGCACAACCTGCTGCTGAATGTCGGCTCGCAATTCTCTACGAAACTGCGCTCCGATTTCTCGATGAGTTATTCCAAACTGAAACAACGTGGTGCTACTGAAGGCGGTTATCCGTTCGGTTACTCTTCCGGTACACCGGCTATGGCATTCGTAACGCAAACACCTGCGAACATTCCGTTCACTGAACTGCGCGACTACAACAGCCCATACCATGACTTCAAAGGCTTCTACGGCCAGTACTCGATCAACCCGTACTATATTCTGGAAAAACAGAATGTAAGCAATACCGTTGACAACGTTGTTTCCAGCGTGTCGCTGTCTTACTCGCCTATCCAGTCGCTGACTTTTGTAGGTAAAGTGAGCACCAACTTCATTACCAGCAACGTAACTGAGCAAAACCCGAAATTCTTCTACGAGCGTACGCTGTCTTGGTCGGACGGTGAACTCAGCGACTTCGAAAGCCCGAGAAACTCGTTCAGCCTCGGTTCCTACAAAGAAAGTACCAACCGTATCATCAACCTGATCTATGATGCATATGGTACGTTCTCGAAACAACTGAGCGACGATTTCAAACTGACGACTACCCTGGGTTTCAACTCGATCGACAATGCCAACCGCTTTGTATCGGGTACTACTGTGAACGGCCTTGTTATTCCTGAATTCTACGACCTGAGCAACTCTGCTGAAGCACCTCGCTCGGCTGCTACGTCGGCTCAGTACCGCATTTTTGGTGTGTACTCCAACACTTCTGTTGGTTACAAAAACTGGCTGTTCGCTGAATACTCTGCGCGTAACGACTGGTCGTCTACGCTGCCTGCCGGCAAACGCGGCTTCTTCTATCAAGGTGGTGGTATATCTGTCGTACCGACCAATCTGTCCAACTTTGAAGCCGGTCCGTTGTCTTTCCTGAAATTCCGCGCTGGTCTCGGTTCTGCCGGTAAAGATGCTCCACAGTACCGCCTTAATTCGTACTACGGTCTGAACCCGCTGCTGCTCGACCTGGGCGACGACTACCAGATCCGTTTCCCATTCAACAGCGTTCCTGCTGCACGTAAACTCAACATCATCGGCAACCCTGATCTGAAACCTGAACTTTCGGTTACTTCGGAAGCCGGTGTCGACCTCGGTTTCTTCAATGGTCGTATCGAACTCGAGTACACGTACTACAACATCAATTCGAAAAACCAGATCGTGGACGTAAACATTCCATGGTCTTCGGGTTATGCCATCGTTCCACTGAACATTGGTCGGATGGTGAACAAAGGACACGAGATCGCTTTCCGTCTGAATCCGGTGAAAACCAAAATGATCGACTGGAGACTGTATGGTTCTTGGTCGAAAAACATCAACGAGGTTAAAGAAATCATCAAAAACGACGTAGACAACGACGAACTGACGATTTACAGCGGCTTGGTACACTTCGCCGGTCACGGTTCTTTGAACCTGATTGCTGCGGAAGGCCTGCCTTTTGGAACGTTTAAAGGCACGACGTATGAGTACGACCCGCAAGGCCGTATCATCGTAGACGCACAAGGCAACCCGAAACAAAGTTCGGAACTGAAATACCTGGGCAGTTACCAGCCCGACTTCCTGGCTACTCTGGGTACTGAACTGACGATCAACAAACGCCTGTCTGTACGCGCACTGCTCGACGGTAAAAAAGGCGGCGTATTCTATTCTGGTACCAAACTCAGCACGGAGTTCAACGGTACGGCACAAACCACTACCATCAACAATCGCGAACTTTTCGTAGTTGAAAACAGCGTACAGGAAGATGGTAACGGTGGCTATGTAGCCAATACCACTGAAACCGACGCTTACCACTATTTCAGAGGCAGCCCTGCCGGTATCAACCTGCTGGATGCTTCCTACCTGAAACTGCGTGAGGTAGCCGTTTCCTACAATATCCCGACGGGTAAAATGGGCGCTTTCAAAGGCATCACGGTGGGTCTGTTTGCTAAAAACCTGAAATACTGGGTAGCGAAAGAAAACACCTTCGCCGATCCGGAAGTAGGTGGTGTAGGTGGCGCATCCGACGCAGTTGGCGTAGAGACTACGACCACTCCGACCGCTAAGAGTTTTGGTGCAGAGCTGAGACTTAATTTCTAATCAAACAAAAAGAAACAGCAATGAATACGCATAAATTCAAATTCATATTCCTGCTGGTGTTGGCGCTGGGTACTCCTTTCTATTCCTGCAAGGATTATCTGGATGTAAACGTCGACCCCAACCAGTCCACCATTTCACGGGTCGACCTGCAACTCAGCTCGTCCCAACTGATGACTGCTATCGGTATCGGCCAACGTATCTACCCGCAACTGTCTATTTTGGCTCAATACCAAACAGGCGGCCCGGGCGTTTCGCTGGGCGACCCCGATCAGCATAAATGGGCTTCTTCTGAAGGCAATGAAGTGTTCACTCAATTGTACAGAAGCAACACCAACCTGAACTACATCATTCAGAATTCTACGGAAACCAACTATATCGCCGTTGCCAAAGTGTTGCGCGCCTACAATTTTCAGGTTTGCGCCGACCTTTTTGGTGACCTTCCGTATTCTGAAGCACTGAAAGGTGATATCGCTGACGGTTCTATCCTGCACCCGAAATACGATAGCGCTAAAGATGTAATTTATCCGGGCATTGAAAATGACCTGCGTGAGGCCATCGATCTGATCGAACGTGCAGGCGTTGTAACGCCAGGCGCCGACGACCTGATCTATCATGGCGACATGGAAAAATGGAACAAATTTGCACACTCGCTCCTGCTGAAAGTGTACCTCCGTCAGGGCGCCAGCGGTCAGGCTAAAGCTGCACAACTGTACAGCAGCGACGACCAGTTCATCCTGACCAACGACGAAGCCGCGTTTATTCAGTTCTACGATGCAGCCGGCCAGCGCAACCCGCAATGGAACGCTGCCAAAAGTACTGCTCTGGGCAACTACTATGTGGCTACGAACACTTCCACCGACTACCTGACTGCTACGGGCGACCCACGTATCGACGCTTTCTACGATCGCACTGCAGACAATACCCACTTCGGCCTCAATCCGGGTGGTATTCAGGAGGCTCCTCCTACACAGAAGTTCTCCCGTCCTGCAGGCGCTCTGGCTGCTACAGGTGGCCTGATCTTTGGCCCTAGCAATCCGGTATTCCTGATGTCGGCATGGGAAGGCAATCTGCTGCTGGCAGAAGCTGCTGCACGTGGCTGGATTACAACAGATGCCAATGCTCTGTACAATGCTGCCGTTCAGGCCAGTTTTGAATACCTGGGACTCGACGCAACAGAAGCAGATACGTATCTGGCTGCCGAAGGTGCATATGATGCAGCCAATGCCATCAAATCGATTGCGCTGCAAAAATGGGTGTGCATGAACAACCTGCAACCGGTAGAATCCTGGATCGAAGCACGTCGTTTTGACAGCACTGGAACTCCAATTTTCTTCTCTCCGGGAGGTATTTTCCATGAGCCTGCTCACAATGCGCTGCCTGCTGGTACTTTCCCCAGCATTCTGCCATATCCGGAAAATGAAGAAAGTTTGAACCAGAGCTTCCCGGGCCAGCATGGCCTGACCGCCAAAGTATTCTGGGATAACTAAAAAATCGGGTATACGATTGGTACCAATTTTCAGAGAAACAGGTTTGACGTACGAATACATCGGTAGGAGTTCCAAACCTGTTTCCTGAAATTAGTACCCTCGTATTCTACAAAAATTCAATCGATTATGAAAAATAAAATTCTGATTTTATCCTCCATTTTGGCTGCTTGCATTCTGATGGTGGCTGCCTGCAAGAAAATTGAAGACGCTGATTCTACTGTTATCAGTACCTCCATTCCTTTCCTGTATGAAGTCAACATCAATGACGCTTACGTGTACGGCCAGGGTCAAACACACATCTACACCGACCTGCCCGATGTAATTGCCATTGCTGTCGACACCATCGTGGGTTTTGAAGGCGGATACGGCGGCCATACCGGCGCTGACACCGTAAAAATCCTGAAAAGCGACATCACCGGCTGGCCTGATACGTCTGGCATCGGCGGTAAGAGCATCACTTTTGTGAAGTTCAACAAAGCCAACTACAAAGTTGCACTGTCGAGCAACATCGTTATTGCAGGTGCTATTCCAAATCCAGGCCCAACCGCTATGGAAGGTACTTACAAAAGAACCTCTAACGGTGTGCTGATCGAAATCAAAAAGGTATTCGATGGCGTATATGTGATCGACAATCCGGGTGGCGCAGGTGTAGCTCCGTTCCCATACCTGTTGTACAACTACCGCAATTCCAGCGGCGGCGACAGCCTGGCGTTCCCGATTCAGGGCAACCCGTGCCATGGCGGTCTGCAACTGGTAGGCCCGAGCGCACCACTTTCTCTGAGTAGCGCAGAGTATACTGCTTCGTACCCACCGGCTATCACGGCTACTTCGCCCCTGACACTGTCGTGGAAAGTATTTGAATTTGGTGAAGCGCGTTCATCCGCTATTCACCCAGGTGCTGCTTTGTGCCAGTGGGGTACCGGCGTACGTACATTTGAGAAACAGTAATCTCTGATTACATTTCCTCTGAAATAAATCGGGGGCACTACCAGCGCTGGTAGTGCCCCCTTTTTTACACAGTGAGAGCCGTTTACAAAAGCGGTACCCGATGGGTCCGGATTTTTATTTCATAGCTTTCTTCTTCAGCATTTTGCTGCCCCTTTGAACAGGAGTTTTTGTTGATCTGGTATCGAACACCGATGGAGTCTGGTCTGTGGCAATGTGCGCAACTGTTTTTAAATACCAGCCTTATTGCTTTTCAAAAGTACGTACGCCGGTACCCCACTGGCACGCTGCGGCGCCGGGGTTGACGGAACCTGGTCGGGCTTCCGGAAACTCAAGTACCTTCCAACTAAACGTCAGCGGCGAAGTAGCCGTGATAGCCGGCGGGTACGAAGCGGTATACTCTGCGCTGCTCAGTGAAAGCGCCGCACTCGGGCCTACTAATTGCAAACCACCACCACATGGATTGGTCTGAATCGGGAAGGCCAGGCTGTCGCTACCGCTGGAGTTGCGGTGGTTGTACAGCAGGTAAGGGAACGGAGGTACACCTGCACCGCCCGGGTTGTCGATCACATATACGCCATCGAATACCTTTTTGATTTCGATCAACACACCATTAGAAGTTCTTTTGTAAGTGCCTTCCATGGCTGTTGGGCCCGGATTTGGAATAGGGCCAGCAATAACGATGTTGCTCGAAAGTGCAACCTTGTAGTTGGCTTTGTTGAACTTCACAAAACTGATGCTTTTGCCGCCGATGCCAGACGTATCAGGCCAGCCGGTGATGTCGCTTTTCATAATTTTCACGGTATCTGCGCCTGTATGGCCACCGTATCCGCCTTCAAAACCCACGATGGTGTCGACTGCAATGGCAATTACATCGGGCAGGTCGGTGAAGATATGTGTTTGACCCTGGCCATACACGTAAGCGTCATTGATGTTGACTTCATACAGGAAAGGAATGGAGGTGCTGATAACAGTTGAATCAGCGTCTTCAATTTTCTTGCAGGCAGCCACCATCAGGATGCAAGCAGCCAAAATGGAGGATAAAATGAGAATTTTATTTTTCATAATCGATTGAATTTTAGTCGGTTACATTCAATGGGGCAAGGCAGGTAGCACACAGGGATGTGTGTTTCCTGCCTTGCCATCATGAATGTATGAATGTTAGTTGTCCCAGAACACTTTGGCGTTGAGCGGGTGCTGCCCAGGGAAATTCTGGTTCAGGCTTTCCTCATCTTCCGGATAGGGAAGAATGCTGGGGTAATTGCCTGTACCCATGGCATTTTCGGTAGGCGATTTAAAAATTCCACCCGGTGAGGCAAAAATCGGCGTTGCCGGACTGTCGAAACGACGTGTTTCAATCCAGGCTTCCACCGGCTGCGTGCCATTCATGCAAATCCATTTTTGCAAAGCAATCGATTTGATGGCATTGGATGCGTTGTAAGCCCCGCCGGCTGCCAGATAAGCATCGGCGTCGGCAGCATCGAGTTGCAGGAATTCGAAACTGTTCTGTACGGCAGCATTGTAGCGCGCGTTGGCATCCGTGGTAATCCAGCCGCGTGCCGCTGCTTCTGCCAGCAGCAGGTTGCTCTCCCATGCCGACATAAAGTATTGTGGGAAATTGGGTCTGAACATCAGGCCACCTGCGGGCGCCAAAGCACCTGCCGGACGAGAGAAGGTGGCATTGGATGGCTGGTTTTGTACATCGCCGGGATTCAGGCCTTTGTGTGTACCATTGGGTGTTGGGTCAAAAAATGCATCCACCCGTGGGTCACCAGTGGCAGTCAACAGGTCCAGCAAAGTAGTGGTTACTACGTAGTAGTTGCCCAATGCCGAACTTTTGGCATTGCTCCAGAAAGGGTTGGTATTGCCTGTTGATCCTGAGAACGGTAGAAATGCAGCCTCATCATTAGTCAGGATGAAATCATCATCGCTGCTGTACAACTGGGCTGCTTTAGCCTGGCCGCTGGCGCCCTGACGGAGGTACACTTTCAGCAGGAGCGAATGTGCAAATTTGCTCCATTTTTCCATGTCTCCGCCATAGATCAGGTCGTCGGAGCCTGGTAATACCGAGCCACCCCGTTCAATCAAATCAAGGGCTTCGCGCAGTTCGTTTTCAATACCTGGATACACTACGTCTTTGGCGCTTTCGTACTGCGGATGCAGGATCGAACCATCGGTAATATCACCTTTCAACGCCTGCGTGTACGGGATATCGCCAAAAAGGTCGGCGCAAACCTGAAAATTGTAAGAGCGCAGGATTTTGGCAATCGCCGTGTAGTAGTTTTCCGTTGAATTTTGAACGATGTAATTCAGGTTCAAATTGGCGCGGTACAATTCTCTGAAAATTTCGTCTGTTTCAGAGGAACTCAGTTTATGCTGGTCCCACTCGCTCAGGGCCACCCCGGGGCCGCCCGTCTGCAATTGCGCCCATACCCCTAGTTCCGGGTAAATGCGTTGACCAATTCCGACCGCCATACCTACAATAGAAGTAGATAATTGCAAATCGATCCGCGATACAACTGACTGGTTTGGGTTGGTGTTTACATCCAGATAGTCCTTGCAGGAATAAAAAGGAGTTCCCATTGCCAACACCAGCAGGAATATGAATTTGAATTTATGCGTATTCATTGCTGTTTCTTTTTGTTTGATTAGAAATTAAGTCTCAGCTCTGCGCCAAAACTTTTAGCAGTAGGAGTTGTCGTCGTTTCCAGACCAACCGCATCGGATGCGCCACCTACACCACCCACTTCCGGATCGGCGAAGGTGTTTTCTTTTGCTACCCAGTATTTCAGGTTTTTAGCAAATACACCTACTGTGATGCTTTTGAAGGCGCCCATTTTACCCGTCGGGATACTGTAGGAAACGGCTACTTCGCGCAGTTTCAGGTAGGAGGCATCGAGCAGGTAAGTACTTGCTACCTGATCGTGGAAATAGTGGTAAGCGTCGGTTTCGGTGGTGTTGACTACATAACCGCCACTGCCATCTTCCTGTACGCTGTTTTCGACCACAAATGGCTGACGGTCGTTCAGCAGGGTAGTAATAGCAGTACCATTGTTTTCGGTGCTGAGTTTGGTGCCGGAATAGAACAGGCCGCCTTTTTTGCCATCGAGCAGGGCACGGATAGACAGGCGTTTGTTGATCATCAGTTCGGTACCCAGTGATGCCAGGAAGTCGGGCTGGTAACTGCCCAGGTATTGTGATTCAGCACTGTGTTTCGGGTTGCCCTGAGCGTCTACGATGATACGGCCTTGCGGGTCGTATTCGAAAGTAGTGCCTTTAAACGTACCGAAAGGCAGGCCTTCTGCAGCAATCAGATTGAGGTCGCCGTGGCCTGCAAAGTGCAGGAAATTTGAAATAATCGTCAATTCATCGTTATCGATGTCATTTTTGATGATTTCTTTGACCACGTTTTTGTTTTTCGACCAAGAACCGTACAGTCTCCAGTCAAACATTTTGGTTTTCACCGGATTCAGGCGGAAGGCCAGTTCGTGACCGGAGTTGACCATACGACCGATGTTGAGCGGAACCAGGCTGTATCCGGACGACCACGGGATGTTGGCATCCACGATCTGGTTTTTCGAATTGATATGGTAGTACGTGTACTCGAGTTCGATACGACCTTTGAAGAAACCGAGGTCAATACCTGCTTCCGAAGTAACGGACAGTTCGGGTTTCAAGTCAGGGTTACCAATGATATTAAGCCTGCGTGCACCTGCTACTCCATTGAACGGGAAGCGGATATCATAGTCGTCGCCCAGGCCAACCAGAATGCCCGGATTAAAGCCAAAGAATGAATTCAGGCGGTACAGTGGCGCATCTTTACCGGCAGAACCCAGGCCAGCGCGGAATTTCAGGAAAGACAGCGGGCCCGCTTCGAAGTTGGACAGGTTGCTTGGAACAATTGACAAACCGCCACCCTGGTAGAAGAAGCTGCGGTTGCCGACAGGAAGCGTAGACGACCAGTCGTTGCGCGCGGAGTACTCAGCGAACAGCCAGTTTTTGTAACCCACCGATGTGTTGGAATACACACCAAAAATACGATACATAGAAGAGTAGGCACTGGAACGCGGCGTCTGCGTAGAGTTGCTCAGGTCGTAAAATTCAGGAATAACCAGTCCGCCAACCGTGAGACCACCCACATAACGGTTCGAGTTATCGATCGAGTTGAAACCCAGGGTAGTCGTCAGTTTGAAATCGTCGCTCAGTTGTTTCGAGAACGTGCCATATGCATCGTAAATCAGGTTGATAATGCGATTGGTACCTTCCTTGTAGGAGCCCAGGCTGAATGTGCTGCCGCTTCTTGGGCTTTCGAAGTCGCTGAGTTCACCGTCCGACCACGACAGGGCGCGCTCGTAGCGGAATTTCGGGTTCTTTTCGGTTACGTTGCTGGTAATGAAGTTGGTGCTCACTTTACCTACAAACGTCAACGAAGGGATGGGCGAGAAAGACAGCGAAACGCTGGAAACGATATTATCAACTGAATTTTTCACCTCCTGTTTGTCCAGGATGTAGTACGGATTGATCGAGTACTGGCCGTAGAAGCCTTTAAAGTCGTGGTATGGGCTGTTGTAGTCGCGCAGTTCGGTGAACGGAATGTTCGACGGCGTTTGAGTCGCGAATGCCATAGCCGGTGTGCCGGAAGAGTAACCAAACGGGTAGCCACCTTCGGTAGCGCCACGCTGGTTGAGTTTGGAATAACTCATCGAGAAATCGGAGCGCAGTTTTGTAGAGAATTGCGAGCCGACATTCAGCAACAGGTTGTGTTTGTTGAGTTTGGTGTTGTGTACAATACCGTCATTGTTGAAATTGGTGTACGACACATAATAGGTGTACTTGTCTGTACCGCCGGAAATAGAGAGGCTGTTGCGGGCCGTATTACCGATGTCGAAGAAACTCTGAACATTGTTTTTAATAGCGCTGTACGGGCGAACGAGTTGATCGATTTTTCCATTGTTGAGTGGAACCAGGTTGCCATCCGCATCCGCCGGAACGGCTGTCCAGGGGATCATCTCGCCATTAAATTCAGAGCCCCAGGCAAAGTTTTCACCCATAAAAATGTTGATACCACCGCCGCAACCGCCGCAAGTAGCATAGCCAGAACCGAAGCGCTCCTGGTTTTTGTACAGAATATATGCTTCTTCCACGCTGTACGAAGAGGAGAATGAAATTCTCGGCTTGTCATTGGCCTTCCCTTTCTTCGTAGTGATCAGGATAACACCCGAACCGCCGCGGGAGCCATAAAGCGTAGTGGCAGCAGGGCCTTTCAATACAGTTACAGACTCGATGTCGTCGGGGTTGATGTCGTTGCCACGGTTACCAAAGTCTACATAGTTATCGCGGTCGCCTGCTTTGCCTGTAGCACCTGCTACGGTTTCAGAACCGCTACCTGCCGATGCGGCAGAGTTGTTGACAGGTATCCCGTCTACCACAATCAGGGCGTTGTTCCCCTGCGTAAGGGAGGTTTCACCGCGCAGTACGATGCGTGTGGAAGCGCCTACAGCGCCGGAACCGGAAGATATCTTTACACCGGCCACTTTTCCTTGCAGTGCATTGAGCACGCTTTTGTTGGTCACCGAGTTCAGGTCTTCCGAGGTGACCGTCTGGTTGGCATACACTACATCACTTTTGTTGCGGGTCAGGCCAGTGGCAGTGATGACCACCTCGTTGAGGTTGGTACCCGATTCCAGAACCACGTCCATGGCATTGGATACTCCTATGGACAACTCCTGGGTTTTGTAGCCGGTGTAGGATACCACGAGGGTGGTGGCGCCGTTTGGCACCTCGAGGCTATACTTGCCGGTCACATCAGTTAAGGTGCCTTTTGCGGCGCCTTTGATTGCTACGGTTGCTCCGATGAGGGTTTCACCATCATCGCCAGATACTGTGCCGGATATCTTGCGCTGGGCCATCAGGCTCCCGCAAACTGCCAGCACCAGCAGTAGGGTTGTTAGCAATTGCTTCATAATTTAGATAGTTTAAGTGAACGAAAATGTGATTTTGTTCTAAACAGTAAAGGATTGAAACTAAAGAAGGAAGCATTGCGGATCAGGCTGGATGTGCGTAAAAAAAAGCCACGCACGAAGCAGCCTCCCGACAATGGGAACTGTCCTTTCGCAGTGACTTCAAAAAAAATTTGAAATGGTGTAGTGTGTGTAAATGCAGGGCGCAGGAGATAAGCAATAGTACCCTTGCCGATAGATACACGAAGCGATTAAAAAAAATCACTTCACCAGACGCCCCTGGAGCAAATTGGGCGCAATAAAAAAGCCGCGAAAAAGACATTCATCACCGGAGTGATGCGTGCACTTTTTGCGACTTCCGAAAATTTGATATGGTATAAAAAGCGATTAGAAAAATAAATAGATGTGGGTTTTGCAATCCCAAAGGTAAAAACCTTCTCTCATACAATTAGCCACATTTAATTTTTTAATTGCCGGAAATGGCAATTGTAGCGGTTTTTTTTGTGTAAACAACAGATTTACAGTTGTTTACCATATTCCTTTGTTGGCATAAATTCTGCGAATTATCGCTCTATTTGGCCTCCAACTGGCGCAAATACATACGAATCGTATTGGAAAGTCCGTAATACAGTGCATCGGAAATAAGTGCATGACCGATACTTACTTCGAGCAACTGCGGACAATGATCCTGGAAATACTTCAGGTTATCGAGGTTGAGATCGTGCCCTGCATTGATGCCGATACCCACCTGATTGGCCACTCGGGCTGCTTCGGTGTAAGGTTGAACGGCAAGGGCGGGGTTTTTGCCAAAATCGTGCGCAAACGGCCCGGTGTAAAACTCGATTCGGTCGGCGCCGGCTGCTTTTGCGCCTTCCACCATTTCCGGAACAGGATCGACGAATACCGACACGCGAATGCCGTTCCGGTGCAGTTCGTCGCACACTTCGCGCAAACGCGCGCCGTCGCGCAGCGTATTCCAGCCCGCATCCGAAGTGAGTTGGTCGGGCGCATCGGGCACGAGCGTACATTGATGCGGTGCATTGGCCAGTACCAGATCGAGAAATTCGCGCGTAGGGTTGCCTTCGATATTGAATTCGGTAGTCACTACCTGCTTCAGTGCCGACACGTCATCGTACCGAATATGGCGCTGATCGGGGCGGGGGTGAATGGTGATACCCTGTGCTCCGAATGCCTCGCAATCGATGGCAACCTGAACGAGATTGGGAAGGTTGCTTCCACGGGAATTGCGCAGGAGCGCCACCTTGTTGATGTTTACGCTGAGTCGGGTCATGAGTAAATGCTTTACCTTTGGCACAAAAGTAGAATGGCATGGAAGAAAACCCAAATCGTCCGGATAAGTTTCCCGAGTCTCCACTTGTTCCAAATATTGCCCCCTGGCAAATGTCGGCGCCCAAAGTTCGGGTAGTGCTGTTGGCATTGCTGTCCGGGTGCATCTTTTTTGCCCTGGCCTCCACTTTTTTGAGTCAGGTGATCGTGTCGTGGGGAGGCTGGAATGAAAACCTGATGTCCGGAACCCTCGCTTCCGATGCCAGTACAGCCGAACGCTGGCAAATGCGGCTGCTGCTGGGTATCCGGCATTTTGCCACCTTCACCGTGGCTGGCTGGCTGGTGGTGTGGATGCTGTACAGAGGTATAACCCGCCCAAGGCCCAACTGGGCCGACTACCTGCTGGCGCGTCGGGCGCCACGTATGTCGGATGCGGCGCTCGGCATGGTGTTGCTGCTGGTATCGGTGCCGCTGGTGCTGTATTTGTTTCAGATCAATAAAATGCTGCCCATTCCGGACACTTTTCGGGAATTGGAGGCGCAAGCCAATGAAGCGCTCAAGGCCTTGTTGCACATGGACGACTGGAGCGAATTAGTGGGCAATCTGTTTTTGATAGCCTTACTGCCAGCACTGGGCGAGGAACTGGTGTTTCGGGGCATGGTACAACAGCAGTTGATGCGCCGGATCGCCAACCCCTGGCAGGCTTTGGCCATTTCTGCAGCCATTTTCAGTTTTTTTCATTTTCAGTTTGAAGGTTTTTTGCCCCGATTTTTGCTGGGGTTTTTATTGGGCTGGCTGTACTGGCAAACGCGGAATTTCTGGGTGCCGGTGATCGCGCATTTTTTTAACAACGGCGTTCAGGTGATTGCTCAATATGCCTGGGGCGACCAGGAAACGGTGATCGAACTGGAAAACGATGTGCAGGTGCCCTGGTTTGTGGGACTGTTGTCTTTATTTATGGTGCTGGCCGTAATGCGGGTCATCATCAGCAGCAGCAAGGAAAAGGCAACCTTTTTTTAGGAAAATTAATCTATAACGATAATGAGATAACAGCATGCAAAAATTACTGGGTGTAGGCTCCCGGGTGAAACACCCGGCTTTTGGCGACGGGGTGGTTATCCGCCTGCATGTGGCCGCGTATGAAGTTTGTTACACACAATTTGGTATCAAAACCATTGGTAAAGACTACGACAACTGGCAAGTCATCGAACACATTCCTGCCGAAGAATCGGTCACTTTTACCGAAGCCGAAGAGTCGCTGAAACGAATTCTGCGTTCCTGGGCCGGCATCAGCCTCGAAACAGTGCCTCTGGGAGAACGCTGGAAAAACGGTAAAATGATCCTGCAAGCCGACGGTATCCAGCCTAAAGAGGTGCCGATAGATGCCTTTTTCCATAAAATCGTCATGATGCGCGACCGCCTGCGCGTGCTGGAACAACAAATAAATGCCTCCAAAAAACTCGACGACGAAGATAAAGTAAACCTGCAGCAATACATCACCCGTTGCTACGGCAGCATGACCACTTTCAATTTCCTGTTCCGAAACAGGGAGGATTACTTTGTGGGGGAAGGAAAAGACTGACTGAGTCCTGAGTCGACAGTCCTGAGTCCTAAGTCCGTAGAGTACGCCGATGTTCACCTGGCATTCTTTTTTACAAATCCTATGAATATGCATGTGTACGCCACAGACTCAGGACTCAGGGCTCAGGACTTAGGACTTATATTAGTCCTTCTTCTCTTCTGTTCCTTTGGCGCTGTGGCCCAGACGCGCCTGCAACTGCACATACCGGATTCGCTCACAGCCGATTTTTACGAAGGCGTGAAAAGTTTCAGGGTATTACCCGATAGAACGAGGGAACAACCTGTTTTTGTTACGAGGGATTCTGTGGCGCTGCAGACCTTGTGTCAGGATTTGCTGGAACATTTTCGGGAAAAATCCTACCTGGCTGTTTCGCTGGATGAGGTGAGGAAAGCCGATTCGGTGTTGTATGCCACGTTTTACCTGGGCCCTGCCATGCGCTGGATTCGATTAGAACCAGCCGACGACGCGGAGACTTTGCGCTGGCTGGAAGCCGCCGGTTTTCGGGAAAAGTTATTTACCAATGCACCGCTGTATTACGATGCCTTGCTGGCGCTGGAACGCGAATTACTCGTGCAAGCCGAAAACAACGGCTATCCATTTGCCCGCATTTGGCTCGACAGCATCGAGGTGCAGGCAAATGGAGGCGTACAAGCCTTGCTGCGCCTCGACCGAAACCGCTTTTTTTCCATCAAAACTGTCAAAATCAACGGTGATCTGAAATTGCCTGCTGCTTTTTTGCCCAATTATCTGGGCATAAAACCCGGCGAACCGTACAGCCGTGCCAAGGTGCTGCGGCTGCGCGACCAGTTGCGGAGCCTGTTGTTTGTGGAAGCCACCGGCAATCCTTCTGTAACTTTTGCGGGCAATGAGGCCACTCTTCAGTTGTATTTGCAGAAAAAACGCGCCAGTCGATTCGATTTTATCATAGGCCTGTTGCCGCGTGCGGATGCTACCGACAGCCGCGTGTTGATTACCGGCTCGCTCAATGCCGCTTTTCAGAATGCGCTCAACCTGGGCGAACGTTTCAGCATCGAACTGGAACGCCTGCGCCCCGAAACCCAACGCCTCGACGTGCAGGCAGGTATGCCGTATCTGTTCGGTACGCCGTTCGGGGTGGAAGGCCGACTCAATATTTTCCGCAGAGACAGCACCTGGGTGGATGCGCAGAGCGAACTGGGTGTACAATACCTGTTCACCGGGGGCGATTACATCAAGATTTTTTGGGAAAACAGGGGCTCTTCCCTTCAGAAAATAGATACGGCATCCATTCTGCTATCGCGCAGGTTGCCTCCCAATCTCGATTTGCGCCAGAACGGTTTCGGTATGGAAACCGGCCTCAACCGACTGGATTATCGCTTCAACCCGAGGCGCGGATGGGCTGTTACGCTGAAAGCCGTGGCAGGATTTAATACCGTGTTGCGCAACAACCAGATAGAGGCGCTGCGCGACCTGGAAGAGCCCGATTTTCGGTTCAGCACCTTATATGATACGCTTACCCGACAAAGCCCGCGCTTCCGACTGGAGTCAAAACTGGAATACTACATTCCGTTTTTCGCTCGAAGTACCCTGAAACTGGGCATTCGCGGCGGCGGCATCTTTTCCTCCCGGCCTGTGTATGCCAACGAGCAATACCGCATTGGGGGCAACAAAATCCAGCGTGGCTTCGACGAAGAAAGCCTCTTTGCTACACGTTACGTGGTTGGTACTGCTGAATTCAGGCTCCTGCTCGACCTGAACTCTTACCTGGCCGTATTTACAGACTATGGTTATCTTGAAAATGAAACCGATCGCCAACGGCTTTTCCTGCGCCCGCTGGGCGTGGGTGCCGGCCTCAACTTCGAAACCCAGGCGGGTATTTTTGGTATCAGCGTAGCCGTCGGTCGCCGCGATACGGGCCAGGCTGTGGATTTCAGGGCAGCGAAGTTTCATTTGGGGTATGTCAGCCTTTTTTAGAGGGTGAGAGAGTGAGAGGGTGAGAGAGTGAGAGATGTGAGAGAGTGAGAGATGTGAGAGGGTGAGAGATCGTAGAGTGTACCGCTTCGCCCTGCCCCATTGTATTCCAAGAGCGAAGCGGTACACTCTACGATCTCTCACCCTCTCACATCTCTCACTCTCTCACATCTCTCACATCTCTCACTCTCTCACCCTCTCACCCTCTCACCCTCTCACCCTCTCACCCTCTCACATCTCTATCTCCTCGCAATATACACCCCCGCCAAAATCACCCCCGTCCCGGCCACATCCATGGCGCCGAGCGTTTCGCCGTCGAAGATGCCGACGAGCATGGCAAAAATGGGGAGCAGGTAAGTGACGGATGTGGCAAACAGGGCCGAAGTACGCTGGATCAGCAGGAAATAAAGAATATTTCCGCCCACAGTGCCGAGGGCTGCGAGATAAAATACGTAGCCGAGGCCTTGCCAGCCGTGTTCACGGGTTTGAACCGCCGTCCAGGCCCCAGACAGCCAAATACCTATCCAAAAGAGCAAGCCGGTAAGGATAAACGCTGCCGAGGCAATAGCCGCCGGGTGCATATCGCGCAAATGCCGGTTCACCACATTCGCATTGATAGCATAGCAAACAGTGGCTACGGCGCACAACGTTGCAAAAAACGCGTTGCCGGAAGCGCCGCTTTTGCTGTTGAACAAAATGAGCAGGATGGCTCCGCTCATGCCCAGCGCCACACCCAGTATTTTATAACGGGTAAAAGACATTTGAAAAAAGCCAACCCCGATAATCAGGGTAAACAAGGGCGTGAGGGAATTGAGCACACCGGCCAGTCCACTGGTGACATGCTGCTGCGCGATGGCGAATAATAAATTAGGAATGGCAGAACCGAAAAATGCCACGCTAAGCAAAGCCCTCCAGCGCGTCCAGTCTATTTTCGACCAAAAGGCAAGCGCTACGGGCAGGTATAGAGTGGTAGACAGTGCCATGCGCCACATGGCCATTTGCATGGGCTCGAAAATTTGTACTGCATGCTTGATAAAAAAGAAAGAACCGCCCCAAACGGCGGCCAGCGAAAGCATGAGCAACCAGTCGAAAGCGACCGGCGGGCGGGTAGTAGTGTGATCCATGGGGCAAAAACAAGGCAAATGTGTCAAAGGTTCCCGGCTGTGTAAGTGCTCACGAAATTCCAATTTTCCATATTTTGTAATATATCCCAAAAACTTTGCCTAACATTGCCTTTACTTTTCGCGGGGCGTCAGAATCAAATTCTGAACGTTTCCCTGTGCTCCATACCAAAGCGGAACAAACCGTCACCCATTTTTTCACCTTTTGCACGTCCATGAATTTCACTTTTACCACTTTGGATCTGGTCATTATTGTCGGTTATATCGCCGCCATTGTGGCCTATGGATTTTATCACCGAAAGGCTGGCAGTTCGGAAGAGTATTTCCTGGCTGGTCGCAACATGCCCTGGTATGTGATCGGCATTTCCATGTTTTCTGCCAATATTTCCTCTAATTCGTTGATTGCCATTACAGGCGGCGCCTATAAAGGCGGCATTGTATTTTTCAATTACGAATGGATGGCGTCTATTGTGTTGACGTTTTTTTGCCTCTTTATCCTGCCATTTTACCTGAAATCGCAGGTGTACACCATGCCTGAATATTTTGAGAAACGCTACGATGTGCGCTCGCGCTACTACTTCTCTTTTATCACGCTGGTGGGCAATATTTTTATCGACACAGCCGGGACGCTTTTTGCCGGTGTGGTCATTGCCAAACTCGTTTACCCGGAAGCCAATACCGTCCTGATTGTGTCTTTGCTCGCCATTTTTGCAGCAGGGTACACCATTTTTGGCGGCCTTTCCTCGGTGATGCGTACTGAAATGGTCAATACGATTATCCTGCTCGTCTCGGCGCTTATCCTATCGTTTATCGTGTATGAAAAAGCGGGCGGTTACAGTGCTATCATGGAATACGCCAGTTCGAAAGACGCTTCTTTCACACACCTCGTGCAGCCCCTGGGCCACCCCGATATGCCCTGGCCGGGCTTGTTGCTGGGTGTGCCGCTACTGGGTTTTTATTTCTGGTGCAACAACCAGTTTATTGTGCAACGTGCACTCAGTGCGCGCGACGCCAATCAGGCGCGCAAAGGCGCCCTTTTTGCTGCCTTGCTGAAAATTCCGATCCTGTTTTTGCTGGTCATTCCGGGCCTTGCAGCCTTGAAATTGTATCCCAACCTGCAGGAAATGTATGCCGGGCAATTGAAAAACTATTCTGACGGCGCTTACCCCACGCTGGTGTTCCAGTTGTTGCCCGCAGGCTTGATCGGTCTCGTCGTAGCGGGTTTTCTGGCCGCCATGGCTTCTGCCGTGAGTGCTACGCTTAACTCTGCCAGTACGCTGGTGACGATGGATTTTGTGCAAAAATTCAGACCAGGCATGGACTCCAAAGGTCTGGTGCGCGCCGGACAGATTGCCACGGTGGTGTTTATGGTGATTACAGTGGCCTGGGCGCCGCAAATCGCCAATTTTGAATCGCTGATGAATTACATGCAAAGCGTGCTGGCCCTCATCAGTCCGCCTGTGGTGGCTATTTTCCTGATAGGGCTTTTCTGGAAACGTGCGAACGCCGACGGTGCTTTTGCTGCGCTGATGGCAGGTCTTGTGATTGCTATTTTTACAGTGGCCAGCGAAGTGACAGGTATGTCTCCAGCCTGGAACGGGGTGCATTTTCTGATAAAAGCGCCGATTATTTTTGCCATTTGCTCGGTTATTCAAATTGCGGTCAGCCTCGCCACGGCGCCGCCACCTGTTGAAAAAACAACAGGTTTTATCTGGAATAACGGGGTATATAATGAAGATTCGGAAGCCCTCAAAGGACTGGCCTGGTATGAAAATTATCGCGTTATGGCGGTGATTCTGCTGGTGATCACGTTTGCGGTGGTGTTCTATTACAGGTGAAACACGGATTGAAACACGGATTGAAACACGGATTGCGCGGATTGAAATACGGATTTTCACAGATTGGATGGGTGGTTGGGGCGCTTGAATTATTACCAAAGCCTCATTATCAGTGAAATTAGGCGCGGAGTGCTATATGCAACTGGGAACCTGAATTATTACCAAAGCCTCATTATCACAGAACCAATCTGTGAAAATCCGTATTTCAATCCGCGCAATCCGTGTTTCAATCCGTGCAATCCGTGTCCTACCTTTGCCCTCGTGAACCGCGAATTCATCGTCAACATCCTTTTTCTGGTCTTTATCAACCTGCTGATAAAGCCGTTTTTCATTTTCGGAATCGATCTGGCGGTACAAAACCGCACCGGACAGGAATACGGGTTGTATTTCGCCCTGATGAACCTGACCTATATCTTCCAGATTCTCAATGACTTCGGTATTCAGGGGTTCAACAATCGCCACATCAGCCAGCACCCCCAACTGCTTCCCAAGTATTTTCCCAATCTGCTGGCGCTCAAGATTGTACTGAGTGTGGTGTACATCTTCATTTCGCTGGGGCTGGCCTGGACGATGCAGTACGACCAACGTGCCTTGCTTCTTCTGCTCATCCTGTTGGTCAACCAGGTGCTCATCCAGATAGTTCTTTTTCTGCGTTCCAATATTTCCGGGCTGGGGCATTACCGCATCGACAGCGTTTTGTCGTCGATGGATAAACTGCTGATGCTGGTCACTTGCGGACTGCTGCTGTGGACGCATCCGCCGGGCCGCGCACTTCCCATCGAGTCATTCGCACTGGCCCAAACGGTACCATTGTTGCTGACAGCCTTGATCGCGTTTATGATTTTGCGCAGCAAGGTGACATTTCGCGTACGGCCATCCTGGGCCGACAACTGGCGTGCCGGCTATCCGATGCTGGTGGTGTTGTTTCGAAGCAGCCTGCCGTATGCGCTGGTGGTATTTCTGATGTTTGCCTACACCCGCCTCGACGGGGTGCTGCTGGAGCGATTCAGTGGCAAAGCCCACGCCGAGGTATTTGCCGGCGCTTATCGGGTACTGGATGCCTGCAACATGCTGGGGTATTTATTTGCGTCGCTGTTGCTGCCCATGTTTGCCCGTATGCAACGGCAGCCTGAGCAGGTGAAGCCGCTGCTGCAGTTGAGTTTCCGGCTGATTTGGGCCGGAAGTGTGGCCCTGGCGGCCGCCATTTGTCTGTCGAGGCAGGAACTGGTGCAACTGATGATGCCGACCCATGCATCGCCGTACCGCTGGGATACGCTGGGCGTACTCATCTGGGTGTTTGTGCCGGTAAGCACCACCTATATTTTCAGCACCTTGCTGACGGCGCATGGGAAAGTGGCGCAAATGAATCGATTTTTTATAGTAGGCATTTGCCTCAATGCGGGTCTGAATTTTATCCTCATTCCCCGCTGGCAGGCTTTCGGATCAGCCATTGCAGCCGTAGCCACACAGAGTTTTATTGCTTTGAGCATGATCTGGCTGGTACTGAAAACCTTTAAATGGCAGCCCTCTTTCAGGAAAATGCTGGAAATACCGGGCTTTGTTGCCTTCATATTGCTGGCCGATTTTCTAATTATGCAGGAAACACCTTTCGTGTGGTACATCAAAATGGCACTCTGTGCTGCCGCCTGCCTGCCCGGTCTGCTTGTTTTTAGATGGGTAAAACTGGTAAAACAGGGATCCCGGATTTTCTGAAAACATTCCTTACTTTCGAACCATGAATCGAAAACAGATGACCAAAACCATCCTGGGGATATTGTTGCTGGCTTGTAGCCTGGTATCCTCTATCTCCATAGCCCCCGAATCGCCGGAATGGGGATTTTTTGGGCACAAGCGTATCAATCGACTGGCGGTACTCACACTGCCGCCACAGATGATGGCATTTTTCAAACCACATATCGATTACCTGACGGATCATGCTGTCGACCCCGATATGCGTCGCTATGCTTCCAAACATGAAGGCCCGCGCCATTTCATCGACCTGGACAATTACGGCCCGCCATTCGACAGCCTGCCACGGTCGCGCACGGAGGCCATGCAGTATTTTACAGAAATATGGGTGGTGAAAAACAGTGGCGATACGGTGCTTTTTCTGAGCGGCAAAAACACCCTGGCGTCGGCGTTTCGCGACGATTACAAGCGGTATTTCAACCGGCAGGTGCTGCCGCGTTTTTACAAGGACGTGGAAACACTGGACACTGATTCGCTCTCGGCATTTGCCCTTACGCACGGCCTTCCCGGCGATTTTAAATCTGCCTTTTTTTCCGACCGCATGTCACTGCACGGTGTATTGCCCTGGAATCTCCAGCGCATGCAACGCGACCTGACGGAGGCCTTTCGCCGCAAGGACGCCAATCGCATCCTGCGCCTGAGTGCCGATATGGGGCATTACATCGGCGATGCGCATGTGCCCTTGCACACCACCAGCAATTACAACGGCCAGAAAACCGGCCAGCATGGCATCCACGGTTTTTGGGAAAGCCGCATTCCCGAGTTGTTTGCCGACGAAAACTACGACTACTTCGTAGGCAAACCAGAATACATTGCCAACACGACCGAATGGTTTTGGAACACGGTTTTCGACAGCCACAGCATGGTCGACAGCGTGCTTTCCATTGAACTGGCGCTGCGCCAAACCTTTCCTGCCGACCGGCAAATGTGCCCCGACATGCGCCTGGGCAGGGCGGTTGTAGCCCCTTGCCGCGAATTTTCTGCCGCCTATTCCGCAGCACTCAACAACATGGTGGAACGTCGTATGCGCGCTGCTATCCATGCCGTTAGTTCGGCCTGGTATACCGCCTGGGTCGATGCCGGGCAACCCGAGATCCTGCATTACCTGCGGACCCGCGCCGCCGAACGCGGCCTGACCGGCCGGTTCCTGCGCGAAGGGCTGCGGCTGCCCGCCGCGCTGGCCGCCCGCTTCCTCGGCCAGGCCAAGATCTTCGTCGGGCTTCTGGAAGACCTGCCCGACCCCGACAACCGCGTCACCGACCGCGACGGGCGCATCTGCATCACCTACCACACCCCGCCCGAGGCGCTGGAGCGGCGGCGCCTGTTCCGCCGCCTGATCGCCCGCGCGTTCCGCGGGAACCGCGTCCTGTTCCTTTCCGACCGGCCCGAGCCGAACCTGGGCCATCCCTGCGGCACCTTGCGCATGGGGCGGACGGCAGCCGAGGGAGTGACCGACGGGTTCGGCCTTGTCCATGGCGCCGGCAACCTCTGGGTCGCCGATGCCTCGGTCTTTCCGACCTCGATGGGCGTCAACCCCAGCCTGACCATCGCCGCGCTGGCGCTGCGCACGGCCGACCGGATCGAAAGGGAGATGCGATGACCGGACCCCAAAGGCTTGCCGTGGTCACCGGCGCCGGCGCCGGCT
>JAIUPL010000025.1:17500-86874 GCA_020160935.1 Bacteroidota bacterium | reverse complement strand
TCGAGCCGTTCAGAATGCCGTCTTTGTCGGCACAGGTGTATGTGCAGGCATCGTCCGTGTTAGATGTACATGGGCATTGCAGTACGGGTGGCAGTTTGTCTTCCACCAGGATGGTACCCCAGCAGGAGTTGCCAGATATGTGCGTCACTTTTACGGCGTACGTGTGGTGTACGTCCGAGGGGCCCAAAATGCCCGGCTGCCAGGGGCCGTTGCCCAAAGGCAGCGTGCGGTCAACCTCCACCGTGTAGTCATCGTAGCAACCATATGTGCCTTCCAGGATTTGGTCGGCATTCAGTTCCAAAGAGCAGGACTCATCCAACGTGATGTGGACATTGTCGTTGCATACCATATTCGTCGGTGTGGAGATGACCTGTACCGTTTGTGATACGGATTGTACACAGCCGGGGTCAGCACCACTCGGCGTACCGCCATTTACAGTGTACACGATGACATATTGGCCCAAACCAGCACTCGGGTCAAATTGTGTCGCGGGGGTGCCGTTTACCGTGAAGAATGGCGCCGGTGTGCCCAAGGTCGCATCTCCAGGATTACCTGTCAGTTCTACTGGATCCGAGCCCAGGCAGAATGGACCGCTCAGGTCGGAAGTAAACGCAGGGTTCGGGTATGCGCAGGTGTTGCTGATGGTCAGGGTCGTACCTGCACCATTGGTAACAGATACCGAGTAACCGATCGCATCGATGTGGCGGCCGTCCAAAGTGAACATATTGCCACCGATGTTATTCAGTACCGTTCCCACCGTAATCGGGCTCGGCGACGCAGGCGGATTCGGGCTGGTGGTTTTATACAAACCTGACACCGCAGATACCGTCCAGGTTTGGGTCGATGGTGCATTTACCTTGATTTGTTCGCCAAACTGACCGTTTGTCAGCGTCGTCGCGTTATTCAGGCAAGAGCATGGGTCGGAAATAGTTGGAGTACAGTTGAAGGTAGATACAACGGCTGAACCTAACATATTACTCTGACATCCTCCGCTTACAACGGTTGCAACCACTGTATAAGTACCAACTGCCAGTTGTGGGCCAAATGAAATAGCATTACCTGTACCGGGAACAGGCGCTCCGACAGGTGTCATACCCAGGAACAACTGATAGTTTACACCCGCATCTGAATCGCTCAAACCTATAACAGGACCAACATTATCCGTTGTACAACGTACGCCGCCGCCGGTTACCGTGTACTGCGTCGTTGGGCAAACAACTGTAATAATAAATTCGCATTGCGGGTTAGCCACCGGGAAACTCGGGTTGCCATGCACATCACGGATATAGTACCTGATGCGATACGTATCATCTGTACATACATTGCCGATACCAACACCCAAGGATGCCGGTGCTCCGTCTACAAATGTTGTAAGAAAGCCAGGTGTTGGCGTTCCTGAAGCATTTACAACTACGAAGTTGCCATTGATTTCTTTCTCAATCTGATAATTACGACAAAGTACAGCACAGTTGTCTGATGCTACAGGTTGCGTCCAGTTCGCGGTTCCTGTGCAATTAGCACCAAATGTTGTATTTACAGTAATATTGGAAGGACAGTTAGACACTTGAGGCAAGATCAAATCCCGCAAAGTGATCTGGCAGTCTACCAAACTGACACTGTTACAAGAGTTGGTAAGACGTACTCTAACACCATAAGTAGCAGGCGCGCCATTGGTAGCACAATCTGCAATATTGGGAAGATCAAGACCAGTAAAAGTGACACTCGGGGCAAATGCGCCGTAAGTACCTGAACCCGCCGTGGTCTCCCGAGCTACTTCTAAAGTAAGATTTGGCTCAGAAAGGTTGGTTACAAACGCAGAAGCCAGGGTTGTAGTGGAGCAGTCTGCATCCAAATCAACCGTAGGCGACAGAACACAACTGCCTGTAGGCGCCGGACACGTACAAGCCTGTGGGCATGCGCCAGGGGCTGTAGGAATCGGTGTAGAAGCAGGGCTTACATTCAGTGGATCATTTACGCAAGAGCAGCGCGTACGGATGTTCTGTATTGGGCCCGACTGATTATAGGTGGGTATTGTCCCACTCCAGTTCACACCATCTGTCGAGTATTGCAGGTTAGAGCCAGCAGGACAAGCATTTGCAGGAGCCGTAAAGCTGCCGCTGGAAGGAGAGCAGGTGGGCGCCGAGCAAATGCTGTTGGTAATGGTAACGTTGGCAGGTGCGGCCGTCAGGTCCGGGCATTGCGTGTCGATGCGTACATCGTCGATGGCTACGCCTCCATAGTTGATGGAAGAGTCAGAGTCCAGTCGTACTTTAAAGCGCACTGTTTTGCCAATAAAGGCACTGACATCCGCATAAAACGTTCCCCATCCGCCGGTAAGCGGAACGTTTATTGTCGGATTTCCCGGAGTCGCGGTGGGTATAGCACCCAGCCACACAAACAATTCCTGTGTCAGGCCGCCGCCACCAACTTCTTCGATGGTGACGGTCAGGTGATCGAAAGTAGCCGATTCTACCTGATAGCGCATGGCCCAACTGAGGTATGCAACGCCAACACCGGCCGGAATAGTGATATTGGGAGATTCCAGCAATTGGTTGCTGCTTGCATTGTATGTACCAAACAGGTCCGTTTTCCAGCAGTTGACACCACTGTTGGCAGTGGTAAATGCAGCAACAGGGTTGGCTGTAGTTGTGCCGGGCGTATTGGGTGTACCCCAGGCCCATTCATCAGCGGTACCCGAATGGGTATACCCCCCATCGTTGGCTTCGAAGTTCTGAGAATAAAGATTATTATAGGTAGCAATGGTAGCAGGCGTAGTCTCTGGTAAAATATCCAGCGACCAGTTGTTCAGCGTACCGCCATTGGCGCCGGCAGTGTCGTCGTATAGTGTAAGTGTCCAGGTTCCACCAGCCTTGATACCTTTTAATAAATCCAGTTTGCTAAAACCCGCAGACGAAGAGACGGCCATTTCCGGCATGAAACCCAATCCTTTTAGTACGGTAAATGCGAAAGGAGTGCCATTATTGTCATTGAGAAACAAATTCATTTGCTGTTGTCCGCCCGTTGCAGCAGCGCCGATATCGGTGAACAAATGTATTTGTGTTCCTTCAGGCGTTGTTAATATGGCATCTATATCCGACATCAATGCATGGTTCAGGTCTATTCTTACCGAAATATCTTTAACAATAGGATTGCCGGGTACGGTGATAGTAGAAGTAGTACTTCCAGTGCCCGGACCGATTGTTTTCGGAATATCTGTAGAGGCATAGTTGGTGTAACCGCTCTGTGCTGCAAAGCGTGTTACAGAAAGTTTATAGGTAGCAGTAGGCCCGCCCACTGCGGCAGAGGCTGCGTCTACGAATGCAAAATAAGTACCTGCATCTTTGACTGTAACAAAAAAGGCTTCTGATGGGCGATTCGGTATAGGCGACACGTCGCCCGTTCCCGCATCATCTATCACAAGTATCTGGTTATTGGCATCACCGAACAGTGCAAAACCGAGGCGGCCGTTAAAAACGGTGCCGTCACGCTCGGGGTCAAGGTCGAGGCTCAGAAATACCGATTCTCCCGCATTCAGGGAAATGGAAAACCAGTCTTGCTCGGTTGCTGCAGCAGGGTTTCTGGCGCCGCTTACCCAACCGTTGGCAGGAAGAGCGTTGGCCGTAGCAGGTGTATCGTTGCTTTATACTTCTGCCGTCGAACTGCCGCTTTGTACACGCAGGTAGAGGTCATAGCCACGTTCTGAAGTAGTCCCCGCAGTAAAGTCATTTACTTTAAGGTAATAGGTTCCACTCGTCGGAATCGTTGCGCCGGCAATACTTGATGACAATGGGGCAAATGAGCCATTGTCGTCATCAAACTCGATGACCGTCGTGCCATCGGAAGCGATCAGGCTCAACTGGCTGTCATTGGAAGAACCCGTGCTAAAAGAGGTCATTAAGGCCACATACACGACATCACCGGCATTGGCTGTAAACGAATAGAAATCAATGTCTCCATTCGGGTACAGATTGCCCCTGATCTTGGCAGGGTTGGTGGTGATAGGAGTGGCTGTGGCTGCTGTACCGTTGGAGGCGCTTCCTTCCGGAACAGGTATGGTTTGCGCAGCGGCAAACGTCCATACAAAAAGGAGCAGAAGGAGGGGCAGAAATGAGCGGGATATGCATTTTTGCAAAGACACACCCCTCCCTTGCCGGGAAAGAGTAACTTTTCTTTTCATGAAAAAATTGATTATCAAATGATTTAGAATACGGGAGTATGCTATGTCGCTAACAAAAGTAGTTCCAACTATGTTAAAATCCGGTTCAAAAGCAATACTTTTTAGACTAAAAACAGGTAAGATTAACAAAAGTGCCCTTCCAGACTCGTAGAATGGCATGGGCATTTTTTAAAGAAGAATTCAAAAAAATTTGAGAAAAGTACTTACCAGTCCTTTTTTCCGCTCGTCGGCTTCACGGCAGGCGACAATTCCCGGTAGTCCTGCGCATTGCGTTGCTCGTCGGGTTGTACCAGGGCTTCCAGCATAAGCTTGGCCGCCTCGGGCGAGAGGTTACGGCGCGGTTGCTCTGCCCGCTGCGTCTGCGGAGCGCGGTCGAGGTAATTGGGTTGCGGGCGTGGCGTGGGTGGTGGTGGCGGTGGTGGTTTCTGTGGCGGCGGTGGCGGCGGGTCTTCTTTTTGCTGTTGTTTTCGCTTGGCGATTTGCAGGTTTTTTTTGGCGTCGGGTCGATTGGGCTGTTGGCGCAGGCTGCTTTCGTAGGCTTTTACGGCTTCGCTGTATTTACCTGCCTGCAAAAAGGCGTTGCCCATGTTGTACCAGGCGGCGGATTTTGCAGCAGCGTCTGCCCCGGCATTGACGGCAATGCGAAACAATTCGGCGGCTTCTTCGTATTTGCCTTGTTGGTAGGCGGCATTTCCGGCATTATAAGAAGCCGCGTAACCGCCCGCTGCACTTTTGTAGGCTGCTTCCGCCTTGCCATATTCTTTTTTATCGTAATGGGCATCGCCCGACTGCAGGCGGTTATGTGCCGATTGGGAAAAAGCAACTTGCAGGCAGCAAAGCAGCAATACAACGATATACCATTGAAAACGAACCATTTGCAAAAGATTTATGCTTTTACTTTTTTACGCCACCAAAGTACCTGTTCCAATATCAGCAGCAACAAGGCCGGCAGCAGCAGCCACTGAAAATAAGGCACATATTCGGTATAAGCCTGCGCTTCGACAGCGTTTTTTTGCAGGTTGCGCACTTCAGTAGTGAGCGTGGGTATTGTGGCAGCACTGCTACCGGAAAGCGCCAGCCCGCCACCGGCCTCTGCAATATCGCGCAACATCGCGGGGTTGGCTTTGGTGCGCACCAGCGCGCCGCTGAAATCGCGTTTGTATCCTCCCGCTGTCGGAATAGTTGCCCCGGCATCGCCTCCCAGACTCACGGTATGAATAATCATACCATCGGCATGGGCCTGCCGGGCGCGTTCGAGGGGCAGGCCATTGTGCTGCTCGCCATCCGAAAACAGGATAAGTGCATGGCCCGATTCCGGATTGGAAGCAAACAGCCTCGCAGCCAGATCGATGGGCGGCGTAAAGTCTGTGCCCTGATCTGTGATGTAATCCGGCGTTGCATTGCTGGCGAACATGAGCAGCGCTTCGTAGTCGGTCGACAATGGCATTTGCACATAAGCATCGCCAGCAAAAAAGAGGAGTCCAATGCGCTCGCCCTCCAGAGAAGCAACCAGTTCGCGGATCATTTTCTGGGCCTGTTGCAATCGGCTGGGCGACACGTCTTTTGCCAGCATGCTTCGGGAAATATCCAGCCCGATCAATACATCCGAACCCAGTTGCGGCGGCGGGGTTCGGCGTACGGCCGCTCGCGGATTCACAATAGCCAGCACCAGCAATGCCAGGGCTGCCGCAAAAAGGCCATTTTTGAGCCAGAACCTTTTCTCCGAAAAACCCAGCAACAGCCTTTCTGCCAGCGCCGGAGAACCCAGCCTGCGCAAAGTGCGCTTTCGCCAGCGCCAATACACCACCAGCAGGATTGCCTGCAGGAGCAGGGCCCATAGGAGGTGGAGGAGAACGGGATTTTCGAGTTGCATTTTAGTTATTGGTTATTGGTTATTGGTTATCAGGACAGGTAAGGGTTGATTTGCTCGTTTTATTTGGCCGCTCGGGAATCGGTTTAGTTATTGGTTATCCGTTATTGGTTATCAGTTATTGGTTATCAGTTATTGGTTATTGGTTATCAGGACAGGTAAGGGTTGGTTTGCCCATATTTTTTGGTATCACTGATTAAGAAGCCATTCATTCGTGGTCACCAACCCTTACCTGTCCTGATAACCAATAACCAATAACCAATAACTGATAACTAAACGGTAATCACCCGCAACGGCCCCCATCTCAACAACATTTCCAGCACCAGCAGGCAAAATGCCGCATCCAGCAGCCAGAAATACAGATCGAGGGTACGACTTACACGGGTGTTCGTGATTTTTGTTTTTTCCAGTTGATCGATGGAAGTGTACATATCTTCCAGGTCTTGCGATGATTTTGCCCGGAAAAACCGACCTCCGCTGATCTGTGCCATTTCTTCCAGCAATGCTGTGTTAAACGTCATGTTGCGGGCGCCATAGTTATACGTCCCGTCGAAATTGCGAGAAACGGGCGACATCACCGTACCATCTGCACCCAAGCCGATGGTATATACCCGAACGCCGAGGGCTTTGGCAATTTCTGCCGCCTGCAAAGGGCCCATGGCACCGGCATTTTGTTCGCTGTCGGTCAGCAGGATCACCACCTTACTGGCGGTTTGGGAATCCTTGAAATGGTTGAGCGCCGTTGCCAGTCCCATGCCGATGGCCGTGCCATCTTTCAGTCGCCCCACCTGCAGGTTGTTGATAAATGCCTGTAAAATGCGGTGGTCGGCCGTGAGTGGGCATTGCGTGAATGCGCCACCCGAAAACACCACCAGCCCCAGGCGGTCGTATCGCCTTCTTGACACAAAATCAGCGGCCACCTGCTTGGCTACTGTCAGCCTGTCGGGCGAAAAATCCTTGCTCAACATACTCGCCGACACGTCCATCACCAGCATAATATCGATGGCTTCGGCTTCTATTTTTTGCTCAAACCACTTTTTCTGCGGCCGCGCCATGGCCACCATCATCAGTGCCAGCACCAGCCAGCGCAATCCCTGAATCCACTTGCGGGCATAGACCACCCAGGTGCGCACCCCTCGCATGGCCTGCTGGCGCGATACCTGCAACGCTACGTGCCGCTCGGTGGCTGCACGGCGGTATATCCATGCCAGCAGGGGCAGGAGGAGCAGGAGCAAAAGCCAGTACGGTTGGGCGAAGGACATGGAAGAGAGGTGAGAGGTGAGAAGGTGAGACTAGTTGAGAAGTTGAGGGGTTGAAGAGTTGAGGGTTAGAGGTTGGAGTAGAGGGTTGAAGTGGTTGTGGTGGGGGCAATTCCAGCGCTCGACATGACTACCTGACGGGCGCTGTGCAGGTTTTTCTCATGTTGTTGTTCTTCAGGTGCTTGTGCAGCAAATTTTGCCATATCCGATTGAAACAGAATCTCTTGCAAGGCTTTTGTGAGCGATGCCGGGAAATTTGTATTTTTCAGCAAAGGCATAATCTCGCGGGTGGTAGATTCCAGCGCGGGAATTTGAAAACGTTGTTCCAGATACGTGCGCAGAATCATACTCAGATCGGCATAAAAAGCGTCCGTACGGCCGTTTTTCCAGGGTTTTTGATGTTCCAGTGCCGCCAATTGTTTCAGTGCAATTTCATGTGGCGGCACTTGAAGCGGCGGCGGCGGTACAATAACCTGTGGCAGGGGTTGCAGTTTTTTCCGCCTGAAAAATACCAGTAAAAAAATCAGTGCCAGCCCCGCGGCTGCCCAGGGCCAGTAATCAGTCCAGTGCTCGGGTTCGCGCTGAATATCGCGGATGGTGTCGGCATCCGACACTTCAGAGCCGCCGGGTGTAGGCGTAACCGACAACTCTACGGGATTGGTGGGTAGTTTTTCCCCATTTCGCAAAATGATATTCAGCGGCGGCAATTCCAGTCGTGCACTGTCGAACAACAGCAAGGTGTATTGCCGTTGCCAGCGGCGACCATTCCTGCTCCATGCCGATTCCGAAAGGATATTTTCAGAAGTAAGTGTGGGGGCCCAGGGCGAAAAATCCACTTTGATGGGTTCTGCAGGTGCATTGTTTACCAGAATACGCATGCTAAAGGTATCGCCCGTTTCCACCACCGCTTTGTTCAGCACGGCATTGGCTACTGCCTGGGCCGACAGCGCGGCCGCCCCAACACACAATGCAATGATAAACAGGCTTTTATTTAACATGGGCCATTTCAATACTTATCCATGCGCAACGGTGCGCGAGCGGCGGTTAAAAAATTGCAACAGGGCCTGCACATACGGCTGATCGGTGCGCAGACTCAAAAAATCAGCGCCCACGCGCCGAAACAGGCTGCGCGTAGCCTCCAGATGCGTTTCGAAGGTGTGGGCATATTGTCGGCGCAAGCGAATACTGGTCGTGTCGACCCATATCTGCTGTCCCGTTTCGGCATCGGCTACACGTAGTATACCCACATCCGGCAAATCGCGTTCGAGCGCATCCCAGCAATGAATACCGATACAATCATGCTGCCGCGCCAAAATGCCCAATGCCCGTTCATATTTATCGTCCAGAAAATCGGACAATACAAAACACACGCAGCGTTTTTTCAGGGCATTGTGTACAAACTGAAGTGCGCCTGCAATATCCGTTCCGCGGCCCGTGGGTTTGGCCGTCAAAATTTCCCGGATGATGCGCAGGATGTGCTGTTTGCCTTTTTGCGGGGGAATAAACAACTCCGTATGATCGGAAAACAGCATGACGCCTACCTTGTCGTTGTTGGCAATGGCCGAAAATGCCAGCACACCGCACAACTCCGTCAGGTATTCTTCTTTAAACTGTGTATGGCTGCCAAACACGGCCGACCCGCTGATGTCGACCAGCAGCATCACTGTGTTTTCACGCTCTTCTTCGAACACCTTGATATAGGCATCGCCCGTACGCGCCGTCACATTCCAGTCGATGGCCCGCACGTCGTCGCCAGGGTGGTAGGCCCGCACATCGCTGAACGACATACCGCGACCCTTAAAGGCACTGTGATAGCCGCCCGTGAAAAGGTGGCTGCTCAGTCCGCGGGTTTTGATCTCGATCTTGCGGACTTTTTTGAGAAGTTCGGCGGAATCCATTTTGGGTTATTAGTTATTGGTTATTGGTTATTGGTTATCAGGGCAGATAAGGGTTTGTTTGCTCGTTTTCTGTAGCATTTCGGGAATCGTTTTAGTTATCAGTTATTAGTTATTGGTTATCAGGACAGGTAAGGGTTGATGCTCACCAATGAATAGCCACTCTATCAGGGATGCCAAAGAATATGATCAAACAAACCCTTACCTGCCCCGATAACCAATAACCAATAACTGATAACTATTAAGGGATGACAATCGTACCCAATATCCGCGCCACAATATCCTCCTGGGTCATATTCTCCGCCTGTGCTTCGTAGGTGAGGCCAATGCGGTGGCGCAACACATCCGGGCAAATAGCGCGCACATCGTCGGGTGTCACAAAAGCGCGACGGTCGAGAAAAGCCATGGCGCGGGCAGCACGGGCCAGCGCAAGGCTCGCACGCGGCGAAGCGCCGTAACTGATCATGGGCGCAATATTTTGCAGGCCATATTGCTGTGGCGTACGCGTAGCAAAGATGATGTCAAGGATGTATTGCTCTATTTTTTCGTCGAGGTAAATCTTCGTCACAGCCTTCCGGGCATTGAGCAGGGTTTCCATCGACACCACTTTTTTCACTTCGGGCTCATCGTCGTTCAAAAAACGGCGGATGATGCCACGCTCGTCTTCCTGCTGGGGATAGGAAATTTTAACTTTCAAGAGAAAGCGGTCGACCTGCGCTTCGGGAAGCGGGTACGTTCCTTCCTGTTCGATGGGGTTTTGAGTAGCCAGTACCAGGAAAGGTTCTTTCAGGTGAAATGTTTCAGAACCGATGGTTACCTGGCGTTCCTGCATGGCCTCCAGCAGGGCGCTTTGCACCTTGGCGGGCGCGCGGTTGATTTCGTCAGCCAGCACAAAATTGGCAAAAATGGGCCCTTTGCGTATCGAAAACTCGCCTTTGGCCGGGTTGTAAATCTGCGTACCCACCACGTCGGCAGGCAAAAGATCGGGTGTAAACTGTATCCGGCTGAAATGCGCGTCCACCGCCTGCGACAAGGTTTTGATAGCCAGTGTTTTAGCCAGACCCGGCATGCCTTCCAGCAGGATGTGGCCTTTGGTAAGCAGCCCGACCAGCAGTCGCTCCACCATGCCTTTTTGCCCCACAATAACCTGCGCTGTGGCTGCCAGCAAGGGTTCCAGAAATGCGCTTTCCGCCTGGATGTAGCGGCCCAGCGTTTCCATATCGCTTGTATTTTTCATATGTCGTTTTGTATGAAGTGCGCTAAGTAACGGAAAGGGAGAGGGGATGTGTATGTGGAAATGTAAATATGTTAAAAAAATCGTGCCTGGCATTTCTTACAAATGAAGAAGCAGCGCTTTCATTCTTCAATTTTGGACGTCTTTCGCTACCTTTGAGAAAAAATAACACGCATGCCATCCAATTTGCCTGAAATAATCTCGGGATTGAAAACCTTGCTGGAAAGAGTAGATCAACTAAAAGCCGCACTGGATTCCCTTCGGCCTTTGGATGCCGAACAGGAGGCAAGAGTAATGCAGAAATTCAGGCTGGACTGGAACTATCATTCCAATTCTATTGAAGGAAATTCATTGACTTATGGCGAAACCATTGCATTTTTAATGGAAGGCCTCACCGCAAAAGGCAAACCATTCAAAGATCACCTGGATATCAGAGGGCATAACGACGCAATTAACTACCTGATGGAAATGATAAAAAATCATCAGGAATTATCTGAAAAAGCAATACGAGAATTACACCGGGTTATTTTAGTAGAACCATACAAAACGCCTGCACAAACACAGGATGGGTTACGGGTTGAAAAAGAAATAACACTCGGGGCATACAAGAAAATGCCCAATCATGTAAAAACTCCCACTGGCGAAATACACTATTACGCCACCCCTGAGGAAACGCCCTCAAAAATGGCCGATTTAATGGCCTGGCTGCGAGAAGAACAAGTAAAAAAAGAGTTGCACCCTTTAGCCATAGCAGCCATTTTCCATTATCGTTTTGTTGACATCCACCCTTTTGATGACGGGAATGGCCGGATGTCACGCTTGCTCATGAATTTGTTGTTGATGCAGGATGGTTACCCTCCAGTTGTAATAAAACAGGAAGAACGCAATTTATACTACAATGCTCTAAGACAAGCGGATGCAGGTGACTTGGCTTCATTCGTGGAATTCATAGGAGAAAACCTGTTGCATTCCCTCGAAATTTATTTGAAAGGAGCTAAAGGAGAAAGTATTGAAGATGAAGGGGATTTGGATAAGGAGATTGCACTCTTTAAAAAAGGGTTCAAGTCAGAACCTGTTGTAAAAACGATCAAGGATATAACGGTAGTCAACAACTTAATTGAAAAAAGCATATTGCCTTTTTTTGAACAATTAAAAGAAGATTGTTTAAAGTTGAAAGACATGTTTCATTCGGTGTCCTTTATCATTGATTTTCAAGGTAGTGGTTTATCTACTGAGGGTAAATATGAACACATTACCAATAAAGACAATTTTGATCAGTACTGGGTAAACGAACTCAAAGGAAAATGGTCAGATATTCATGAAATTATTTTCAGAACTAACTGGCAAGGCTTTTTACACACCGTAGAACCTTCAGATATTCACCAAGATATTAATATCAAATTGGACAAGTATAAGTATAAATTTAATCAAGGAAAAATCGCCTCCATCCCTCATATTGAAAAATTATACCATCAGGAAATCAGCAAGGCCGAAAACTATGAACTAAGAAAATCATTCATAAACGCGATAATGGAACAAATCAACCGCCAATCTAAAGGTATATAAAAATAGGCGATGACTCCCCGTCATCGCCTTTCTCCTACTGTCGACTTCAATTCGCCGTCACTTCGATCCCAATCGACACCACATCATCCAGTTCCACTTTTTCGCCGCCTACCTGATCAGCCAGCACCAGATCGGTGGCCAGCACTTCGGCTTTGATGTATTCGTGGAATTGCTCGACGGCAGACAGAATAGCCTGGTGTTTCTCGAGCGTCACGGTGATGCGGTCGGTCACGTTGAAATCCTTTTCCTTGCGAATGTTTTGAATGCGATTCACCAGGTCGCGTGCAGTGCCTTCTGCCTGCAATGCGGGCGTCATGTGCACATCGAGCGCTACGGTGAGCGCACCTTCGGAGGCCACTTTCCAGCCTGGCAGGTCTTCGGTGGTCACCACCAGGTCTTCCGGCGTGATGGTGTACTCATTGCCCTGAACCAGTATTTTGATGTCGCCCGTTTTTTCGATGGTGTTGATGTCATCGTTGGTAAATTCTGCAATCAACGCCGCAGCATCTTTCATATCCTTACCCAGTTTGGCACCCAGGGTTTTGAAATTGGCTTTGGCCGCTTTTTTCAGCAAGCCACTCGCATCGGTGATGTATTCGATCCCTTTCACATTGATCTCGCTGAGAATCAGGTCTTTTACACCATCCACTTCGGCGATAAAGGCTTCGTCGAGTACCGGCAGCATAATTTTTTGCAAAGGCAAACGCACGCGTAGTTTTTCCTTTTTGCGGATGCTCAATGCCAGCGAACAAATGCGCTGGGCATAGTCCATACGCTTTTCCAGGTCTTGGTCTACTTTCGAAGCGTCGGGCTGCACGAGGTCGCTCAGGTGCACCGAATCGTGGCGCAAGGGTGTGTTTTTTGCTTTGGCCACGTCTTTCACCGGCGCGGTGAGGTTGCGAAACAGCCAATCGGCAAAGAACGGCGCGACCGACGACATGAGTTGGCTCACCACCGTCAGGCATTCAAACAGCGTTTGGTAGGCCGCCGTTTTGTCTTCATTGAGTTCACCTTTCCAGAAACGGCGGCGGCTCAGGCGCACATACCAGTTCGACAGGTGTTCATCGACAAATGACTCGATAGCACGGCAGCCGCGGGTCACATCGTAATCATCCATGGCTTCGCGGTAATCGGCCACCAGCGAGTATAGTTTGGAAATGATCCAACGGTCGAGTTCGCTGCGTTTGTCGTACGGCAACACCTTGAATTCGTCCATTTTAAACCCGTCGAGGTTGGCATACAGCGCAAAGAAGTTGTACGTATTGAACAGCGTACCGAACAGTTTATTCCGCACTTCCAGGATGCCTCCAGTGTCGAATTTGAGGTTGTCCCAGGGGTTGGCATTCGCCATCATGTACCAGCGGGTAGCATCGGCGCCATATTCAGCGATCGTTTCAAACGGGTCGACCACATTGCCCTTCGATTTCGACATTTTGTTGCCTTCCTTGTCGAGTACCAGGCCGTTGGACACCACGTTTTTAAACGCCACCGAGTCGAACACCATCGTAGCGATAGCATGCAGGGTATAGAACCATCCACGTGTCTGGTCGACGCCTTCCGCAATGAAGTTGGCCGGGAAGTTATTTTTGAAAACTCCCTGATTTTCAAAAGGATAGTGCCACTGCGCATAAGGCATGGAGCCGCTGTCGAACCACACGTCGATGAGGTCGAGTTCGCGGCGCATGGGTTTGCCGGAAGGGGAAACGAGGATAACTTCATCGATGTAGGGGCGGTGGAGATCGACCTCTGCCATTGAGACCTCACCCCCCGGCCCCCTCTCCGAGGGAGAGGGGGTGACTTCCCGCTTGGCATCCCCCGATAAGGATGCCAAGGGTACTCGCTCCCCCTCTCCCTCGGAGAGGGGGCCGGGGGGTGAGGTCAACACACGCGCAATTTCATTCAATACCCAATCTTTTTTACTATTCACCTCTTCATTGGTAAATCGAATTACCTCAAATCCCAAATTATTTAGATAAGCCGTTCTTGCCTCATCAAATTCACGTTGCTCAGAAGAGTTATGATAATCTCCGTCCACTTCCACCACCAGTTTGGCTGCTAGGCAAACAAAATCGGCTATGAAAGAACCTATGGCATGTTGCCGCCTGAATTTAAAACCTTCTACTTGGCGATTGCGCAGTACCTGCCACAACATATCTTCTTCTTGCGTAGGGGCATGCCGATTATCCCTGCTAAAACGTTTTAAAATATTCCAGATAGTCACATCTCCTGTAAAAACAAATTTTTCGCGCGTTGCTTCCGCATCCATGCGTTTATACGGATTCTCCTTCATCACCCCGGCATCCACGGCCCGCTCGATCTCATCGTACAACTCTTCCACCGATCCAATACAGATTTCCTCTTCACCATCTTCCGTGCGCCATACCGGCAGCGGCACGCCCCAATAGCGCGAACGGGAAAGGTTCCAGTCCTGCAGGTTGTCGAGCCACTGACCAAAACGACCGGTGCCGGTGCTGGCCGGTTTCCAGTTGATGGTTTTATTCAGTTCCGACATGCGTTCGCGGGCGGCCGATGCACGGATGAACCATGAATCGAGCGGGTAGTACAACACAGGTTTGTCGGTCCGCCAGCAGTGCGGATAGTTGTGTTTATAGCGTTCTACTTTAAACGCCTTGTTATCTTCTTTCAGGCGCAAGAAAATGAGCAGGTCGGTAGGTTTGAATTCCTTGTCGGCCGTCACTTCTTTGGAATAGTATTCGGCTTTGACGTAGCGGCCGCCAAACTCCGGCACCTCCTCCACGAATTTCCCCTGCTTGTCCACCAGTGGAAACGGCAAATCAGGGTTTTTCGGGTTTGGAATGCCGATAAACGGAATGCCCGCAGCCTTGCTGGCCCGGAAGTCGTCGGCGCCAAAATAAGGCGCTGTGTGTACCACGCCGGTACCATCTTCCGTCGTCACGAAATCGCCCGGGATCACGCGGAAGGCTTTGGCCTCCAGTTCGGGAGTAGAGGCTGCCGGTGTGGGCAGGAGTTGTTCGTAGCGCAGGCCGACCAGTTCGGAGCCTAAAAATGAATTATTTGGTGAATAATTATATGGGGTTCGTCTTATACGTTTTAAGCCTCCTGCAATTGTTACATTATAGTAGCCATTTTGCAAATCTACTTCTGTTGGAATGCCTTGACGAAGCCAATTTTCAATTTTCTGAACTACTTCACCTGATAAACCCATACTCCATTCAGGGTTAGAAAAAGTAGGTCTTCCTAAATATCTATCAAAATCCTCGACGGCATGTTTAGCCAAAACAACTGAAATTGGTTTATGGCTATATTGGCTATAAGTTCTAACTTTCACATATTCAATGTTAGGCCCAACAGTAAGGGCAACATTGCTAGGCAATGTCCACGGTGTGGTCGTCCACGCCAAGATATAAACATCTTCATCAACCCTATCAAATAGGAAAGCCGACTTATCATCATATTTAACTTTAAATTGTGCGACCACGGAAATATCCGTCACCTCCTTGTAGCAGCCTGGCATGTTCAGTTCGTGCGTGCTCAGGCCGGTACCAGCGGCGGGGCTATACGGCTGAATAGTAAAGCCTTTGTAGAGAAACGACTCTCCGGAAGCAGTCTTTTTCTCGTACAACTGTTGCAGTACCCACCAGCACGACTCGATGTAATCGTTTTCAAATGTGATGTACGGATTATCGAGGTCGACCCAGTAGCCCATGCGGCGCGTGATGTCGTCCCACAAGTCCTTGTAGCGCATCACGGTGCTGCGGCAGGCCTGGTTGTATTCTTCTACCGTTACTTTTTTACCGATGTCTTCCTTGGTGATGCCAAGTTCCTTTTCCACCTGCAATTCGATGGGCAGCCCGTGCGTATCCCAACCGCCTTTGCGCTCCACGCGGTGCCCTTTCAGGGTGTTGTAGCGGCAAAACAGGTCTTTCACCGTCCGTGCCATGACGTGGTGAATACCAGGTTTACCGTTGGCCGATGGCGGGCCTTCGTAAAATACGAATGACTGCTCAGCGGGGCGCTGTTCGACTGACTTTTCAAAAATGCGCTCGTCTTCCCAGAATTGCCTGATTTCAGCGTCGATGGAAGGGAGGTGGAGGTGTTTGAATTCGCGGTACATCTGAGTAAAGGTGAATGTTGAGGGCAAGAAGTTATTAGTTATCAGTTATTGGTTATTAGTTATCAGGGTGGTAAGGAGACCGTCTATACAATTGTATAGCCACTCGATAAGGGATGCCAAACAAATCCACAGACGGTCTCCTTGCCACCCTGATAACCAATAACTGATAACTAATAACTAACAGATTTAAGTCAAAAACCCCGGCAAGTATCGCACCTACCGGGGTTTCTGTTTTATGAACAGCATCACCACGTCAGGCGTTTTGGCCGGGACGAATAATAATAATGCTGCTAATAATGATGTGTTTGAACATGCGGCGAAGGTAAAACGGATTTTTCGGATGGAGCACAGGCGTCTGAAAATTTCTTCTTTTTTGTAATCAAACCAGATAAAATTTTCCTGCCCGTCCTCCATCCGTATCATCCAATGTGCTTAATCATCGTCTTCAGTGCGAACCGGGCCGATTTCTGGAACGGTAAAACTCTCGCCCGGCGTTGGATCGGAGAACGGGCGTTTGCCGATGATATTCTCCAGATCGCTGCGGTGCAGTACCTCTTTTTCGAGCAGGGCATGCGCCAGGGCGTCGAGTTCCTTGCGTTTTTCACGCAGCAGGTTTTTCGAACGCTCGTATTGCTCGTCGATCATACCCTTCACTTCCTGGTCGATGGCAAAAGCCGTCTGCTCGGAGAACGGACGCTGATAACTTTCGTTCAGCATGCTGTAATACGAAACATTGCCGATTTTGTCGCTCAGGCCGTAGTTGACAATCATATCGTACGACAGGCGTGTGATATGGTCGAGGTCGCTTTGTGCGCCGGTGCTGATTTTGTTGAACACCACCGATTCGGCCGCGCGGCCGCCGAGGGTCATACAAATATCGTCGAGCAGTTTTTCCTTGCGGGTGATGTATTGCTCTTTTGGCAGGTATTGCGCGTAGCCAAGCGCCGCCAAGCCACGGGGCACGATGGTTACTTTTACGAGCGGATGCGCGTGTTCGAGGAACCAGCCGCAAATCGCATGGCCTGCTTCGTGGTAGGCGATGATCTGCTTTTCTTCCGGACTGATGATCTTGTTTTTCTTTTCCAGACCGCCGATTACCTTATCGAGGGCGTAGTTAAAATCGTCGATGTCAACGGCTTTTTTGCCCCGGCGGGCGGCGATCAGCGCTGCTTCGTTGCACACATTGGCGATGTCGGCGCCTACAAAACCGGGCGTCATTTCGGCCAGTTGGCTTGAAGTCACTTCCGGCGCTGTTTTGATGGTTTTCATGTGTACCTCGAAAATCTGCGCACGGCCTTTCAAATCCGGTCGGCCGATGCCGATCTGGCGGTCGAAGCGCCCCGGGCGCATCAGCGCCTGGTCGAGAATATCCGGGCGATTGGTAGCAGCCATCAGGATAACGCCCTTGTCGGTCGGGAAGCCGTCCATTTCCACCAGCAACTGGTTGAGGGTGTTTTCACGTTCGTCGTTGCCACCTTGAATGGCGCCGCGACCGCGTGCGCGACCGATGGCGTCGATTTCGTCGATAAAGATGATACAAGGCGCTTTTTCACGGGCCTGGCGGAACAGGTCGCGGACGCGAGAGGCACCTACGCCGACAAACATTTCCACGAAATCGGAACCGGAAATGGAGAAAAACGGCGCGCCGGCTTCTCCCGCCACGGCTTTTGCCAGCAGGGTTTTACCGGTACCTGGAGGGCCTACGAGCAGCACACCTTTGGGGATTTTACCACCCAGGGTCGTGTATTTTTTCGGATTTTTCAGGAAATCCACCACTTCCATCACTTCTTCTTTGGCTTCGTCGAGGCCAGCCACGTCGGCAAAAGTGATATTCACCTTGGTGCTGTTATCGAACAGGGTAGCCTTCGATTTGCCGATATTGAAAATCTGCGAGCCCGGTCCACCGGCGCCTCCGCCCATACGGCGCAGGATAAAAAGCCAGAGGCCTACGAACAGCAGCAAGGGCAGCAGGTAGGTCAGTATAGTGGCCGTCCAGTTGGTGCGCGGGTCGTATTCGGCGGTGATCGGTTGTTTTTTCTCCTTGATCAGCGCTTCGTTCAGTTTGGCCAGTTTGGGCTCCATCACCTCGGGTTTACCGATGTTCATGATGTAGTGCGGCTGGTCGGCATTGAACTTGTTGGGCTCCGATTTGATGTCTTTGTGTTCGCCAAAGCCCAGCGAGTCTTTCTGGATATAAATGTAGGCTTCTTCGTTGTTAACAACCACGAGGCGGTCGATCTGGCCTTTGTGGGCCCAGCGGTCGAAGTCGGACCAGTCGGCCTTGCGCGAAGCGCCCATCATTTTGGACATTTGCAAACCGAGCAGGGCCAGACCTACGAGCACGTAAATCCAGGTAAAACTGAAGCGCGGCATGCCGTCGCCGCCTTCATCTCCCCTGCGTGGATTTTCGCTGTCATCCTCGCGTCTTGAACGTTTTTTTTCTTCTTGTTCCATATTTTTTTGTTCCGCGCTGCTTTTTTGGGCACAGTCGCGTTTAAGGTGTTTTTGAATGGTTCAAAGCGCCTGGTTGTGCTGCGCTAAGCAAAGTTCACACTTCCCCGTACTCGGTTACCTGTGCGTCGCTCCAGAGGTTTTCTATTTCATAAAATGCACGCGTTTCAGGGTAAAAAACGTGTACGACGGTATTGAAATAGTCCATCAGTATCCACTTGGCGTTGCTAGACCCTTCGGTATGCGTAGGCGCCGTGTGCAATTCGTCCTTTACTTTTTTGAAAATACTGTCGCTGATGGCTTTGACATGGGTATTGGAGTCGCCTTCACAAATAATGAAAAAATCGGTGGGAGCGTCGCTGATCTGGCGGAGGTCCAGTTGAACGATATTTTTGCCCTTTTTATCACGAATACCTTCAATAATGAGGTGGTTGAGTTCTTCAGAAAACGGATTTTTAATTTTTACCCGTGGAGATGCTGTCAAATTCAAGATAAGCAGAATGAGAAATTGGTGAAAAATACGGTGGTTTGCGGTTGTTATTTGATTATCTGTACTGTTGGAAGGATGGGCATAAAGGTACTGCTTTCAAGCGGCCCCGACAACCTGTTTCCTGTTCTGTTCGGCACTGATAACGAATTTCCCCGGTAATTTGTATATGCTTCACCAGCGGAAACACATGCCAAACACCCTTTTTATCGGAAAAGTTTACCTGCGTTTCGACGAACTTCCGTCAACGAACGATTATGCTGCCGGATTGCTCGCCGCAGGTCAGGATAGGTACACAAAAAGCAAGCCAGCCGAAGGTACGGTGATCCGGGCTGACAGGCAGTCAGCAGGACGCGGCCAATTTGGCAGCCGATGGGAAAGTGAAGCGGGTAAAAACCTGACTTTCAGTGTAATATTGTACCCGACCTGGCTGAATGTGGAGGCACAATTTTACCTTAGCATGGCAGTCGCGCTGGGGGTACAGGATGCGCTGAAAGAAATTTGTCAGGATCGCCCTGCCGTGTGTATCAAATGGCCCAACGACCTGTACCTCGGCAGCCGAAAAACAGGCGGTATTCTGATTCAAAATACCCTGAGCGGGAATGGCATCCAGTCGGCTATTGTTGGTATCGGGCTTAATATCAACCAGTTGCAATTTGGCCCACTGTTGCCCAATGCTGTGTCGCTGGCAGCGGCTACCGGCCGGGAGCACGAGCCGGATGAGGTGCTCGACCGCGTACTGGAATGCCTCGAACGCCGGTATTTGCAGTTGAAAGCAGGACAACTGGAACCGCTGCATACTGCATATGAAGCCTTGCTTTACCAACTGGGCGTGGCTGCCGAATATGAGGAAACGGTCACAGGCGAGGTATTCACCGGAACCATCCTGGGCGTACATCGTGCTGGTTTGCTGCGGGTGATGACGGAGCAGGGGGAACGCACTTTCGGGATTAAGGAAGTGCGGTTTTTGTAGGTGGGTTTACCGCAGGGTGATTTCCCGCAGATTTGTTTTCCGTAGAGTAGTTTCCCGCAGATGAACGCAGATTTACCCGCAGATTTACGCAGAACGTAGAGTACACAGTTACATCGCTTTGAAGAAATTAGGTGTAATCTACGTTCTGCGTAAATCTGCGGGTAAATCTGCGTTCATCTGCGGGAAACTACTCTACGGAAAACAAATCTACGGGAAATCACACCGCAAAAAATACTTTTGCACTTATATCACAACCAAAACATCATGAAACATCTCTCCATCCTAATCATCATTCTTTTCTGCACCTGCCCTGTCATGGCGCAGGATTTTTCCTATCACCAATGGAATCCGGGGGATACCGCAGCCATTTTTGGCGATAAAATCAACATGCGCGCGCAGCCCTCCACCGATGCCGGTACCGTGACACAACTCGCAGCAGCCGATCAGGTAAGTATCCTTGAAGTGAGCGACAAAACTGCTACGCTCAATGGCCTCACCTTGCCCTGGTACAAAGTGCAGGCGCTGGGCACCCGATCAACGGGATACGTTTGGGGCGGGCTGTTGTCTATTATGCCCCCTACCCTTTCCAATGGTGTACAACTGGTGGCTGGTGCCATAAAAAGCGTGCCTGGCACAGGCGACAACCCTGCCGAATATCAGTTCGAACTCCGTGCAGTGCGCAATGGCGCCGTCGTCAACAAAATATCTACCAGCATAAAAAGTGGAGGACATGCCTATTTCTCCTCTGTGGAACAGGGCGCCCGCGGACTGAAAGGCTATTCTTTGCTCCTGATCATGAACATGGGTTACGAAGCCTGCGGATACCCCTGGTATGAGTGGTATGTTTTGTGGGACGGCAGTCAGTTGTCGGCACTGCCCGTTTGCGAGTCCATCGCCGATGCCGGCGTATTTTCCCATACCGAATCCTATATGTTTCCACAGGGGCCCGATGAATACTCCCCCGGCCATTACGGCCCCGAAGACCAGGTCTATTTCGCTATCGAACACCACGAAATGGAAGAACTGGACACCGGCGGCTGGAATGAAAATAGCTGGAAACGGGTGCGCCCTATGACCCGCAGCGGGAAACAATGGATACGCCCGAAAAAGATGGATGAACCCAAGTAAAGTCCTGAGTCGACAGTCCTCAGTCCTCAGTCGGCGGGTTTCATGACATTGTTGGGCTGGTTGAGCCCTCGTGCCGTAGAGATATGGCGGCAACATACAGTGGCTCCAGGGCTGCCTGATGCTTTGCCTGGATTTTTTTTTGCAACGAGTGAACGTTGGGACATGGGCGGTGTACGCTCAGGAAAAATCAATCGTTTCCTAAAAAAATACACCATGCTACGTTCTTTTTTCAGCCTGTTGATTTTCCTGTATTTACATACCGCCGTGCACGCAACGGCCGAAGATTTTATTGCCCGCATCCGCGAGGCAGAAATGGCCGGCAACAGCGAGCAGGTAGCCAGTAGTTGCCGCGCATGGTACGCCAGCGGCCAGTTCTCTTCGGGCCTGCTCGACTGGAACTACAACGCCCTGATGTCGCTCGAACCCGACGCCCTGCTCATCACACAAAACGACAACGACACTTATCCGGTCTGGCTGCTGCAATATGCCCTTCAGGTGCGCCCCGATGTGCATGTGCTCAACCTCGACCTGTTGCAAAACCAGGCTTACCGCGCACGAATAATTCACCGCGAACGGTTCTCATTCATCCCCGAAGGCGCGTCGTTGAGCGAGTTTTTACAGGGTTGTGTTTCCGGGAAAAATGTCATGCCGACTTATTTCGGGGTCATGACCGACAAAAGTCGTTTTGAAACAGCCAAAAACAGCCTGTACCTCACAGGGCTGGCCCTGAAATACAGCGCCCGGCCATTCGACAACATCGCCGTGCTGCGCAACAATTACGAAAACCGGTTCAGGCTCGACTACCTGAAATTGCCGATTGTGTATGAAGCCGACCCGGCAGCCATTGCCCAAATCAACCTCAACTACCTGCCGGCATTTGTGCTGCTCTATCGCCACTACTCCACCGCCGGAGAAACGGAAAAATCCGTGGTCCTCCGCGACCTGATCGTACACATCGGGCAAGCGGGCAACAAAGAAGCGGAAGTGCGTGCCTTGCTCGACAAAAATGAGACAGCCGAGCAGGTTATCAGCGATATTACCCCCAAAATGCTTGAAAAAGGTATGAAAAACATCGGAGGTAACCTGTATGCCGCCGAAACAGAAACGACCAATGCCCAATATGATCGATTCTTGCAGGATTTGCTGAAAAACCGCGATTTTCAACAACTGGAACTGTGCAAAACCTCAAAAACCGACTGGCGAACCTACCTGCCCGATTCGCTGAAAAACCGCCCTGATGCCGTTATTTTTCCGCACGGACGTCCCGAACAGCCGGAAATGCCTATCCAAAACATCAGCCATGAAGCCGCGGAACGCTACTGCACCTGGATGACGGCCGTGTACAACGCTTCTTTGGAGCGAAAAAAATTCAAAAAAGTCGTTTTCCGCCTGCCCACTGAAGAAGAATGGATGCTGGCAGCCGCTGGAGGAATTAAAAGTGCGCCCTACCCCTGGGGCGGCTACTACGTGCGCAATTCCAAAGGCTGCTACCTGGTAAATATGAAAGTGGAAGAACCTTGTACTGGTTGTACCGGCAAAGGAGGCCCAGATGCAGACGGAGGATTTTTCCCGGTAGCCGCCGACTCGTATTTTCCTAACAATTACGGACTCTATAATGTGTCGGGCAATGTGGCCGAAATGCTACAAGAGGTCGGCAAAACCAAGGGCGGTAGTTGGAACGACATCCACTACTACGGCCAGATCAAAACCGTGGGCGAATGTACAGCGCCCAGCCCGGCGGTCGGTTTTCGTGTATTTATGGAAGTAATAGAAGAATGAAGTACGGCGCTGCCACCGATAATGCGCTGATGGAGGCCATTGGCCGAAACGACGAGCAGGCATTCGCCGAGCTGTACGGCCGCTATGGCCGTCGCATGTATCGTTTTTTTTACCGCATGCTGTGGCAGGATGCTGCGCGGGCAGAAGATTTCACACAGGAACTTTTTATAAAAATCATCGAAAGGCCGGAGGCGTACAACGTGTCCCGGCCTTTCGTGACGTGGCTGTACACCCTGGCCCACAACCTGTGCAAAAATGAATACCGCCGCCAGGTACGCTCCCTGGCGCGGCAAAATGGCGCACAGACCGAAGTCGCACCCGCATACCAACCCGAAAACCCCGACCAGGAATTGCTGGAACAACAACTTCGGGCTGCCCTCGACGCCCTTCCAGAGGCACAGCGGCAATGTTTTATACTCCGTTATCAGGAAGAATTGAGCGTGCAGGCCATTGCCGATATCGTGGGTTGTCCCGAAGGCACTGTCAAGTCGCGTTTGCACCATGCTATTCAAAAACTGGCTGCCGACATGCAGCATATTTGGGGGCCATCCAACACGCAGGAACTCTATAAAAACCTCGTTATCAAATATTTGTGACACATGAAACAGATCGAGTTGCTGGCTGCTGAAAAATCGTTCGATCAACTCAGCGAATCCGAAAAAGCACAGGTATTGGCCCTCATGCCTGCGGAAAACTACACGCGCCTGCATGAATTACTGCGCCGCGCCGCTGCACTCGATGCCGAAGTGGCGCCGACGCCGGAATTGGCCAGCCGGCTTCAGCGGCACATGGCCCTGAAAAGTGTTCCGGAAACCCAGGCGCCTGGCCGACATCTTGTTTCCCGATGGCGCATGCCTGTTTGGCAAACCGCCGCTGCTGTTGTACTCGCATTTGCCATAGGGAAATGGGCAGGTACACAACCCGCCTCGCTGCCTGCCGAACCAGTAGTAGTTGTAAAAACAGAAGTCCGTACAGATACCGTTTTGATCGAACATATCCGTTGGAAAGAAAAAGTGGTGTGGCGCACACCTGCACCGGCCTCGCCCGTGGTCTCTGCTGCCGAAAATTTTACCGGCCTTGCTACAACGCCGACAATACCTCCTATGCCTCAGCCGGAGCCTGATTATGCTGCGCCAGGCGCGCCGATTGGCGAACAGCCAGAACTGCTTCAGTTTTTTACGCAGCCGGGGAGGAAGTAGAAGCGGCAAAAGGCAAGGGGCAAGAGAAAAGAGGCAAGGGACAAGGGGCAAGAGGCAAGCGGCAAAAGGCAAGGGGCAAGAGAAAAGAGGCAAGGGACAAGGGGCAAGAGGCAATTTCCCGTCTGTCCCCGAATTCATTTACTTCATCTATCACTTATGTTATTTCATCGGAACTATGCAGCCTTCCTGTAACGTTCCGGTCTTTGCCCCTGTCTTGTGTGGCACGAGAACGGTATTTCCATTCAGTTTGATTCGGGAAAAAAACCGTTCGTCGTCGGAACGCTTCTGTCCATATAAAGGAACCTTGTTTTGGCAGGTTCTATGTTTTACAAACTACCAAACTCCCACACCTTTGCAACACCTCAATAACCAAATGAAAACATCTTTTTGAAAGCACACAAGACCAACAACTTTCTGATTAAGCTATGAAACATCTTCTCTTGCCTATTCTGCTATTTCTGGGCGTGATATCCTCTGCCACTGCCCAAAAAATCAGCGGCCTGATACAACAAAGCAACGGACAACCGGTAGAATTTGCCACCGTTACCATTCATACCTCCAAAGACTCTGCCCTGGTAAAAGGAACCCTCAGCGGCGATGACGGCCGTTTTGAAATGACAGGAATTGCTGCCGGACAATATTTCCTGAAAACAAACGCCATCGGTATGGGCGCTGGCGCCAGTCCGGTGTTCGACTACGACGGCGGCGATAAAATCATCGATCCGATGGTCGTAACGGAAGCCTCCAATGAACTGGCACAGGTGACTGTTACGGCACGCCGCCCGCCTATCGAAGTGAAAGCCGACAAAACGGTGCTGAATGTGGAAGGCACCGTCAACTCAACCGGACTGAATGCACTCGAATTGCTGCGCAAAGCCCCGGGTGTAACCGTCGACAACAACGAAAATGTCAATGTAAAAGGCAAAAATGCCGTTAAAATCATGATCGACGGCCGGGAAGTGCCGCTCGATGGCAAAGACCTCTCCGCCCTGCTGAAAGGCACCCAGGCAGCCGACATTTCCAATATCGAGATCATTTCCAACCCTTCAGCCAAATACGACGCTGCCGGCAATGCAGGTATCATCAACATTCGCCTGAAAAAGAACAAAGCCCTCGGAACCAACGGCAACGCCGGTGTGGAAGGCATTTACGGAAAATCACTGAAAGGCGGCGCCAACCTCAGCCTTAACCACCGCGAAAAAAACGTCAATATCTTTGGTTCGTACAACAACCACTACGGCGACTGGCACAATACACAGTCGTTTGAGCGGGAACAAAACGGGCGTTTTTACAACCAACAAAACGAGGAAATCTGGAAAAGCCGTTTCAATGCTTACCGGGCTGGTATTGACTGGTCAATCAACTCCAAACACACCGTCGGCGTATTGGTGAATGGCAACGCCAACCCTGCCGGATGGAGCAACAAGAGTTTCACGAATATCGGTTTTGCCAACAATGGCGGCCAGGTCGATACGCTGCTGCGCGCCTCCAACACCGTGGAAAGCACCCGCAACAATTTTAACGGAAATGTCAACTATCGATTTGCCGACACCACCGGCCATTCGCTGAATATCGACGTCGATTACGGCAATTTCAATATCAAAAGCGCCAGTTATCAGCCCAATTTGTATTTCACCCCGGATGGTTCGGAACTGTACCGCCAGCGCATTTACCGCAACAGCACACCTACACTCATCGACATTTTTACAGCGAAAGCCGACTACGAACAGCAACTGTTTAAAGGCACACTGGGCGTCGGTGTCAAGGTAGCCGATGTGAAAACAGACAATACATTCGACTTTTTTAATGTGATCGACGGACAACCCGTGCTGGACTTAACTGTGAGCAACCGTTTTGTTTACTCCGAGCGTACCAGTGCTGCATACCTCAATTACAACCGCAAATTTGGCAAAAACCTGAATGTACAGGCTGGTTTACGCGCCGAAAACACCGACTACGAAGGCCAGTTGCTGAGTGCCCAAAAAGACACCATTAACACCAACAACTACACGAAACTGTTCCCGAGCGCAGCCCTGACCTATACATTCAATCCGAAAATGGGCCTGAATGTGACCTACAGCCGCCGCATCGATCGCCCGAGTTACCAGGACCTGAATCCATTTGAAAACAAACTGGATGAACTGACTTTCCAGCGTGGCAACCCGATGCTGCGCCCACAGTTTACCAATAGTTTTGAGATCAGCCCTACCTACCAGGGTTATCCGGTGATGACCTTCGGCTACAGCCACACCAAAGACGTATTTACCCAGGTGCTCAAAACCGATGTCAACAATGTGCGCGCTACCTTCATTACCAATGAGAACCTGGCCGACCAACAGAACTACTCCCTGAGCATCAACGCGCCCACGCCAATAGCCAAATGGTGGGAAGGATTCGTCAGTATCACTGGTTTCCGCAGTCACTTCAAAGCAGATTTCAGTACGCCCGAAACACCTGATTTCGTGATCGATCAATCGTTCAACGCCTTCAACGCCTACAGCGAACAAACGATCAAACTGCCGAAAGGAATCAGCGTACAGATATCGGGCTGGTTCAACAGCCGCGCTTTCTGGGGCACCCTGCGCAGCACGCCACAAGGTTCGATGGACCTGGGTATCCAGAAAAAACTGTTCGACGGCAAAGGTGACCTGCGCCTGCGTTTTGGCGACATCCTGCACACGGCCGGTTGGGGTGGCGAAAACCTCTTCACCCCCAACCTGAAAATGGTAGCACGTGGCAACTGGGAAAGCCGTACCGTAACCATGAGTTTCTCGTACCGCTTCGGCAGTTCGGAAATCAAGGACGCCCGCCAGCGCAAAACGGGGCTGGACGATGAGAAAAACCGGGTAAAAAATAAATAGTCCTAAGTCGACAGTCCTGAGTCCTCAGTCTGTAGAGTTGACCGCGTTGCTGTTGGAATTTATAATAATTATGCCCAACAAATGAAGGTGTACGCTACGGACTCAGGACTCAGGACTTACGACTGAGGACTTTAAGAAAATGAAAGTTTGATTTGGTTTATCGGAGAAAGTGCCCTGCCTGTGCAATACTGGCGGGGCTTTTTTAGAGGTGAGAGGTGAGAGCGTGAGAGCGTGAGAGGTGAGAGCGTGAGAGAGTGAGAGAGTGAGAGAGTGAGAGTATGTAGAGTTGACCGCTTCGCTTATAAATATCAAATATGGGCACACATCATTGCCACGACGAAGCCCTGAAAGGGCGTATCCAATAGCACAGGGCAACGCCCTGTGTATTCGAATACGAATACGAATTCGAATACCAATACGAATACCAATTCGAATACCAATACGCATCCATATCTCGTATCCACCCACATTTAACCCTAACTTCATATACGCTTAACATCCATGCCCGGCCCGGCCACTACTTTTGCAGTATCAATTTGAAACATTGATAACCATGCAATTACACCCGCGCCGGCACACCTCGCACGTCCACCTCTTCTTTGGTCGCTCATTACAATCGCTTCGGCATTCGCTGGATTCCGGTTCAGGTTTCAGTCAGGACGGTCTCATTTCCACGGCGCGGGATTTCAACAATACTACCACCCGACAACAACGCACACGGCGGCTGTTTTCCGATTGTCTGACAGGCGCCGCCTGGCTGGCCGGAGCCGTGTTGGCGGTCGTTTATCTGCTGTGGTTTTTTAAAAATATTTTTGAACACACCGTTCGTTGAGCCAAATTATGAAAAGAGAACTGGACATCGTTGTTCTTTCCGACCTGCATTTAGGTACCTACGGGTGCCATGCCCGCGAACTGTTGAACTACCTCAAGAGCATCCAGCCGCGTACGCTGGTGCTCAACGGCGATATTATCGACATGTGGTTTTTCAAAAAAAGTTATTTTCCGAAAGAGCATTTTGAAGTGATCCGGCGACTCATGAAAATGGCCGTTTCGGGCACAAAAGTGTACTACCTCACCGGCAACCACGACGATGTGTTGCGCAAGTTTGGTGAAATGGCCTTCGGCATGATCCACCTGCGCAACAAACTTGTATTTCAGGTAGACGGCAAAACACACTGGGTGTTCCACGGCGATGTATTCGATGCCAGCATTCAACGTGCACGCTGGCTGGCCAAACTCGGCGGAGAAGGGTACGACTTGCTCATCCGCATCAACCGGGGCATTAATCGCATGCGCAGGTTGTTTGGACTAGGCCCTGTCTCGTTTGCTGCCCGAGTGAAAAAAGGTGTGAAAGGCGCCGTTCGCTACATCAGCGATTTTGAAGACACTGCCATCCAACTGGCGGCCGAAAAAGGCTACGACTATGTGGTATGCGGCCATATTCACCGCCCGCAATTGCGCGATGTAACGGCTCAAAACGGCCGTACGGTCACCTACATGAACAGCGGCGACTGGGTAGAGCACCTCACTTCCCTGGAATTTGCACACGGGAAATGGAGCATTTACCAATACGACGAATCCGAGTTCAGCATGCCGAATCCGCGCCTGCAAGTGGTGGAAAAAGAACCCAAAATATTTACCCTCCGCCAGGAAGAAGTGCTGCCGGAAGTGCAGGCAGCGGCGATGGAAGCGGTATAAAAGAGAGAGCGTGAGAGATGTGAGAGAGTGAGAGCGTGAGAGTTGTGAGAGCGTGAGAGTTCGTAGAGTACACCGCTGTACTCTTGCAATTTTAAACGTCGAGCGGTGTACTCTACGAACTCTCACGCTCTCACAACTCTCACGCTCTCACTCTCTCACATCTCTATAGGGTGGCTTTTTTGACTTCATACGAATGAGTACCATAGTTTCCCGGTTTTCCTCATTGGAGGAAAATGCGGGATTTTTTTTTTGGCGACGTCAGGGTTTAATTTTAGAAAAATGCCTGCTGCCAAGGCTCCGGCCTTTGTGGTAAAGCGTGGCGAAATAAAAACCCGCTTGCAAAGCAGAAATATCCAGCGAGTACTGCGCGCCGGAGCGTTTTTCGTGCAGCACCAAACGGCCACTGGCATCGAAAATACGTATTTCGTCTCCATTTTCTGCTTGTATAACCGAAAGGAAATTCGTTGCAGGGTTGGGGTAAATTTGCCAGTCAATCGCTTCCATTGGGGAGGTTGTGCCATTGACCATACCCACTGAAACAGACCAGACGACCGTGCAGCCATTGACCGGATTGGTAACCGTGACGGAATAAAATCCGGCTGTCAGGCCAGTCCGCTGTGCGCCGGTTTCACCATTTTCCCAGAGATAATCGTATGGGATACCCGGACCCAGCACCGAAATGACGCCATCTGATGCTCCTGGAGCGCTCACAGGTGTGATATCGATTCCAAAAATAATGGGCAAATTAAAATTGGCGTCAATCCCTTGCGAAGCGGTTGCCACACAACCATTGCTCAGGTTGGTAGCCTGCAAGGAATACAAACCAGGCTGGCAAACGGTCCAGGTGCTGTCGATCAAATCAGGGCCACTCACAAAAAATTCAATCGGCTGTCCTGGCGCATCAATGTTGGCTATCAATTGTGCGCAGGGATGGTCACAAGTGAGCACAGGGTTATCGGAAGACAGCGTCACCACCGGTGTCCCCACGTGAATATGTTGCAAAATCTTTCCTACTCCGGTGTTGTAATAGAATCCGCCGCCGGGCGCATGTTCTATCCTGACTGGCCGAACCTGATAATAAAAAGTATCCGATACAGTTCCATCAGTAGTCCAGGAGAGTGCAGTCACCAATTGATTGGTCAGGCGAACATACGGCCCGTCGAGCGAAGTAGACCGATACACATGATACCCCAAAATGCCGGTATCTGGCGAGGCCGTCCATGAAATTTCTACCGCAGTGCAGGTACTGACGGCATTTATTTCACCTACAGGCGCAATGATATGCGCTCGTACGGTCGGGTCGCCGAGCAAGGCCACGTGTGCGCCGCTGGCGCCATAAGCGCTTGTCGAAACATATTCGCTGTTGGAGGAAGCGCGTATGGTTTCGAGGGAGCAATACCCAATCGGCTCGCCCGAAGCCAGTCCCTGCATAAACCAGTGTGGACGGCCTGCCCAGGAACAAGAGAGAATCCCGCCTCTGGAAGCCAATGAAGAAGGCATCAGGGGATTGTTATCATAATCCCAATCGCCATGATAACTGCCAAAAATGTTTGAAAAAACGACATTGATAGAATCTGCTGCTACCTCAGTGCTATTGCCAACGCCGTAAGCACTGGTGTACGAACCCGGGCCGCAAGCATAGCCCATCAGGTAGGAACTAGTATCAGTATCGTTCAAAAAATCACCGGCAACGACATGGGCAGCGCCTACCAGCGGGTAGGCATTTCTATAACCGTTGGCAGCGAAAGCCTCGCCTCCGAAATAACCAAAATTGTCGTCCACCAGTGCCCGATTTTCCACCCGATATAGCCCGTTGCGCCACAGGTAGTTTTTCCGGAAATAACGATTATACAAATCGGCCGTGCTGGAAACGCCGAAAGATGTCGGATTCAGGTGGCGGAAATCGATGCGACCCACCATCAATTCGGCTGAGGACGGCATTGTGCTTTGATCAAATTTCCCGTCACCCGGAACATTGTCATTGGCATCTCTCGCAGGAGAGGTGGTGTTGACCGACACATCTGTCCACACACCATCTACATCCGCATAATAATTATCGCAAGGCCATGCGCCGTAGTGGTCGGTGTGCCCGTCCCAGGCCACATTGCCGGAATATGGAACGGGTATATTCCCGATGAGCAGTACCGCTTTGACATGGAGCGGATCGGCATTGTATTCCGATATGATGCGGCTTTTTACGCTCTGAACGGTACTGGAAGGGCCAGTTTTAATGGGTACTGTTTGCCAGCCGTCGCCGCGCATGCCGTCTTTGAATTTCTTTAATTCGATTCCCGTGGCATCAGCCGTAGTGGAGTCGATGAATATCAGGATTTTGCCCCGAAAATCGACTACGGGTGCCAGCATGGCTACCTGCACAAATCCGGTGCTTGAATAAGTAGTCGTGCGGCGAACAACATACTCATAGGTGGCGCCTTTTTCCAGATTGGTATCTGTGTAGGTAGAAAGTGTCGAATTTGTCTGATTGATGAGGGTTGTCCACTGGTTACCAGCCTGGCCTTTTTTGCGGCGTTTAATCACCGTATTGGCAGGCGAGGGATTGGGCCATTTGAGTGCAATGGAAAGTTGTACCGTATCGGCCGTGGCTTCCAGCGCGAGGGCAGCATCCTGTGAAGAGGACTGGGCATGAAGGGTGATTTCAGCAAACAGGGAACATAAAAGAAGCAGGTAAACGCGTCTGAACATAGTTTCAAGTTTTTGGATAATATTACGCTGGTAAATATACACGTCCCAAATGCATTTTATCAGGGGATGGTCGGAAGAAAAACCGTTTTTTTGGTGCAACACCTCCCAAAATCCTACACCTTTGCCCTTTCAAAAACCACACACCCGTGCAAGAGCCCACCACCACTCCCCCACCTGAACTGGACGAACAAAGCCAGCAGCGTGTGTTGCGATCCTTCCGTTTGTCGCGCATTATCCTGCCTGTTTTGTTGGGCATGGCAGCAGTCGGGTATTTGTTTTACCGGCAGTTCGATCCGGCGCAATTTCGAGCAATCGAATGGACAGGTCATGCCATTTTCTGGATAATACTTGCTTTTATTGTTCTGATAGTCAGGCATTTGTTTTACTCTCTGCGGATGCGCACCCTCACAGGTTTTTCATGGAGCAAATGCATAGAACTGATCATTTTGTGGGAGTTTAGTGCGGCGCTTACGCCCACCAGCAAGGGCGGGCCGTTTGTGATGTTGTTTGTGCTGACAAAGGAAAAACTTTCGGCAGGTCGCACAGCCGCCGCAGTATTTTATACCATGGTGTGCGATTCGGGCTTTTTTATCATCAGTTTACCTCTGCTGTTGTTGATTTACGGTCCGCCCATGCTTTATCCGGGTATGAAAACGTACAGCGATGTCGGACTGGCGAGTGGCACTTTTTTCGTGACATACGCGCTGATGTTCAGTTACTGGAGTGTTCTGGTATTTCTGCTGCTTATTCGTCCGCGCTATGCCAAAGTGGCCCTGCACTGGCTGGCCAAGCGCCCTTTTTTGAAAAAATATGCGGAACGGCTCGATCTACTCGGAGAAGAGTTTGCCCTGGCTGCCGAGGAAATGCACCGGCAAGGCTGGCGCTATCACCTCGGCGTCATCGCGGGAACAGTGGGCGCCTGGACGTCCAAATTCATCATGATTAACTGTCTGATTATCGCAGTGGTGCCCACTACCCCACTCGATGGCGGTACGCAGGCGTTTATTTATGCGCGCCTGGTGGCGATGTTTATCATCATGGCGTTCAGCCCGACGCCCGGCGGCGCAGGACTGGCGGAAATGGCACTGGTAGGATTTATTTCGGATTATGTGCCTGCCGGCATTGGACTGGTGGTAGCATTGCTGTGGCGTGGGATGGCCTATTATGGATATTTGCTGGTTGGGGCGGTGGTGGTGCCAGCGTGGGTAACTAAAATAGTCAAGAGTCCTGAGTCCTAAGTCCTGAGTCTGTAGAGTTGACCACGTTATCTAGGGCCTCTATCCATTAGAATGCCAAACTGAAGAAGGTGTACGCTACAGACTCAGGACTTAGGACTCAGGACTCTTGACTTAGGACTCTTGTCTTATGACTCTTGACTTATTTCTTCTTTGTTTTTTCGCCTTCCTCTCCGGCTTTATCGACAGCATCGTGGGCGGCGGCGGGCTGGTACAGATACCGGCATTTTTCGTGTTGTATCCACAACTGACGGTTCCCAACATTATCAGCACGAACAGGCTGGCATCGGCGGCAGGCACTACCATTGCGGCCTGGAATTACAGCCGGGTGATGAAAATGCCCTGGAAAACGATATTTTTTGCCGGCATCAGTGCTTCTATGTGTTCGTATGCAGGCGCGACGGTGCAGAGCATGGTGCCATCGTATGTACTGAAGCCCATCATTCTGGTACTGATTGTAGCGATAGCGATGTACACTTACCGAAAAAAGAACCTCGGGCAGCAGCAGTCTTTTCGTTTTTCTGAAAAACAGTTGCCCTGGGTGGCTGCCGGCATTGGGGCTGTATTGGGATTTTACAATGGCTTTGTAGGCCCTGGCACCGGCAGTTTGCTGGTATTTGCCTTTGTAAGTGTAGTTGGGTATTCGTTTTTGAACGCCTCTGGCATTTCAAAGGTAGTCAATGTGATTGCCGATGTTTCCTCGCTGGTCTTTTTTCTGATCCATAAACATGTACTTTTTCATTTGGCATTGCCAATGCTGGTTTGCAATGTCGCTGGTTCGTACTTTGGCAGCCGATTGGCGGTACTGCGCGGCAACGAGTTTATTCGAAAAGTCTTTTTGGTGGTGGTAGCCGGTATCGTCCTGCGTTTTGCGTGGGATGTTTTTCGGGCGTTTTAGGAAGGGGATTTGTGTTTTTGTGTTTTTGTGTTTACGTGTTTTTGTGTTTTGGTGTTTTGGTGTTTACGAATACACAGCGCGTTGCGCTGTACTATTGGATACGCCCTTTCAGGGCTTGCAGTGGTGGTAAGGTATTATTTGGATGCTACCCTTCTCAACTCTCAACTCTCAACACCTCAACCTCTCAACCCCTCTCCTCCACCTCCTTCACAATGCCAAGTGCAACGCCCTCCAAAACACCAAAACACCAAAACACCTCTATCCCACTTTTATCATTTTCAACGCCTCAACACTTCAATGAAGTTTTTTTACTTTCTATTGCCATTCTTTTTGCTTGCGGCCGGCCTGTCGGCACAATCCGGCATTTTCCTGCCTGAAGAAATGATCGTTACCGCCAGTTCTTTGAACCTGCGCGATGCCCCCGATAAAAATGCCAAAAAAACGGGCTCTCTTACCCAGGGCGCCGTCGTACAGGTGCTGGAAACCTACAACAACGGCGAGTACGTACAGGCCGACACGACCGACCCTGAATCGCCATACGCTCCCTGGTTGAAAGTGCGATATAAAAACACCACTGGCTGGGCATTCGGCGCTTACCTCACCGGAACCATGGGCCTGCATTATGAAAATGAAATCATGCCGGAAGGAGAAAACCTGCCTCCGCTCCAGTGGTTTGGCGTGTATGCGCGCGACTCCTTTGCCGACGAAGTGCGACGGGTGCAGGTACGCATCGTCAGCGAATTCAACGAATTTTACCAGTCGCAGGTAAAAGTGCTGAAAACCAACCAGGCCGATCCCAGCAAATTTCTGGTTTCCAGCCTGCAACCTATACCGACAGGTTATTGCGGCCCGCTGGGAAAATTCGAAATCGGTCAAATGTTTTTTTCCCCAACACTGAACCCCGGCGGGCAATTGTCCATTTACCCCGGCAACGACGTGAACGACACCATTTCGCTACCCACCTACGGCCTCGCGGCTACGGGCTGTGCCGCGCTGGAAAACACCTATGTGCGGGTAAGTGATTACCAATTGCGACTTATTGATTTTAGCGCAGAACCGGTTCGATATCAGGACCTTACGCCCTGGGTAAAACCCGAAGCACCGGATGCCAGCCCTTCGGTCGATCTGTTGTGGTTTGGCGACCTGGATCGCGACGGCAAAGCCGATGCTATCATCAACGACTGCCCCTATGAAGTAGGATGCCGCGCCTCGCTGTTTCTGTCGTCGAAGGCGCGCCCCGGTGAGTATATCCGCAAGGCTTGCGAGCATTACTGGCCGGGGGATTAAGAGGCATTTTTGGGTGTTTTTGTGTTTTGGTGTTTTGGTGTTTTTGTGTTTTGGGGGCTTCGCTCGTGGTATTTGAGAATAAGGGTTGAGGTGTTGAGGGTTGAAGAGTTGAGGGTTGAGCGCTGCAATCACCCCTTACCACCACTGCAAGCCCTGAAAGGGTGTATCCAATAGCACAGCGCAACGCACTGTGTATTCGTAAAAACGAAAACACGAAAACACAAAAACACAAAAACATATCCCCCCAAAAACCACCATTCCCAGACGCAACAAATTTCCTCTTCCATGCATTTCGACTCATTTACAGTAAAAGAAAGCCCAGATAACCGCACCACCCGACCGCATATATTGCCGATATATGCCACCTCTTCTTTTGCTTTTGAAAGCATCGACCAGGGCATCGGGATTTTCCAAAACATTGAAAGCGGCCATGTGTACAGCCGTTATGCCAATCCGACGGTGGATACAGTGGCGCAGAAAATTGCCGATCTGGAGACGCACGGACTCGATATGACGGCACATGCCGTGATGACTTCCAGCGGCATGTCGGCTATTTCTACCTTGCTGATGGGGGTGCTGAAAACAGGCGACAAAGTGCTGAGTCAGGCCAACCTGTACGGTGGAACCACCGATTTGCTAAAAAACATATTTGGGCAATTCGGGGTGGAAACCGTTTTTGTAAATCTCCGCAACCTGGAAGACGTGGACAGCGCTTTTCGCAACGACCCGTCTATCAAAATGCTGTATTGCGAAACACCCGCCAACCCCACCCTGGCATGTGTGGACATTCAGGCGCTCAGCGATGTAGCGCATAAGTACGGGGCCTGGTGTGCCATCGACAATACCTTTCCGACGCCATATTTGCAGCAGCCATTTGCTTTTGGCGTGGATTTTATCATTCATTCCACCACCAAATTTCTCAACGGGCACGGCAATTCAACGGCCGGCGTTGTCATAGGGAAAGACAAAGAGGTGATGCGCAAAAAAGTGTGGAATGCCATGAAATTAGTGGGCACCAATTGCTCGCCCTTCGAAGCGTGGCTCACTTACAATGGCCTGAAAACCTTGACCTTACGTATGGATCGCCACTGCGCCAATGCGCTTGCACTCGCGCATTTTCTGGAAAATCATCCGGCAGTAGAACGGGTCAATTACCCGGGCCTGACATCGCACCCCGATCATGTGCTGGCCCGGCGCCAGATGCGCGGATTTGGCGGCATGCTCAGTTTTGAGTTGAAAGGCGGGCTCGAAGCAGGCATTTCCTGTATGAATCGAATTCGTTTCTGTACCCTGGCGCCTACCCTTGGCGATACCGATACGCTTATTTTGCACCCGGCTTCCATGTCGCACCTGAGCATTCCAAAAGAAGTACGACTCGCAAATGGCATTACCGACGGGCTGGTACGGGTTTCTGTGGGCATTGAAAATGTGGAAGATATTGTAGAGGATCTGGAGCAAGCATTCGGATAACTTGTTATCAGTTATCGGTTATCAGTTATTGGTTATCAGGGTGGTTGGGGTACATTTGTACTCGATATTGGCTACCCGCTCAGGTGTCCAAAGGATGAAGGTTGTGAATTTCCTCCCCTTCAGTAAAGTCAAAACAGCGTACACATGTACCCCAACCACCCTGATAACCAATAACTAATAACCAATAACTGATAACTAAAGATGCGCCACACCCTCTTTCTCTTCCTCTTCGCAGCACTTTTTGCCTGCAAAACCCGCAAGGAAATGCCTGCGCCTGCCGTCGACGACCGGCTCATTAGTCTTGCCACACAAGGTTGCCGGGGCTGGTGCCCTATGTACGTACTCGACTTTCACAACAGCGGGAAAGTGGCGTATGAAGGCATCCGATTTGTAGAAAAAACGGGTAAATCGGAGTTTCAGTTGACCGCTGATGAACTGAACAGCCTGAAAGAAACGGTGAAAAAAGCCGACCTATGGCAATACCCCGAGCAAATAGAAAGCAGAATCGCAGATGCCCCTTACGCTACCCTGACCGTGTACAATGGCGATAAAACCCACCCTGTTTCCGGCAGCATCGACCGCCCCAGACCATTGCTCGAACTGGAAAACAAACTGAAAGACCTGGCAGAAGCACACGGATTGCAGGTAAAAAAAGGCGTGAATCCAAATGACCCTGCCCTGAAAATGACGGCTATGCTGATCGTCAAACTCAAACCAGACCTCAATGCGGGCAATTGGTCAAAACCCTTGCAAGATGAAAGCCTGCTCCGCCTCGTGCGCCGCGTTTCGAGCGAAAACAACTGGATGATCGGATACGACCCAACACAGCACACCGAACAGGAAATGATGGATTTGCTAAAGAGTATGGAAGGGGTGCTGGGAGTAGAGAAAAAATAGTCCTAAGTCCTAAGTCCTGAGTCCTGAGTCCTGAGTCCGTAGAGTACACCTTGTTACTTTTAGCATTTATTTATGAAGTAGCCGAAAGCAACGTGGTCAACTCTACAGACTCAGGACTCAGGACTTACGACTCAGGACTTTTCAGTCCCATATATGTTTCATTTTTTTCAAAAACGCTGGCTCACATGGGCCATTTACACCCTGGCGGCCCTGCTCATTTCTCTGCAGCGGCTAAGCCTCGGCTTTGATGCCAAGGGGTATAGCGCCTACGAGAACTACCGCATTTTCAGGAATGCGTTTTTTCATCTGCTCAACGGGCAAAACCCGTATGCTTCCTTCCCGGCCGAGCAATGGGATTTGTTTAAATACAGTCCGGCGTTCGCATTGGGTATGGCCCCTTTTGCGGCCGTACCCGACTGGCTGGGCCTGCCCCTGTGGAACCTGCTGAATGCGCTGCTGCTGCTGGGTGCCATCTGGCGACTTCCGGGCCTGAGTGATCCACAGCGTACTTTTATGGCATGGTGGATTTTGCCGGAACTGGTCGTATCCATGCAAAACAGCCAAAGCAATGGCCTGACAGCCGCATTGATCCTCTGGACATACGTGACGCTTCATCAAAACCGGGCAGGCGCAGCGGCAGGCTGGACGGCTGCCGGTGCATTTTTGAAAATTTTTGGCATCTTTTCGGGATTGCTGGCCTGGTTTTACCCCGGGAAGTGGCGTTTTGCAGGATGGCTGGCTGTGTGGACGATTCTTTTCACCCTCCTTCCTGCCCTGTTTATCGGATGGAGTCACCTTATTCAGGTATATGCCTGGTGGTGGGAATTGCTGTTCAATGACCACGCCAACTCCATAGGGCTTTCTGTACAAGGCTGGCTGCAAACCTGGTTTGGGTGGATGCCCTCCAAAACCGGCGTGACACTGGCAGGCCTTGCAGCGCTTCTGGTTTCCATTTTTTATGCCCGCCGTTTGCCACAGGGCGCTTTACTGGCCCTCGCATCTATCCTGTTGTGGGTGGTTATTTTCAACCATAAAGCAGAATCGCCCACTTTCGTCATTGCCATGTGCGGTGTCGCTATTTGGTATCTTACTTCTCAACGCCGGCATTGGGAAACGGCCCTGCTGGTCGTTACGTTCATATTTGTTTCGCTCTCCCCTACCGATGTATTTCCACGTGCCTGGCGTGAACAAATCGTACAGCCGTTTGTCTTGAAAGCCGTACCATGCATCGTGATTTGGATGCTACTGACGGTACGGATGGTTTTTTTTAGGGTTGAGGGGTTGAGGGGTTGAGGGCAACCTAATCAGGCAGGGCCAAGGGTAAGAATCTCAACTCCTCAACCTTTCAACTCCTCAACCTTTCAACTCCTCAACCCCTCAGCCCTCATCAACCACATCAACTCCCACTCATGACTACTCTCCTCGCAGGCGGCACTGGATTCATTGGCGCCCGACTTACTGAAATGCTCCGTCAGCAGGGGCACACCGTTCGATTGTTGAGCCGGCAGCCGAAGGGCCCGGATCAATTTGCCTGGGATTTGAATGCCGGGACAATGGATGAAAGGGCGCTGCAAGGTGTTGATTATCTGATTAATCTGACTGGCGCAGGCATTGCCGACAAGCGCTGGACCACTGCCCGTAAAAAGGAACTCATCGAAAGCCGGACAAAAAGTGCGCAGGTGCTGGCTGAAGCCATCCGAAAGAGTGGGCGCCGCCCCAAGGCTTTGGTATCTGCTGCCGCCATTGGTTATTATGGAAATTCCGGAGAGAAAGAAATGCTGGAGTCTGATTTACCTGTCGGCAACGGTTTTATGGTGGACTGTTGCGAACGCTGGGAACAGGCGGCCGACGAGATTGCCCAACTGAGCATTCGAACCGTAAAACTGCGCATCGGCATTGTGCTGGGTAAGGAAGGCGGCGCACTGCGTGAAATGCTCAAACCCTTTCTATTCGGCATCGGCGCCTATTTCGGGAACGGGCAAGCCTGGTATTCATGGATTCATCGCGACGACATTTGCCGTATGATGATCTGGGCATTGGAACAAGATGAGGTGGAAGGGGTGTTCAATGCGGTAGCACCGAATCCGGTCAGAAACAAAACACTCGTGCAGGCGATTGCGCGGGCACGAAAAAAACCGGCCATTCTGATGCCCGTTCCTGCTTTTGCATTGAAAATAGCACTGGGAGAAATGTCGGCAACGATCCTGAACAGCAACCGAGTTTCTTCCGAAAAAGTGGAACAGGCAGGTTTTACTTTTCTTTACCCAGGGGTGAACGAAGCCCTGGAAGCCATTTTTACCTGAACATGCAACAAGTTATTGCCGAACTCTCCCAACTTATTGCCGACGGCACGCAGCATTTTATACAAATGCCCGAATCGGAATGGGCTGCCAAACCAGACCCGGCCAAATGGTCGAAAAAGGAAGTACTCGGCCACCTGATTGACAGCGCCCTGAACAACCACCGGCGCTTCGTGGTGGGCCAATATGCACAAGGACAAAACATTGTGTACGCCCAGGATCAATGGGTGGCTTCCCAAAATTACCAGCAGGCCCACACGCCTGAGCTCATTGCCTTGTGGCAACTACTCAACCTCCAAATTGTCCGGATACTGGAAAATATGCCCTCCGACGCTTACCAGCACGTGTGCGATACGGGCAAAAACGGCCCCGATCTCCACACCCTGGAATGGCTTGCCGAGGACTATGTAGCACACATGAGGCACCACTTTTTGAAGTTATGAGTTTTTGAGTTATGAGTTATGAGTTATACTCACATTGCTATTGGTCACTCTATTAAAGAAGCCAATAGCAATGTGTGTATAACTCATAACTCATAACTCAAAAACTCATAACTCTATCAGTGCCTTCCCCACACTTCCACCATTCCCTTGCCCACTGCCAGGTTTTTAGTATCGTACCAGATAACAATTTTACGAATCACGCGGCGGTTGCCGGGCAGATCGAGAATGCGGCTTTCGCTGCCGGCACGGAAATTTTCGCGCAAGTCAAACTCCTGTACTTCGCCGTTGCCAAAATGTACTGCCAGCCGGTGCATATTGATCGGGCTGTGTTTTACTTTCAGTTTTAGTCCAGTAAACATGCCTTCGCTGGCTGTTACGTCGATTTCATCGCGGTCGAGCCCGTAATTGACTTTTTTGACGCCCAGAAGTTCCCATGGGCGCGCATCGGATGAAGGCAGGGAGGTAAAAGACATGGTGACCAAAGCAGCCAGGGCGGCTACGAGCAATTGGATTTTCATGGTAATATTCAGATTTTATGAGTGAAATACTGCTGCAAATAACAGAAGTGTTTGTTAGAATGAATTTGTGTGGCCGGGTTTAATGTGGCAAGTAAAAAGTTTGTGCCTGTGTTTGTTCGGGATTTTTTGCGACATTCGCAGGAGCAATTGTATTAATCAAGTTTTTACACGTTTTCATTTATGTCAGAACAAACTTACCGCGCCATCACGGCCTGGGCAGAGGAAGACCGGCCGCGCGAAAAAATGATCCTCAAAGGCCGCCAGGCGCTTTCAGATGCCGAATTGCTGGCCATCCTGATCGGTTCGGGTACTACGGGCCTCAGCGCCGTTGCACTGGCGCAACAAGTGCTGCAGTCGGTAGATTGCGATCTCAACGAACTGGGCAAATGCTCACTTCCCGACCTGCAAAAATTTCCCGGAATAGGCGAGGCCAAAGCCGTCACCATTGCCGCTGCCCTCGAACTTGGCCGCCGCCGGCAACTCTCCGACCTGCGCGAACGACCGCGAGTGACCCACAGCCGCGACGCATTTCAAGCCATAGCGCCTTTGCTGACTGACTTGCAGCATGAAGAATTCTGGCTGCTACTGCTCAATAAAGCCAATGAAATTTTTGCCCGCGAACGCCTGAGCAGCGGCGGCATGAGCGGCACGGTAGTCGACCTGAAAATGGTGCTCAAAGCAGCACTGCAAGCCAAAGCCGCTGCATTTATTGCCGTTCACAACCACCCCTCCGGAAACCTGCAACCCAGCCAGGCCGACATCGATCTCACGCGCCGTCTCAAACAATCGGGGCACCTCATCGACCTTCCGCTGCTGGATCACCTGATCGTTTCGGAACGTGGCTATTTCAGTTTTGCAGACGAAGGATTGATGTGAATAAAAAATCCCGATTTCCATTCCGCTACTGTACTTTTGCCTGCATGCGACTACTCTTTTTCACCTTTTTGCTTTTCTGCCTGGCTTGCGACAATCCCAAACCGGCATCATCCCGGATCGATAAAATAGCCCAGGCATTCTGTGAATGCACAGGCCCGCTTGTAGCCCTCAATCAGGAAGCCGCCAACCTGGCATCAGACACCACTGCACAAGCGAATTTTCAGGAAAAATTGAAGCAAATTCAGGAAGCATACAACAATGCCAAGGAATGCTCGGGGACGGTTGTAGCACAATACGGACAATTGAAAAAAGAAGAATTTCCACTGGTGGAAAAAGCCCTAGCCGGCAAATGCCCGGATCTGGCTACCCAGAGGGATTTGTTGAGGGAGATGCTGGGGGAATAATAGAGAGTGAGAAAGTGAGAGGGTGAGAGGGTGAGAGGGTGAGAGGGTGAGAAATGTAACGCTGTTTTAAATAAAAAAACCCGAATACATGGCCTGGATAGCATTGGAAGGCATGCGGTTTCACGCATATCATGGCGTATACGACGCAGAAAAAGCATTGGGTACGGAATACCTGGTCGACGTTTATGTCAAAGCAGGTATTGCAAAAGCAGCCGCTACCGATCAGGTAGACCAAACCGTCAACTACGAAGTGATATTCCGCATCTGCCAGATGGAAATGGAACAGCCGCGACACCTGATTGAAACGGTACTTGCCGGCATTATCGCCCGTATGAAACACCAGTTTGCCAGTTTGCAGGCCATTCGCGTACGCGTTCGCAAACTGCATCCGCCACTCGGCGGCCGCGTAGAACAGGCCTGGGTGGAAGAAGACGCGGATTTTGTAGCCTCCTGCCCGCGCTGCAAAAAAAAGCACATCTGCTACGGCGACCAAACCTGTTGGTGCAAAGAAGCCAATCTGCACCCCGCCACGAAGGAAACACTGATCCGGCAATTCGGAACAACGTGTTTGTGCGAGAGTTGCGTGAAACTCTATGCGGGGTAGTTATTGGTTATCAGTTATTGGTTATTAGGGGTGGGTAAGGGTTTGTCTGTTCATTAGTCTTAGCCTCCCTGTTCGAGCGGCCACAAGAAACGAACACATAAACCCTTACCCACCCCTAATAACCAATAACTGATCACTAATAACTTCCTATGGAAAGCATCACCAGTGTACACCCCTCCACCGGCTCGATGCCTTCTTTCTCGGCCATTTCGATCAAGTCGGGGTTTTCAGTGCCAGGGTTGAAAATGATCCTTTTCGGATGCAGGGTGTGCAGGATATAGTCGTAGTATTCCTCTTGTCTTTCCGGGCGCAGGTACAAAGTCACCGTATCCACATCACTCACCTCAGGCATGCCATGCTGAATTTCCAGGCCTTCCACCATTCCGGTGCGAACGCCAACGGGCACCACTTCATGGCCATGACGCAACAGTCGCTGCACGGCCAGGTAGGCATATCGGGAAGGGTTGTCAGTAGCACCAAGAACGAGGGTCTTTTTCATATTTTAAATGCCAGGTGAACATTACAGAATCTGCAAAACAACAGAACTTCTACTAAGTTTAGTTTTGGAAATTCCATCGTTCACAAGGAAAAATCAAATACTTTTGCGCACTTTTTGAGTGTCATTTCCGCACTTTACCCGATCCAACAACAGCACCGACATGATTCTTACCGATAAAAAAATACTCGAAGCCATCGATCGTGGCCAGATTGTGATCGAACCCTTTCGCTCCGAATGCCTCGGCACCAACTCCTACGACGTGCACCTGGGCAAATACCTGGCCGTGTACCGCGACCGGGTGCTGGACGCCAAAAAACACAATCCGGTAGAATTGTTCGAAATCGGCCCCGAAGGGTTTGTGCTGCAGCCCGGCACCCTCTACCTGGGTGTTACAGAAGAATACACTGAAACGCATCATTGCGTGCCGTTTCTGGAAGGCAAAAGCAGCATTGGCCGACTGGGTATCGACATCCACGCGACGGCCGGCAAAGGCGATGTGGGTTTTTCCAATACCTGGACACTTGAAATTTCCTGCGTACAGCCCGTACGCGTGTATGCAGGCATGCCAGTCGGGCAATTGATCTACTTCCTCATCGACGGCGATATTGAAAATTATTACAACAAAAAGAAAAACGCCAAGTACAACCAGCGGACGGATAAACCCGTGGAAAGCATGATGTGGAAAAATTTTCCGGTGGATGAATAGCCTCTTCGGATTGCCGCAAAAGATATGACGCGGCAAGCAGCGGAGGGTTGAACACGGTTGCCTATATTTGTTGCCCAAACCCGCCATTTGAGGGGTCGGCTTCGTATGAATATTTTCATCGCCTTTGCCAACGAAGATCGCGACGTGCGCGACAAACTGCTGCGGCAGATGAACCTGGTCAAAGACCGGCAGGGCTGGACCATCTGGTCGGCCGTGGAAATAAAAGCCGGTGAACGCTGGGACGCCGAAATCAAACAGCGGCTCTTCGGTTCGGATGTAGTCATTCTGCTCCTCAGCACCGATTTTTTCAATTCCAGTTATATCCTCGATACCGAACTGCCCGAAATTATTGCCCGGCACCGCAAAGGCGATTGCCAGATTATTCCCGTGTTGGCGCGCATGTGTCACTGGAAGGACACGGCGTTTGGCGACTACGCCCGAATGGGCGATTTGCAGGCATTGCCCAGCGGCGAAAAACCGATCATGTCGCGTATGCTCTGGGACAATGAAGATGAACCTTATTTTGAAACAGTGCGCGGCATCAAGGAGGCTATTGCTGACTTTCAGAAGAAAAAAAACGGCGAAATATCGAACGTCGCCACTTCCAGCAAAGTAAAAACCACGCCCGCTGCCGCTAAGAAAAAGACGGCGACAGAAAGCACTGCTCCAACAAGGGCACAAGCCACAGCAGTAAAAAAAGCCCAACCAGCGGCTCGCAAGCCAATTGTTCCCGCTGCCGCTCCCAAAAAAACGTCGCTGCCGGTTTCCCTGTTCCCCCTGCATGGTATTACGCTGGGTAAAACCACAGTGGAAGAATTGAAACGACTCGGCACACATTCCACCATGATCAATGATCGCACCAAGCAACCCTACAACCTGTATGAGGTAAATGGAGTGGATTTTTGGTACGACCGGGGCGTGGCGCACAATATGTACATGCCCAATTTCAAAAAAATACCGGACAAATGGCATGGAATGGGCTTTTCCTGGAGGCTCTCTTACCAGGAATGGCTGGCGGTTTTAAAAAAACTGGGCTACGAAACCGTCGTCACCAAGCCCCCAAAAACAGAACAATACGAGGGCAAACCCTGCCTTACAGCCGAAGTGATGGCCTATTACCAATCAGAGGGTATTCGTTATGCCATTCAATTGAATTTCAATTACAACAAAGGCAGCAGCGTCACCGATAGCCAGACGCTTTACAGCATTCGGGTGGTGATTATGTAATAAAATACTGCGTCAGATAATATGGAAGCAGCAAACCGCATTTGAAAGGCATATTGCTTTCAAAAAATCTTTTTTTCGTGAAGCCACTCCTGTTGTACTTTCTGCTGGCCTTTGTGCTGCCCACTACCGAACCAGAGCCTGCTACCGCTCCCCCTTTTGCTGCGCATACTACTGCCAGGGGAGCGCAAGAAAGCGCTTATCGCAGTTTTCAGCCTTCGGGCATCCAAAAGCAAAAGCGCCGGCTCCGACCTCGCCTTAATCCGGTAGGTGTGGGCGTAATACTCCTGGGCCTGGCTTTGCTGGTGGGGACATGGTGGGGACTGGCGGTATTGTGGCCAATATCGAGCGTTTTTTGGCGTATAATCCTGGTATGGCTGGCCGTGAGCCTGAGTGGCGGCTTCGTACTCATGGGCATGTTCGGGTTGGTGTTTGGCCGCGAAACCAGCCGCGAAGTACATACTCGAGCACAAAAACGGATAGAAAAACTGGCTAAAAAACTCGATTTCAAACCCGAAAAAACCTGGTGTTTCCCGGATGAAGGTTATCGGCTTTCCTTGTCTTTGGGAAAAGATGAAATGATGGTAGTCGATTACCAGCAAGACAAAGGCTGGATTATTCCAAAGGAAAGTATCCGCGAGATAAAAAGTGATACCGTTTCAGCAGAACAAGCCGAAGCGCGTTTTCCTGTTGAACCTGCAACCGAAACCATTCTTGTTCGCCGCCCGATACGGGTTTATGACCCTCCGCGTCGGCCACCCAATCCAGGCCCCATGCAAGTGTTGGAAATCTGGTGTGACGGCTTGCCGCTAAGAAAGTTGAACCTGGTGTTTTATCCGGATGTGTATCAGGATAGCGCGGAAGCATTGGTGGCTTGGAAGGAGCGGTAAGATTACATGATTTAAGATTACATGATTTAAGATTACATGATTTAAGATTGGATTTTTGAATTATGATTTATGATTGGGGCGTCTCATTCAATCAAAAATCATAATTCAAAAATCCAATCTTAAATCTTAAATCATGTAATCTTAAATCATGTAATCTTAAATCAAAAATCCTCACCTCCGCAGCACCACCTTCCGACTCGCCACTTCCTTGCCGCTCAGCACCTGAACGAAATACACACCTGGCGCATTTCCTTGTAAATCAATGCTTTCATTCAGGAAAGAAGCCTGAAAAGCACGTTCCACAACGGTTTGACCCAGCACATTTACGACCCGAAACACACCCTTGCGCTGTTCATTAAAAACAGCCGACAACTGGAAAAAACCGCTACCCGGATTTGGGTTAACCTGCAAGGAAGACGCCCAGACAGGCACATCGTCGGTACCCAATACACCGCATTCTTCCGGCGTAGGATATGGATCGGCACAGGTCCAGATCGTGTCGGTACTGGCCAGGTATTGTTCAAACACCGGATCCTCGCACGACCCGCCGGCAATCGTTGTCAGGCACTGACCCAGGTACTCGCCCTGGCAGGTATAAAACCGGACGAAATCGAAATCAGCGCCCACAAAGTGGTGCAGCCCGATTACCGAACCATTGTTCATTTGTGTTACTACGGAGCCGTACGCCGGCTGGTTGCATTCGGGAAACAATGCCTGATAAAAGGCCACAGTATCACGCAGCCAGTCGAGGCAGAGTGGCTCGGTGGCGCAATCAAAACTGTTGTTGCAGGCAAACTCCTGCGGCAATTCCTCTCCCCACACATCCAGCAACTGCACACCGCAGTCAAGTTTGATCCTGAATTTCCAGTTGCGCGACGATGTACAACCTGCCGGACAATCGCCCCAGGCGGCGCGGTAGGTCAACTCTACATCTTCAATCAGGGTTGGCTGGAAAGTAATATCGCTGCCGTCGCCGAAGGTGCCGTTTTGCTCTGCAAATTCTACCCCCGGAATAGCATCGAACTGTGTCGCCAGCGCAACGGGATTCAGGGCATCCGGGGTAGACAGCGTAACAAAAATCAGGTTGCCAATGGAAAAACTCGAACTATTACTCAGGTTGTAGTGCGATAGCAGCCCATCTACTTCGGCATTGCCCGTCGGAATGATCCCGTTGCCCAGGTTTTGCGCCCAGGTCGCATTGGCATCGAGCCCTACGCTGATACTGTACATATTGATGCGCGGAAATGTGTGCAGCGCCAGGCATTCCACCACGGTGTCGCGCTCGGGAATTTGTACGGCATTGTACACCGCCAGCAAGGCGCGCATCGCCTGTTTATACAATACATCGGGAATGGCAACGGAATCCTGATACGTCTGGAACATCTGCATCATGCGGACAGCCAGTTGCTTGGCGTCTTCGTGGTAGAAAGCGCGGATCGGCTCCGGCGCATCGCAATTGGGCTGTGCGCGCAAGGCTCCTATTCCCAGGAAAAGAACAAAAAAAGAAAGGAAAATCGATTTCATGTCAATTGAGTAGTTGAGTGTTCACAATAGATACCCTTGCAACTCGCAGCGCTGCCGCCGCACCGTCGGTATCGTTTCCGACCAAGAGACGGGGAGGAAGGGTGGGAACGTTGAGTCAACTCTCAAAATAGTCCTGAGTCGTAAGTCCTGAGTCCTAAGTCTGTAGAGTACACCTTGTTACTCTTGGCATTCATATTCAGAAAACCCGAGAAAAACAAGGTGTACTCTACAGACTTAGGACTTAGGACTCAGGACTCAGGACTTTCCCCAGTGTCGTATTCACAAACCCCGTCAGCGCCTCTCCTTTCAGCATGCCATGCTGTAGTTGAGCCAGGTTGAGCAGGTATTTGGCGAGGCCTTCTTTTTCGTTGGAGTCGCTGATTTTCAGCAACTTATTAACGATGATGGGGTGGTTGGAATTGACCACTACATTGTAACTATCGGGCAAATCGCCCATCATGCCCATGCCGTGCAGGGCTTGCATTTCTTTCATGCGGCGCATAAATTCGGGGCGCGTAATGAGCACCGGAGCGTCGTCGGGAGAGAGTGGCGAGAGCGAAACGGAAGCACCGGCCTGGCCTTTCGAAGCCGTTTCAAACAGGCTTTTCACGTCGTTTTGTTCGGCCTCGGAAAGAATCGATTCCCGTTTTTCCTCTTTTTGCACCAGGTTATCTACCGTATCGGAGTCGACACGTACAAACACCAGTCCGAGTTCGGAACGGTATTCCATGTGCTGTACCCAATGGTTGTCGAGCACGGTTTCGAGGCGCAGCACGTCGTATCCACGGGCAGTAGCAGCAGCAATGGGTGCGTGGTGCGCTTCCGTGTCGTTGGTATAAATGACCACCGTTTTGCCGTGTTTGTCGGTCTGGTTGTCCTTGATTTTGTCTTTATATTCCGACAGCAGGAAGAACTCCCCTTTGGTATTTTCTACCAGCGTGAAATTGTTGGCACGTTCTTCGAATTTTTTATCGGAAATAACGCCGTATTTCACAAAAACGCCCAGGTCGCGCCATTTTTGCTCGAAGGCAGGACGGTCGTTTTTAAACAGGTCGTGCAGTTTGTCGGCCACCTTGCGGGTGATGTATTCGCTGATTTTTTTGACGTTGCCGTCGGCCTGCAGGTACGAGCGCGACACATTGAGCGGAATATCCGGCGAATCGATCACGCCGTGCAGCAGCAGCAGCCACTCGGGCACGATGTCGCGCACGTCGTCGGTCACAAATACCTGGTTGGAATACAGGTGGATTTTGTTGCGCGTGACCTCCATTGCATTGCCCAGTTTGGGGAAATACAACACGCCCGTCAGGTTGAAAGGATAGTCGATATTGAGGTGAATCCAGAACATCGGCTCGGGCGACATGGGGTGCAACTCCCGATAGAACGACAAATAGTCCTCGTCCTTGAGATCAACCGGCTGTTTTTTCCAGATGGGGTGCGTTTCATTGATGATGTTGGGCACCTCCACACTTTCGTCTTGCTGGAGTTCGCCTTCACCCGTGGTAATGGTTTCGGTTTTGGTGCCAAACTGGATCGGAATGGGCAGGTATTTGCAGTATTTTTCCAGCAGCCCTTCCAGTTTGAATTTGTCGAGAAAGTCTTTGTTTTCCTCATTGACATACAGAATCACATCGGTGCCACGCTCGGCTTTATCCACCGTTTCGATGGTAAAAGAAGGGTCGCCAGCGCAGGTCCAGCGCACGGCTTCGGCGCCTTCCTGCCATGATTTGGTCACTACCTCCACTTTGTCGGCCACCATAAATGCCGAGTAAAAACCCAGGCCGAAGTGGCCGATGATGCTGTTGTCCTTGTATTTTTCCAGAAACTCGCCGGCGCTGGAGAAGGCAATCTGATTGAGGTATTTGAGCACCTCATCGGATGTCATACCGATGCCGCGGTCGCGGATAATGATGCGTTGTGCATCGCTTTCGCAAATCACTTCAATATGTGTATCGCCGATTTCACCTTTTACTTCGCCGCTGCGGGCCAGCGCCTGCAATTTTGTGGTGGCATCGACGGCATTCGACACGAGTTCGCGCAGAAAAATCTCGTGATCGGAATACAGGAATTTTTTGATGATGGGAAAAATGTTCTCGGTCTGAACGGAAATGGTACCGGTCTGCATATTGTGATGGTTTTGGTTGTAGAGAAACGGGTAAATGTGGTTCTATTGTTATGTAGGGGGACATTTTCAAAGCCTGTGCCACAGGATTCAAATCCGACAAAATGGCAGAAGCCTAACAAAAAACTGACTGCCGGGTATTTTTTCCAGTCACATGGCAGAAAATGTGCAAAACTTTTGTCTGCTGTCAGCAAAACAAACGACAAATTTGGCATAGTACTTGCGCGTTTATTTAACTTGAAGCACACTTTTGCATAAAAAGTGTTATCACGGTTGTGACGTTTTAAAACACCGCAGGTCTTAAGCCTGCTAAAATAATTAGGGTCGAATGCGACCTTAAGCCCGTGGGCGAGGGACCAGTCCATTTTTGGGGGGTAGGGCTGGTCTCCTCACCACACTTGCTTCCCAGGAAGCGAGAGGCAAAGAGCAAGAGGCAAGGGGCAAAAGGCAAAAGGCAAAAGGCAAAAAATAAAAAGCAAAAGGCAAGGGGCAATGAGCAAATGATGGCAACCTATTTTTTGCCTCTTGCTCTTTGCCCCTTGCCTTTTATTTTTTTGCCTTTTGCTCTTTGCCTCTTGCCTTTTATTTTTTTGCCTTTTGCTCTTTGCCCCTTGCCTTTTGCTTTTTATTTTTTGCCTCTCGCCCCTTTCACTCTCCCCATCCGAACAATTTCCGCATCCGGAAATAAATTTCCGTATTTTCATACATGCCGTTGAACAACTCCGCGCCGGGTCCGTAGGCATAAACGGGCACCATGGATGCCGTGTGATAATTGGTGTTGAAGTTGATCGCAATGCTGTCGGGGCTGGTGCCTTGTTCGAGGGTCATTCCGCCCGTTTCGTGGTCGGCGGTGACAATGACCAACGTTTCGCCGTCGCGGGCAGCAAATTCGAGAATGGCGCCGATCGCCTGGTCGAAATCAAGCATTTCGCTGACTTCGCGCGGACCGTTTTTGTCGTGGCAGGCCCAATCGATCTGAGAGCCTTCCAGCATCAGGAAAAAACCTTTACCGCTGCGTTGTTTTAAAAAGGCGGGCGCCAGGCCGGCAGCCACCGGCAGGTAATCGCGGCCTTTTGCGACGGAAGTTGGTTCGCCCTCCGCCGAAAACCAGACAAATGGATGCTGTGGGTCGGGGTGCATTTCGGCAAGGGGTTGCCGGGAAAAATCCGATACGACGGTTCCTTTCTGGCTCATCTCCGCCACCAGATTACGCTGGTCCGACTTGCGCTGGTTGAAATATTTCATGCCGCCACCAATGAGCAGATCGGCCTGTGTGTCAATGAAATAGGTGGCAATCTGTTCCATTTCAGCCCGGTCGTTTACATGGGCGATGAACGATGCCGGGGTAGCATGGGTAATACTGCATGCAGCGACCAGCCCTACGGCCAGTCCATTTTTTCGGGCCTGTTCAAGGATGGTTTCGCAGGGTTTTTCTTTCGCATCCACCCCGATATACGTGTTGATCGTTTTGCAGCCGCAGGAAAAAGCAGTAGCGCCCGCAGCCGAATCGGTGATGAGGTGTTTGGCTGATTGCGTGCGGCTCAATCCGGTGACTGGAAAGCGATCCAGGTTCAAGGCTTTCTGGTGGGCATACTGCCCTGCGGTAACCTGGGCAAGCCCCATACCATCGCCGATCAGCAGGATAATATTTTTAGGTTTCCGACCTGGTTCGCTCGGGTTGGGAAGTGAATTGTGCACCGTTGTGGATGGAAACAAGGCACAAAAAACGGCCAACAGGTTCAGAATCAATAACTTCATAGCGCGTCACCAGCCTTTTTCCATTGTTCAATGAATTCCGTCAGAAGCCGTACGCCATACGCCGTAGCGCTTTTGGTTTGGGCAAACTCGCTGTCTGCAAAAGCCATACCCGCAATATCGAGGTGAGCCCAGGCCGGATGCGCCGATGTAAAGTGCTCGAGGAATTTGGCTGCGGAAATGCTTTCAGCCATGGGTTTACCCGTGTAGTTGCGCAAATCCGCTACATCGCTTTTCAGGTCGCTGCCATATTCTTCCCACATGGGCATGCGCCACAGGCGTTCGCCACAGGCATCGCCACTGGCTGTGAGTGCTGCCGCCAGTTGGTCGTTGGAAGTAAACAATCCCCCGGCCTGCGTTCCGATGGCGCGAATAATGCTGCCGGTCAGCGTAGCCAGATCGATCAATACTTCAGGGGTTTCTTCTTTCAGCAGGTATGCCAGGGCGTCGGCCAGCACCAGGCGGCCTTCCGCGTCGGTGTCGGTCACTTCCACTGTTTTACCGGCGTAGGTGGTGATGACATCACCGGGTTTTACAGCCACGCCGTCTACCATATTTTCAGCAGCAGGGATGGCGCCGATGAGTCGCACCGGGAGTTTCAGTTGAGCGGCTACCATGAAAGCGCCCAGCACGGCAGCAGCGCCGCCCATGTCGCTTTTCATGTAGTGCATATTGGCGGAGGGTTTCAGGCTGATACCTCCGGTATCGAAGGTGATACCTTTGCCAACGAGGCCGATCACCGGAGTATCGGCCGATTTGTTGCCGTATTCCAGCAATATCAATACGGGCGGGTTGGGGCTGCCTTTGCCTACGGCATACAGTGCGCCGAGCCTTTCTTTTTCAATGGCATCCACGTGCAACATACGCACACCGAAGCCGTGTTCTACGGCGTGTTGCTTCACCCAATCGGCCAGCATCAGCGGCGTTTTGAAGTTGCCGGGCGCATTCATCAGGTCGAGTATTTTTTTTGCGGTAGCCGCAAAAACCTCCGAACGACGGGCCACTGGAAGCGCAGCAGGAAGGGATTCCGACGGAACCAATACCGTCAGTTCGGATGTTTCGGAACCGAAAGCAGGAATGGTTTTTTCTGTGCCCGTGCGGAAACGGCCGATGTCGTACAGTCCCATGGACAAGCCGGTGAGGGTTGCTTCGGCCAGTCGCGGCGCCTCCGAAGCGGGGAAATGGCGCAGGTCGACACCCAGTTGGGCCGGAAGTTTCGATTTGGTGCGATGGCTAAACCCGCGAAGGGCCATTTGCAGGTCGGCAAAAGTGCATTTTTTACCCAGCCCCAGCAGGTAGAGTCGTTTTTCCGGGCCGCCGTTTTTCGGATAGAGGATCAGGGTTTCTTTGGATTCAGCGCGAAAATCCTGTTGCAGGGTTGCAGCGTCCATACCGACGCGCAAGGCCAGGTCTGCGAGCAAGGAATTCAGGCGGTCGTTCTGCACCAGCGGGACAAGCAGTGCATCGGGCGTTTTTTGATCGGAGATGATTACTGTCATATTATTTATTCAAACGGGGGCTTTCGAATTGCCCGCAAAGGAACGGTTTAATGCGGGCATCGTCAAGCATTTGTATAAATATTTGGTAGACAGGCATTTAAACAGAATAATCATATCCCAAAAAGATAAAAGATTTTTAAAAGCAGCCAACCATCAGAATTCAAAAGCGTTTTCGTACTTACATTTACCGCCGAAAACTGCGCCTATCCATTCCGTTCACCACTAAATTACAGTGTATGTTGGAATTTCAACCTGTTGAACGCCGAACCGGCCTTACTCCAGAAACCTTCACCAAGGAGTACCTGACCCCCATGAAACCGGTCGTATTTACCGACCTTACCGCTTCCTGGCCTGCCCGAGAAAGATGGACCATCGAACATTTCAAGGATAAATACGGCCACTTGCGCGTACCCGTCGTTTCCAACAATTACTCCAAACCAGGCAAGGGATATATGGAACCCGATCGGGTCATCTCCTTCCGCGAATACCTGGAAATTCTGGAATCGGGGCCAAACGACCTGCGTATTTTCTTGTGGAATATTTTTAAGGTAGCGCCTGAATTGCGCCAGGATTTTCATATCCCAACCATCATGGATGGATTTGTGGACGAACTTCCGTTTATGTTTTTTGGCGGTGAAGGCTCCCGGGTGGCGCTCCACTACGACATCGATATGAGCCATGTGTTTTTGAATCAGATTCATGGCCGCAAACGCGTACTGTTGTTCGCGCCCGACCAGAGCCGCAACCTGTATCGCCATCCTTTTACTGTGGCCAGTTATGTAGACCTCAACAATCCCGACTACGAAAAATACCCGGCGCTGTCCAAGGCAAAAGGATTCGAGGTCATGCTGCAACCTGGCGAATCGCTGTTCATGCCTTCCGGTTACTGGCACTACATCGAATACACCGACGGAGGGTATTCCATCAGCCTGCGTTCGTTCGGCTCTGTGCCGGCTCGCCTGCGCGGTATCGCCAATATCGCCACACATTATGTAGTGGACAAAGGGATGAATCGCCTGATCGGGCCCAGTTGGCGCAAAATGAAGGAACGGATGGCGGAGCGCCGGGCGGAAGCAGCGATGTGATTTTTGGGGATGGGACGTTCGGCTTCGCCTCACGGGGGATTTGGGATCGGGCGGATAAAGCGGATAAAATGGATGTTTGTGTCCTGTCGGCCACCTTTTTTGATTTTATCTGACTTTTGATATCATTCTGGCGTTTGATATTCAAAAAATATCGAACATTGAAGTATTAACCAAAAAACGAATCCATCAAACAAGTGGCCGACAGGACACAAACATCCATTTTATCCGCTTTATCCGCCCAATCCCAAACCCCTCAGTGAGGCGAAGCCGAACGTCCAAACATCCATACTACTCTATGATAGCAAAAACGCCTCCCCCACCCTATTACGCCGTTATTTTCACTTCCTTCCGCACGGATGTCGAAGCCGGATATGGAAATATGGCTGACCGCATGGTAGAACTGGCAGCCGAACAACCCGGGTTTCTAGGTGTCGAATCGGCCAGAAGCGGTCTTGGTATTACCGTCTCCTACTGGGAAAGTCTGGAAGCCATACGCGACTGGAAGCGGAACAGCGAGCACCTCCTAGCCCAGCAACAAGGCCGCGAGCAGTGGTACACAGCCTATCACACCCGCATTTGCAAGGTGGAACGGGCTTATGAATGGGAATTACCTGATAAATAGTAGTTCCAATGCTCCAAACTCCGACACTTTTCCCGAACTTCGCACCCGCTGATCGGGGCGTATACCTTTTGCTCCAGGCCTTTTTCATGGTGCTTGCCATTTTCCGAAATAACCGGGTTTCTACTGCCATTTTTCTTGCACTGTATGTGGTGCTGACACGTGCCACCGCACTGTTTGGCTGGGTGCATGTGATGCCCTGGCCGGCAGCAAACGGCAGCCTGTTGTACAAATCGTGGTTTGGATGGACAGAAAATGCGCCTTTTTATTCGGCACTGGCGGCGGCTGTACTGGTGTATTTGCAGGCACTCATGGTCAATTGGCTGGTGGATGAATTTCGCCTCATGAGCGACCGAAACTGGTTTCCGGGCTTATTTTATGTGCTGGTAACCAGCATTTTACCTGAGTTTTTGTTCATTTCAGCGCCACTGGTAGCCGCCACATTCGTACCCATATCCCTGCGCAAGGTGTTCAAATCATACAAAAGCATGCAGGCAACGCCGCTGGTTTTCGATGCGGCCCTGTGGATGTCGGTAGCGGCTTTGTTCTACCCGCCAGCATTGATGCTGTTGTTGGCTGCATACAGCGGTATTATGGTGATGCGTTCATTTCAGGTACGCGAGCAACTGGTGTTTTTCACTGGCGCATTTACGCCTTTGTTTTTGGCGTGGCTATGGTATTTATGGGCCGATCAGGGCAGTGAATTTAGAGCCATACAGTTTGGCGGAATATTTCAATTGTACCGCTTTAATGTCACGATCGACCATAAAATGCTACTGAAAACAGCCCTGCTGGTGATCCTGTTTTTTGTATTTATTTTTGGGTTGGGTCAATACTTCCAGCGCAAACTGATACAGACACAAAAGGCCATTACAACCTTGTACTGGGTATTGTTTACGGGCGGTTTGCTGGTGCTGTTTCGGGCAGATTGGCACTGGGAGCACTTTCTGTTGCCTGCCGCAGCGGCCAGCATTTTCCTGGCTTTTTCCTTTCACGGAATACGCCGGAAACTCATTGCAGAAGTGCTGCACCTGGCCCTTTTGGCCGCCTTGTTTTTTATCCAGATTTTCCCCTGAATACCTTCACAAGCATCATTGTTCTAAAAAAATATATATCCAATGAAATTTGGCGTGATCGTTTTTCCCGGCTCCAATTGCGACGACGATATGGTACATGTTCTGGGAGATGTCATGGGACAAGACGTGGTAAAAATATGGCACAAAAACACCAGCCTGCCCGAAGGTTTTGGCCCTGGCGACTGTGTGGTGCTGCCTGGCGGCTTTTCTTTTGGCGACTATGTACGGGCAGGGGCCATTGCCCATCTGTCTCCGATCATGCAGGCCGTAAAAGTATTTGCCGATGAAGGCGGTTATGTGTTCGGTATCTGCAATGGCTTCCAGATTTTGTGCGAATCTGGTCTGCTGCCGGGCGTGTTGCTACGCAATGCCAACCTGCAGTTTATCTGCGACAACGTCTGGCTGCTCCCAACTACGAACGACTCTGCTATCACCTCGGATCTGGATCTGCACACAGCGCTCAAAATCCCTATCGCCCATGCCGAAGGCCGTTACTATGCCGACGAGGCCACGCTCGACGAACTGGAACGCAATGATCAGGTGTTGTTTCGCTACTGCACGCCAGATGGCCGGGTAACACCCGAATCCAACCCCAATGGCGCCGCTCGCAACATTGCAGGTATCTGCAACGCCCGCCGCAATGTATTCGGCATGATGCCCCACCCCGAACGCGCCAGCGAAGATGTGCTGGGAAATGTGGATGGGAAGGGGTTGTTTGAGTCGCTGCTAGTCTTGAGTCCTAAGTCGTAAGTCCTGAGTCCTGAGTCTGTAGAGTTGACCACGTTACTTTGGCATACCTACTGATAAAATCCCAAAGTAACGTGGTCAACTCTACAGACTCAGGACTCAGGACTTACGACTCAGGACTCATAAAACCGAATGCTCAATAAACGGCAACTGCTCCGGATAATCCGTCGTAAAGTGCAGCCCGCGGCTTTCGTGCCGATGCGTGGCCGAGCGCGTGATGAGGTAAGCGATGGTGATGAGGTTGCGCAATTCCATCAATTGAGGTGAAATGGAAGTCGTTTTGTACAAATCTTCTGTTTCGCGGTACAGCAGGAAAAGGCGATCCAACGCGCGTTGAAGGCGCACATTGGAACGTACGATGCCCACATAGTAGGACATAATATCCTTCAACTCTTTCATACTTTGCGTAATAAGTACCATTTCCTTGGGATCAGTAGTTCCTTCGGCATTCCAGTCGGGTACATTTTCCTGAAAATCCCAGTCTGTCAGTTTATCCTTCAGATCGAGAAAAATGCGGTGGGCAAACACCATCGCTTCCAGCAGTGAATTGGAAGCAAGGCGATTGGCGCCGTGCAGGCCCGTGCTACTGCATTCTCCTGCGGCATAAAGCCGGTGAATGCTGCTACGGCCAAACTCATCCACCATGATCCCGCCGCACATGTAATGGCAGGCTGGCACGACCGGGATCATTTGTTGCATGGGATCGATGCCGATACTCACGCATTTTTCATAAATGGTAGGAAAATGCGCCACAAAGTCTTCCTTGTCGAGGTGCCGGCAATCGAGGTACATACAATCGGTACCTCGTTTTTTCATTTCGGAGTCGATGGCGCGGGCTACTATGTCGCGCGGCGCGAGCGACAGGCGCGGATCGTAATGTTGCATAAACTCCTCCCCTTCAGCGGTTTTCAGGATACCACCATGCCCGCGCACGGCTTCCGACACCAGAAATGACGGGTTTTCTCCGGCAGGATTGTACAACGAGGTGGGGTGAAACTGCATGAATTCCATGTTTTCCACCCGTCCTTTAGCACGGTAGGTCATCGCTACGCCGTCGCCGGTGGCAATGACGGGGTTGGTGGTGGATCGGTACACCTGGCCGCCACCGCCGGTACACAGCACCGTTGCGCGCGCGAGAATGGTATCGATTTCTCCGTTTTGTTTGTTCAGCGCGTAGCAGCCATAACACTCGATGTCCGGCGTCACGCGGATGACCATTCGCCCCAGATGGTGCTGTGTGATAAGGTCGAGTGCAAAATAATGTTCCAGTACCTTGATATTGGGAAGTTTGGCCGCGGATTCCATCAGGGTGCGCTGCATTTCCCAACCCGTCAGGTCTTTGTAGTGCAGGATGCGGTGCTCGGAGTGCCCACCTTCGCGGGCGAGGTCGTATTCATTGCTGCCTTTTTCCTTATCAAAACGCGCGCCCCATTCAATGATTTCGCGCACACGCTCCGGGCCTTCTTCTACGACGATGCGTACAATATCCTCTTTGCAAAGACCGTCGCCCGCATCGAGCGTATCGGCTACGTGTTTTTCAAAATTGTCTTTTTCATCATCCCACACAGCCGCAACCCCGCCTTGGGCATAACGGGTATTGCTCTCTCCTTCTACGGTTTTGGTCAGCACAAGTATTTGACGATCAGGGAATTGCCGTGCCATTTTGATGGCGAAGGTGAGGCCGGCTATGCCAGAGCCGAGTACGAGCACGTCGGTTTTTATTTGAAACATGAAGTTGAATGATGAATGATGAATGATGAATGATGAATGATGAATTTTACGGCATTTGTACTTTATCAATCCACTCGATACAGATTGATGATTACCATAATGGGCGAAAATAGATAAGGTTTAATCCTGTAGGGCAAAAAATTCATCATTCATCATTCATCATTCATCATTCATCATTCATCATTCATCATTCATCATTTTATAAATCCCCCACCCTCCCGGCAATGTCTGCATTAACTCCAGATTATGACTTTGATTTAAATGATCCCAGTTGAGCATCGGATTTTGCCCTTCCCATTGCGGGCGAAGCAGGGGTTCATTGAAAATGACATAACTACCGGGTTCAAAATAATCGTATCGATACATCCACATATTTTTCCAGTCCATTTCCGGCAAATAAGAGCGCAAAGCAACATCTACATCAAATGAATATACCACTGCGCCCGGTGGCAAAATCGGTTTCAAGGCAGCAGCCATTTCCTGTTCCAAACGATTTCGGGATATCGTTGGTGCAATGATTTTTACACTGGCAATCACCTGCACCAGCAGCAGCATCGCCAGAATAGACCAGGTAAGCCGTTTGAAAAAATAAAACCCGTACGCAAACATGCGATCCCAGGCAGGAAAAAACAGCAAAAGCAACAGAGCGTATGCTGGCAACAAAAATCGCAGGTTCTGGTGCGGCAAGCCACCCAGCAGCAACAGATAACACAACAGGCTGGCTATCAATACTTTTTTGGACGGCAATACCAGATCCGTTTTTTTGGATAGCAGCAACAATCCCGGCAGCAAAAGGCAAAAACCCGGATGCGCCAGTGGGAATAGCAGGTATAAAATATTTGGCAGCACATATTGCACCGTGCCGTTTTCATTGGTAAAGGTGCGCTGAAAAAAATGCACCACCGACCATTTCCCTCCCATCGAATGATGCAAAAACTGCCATTCTATTCCACTTTTGACCCAAAAATAGGGCGCCAGCGCCAACAACCCTGTGCTCGCCATCAGCAGCATCCCTGTCCAGTTTCGTCGGCGCCACAGCATCAGCAACATGGCACCGGCCAGGGGCGCCAGCACGGCGGCCAGGCCATATCGGGTAGTAACAGCAAATGCCATGAACACAGCTGCGCCTGCTGCATCCGCATTGCGGCCCTTGTACACTACGCGCAACCCCAGCCAGAAAGCCCCCAGCGTCCAGGCCAGCCCCGGCATATCCGACATACTTGTCATGCCCGCCCGCACAAAATATGGCGCCAGCATCAGCCCCAGCGCTGTAAAAACCGCCCTGCTTTTGGCATGCGCGCCGGGACTCAGGACACACAAATTCTGGTAAAAAAACCACACCGCCAGCCCGGCCGATAACCAGGTCACGATTTGCATGGCCAGCATGGCATCCGGAACGAGCCAGTGCAACAACGCGCCCGTCAGTGGGTAGCCTCCGGCAAACTCCACATCGCCCAATTGAGCGGCAAGCGTGGGCAAACCCTGCATTCGATCATACAACACCCGACACTGCCGCAGGTATTCGTGCGCATCCTGTCCGTACAATCCGTTGAATGACAGCATCTTACACCCGACTGTCAATACGCCGACTGCCAGCAATGGTAAATATTGGGATGGGGAAATATTTTTCAGAACGGAAAGGTTGAGAATGAAGAATTTTGTTCCTGACTTTGCGGCTGAAAAATACCGCAAAAAGAAAATGCTGAACAAGGAACCAGAGCAAATAAACAACCCGCCGCGCCCCAAAGTAATGGTGAGCGGCTGCTTCGACCTGCTGCACAGCGGGCATGTGGCCTTTTTGCAGGAAGCAGCCCAGTTGGGCGATGTGTACGTGTGCATCGGCTCCGACGAAAATGTACACCATCTGAAAGGGCGATACCCGGTGAATTCACAGGACGAACGACAGTTTATGTTACAAGCGCTTTCCTGTGTGCACAGCGTCTCTGTCAACAGTGGGGTGGGCATCATCGACTTCCTGAATGAGATGGACGAGATCGCACCCGACGTCTTTTTTGTCAACGAAGATGGCCATACGCCTGCGAAAGAGGCTTTGTGCCGGGAGCGCGGAATCCGGTACGTGGTATCGCGCCGACAACCGGCGGGAGCACTCCCTGCCCGCAGCACCACTGCCTTGCGGGTGGAATGCACCATCCCTTTCCGGATCGACCTGGCCGGCGGCTGGCTCGACCAGCCCTGGGTGTCGTGCCACTTTCCCGGCCCCGTGCTGACCGTGAGCATCGAGCCCACCTACGATTTCAATTTCCGCAGTGGCATGGCCACGAGTACGCGCAAAAAAGCCATCGAATTGTGGCGAACAGCCCTGCCTGCCGGCGATCCTGAACAACTGGCGCGCCTGCTGTTTGCCTACGAAAACCCGCCGGGAACGAAAGAAGTGGCGGGCTCGCAAGACAGTATCGGCATTGTGTTTCCCGGCTTCAACCGCTCGCACTACAATGGCTCTTACTGGCCCGAACGCATCGACAGCGAACATGATGAGGCTTTGTTGCAATGGCTTGAACAACACCTGTACCTCGTCACCTTGGGCCCCCGCACCTGGGAATACGACGTGCTGGCCGATACGCACATTACAGAAGCGGGCGCCCGCGCCCTCGCCGAAGCCGCCGAAGGCTGCTGGGAAGCGGCCTTGCGCATGGACTCCGCTGCATTCGGTGCGCACTTCTGCCAATCCTTCGAAGCACAAATCGCGATGTTTCCCAATATGGTCGATGCAGATATTTTCCGCATGATCGACCAGTACCGCAACCAGGCGCTGGGCTGGAAACTGAGTGGCGCGGGCGGTGGCGGATACCTGGTGTTGTGGTCAGATGAGCCGGTGGAAAATGCTTTGCAGGTGAAGATTCGGAGGCGGGCGCTGGAGGTTTGAATCAAGATTTTTTGGGAGGTTGAATTAGGATTTTGGGGATATTATAGGATTAGAATGACTCCGAACTTGATTGCACAATTTTATGAATTCTGATAAATTGTCAACATCACGCCGGGAATCCTTCTAATCCTATAATATCCCCAAAATCCTAATTCAACCTCCCAAAAATCCTGATTCCCACACCCATCCAAAAATAATTTACCGCAAAAATCCATTCCTGGCCTTGGATTGCGAACTTTTCACGTTTTTTGCCAGAATTAAAGAACAAACCCGCATCCTATGTCCAGACCTGTAGCATTTATATGTATTGCCAGTTATTTCAAGGGCAATGATTTTTTGCGCGGCATGAAAGCCGCCGGAGCGACCGTTTACCTGGTCACCTCCAAAAAACTGGAGCACAAGCCCTGGGCAAGAGAAGCGCTCGACGACATTTTTTTCGTCGAACAAGGCCCTGAAAATGAGTGGAATATGGAAGATGTAGCGGCCGGGCTGGCCTGGCTGATGCGTTCCAGAAAAATCGACCGCATTGTGGCCCTCGACGATTTCGACGTAGAAAAAGGCGCTTACCTGCGCGAGCATTTCCGCAGCCCGGGCATGGGCCAAACTACTGCCCGCCACTTCCGCGACAAACTCGCCATGCGCATCACGGCCGCCGATGCAGGCATTCCGGTGCCGGCATTTTCGCCGCTGTTCAATGACGATGATATTCACCAGTTTACCCAGAAAGTAGAAGCGCCCTGGATCGTCAAACCACGCGGCCAGGCCTCTGCTACCGGCATGAAAAAAGTGTATTCGGCAGAAGAACTCTGGGCGCACCTCGAAAAACTGGGCGGGGAACGCCATAACTACCTCGTAGAGCAGTTCAAACCTGGCGACGTTTACCATGTCGATTCTCTGTCGGAAGGTGGTAAAATCATCTTCTCCCGCGTGTCGCAATACCTGTCTACGCCCTTTGAAGTGGCCCACGGCGGCGGCATTTTCCGCAGCGCCACGGTGCCCTTCGGCTCCGACGACGAGAAAAAACTGCTCAAACTGAACGCCAATGTAATGGATGCTTTCGGCATGCAGTACAGTGCCAGCCACTCCGAATTCATCAAAAACAGGGAAACCGGGGAGTTCTATTTCCTCGAAACGGCCTCGCGTGTCGGCGGCGCACACCTCGCCGAAATGGTGGAAGCGTCTTCCGGCATCAACCTCTGGTACGAATGGGCCCGCCTTGAAGTGGCCGTTGCCAGCGGCGAAAAATACAAACTCCCCAAAGTGCGCAACGACTATTCGGGTATTATCGTGTCGCTCACACGCCAGGAAAATCCGGATACCAGCCAGTTCATCGACCCGGAAATTGTGTGGCGCATGTACGATATGACCAACCACATCGGCCTGATTGTACAATCGCCCAAACGCGAACGTGTACTCGAACTGCTCGACGACTATGCGCATCGGGTACAACGGGATTACCACGCGAGCGCGCCGGCGCCGGACAAACCAGGACATTAATAGAGAGTGAGAGAGTGAGAGGGTGAGAGAGTGAGAGGGTGAGAGGTGAGAGACCGTAGCATACGCCGCTTCGCAGGAGCATTATCCAATACAAGTGAAATACGCCAAGAATCACCAGAAGCCCTGAAAGGGCGTATTCAATAGCCCAGGGCAACGCCCTGGAATGATATAAATATTCAATCCCCCAATCAACACACCAACAACCACATCAAGTTATGAAAAAACGTTCTTTCCCCTTTCTTTTCTTTTGCCTTGCGCTTCTCCATATATCTGCACAAAACCCTGCTATTCAACGCATTGACCCGACCAACTGGTGGGTGGGCATGAAAAACCCGGAACTGCAATTGCTGGTGTACGGCAAAGACCTGAAAGGTTCGGCTGTACAAATTTCCTATCCCGGCGTTGTCATTCGGCAGGTGTATGAAGTGGAAAATCCGAACTACCTGTTTGTCGATCTCTATATCGCGCCGGAAACACAAGCCGGTACGTTCAACCTCGAACTCAGCAAAACTGTGCAGGTGAAACGCGGCAAAAAAATGGTGACGGAAACGGTCAAAACATCCCGCGCCTACGAACTCAAAGTGCGCGACAAGCACCCGCAGAACGTCACCTCCAAAGACCTGATTTACCTGGCGTTGCCTGATCGGTTTTCCAACGGCGACCCGTCCAATGACAAATTTGCCGACATGGCAGATACGGCTTCCGACCGCAACAACCCTTTTCTGCGGCATGGCGGCGACCTGAAAGGCATCCAGAACCACCTCGATTACCTCAGCGACCTGGGCATCACGGCTCTCTGGCTCAATCCTGTGATCGAAAACAACCAGCCCCAGACCGATGAAGGCGGCGCCATGCGCTCGGCCTACCACGGATATGGATTTACCGACCATTACAATGTCGACCGACGGCTTGGCGGCAATGCTGCTTATCAAAGTCTCATCGACGCCGCACATGCCCGGGGCATTAAAATCATCCAGGACGCTGTGTACAACCACGTGGGCATCAACCACTGGTTTTTGCGCGACCAGCCCATGAAAAACTGGCTCAACCAGTGGGACACCTACACCAACACATCGTATCGCGACGATGCGGTATTCGACCTGCTGCACGGTAGTACCGCCGATTTCAACGTGCAGCAAAACGGCTGGTTTGTGCCGTTCCTGCCCGACCTCAACCAGCATAATCCTTTCGTTGCCAATTACCTGATACAACATGCGCTCTGGACGGTGGAGTTTTTCGGCATCGACGGGTGGCGGGTGGATACCTACCAGTACAACGACCTCGATTTTATGAATCGCTGCAATGCCGCCCTGCTCGACGAATATCCGGGCATGTTTATTACGGCGGAAAATGCGGTAAAAACGGTGGTCAGCCAGGCGTTTTTTGTGCGCAACAACCTGAATATACCGTTTAAAAGCAACTGCACCTCGCCCAATGACTTTGTTTTTTACTACGCCATCAACGACGCACTCAATGAAAAACTGGACTGGGATAAAGGTTTCAACCGCCTGTGTATCATGTTTGGTCAGGATATGATTTATGAAAATCCCAACCTGAACATGACCTTTCTGGACAACCACGACCAGAATCGTTTCTTTTCCGTTGTCGGCGAAGACATGAACAAATACAAACAGGGCATCGCCATACTGCTCACCCAGCGCGGGGTGCCACAATTGTACTACGGTACGGAAGTTTTGATGAAAAACTTCAAAAACCCCTCAGATGCCGAGGTGCGGCGCGATTTTCCGGGGGGCTGGCCTGGCGACAAGGAAAATAAATTCACTGCTGCCGGCCGCACGGCAAAAGAAAATGAAGCCTTTAATTTTGTAAAAAAACTGGCTCAATACCGCAAAAAAAGCCCTGCCCTGCAAAGCGGCCAACTCACGCAGTTCCTGCCGCAGGATGGTATGTACGTCTATTTCCGGCATACCGATACGCAGTCGGTCATGGTGATTTTAAACCAGAGCGACGAAGCGAAAACGCTGGATACCAAACGCTTCTCGGAGCGACTGTACGGTTTTACTAAAGGAAAAAATGTGCTGGATGATACGACGCTGAATGACTTGAAGAAAATAGCAGTGCCGGCCATGTCGGTGCAGGTGATTGAGTTGATGTGAGTCCTTAGTGGTGGCATTGGGGTAAAATAAAAACGTGTTGTTTTCTCGCCTTGCGAGAAAACAACACGTTTTTATTTTACCCCAATGCCACCACTACGTTACACTAATAATTGTATTGATCCGGTGAATCGCCCACCGACTGAATTAGTTTATAATTGCCGTGAATTTTATCATCAGAAACGGAAAAATCCATGATTTCGACGGAAAACTCCCAACTATCGCCAAAGTCAAAAACATACAAAAGCGATTGTCCGGCATACAAATCCACCTCGCCCAACAGAATCAAATCGGCAGGATAGTCGCCATCCATGTAGCCCCCCCTCGGGTCGCCAATGACATTGCCTGGTTTGTGATGGGCTCTACCGTTCAGGTAAAAGGCGTATAAGTGATCATTATCAAAATCGAAGATATCCTGTATAGCAAGGTGCAATTGCACAAAAGACATACTGGAATGCATTTCGATGACCCGATAACACTTAGCACTCAAAGCGATTTTTAATTTAAAAACACCCATAACCGCCGGTTTCCCTATCGGGAACAGGCGTTTTTTTACTTTCCAGTCCGGGAAAACCGTTTTGAATTTTTCAAAAAAATCAGAAAGTTCCGGTATTTCTCCCTCCGGTTTACCGTACAGTTTTTCCCAAAGTTGCGAGGTCATATTAGGATTCAAGTCACGCCATTGTATCATCATATTTTCTGTGCCAAGCACTGATAATATTTTTTTACCTGTTTCTGAAATGGTTAAAGAACTCAGGTGGATGTAGGTATCAGGTCCTTTTTCCGGAGTTACTGTATATTCCAACACGCCGAACGCAGCCAGCACAACCATCAGGTGTTTTGGCCTTCTGTAATTGCCGATAGATCCCAGGTTCGTGTATGTTTTGCCTGCTTCCAACTGACTAATTCCTTCCAGTAAATTGTCCATAAAGTAATATCCTCTGTCATCAAAGGCAGATTCGACATCAAAATAACACCAGTACGCCTGAAGCAGGAACCCGTAGCGCTCATCGTCAGTCATTTGGTCATACAAGGCAATTCTGGAAGATTCCGCGGTTAGAAAGTACGCTCCTTTGACATTGCGTTTTTTTCGCCATAAGTCGGCCGCCAATCCGATGTAGAAAAAGGTCGTCAACAAAACAAAGTCCTTGTGGGTAGGCTTGTTTTTGGTATCAAGGAGGGGTTGTTGCATCCGCTCGTTGAGGGCCAGCAACTCTACCGCTCGTAAGTTGGCAGTGGTTTTGGTCAGTTCTATTTTTTCGGTATCACAGATGTAATCGACGAAGCGGTTAAAATCGGTGACAATAGGGTGATTGGTGAAGTACATGGCAGGTAGTAGTTTACCGATTGACAAACCAGACGGATGCTTAGTGGTGGCATGGGGATAAAACTGGAAGAGGTTTTTTTCGCTACGCGAAAAAAACCTCTTCCAGTTTTATCCCCATGCCACCACTAAGTTACAAAAACACCATCCAGTCAAAAAAGCAAATCGCCGGATAATTCTCCAGCATTCCTGCTTTTCTGTAAGTAAACATACGCACGACCCTGCCCTGATGTATAAATATCCTGGAGTGAATATCGATTTCCTGAATACCGTCCGGATTAGGAGGGAGCGTCGTAGACGTGTGCAAATCCATAGCAGGTTTGCCCTGAAATTTGATTGGGCGTGAGGAAATCAATTTTTCTTCTTCACTAACTTTAAGTAAAGCACTGCTGGATTTCAGGAACATCGAGATGTAGGCTGAGTCGGTAAGGGTACCAAGTGGTTGTTTACCTTCATAAAATTCCAGCCCGTATACCAGTACTTGCTCCTGCTCGAACGGCGCCAAGAGGTATTTCGTCACTTGGGTTTCCGAATTAAGTTTTCCCCGGATAATCAGGGGTGCTGCCGGAAAATAGGCGACCATTTGTTGTTCTTCTAAATAACAAGGAAATAATTCGCAACTATCGCTATCCGCACGACTTTCCCTAAGCAGTCTTACAGGCATAGGATGGGTAAAGGAAATGCTCTGAAAAAACGGACGATTTTTCCATACCTTTTCTTCCATACCGGGAATGCTGGGGTCATATATCTGCAATTCAATAAAGTACGGCCCCATGGCGAATGTAATCATCGATAAGACAAGTGGGTTTTCATCGCCAATGAGAACTTTAAACCGACGCGCGGGCAGCCCATGGAATTGCGTCGCTTCATCCAGAATGATCTTGAGTGTTTTATCGAATTGCACCATATTCCGAAGCGCCTTCAGACCTTTCGTATGCACACCGATTGTATCGGAAGTATTCTCATTGTAGTATACACCCACTCTTAAGGCAAAGGCAATGGTGTCCAGATAATAATCATTGGCGCCCTCGTAAGAGTGACACGTTGAAAAGTATCCAAGATACCCTTTATCCATTCCTTTACTGAATCTGGGCTGTGAGGGGAATTGCACTTCCATGCCGATCTCCGGAATAAGAAAGGTATTATCCCCGGCGGATGTGTTTTGTGCTACCAGGGAAACTTTAATAAATAATAATGTACAGATGAATACGATGATTTTACCAGAGTACATAGTTAAATGTGTTTAATTTTATTCCATAAAAAATGGTAACGCCCGGTTCAAATTCCCCCAAGCGTTACCACCCTGATAACCAATAACTAATAACTGATAACCTCGCTACCTGGCGTATGCCACCGCCCGTTTTTCCCGGATTACCGTCACCTTGATCTGGCCGGGGTACTGCATTTCGTCCTGGATTTTTTGTGAAATCAGGAACGACAGGTCGTCGGCGTACTGGTCGGTCACCTTGTCGGCTTCCACGATCACGCGCAGTTCGCGGCCTGCCTGCATGGCAAAGGCCTTGGACACGCCTTCGTGGCTCATGGCAATTTCTTCCAGTTCGCCGATGCGTTTGAGGTAGTTTTCCAGAATTTCGCGACGAGCGCCGGGGCGTGCGCCGGAAATAGCGTCGCAAGCCTGTACGATCGGCGAAATGATGTTGTTCATCTCGATCTCGTCGTGGTGTGCGCCCACGGCATTGATGATGACCGGGTGCTCGCCGTATTGTTCGCACATTTTCATACCGACGAGGGCGTGCGAGAGTTCTGTTTCTTCTTCGGCCACTTTACCGATGTCGTGCAGCAGACCGGCGCGTTTGGCCATCTTGATCTGCTTCGGATTGAGGCCCAGTTCGGCGGCCATGATGGAGCACAGTTCGGCCGTTTCGATGGAGTGCTTCAGCATGTTCTGGCCATACGACGAGCGGAAGCGCATACGGCCCACCATGCGCACGAGGGCGGCATTGAGGCCGTGGATACCCAGTTCGATGACGGTGCGTTCGCCGATTTCGATGATTTGCTCTTCGAGCTGTTTGCGCACTTTGGCCACCACTTCCTCGATGCGGGCCGGGTGAATACGGCCGTCGGCCACCAGGCGCTGGAGCGACAGGCGCGCCACCTCGCGGCGGATGGGGTCGAAGGAAGAGATAACGATGGCTTCGGGCGTGTCGTCGACGATCACTTCTACGCCGGTAGCGGCTTCGAGGGCGCGGATATTGCGGCCTTCACGGCCGATGATCTGGCCTTTCATATCGTCGTTTTCGAGGTTGAAAACCGACACGGTATTTTCAATGGTAAACTCGGCAGCCATGCGCTGGATCGTCTGGATGACGATTTTCTTGGCTTCCTTGCTGGCGTTGAGTTTGGCCTGGTTGACGGAGTCGCGGATGATGACCGTGGCTTCCGTTTCGCATTTGGCACGTACGGCTTCGAGCAACTGGTCTTTGGCCTCCTGCTGGTTCAGTTTGGCGATGTTTTCCAGTGCCTTGATGCGCTCTTCATTGGCGGCATCGAGTTCTTCTTTTTTCTTCTGGACGATTTTGAGTTGTTTATCCAGGTTTTCGCGCATGGCTTCCAGATCGAGTTCGCGCGTATCGAGTTCGCCTTTGCGGGTTTCGAGTTCGGTAAAGCGGGCGTTGATGGCGTCGGTTTCTACCTTGAGGTCTTTCTGCTGGGCAGCGATTTCAATTTCCAGTTCCTTGAGTTCCAGTTGACGGCGGGCTTTTTCCGTTTCCACTTCCTGGCGCATGGCGGCGTATCGCTCTTTGGCTTCCTGTATTTTCTGCTGCTTGATGCGTTCGTTTTCGGCCTCTGCTTTGGATACTACTTTTTCGGCTTTTACTGCGGCCTCGTCTTCGAGGCGTTTTGCGGTCAGGCGGGCTTCCTGAATGATAAGATCGGCCTGTCTGTTTTGTTCTTCAATCGATTTCTGGTTTCCTTTTTTTATGGTGGAGGATGCTATCAGCCAGGCTACTACGCCTCCTATCGCAAGTCCTATTAATATCGATATGATTTCCATTTTTTGAGCATTTTGTGTGTGAGTTATGAATAGAAAGCGCTTTTCGATTACGGCAAACCTGTAAGGTTTTAAAAACCGTACAGGTTTTGAGAAAAAGCGCCGGCTTATTTTCTGATAACGGCCCCCAGTTTGCTTTCGAAAGCCTGCTGGAGTTGTTGCGTCAGTGCGTCGATTTCCTTGTCCTGAAGTGTTTTTTCAGCGTCTTCAAAAACGAAACTTACGGCATAGGATTTTTTGCCTTCGCCAAGTTTGGTGGTGTCTTCGAACACGTCGAACAGGTTCACTTCCTTGAGTATTTTTTTGGCCGTTTTGTTGGCCAGGGCTACAATGTCGCTGAAAGGTACGTTCTGGTTCAGCACCAGCGCCAGGTCGCGGCGCACCGTCGGGAAGCGGCTGATTTCGCTGAACTGAATCTTGTTGTTGCCCACTGCTTTGAGGATATTGTCAAAATGGAAATCGGCAAAAAACACCGGGTTTTTGATGTCCATTTTTTTCAAAATAGCAGGCTGTACGGCGCCGAAACGAACGAGTTCCTGCGGTCCGCGGTGGTATTGCAAGGCGTACTGGTAAGGCGTTTCCTGGAGTACAGTTTCCTGAAAACCGCTCACACCCAATCGGGCGAGCAGGTTGCGCACATAGGATTTCAGGGTATAAAAATCGACCGTTTTTTTGGCTGCCGGATGCCAACTCTCTGCGTCGTGTACGCCGGTCATACAAACGGAAAGGCGGGCTACTTCGGAAAGTTTTTCACCGG
>JAIUPL010000025.1:0-12500 GCA_020160935.1 Bacteroidota bacterium | reverse complement strand
GAAGTTGCCATATCAGATGAGGTGACAGAATTCACCATGACCAGCGATCACACGGCCTGGTGGATTCCCGGCGACTACGACTCGAACGAGCACGTGTACACCACTTGCAAAATCAGCGCCATCGACAATACACCTTATGAAAAGGAGACCTCCATTTCTACCAAACACATTGTAGACCGCTATGCCGTGCAAACGCCCATCACCATGCGGGCCGCCAATGGTACACATATAGTAATAGCAGAAGCGGCACTCGTCGACTTTGCGGCCCTGCACCTGATGGCCGACCCGAAAGACCTCCGTTTCAAAGCAAATCTGATTCCTTCTGCCGTCCCTAATATCAAGTCGATTAATAAAACACCGTTCCATTCGCCCTGGCGTGCCATTCTGCTGGCAAAAAATGCAGCAGGCATTCTTAATTCTAAACTGATCCTCAACCTGAATGAGCCCTGCAAAATTGAAGGCGACCTGAGTTGGATCAAACCGCAGAAATATGTGGGCATCTGGTGGGAAATGCACGTCAACAAAAGCACCTGGGATTACGCGGGTAGCCAAAGCGCCGTTTCCTTTCAGGATAATCTCAAGCCCAGCGGCAAACATGGTGCTACCACAGCCAATACCAAAAAGTACATCGACTTTGCTGCCAAACACGGTTTCGATGGCGTCCTGGTGGAAGGCTGGAACCTGGGTTGGGAAAACTGGTTTGGCAAATGGAAAGACGAGGTGTTCGATTTTACCAAAGCCTATCCCGATTACGACATCGACGAACTGTCGCGCTATGCCAAAGAAAAAGGGGTGAAAATCATCATGCACCACGAAACCTCGGCCGCAGTGCCCAGTTACGAGCGCCAGATGGATGACGCCTATGCTTTCATGAAAAAACACGGCATGAACTCCGTAAAAACCGGCTATGTGGGCCGCATCATCCCCCGCGGCGAGTGGCACGACGGACAGTGGATGGTGAACCACTACGTGCGCGTGGCCGAACGCACTGCCCGCAACCAGATTATGCTGGATGCCCACGAACCCGTGCGCCCCAGCGGCCTGCAACGCACCTGGCCCAACTGGCTGGCCTGCGAAGCCGCCCGCGGCCAGGAATTCAATGCCTGGAGCGCCGGCAATCCGCCCGAACACGAAACCATCCTGCCGTTCACTCGCCTGCTGGGCGGACCGATGGATTACACGCCGGGTATTTTCCAGATAGAGGTAAATCAGTTCGATCCCAATAAAAAGGAACGCGTACATTCTACGGTGGCCAAACAACTTGCCCTGTACGTCACCCTTTATTCACCACTGCAAATGGCAGCCGACCTGCCCGAGAACTATGAAAAACGCCTCGATGTGTTCCAGTTTATTAAAGATGTGCCGGTCGACTGGAGCGACAGCAAGGTGCTGAATGCCTCCATCGGCGATTACCTGACCATCGCGCGCCATCAAAAAGGTACGCAGAACTGGTTTCTCGGGTCGATCACCGACGAAAATGCCCGCAATTTCAACGTCAAACTCGATTTCCTGCAAGCCGGGAAAGTGTACGAAGCCACGATATATGAAGATGGCGTCGGGGCCGACTGGCTTAAAAACCCCTACCCTGTTAATATCCGGAAAATACAGGTGCGCAAAGGTCAAAACCTGTCGCTCCAACTGGCGGCCGGCGGCGGTTGCGCCATTTCTTTCATCGCCAAATGATACGCATTCTGGAAAAACACGGCCTGCCGGATGATGCCACCCGGCAGGCCGTTTTCTTTTTGCATGAAGCCATTTTCGGCAAACCCGCCGGCAAAAAGGTGCAGGAGCGGCTAAACACTGTCCCGGATTTGCTGGTTTTACTGGCAGAAACGGCCGATGGGCAGTTGGCCGGTTTTAAAATCGGATACCGGCAAGACCCTGGCACCTATTATTCATGGCTGGGGGGCGTGCTCACCGAATTCCGCCGGCAAGGTATTGCGGAGGCGCTCATGCAGCACCAGCACGAATGGGCGCGCCGGCAAGGTTACCTGCGCATTCAAACCAAAACCATGAACCGCTGGCGCAGTATGCTTATCCTCAATATCCAGTCCGGATTCGATATTATCGGCACCTATCAGGGAATGGACGGAAGTGTGCGGATTATTTTGCAAAAGGAACTGAAAGAAAAGAGGCAAGGGGAAAAGAGCAAGGGGCAATAAGCAAGAGGCAAGGAGCAAAATAACAAGCAAGGGGCAAAAGGCAAGAGGGCAAGGGGCAAAATAACAAGTAAGGGGCAATAGGCAAGGATCGTCAGTGTTACAAAAGAATTCATTTGAAGTCGTTCTGTACACTACTATAAATGCTACTTTTGCGCCACCAAAACGAACGAACGACTGTATACGCTCAACTATTAGATTTCAGAAATGGGAGATATCCAAATTCAGGAAGACTGGAAAAACGAACAGGAAGAATGGCTCGAAGCGCTTGAAGAAGTACTTGAAAGCCAGGGCAAAGCCCGTACCGAAGAACTTTTCCAGCGGCTCCGCGCGCTCATGGCCCGCAAAGGCGTAGGCAACGGAGGCCCGGCCCTTAATACCCCTTATCTCAATACCATCGCGCCGGAAGATCAACCCGCTTACCCCGGCGACCTTGCCATAGAACAACGTATCGAAGAGGTGATCCGCTGGAATGCACAGGCTATGGTGCTCCAGGCCCAGGATAAAGACCTGGCGCTGGGCGGCCACATCGCCACCTACGCTGCCAGTGCTACCATGCTGGAAGTATTGCAGCACCACTTCCTCCGCAAACGTTCGGCCGAGTATGGCGGCGACCTGCTGATGATTCAGGGGCACTCCTCCCCTGGCCCTTACTCGCGCGCTGTGTGGGAAGGCCGACTGTCGCAGCAGTCTATCGCCGATTTTCGGCAGGAACTGCTGGGCGGCGTATCCAGTTACCCGCACCCGCGCCGCATGCCGCATTTCTGGCAGGCGCCTACAGTGTCGATGGGCCTCGGTCCTATGACGGCGCTGTACCAGGCCAGGTTTATGAAATACCTCGAAAACCGCGGCCTGAAACCAGAAAACGGCGGCAAAGTGTGGCATTTCATTGGCGATGGTGAAATCGACGAGCCGGAAATTTATGGCACGATTGGCCTCGCCAGCCGCGAAAACCTCGACAACGTCATATTCGTCGTACACTGCAACCTGCAGCGCCTCGACGGCCCTGTGCGCGGTAATGCCAAAGTGATCCAGGAAGTGGAACGCCAATTCTTCGGCGCAGGTTGGGAGGTTATTAAGGTGCTGTGGAGCAGCGACTGGGACGCCCTGTTTGCCAAAGACGAAAGCGGCGCCCTGCTCGCCCGCCTTGAAGGCCTGGTAGACGGACAGTTTCAGGAAATGGCATCATCCAACGACGGCGCCCTGATCCGTAAAATGCTGATCGGTGAAGATGCCTACAGTGCCACCATCACGGCCCTGCTACAAGACATGAGCGACGAACAAATCGCCAAAATGCGCCGCGGTGGCCACGACGCCGAAAAAGTGTATGCCGCTTACGATCGGGCTGTGAAATCCAAACGCCCCGTTGCCATCATTTGCAAAACGGTGAAAGGGTACGGTATGGGCAAGGCTGCTGAAGGCAAAAACAAAGCCCACCAGACCAAAGACCTGAGCGACGACAGTCGTGTGGAAACCAAAAACCGCTACAATATTCCGATTTCCGACGAGGAAGCCAAAGCGGCCAAATTCTGGTACCCAGGTCCTGATGCTCCAGAAACTAAATACCTCCACGAACACCGCAAAGCACTGGGCGGCTACTTGCCCGAACGCTCGGATAAATACGAAAAATTCGAACTGCCCGACCTTTCCGCTTTCGAGAAGCAACTGAAAGGCAGCGAGGCCAGCGCCGGAAAGGCCTTTTCCACCACAGCGGCCATGATCGACGTGATGACGCAACTGGTGCGCAACCCGGCTGTCGGAAAATACATCGTGCCCATTGTGCCCGACGAAGCGCAGACCTTCGGTATGGAGCCGATGTTCAACTCCGTACACATCTGGAACCAGAAAGGCCAGTTGTACACACCGCTGGAAATCGGCATTTCCGTTATCAAATACAAGGAATCCAAAACGGGCCAGGTGCTCCAGGAAGGCATCAATGAAGACGGCGCAACAGCTTCTTTCACGGCTGCCGGTACAGCCTACGCCCTGCACGGACTGCCGATGGTACCGTTTTACATCTACTACTCTATGTTCGGCTTCCAGCGTGTAGGCGACATGGTGTGGGCTGCGGCCGACATGATGTGCAAAGGGTTCCTGCTGGGCGGTACCGCCGGTCGCACGACGCTGAACGGCGAAGGCCTGCAACACCAGGACGGCCATTCCATCCTGATGTCGCAAATGATCCCGTCGGTGATTACCTACGACCCGGCATTTGCCTTCGAACTGGCCGTGATCGTACAGGATGGCCTGCGCCGCATGTACGTCAACAACGAAAACAAAATTTACTACCTCACGCTGTACAACGAAAACCTGATGATGCCCGAAATGCCGAAAGGCGTGGAAGACGGCATCAAACACGGCATTTACCGTTTCAAAAAATCGGGTAGTAAAGGCAATGCGAAAGCCCACCTGATCGGTTCGGGTGTCATCATCAAACAAGTGCTGGAAGCAGCCGAAATTCTGGAAAAAGAAGGCGTCAGCACCGACATCTGGAGCGCCACTTCGTGGTCGGAACTCTACCGCGACGCGGTGGCTTGCGACCGCTGGAACCTGCTGCACCCGGGCGAAAAAGAAAAAACACCTTACATCCAGCAAGCCCTTAAAGGCGAGGAAGGGGTGTTTGTGAGCGCCAACGACTGGGTAAAACTCACAGCCGGCCAACTGGCGCCCTGGATGCCACAAGACTTCATCGCACTGGGTACCGACGGATTCGGTCTCTCCGAAAGCCGCGAAAGCCTGCGCGATTACTTCGGTATTTCTGCCAAATACATCGCGTTTTCGGCCGTGCGGCTCCTGCATCGCCAGGGCAAGGTAACGGAAAAAGCCGTGAAGGATTTTATGAAAAAATACAAGGTGGAAGCGGATCTGGCGGATCCGATGAGTGTATAGGAAACACGGATTGCACAGATAAAGAACGGATTTGCGCGGATGTTGCGTTAGGTAATAAAAAGCGACAGCCGATCGGAGCGATACCGGTCGGCTGTTGTTGTTTTTAATATCTTTTCAGGTGAGTCACGCCAAAAATCTGTTTCAACCCTGGTTCTATCCTGTCACTGCCACATAATCAGCGCTGCAGCACCACCTTCAGCGTTTTCACCTGTTTACCCGACCGCACACTGCAATAGTACAGTCCATTGGATAAACCTGCTGGCGCCTGCCATTGCCAAGTTTTTTCCTCGCCGGCCACCGCCGTTTCATGGTTGGCAATAGAAGCCACCAGTCGGCCGTCGAGGCTATGCATTTGCACGCTGAGCGGCGCTGTTTCGAGGGCCGTCACTTTCACCTGCAAGCGATCGGAAAAAGTATTGGGCGACACCTGCACCGATTGCAGATCGAACACGGGTGCGTGGGTGCCGCTTACATCAGCCTGCCACCAGGTGAGCACGTCGTCGATATTGGATTTGATCATGTCAAAATTATTGGCCAGCGAGAGATCGAAGCCATAGGTGAGCACGCGCGCGCCACCGGCGGGATGGAACCACACGCCGCTGGTTTTGCCTGCGAGCAAATACGTGTTGTCGCCAAATTCATAAATCGACTGCGCTTCGGGGCGAATTTCAAAGCCGTCAGCATACCACAGGGTGCTGAATTGCCAGGTAAGATCAGACAATCCGGAAATGGGCTGACCAGCCGAAGGCGTCACCAGCGGCACGCCGAAGCCGCCATCGTCGGCATACGACTGCACATCGTATTTGGAAATGCCAAGATAGTCGTACACAAAATCGCCGGACTGGAAGGTGTACGGCGCGCCGAGGTAGCGGTCGTACATCACGTCGTTGCCGATGAGCCACAAATTGGCTTCCGGCTGCGCCAGGTACTGAATGAGTTCGGGATTGTCCGTGTCAGCATAATCCCAGAAAACAAGGCCGGTACCCCAGGATGAGGCGTGCCACACCACGAGGTCATACTGATTCATTTCATCTACACTGGGGCCTTCATTGATCGCGTAGGCATCGAAATACACCGTTTCGTAGCCCAGTGAATCGAACGCTGAAGCCAGGTATTGGGTATTGCCAAAAGCGTCGCCGCTGTCGTCGACAAACAGGATGCGGAACTGGCCGTACGACGACGGCGCAGCCACCACCATGAAAAGCAGGAGGTAAAGCAGTTTTTGCATAATGCTGGTTTGTTTGAAAGAATGTAAAAACAGAAGGTGTCATGCCGGGGCATGACAGTGGGCAAAGTAAATAAAGATTGAGGGGAAATGCGCTGTGGGGAGCGGAAGAATTTATAGGCGGGCCCGATCCAGTTGGTGTTTCAGCAATCGTATTTCTTCCTCTTTTTGCCTTATTTGGGTTTCTTTTTCTTTCAAAGCCCTCACAAACCACTCCATGTCTGCCGTGGGTGTAGCAACATTCAGTGTTCCGGATGCATGCTCTTCCAGTTGCAGCAGGGTTTGTTCTGTGGTATGAAACGCTTTGAGCGCCAGCGTTTTTCGTTCGGGCGTAAGCGGTATTTCCTCGTTTTCTATTTTTCTATACGTCCGTACGCTGATATTCATTTTGGCGGCAATATATGCTTGCTTGTAATTGCAAAAATACCTGTAGCGCCTGAGGTGTTTTCCGGTGATCATAAATGAAGGAGTCAGGTGTTTAATGGATGTTCAGAACGCTAAGTACATTCTTTTCTTTCAAACTTTCCGCTCATCGGCAAAAAAATTGCCGATGAGCGGAAAGCCGAATCAGAAGCGTGGCGCTTGCACAGGTATACATTTGGGAATACCAATTTTAAAAACGAACTACTTAAAAAACGTATTCCCTATGAGAAATTTGCTCAGAAACAAACGAATTACGCTCCTTCAGGCTCTGCTGATGGTGATGGCCCTGATGTGGGGTTGCAAAAAAGAATTTACCATCGGAAATTCCGAAAGCAATCCTTCCTAGCGCCCTATTTCCGTGTCGGAAGCCCAGGACTGGTTTGCCAGGCGGCCACAAACGGCCAACTTTGGAGAAGAAGACGAAAAAATTATCGTTCCAATTCAGCCGGCTTGGGAAAAAGCACTGCCCGGCCACGCACAGTCGGGTAAAGAGATTGTGATCGTTCCGCTACAACGCGACTCGCTGATCAAGAAAAACTACGGCAACCGGGCCAATGTGGTCATGCTGCTGAGCAAAGACAGCACCGAGGTGATCAACGGCGAATTGCTGATGTACCATGCCGATTCTGCCTATTATGCTACAAACAGCAACAACCTCTCGCTTGCGAATTTTTCGGGCGAGTTCCTGTTTTTCGACCTCGATTACAATTACAAATACGGATTTGTAACCGAAAATGGCGTGCCTGTGGAGCAAATCGACACGGTGACTGTTACTTCTGTCAACAAAGAGGAACTGGAAGAACGATCCGATCCTACCGTCGACTGCATTGATTTCAACGAACTATGGATAATTTGCTGGACGGAGCGCGAGTGTTGCCCACTTGCCGAAGTCAATTGTACTACCTTGGTTGTTACCTATACCAACTGCGAAACCATTGGGGGCGGCGGCCCCAGTGGTGGCGGCGGCGGCGGCCCTACTACATGGGGTGGCCCCGGTGGCGGCCCGGGTGGTGGGCCCGGTGGTGGCTCCGGCACCCCTCCGCCCAATTTCACCGACATTCTTACTCAAAATATTCCGGTAGATGTTTTTATTGTCAATGGAGGGGTACTTCCAGCCGGGTTTACTGTGGAATTGGCAGAAAAACTTAAGGAATATTACAAAGAATTCTCCCTTTCTCAAGAGGAATATTATCATTTGCTGGCCAACCCGAATCTGATACCGTTGCTGCTGGATTTTTGTACCCAGTTTCCCACACCTCCGGGCAATGGTACCATACAAGGGGAGACGCAGGGAGAGCCGAACGACCCGCACAACTCATTAGATGAAGGGGAGTATTGCCAAACTTTTAGAAAAATTGTTTTTGAGTGCCAGTTGAATTCAAGCCAAGCCAAATGGTTAACAGGACATACTGATTTATTTGTTCTTATATCCGGGTTCTTGCAAGAAAATAATTACAGTGCTGAATCTGCAAAGATTATCAGGACAAGTATTGATTTTATAAACCTACCCGCACCAGTGAACCTGTACAGTCAGGAATACCAGGCTTTTTTGCAAAGCCATCCCGAATGTATCGCTAACGAAAATTTTTCTGATCCAGGGCTGTCATTCATCATGTCAGTATGGTTAGAGGCATGTCGAATACATGCACTCAACCCAGGAATGAGTGATGCTGAAGTATGGTTTACTGCTACTACTACTGTATTGAAAGACAACTTACACCTTCTACTTGATGTTGGTGGCTTAGAGCCAACTGGTGTCGGAGTGGTTTGCGATATCGTCAATGGAGTGCTTTACACCTATGAATATGATTTTATCAATGCAGGAACTTCTTTTGCCTCAGCTATCCCTGTATTTGGCTGGTATAGTACAGGGGCGAAGTATGTAACTAAAGTCGTCACTGCTTCAGGCACTAAATCTCGCTTGGTGTGGAAATTGGTAGACAATATTGTCCTTTTTGCAGCAAATGGTGAGGCTGCACGCAAACAACTCAGAACAGTTATTAAGCCCCCTGCTAATCACCATGCTCATCACATTATTCCATGGGAACATAGATCTTCAGAAGTAGTTCAATCTGCGGCAAAAATCAACGGAGACACCCCCTGGCACATGAATGATATTCCTAATGGGATTTCAATTCATAAAGACTATCACGTAGCGGAAAGTGGTTCCTTCAATGCACACCCTGATTACAATTTGGCAATTAGACAAAAACTTGATAATATTCACACGCAACTAGGACCAAATATGACACCACAGCAAGCCTATAATGAACTAACAAAACTACAATCGGCAGTTCGGGAAATTATTGTATCTCATCCAACTACTCACGTCAATGCACTATCTTTCGGCTCTGGAAGTTGGCCTTCAAGTTTAGGCATTAAACCAGACTGGTGGTAATTAGTTATGCAATACTATAAAATAGGATACAATCCCTACTCATTTTCTGAGGCACATACTATGAGCCCTGGGAATAGCCATAATGCACCAAACTCTGCATGGAAAATTCCTGCAATCGGAGAAATTAAGGAGGCACCACAGCTTAATGCGCTTGTAATCGAGTATAATTATAAGCGAGCTAATCTTGTTGATGCAATACCTGTAAACACACATAGCGGTTTGATTATTGATTCCAAATTTTTGAATACGCTTCTTGAATTCACAATAGATGAATACCAGGTCTTTCCTGCTACCGTACGCTATCGCAAAAAAGACTATCCTTACCATTTTTTTCATTTTGTAGGAGATGGCAACAGGTTTGTCGATTTTGAGAAGTCGGAATTTATTTTAAGCGGTGTTCTGAATGACGCGGGTGAGGCATCCGTTTCGCTCGCCTCATACGAAATCTACCTCCAGTTGGATCAACAAGTTATACAGGCAGATCCCCCTATGCGGGTCAAAGCCAGCAAACTGGTTTTTCTGGAAAATTCTGATGTGGATTTTTTCAGGCTTTATCGCCTTCGTTATGAGTATTTCGTTTCGGAACGGCTTAAAAGTGCGCTCGAAGCGGCGAATATTAAAGGCGTAAAGTATGAAGTAGTGGAGTAGTTTTCCCAATATCGGCGCGACTTCGAAGTTGCGCCGGTATTTTTTTCCGCCGTCACTATGGCTGCCCAATGCCAACTGCTTGGGTTAAGGCAACCTCGGCGCCAGCGGGTAAATATCCCAAGTGTTCCATAACATGCTTAAACTTTTCAAACTAGCGCACAATGCTGAAATTGCCGAAATTGGCTATTACCCACAAGTTGAAGTATCCTGGCCCTGGTCAATTGATTATTGGGGAGAAAGAAGTTTTGTCAACACCCCGCTTAGCGGAAGTGTTAGAGATGATGTTGTTTTCCCAAAATTTAACCTGGCAAGCCGAGCCAAAGCGAATGACTGGGTTGGTAATGGAGCCGCATTGGAAATAAATTATCTATTTATCTCTGATAGGCTATATGAACTTATGAGGTCATTCCAAATGGATGAATATCAACAATTCCCTGTGTCTGTTGAAGCACAGGGGAATACACTTGATTACCATTTAGTTTATTTTCTTTGGCCTAGGTCTGACGACTACATTGATTGGCAAAACACGATATTTCAACGTACTACCGGATCGGGAGAAACCAATTTTGAACAGTTTAAAAATACCAGGGAACGCCAATTTGCTAAAAATAAATATGAATTGAGCATACACCAATCTGTAATACATGCAGAAAAAATCACCTGTGATGTATTCAGGTTTAATGGCTATGGATTAGGCTTCTACGTTTCCGAGCGCCTCAAAAACGCAATGGAAGCCGCCGGTATGACGGGTATTGTGTACGAAGTGCCTGAGTGGCTGCCAAGGTAAGGCAAGGGTGTTGCGGCAGCCTTTCGACATTCGGTGTTTGGTGTTCGGTGTTCGAAATTTAAAAAATATCGAACACCGAACACTGAATATCGAATATCGAACACCGGGCCACTCACTCCGATTTTGTTGTCGGCGAGGACGCCGACAAAGACCACGAACAGAATACTACAAAATGAATAACCCCGGTTTTATTTCTTTTCAAAAAAACTTCCCTGGTTTTTTTCACAGGTATCGGGTAGAGGAAAAATCCATCAGGAACATACAGTTATCTGATCTTTTTCAGCACCAATTTCCGCTTTTAAGTCGCCTGCTCAACAGTGCCGAGGCATTAAACATACATGCAAATGATCAGCCTCATATTCTTTATACCTGGAACAGAACAGACGGGGCTAATTGTGGCTGGTTGTGCAAGGTGGAAGAACCGCGATTGGATATATCTTTTATTCCAGAGCATCGAATCTTGTTGTCAGAAATGGGCGGCATTCAGGAATCCTACGGATCTGATGAGAAAGACCTTGCTTTATGTCAATTTTTCCTTTTTACAGGCTCTCGTTGTGAAGCCGGATTGGGAGATTTAAAAATCGCTTATGAAGACTGGTGTATACAATGTGGTTACACTCCCTTACCCACCGATCATCTCATCACATTTGTAATAGAAGGGAATGGTAACCGCACGTTGTATGACCCCACAACCGGCAAGGTATTGTTATACGCATTTGATCATAATTTCAATTTCGTAACGCCTGTGCCTGATCAGCCTGAACCCACGTTTTATACCATTCATGGCGCCGATACTTTCACAGAATATGTGGAGTTGCTGGCCCGGCAATGGCTGGAATTTGTGAAAAAGGAAGAAGGGTGAGCAGTTTTTTGTGGGTGAGGCGGCTGGCAATGGTCAAAAAACAATCATTATGACTAAATGAACAGCCAAAATTTCATTGATTTCCAAACCGCATTAAAACCTTTCTTTCGCTGGGAACACGTAGTCGAACTTTCGGAAAGGCCCATTACCATTTCCGCTGCGTTTCAACGGGTTTTCCCTCAACTATCCAGTTTGTTGTCCCTCGCACATGCAAGAAACATTGTCATAAACAGTGAACTTCATACCTTGTATACATGGGAAAGAGCAGACAGAAAACCCTGTGGCTGGCTATGTAAAAATGAAGAACCCATCCTTGATTTACCCTTCATTCCTTCACATCAAATTTTACTGAACGAAATGGGGGGCATACGCGAATCTTATGGTTCCAATGAAAAAGACCTGGCTTTAAATCATCATTTTCTGTTCATCGGTTCTCGTTGTGAAACAGGATTGGTCAGCCGAACAAAGTTTTATGAAGAACTATGCCGGGAGCAGGGTTATCAGCCCTTAAAAACAAGAGGCATGGTCACTTTTGCCCTCGAAGCAAGCGGTAATCGTACCCTGTATGATATTGCTTCTGAAATGGTATTGTTGTACGCCACAGATCATAATTTCAATTTCGTAACGCCTGTACCCGATCAGCCTGAATTCACATTCTACACCATTCATGGCGCCGATACTTTCACAGAATATGTGGAGTTGCTGGCCCGGCAATGGCTGGAATTTGTGAAAAAGGAAGAAGGGTGAGCAGTTTTTTCGGGCGAGGACGGCGGCGATGGTCATGGGCTGGTTACGAAGTGCCTGAGTGGCTGCCAAGGTAAGCCGAGGTTATTTCGGCGGCACTTCGATATTCGGTGTTCGGTGTTCGGTGTTCGATATTTTAGAATATCGAACACCGAACACCGAATATCGAACAACAGCCCCCTCACTCCGATTTAAACACCTTGCCCGTAAACAACTGACCGTCGCCCAGCACCTGTACCCCAATGTCGTTGACTTAAGGGAAAAAGCGAGTGTAATTATCTATTTTTGGATAGTCTAACATTCAAAAATAACATCACACTCGCTATGAGTACAAAAGTAAAAAAGATATTGACAGGGCTTGTTTC
>JAIUPL010000024.1 GCA_020160935.1 Bacteroidota bacterium | reverse complement strand
TAGAAGGCAGAATGATGATATACACCTCCGGGTGGCCCAGAAACCAGAACAGGTGCTGGAACAGAATCGGGCTACCGCCGATGCGGTCGAGAATTTGTCCGCCTACCACGATTTCACTCAGGTAGAAAGACGTACCCATACTGCGGTCAAACATCAGCAGCAACACGCCCGACAACAATACCGGGAAAGACAGAACACCCAATACTGCCGTTACGAAGAACGCCCACATGGTCAGCGGCATGCGCCACATGTTCATACCTTTGGTACGCAGGTTCAGGATGGTAGTGATATAGTTGATACCTCCCAACAGAGAAGACACCACAAACAGTGCCATGGCGACAATCCACATGGTCATGCCCGCCCCCGAGCCATCAGAGGCTTGCGGCAAGGCACTTAAAGGAGGATAGGCCGTCCAGCCCCCGGAGAATGGCCCGGTGCTCAGGAAGAGCGAAAGGAACAGTACCACACCTGCCAGGAAGAATGCCCAGTAGGAGAAGCAGTTCAGCAGGGGCGACGCCATGTCGCGCGCGCCGATCTGCAATGGAATCAGCAGGTTGGAGAAAGTACCGCTCAGACCGGCTGTCAGTACGAAGAATACCAGAATCGTACCGTGCATGGTAACGAGCGAATAGTAAAATTCCGGGTCGAGTTTGCCGATACCGGCATCATTCACCTGAATCCATTTTCCAAGGATAGGTTTCAGCCAGGCCATATCCGCTTCCGGAAAGCCCAGTTGAAGACGGAAAACGATCGACATCGCCGCCCCCATAAATGCCCAGAAAATACCGGTAATCAGGAACTGACGCGAGATCATCTTGTGGTCAGTACTGAAAATGTAGTGCGTCAGGAAATTTGACTGAAATTTATCGCCGTGGTGATGGTCGTGGAAATGATCATCGTATCCCAGTTCCTGGGTGTACTGTTCTTCCAGTGTTTCAACGGCGGTAACAATTTGTGCCATATCCGGGTAATTTAAATTGATTTGAATTGTACAACCTTATAGGGTCAGGTGTGCTTCAAAAATGCATTACAATTGACAAGAGGGAATAGTCCCGTCCGCTTAGATAGAAGTCAAAATAGTGAACTCCGTTCTGCGGTTCTTGGCACGATTTTCTTCTGTGTCGTTTTCAGCCACTGGCTTGGTGTCGCCGTATCCGCGTGGGCGGAGGCGGCTGGCCGGAATGCCACGGTCTGTGAGGTATTTTGCAACGGAGGCGGCGCGCTGGCCCGACAGGGTCAAATTTGCGGCTGGATCTCCGACGTTGTCGGTATGTCCTGCTACTTCGATCACGAGCGACGGATAAGTAGTCATGGCCGTCACCAGGTTATCGAGTTCGTACCGGCTGTCAGCAGTAAGCGCTGAAGAGCCTGTTTCAAAATTAACGTGCTTGAGTACCAGCGTTTTAGCATTAGCATCCGCCGATTCTACTGCGGTTTTCACGCTTTCGCTGAAAGCCTTGGCACGCATGCCCACTTCAACATCCAGGGTCTTGCCTTTGTTCGGGTCTTCGTCTTTGTCGCGGATCTGCGTGAAGTAGAATGACTCCTGTTTTTTATACCATTCGTCAAATTCTTCCTGTGATACCACGCGGAAAATCCGCTTCATCGAGTAGTGGCCTTTTCCACAAAGTTCGGCGCAGGCCAACTCATACTCAAATTTTTCCCAGCGTTTCGGGCCAGTTGGATCGGCTGGATCGGCCGGGACATTGTATTCGGGATACTTGCGCAGTTCGTTTCGATACTCCGAAGTTGTTTTGATCGGTGTAAACACGAAATACGTCGGCAGACCTGGAATAGCGTCCATTTTTACGCGGAAATGCGGCAGGAAAAAGTTGTGCAGCACATCCTTGGCGGTGATACGAACGCGCACTTTTTTACCTACAGGAAGAAGGAGTTCCTGGCCTGGCATCACATCATCCCAACCTTTGGGGTCGTTGAAGTCCATACCAATCTGGTTGTTGGCAGTGACGAGTTTGTAATTTTTCGTACCGAGTTTGCCATCGGGGCCCGGGTAACGGATGACCCAGTTGAACTGTTGTCCGGTAGCCTCGATTTCCATGTAATCCTCATCAGGCTTCACGTCGGCCATTACCGTATTCCAGGCATCGAGGCCTCGCACAACGAGGAAAGTCATAACCACAGCCGGAATAGCCGTCCAGATCATTTCCAGGCGGTTGTCGTGTGAAACGAATTGCGACTTGCGGCCAGCCTGCCAACGGTATTTATAGGCAAACCAGAACAACATGATGTGCGTGATGACAAACACGATACCGGTGAAAAACAGCGTCCATGCAAAGAGGCTGTCGAGTTTGCTGCCATGTTCGGATGCCGATTGGTGTGGGCCGTAACCCATCATTTCGTTGCGATATGCCCATGCAGACACGACTACTCCCACCAGGAAAACAACCATGAAAGCCAGTGAAAGCCAGCCATTCCATTTGCTGTTGTCGCGCAGTACTTCCTGCTCACCTTTGATCTGGCTGGTGAGTTCCATTACTTTCCCGATTTGAACCAAAACAATGGAAATCAGGATAACGCAGAGAATTATAATAAGCCCTGTCATTGATAAAGTTTTATTCCTTTAACTAACCCGAAGGTGTTATTGTTTGTATGTTTTTGGCGTTTTTGGTGTTTTTTTGATTTTGTGTTTTAGTGTTTTTGGGTTTTAGTGTTTTTGGGGTGCGTTGCTCTTGATTTTTAGATAAATCGCGGCATTATTACTAAAAAGCCCCAAGCGAAGCACCTCAAAAACACCAAAACACTAAAACACTAAAACACCAAATCATATAACGACATCCAAATCAATGATGATCATCGTGTCCTTGATTTTCTTCCACTTCAGTATTGATAAGCGCACCCGTTTCGTGGTGCATACTTTCTTCCAGATACGGATCTTTCCACGGAACCAGTGAAGCGCTGCTCAGTTTGTTGAAGAAAAAGAACAGGAACAGGCTAAGGAAACCGATCATGGTACCCAGTTCGAGGAAACCGGGCAGCGTGAATCCTGCTTTAAAGGATTTATCGCCTTCGTGACCGTGTTCTTCTCCATGTTCACCTTCCCCATGTGCAGCCTCACCATGTGCCTCTCCGCCATGTGCGGCGGCCTCGTGTGTTTCGGCCGGTGCGGCAGCATGTGCGGCGGCTTCTTCATGGTGTGCAGCGGCAGCACCGTCTTCAGCAGCGTGCATGGCTGCGGCGACCGTGTCGCTTTGCGCTTCAGTAGTCGACATTTTTGGTTCGGCTGCGGCTTTTTCCAAAGAAGTGGCTTCGTGTGTTTTCACTTTGCCTTCGGAAATTTCCTTCGCTTCATGGGCTGCAATACGAGCGCCCGGTTTGATCATGTAGAAGTAGTCCCACCAGTGTCCGAAAAATACGATCAGTGCAACAAAGAACATGGTACCGAACTTGCGTTTGGTGTCATTGCGCATCAGAATCAGGAACGGCGTAACGAAGTTCAGCAGCAGGTTGCCCCAGAACAGCACCGGATAGTGATTCATACGTTCCTTGAAATAGATCGTTTCTTCACCGTTGTTGGCGTACCAGATCAGCATGAACTGGTCGAACCACAGATAAGTCCAGAAAACGGAAATACCGAACAGGTATTTGCCAATATCGTGCAGGTGATCGCGGGTAACGTACTCGAGATAACCCAAAGATTTCAGGTAAATGATCAGCATAACTGTCATTGACAAGCCGCCCAGCCACATGGAAATCATAGAGTACCATGCAAACATGGTGCTGTACCAGTGCGGGTCGATCGACATAACCGATTGCCAGATAAAGACTGTGCTCAGGAAGCCGCCCAGTGGGAGGAAAGAAGCAGCCCATTTGCGCTGTTTCTTGTAGTACGACAGGGATGCTGTCTCTTCTGTGTCCTGTTCTACGGAAGCCTGACGCAGTTTGTACGACCAAAAGAACCATACTGCCAGGAAGCCCAGGGTGCCCAGGGTGTACCAGCCTGCATTGAGGAAGCCCGATTTGCCCGCAATGATGTGGTCATAAATAGGACTGCTCGGGTCGGTGATGCCCGGTGTGTTCCAGTGGTACAGGTGGTGGAAATGCCCCCATACTCCGATAACCAGAACGGCTACCAGTGCGAGCCCTACCATCATAAACTGGCTCATGGATTCCCACACACGTTTTACGAGCGAGTCCCAGCCTGCAAATGCCGTAATTTGGGCTGACAGGAAGAACATCGACGTGAAGGCGATGCCCGTGAAAAACACCGTGTTGTGCAGGTAGTTCGTCCAGAACCGCGTATGGTATTCATCGTCGCCGATGAATGTCAAAATAAGGCACAGAGCGCCCAGTACCATACCGCCGATCAGGACGCTTTTGGTCTTGCTTTGAAATACAAATTGCGTATTGGTCAGATTCATATCGCAAATTCAGGTAAAACCTGATAAATTTTGATGTAGAAATAGTTGGGTTTCAGGCGGTTTGGTTCATCCACACGCATATTACTGCGGCACAATTACGGTATGGCCAGCACGTGCGGGGCCGGAAGCGGCGCCGTGTGCAGGTTGCTCGATATTGCTCAGGGTATTGGCTTTTTCACCGTATTCGAGGCTTTTGGATTTGGCCTGCAGCGAACGAATATAGTGAATTACCTGCCAGCGCTCTTCGAAAGAGAGTTTGTCGGAATAGCCGCCCATCACGTTTCTACCATACATAATCGCAAAGTAGTAGCGACCGTTGCCAGCGCCGATTATATCGTCGCCGATCAGATTTTTGGGCTGTGCCGGGTATTTGCTGTCCGGCATCGTAACGAGCCAGCCCTGTCCGTCGCCTTTTTCGCCGTGGCAAATGCCGCAATAGGTGTTGTACAGCGGTTTGGCACGATCCAGGCCTGCCTGGGTAATCGGGAACGGATTGCCCGTCATTTCGTCTTCGCAACGAGCGCGATCAGCCTCCGTATTTTCGTAATAGAAGGGCGATTCACCGTTCACTGGAGCAGCGATGGCATTCGGTGCATTTTTTCCACGCACCACATCGAGTGCAAGCGGGCCATTGTAGTACACGCCCGTCATGCCACGTGCAATGGTACCAGCCACTTTACCACGTGGCTGCGACAGTTCTGCCTTGTGGCGCACGCTTTTATCGTCCCAGTGGTTCCAATAGTATGCGCTGTACTGGTTGGCTTCGTAAGCCACCTGGTGGTACATATCCGGCATGTACTCGTGCCCGGTTTTGTTTTTACCCGCCGGCGAGCACAAGGAAAAAAGCCAGGCGAATAAAGCGATGCCGAGAATAACACCAATTACGTATTTCATTGATTATCTTATTGTTGATAAGTGTTGATGAAGGTTGATGAGGGTTGATTAAGTTGATGAGGGTTGATAAGTGTTGATGAGGGTTGATGAATAGAGGCTCGTGGTAAGGGTTGAATTTACATTCATCGAGTGGCTGAATATCAACCCTCATCAACTCTTATCAACCTTCATCAACCCTTATCAATCCAACGTTTTCACATTCACCTCTGCCGCATGGCTTTGGCTGAAAAACCCTTTGAGTTTGTCTACATCATTGTCAGTGGCACTTGTCACGTCGAAAGCGAGACAAAATTTATCGTCGGTAATACGATTGTCAAGCGATTTAGCCTTTACGCCCGGCCACATTCCACAAATGGTGTAGAAAGTGATGGTCATGCCCCATGCGGCAAACAATACCGTCATTTCGAAAGTGATCGGAATGAAAGCAGGCACCGACCAGTAAGGTTTACCACCGAATACGATGGGCCAATCGCGGGTAAACACCCAGGTCATGGTCAGAAACCCGAACGAGGCGCCGATAGCGCCATATATAAAACCCAGATAGTGCAGGCGGCTTTCTTTCAGCCCGAGAATCGGATCGAGTCCGTGCACCGGAAACGGTGTATACACATCCAGGATGTCGAGGTGAGCCGCATTGGCTGTTTTCACAGCGCCTTTGAGGTCTTCCTCGTCGTTATACAGGCCGTACAGGACTTTCTTACTTTCAGTAGCCATATTCAGATGGATGAATTAGCAATGATAAATTGTTTTTTTGTTTGATGCATGTTGTCTGGCAATGGGCCAACAACAATCCTTAGTGTTCTGCCTCTTTCTTTTCCGTCGATTTGCCGTGCGATTTGCCATGGCCGTCGTGCTTGGCATCGGGGCCGATGTACTGATCACCTGCTACTTTCAGGATCGATTTTACCTCGGCAATGGCCACTACGGGCGCTACGCGGGTAAAGATCAGGTACAATGTAAAGAACAGACCCAGGGTACCGGTAAAGATGGAGATTTCCACCCAGGTTGGGCGATAGTAACTCCAGGAAGAGGGCAAGTAATCACGTGCCAGTGTGGTGGCGATGATGACGAAGCGCTCAAACCACATACCGATATTTACTACGATGCTCAGGAAGAATGTCCACCAGATGCTGCGGCGGATATTGCGCGACCAGAACAACTGCGGGCTTACCACGTTGCAGAACATCATACCGAAGTACGACCACCAGTAGATACCGAATACGCGGTTGTAGAAAGCAAATTGCTCGTAGATATAACCGGAGTACCAGGCAATGAACAACTCGGTGAGGTAGGCAACCCCTACAATCGTACCGGTCAGTACGATTACCTTGTTCATCGACTCGATGTGGTTGATCGTAATGTAATCTTCCAGTTTCAGTACTTTACGGGTAATTACCATCAGCGTTTGTACCATGGCGAAGCCGGAGAACACGGCGCCCGCAACGAAGTAAGGCGGGAAAATCGTGGTGTGCCAACCGGGAATCACCGAAGTCGCAAAGTCGAAGGATACGATCGTGTGTACAGAAAGTACCAGCGGGGTGGAAATACCTGCCAGAACGAGCGACAGGGCTTCCCAGCGTTGCCAGTGTTTGGCGCTGCCCGTCCAGCCGAACGAGAAAAACTCGTACATTTTACGGCGGAAGCCCGAAGCGCGGTCGCGCACTGTAGCCAGGTCAGGCACGAGGCCTGTGTACCAGAACAGCAGCGATACGGAGAAGTAGGTCGAGATAGCGAACACGTCCCACAGCAGCGGTGAGTTGAAGTTCGTCCACAGCGGCCCGCGCGTATTCGGGAAGGGGAAGATGAAGAACGCCAGCCAAACGCGACCCATGTGGAAGATCGGAAACTGACCGGCGCAAATAACGGCGAAAATGGTCATAGCCTCTGCCGCACGGTTTACACCCGTACGCCAGCGCTGGCGAAACAACAACAGGATGGCCGAGATGAGTGTACCGGCGTGGCCGATACCGATCCACCAAACGAAGTTGGTGATATCCCAGGCCCAGTTGATGGTGCGGTTAGCGCCCCATTCGCCGATCCCTTTCCATACTGTCCAACAGATGGCAAAAACATACAGTCCAAGAAAAGCCGCCGACAATGCGAAGGCGATGATCCACTCGCGGGTCGGGCTTTTTTCTGTGGGTACGCACAAATCCTCCGTGATGTTGTGGTAGGATTTGTTCCCTGTAATCAATACGTGCCGAACTGGCGCTACTGCTTGAGACATAATCGTTTATTAATTATGAACGATGTTCTGTAATGTGTTGATGAGGGTTGATAAGGGTTGATGAGGGTTGATATTTTTCTGCTCGGTAAAGCAGGAATCGATCTCTTTCGAGTCGATGAATATCAACCTTCATCAACCCTTATCAACCTTCATCAACACATTCAAGAAAAGAGTTCTTCGTTGGTGTTGGTGACTTTTGCAGAGTAACTTACTGCCGGGCGAACGTTGATTTCTTCCAGCACTTTGTACGCCAGTTCTGCAGCAGCCTTGGCTTTTTTGTTGACTTCGCTTTCCGGGTTGTTCAGGTTGCCGAACACGATTGCGCCGGTCGGGCAAGCCGTTTGGCAAGCCGTGCGCACGTCGTTGTCCATGATTGCGCGGCCTTCGCGTTTGGCAGTGAGTTTGCCTTCCTGAATGCGTTGTACGCAGAAAGAGCATTTTTCAATCACACCGCGCGAGCGAACCGTTACATCCGGGTTGAGCACCATACGCGTCAGGTTGTCGGCATAGAACGGTTTGTCATCGCCTTCCACATGGAATACGCGTTCTTCGTTCGCCGGCCAAACGTCGGCAGTAGTATAGTCGAGCCAGTTGAAACGGCGTACTTTGTAAGGGCAGTTGTTGGCGCAGTAGCGCGTACCGATGCAACGGTTGTATGCCATCTGGTTGAGGCCTTCCATCGAGTGCGTGGTAGCCGACACCGGGCAAACGTTTTCGCAAGGCGCGTTGTCGCAGTGCTGGCACATCATCGGCTGGTACACCACTTTCGGGTTTTCGATATCGCCGTAGAAATAGCGGTCGATACGCAACCAGGTCATCTCGTGGTGGCGGGCCACCTCTTTTTTACCTACGATCGGGGTGTTGTTTTCGCTCACGCATGCTACCTGGCAGGCGCCGCAACCGATGCAGGAATTGAGGTCGACGTACATACCCCATTTCAGGCCGGTTTTAAACCATTCGTCGGTGCTGGGGTACAGTGTTTGCGAGTTCAGGTGTGCTGCCTCCTCGTGGAATTCCACCATTTTTTCTTCCAGTTCCTGCAAATCTTTCAGGTTGGTCTGGAAAATAATGGAGCGTTTGGTCAACGAGCCCTGGAAGTATTCTGCTTCGTCGATGTTGTGGTTGGCGTCGGCATTGCTGTGCACACCCAGCGTGTGGTGGTGCTGCACGCAGGCGAAGTGTTTATCTACGCCTGTTTTGTCCGAAACCTTTACATCGGAAGAGTAATATTGGATAAATCCGTTTTCAACTTTGAGGGCAGGATTGACATTGGTGCCGTAAGTAACCCCGCAACCACCGGCTTCACGGCCGCCGCCCAGGGCGATGGAAACCGTGCCTTGCGGCTGGCCGAAGTTGCGAACAACGGTGCAGGTCAGTTTCTGACCGTTTACTTCCACTTCTACCTGATCGCCGTCGACGAGGCCTTTCCAGCCATTGATCTGGTCTTTGCCATTGGATTCAACCGGGATGTTCAGGTAGTTGCCCCAAACGGTACGGTTCACCGGATCAGGCATTTCCTGCAGCCATGGGTTGTGGGCGTACTGGCCGCCACCGATGTTGACGGTTTCGTAGAAGGAAATTTCCAGTTCAGCACCCGATGGTTTTGTAACGGCATTTACATCTACTGTACCAGCAAATGCAGCAGCGCTGGGCAGATCTCCAGCCGGTTTTTCATACACGCCATCGTGCAGGCTCATATCCCAGAAAGCGGCAGGCGTGCTGTATTTCGACTGGCCCTGGAACAAGTCGCTGGCCCAGTGCGATTTCAGGTATTGGTAGTATGGTTGCTCGTCCTGACGGTTCAGGTTGGTGCTATCGGCCCATTCCAACAGGGAATGTTCTGCCTGGCGGGTTTCGAACAGCGGAGCAATGGTAGGCTGAATCAGGCTGAAATAACCTGCTTTTGGCTCCACGTCGCCCCACGATTCCAGTTGGTGGTGTGCCGGAGCAGCGTAGTTGCACAGCAGCGTTGTTTCGTCGAGTACGGTATTGAAAGAAACACGCACTGGTACTTTTGCAAAAGCCGCTTTGAAATCAGCCGATTGCGGCAGTTCCCAGGCTGGGTTGGCGCCCCACACAAGGGCTACCTGTACGCGGCCTGCGTTCATTTCAGCGATCAGTCCGCTCAGCGCGCGCTCGTCGCCCTGACGCTGGTACGACGGGCGGGTGAAGTCGACCGTTGTATTGATATTACCAAGAATATCATTGATTTTATTGACGATCACCTGCTCTGCCACATTGTTGGAGCCGCTCACTACAAGCGACTTGCCACGTGCGTTGCGCAGGTCGCTGGCGATTTTCTTGATGGCTGCCGCGGCTTTGTCGCCTACTTTCGGACCGCCGGAAGTACCAGCCAGTTCGTTGTACAGAGCCACGATGGCCGCGCCCATTTCACTGGGTTTGATCATCACGCGGTTGTCGGCATTGGAGCCGGTGAGCGACATGTGGCTTTCCACTTGATAGTGGCGCGACATTTTACCTCCTTTAGCCGTGATTTTACGGTTTTTAGCGTAAGCACGAGCATATTCAACAGGGCTGATCCAGGTGCCAAGGAAGTCGGCTCCAAAAGATACGATTACATCAGCAGCATCGAATTTGAAAGAAGGGATCACTGCGGCGCCGAATGATTGTTTGTTGGCTTCCACGAGTGCAGCACTGGATACGGGGTCGTAAGAAATGACCTGTGTATTCGGGTATTTGGCAACGAATTCACCAAGGGCCAGTTTCGCCGTCGGGCTCATGATCGTATTGGCAATGATACGAACGGGGCCACCTGTAGCCAGTTTGGATTTGAGTTCGCGGTCGAGCGCAGCCCATTCCATTTTTTCAACCGAACCATCACTCACCTTGCCGGCAAACTGGATACGGCGCGTGTCGTACAGGCTCAATACGGAAGCCTGTGCGCGGGCGCTGGTACCGCCACCGGTAATGCCGCTCAGTGAGTTACCTTCGATTTTGATCGGGCGGCCTTCGCGGGTTTTTACCAGTACGGCGCAGTAGTCGCCGCCATTGACAAAGGAAGAAGCGAAGTAGTTGGCCACGCCCGGTACGATTTCGTCGGGTTTGGTAACGTACGGAATGGCTTTTTTAACCGGAATCTGGCAGGAGGCAGCCACTGTGGCTGCGCCGAGGCCGAAGCCCAGGAGTTTCAGGAAGTCGCGGCGATTGGTTTCCCATTTGCCATCGGTCTGATCGATATTTTCGATCGCAAACTCTTTTTCCGCCGATTGCAGAAAGGACTCTTCCCGCATCAAATCTTCGGTGCTTACCCAAATACCGTTATCGTGGTGCATATTATTGAATGATGAATGATGAATGATGAATGATGAATGCCGATTTAGAGCCCTCATTCACCCCTTCAAAAGATCTTCGATATTGTTTTAATGTGATGAAATTGAACAATGTATGATGGTAAAAATATTCATCATTCATCATTCATCCTTCATCATTAATAGTGGCATTTCTGGCATTCCAGGCCACCGATTTCTTCGACGGTAACTTTCTCGCGTTTGCCGCTTTTCAGTTCGTCGTGGTAGCGCTCGTATTGTTTGTAGTAGTCGTTGTCCTTGAATTTGACCTCTGTTTCGCGGTGGCAACTGATACACCAGCCCATACCAAGGGTAGAGTACTGGTATACAATTTCCATTTCCTGAACCGGACCGTGGCATTTCTGGCATTCGATCTGGCCAACCGACACGTGCTGAGAGTGGTTGAAGTAGGCGTGATCGGGCAGGTTGTGGATGCGCGTCCATTCGATTGGGCCCTGAATTTTGCCGTTGGAGTCGTTTTTCAGCGCTTTCACGATGCCATCCCATTGAAGTTCTACTTCGCTGCGGGCGCCTTCATCCATGGCGGTCAGGGATTTTTCAGACATATATTCCTGTCCAATCCACTTTTTATACAGGTCTTCCACCTGTTTTTCCGTCCAGTTTTCGTAGCCGTCGATATACTTATTGGTAATCGGGTCGAAACCGATGGATGCGTAAATTTTCGTGATTTCGCGCGTGCCGGTGACTGTTCCTTTTTTCACAGCCGCGTGGCAGTTCATACAGGTATTAGTGCCGGGGATAGACGAGTGCTTCGAGCGGCGAGCCGAATCGTGGCAATATTGGCAGTCAATCTTATTGGTACCTGCGTGCAGTTTGTGGCTGAAAGCGATAGGCTGATCAGGCTGATAGCCTTGTGTACGGCCCATGCGGGTAGCATTGTCGACCATTTTGTGGCCGAAAATCAGGATAGCGGCAAATACCAGGAACGCGATAGCGCCTTTGGTGGTCAGGATTTGCGCCATCGTTTTGTTGATAGGCGATTGACCAGCCTGCACGCGGGTAACGTTGTGCAGGTTGTTGACAATGCGCATCAGGGCAAATGCCAGCAAGCCGAGAATCGTAGCCAGTCCGATAAACAGCCAGGGCATTTCAGAGGACTTGCCTTTTTCATCAGCCTGTGCGCCGGGAACAACAGCAACTTTGCCAGCATTGGTGTACTGGTCGTTGATGTACAGGATGACGCTCTCGATTTGTTCGTCCGTCAGGCCTGGGAAACTGTTCATCACCACAGGTTTCCATTTACCCCACAGTTCGGTAGCGCGCGGATGGCCGGAGGCGATCTGAGCCTGTGAATTGCGAATCCAGGAGTACAGGTCTTTGCGTGGATATGCTGCCCAGCGGTCTTCCAGACCTCCCAGCGCAGGGCCGGTCAGGTTGTCCTTCATGTTTTTGTTGTGACAGGCGGCGCAGTTGGCAACAAATAAATCTTTGCCTGCTTCTTTGGTCGGGCCCGCTTGCATGGTTAGCGTTGCGGCGAGCATGAATGTAAAGACCCAACAAATGCGTTTCAGCATCATATCTGTGTAGAAGTTGATTTGCTCAATGGTGGCCGGGAGGCCCATTTTTTCGGAAACTATTCGCTACGACGACCTTTTCGTCAGCATTTTGTCAGCGCAAAGGTATCAACACGCGAATTTTCACCAAACAATGTGTTAAGAAAGCAAATTATTTAGATGAACTCTAAACATCTGACGTCTCCATTGCTCGTAGAAACAGTGTTTAAACACCTTTTCTGACAGCGCGCAAAGGTAGAGAAGGAATGCACGTTTCCAAGCCAGACAAGAAAAATTGTTTGTCATTCTCTGCACAGAAAAAACAAATCGCCACTTGCCCTGTTTCACGCGCATGAATGTCCAAACTCAACTGAGCACCCTTGGCGCTCTCAAACAAAGCGGCTACCAGCCCCGTTCTGTCAAAGACGAACTCCGCGCCAACCTGATTTCCCGGATTCAAAACAAGGAAACGGTCTTTCCCGGCATCTACGGTTTCGATGATACTGTACTGCCAGATGTGGAACGCGCCATCCTCAGCCGACACAATATATTATTACTCGGACTGCGCGGACAGGCCAAAACGCGTATCGCCCGCATGCTGGTCAACCTGCTGGACGAATACATTCCCGTAGTGGCCGGCAGCGAACTCAACGACGACCCGCTGGCGCCGATCAGTCGCTGGGCCAAAGACCTGATTGCCGAAAAAGGCGATGATACACCCATCGAATGGCTGCACCGCGACGAACGTTATGTGGAAAAACTCGCCACGCCGGATGTGAGCATCGCCGACCTGGTGGGCGATGTCGACCCGATCAAGGCGGCCAACCTGCGCCTCCCCTACTCCGACGAACGGGTGATCCACTTCGGATTGATCCCGCGTTCACACCGATGCCTGTTTGTCATCAATGAATTGCCCGACCTGCAGGCGCGCATTCAGGTATCGTTGTTTAATGTATTGCAGGAAGGCGATATGCAGATCCGGGGTTTCAAACTGCGCCTCCCACTCGATGTGGAATTTGTTTTCACCGCCAACCCGGAAGATTACACCAACCGGGGCAGCATCATCACACCGCTGAAAGACCGTATCGAAAGCCAGATTACCACGCACTACCCTACCGACATTGTGATCAGCCGTCGCATCACAGAGCAGGAAGCGCGTATCAGCCGCGAGCAGCGAGAAAAGATTCAGGTACCGGAATTGCTGAAAAACCTGCTGGAAGAAGTAGCGTTCGCTGCACGTGACAGCGAATTCGTAGACAAAAAAAGTGGCGTCAGTGCCCGCTTGTCCATTTCAGCCTATGAAAACCTGTACTCTTCGGCCGAGCGGCGCATGCTGCTGAATGGGGAAGAAAAAACCACTGCACGCATTACCGACTTCTGGGGTGTAATCCCGGCCCTCACGGGCAAAGTGGAAATGGTGTACGAAGGCGAACAGGAAGGTCCACAGGTGGTGGCTATGAATATTATCGGCGCCGCTGTCAAAAAAATGTTCCTGCAATACTTCCCCCACCCTGCCAAACTCAAACGCGGACAGGAACGCGACCCCTACGGTACTTTGAAAGCCTGGTTTTCGGCCGGCAATTCGGTCGACCTGCTGACGGACGCTGACGCCAAAAAATTTCACGAAGAACTACTCAGCGTGGCGGGCCTCAAAAAAGTGGCGGAAGCCTCGCTCACCCTCGATGGCGAACTGGAGACGTTTATGGAACTGTGCCTGCACGGCCTGGCCGAGTTCGAAGTGCTGAACAAGGAGTTTCTGGTGTCGCGCTGGGTGTTCAAGGATTACCTGAGCGGTAATCTGAAGGATGAAGACGAGGATGATATGCGGGATTTGTTTAATTGATTGGGGTTTTAGTGTTTTAGTGTTTTGGTGTTTTAGTGTTTTGGTGTTTTAGTGTTTTTGTAAGGCGTTGCTCTTGGCATTTGAATGTATGGATGATGATTGCCACAATTTCAAATGCCAAGAGCAACGCCTTACAAAAACACTAAAACACTAAAACACTAAAACACTAAATAAACAACATCTGCACCCCTTCTCCGCTGGAACGCTGGTAGAAGTCACCTACCGTCAGCACGCCATCCAGGTCTTCGTACAGGTCATCTTGTTTAAAATGGAACATATCCATGGCCAGTTTGCAGGCCCAGAGTTTGACACCTGAAGCCTTCAGGATGTCCAGAAACTCCAGTACTTCCGGCATATCAAGTTGTTCCATTTCTTTTTTCATCATGCGGGTGGCGAATGCTTCCATGCCGGGCAGCCCGCCGATCATGGTCGGCATATGCATGGCCGGATTGCCTACCGTCGCTACGTGCAGGTGTTCCAGTCTTTCTTTGTGAACGGCTTCGAGACCGAAAAAGGTGAAAAACATTTCTGCATCGATACCTTCCATACGTGCGCCATTGGCGAGTACAAAGGCAGCATATACGTTATCCAGCGTCGCTTTGGACAGGATAATCATCATTTTCTTGAGTTTACCATTTTGATCGCTCATGGTAATTGGATATTGAGTGGTGATCAGATACAACTGGCAGGTTTGGGAATACCGGCAATTTTGGCAGCGGTTTTCAGCGGAGCATTCGGGAACAACTGATAAAATTCCTTGATGTCTACCACGCCGCTTTTTCCAATTTTACGAATGCTCAGTGGCACTTCGTTGCGGTATTCGGTTTGGAGGTACTCGATCACCTGCCAGTGGCGTGGCGAAAGGGTCAGATCGGCCTCCCGGGCCAGTTCGGTTCCTATGGTTTGGTTCCATTGACGAAAATCAGTCATAAAACCTTCTTCGTTGACGTTTACCGGTGCTCCGGCAATGATTCTTTCAGACATGGCTTTTTTATTTTTTCTGGTATGTAAATTCAATTGAAAGAGGTTTCCGGGGATCAAATGGATCAATCAAAATCCTTTCCTGCTTCCTGCATGGTGGCTGAAACGAACGGGATATGCGTGCCTTTGAGCAACATATTCCAGTAAATCCAGCGGAATGCGAGTTTACCCATGTGGTTGATGCGGCTTTCTTTCAGCAGGCGAAGCGGGCCGACACCCGGGAATGGGAAGGTGCCTTCCACCGGTTCGTGGGTGTAGTTGAAGTCGATGAGCAGCGCTTTGCCATTTCCGGTTTCCACGAAGCAGTTGGCGTGGCCGTCGAATTCTTCTTTCAAAGGCTGTCCATCCATAAATCGAAGAATATTTTCGGTCAGGATTTCGGCTTCAAAGTGCGCTACCGAGCCTGCTTTGGAAGCGGCGATATTGGTAGCGTCGCCCAGCACAAAAATGTTGGGCCAGTCTTTGGATTGCAGGGTGGCTTTGTTGGTTGGTACAAAATTCAAGTCGTCGCCCATGCCCGAGCGTTCGATCACTGCATCGCCTTTGTTGGTCGGCACGGTCACCAGCAGGTCGAACGGAACCGTACGTCCGCCGTAGTCGATAATGGTTTTATTTTCGGCATCCACTTGCTCGATGGCAAAGTCGCTTTCAATATGAATGTGCTTTTCTTCCAGCAGGTGTTCGAGTGCCGCGGTGGCTTTGGGTTTGGTAAATGCGCCGCTCAGCGGGGTAACAAACGTGATGTCGACCCGGTCGCGCATGTGTTTATTTTTGAAAAAAGAGTCGGCCAGAAATGCAAATTCCAGGGGCGCAACGGGGCATTTGATCGGCATTTCCGTGATGTGTACCACCAGTTTGCCGCCTTCCCATTCGCGCAGTTTGTTGCGCAGTGCCAGTGCGCCTTCGAAGGTGTAAAAATCGAAAATGCTGTTTTTCCACTCTTCTCCCAGCATGCCGGGTACTTCTTCAGGCGCAATTTTGGCGCCAGTGGCCACAATCAAAATATCGTAACGAAGGCGGTCGCCGCCTTGCATCAGCACGTATTGTTCGGCAGGAACGATGCGATCAATACTTTCCTGTATCAGGTTGACACCCGCCGGGATGAACTGCCGGATAGGTTTTACAATATCTTCAGGTTCGTAAATATCGAATGGAAGAAACAAAAATCCAGGCTGGTAATAGTGCTCGGTTTCTTCATCTATGATGTCGATTTCCCACTCATCGGCCGACAAGTGGTGGTGCAGGTGGTTGGCCATCATAGTGCCCGCCGTACCGGCACCGAGAATCAGGAGGCGTTTCATAATTGTTTAATTAAATGATGAAATCTGCCTCAAAAGTCGCCGGGGTTGAGTTGCCGGAAGATGATGGTTGTCAGGTCGTTTTATGATTGAAATCTGAATCTAAAACCTGCTCAACAATTGCAGTCCTTCTTTCCATTCACCAAATCCGGCATCAGCGTTGATATGGCCTGCATTTTCAAGAAAAATCAGGCGACTGCCCCATTTTTCTGAAAAAAAACGGGATCTCTCGAGGCTGGCCCAGGGGTCGTTGTTACTGGCCACAACAATAGACGGGAATGGAAGCGAAAGCAGCGGAATAGGTATAAAACCCTGTATGGGCAACTCCTCGTGCGGATTTTCCAGATCGGGCGGCGCAACGAGCAGCGCGCCCCGAATGACAACGGCGTGTTGCTGCGCCCAATGAGCAATGGCAATACATCCAAGACTGTGCCCGATCAATACTACATCGTTGGATGGGCAAGCACGCACTGCCGTATCGATGGCATCGACCCAGTCGGCACAAATAGGTTGTTCCCAGTTTTTTTGCTCCACCCGCTTGGCGCCGGGCAGTTGATGTTCGAAGTGCGTTTGCCAGTGGTTTTCTCCGGAATTGCCGTATCCAGGTACGATCAGGTAAAGATTAGACATGTTATTTTCGAAATGAGTCACTATAAATTTGCAGTATCATGCTCCTGCAAAAATTGTTTTGAATGTTATTTCAAATCCAAATATCCGTGCGTTTGTCACTGAATTTCCTTTCATCCACTTTGCTTGCTGTGTTTCTCGCTTCCTCTGTTGCTGCACAAACCGACAGCAGCCTCTACATACGCGTCAATTTCCTGTACGGCTCAAAACCCATGAGGGCCTTCAAGGCCACCGAATCCAAAATTTTCGGTGGCCTGCATGGCGGACACGTAACGATTCAAACAGGCGATTACGACTACGGTTTTCGGCGCAACAAAAAACACCCGCATATTTTTGCGCACAAAAAACCGGCTTCGGTATTTACGGAAAAAAAACTCAACGGCCAAAGTCGGTACGAAGCAGATCGAAAAACGGTGGCCTTCATCGTTCCCGTCACCCGACAGCAATACGATTCCTTGCAAAAAATCCATGCGGCCTACTGCCAGGCCACACCTTTCGACTACGCTTTTTTCGGAATGCGCTGCACCTCCACTACCCGTGAAATTCTGGGACAGATCGGCGTATTGAAAAAAAGAAGCCGTTTGACCAATATTGTGACGGCATTTTACCCGAAAATGCTGCGCAAACGCATGTTCAGGGAGGCCGAAAAGCACCATTATCAGTTGATTAGCACAGAGGGACGCCCCACGAGGAAGTGGGAGCGAGATTAAGAGCGTGTTTTAATTCCTACTGAATAGTCAGCACTTGTCCATAGGACTGGACTGATAAAACATTTATTTGTAATTAACCCCACAAATAAAAAACAACTTGTTTATTTTTGCCGTTACTACGGTTATGAATTACGAACGAATCACACAAAAATTGTCGATCCTGGCCGACGCGGCCAAATACGACGTTTCCTGCTCTTCCAGCGGCAGCAAACGAAGCAATCCGGACAAAAAACTGGGCGATTCGAGCGGAATGGGCATTTGTCACAGTTATACGGAAGACGGGCGCTGTGTTTCCCTGTTGAAAATTCTGCTCACCAATTACTGCATTTTCGACTGCGCCTACTGTGTGTCGCGGCGCAGCAACGACATTCAGCGCGCTGCCTTCACAGTAGAGGAGGTGGTGGATCTGACCATCAATTTTTACCGCCGCAACTACATCGAGGGGCTGTTTCTTAGTTCGGGTATTTTCAAAAACGCCGACTATACCATGGAGCGCCTCGTACGCGTAGCCAAAACCCTGCGGCTCGAACACGGCTTCAATGGCTACATCCACCTGAAAACCATCCCCGGCGCCAGCGAAGAACTGCTGCGCGAAGCAGGCCTGTATGCCGACCGCCTCAGTGTCAACATCGAAATTCCGACCGATGATGGCCTGAAAAAACTGGCTCCTGAAAAAAAACGCGATGAGATGACCACACCCATGCAGCACATCAGCACAGGGATCGTGGCCAGCAAAGAAGAACGAAAAGTAATCAGAAGCGCTCCGGCTTTTGCGCCTGCCGGCCTCAGCAGCCAAATGGTGATCGGCGCTACCGGCGAGTCGGACCTCGAGATCATGCAAACAGCCGACAACCTGTATCAGCACTACCAACTCAAACGCGTGTACTATTCCGGCTACGTGCCGATCAGCAACGACCAGCGCCTGCCCGGACTGGGCTCGCCCGTACCCATGCTGCGCGAACATCGACTGTATCAAACCGACTGGCTGATGCGGTTTTATGGCTTTCAAATGCAGGAAATCCTGCACCCGGAATACCGCAACCTCGACCTGGCACTTGACCCGAAAACCGGCTGGGCGTTGCAAAATCTGCACCTTTTCCCGGTAGATGTGAACCGTGCCGACCGCGAAATGCTGCTGCGCGTGCCCGGCATCGGCCACAAATCGGTGGATAAAATCGTGGCAGCACGGCGCTTCCGGTCACTCACCTTCGAACACCTGCAAAAAATGGGCGTTTCCATGTCGCGCGCACGTTATTTTTTGCTTTGTCAGGATAAAAACGAGGTGCTGCGCCGCGCACCTGGCGACCGTACCCAACTGCGCAATGTGCTGATCCGGCAGGCACACAGCAAATACCGCTCGGCGCTGGTACAACAAGGTTCCTTGTTCGATCAGGCGGATGAAACTACTGGGCTGTCTGCAACTGCTGTGCCCGACCTTCACCATCTTTTTGCAGACAGCCTATGAGCACCCTGGAATATGATGGCTCGTTCGAAGGTTTTTTGACGGCCATTTTTGATTGTTATGCACAAAAAAAAACGGATGTGCGTATCAGAAATGCGTGCGCTTCTACTACAACGTTGTTTGGAACAAACATTCGGGTACGAACGGATACGGAAAAATCCAACCGCGTGTGGGAAGGTCTTAAAAAAAGAACTACCAAAGAGGCTGCCCGGCAGTTCTACTGCAATTTTCTCTCGGAACTGCCTGATTTTGAAGATCATCTGCTCGAATATGCGCGTTATGTTTTTGCTTCCCGGGAGGATGTGAGCCGCGATTTCAGCCACCCGGCCGTATTGCGCACCGCGCAGGTGGCACGTATGGTAGGCCGCGAAAAACACCGCATGGAGGCTTTTGTGCGATTCCAACTTTCCGGCGAGATTTACCACGCTTCCATACATCCCGATTACAACGTGCTGCCATTGATTGGTCCACATTTTAAAAGCAGATACGCCGACCAGCGCTGGTTTATCTGGGATGAGGCGCGGCATTACGGACTGCTGTACGACCTGGAACATTTGCAGGTGGTACACGAAACACCCGAAGAAACACAGGCGGACACAGCCCGAACCTCGGACTATGCCCGTCTGTGGAAAACCTATTTCCAAAGCACCAACATCACAGAACGGCGCAACATGAAACTGCACGTGCAGCATGTGCCGTATCGATACTGGAAATATTTGTGCGAAAAACAGCCGCTCTAACTATCGTTTCAGCAATTTAAACCCGATTTCGCGCCCCTGCCCCTGAAACATCGCCAGGTTGATCCAGAACCAGGCAAATTGTTCCATCAGGTCGAAACGGTCGTTTCCGCCGATCGGATAACATTCGGCAAAACCGGCGTCTTTTGCCAATTGAATGGCCGCTTCCTTGCCCCGCACACTGTCGCCGGCTACAAACATATCGAGCGTTTGGTCGCCATAAGCGGTATTCTGCATGTTGTTGAAGCCAGTGGTGTTGAAACACTTCACCACATCGCGGGTCTGGGTACTGTCCAGAATAGCGTCGCTGGTATTACTAAAACCCTCCGGGCCTTGTTTCATCACGATGTTCATGGCATCGATGATGATTTTGCCGCTGGTGTCGCCCAGCGACTGGGCCACTGCCACGGCGGCTTTGGCGGGTGTGGCCAGCAGAATGACCTCGGCCTGCGCTACGGCTTCCTGAATGGGAAGTACAGAGGTGTGCGGGTTTTGCAGCAGGTCTTTACCCTTGAACTGGGCAGTGTTTTGCACGCCGAGCAAGATGTGGTGCCCGGCCTGCGCCCATTTGGTGGCCAGCGCGCCACCCACATTTCCGGTACCGATGATGGCTATTTTCATGATAATCAATTGAATACGTTAAAATTCGTGCCGAAGAAAACCTCCGATGTTGTGCGCGTTTACAAAATCATCTTTTCCGGCCTGGTTAAAATCTGCCATTCCTCCTGCTGCCCATGCCCGGTGGCGGATACCCAGCCTAAGGCGCTGCGTCAGGTTCCAGAAGGAGGAAGAGGGCGAATACACCGGAAACAATTCCACCTGCGAAAATACACGCCACTGCGTATTCAGGTGCGGTTGCCAGCGAAACATACCAAAAAGATCGAGGTTGCCCTGTTTTTTCAAGTCGGCTACCAGCCACCCGAAAAACAGGAAATCGCCCTTCATTTTCACCAGTTGAATACCTGCCTTGGGCGTGAATCCGGCGTTTAGAAATGACCCTACAGCAACGATGCCCACCCCGCTTTTGAAATTGTACGATATCGCATTGGTAGAACCGAACGCCGTCGGGGCGTTGTGGTAATCGGTACTGGCACGGTTGCGACTGAAAAACAGAAACGGCGTTCGCTCGTCCTTGCTGTTTTTGAAGTTTTTAAACCACATCAGATCGACACCGACGCGTTTGTGCCCGGCGTAGGCTTCTACTGACTGGGCGCGAGCGGTAAAAACATGCAGGAACAACACGACAAACAGGCCTGCAAAAACCTTCTCATGCATAGGAAAAGAACGTTTTACTGGATGGATAACACGATGTCGACAAATGCCTGCGGCTGCACCACGAATGGCAGGTGCGAGGTGTTCATTTCAAAAACCTTGCGCACCGTGCCATTGTCTTTTACCATTTGTTGCTGGAGTGCGAAAGGCACAGCGTTGTCGTTTTTGGTGTGGATATAGTATTTGGGCGTTTTTTTGAAACGTTCGCCCAGCGTCACCACATCATTGAAACCTTTTACGGGATCAGGGCGGTGGTATTTTACCAGTACATCTTTCATTGCCTGCGGGCAGTCGTCGCATACCACCGCTGGAATGGCCTCTTTTTTCACGCCAATGAGCGTGTAATCGGCATTGAATTCAAAAATATCCAGCGTTTTTCCGTTGAGAAATTTGTTGACGATGCCGTTCAGGCTTTCCCCATTTTTAGGCAAAAAAGCGGACACGTATATCAGTTTATCCACTTTATTGGGCAGGTTTTCCGCCACTTGCGAAATAATCATACCTGCCATGGAATGGCCCACCAGCGTCACTTTCCCGGGGTATTTATTGACGGCTGCCGTAACGGTATTTACATAGTCTTTCAGACCAATGTTGGCGCCATAGGTATTGTCGGCGCCGTGGGCGGGCAGGTTGACCACTTCCACATTGGCGCGCAGGGCCAACTGGTTGCGCACGGCGCCCCAGGCACTCTCGTCGGCCCAGGCGCCGTGTACCAGCACGTAGGTCGGGTATTTGCTTTTTTGTTCCTGGAGTGCCTGCAACACCAGTTCGGCGGCTTTGGCGCCGCTGTTTTGCTGCTGGCCGGTGATGAGGTTGCCATCGCGCAGGGCAAATGCATCAAACATATGCGCCACCTGGAACCTGGAATTGGGCATTTTGCGCGCCTCATCTTCGATGCGGAAAGGCTGGATTTTCATGCCCACATAGGCGTCGGCGTAGTTTTCCTCACTGTTGGCAAAACCCGTCCAGCGTTTGCCTTCCACCAGGTATTTTCCATTAGGGAGTTTGGCGTCGAGCAGTACGCAGGTGCCGTGGCAAATGGCGGCGGCGGGTTTGCCCGTCTGGTAAAAATCTGTAAAGAATTTGGAAATTTCAGGGTTCTTGTACATCGTGTACATGGGCCCCTGGCCGCCGCAGACAAAGATAGCCTTGTAGTCTTTGGGGTCGACGGCCGACAGTTTCAGGGTGTTTTTGGTAAGGGCCATTTTGGCAGGGTCCTTTTTAAAACCCAGGGAAATGTAGTCGAAAGCGGCGTATTGCGAGGCATCTTCCGGGTCGCTGAATCCGTCGAATTTGATTTCTCCACCTTCGAGGCTCGCGATATCGACACTGTAGCCGGCTTCCGTAAAGGCCCAGTAAGGGTGCGTCAGTTCGGCATACCACACGCCAATGGGCCAGCCAGTGGTTTTCGATACGGAAGGATTGCTGGCGATCATGAGTATTTTGCCGTTGTTGCCGGCATTGTGCTGAGCCATTGCAACGGTAAGGCTGAATGTCAGGGCAAGCAGGGAAACAATTGTTTTTTTCATAAAAATGGTTGTTTTTACTAGTTGGATTTGCACTGTTCCGGTTTTGCAGCAGCGCCATCCACGGCGCTTGTTTTTTATGCAAAACCGGGTACAAACTTATTCCCCTTACTTACCTTTGTGAAGATACTTACTCAAAAGTACAATACTAACTTTTTGGAAAGTAAATTGAAAATCAAATACTTATGCCTGATTTCATATTCAACGGAAAGGTGTATTACAACCCCGTCCAACTCGTGATGGAACAAATCGGCGGCGTCTGGAAAATGCCGATCCTTTGGCGGCTCAAGGATCAGACGCTGCGATACAGCGAGTTGCGGAAAATCCCGCACATATCGGATAAAATGCTCACCACCCAATTGCGCGAACTGGAAGCCGATGGGTATGTGCTGAGAAAAGTATATGCAGTGGTGCCTCCGCGTACCGAATATTCGCTCGCTGAGAAGGGCAAATCCGTGATACCGCTCATGGAGCAGATTCGGGAATACGGACTAAAACTGATCGCGGAAGCCGAAGGGCGCGGGCCATCCGGCGCTGAGTGACCGATTATTTCAAGGACGAAAAAACCAGGTGATTCAAATAATCGGCAATTCGTTTGCCGTCTTTCGGCTCCGCAAAATCCGTCAGCGCAGGCAAATGTTCCTTAAAATAGGGCTGAAACTGCGACATTTCGACCAGGGTGCTGGCCAGCGAACGCGGATAAGGATATGCCGGATTGAGTTCTGTAAACAAGGCTGCAATGCGGGCGCACAAGTCTTTATAAGGCTTAAAAAGCCGTTCGCGGTTGATGTCGTCCACCTCTTTTACCAGATACACCTTGCTGCTTTCTGCGATGGCCACGCTTTGCAAGGCCGATTTGCTCATACCCGCAGCCTCGCCTACGTCGGGCAAAGGGCTGGTGAGAATATCGATTACCTTCCCGATTTTCTGGGTAGGGTCGGCTATATTCTGGATAGACGTGAGCACAGCAAATTCAAGTAAATTCCAGTACCAGGTAAGGAAGTAAAGCAGCAGGCGGTGCTTGTTTTCGAAATAACGGTAAATGCTTGCTTCAGTGGTTTGGGTGATTTCCGCCAGTTTTTTGAAGGTAAAATGTTCGTACCCCAGTTCCATCATTAGCAACAAGCCTTCTCGTACAATCTTTCTGCCCAGTTCTGTGCTTTCGGGGTTGCGAAGCGCCAGTTTCTCATTCGGCTGAATGCTGAATTGCAAGTTCATTTTGCTGAAGGTTGATAGTAAAGGATAGTCGGCACAAAAGTAATACTTTTAAAATTGCAACATGTTAGTTTTTTTTAGAGATGAACAAATTTGGTAGAATCAAGTTACACAAAAAATAATAGTACAACTATCATTTTTGTAAGTAAAATTCACAATTATGAAAACCAATTTGATCGTCTGCTGCCTTTTCCTGCTGGCACAAGCGCGCCTGTCAGCACAAACCGACTCTGCAGAAACATTACAATGGATTGAAAATCAATCAGGTAAAATTGACACACTCCTGCAGGACGCCCTGAATAATCCAGACCAGTTGAACCTGGTGTTCAGGCTCATGGATGCCTATCTACTTTTTGATGCGGTGGCCATGGCGGGCGTTTATTGCACCGACATACGCGAATCTGCCCAGATGGGGCGCAACCTGACAGATGTATTGAATTACCGGCTTGAAAAAGACATGAACTCCGGGGTGGTACGTGCTTCTGAAGCGCGTATTCAGGCAGAAAAAATGCGCGTCGCTTCCCAGGCCTGCCGAAATGCGCTGCCCGCCGACGTTGTCAAAACACTTTCCCCGGCAGATATCGTCCGTGAAGATGTGCGCCACATCGAACTCATGCTCAACGATGGGCTGGCCGTAGGTGATATGCACATCCTGTCGCAAAAGATCGAATATGCGCTACGTGTACTTCAGGACATTAAAAACCTTGCGAATACGCTGCCACAATGTTCGCTGGTAGCCGCCAAAGCCGAAACTGCCATTCTGCACGCGGAAGCCGCTCTTGCGGCCCGCAACTGGACAGAAACCACCCGTTCCGTACAAAACGCTCTGGGTGAAATAGGTCGAGTTGCAACTATATCTTGCCGTTAGACCGATCGGCAAAAATTTTTTTAAAAAAAAGCAACTTTTCCAAAACAAAGAGTAGAACACACTGTTTTAATAGTATTACTTTCATTAAAACAACACATACTTCACTAACTAAATAGCAACATCATGAAAAACATATCTTTTGTCAACATGTGGAGCATTCTGGTGCTTGTTACGGGCGTGATGGCCCAAAGTTGTACTGTTGTACGTCAGGGTGAATTTGGTGTAAAACGCACCCTGGGGAAATACAGCGATAAAGTATATACCAGTGGCCTCAAAGCATATAATCCATTTACCAGTACCATCGTAAAGGTGACCGGCCAAACCGAAAACCTCGAAGTTTCCCTGAACATCCCTTCTCGCGAGGGTCTTACTATCCAAAGTGAAGTGTCCATCCTGTATCAGGTAGTGCGAAAGGATGCGCCGGATTTATTGCGCAATGTCGGCATGGACTATGAGGAGACGATCATTTTGCCCGTATTCCGTTCGGCAGTGGCAGACATCACCTCGAAATATTTTGCCAAAGACATGCACTCGGGCAATCGGGCAGAAATCGAGGCTGGCATCCGCGACCTGATGATGCAGACGCTGAAAAACAAGGGCATTGTTGTAGAATCTGTGCTGCTGAAAAGCATTGTATTGCCACGCAACCTGACCAAAGCCATCGAAGACAAACTCGAAGCCGAACAACAAGCGCAGCGCATGGAGTTTGTGCTGCAACAGGAAAAGCAGGAAGCCGAACGCAAGCGCATTCAGGCACAGGGCGTCAGCGATGCCAACAGAATTATTTCTTCCGGCCTGTCGCAGGAAGTGTTGCAATTCAAGGCGCTGGAAGCCTGGCTCGATCTGAGCAAATCGCCTAACTCAAAAGTAATCATCACCAACGGCACCATGCCGATGATGATGAATCCGGACGAACTGAACTCAAACACGCAAATCACGCCTTCATCGGGCACGCTTCGCTCCGGCTCCGCCTTCGGATCTGTCCCCCCAGGCGGTAGCGGGAAATAGAATGACGTTAGTTTAAGTGGTATTTGTACGTAAACGGCCGAGTCGGTGTAAAACCGGCTCGGTTTTTTTGTGCCGAGCCGGTTTTGTATGCCGTTGTTTATTTATCGCCACGAATGGCAGCCTGCGTAGCGGCTATCCGGGCAATAGGTACGCGGAATGGCGAGCAACTCACGTAGTCGAGGCCCGTGCGGTAGAAAAATTCCACCGAGGCAGGATCGCCGCCGTGTTCGCCACATACACCAAGTTCGATATCCGGGCGTACGGAGCGGCCTTTTTCAACGGCCATACCTACGAGCAATCCTACACCTTTCTGGTCGATCGACTGGAACGGATCGTGTTCGTACATACCTTTTTTCAGGTAGAAATTCAGGAATTTGCCGGCGTCGTCGCGGGAGAATCCCAGCGTCATTTGCGTCAGGTCGTTGGTACCAAAGGAGAAAAACTCAGCCTGTGTACCGATGCTGTCGGCAATGAGTGCTGCACGAGGTGTTTCGATCATGGTACCGATCTGGTATTTGATTTTTTCACCGCGTTCTGCAAACAGGTTGTCAGCGACCCGCCTGATCACGTCGGCCTGCGAGTTGAATTCGCGTACCGTGCCTACCAGCGGAATCATGATTTCCACTTTGGCTTCAATTCCGTGCCTTTTCATATTCAGGCCGGCTTCCAGGATGGCACGCGCCTGCATTTCGGTGATTTCCGGGAAAGTAATACCCAGTCGGCAGCCGCGGTGGCCCATCATCGGGTTGAATTCGTGGAGTTCTTCCACGCGCATTTTGATTTTACCGACCGACACTTTCATTTCCTTCGCCATTTGTTGCTGGTTGGTTTCGTCGTGCGGTACAAATTCGTGCAGCGGTGGATCCAGGAGGCGAATGGTAACCGGTAGCCCGTTCATTTCGCGGAACAGTCCTTCAAAGTCACCGCGCTGGATGGGCAGCAATTTGGCCAGTGCCTTGCGGCGGCCTGCTTCATCGTCGGCGAGAATCATTTCGCGCACCAGTTGAATACGTTCTCCTTCGAAGAACATGTGCTCGGTGCGGCAAAGTCCGATACCTGTTGCGCCAAACCTTCTGGCAATTTTTGCATCGGCAGGTGTGTCGGCATTGGCACGCACTTCCATTTTGCGGTATTTGTCCGACAGTTCCATCAGGGCGCCAAAATCGCCGCTGAGTTCGGCATCCATCGTATCGATTTTTCCTTCGTACACCTCGCCTGTGGAGCCGTTGAGTGAAATCCAGTCGCCCTCGTTCCAGGTTTGTCCGTCGATGGTCATCACACGGGTTTTGTAGTCGACATGCACAGCGCCGGCACCCGACACGCAGCATTTACCCATACCGCGGGCTACTACGGCAGCGTGTGAGGTCATACCACCGCGGGCGGTCAGAATACCTTTGGCTGCGTGCATTCCGCGCAGGTCTTCGGGCGAGGTTTCAACCCGCACCAGAATCACGGCGTGGCCTTTGTTGGTCCATGTTTCGGCTTCGTCGGCAAAGAATACGATCTGGCCGCTGGCAGCGCCCGGCGAGGCAGGCAGGCCGCGTGCCAGCACACGGGCGTTTTGTTTGGCTTTGTTGTCGAAAACGGGGTGTAGCAGGTCGTTCAGGCGGTCGGGCGAAATCCGCATCAGCGCCGTTTTTTCATCGATCATACCCTGTCGGAGCATTTCCATGGCAATGCGCACCATAGCCGTCCCTGTACGTTTGCCGTTGCGGGTTTGCAGCATCCAGAGTTTGCCTTCCTGGATGGTAAACTCCACGTCCTGCATGTCTTTGTAGTGGTTTTCGAGGGTAGTTTCAGCGTTCAGAAGTTGTTTGTACACCTCGGGCATAATTTCCTCCAGCGAAGGATATTGCGTGCGGCGTTCTTCTTCGGAAATACAGGCAAGTTTGGCCCAGCGGCGCGATCCTTCCAGGGTAATTTGCTGTGGCGTACGGATACCGGCCACTACGTCCTCGCCCTGTGCGTTTACAAGGAATTCGCCATTGAACAGGTCTTCGCCCGTACCGGCATCGCGGGTAAAGGCTACGCCTGTGGCGCTGGTGTTGCCCAGGTTACCGAACACCATGGCCTGTACGTTGACGGCGGTACCCCAGGATTCGGGGATGTCGTTTAGTTCGCGGTACACTTTTGCGCGGTCGTTGTTCCAACTTTCAAAAACGGCCACTACGGCGCCCCAGAGTTGTTCCCAGGGTTCGGTGGGGAAATCGCGGCCGAGGCGGGCGCGAATCAGCGCTTTGAAACGTTGCACGAGTTCGCGCAAGTCGTCAGCATCGAGGTCGGTGTCGAGTTTTACCCCTTTGGCGTCTTTTACCATGTCGATCACCACTTCAAAGGGGTCGTGGTCTTCTTTGGAAACGGGTTTGAGGCCCATAACCACGTCGCCGTACATTTGAATAAAACGGCGGTAGGAGTCCCAGGCAAAACGGTCGTTGCCCGCCTTTTTGGCCAGCCCTTCCACGGCTTCGTCGTTGAGCCCCAGGTTGAGAATGGTATCCATCATACCGGGCATGGAAGCGCGGGCGCCGGAGCGAACCGACAGCAGGAGCGGATCGGCAGAATTACCAAAGGTTTTACCCATTTCGGCTTCCAGCCTTGCTACGCCTTGTTGTACCTCTTCTTTGATGAGGTTCAGCACGTAATCTTTCCCTTTCAGGGTATATTCGGTACAGGCTTCTGTGGTGATGGTAAAGCCGGGTGGCACGACAATGCCTAATCGGCACATTTCGGCCAGGTTGGCGCCTTTGCCGCCCAGCAAGTTTTTCATGGAGGCATCACCGTCGGTCCTGGTGGCGCCAAAAGCATACACGTATTTAATTTGTTGTGCCATGATGATTAGGTATTTGTGAGTGGATAGGGTTGGTTGGGGGGTGAGGGGGGTGAGAAGTTGAGGGGGGTGAGGGGTTGAGAAGTTGAGGGGGGTGAGGGGTTGAACACAAGCGCTCCGGGTAAGGGAATGATTTATCTGTCCATTCGCCGCAACCCCTCAACCTCTCAACTTTCTCAACCCCCTCAACTAAAACACCGGCTGAAACTCATGCGCCCCAAACCCAGCCATTTCCTCGTACGATTTCCAGCGTAAATCCACGATTTCCTGGGCCAGCACCATGAGTTTTTCGGCTTCTTCCGGATTGGTTTGTGTCAGCACTTTGTAGCGCGCTTCGTTGTAGGCGTAGTCGCGGAAAGGCATACTCGGCTTTGGCGAATCCAGTACGAAAGGATTGTGGTTGTTTCTGCGCAGCATCGGGTTGTAGCGAATCAGCGGCCAGTAGCCGCTTGCAACAGCCATTTTTTGCTGGTTCAGCCCTTTTTCCATGTCGATACCATGCGCAATGCAGTGGCTGTAGGCCAGAATGAGCGAGGGGCCATTGTAGGCTTCGGCCTCCCGAAGCGCCAACAGGGTTTGTTGCGGATTGGCGCCCATGGCCACCTGTGCCACGTACACGTTACCGTAGGAAATAGCCTGCATGGCAAGGTCTTTTTTGCCGACGCGTTTGCCTGCTGCCGCAAATTTGGCGGAGGCGGCCGTCGGCGTGGCTTTCGACATTTGGCCGCCCGTATTGGAGTACACTTCCGTGTCGAGCACCAGCACATTGATGTTTCGGCCACTGGCCAGGGCGTGGTCGAGTCCGCCGGAACCGATATCGTAGGCCCAGCCGTCGCCACCGATGAGCCACACGCTGCGGTGCACAAGTTGGTCGGCCACCGAGAGCAGGTGTTTGGCTTCCGAAGTGCTCATTTGGAGTAATTTCGATTTCAGAGCGGCCACGCGGCTGCGCTGTTCGGCGATTTCGCTTTCCAGCAGTTGCGGCGCATTTTTGATGCCGTTGACCAGTTCATCGCCCAGTTCGGGGCGCAGGTTTTCGAGCAATTGGTGCGCAATGGACAGTTGTTTGTCGGCCGTGAGGCGCATACCCAGGCCAAATTCCGCATTGTCTTCAAACAGGGAGTTCGACCAGGCCGGGCCTTGCCCTTCGCTGTTTTTCGTCCAGGGTGTGGTGGGCAAATTGCCCCCGAAGATGGAGGAGCAACCCGTCGCATTGGCCACCAGCAGGCGGTCGCCGAACAATTGCGTCAGCACCTTGATGTAAGGCGTTTCGCCGCAACCTGCGCAAGCGCCGGAAAATTCGAACAGGGGTTCGAGGAACTGCACACCGTGTACCGTGGAGAAATTGACGCCGGGGCGTTCGTTTTTCGGCAATTGTTCGAAGAACTCAATGTTCTCCCGCTCGACATTCAGAATCGGTTCTTTTTCACCCAGATTGATGGCGCGGAAACCTGGTTGTGCAGCGTCTTTCACCGGGCATACTTCGTGGCACAGGTTGCAGCCCGTGCAGTCTTCGAGGTACACCTGCAAACTGAACTGTGTTTCCGGAAAACCGCGCGCATTGATCGGCGCCGATTTGAAGCCATCGGGGGCCTCTTTCAGGTGGCCATTATTGAAAAATTTGGAGCGAATGACACTGTGCGGACACACAAAACTGCAATTGCCGCACTGAATACAAATGTCGGGCTCCCAAATGGCGATGCGGTCAGAAATGTTGCGTTTTTCCCATTTGGTGGTGCCGCTCGGGTAGGTGCCGTCTATAGGCAGGGCGCTGACGGGAATATCGTCGCCCAGGCCAGCCATCATTTTTTCGGTGACGCTGCGGACAAATTCGCCGGCATGTTCCGGTATGCGCTGGCCTTTGGGCGCGGGCGCCGTTACCTGTGCGGGAATTTTTACTTCAAACAGGTTTTCCAACGTTTGGTCTACCGCTTCGAAGTTCTTTTGAATAACGGCTTTCCCTTTTTTGGAATAGGTTTTTTCAATGGCTTTTTTGATTTCGGCAATCGCACGATCCGGAGGCAACACACCCGACAAGGCAAAGAAGCAGGTTTGCATAATGGTGTTGATGCGGCCGGTCATACCCGTAGCGCGGGCCACTTCCGTGGCGTCTATGACAAACACTCGGATGTTTTTGTCGAGGATGCTGCGCTGCACAGCCTGGGGCAGGTAATTCCATACTTCCGACGCTGCGTGCGGACTATTGAGCAGGAACGTAGCGCCGGGTTTGGCCCATTTCAGCATTTCTTCCTTTTCCAGGAAATTGAACTGGTGGCAGGCAATGAAGTCAGCCGCAGAAATGAGGTAGGGCGCATGAATCGGATTCTTGCCGAAACGCAGGTGCGACACGGTTTTTGCACCCGACTTTTTGGAGTCGTACACGAAATAACCTTGTGCGAACAACTCCGTGTTTTCGCCGATGATTTTGATGCTGTTTTTGTTGGCGCCCACGGTGCCATCGGCGCCGAGGCCGAAAAAGAGCGCTTGTGTCCAGCCGCCTTCATCGAGCGTAAACGTGGTGTCGACATCGAGGCTGGTAAAACCTACATCGTCGTGAATACCCACTGTGAAGTGGTTTTTCGGTACGTCTTTTTGCAATTCGTCCAGCACGGATTTTACCATTGCCGGGGTGAATTCTTTCGACGACAAGCCGTAGCGACCACCCACGATGAGCGGCATACCGGCCAGTTTTCCATTGGCAAAAGCCTCTGCAAAACTCACCAGCACATCCTGGTACAGCGGCTCGCCGGAAGCGCCGGGTTCTTTTGTGCGGTCGAGCACGGCGATTTTCCGAACGGTTTTGGGAAATGCGGCAATGAAATCATCGGCCGGGAAGGGACGATACAGGCTGATTTTCACGACGCCCGCTTTTTCACCAAACTGCTGCAAAAACTGCACGGTTTCAATGGCGGTTTCGCTACCCGAGCCCATGATGACTAAAACGCGTTCGGCATCGGGCGCTCCGAAGTAGGACACCGGAGCATAACTGCGGCCGGTGAGGGCGCGGAATTTTTCCATTTCCGCTTTCAGAATATCCGGAACAGCAGCGTAAAACGGATTCACCGTTTCGCGGCCCTGGAAGTACACATCGGGGTTTTGGGCCGTGCCGCGAATAAAAGGCTGGTCGGGGTTGAGGGCTCTTTTCCGATGCTGAAAAACGTATTCGTCGTCGATCATTGCCCGAATTTCATTGTCGGACAACAACGTGATCTTGTTGAGTTCGTGCGAGGTGCGGAAGCCGTCGAAGAAATGGATAAACGGAATCCGCGCTTTCAGGGTCGTGGCCTGGGCAATCAATGCCATATCGTGCGCCTCCTGCACACCGGCGGCTGCCAGCATGGCAAAACCTGTGGTACGCGCAGCCATCACGTCCTGGTGGTCGCCGAAAATGGACAGGCCTTGTGCCGACAGCGCCCGCGCTGCTACGTGGAAAACCGTGGAAGTGAGTTCGCCCGCGATTTTGTACATATTGGGCAGCATGAGCATCAGGCCCTGCGAAGCGGTGAAGGTGGTGGTAAGGGCGCCGGTTTGCAGGGCGCCGTGAACGGTACCCGCAGCACCGCCTTCACTCTGCATTTCAATCACTTCGGGAATATTGCCCCAGATGTTTTTGTAGGTTTTGGAAGCCCATTCGTCGGCCAGTTCGGCCATGGTCGAAGAAGGCGTGATGGGGTATATGGCGCACACCTCGTTGACGCGGTAGGCGACGTACACCGCTGCTTCATTGCCATCGAGGGTGATAACGGTATGTTTTTTTTCTGATTTCATGACAAGAGTTGTGACTCGTGAACCATATCGATGGCGTGACATGGGCATTGCTCGAAGCATACTTCGCAGCCCGTGCAAAGCGAATAGTTGAATTCGTAGCGATTTCCTTTACCCAGCTTGATGATCGCGCCTTCCGGGCAAGCGCCGTAGCAGCCGTCGCATTCGAAGCAGTTGCCGCAGGAAAGGCAGCGCTGGGCTTCGTATCGGGCTTCAGATTCGCTGAGACCGCCGACGATTTCATCAAAACTGCCTACTGCTTTTTCTGGCTCGAGGTGTACCTGTTGCTGCAAAGGCGCGTGGGTGCGGAACCATACCTGCAATTGTTCGATGTTGACGATGGCGTTGTTGGGCTTTTTGTCGTACGTCGTGCCGTGCAGCCAGGCGTCGATGTTGCGGGCGGCTTTTTTGCCGTGTCCGGTAGCGATGGTCACGCTGCGTTCACTGGGCACCATGTCGCCCCCGGCGAAAATGCCCGCATGGCCGGTCATCATGTGTTCATCGACCACGACCGTGCCATCGGGTTGGAACTGTATCCCATCGATACCTTTCAGGAAATCGGTTTCCGTATCCTGCCCAAGCGCCAGAATAAGCGAGTCGGCTTCGAGCGTTTCCAGTTCGCCGGTCGGTACGGGCCTGCCGTCTACGATGTTCATGCGCTCGACGGTGATACTGGTTTCATCGAGGTTTTTGATGGTACGCAGCCAGTGTATTTTCACGCCTTCGCTGAGGGCCTCGTCGGCTTCAAAATCGTGGGCGGGCATGTGTTCGCGGTCGCGGCGGTAGATAATCAGGGCTTCTTCGGCGCCGAGGCGTTTGGCTACGCGGGCAGCGTCCATGGCCGTATTACCACCGCCGTAGATGGCCACGCGTCGTCCGATGCGCGGTGTACCGCCGAGTTCGACTTCTTTCAGGAAACTGACGGCATCGAGGATTTTGCCTGCTTCGCGGGCCGGGATGTCGGTTTTTTTGCCAATGTGGGCGCCAATGGCGATAAACACAGCATTGAAATTGCCCCGCGTTTTTTCGTCCATTACATCACTCACTTTGTAGTTGAGCCGGATATCGACACCGAGGTCGGCGATGCGCTGCACTTCCGCTTGCAGGATGTTGCGGGGCAGGCGATAGGCAGGAATGCCGAAGTGCATCATTCCACCGGCAACGGGGCCTGCTTCAAAAATGCTCACTTCGTGGCCGAGGCGGGCGAGGTGGTACGCAGCGGAGAGTCCGCTGGGCCCTGCTCCGATGACCAGGATGCGTTTGCCTGTTTTTTGTTGGGGTTTCGGAAAACGCCAGCCTTCCTCGATGGCGCGGTCGCCGAGATAACGCTCCACGGCATGGATGCTTACCGTGGAATCGAGCGAATTGCGGTTGCAGGCGCTCTGGCAGGGGTGGTAGCAAACGCGCCCGTGAATGGCTGGCATGGGATTTTCTTCTGTGAGTTTTTCCCAGGCTGCGCGGTAGTCGCCTGCTTGCGCCAGGGACAGCCAGGCTTGAATATTTTCACCTGCCGGACAAGCATGGTTGCAAGGAGGAAGAAAATCGACGTATTCCGGTCGCTTCGTGCGGGTGGAGCCGGTGCCTGCGCCATGCCCTCCAAGGTCGGGTTTGTGGGTCAGGTCTGTGTGTGAAAATGCCATGGCATACGATTGAAGTGCAACGATGGGGCAAGTTTCATGCACACGGCAGGCTGAAAGAATGACCTGCGATACCTGTGATGGGAATTTAGATCATGTGGGATGGTGGCGCCGGGCATTCCGATTTCATGCTCTATTCGACGTAGCAGGGTTTAAAACTGATTTTATTTTTGGTTTTTATTCTAGGTGTACTCTACGCTTTGTGTCCGTTGTGAAACCGTAGTGTTCTTTGTGGTTAAAAATTTTTACCACAAGGTTCACAAAGGTTTCACAAAGAGCACAAAGCGTAGATTAGACAGATCGACAGATCGTTTTTCTATATTCATGGATGAGAGGTAACAAATCCGTTTTTTGCAAAAAAATTTATACTTTTACTGTAAAACCACCCTACTTCAAAACACTTCTCAACCCGATTTTAACCATGCCTCTACGCCTCTTCCCTACCCTCCTGCTGCTCCTGTTTTTTTACCAAAATGCCTGGTCGCAGTGGGACACCCTCCAGTTTCAAACGCCTTCTACAACCCTCACTGCTGCAAGTAGATACAACGAACGATTGCTGGCCGGGCACGGGCTCGGGCTGAGTTACACCGACGACTACGGCGCGCACTGGCAGCGCGCACAAAACGGCCCGAGAAATGCATACGCCATTTGGACGCGGCAGGATAAAGTGTATGCTTCGGCTGTTCGCAATGGCAAGGATTCTACCTGGATCAGCGACGACGGCGGCCTGTCATTTCAGTTCTGGGGCGCAGTGGGCCTGAGCGGGCCGGTGTCCAAGGTCATCCGGGAAGATACTATGCTGCTGGTCAGTTATGAAAATGTAGTGCGGCAGTTGCGCGGCAGTGATGACAATGAAGCCATTTTTACAGCGCCGGCATTTAACTACAACCTGCGCATGGTCGAGTTTGGACAACGCCTGCTGCTGCTCAGCACAGATGGTATCCGCTGGTCGGACAACAATGGCGTGACCTGGCAAAAATCAATTTCCAACATTCCGATCAATAACCAGGGCGTAGGGTACGACCGCTTGCTGGTGCATGGAAGCAGCATTTTTTACAACAACCAGGTAGGAGTGCTCATGCGTTCGGACGATAGCGGCGAGACCTGGAACTCGCTGCCGTTTTTCAATGGTTCGTTTATCCTCAATATGCTGGAAGAAGGTGATGCACTGCTGGCTACCCGCCGCGACGATATGGGCATCATCAGCCAGTGGCGCAGTACCGACAACGGCGTGACCTGGACACAGGTGTACCCCCAAATCGACTTTACGGAGACGATGTTCAAAAGTTACCTCACACCCGGCGGCAAACGCCTGTTAACCAATACGAATTGCTACGCCATTTCTGAAGATGAAACGCAGTGGGAAACCCGACAGTCGGGCCTGCCAACCAGCCCTTTTTTAGACGCGCTAAAAACCGGCCCTGCGTCTTGGGTGGTTGTAGACCAATATCGGCTCTACACTACATTTGATGGTGGGATAACCTATCGGCTCGTCCGATATTTCCAAAGTGGATTTGCAGGGGAAATACAACAAATAAATGGTGTAATACTTATAAACTATGATGGTCAGCATGGTTTTTTACGTTCTGAAGACAACGGTGAAACATGGACGTTCGATGACCCCGATGCCCCGTTTATTCAAACATTCAGGTATTTGGGTGGACAGAAGGTCCTGGTTTTAGCCTTTGGTTTTGCGCTGTATTCTTATGATATCGACACTCAGGAATTTCAGCCACTTCCGGGCAATGTGGAGAATGTTTATCGAATGCAAGTGCTCAATGGCCTTATTTTCACCAACAGCCCGGTTGGCGATGGCATACAGGTTTCGCTCGATACGGGTCAAACATTTGTGCCGGCGAATAACGGGTTACCTTTCGGATTCATATGTGAGGAATTGTTTGTAGTGGGAGAGCGGGTATTTGCAAAATCGGCCGAATATGGCCTGTATATGTCTGATAATCAGGGTGGTAGTTGGGCTTATTTGCCTGGGCCTCCGGAGGAGCCTTTTATTAACCCAACCTTGATGACAGGTGTCGGTGACCGCGTTTTTGCCACCAACAGCGCCCGTACCGTTTACAGCGACAGTGGCGGCGATCCGTGGTTTTTGTCGAATGTGCCGCCAGCAGGCATCTTCTCAGAATTTTACATTGCAGGGGTAGATTTTCTAAAAACCTTCGGCGACGATGTGTATATGTCCATGACCGTGTATTATCCCGGCAGCAATACCGCAGTAGCATTAATGGTACACACCAAAGTTTCGGAACTGGTTTTATTAAAATTACAAGGCCGCATTTTTGCCGACAGCAACAACAACCAGCAAATGGACGGTGACGAGCAGGGTGTACCGCACGTATTGGTATTTACACAAAATAACCAGCACTATGCGTTGAGCAATGCACAGGGTTACTTCGCTTTGTTGTACGATTCGCCCGACATCCTGAAGCCTGTCCTGCCCTACTCTTTCCTGACTGCGTCGCCGATGCAGTATGCCGTAAATCAGCCTGCAGACAGCCTGGATTTTGCACTGTATTCCGATACCAACGACATACATATTTTACTGACAGACAACACAGTACCACGACCTGGCTTTACATTGTCGCTGACAGGATACGTGCAAAATGCGAGTCTGCAAACAGCCGGCGCCACCGTAAAACTGGTGCCTGCACCCGGCTATGAATTCCTGCATGCCGAACCGCCGGCTGTTTTACAAAACGATACCATCGTGTGGAGCAATATAGCGCTCTCGCCCCTGGGGAATAAGGTAGTGAGCGCCACGGTGCTCTTGTCAGGATCAGTACCGATAGGCGCAACCTTACAAAATATCGCCTGGGTGGAAACGAACACCTGGCCCGACGACCTGCCCGAAAACAACCTGGATACGTTGCTGCAAACCGTCGTTGGCTCTTTCGACCCCAACGACAAAACGGCATTGCAGGGCAACACGGTGCCAATTGCTGATATTCAGGCGGAAAAACGACTGGGCTACCGCATTCGTTTCCAGAATACCGGCAATTACCCGGCTACTTTCGTGCGTATTTTAGACACGCTGGAAACGGATTTCAACCCGCTCACATTCCGGCTCGATGCAGCCAGCCACCCGGTGCGGGTGCGTTTTGTGCAACCACGCGTGCTGGAGTTCTTTTTCGATCAGATTCATTTGCCCGACAGCATTTCAGATGAAGCAGGCAGCCATGGTTTTGTGCAGTATTCCATCGCTGCTCTACCGAATCTGGCGGACGGCGACAGCCTGACCAATACGGCGTCCATTTACTTCGATTACAATGCGCCCGTGGTGACCAACACGGCGGTGACGATTGTGGATGATGCGTCCAGAGTGACTGAAATGTCAGGCGCGCTGGAATTCAGCATGGGCCCGAATCCGGCTTCTGCACATCAGCCTGTTTTGATACAATTGCCTGACAATGAAAATTTTGTATTGGTTCAGGTATTCGACAGTGCAGGAAAAAGCCTGATTCAACAGACGTTGGCAAACGGGAGCAGACAGGTGCAATTGCGCGGGCTTCCTGCAGGTGCGTATGTAGTGCAGGTGTCGGCAGAAGGGCGAACAGGTGCCAGAATTTTGGTGGTGCGGTAGTTTTTTACCGCGAAGGGTTTTACACGAAGTTTTTTACCACGAAGGACACAAAGGTTTCACAAGGTTCACAAAGGGTTCACATACAACACTTTGTGAACTTTGTGAAACCTTTGTGTCCTTCGTGGTAAAAAATAACTTCGTGGTAAATCAAAAATGAAACCCGTACCCAAAAAATACCGCTTTCATTCCAAACACACTCAAACCCGAAAGCGTAACGCCCAGCAAAATCAACAAAAATGGAATGTACACCAGTTTCCTGACCACCCGGTTATCCCAATCGACATGGTGCAGCAAGGGCAACATCAAAAAAGCCAGACACAAGCCCAAAAAGGAAATCTGGAACATGACCAGCGCCGCAAGGCCGAACAACAGCCCCGTTGCGATTTCAAAACCCTGCACAATGCGCGTATCGGGGTGGCTTTTGCCGATCAATTGCTGCCAACCTTCGCGTATCTGCGACAGCCAGCCGGAGCCTGTCTTTTCAGCCTTGTGTTCGGTTTGACGTGCGTCGCCGGTCACCAGAAATGTGGCTTTTCCTGAAATAAAATACGCCAGCACACCAATACTCGACAGGGGCGTGAGCGCAGCATACAACACCGTGCTGTGACTCAGGAATTTGAATAATTTCCAAGGCTTATGGGCCATAGCAATAATAAACGACAGCACCGGCGCAAAGAAAGTCATCAAGGTAATCAGGTAAAAATCCCAGTCATAAATCACCTGAAAACCCGGGGCAAGGGCCATAATCGGCATCTGAAATTCCCGTCCGCCCAACACAAACGTCACGTCCTGTGAGAAACCGAAAAACAGGGGCAAGAGCAAATTGGCGTTCAGCATAAACACAAAGTACAGAAGCGTGAGCGGCAGGTTGAGCGTCGGGAACAGGATGTCGAACTTCTCGGTCCAGGTGATATTTCGGGCGCGCAGCAGCCAGCCCATTTTTTTCGACAGGAATTCGGAAGTGCCACGCGTCCATTTCATGTGGCGGATGCGAAAAGCGCGTACGGAATCAGGAAAGTCCTCGTAGCACACCACATTTTCCAGAAAACGGCCGCGGTAGCCGCTTTCACGGGCATGGATGGCAAAACCCAGGTCTTCGCTGACGATGTCGGGGAAACCGCCCATTTCTTCCCAGCATTTGCGGCGCAGCAAGGCCCCGTGGCCCAGAAACATCACAAAACCGTAGTCGTTGCGCAGCGGCTGGCACCATTTCCAGTGAATATCAATGCCGACACCCACCGAATGCGACAGGGCGGATTCAGACTCCGGATTGGCGCGGTGGTTGGCCTGCACGAAGCCGCAAGTCGGGTCGTTTTCCATCACTGCCACGGTTTTGCTCAGAAAATCGGGTGGCAGGATTTCATCGGCATCGGCAATGGCAAAATAGGGCTCCGTGATGGCTACATTGGCCAGACCGTGGTTCATATTGCCAGCCTTGAACGCCTTGCGGTCGGCACGGCGCACCACCTGTACCAGCGCGGGATAGCGGGCCGCAAACTGGTCTACCTGCATTTTACAACCCGCATCCGAGGAATCATCGAGGATGTACACGCGGTAGTTCGGGTAATCCTGCTGTACACAGGAAAGCACGCTTTTTTCCACAAAATCATTGCAGGTGGTGTACAAAACAGCAATCGGCGGATGGTGCAACAGTGGCATAACCGCCAGTTGTTCGGTGCTTTTTTGGGAAAAAGAGCGATACCATGCTGCAAATCCGATCACCGTCAGGTTGTACACGCCATACAACCAGGCAAAGTCGATGAAAAAGATGAAGGTCAGCAGCGCCAGGCGGCTCGGCCAGTTGTAGGCCATGTCGAGCAAGAGAAACAAACGCGGCTGAAACCACACCAAAGCCGCCATCCAGACGCCGAAAACGACGAGGTACATGGCCGGGCTGGGCGACTGCACGGTTTTTGTTGCCTGTTTAGCGTGGCTGTTTTGATGCGATTTTTCAGCTGAAACGAGTGGTTTGGGGAGGGCCGGGGAGTGTATAAAATCGAGGTTGGTAGGTTGAACGTTCATGGGAAGGAAGGTTGAGGACATGGCGAGCGCCTTACCGTTGTTTTCCGGTTGAACCACTAATTTTTATTTAACCACCAAGGACACAAAGGATTACACAAAGGACACGGAGGTCTAATATTCAATACTTTGTGCTCTTTGTGCAATCCTTTGTGTCCTTGGTGGTTAAATAAAAAATCGTGGTTTTACAAGAAAAAACAGCCCCGCTGTGTGGGAAAAGGTGACTTGCCTGTCTGTTGTAAAAAAAGTAGGTGAACCGGAGCCGCTTATTTCTCCATTCTGCACTTGATGCCCGCAGTAAAAGCCGTCAGTTGGCTCGACGGCCCTTTTTCCCAGCGCAGTGAAGCCAGCCCCCAGATGTACTTGTTGAAGGGCAGGATAGCCGAACAGAAAGCGCCGCGCAGGTCGTTGCTGCCGCCACCTTCCGGCCGGTAACCGGCTTTGCCGTACAAGGCGCCGAGGTTGAGTTCGTAGCCGCGGCCCAGCCGAAACTGGTTGTTCAGCATAATCCTGCTTTCGGGCAAGGGGCTGTTTTCCACATGAGCGTAGAAGTAATACGGCTCGATGGCGTAAGCCTTGCTGACCGGCACCCGAACACCCAGATAGGTCATCCATTCGTTGTTGACCTGCTTGCTGAGTCCGAGAAAGCCGCCTGCTTTCAGCGCCATGTTGTTGGGCAGAAACAGCACCTGCTCGCCGCTCAGCACCTGCTGGCGCAGGCTGCCGGGCAGGAGGCGCATGCCGTAGTCGAGGCGCGTAACCAAGCGGCGATCCCATTTCACCACACCACCGCCTGTGAAGGACATGCCTTGCTGGTTTTGGCGCACGAGGGAGGACAAGTCGAGTGTCAGGGAGTTGTCGTAGCGCAGAAACAGGCGCAGGGATTTGTTCACCACGCGGTTGATTTGCAAGGTGCGCAAGCCGAAATTGCCCTCGCCATCGGCCACGCTGTAGCCGGTCACCACGTCCAGTTCGAGTGGCGCCGCTTGCTGGTAGGTGCTGTTGAGTAATTCCTGCGCTACCCGATTGCCGGGTTCCAGGGCCAGGCCGCTTTCGAGCGTGATGCGCGCCATTTTCATTTGCCCGTCCTGGACGTAGGCCTGCCCAAGGGCGTTGTAGTACTCGATTTCTTTGGGAAATGCCAGCACTAGTTCTTCAAAATAACGGATGGCGACGGGGCTGTTGCCCTGCCAGAGGTACACATAACCGAGTCCTTTTTTGGCCTCCCAACTGCCGGGCGACACTTTGTCGAGGATTTGAAACGGCGTTTTAGCAGCGCCGTATTCACCCGCCCAGGCCAGGGTGTAGCCTTTTCCGATAAGTGCTTCGGGGTGCCTGGGCGACAGCGTGAGCACGCGGTCGAAGGTTTTGCGGGCGTTGTCGTACTGCCCGCTCCAGGCGTAGTTATACGCAGCAGCCAGCATGGTTTCGAGGTTGTCGGGGTCTTGCTGGAGCAGTTGGCCGAACATTTTTTCGGCATCGGCGTGTCGGCCCGAAATGGCCAGTTGCCGCGCTTGCCCGAGGTCCTGGGCGCACAGCGCCGACAGTCCCGCAACAAGCATACAGATAAAAGTGACAAGGGATTTCATACGAGATTGTTTTTGTTCGACAATGGGAAATGATCGATGAATTGGCTGCAAGATGGGGACGCAGCGAAAGCGCCTGCAACTCAAACAATCTGAAGCAAAAGTTCGGCTGACTCAGTGGGGCGAATAGGCGACTGAATCGGAAAAGGCGGGAAAAATGGCGTTTTTGGGGTGAAAAAGAGGTGGTTTCTGGTTCGGTGGTGGGAAATGCGGGTTGGGGAGGGGAATGTGCGGATTGGGTGAGCCTTGTGGCTGTCTCATGAGTGCCCAACAAATACCGTCTGCCAAATTTTAATTTATTCAAGCGTTAAACCTATGAGGTTTTAAAAACCTCATAGGTTTTCAGGATGGAATACAAAATATTAGTCCAACTTATTTCTTTGTACCGTACTTATGAGACAAACACCCACTACTCCACATGCAGCAATGCAAAAATGATGACCACATCCTGCAAAAAATGAATGAACCAGGCCCAGCCAAAGCCCCGTGTTTCCACGACCGATTTGGCCAGCAGCCAGCCGAGGAACCCGGCCATCAAGACGCCCATGATGCCGCCGGGAGTACCGAAAAAGTGTACTCCCCCGAAAATGGCTGCGCTCCACAGGCAAATTTGTGCCTTGCTCTGCACCCCGTCGAGCCCGGCTGCCAGGGTGAAACGAGTAAGCATTTCCTCGGAAAATGAATTGGAAAGGGAAAAGAGCAGCACCCAGGGCAACAAATCGAGCCAGACAATGGGCGTTTTTTGGTAAACACCCAACCACATAAATGCGGCTGTGGCTGCTGTCACCACCAGCGAAAACCCTGCGCCCACCGAACGCCACGACTCGTTTTCCCTGATGCCGAGCCAGGCCACTTTTTCAGCGGGCGCAGCCGCATCGCCCAGCCACCAGTATTTTCGAAAACCCTCGGGATGAAGACGCCGCACAGCCCACAACACCAGGGCCACTAGCGCGAGCGTACATATCTGTGCGGCTGCCATGCGGTTAATCGCCGGATTTTCTGAAAAGGAAAGATGCAGTTGCGGCTCCAGGAAATAATTGAGCGGAAGGAGTGCAGCCGTACCGAGTGCGGAGAGCAGAATGGGAAGGAATGGGTGCTTCATGTGAAAGGCCGGAATTTTTGTTGCAAAATTCCGGCGGGCGGGCAAGTCAAACATTGATGTATGGTAAGAAATCGAGGTGCGCGCCATAGCAGGAGGAAACTCGGGATGAAGCGAATTTGTCAGTTTATGGCGTATATTTCTCAAAAAGCGCGGTGTACGCTACGCCTTGTGTCCTTTGTGAAACCTTGGTGGCCTTTGTGGTAAAATTTTTTTAACCACGAAGTGCACCAAGGTTTCACAAAGGACACAAGGCGTAGCGTACACCGCGCTTTTTATGAAAACCATCCGTTGAAATCCGAAAAAATCCGTCTTACCATTGTCCCATCCCGCTACGTCGCTACCGATTTTCGTATTCGGCTCAAACTTTCAGGTGTGATCCCTAGCCACGAAGCGATGTGTTTCTGTGGCAGGCGCAGCAGCAGGTCGGGATAAGCAGCAAATAGTTCGCGGTAGCGCTCTTCGGCCGTTTTGATCAGCAGATCGAGTTGGCGTTGCTGGCTTTCGATAAACAATGCTTCGGCTGCCGCCCGGGCCGCCCGAATGCCCTCCGGCGTGGTATTGTATAGTTGCTGCAAATCTGCGAATCCGATGCTGTACACTTCCAACGGCTCTACGGCCATGGTAAATACCGGGCCCGGCTGCTGCTGCAAAAACGAGGCATAATCGCCAAAAAACTGATTCTCTGTAGAGAAATCCAGGCACACCTCGCGCCCTTCCCGATAAGCGAAGGCGCCACCTACCCCTTCCGTGATAAAGGATAGGTAGCGCTCCGTTTCACCTGCCTGTTTTAGCACCTCATTTTTGGCAAAACGCCGTCGGTGCATCCGCGCGGCAAAGCGTTCCCAGTATTCCAGTGGGACGGGGTGGTACTGGTTGAAAAAGGCGTGGATGCGGGTAGCGAGTTCGGACATGCGGGTGGGCAGTGGTGTTTTTGAGGGTTGAAGATATGTTGTAAACCAGGTTTGACAACTTTTTGAAAGTTCGCACTCATTGCTGTACTTTTGTGCCTCAAAATTCATTGACTAGATGAGTACGGACCTAAGTTTTTACAAAAAGGCAAAAACGCTTGCTGAAGTAGATAACGCAGTACGGTTTGATGTACCTATTACACCAGACCATGAATTTTATACCGATTTTTCCGATGTGCGTGGTGATTTTGAGGATCGCATGATTTACAAGACCCTCAATGTACATCCAAAAACCTTTATTTTCAATCAGGAAGCCAATCGTGTCAATAAAGCATTGCTCTTTTTGGCTGGTATGCGAGGGTCAGGAAAAACGTCTGAATTAGCCAAAATCTCTCAAAAACTTCACAATAAAGACTGCTTTTTCTGTGTAACTTGTAATCTGGACGATGGTTTGGATCTCAACGACATGGAATACATGGACATCCTGATTTTCCAGTTGGAAAGGCTCTTTCAGGAGTTTGAAAAAATAAATTTGGATGTAGATAAAGATATTTTGGCTTCCCTTTTTGACTGGTTTAGCGAACGCGTCAAAGAAGTGAACAAAAGCATCAAAAAAGAAGGTGGCTTTGAACTGGAGGTAGAAGCGAAAAGCCCCAGTTGGTTTAGTTTCCTGGGTGTCACCGCCAAATTGAAATCAAATATCACCGGAAACAAAGAAAATGCAGAAAAAATCCGGACTACCTTCCGTAGCAACTTCACAGAATTTAGTTTAAAAATCAACGAGTTCATTGAAGCCGTCAACATCGTTTTACGGAAGCAAACAATTGCCAAAGAAATTATGTTTGTAGTGGATGGTCTGGAAAAAACGGCAACAACTGATATTCGTAAAAAGATAATCATCGACGAAGCAGATCGCATCCGACAAATTAAAGTGAATACAATATTCACGCTGCCCATCGAACTGATGCCAATGGCTCAAAAACTAACCCAGTTCTGTACAGTTGTTTCTTTCCCTTTTGTGAAAATTCGGGAGAAAGATAGCGCCATAGTAGAAGAAGCCATTAAACGATTTGAAGAGTTCGTGTATAGAAGAATTGATGCCAGTCTCTTTGACAAGCCAGAAACTGTCAGAAAAGCAATCCTGTATGGTGGTGGCTCGCCGCGTGAATTATTGCGCATACTAGAATACACCAATATGTATGCGGATGAGGATGTGAACAAAATTTTTGCAAAAGACCTGGACAGAGGCATTCAAAAACTGGCGGCACAAACCTCCCAATACGTTTCAGCCGAAGACCTGGCTTTGCTCAAAATTTTGAAGGAAGCCAATGCAAAAGGACAGTACATTCCCTTTGATGAGAAATGGCAAGATTTGCTGGAAAAACTCATTGTACTTGAATACAATGATGGTACATACAAACGCGTCAATCCTGTTATAGAGGAGTCGCCTCTTTACAAGCAACATGTCGGATAATTATACCGAAGAAACAAGACCTTTGTTCAAACTGCTTCGTACAGAGGCATTCCGCTTTGTGATTGTACGGTTCAATCACTATTCGTTTCTGCGCCAACTTGAAAGCGACCTGCAATCTCGATTCCCTGATCGCCCTTTCCTGAAAGCCGACGCAGCGGCGAGCGATTATCGTAGCATTTTGGATGCCTATTTTTCCATAAACAGAGGCTTCTTTTTTCTTGAAAACTTTGACGATGTACTGAAAGAAGACCGTGACTCTCTTCAACGAGAAACTCCTCAAATGGCTGCCAATAATGAAAGGCGGCGTCAGATCACTGCAGGGCTAAACCTCCGTCGCGACAAACTCGCTCAATCTCCGATCGCTCTTTTTGTTTTTGTTCCCGCCACTACCGGCGAATTGTATGCAAAAACCATCATGGAAAAAATGCCTGATCTTTGGTCTTTTCGCTCCCTGATGCTGGATTTGGAAAAAGAAGTTGCCACTGCTGTCTCAGACATAACTCCAGAAAAATATATTCCAAAGGCCGAAATAGTAAATACGGATGATACTGAACTCCGTCGCCTTATTTCGTTATTGGACAACACCCCGGAAACAGAACTGGCATACCGCCTTACGCTTTATCCCCAGATTGTTAATGCTGCCAATGATTTAGGAAAATACGATCTGGCATTTTCTACTCTTGATACCTGGGAGCAGCACGTCCAGGATAATGAAAAACCCTGGATATGGATTCAGAAAGGGGACATTCTTAATGTTTTTGGTAAACTGGAAGATGCGCTTCCGCTATTTGAAAAAGCAATTGAACAAGCATCCCTTTCTGATGACAAAAACGATGTAGGGCTTGGACATGAAAGGCTCGGATACCTCTATTTGCTTAGAGGTGATTTGAACAATGCATTGTTGCATTTTGAGAAATATAAGGAAATTGAACTGGAGTTATCCACAAAAACTCCTTCTATTTCAATGTTCAAGAATAACCTCGCCATTTCTTACGAAAAACTCGGCTCTACGCACACGGCTTTGGGCAATTTGCAGCAGGCTTTGAAGTTCTTTGAAGATGAAACCCAATTATTTGAAGAACTCTTCAAGGACTATCCCAACAATGTGGCCTTCAAAAACGGACTCGCCATTTCGTATTACAAATTGGGCGAGTTGTATGAAAAGTTGGAAGACCTCGAAAAAGCATTTTTCTATTTTGAAAAAGGCCTGGAAATGACGGAACTCACCTTTCAAAGCAGCCCCGACAATGCGCAGTTCAAAAAGAATTTGAAGATATCGTACAACAAAATGGGCGACATCTGCCAAAAAATGGGCAAAAACGAACTGGCGGAAGGGTATTTTGAAAAGGCGAGGGGGCTGGGAGGTTGAACAGGATTATCAGGATTGAAGGGATTAGAAGGATTCCCAATTTGATGTCGACAAATTTTAAAATTGGATAAAATGACTGTCGCATATTGTACCCTATGCGGGACAAACAGACTTCGATTTAGTCAGTTCAGTTCATAACCTTTGCAAGCATGCCAACAGGGGCCATAATTGCGAGTATTGCCAAGGGCAAAGGGGTGGTAGTATGGACTTTAGTCCGTCGGGACAGCGCCATTTATGGCGCCCACAAAAAAAATAATACTTTTTGCGCCATAAATGGCGCTGTCCCGACGGACTAAAGTCCATACCACCACCACCCCTTCGCCCTTGGCAATCATGGTATCGGCTAACGGCTACGGCACAACAAAAAACGGCAGAGTACAATATGTGTATACTCTATATTGGATAAATTTTAGACATCTAAACGGAAATCCTTCTAATCCTTCCAATCCCAAAAATCCTGTTCAATCCGCCTCCACTTTCCCCCCATACCTTCTCCCTTTCCCATCCAACACCACCACCCAATACACCCCCGCCGGCAGTCCGCCCCGATGTATCCGCGCCTGCTCATCCCGCAGCCCCTCGGCCCGGTACACCACCTGACCCTGCGCATTCAGCAGGGTCAGGCGGTAAGGTTTTTCTACGGTTTCGGTGCTGACAAACAACCATTCCGAAAAAGGATTCGGGTACAGTTCCAGGGGCAGCGGCGGCGGCTCGGCCGTGCCCGAAGCGACATTCGTCGCGCCGGGCGTGGGCAGCATAAAACGAATATCTGCGCTGCCGTCGGGGTAGCGGCCTCGGGAAATATCAGGCGTTTGCGGGCCGAAGTTCAGGCGTTCCTGTTCGGCATAGCCGAAACCGCTGCGCTGAAAAATGGCCACCGTTTCGCCGGCTGCGCTCAGTTTGAAGTCTGCGTGCAAAGGGCCCTGTCCCGGCTGCCCGTCGGCCCAGAGCAGCAGGAAGCCGTGCGGCGGCAACGTAGTCAGGTCGGGGAAATGCATAGGCGCCTGCCAGCGGCAAGGCTCGGTCACATTGTCGGTGAAGCACAGGCCGCCCACGTTCAGCGAGTCGTCGGAAGCATTGTACAGTTCAAACCAGTCGTCGTATGCGCCCTGCTCGTCGGGGAGCGACTGGGTGTTGGAGGCCAAAATTTCGTTGACAAACAGCGCCGACACATCGGGCGGGAGGCTGTTCGGCAAGCCAGGCGTGCCCAGCAGCACATGGCTTTCGCGCCAGTCGGTGGGCAGGTTGCCGGCGGCGTTTTGTTCCAGTTCCACGGTAGCGCCTAAACCGTCGGCCAGCGGCGGCCAGGGGCGCGTGTCGGCGTAGCGCGCGCTGTGAACCAGCGTTCCGGAGGAGTCGTACAGGGCAATTTTTCCGGCTTTGTTGTCCAGATCGAAGTGGAAATTACCTGCCAGTGGGGCCGAATGGGCATAAAACAGGCGGAATTGCGCCGTATCCTGACACACCACGAGGTAAGCACCCGGCTGCACGGTCGTATTTTCCGGAAACACCAACTCGTTCAGTCCCTGCGCCATACGCCAGCCCGTGAGGTCGATGGGTAGTTCGGTTCGGTTGTATAGTTCCACCCAGTCGCCCGTGGGGTAGTTGAACGGCGGGTGGTATTGAAATTCGTTGATGTGCAGCGTCAGCGCGGACGCTCCCGAATGGGTGTAGTACGCGCCCATATCCGCCTGACTGCCGTCGGGGTCGTCGGGTGAGGACTGATCGCCGCTGTCGATGCAAGGCGAGCCGGGCGCAAGTTCGAAATTGCCCGCAGACGGAAACACGAGCGCCGGATCGGTGTGCAGATTGCCTGTTCCAGGCAGCACCTCGCGGTCGGAAAGCGAATAACTGGTCTCCACGCTGGATTTTGCGTCGAAATAAACGCTCGCCTCCGTGGAGGTCGACAAAATCGTGTTTTTCACAAAAGCCTTGCCACCGCCGCGCAGGGCGCTTTTTTCATAACAGGACACCGCCTGCCGGTTGCCATAAAACGTGTTCTGGTCGATGTGCGCTACTGCCAGGCTGTCTTTTACGGCCACGCCGAGGTCGCAGTCGTATATCACGTTTCGGCGAACGAGCGCGTCCGATTGCGAGCCGATAGAAATGCCCTTATCCGAGCAGTCGTGTACGATATTTTGCTCCACAAGGCAGTTTTCCGTGTAAATACCGAGGTCGATCGCGTCGCAGTTGGAGCCGAGGAAGCCGTACACGTGGTTTTGGCGCACGATGCCGTTCGTCACGCCCTTGATGTCGATGCCGTCGGTGTTGATGGCGCGGTTTCCGGCAAACACACAATGTTCGATCAGCGGCGCGTCCATGTCGTACAGGCTGACAAAACCATTGCAACTGACAAAAGTGTGAAATTCGGAGTACCCGATGTAAGCGCTGCCGCCCCGGGCGATGAGCGGCGCTTTGCCCTCCGAAATGGTCGAATGTTCCACCCACAGCGGACAATCGTACGCGGAAATCGTAGAAAAATGGCGGCTGCGGTCGCGCCCGAAACTACCGCCCCGCAGGTCGGCATACCGAATCACCACGCTGTCCGTCGGTTCTTCGGCCTGGATGCTGCCCCAAAAACCCGACTGTCCGTAGTACGAACGCCGCGCCGAAGGCAAGGGGTCGGGTTGTATGCGCACATGCTGACTGGCGGTGCCTTCCAGCCGCAATCCGCCCTGCACATCCAAACAAACGCCGTCGCTCAGCAGCAGCGTGGCGCCTGCTTCCACTCGCAGGCGAGCGCCGGGCAGCACCGTCACGTCATCAAAACCAAACCAGGGAGATGCAGCAGCGGCCAAAGTGGTATCGGCCGAAATCAGGGGCGGAATGATGCTGATATTTGGTATTTGCTCAAAAATGGCCGTGAAAGCCGTGTCGCCCACAGGCGTCAGGTCGGCATATTCGCCATTGCCGCTCACACCCTGCCAGCCCACAAAGCGGTGGCCGGGCGCAGGCAGGGCTTGCAGTTTGATGTGGGTATTTTTGAAAAATGGCCCCTGCATGTTTTCGGAAAATGCCACGCCGCTGAGCAGCACCTTGCCTTGCCCGACGATGTGCAGCGACACTTGCGCGCTGTCCTGTTTTCCAAATAAATTGCTCAGGTGCTGGCGGTAAAACGCGGGGCGGTTTTGCAAAAAAGTTTTCAGCATGCCGACATTCCCCTGCCACACGGCCATAGACGGCGGCGAATGCCAGCACCCGATGTGCCTGGGCATCTGTGGTTGCAGGAGGTTTTTCAGGCTGTCAACGGTTTGGAGCGTACTGGAAGGCTGAAAAATCGTGTTCAGGTAAGCAGCAGAGCGCTGAATAAATTCGTCGCGGAAGCCGGGGTTTTGCAGCAGGCGCTTGAACATCAGCGTCGACCAGTCCGGCAGGTTGCCCGCTATTCCGGCGAGTTTGGCGATGGTATTGTCTGTGTAGGGGTCGCCGCCGAGTTGCCCGAAAGCATGTTCGAGGTCGGCCGCCACCCAGCGCCATTTGCCTTGGTTGTCGCGGTTGCGCCAGTAGTGGTTGTTGAGGTCGGCAATTTGATAGCCGATGAACGACCTGAGAATCAGGTAGTTACTGAGTTCGCTGAGGTCGATGCGGGCAGCAACCCGGGCGAATGTAGCGGAATCGCTCAGGTCGTGTTGCTGTACAAAATGCATCAGATCCTCGAAGTCGTACGCGTCTCCTGCCACCACTTGCAGGCTGTCTTCGAGGTAATCGAGGTTGTCGGCGTTGATTTCGTGGTTGCTGCTGATGTACTGCTCGTCGAGGCGTTCGCGGAGTTCGTAAATGCCGTTGTACGCGCCATTGATGAACACAATACAGGGTTTGTAATCCTGGTAATCGATGTCCATTTTTCCTTTAACGAGGTGTACGCCCAGTCCGTCGCGGAAATAGGCGGTGTTGAAATCATTGCCGCCATTGCGCAGCAAAAACGAGGTGTAACGCGGAATGGATTTTCCCTCGAACAAAGGATATTTCAGCACTTCGTCGCCGTATTTTTCCTTGAAACGCACGGAAATGGGGCGCTGCGGTAAGTTGTAAATCGAACTGCCAAACACCCGCAGCCCAACTCCGGAAAGGAAGGCGCGTTCACCCGTGCCCGGCTCGAAGTACTCGATGGTGGCAGGCACTTCCCGGTCTTTGATGGCATTTTGCAGGATACCGAAATCAAAGCCGTACAGATTGGCGGCATTGGAGGTGATCGAGAGCACCGGCATTTGCTTGTTCTCGTTGATAAAAAAGGATTTGGTGATCACCTTGCCCGGCATTTTACCCGGCACATACAGCCGCGCTTTGATGGAGAGGTTGAGGCTGATCGGAATATCGGTGCTGAAAACTGGCGACGCAGCATTGGGTGTCGTCCCATCGAATGTGTATCGGATCACTGCGCCCGGCTCCTGCGTACTCAGGTGCAGCATTTGCGGGGTGTCATAAAATCCTTCCGCGAGTGAAAAAACGGGTGTTCCCGGCGTTTCCATGGAAGCCGAGCCAAAGGGCGAGTTGGCAGCGCCGGGCGTTGGTTCGCCGAAATAAATCCATTGTGAAGGATTAGCCGTGCTGCGCCCGTACGACACATCGCCTGCCTGCACGCAATAGGTGATCTCATCCATCAAATTGCCCTGCGGGTTGTACAGGCCCAGGTATTCGCCGTCGCCGCTCAGGCGGAAACCGGCATGCAAAGCGCTCATCGTGGCAGTGGCGTTTTTGTAGGCCACAAAAGCCGTGTCGCCGGGCCGTTTGTCCTGCCCGTCGGTCCAGACGAGCAGGAGTTCACCGGGTTGGAGCGTCAGTGCCGGCAGCGCCCATTTATCCGTTTCTGCCGGGTCGTCGCTGAGGGTGTAGCCGCCCAGGTCGATGGGTACAGCAGTATTGTTGATCAATTCAGCATAATCGGAAAACTCGCCAAAATCGGGGTCGCTGGCGATGGTGGAATTGACGGCCAGCAGTTCGTTGATCTGTATCTGGGCGCTGGCTGATGGCAAGGCGAAGAGCGCCGCAATTGACAAAACGGCCAGGTGTATACGGGTGCTGGAAAACATGAGCATAGGTTGTATTGATTTGAGGGGGAGGTTTAAACACGGAGGTTTTATTGTTTTTTTACCACGAAGATTTTTTTACCACAAAGGACACCAAGGTTTCACAAAGGACACAAAGAGTTCAAATACAATACTTTGTGTTCTTTGTGCAACCCCTTGTGTCCTTTGTGAAACCTTGGTGTCCTTTGTGGTAAAAAAATCTTCGCGGTAAAAAACTTTGTGGTAAAAAACCTTTGTGTTAAAAAGAACCTCGTGTTAAAAACTCACCACTTTACAAATTTTCCGGAAGCAGCACCGCCTGCTGTCTGCAATGTAACAAAGTAAATCCCCGGCATCAGGCAACTGACGTCTTCCCGCATTTCGAGCGACGTGCTGCCATATTCATGTTGCCGCACCACACGCCCGTCCGAGGTTCTGATCTGAAGTTGAACTGAAGAATTTGCCGGCGATTTCAGGCGAATAGTGATCTGAGTGGAAGCCGGATTGGGAAAAACAGCCACTTCTTGCAAGGAAGGCTCCGGCAAGGTGCTGCTCACATTTTTATCAAAAACGCTGAGAAAACCCATCGTTTTGCGCAGAAAACGGGAAGGGCGCAGGTGCACGTACATCGAATCGAGCGTGCCCGTGTTGTGCAGTTCGTAGTCGCCGAAAGCCAAAGGATCGGAGTCGAAATGACCACCCAGGAAAAACTGGTCCTCGCCAAAAGCATAAATGCCCATGCCCACATCGGTGTGGATGCCGCCGTACGATTTGCCCCAAAGTTCCGTGCCGTCTGCGGCATATTTGAGGACAAAAATTTGCGGGTAATAGTAGTGTATGTTGAACAGGTTGGGCAAAGCCTGGCCTGCGAAATGCAGCGTATCGCTAAAGAAATAGCCCGTTACGTACGCATTGCCCTCATTGTCAACACTCATGCTTCGGGCAATATCGAGGCTCTGGGAAGGCGATTCGCCGCCTGCAGATTTTTCCCAAATTTGTTGAAGATCGGTGTTGAACTGGAACACCTGAATTTTTGAATCAGACAGTGGCCAGCCCCAACCGATGGCCCAGTTGACCCGTTCAGCGCAGGCGTAAATATGATCTCCATGCGCCTGCATGCTGTTGAATCGATCGATGTTGGTATTGGTAAGCGTGTCGAGAATGGCGCCGGCGGCATTGTATTTCACGATAAAAGCGGCATAACTCCATTCGCTCGTCAGGTTGATATTGTCGAACGTGACGGTTCCATATAAGGAGCCGCCCAGATACACCGCCTGATCGGCATCGATGCACAGAGCGGTGGATTGCAGGATGCCGCCTTGCTGCGTTCCTTTTTTTTCCCAGACCAGCGTGCCGGAAGCGTTGTATTTTCTCAGAAAAACGTGTTTGGTCGTCAGGGTAAACTTGTCGATTTCCTGTCCCGACACATACGCATTTCCGGCAGCATCCATCACCACGGCGCTCACTTCATCGATGTTGGCCGTACCGATGTTGTGGGCCCAGGCAAGGGAGTGATCGGCGTTGTATTTGGCCAGAAAAGCATCTGTTTCTCCATTGTTCGGCAGGGTTGTGCTTCCGATTGTCAGCGCAATGCTGGTGAAAGTACCCGCTACCACCAGTTCGCCTCCAGCGCCGGCAGCGGCATCGACTGCATAGTCTAGCCCGGCGCCGCCGAACGCTGCCGCCCAGGTGTATTGGCCGGTATCGTCGGCAATGGCAATAAAACCATCGTCCTGACCGGCATTCCCAACCATATGGCTGCCAAGGGTGAGCGATGGCGCCGCGAACGAACCGAACACCAGTGCCTGAGCGCCTGTGTAAGGGCGAATATTTTTGATAACGGTCGCATTATTGGGTGTTCCGAGACTCTCGGCCCATTTCCAGGCTTGTGCAGTTGATGTAAGCGGCAGGGCGAGTAATGCAATGCGGAAGACGAGGGTATTCATTTTCATGGAAAGTCATTGAATTATTTGATCAACACTTCCAAGACGGACGGGAAAGATACGGGCGTTGGTATGGGCGTGTCAGAAGTTCGACTTTAGCATTTTTTTAACCCGGCGAGGTGGTACGGAACCGGGGAAAAACGAATTTAATAGTTTGTGTACGCTGCGCTTTGCGCCCCTTGTGCCACCCTTTTTGTCCCTTGTGGTTAAATTTTTTACCACGAAGACCACCAGGGTTTCACAAAGGGCACAGGGCGTAGCGTACACGTGCATGTGTCAATCAGAGCAGAAAAGGAGGCGGAAATATGTGCTGCGTGACACCATCGTTTCTGTTCGACTATCTGGCCGGTGGCACAGGCGCCGGCACCACGTTTTTCACGGGTGGAATGGAACGCAGGTACGCCCAGATGGCTTTCAGGTCGGCGTCGCTGAGGTTCACGAGGTTTTGCCAGGGCATGGGCGGCAGCAGCATTCTGCCATTGTCCATACCTTTGGATTTGCCCTGACGTACGGCTTTGCCGAATTGTTCGAGCGTCCAGTTGCCCAGGCCTGTTTCGTCGGGCGTGAGGTTGGCGGCGTAAGTGGTACCCCAGGGGCCGATACCGGCAGTGAGTCCCATCGAAAACAGGGCGTACCCTTTGAGCACGTTTTTATCAGCGATGGGCGCCAGCACTTCATCCGAAGGGTGCCCGGAAAGCAGTCGTTTGGGATCGGGTGCAGGGCCTTGCGGGGTCATGATCTTGGGCGAATGGCAATCATTGCAACCCATGGTTTGTACGAGGTATTCGCCGCGCTTAACGTCGTCGACAGCAGCAGTTGGAGGTTCAGGAGTGTCATTTTTGGGTTTTTCAGTATGCTGCGCGCACTGTATAAAGAGAAATACCAGCAGTGTGCCTGTTGCAAGCAGGGTGATTCTTTTCATGGAAAGTATGCATTTAGGTTGTTCAGTAAATTCAGAAAGCCTCCTTTTACTTCGCACAAAAATGGTATTTACATAGCATAACTTCCAGAAAATCAGGTTGAATTTCCTTTTTTAATTCATGAAACCGCAACGGTTCAGTCTGTAGAGCGCCCGCCTTTCTCCAGCCAGGTAACAATCGTGGCAATTTCTTCCGAGGACAGTTCCCCATTGACCGGCATACGTTTGTTGCCGAAAGGGCCGGGCGACGCAGGGTCGGCTACCGAGGCTTTGATACTGGCATTGGCTGCTACAATTTCTTCATCGGTATCAAACGATGTAGGACGTCCTTGCCAGGTGCCGTTAACAGCGCTGTGACAACTCAGGCAGTTATTGGTAATGATGGTTTTTACACGTGGAAAATATTTCTCGGGTGCAGGAGCCATGTCTTCCTTGTGCTGACAGGCACACACACAAACTGCTCCCAGCAGCACTGCCGGGATGATACGCAATGTTTTCATAGCCAATTTTTAGTCGTTAGAAGAATGTTGGATATAGCCTGCAGTACTCTTCCATAAACACTTGAAATGACAGGAAAGCAGCGCTAATTGGTTGGGTGTTCAAATCACATTTACTCGTTATTTGACACTCTTCGCACCTGATGTGACCAAACACCTCTTTTGCAGTTTAAATACCGCTCCGGGCCGCTTTTCCGGAAAAAGTCATATTTTGACACGAGTAAAATAGCCCATTCCAAACATCGCAATTCATAAACCATTCAAAACGAAAAACTTATGTCAGGCGAACGTCCAAGCGGTGGTTTCCGCATCCCTCCTACCCTTATCATCGCTGCCGTGATGGCTGCATTTGCCCTGTTTAAATATTACGGACAAAGCAGTGTGAATGACATCACTGGAGAAACACAGCATATTTCCATGTCGCCCGAGCAGGAAATTGCCATGGGGCTGCAGAGCGCACCCGAAATGGCGCAGGAATTTGGCGGTCTTAGCCGCGATCAACAGGCTGCTGCCATCGTCAAACAGGTCGGCAATGATGTCGTACGCAATTCGGCGGCTTCCAAAACGCCTTACCAATACGATTTCCACCTGCTTGCCGACCAGCAAACAATCAACGCTTTTGCACTGCCCGGTGGCCAGATTTTTATCACGGAAGCCCTGTTGTACCGCCTCACCTCCGATGGCCGCAGCCTCGACAAGGATATGCTGGCAGGGGTACTCGGCCACGAAGTGGGCCACGTAGTAGCGCGCCACAGTGCCGAAAAAATGGCGCAAATGGAACTGGCTCAAGGACTTACAGGGGCTGCCACCATGGCCACTTATGATCCCTCGAACCCCAATTCGGCCTACATCGCCCAGGCCGTGGCCAATATGATTTCTCTGAAATACGGCCGCGATCAGGAACTGCAGAGCGATAACCTCGGCGTTCGTTTTATGCTCGAATCGGGCTACGACCCCGAACACCTCATCAGTGTGATGGAAATTCTGAAGCAAGCCGCGGGGCCCAACCGCACCCCCGAGTTTCAAAGCACCCACCCCGACCCGGAAAACCGCGCCGAGCGGATCAAGGAAGCGATTGAGGAGTGGCGGGGAAAACTGAAGTAGTTATCAGTTATTGGTTATTGGTTATTAGGGGTGGGTAAGGGTTTATTTTTACAAATGCATGGCTTCACAATAAGTGCAGCCATGCATTTGTAAAAATAAACCCTTACCCACCCCTAATAACCAATAACTGATAACCAATAACTAAACGGCTTCGCGCTCAATCGGGCAGGTCATACAGTGCGAGCCGCCGCGTGCACGCGACAACTCATTGGAAGGAATGGTGATGATGGTATTTTCCACCTTGTCGGGGGTGATTTTCCCGTTTTCAATATCGCGCAGCAGTTTTTCAGCGCCAATAACTTTGTAACCTACTTCCTTGAATGCTTTTTCTGTGATCGGATTTCGATCGTAGGTAACCGCTACACCAGGCTTGAGTGCCACCAGGTTGCAGCCATCCGTCCATTGTTCGCGTTCCTGGTAGGGGCTCTCGCCGCGACCGGCCCAGATAAATTCCATTTTCGGGTTCACTTCAGCCAGCAAAAAATCCTTGAGACTGGAGTATTCCACTTCCTCGCCGGTAGAGCGATGTACGTCCACGTACGAGCCGAGCCCATCTTGCACAATGGGTTTGTAGCCCACCATGTGGTTGTGGTTGATCTGCGTAAATACCGTGTCGATGTGCATATAAGTGCGCTCGGCAGGAATATTCACCTGCACCACGTTTTTGATGATGCCGCGGTCGAACAGGTAGTTTTTCAGCGCCTCGAATGCGTAGTTGTTGGTGCGTTCGGAAGAACCGATGAGCAGGTAATCGTTGTGAAGCATCATCACATCGCCGCCTTCAATGCTGATGGTTTCGCCGCGTTTGTTGGGCGGAAACTTATCGACGCGGTTCAGGTTGATGGTTTTTCCGTCTGCCTTCAGTCGGCGAAATACCGGGTGGCTGCTGAAAATCAGTCGGGTAAGGAAGTTTTCGCGGAAACGGGCTTCTTTAGCCGCCTTGGTAATGATCACGTGTTCTTTGACCGTCACGGCCAGGTCGCGTGTGAAAATAAGGTTTGGAATCGGGTCGAACAGTATCCGGTCTTCGGGTTCGAGGTAGCCGGTGATGAGCGTATCGGCCAATTGTTCGGGCGACAGACCGGCCAGGCGCGGGATAAATGAATAGGGCAACTCCTCAAAATCGGTGATTTTGTTGATTACTTCGTACTTGCTTTCTTCATCCCGGGTGCTTTCTGCCAGCAGGTCGCGCACTTCCAGCACATTGTCTTTACCAACAAATGCGCGTAGTACATTTACAAAAATGTCGTGTTCATCCTGCATTTTGGGCAGGTGTACAATATCGTCGAACAACAATTCGCCGGCACGTTTCGGGGTGATGCGGGCAATGCCTTCATCGGGGCGGTGAACAATCACTTTTTTCAGTCTACCAATCTCTGAATCGGTGTAAATACGGCTGTTAGCATCCATTTTGAAGAAGTAATATTTGGAAAGTGGTCGGGCAATACGCATATTCTCCAGGGAGAAATGCGGCAAAAGAGTGGCGAAGGTAGGGCGAATACCTCGATTGGAGGTGAGAAGAGTACTTTTTTGGCGGCAAAGAAGCATTAAACAATGCTAAGAGCGGAAAATTCACGCAATGACCAATCGATCATTCATTTGATTTATTGGTAAGTGTTTCTATCCAAAGCCGAAAATTCGGGCATTTGGCAAGTATTGTTTCTATACCTGTCACTTCGGCAATATCCACTGCATCGGCTCCCTTTTGATATTTTTTATCATGTGACGCATATATGTCAATAAGCCTTTGAGCAGGATGCCCTTTTTCAGAAGTGTTTATTTCTTCCGGGCCAGAGGTAGCATGTAGCACTGCTTCCACATCTTGCCGAATTGCATCGTCTTCAATGCTGAAAGCATTTGGATCGCTAAAGAGCAAAGCCTCAAATTCGTATTTTTGAATATAAGGAATAAAAAATGGATAGGGTTTAATTTTTTGAACTGCCTGATCCATCACCATTTTGAATCCCGAAATCCGGATTGTTATATTCGGTTCGATGCTATATTGTTTTAAGGCAGTTTCTTCCGAAGCATCATCAGAATGTACAGGAAATCGATACAGGTCAACCATTGTTGTAATGATAGGTTGATCCACTTCGTGAAGTAGGCGTTTTACGTTGTTTTTAAATTGAGCGAGATTGGAAAATCCCATACCACCACCACTTTTAAGCATCGGGATAGGTGAAATTAAAATGCCCTTCTCACCAAAAAAAGGCGCCAAAATCCTGGAGACAAACTCCCTTTCCGTATGCCCTTCAACCAATGTATATATCCTTTTCATGGCTGCCCTCCAATGATATTTCTTTGCCAAATGTCCCCTAATGAAAATTCATCAAGCCAGTGGCTAAGGCGTACCTCATCTAACCTGTTAAAGACCGAATTCCCTTCTTTTCTGTCTACTGTTATAATATCTTCCGGCTCAAACTCATTCAGTAGTTCTACAGACTGGGTTGAAACAATCACCTGGCTTGTCACAGATACCTTTTTTAGTAACGCACCCAATTTATGAATGGCAAACGGGTGCAGGCCTAATTCTGGTTCATCAATAATGATAGTTTTGGGTGGATTGGGCTGTAACAATAATGTTGCTAAAGCGATAAATCGAAGGGTCCCATCTGATAGTTGATGCGCATCCAGGTACATATCAGATTCCTTTTCCTTCCATTCAAGTTTTATTTGATCAGGATTCAAGTTTCTGGGTTTCAGATCAAATTTTTCGAAAAAAGGAGCAATCGAGCGTACTGCAGATTGAATCCGCTGAAAGTGCAGTTCATGTTTTTCTTTTAAGAAATAAAGAAAAGCAGCCAAGTTAGCCCCATTGGGTCGTAAAAAATAGTTATCGTCAATTGGACCGGTTTGTTTCAATGGAGAAGACGAACCAGTATCATGAAAATGATAAACCTGAAAACTATTTGCATAATCCGCTGTCAATTCTTCGATGCTCTTTTTTAATTTATGTCCATTATCTGAAACAGGCCACGAATCATAATCTTTATTCGTCTTGTTGTAAGCATTCAATCGGAAACCTGCTTGATTTAATTCTAAAGATTCATCATTCCTCAAAATTAATTTAAAATTATACACCTTGGTATTATCAAAATCTATGAGTCCACCTATATAAGAAGATCTCTTGGGGCCCTGAAACATGAGTGTAGACCCAATTCTCAATTTACTATACGATTCGATATTGCCGTTTAACACTGAACTTGTCATTTCAAAAAATGAAATGAAATTGCTCTTTCCTGCCCCATTTGCGCCAATCAATATATTAATAGTACCCAAATTCAAATCCATCTTACGAATGGATTTGTAATTTTCAATGATAATTCGTTCGATCATAATATGGTCTGGTTTAGCATGTTTGTTTGGGATTTTTGCCGGAGACAAATGTACTTGTAGCCAAAAGAAACTCCAAATATACCTGAATCCTGATTCCGAACTACCTGATATTCATCTCCAACACGCGCAAAAAAAATCCTGAACCCTCCAAACGGAAGATTCAGGATTGAGCATTTCAGTACCGAAATATCTGTTATTTGAACGGATTCGAGTATTTCGGATCGTTCACATATTGCTGGTCGGTCAGTGCCTGCAGGAAAGCCACCAGGTCGTCTTTTTGCTGATCCGTCAGGTTCATGCGCAGTGCCTGGCCGTCGAAACCGCGCAGGGTCCAGTGCAGGTTGGGCGTGTTTTCAATTTTATCGCTGTAGTGGTCCACTACTTCGCGCAGGGTAGCAAAACGGCCATCATGCATGTAGGGCGCCGTGAGGGCAACATTGCGCAGCGAAGGAATTTTGAACATACCATCCATACCGGGCTGATTGGCGCCCAGGCCTTTATCGGCAGGGTTGGCATCGAGCCCGATGTTGGCAAAAGATTCATTGAAGAACGAGCCATTGGATACCGGGTTGTGGCAAACGCCGCATTGTGCCTGACCGAAGAACAGGTTCATACCCTGCTGTTGTTGAACGGTGAGTGCGCCTGGATTTTGTACACCCCAGCCGCCGGGCACCGCTGCATCAAAACCGGAATTGCTGGTCACCATGGAGTTCAGGAACTGGCTCATGGCGTCGGCAATCCGTTCACGGGTTACTTTGTCGTCACCGAAAGCGTCGGCGAACAAGGGTTTATAGTAGTCGAGTTGGCCAAGTTTTTTCTCCAGCGCATCGAAATTATCCATGCCCATTTCGATGTGGTTTTTGATAGGCTGGAGCACCATGCTTTGCAGATCGTGTTCGCGGGCATCCCAGAAGAAGTTCTGCAGGGCAGCCGGATTCACAATCGAACTGGCATTGCGCTTGGTCAGGCCGCCGTCAAAACCGGTGCTGAAGCGTTTGCCATCAGAAAATGCTTTTTCTTGCAGGTGGCAGGAAGAGCAAGAAATTTTGTTGTTGAGCGAAAGTTTGGGGTCGTAGAACAACACCCGGCCGAGCGTAGCACCCTGGTCGGTCACCTTGCTTTGGAGCACGGTAGCGATATTAGCCAGATGCGAGGGAATTTGTTGGTCGCGGTACGCATACGGCTGATCGGGCAGGTTCAGCACTTCCGATTCGTATTTGTAAGGCAGCGAATTGTCTTTTTTGCAATTCGTCAGAGCAGTCATTCCGCTCAGTAGCAGCAAGACGGCGAGGGCAAAGCGGTGGATATTTTTCATGTGAAAAATACTTTAGAAATGAGAAGAGGCTTTTTAAAATCGGTATATCACAAAAATACTGGAAGGTAGCGTCGTGACCAGATCCTCGTTGGTTTCCCGGAAAATCTGGTCGTTCAACTCGGGAAAGTTTTTAAAAATACGAGCGGTGTCCCGCTTGCTGTACAGCATATAGAAACTGGCTTCGGTATAAAGCGCCAGGTTAGGTGTAATCCAGAAATGCAGGCCTACAAACGGGCCGCCACCATATCCTTCCGATTGTTCAATGCGCTGAATCACATCGAAACCACTGTCGGACACCTGCTTGTGCGTACGCCATTTTCCGACTGCATCTAGGCCGAAACTCCCTTCAAAACGACGGCCCAGTTCGATGCGGTAATCGAAGCCGAGGCGGGCATCCAGCGCAGTATTTCGATCGGTTTCGGAATCTGCAAAGCCTTCTTCGCGGGTTTCGGTGTACCGATTCGAGCCGCCCACTCCCGTACGAATGCCCCATTTGCGGTTGAGCCCGAGGCGGTATGTGAGCAGATACGGGTTCTCGTTGGCGGAATCGCGGTTGATCTTGATGATCTTGTTGAGGATGTTGGTGAAATTCACCCCCAGTTCATTGCTGATCATCAGGCGTTTTTTTTCTGGCACTTCATCTTGCGCGCTCAGCCTTCCTGCACCAATCAGCACCACCAGCATCAGGAGTAGTATTCGGGTCATAGGTATTCTGTTATGTTAGGGTAAATTCATTTTAATGGGCTCATGCAAAAGGACATCTGCTCTTACAAGGTAACTTTCTTTACCAACACCTGATTCAATCCGTTCACCCCGCTTCCAACAAAAATCACGCCCCCTGGAACCGCCTCTACCGTTCTGGGCGAAATCGTATTGAAGCGCCTGCTGGCCACTTGCTGCATACCCGGGAATGTAAATTTCTGAATAAGCGAACCATTGCCAAAGGTAAAATCCTGGTACAGCGCATAAATAAACTGTCCATCAGCAGAAAAATCAACATCCACATATCCATTGTTTATAAATGGAATACTGGTCACCAGATTCAGCGTGCGATCGTACACCGACCCGTCGTATTGCGGAATGAAATATTGATTGTCCTTGGAAACCGGAATATCTCTGTAAAACAGGTTAAAAGTATTGGTCGACTTCTCTGTAATATTGGTCACGTCACCAGTAGTCGGGTTCACGTTGTAAGTAAGCAGCCGGTATGGCGACACCTCCAGCACATAATGGGTGGCCTTGTCGAGAATCGCCAGGGTACGGTGCGTGTAATAATCGGCCCGATAATGCGGCATGACGACGCTCATATCCGATTTGCGGCGTGCCGAAAAACTCTGGTTGTAATCGTACTGCGTCGTGTACACAAAATTATCGTCGACAGCAATGGAAAACCCGGAAAATGCTACCGGCCAATAATTGAGTTGTACCAGATCGGGCAATTGGTATTTGTAAAAATTGGTGTAACCGGCCCACCAGTACAGCACCGGTTTGCCATTTTCGACAGCCACATCAAAACACATGTTGTCAAAATTCGTAAAAGATACGTTTCTGCTGGCTACCACCTGCTTGGTATTGTAATTCACCACCCGCAAAGTGCCCATAAAGTCATCGCCCAGAATTATCCAGTTCGAATCGGGAAAAAACTTGATAACGCTGCCATTCCCATCCACCAACAGGTTATCGAATGTAAGCGATACCGAGGCGCTTTCAATAAAACGATCGCCGATATTGATATAAAGTTTGTAGTAAAGTTCCTGTAGAATGGGCAATGCCTGGTCTGTAAATGAGGTAGTATCTATATCGTCCGACTGAAAAACAATTTCAATATCACCGCTGGAAAAAAGCGGGCTTAGCCCTGCAGGGATGGGATTGCGGGAGCGAACAATTACATATTTGTTGAAATTGGAAACATTGGCAGCCTCCCAGGTGAGCAATACGTTGTCTTCCTGCTTTTGCGCATTTACAGTAAGTGGAAAATTCTGGTCGGTATTATCTACCTTCAGTTGCTCTCTGCAACTCGCAGCAAGCAATAGCAGGAAAAAAAACAAAAAGCCGGGTGAATGCTTCAGGAGTGGTCTCATGCTTATAGGGTTAATGCTGGTAAATGTTTTGTCAAAGATATAGCCGTTTGTTGGGAATCGCTACAGAGCGTAGATGCAATAATTTGCCTAAACGCTGCAAATTGTCAGAATTTACTGACACAGACGTTTGTGAATTGAAAAGGGTTGGTCTGTTAGTGCTTTTTTAGACGAGCGGTTCGTGACTTTTCATTTTACAGAAACAATGAGGCGTTCCTGACTTCTTCAACCAATACTAAATGTGTACTCTACGTATAGTGGCCTTTGTGAAACCTTGGTGTTCTTTGTGTTTAAATTTTTTACCACAAAGAACACCAAGGTTTCACAAAGGCCACTATGCGTAGAGTACACCACTAGTATTTAGAAAATGTCGGCATGCCGCTGAACAATGGCCTCTATTTCAGTGGGATATGTTACTTGCATGACTTCACCGTATGCACTTCCGTACGCGAACGCACAAACGTGTTCGTTTTCGGACACAAAGAGATTCTAAAATCTTGCACATATATCTGAAAATCAACACCATACATTTTCGGCACAACCTGTGACGTATTTCAGCACCATCATTCCTACTTACGCCGGAACTACCTATGATACAGAACTATTTTCGCCTGGCAGTACGCCATTTGTTCAAAAACCGAACCTACACCCTCATCAATATTACCGGTTTGGCAGTCGGCGTGGCTGCCAGCCTGCTTATTTTCAGGCTGGTGCATTATGAATTGAGTTTCAACACCTTTTACAAAAATTACGACCGCATTGGCCGAATTGTCACCAACGACGTGGTGAACTCGGAAGGCGAGTTTTTTACAGCAGGCATTCCTGTTCCAGCGATGGATGAAATGCAACAAAAAGTGACGCCATTCGCTCAGTTTGCCCGCATACACACCTCCTGGCCTACGTTTACCGTGCCCACGACACCAGGCAGCATGACGGGCCGGAAATTTGCCACCGACGACGAACACGAGACGGCCATTTTCACCGAACCTTCCTTTTTTGCCATTTTCGACTGGCCCTGGCTTGCCGGCGATGCTTCGGCGCTTAAAGAACCCAATACAGTCATTTTGTCCGAAAAAATGGCCGAAAAATGCTTCGGAACCTGGCAAATGGCCCTCGGCCAAACCCTCGTGATGGACAACAAGGTGCTGCTTACAGTGCGTGGCGTGGTGGGTACGCCACCAGCAAATTCCGATTTTCAGTGCCATTCTATTATTTCCTATGAAACCCTGAAAAAATCGCCCGATCTGTACTTCTTCTTCCCCGAGTGGGGCAGCACCAGCAGCAACGACCAGGCATTTGCCCTACTGACCGACGCCGGCCAGTGGAATGCCGCCAATACCGCACTGGCGCAGGTGGGCAAGGAACACTACAACAGTCCGCGCGGCAAACGCACCCATGCGCTGCAGCCCTTGAGCGAGGCGCACTTCGACGAGCGCTACGGCAGCCCCGCCGGTACGCACTTGACCGAAAAAAGCAAACTCTGGGTGCTATCGCTCATCGGTTTGCTGGTGCTCATGATGGCCTGTTTCAATTTTGTCAACCTCGCCACTGCACTGGCCGCCGGTCGTGCCCGGGAAGTGGGTGTGCGCAAATCGCTCGGCGGCGCGCGCATGCAGTTGGTGAAGCAGTTCATGGGCGAAACCTTCGTGCTCGTGGCGGCATCCGTGCTGTGCGGCGCGTTTTTGGCTGCATTGTGTTCGCCCTTGTTGCGCTTTGTGTCTGATGTGCCGGCTTCTCAGCCATTTCTGAGCCACCCGGCCGTACTGGGCTTTCTACTGCTTGCAACGGTACTGGTAAGCCTGCTGGGCGGTTTTTACCCTTCGATGGTCTTGTCGGGATTTGAGCCGGTAAAAGCGCTGAAAAACAGAATCACTTCTGCCACAGTGGGCGGCGTTTCGTTGCGCAAAGCGCTGGTTATCAGCCAGTTTGTAATTGCACAAGCGCTCATCATCGGCACCCTGGTGACCATCAGCCAGATGAATTTTTTGCGCAACATGGACCTCGGTTTCAAACCCGATCTGGTGTATGTATTGCAAGGCATCAGCAGCGACAGTTCGAGCGTACAGCGTTTCCAGCAGTTCAAAAACGAACTAAAGGCTATTCCGGCCGTATCGGCTGTGAGTTTCAGCAGCGACGTGCCCTCCTCCGGAAATAACTGGGCCAGCAATTTTGCTTTCAACAGCACAGAAGATGCGCCGTTCAGCACCTACATGAAAATGGTGGATGCCGATTATTTCAATACATACGGTCTGCAATTGGCAGCAGGAAGAATGCTGGTGCAAAGCGACACGATCCGGGAATACGTGGTCAATGAATTTCTTTTGAAAAAACTGGGCGTAAAAAATCCCGAAGAGGCCATCGGCAAAAACCTGCGCATCGGTAGCAGGAAACCCTTGCCTGTAGTGGGCGTGGTGCGAAACTTTACCGCCAATTCCGCAAAAGACGAAATGAAACCTATGGCAATTTTTAGCCGAAAATCGGACTACGGCACGGCAGGTATCAAAATCGCTCCCGAAAACATAGAGGCTACCACTGCCGCCATCCAGCAGGCATTCGAAAAAACGTTCCCGGAACAGGTATTCGACGGGCAGTTTATGGATGAAAAAATTGCGGCGTTTTACCGCGACGAATCGCGTTTTTCGGCCCTTTGCAAGGGTTTTGCAGCCCTGGCTATCCTGATTTCCTGCTTGGGCCTGTTCGGACTGGCGACGCTCATGGCCGTTCAGCGCACCAAGGAAATCGGCATTCGCAAGGTACTGGGCGCCTCTGTAGGCAGCGTGATCGGCCTGCTCAGCCGCGATTTTCTGCTGCTGGTGCTCATCGCTGCTGTCATCGCCACGCCGCTGGCCTACTATGCCATGCAGGCCTGGCTCCAGGATTTTATCTATCGCACGCCGCTTTCCTGGTGGTTGTTCGCCCTCACTATCGGTATCGCCCTGCTGGTGGCTTTGCTGACGGTAGGGCTGAGAACCTGGGGCGCAGCAAGAGCGAATCCGGCGGAAAGTTTGAGAAGCGAGTGAATGGTGAGTAGTGAGTAGTGAATGGTGAGTAGTGAGTAGTGAGTGGTGAGTGGTGAGTAGTGTTCCACAATTAGAAGGCCCCAGAAGAATATGGTCAACTCTACGGACTCACTACTCACTACTCACTATTTCCATCCGCACACCACTCCCCCCATCAACGCCAGCGTCAGTGTCCAGTAGCCGGCATGGAGCAGGATGTATTTGGTGCTTCTGCGCTCAAACAGGGCATTGATACCCACAATGGGCAGGGCGATAAAAATACCTGCAATGGTGCCGTGCAGGGCGCCATGTTTGAAAGTGCGGAAGTTATTGCCGTATTTGCCCATGAATTCGGCCAGCCATTTGCCCATATCTGAATTAGGGTCGTTGATACCCGGTTCGTTCATCAGCAGCGACATGATGTGCGTCTGGTGTATGACGACAGATTGCAGGATGATGGCCAGCATCAGGCTGAAAAAATAGGTCATGCCGAAAATGCGCGCCATGCCGTCCGAATTGCCGGGCGTCACGCCGCTGGCTTTCATCCAGGCATTGCCAAATACACGTTCGTGGTAATAAACAAAACCAATGAGAAGGGGAATGAGGGCCGCTACAAACAGGGCCAGCCAGTTGAATGACATAAGAAAGAAGGTTTAGGTGTAACAAATGATTTTAGTGGGCCAAATGTATTATTTGTTTTTATTTAAAGGGCAACATTTAAAATAAAAACTTTTTGTGTCTTTTATAGCAATACTGTCCTATCACCAAGCATTAACAATTCTCCATTCCAAACAAAAAATTTCCCGAACCACTATTCTGCTAAATAATAATTCCGGAGAATCGCCATTTCAAGTATTTTTTTCTGAAAGTAGAAATTCTTATTCATTCTGACTATCTTGGTTTTCATGAAATTTCATTCTACTATTAGAATTACTACTGAAATAAAAAATAAATTTGCCTTCCCGGCGCAGATTAAATGAGTGTTAAACCACTCTGATTCCAATTGCACCTGGGCCCTCACCACCACTGTCCAAATAGGACCAAATCAGCACCATTTATTTACCATTTTGACCATTTCCGTTCGCAGATTCTGCCGCCGGAAAGAGCCTTCACACTATGCGTACAGTAGAAGACGACCAGCCTCGACAACGGGGGCTTTATGTTCCGCAAGCCGAATCGGATGCTTGCGGTATTGGCTTTGTAGCCAATTTGAAAGGCAATAAAAATCACCAGACAGTTTCGGACGCGCTCACCTTGCTCGAAAATATGGAGCACCGGGGCGCCTGTGGCTGCGAGCCCAATACGGGCGACGGGGCGGGCATCATGATTCAGACGCCGCACGCGTTTTTCTTTCGCGAATGCCTGCAATCGGGCCTGCAACTGCCGCCTTTCGGCCGCTACGGCGTGGGCGTGGTGTTTTTTCCAAAAGAATTACGTCTCCGCGAGGAGTGCCGCGATATTTTTATCCAGACTGCCGAACAACTCGGCATGCCTGTACTGACCTGGCGCAAGGTGCCCGTCAATCCGGAAGGCATCGGCCCCACGGCACTGTCGGTAGAGCCTGAAATGGAGCAGGTGTTTATCGCCTGCCCCGACAGCATCAACGATCCGATGGTGTTCGAACGCAAACTCTTTGTGCTGCGCAACTACGCTACCCACCTGATACACAGCACCGTACGCAAGGACGAGATCGGTTTTTACATCGCCTCCATGTCGTACAAAACGGTGGTGTACAAAGGGCAATTGACCAGTCTCCAGGTGCGCGGGTATTTCCCTGACCTGTCCGATACCAACCTCGTGAGCGCGTTCGGACTCGTGCACTCGCGTTTTGCTACCAATACTTTCCCATCGTGGAAACTGGCGCAGCCCTTCCGTTTTATCGCCCACAATGGCGAAATCAATACGGTGCAGGGCAATATCAACTGGCTGAAAACCAGCGAAAAAAGTTGGACATCGCCATTTTTCAGCAAGGAAGAAATGGAAATGCTGCTGCCCATTGTGACAGGCGGCCAATCTGACTCGGCCTGCCTCGACAACATCATCGAACTACTCACGCTGAGCGGCCGCTCGCTGCCGCATGTGATGATGATGCTCATTCCGGAAGCCTGGGACGGCCACGAGGAGATGGACCCGGTGAAACGGGCGTTTTACGAATTCCATGCTTCATTTCAGGAGCCCTGGGACGGCCCGGCCTCTATTTCCTTTACCGACGGCAATATCATCGGCGCCACGCTCGACCGCAACGGCCTGCGCCCTTCGCGCTACTGCGTGACGACCGACGACCGCGTGATCATGGCCTCGGAAACGGGTGCGCTGCCCGTCGATCCAAAACTGGTGAAGGAAAAAGGACGCCTGCAACCCGGCAAAATGTTTGTCGTCGACCTCTCGCAGGGCCGCATTATCAGCGACGAAGAACTGAAACAGGACGTCTGTTCGCAAAAGCCCTACGGCGACTGGCTCAACAAACATAAAATCCGCCTGCAGGAACTGCCCGAGCCACGGGTCACCTTCGCACCGCTCGAAACGGCGCAAGTGTTCAAATACCAGAAAGCATTCGGCTACTCCACAGAAGACCTGCAAACGGTCATCGCGCCCATGGCCCTCGATGGCAAGGAACCCATTGGCTCCATGGGAACCGACGTTCCGCTGGCAGCCCTGAGCGACCAGCCGCAGCACCTGTCGAGTTATTTCAAACAGTTGTTCGCGCAGGTGACCAACCCGCCCATCGACCCCATTCGCGAGCGCCTCGTGATGTCGCTCAACACCTTTTTGGGAAATATCGGCAACCTGCTGTCGGAAGACCCGCTCACCTGCCACGCCGTAGCACTCCCCCACCCGGTGTTGTCGGACTACGAACTGGAAAAACTGCGGAGCATCGACACGGGTAATTTCCAGGCAAAAACCCTGCAAATGTATTACCGCGCCGACGGCCGCCCGGGTTCGCTGCAAAAAGCGCTCGATCGCATCTGCCGCTACGCCGTGGATGCGGTGGAAGACGGCTTTGAAGTGCTGGTGTTGTCCGACCGTTCTATCGACTCCGAACACGCGGCTGTACCTTCTCTGCTGTTCACCTCTGCCGTACACCACCACCTTATCCGCAAAGGTTATCGCGGCAAAGTAGGCATTGTGGTAGAAGCCGGCGACGTGTGGGAAACGCACCATTTCGCTTGCCTGCTGGGCTTCGGCGCCACGGCCATCAACCCGTACCTGGCGCTGTCGACCATCCGCGATATGAAACAACGCGGCGACCTCGACACAACATTGGATGACACCAAACTGGAAAAAAATTACATCAAATCCGTGTGCGACGGGTTGCTGAAAATCTTCTCCAAAATGGGCATTTCCACCCTGCAATCGTACCAGGGCGCCCAGATTTTTGAAATTATTGGCCTGAATCACAGTGTGGTGGACAAATATTTTACCGGCGCTGTGTCGCGCATTGAAGGGCTGGGACTGGATGAAATTGCCCGCGAAACGCTGGCCAAGCACCACCTGGCATTCAGTCGGAAAAGTATTCCAGTGGAGCGCCTGCCGGTGGGCGGCATTTACCAGTGGAAACGCAAGGGCGAATACCACCTGTTTAATCCGCAGAGCATTCACCTGCTGCAACATTCCACCAAAACGAACGACTACGCCACCTTTAAACGATACTCGCGTACCATCAACGAACTGGGGGAAAAAGCCTGCACGCTGCGGAGTTTGTTCCAGTTCAAACGCAAACGAGCGCCTATTTCCATCGATGAAGTAGAACCGGCAGAAAACATTTACCGGCGCTTTGCTACGGGTGCTATGTCGTTCGGCTCCATTTCCTGGGAAGCGCATACGACTTTGGCCATCGCCATGAACCGATTGGGCGGCAAAAGCAATACGGGAGAAGGTGGCGAAGACGAACGCCGCTACGGCTCTATTTCCGACATCCTGGCCGACGGCTCGCTGGTGCCGCCACACCAGCAGTTGCAGCCCGGCGACTCCATGCGCAGCGCCATCAAACAGGTGGCTTCGGGGCGTTTTGGCGTCACGAGCATGTACCTGAGTGAGGCCGACGAACTGCAAATCAAAATGGCACAGGGCGCAAAACCCGGCGAAGGTGGGCAATTGCCCGGCCACAAGGTGGATGATTGGATCGGCAAAGTGCGGCACTCCACGCCCGGCGTGGGCCTGATTTCGCCGCCGCCGCACCACGATATTTACTCGATTGAAGACCTTGCGCAACTCATTTTCGACCTGAAAAATGCCAACCGTGCGGCGCGTATCAACGTAAAACTCGTGTCGAAAGCAGGTGTGGGTACCATCGCTGCGGGCGTAGCCAAAGCCAAAGCCGATGTGATCCTCATTGCAGGGTACGACGGCGGCACGGGCGCTTCGCCCATCAGTTCGATCAAACACGCGGGCCTGCCCTGGGAACTGGGCCTGGCCGAAACGCACCAAACGCTGGTGAAAAACCGCCTGCGCAGCCGCGTGACGGTTCAGACCGACGGACAACTGAAAACGGGTCGCGACATCGCTATTGCAGCCCTGCTGGGCGCTGAAGAATGGGGTGTGGCTACGGCCGCGCTCGTGGTGGAAGGCTGCATCCTCATGCGCAAATGCCATCTCAACACCTGCCCGGTCGGCATTGCTACGCAGGACCCCGAACTGCGCAAACGTTTCGGTGGCGACCCCGATCAGGTGGTGACCTTTTTCAAATTCCTGACCCAGGAACTCCGCGAAATCATGGCCGAACTGGGCTTCCGTACGGTAGATGAAATGATCGGTCAGTCGGATTTTCTGGAAATGCGCCCCGACATTACGCACTGGAAACACAAGCACCTCGATCTGTCGCCCGTGCTCCACAAAGAGCCGGATGGCGAAACCTTCGGACTGTATTGCCAGGAATCGCAGGATCATGGACTGGCCAATATCCTCGACTGGAAACTGCTGGAAGCCGCCCGACCTGCGCTGGAAAACCGCACGCCCGTCCGCGCCGAATTCAACGTCATCAATACGGACAGGGCGCTGGGCACCTTGTTGTCGAATGAAATTACCAAGCGCTACAAGGCAGAAGGGCTTCCTGAAGACACGATTCATTTCAAATTTACAGGCACGGCCGGACAGAGTTTTGCCGCCTTCAACACACGGGGCGTGACGATGGAACTGGAAGGCGACGCCAACGACTATTTTGGAAAAGGCCTGAGCGGCGCGCGTTTGGTGATTTATCCCGATCGCGTTTCGGGTTTTGTTCCGGAGGAAAACAGCATCGTGGGCAACGTAGCGTTTTACGGCGCTACTTCCGGCGAGGCGTTTATCCGGGGCAAGGCCGGTGAGCGTTTCTGTGTGCGCAATTCCGGCGCGGAAGTAGTGGTGGAAGGCATCGGCGACCATGGCTGCGAGTACATGACAGGCGGAAAAGTGGTGATTCTGGGTCGCACCGGGCGCAATTTCGGCGCAGGCATGAGCGGCGGCGTCGCTTATGTGTGGGATACGCAGAAAAACTTCGCCTCACAATGCAACACTGAAATGATCGACCTGGATCCGCTGGATGCCGTGGATGTGCGGGAATTGACGGCTATGCTGGAAAAACACCAGGCTCTGACCGGCAGTACCCTGGCGCAGTTTGTACTCAGCGATCTGGACAATCAAATCGGTAATTTCATCAAGGTATTTCCAAAAGATTACAAACGGGTGCTGGCGGCGAAAAAAGCGGCGGTGGCAGAAAAGGCAATAGTTGGAAATGGTTGATGAAGGTTGATGAGGTTGATGAAGGTTGATGAGGGTTGATAATTGGCCACTCGAAAAGGGAAAAATCTACACTTTCAGAGCGGCCATTCTCTCACCTCTCGCTTCTCACTCTCTCACCTCTCTCACGCTCTCACTCTCTCACTTCTCTCACTCTCTCACTCTCTAGAAATGGGCAAACCAACAGGTTTCATAGAATATACCCGCCAAACACCCAATAAGGAAAAGGCGGACACGCGGATTCAGCATTACCGCGAATTTGTTCAATTGTTTGAAAAACCCCAACTCAACGAGCAGGCAGCGCGCTGCATGAACTGTGGCGTGCCATTTTGCCACCACGGATGTCCGTTGGGCAATATCATTCCGGAGTTCAACGACGCGGTGTACCGCAGCGACTGGAAAGAAGCCTACGAAATCCTGGCTTCCACCAATAATTTCCCCGAATTCACGGGCCGCATTTGTCCTGCCCCCTGTGAAAGCGCCTGCGTGCTGGGCATTAATCAGCCCCCTGTGGCCATCGAGGAAATTGAAAAACACATCATAGAAATAGCCTTTCAGGAAGGCTATGTGCAGCCGCGCAAGGTATTCGTACGCACCGGCAAAAAAGTAGCAGTAGTCGGCTCCGGCCCTGCCGGGCTGGCTGCTGCCGCCCAACTCAACAGCGCGGGGCACAGCGTGACGGTTTTTGAACGCGACGATGCACCCGGCGGCTTGCTGCGCTACGGCATTCCGGATTTCAAACTGGAAAAATCGGTCATCGACCGCCGCATTCAACTCATGGAAGCCGAAGGCATTACCTTCCGCTGCAATGCCAATGTGGGCGAAAACATACCGGTCAACGACCTCTTGCGCGAATTTCAGGCCGTAGTGCTGGCGGGTGGCTCCACCATCCCACGCGACCTGGAAGCGCCGGGCCGCAGCCTCGACGGCGTGCATTTTGCCATGGATTTTTTGAAGCAGCAAAACAAACGGGTGTCCGAGCGGCCCGTTTCCACAACGGATATTCTGGCTACCGGAAAAAATGTGGTGGTCATCGGCGGTGGCGACACCGGCAGCGACTGCGTGGGCACCTCCAAACGGCAGGGCGCCGCTTCGATAACGCAGTTTGAACTGCTGCCTGTGCCGCCCAAAGAGCGCACTGCCAACATGCCCTGGCCCACCTACCCCATGCTGCTGAAAACCTCCACCTCGCACGAGGAAGGTTGTATGCGCCAATGGGCCATCCTCACCAAAGCATTTCTCGGCGATGCCAAAGGCAAACTTCGCGCCCTGCGCGTGGTCGACCTTGAATGGAAAGCCGGGCCGGATGGAAGACCCGCTCGTTTTGAGGAAATTGAGGGCACCGAACGCGAAATCCCCTGCGAACTGGCCTTGCTGGCCATGGGTTTCCTGCATCCGCAGCAAAAAGGACTCTTACAGGAACTGGATGTGGAACTCGACGAACGCGGCAATGTGCGCGCCACTGAAAAAGCCTTCAAAACGAACATCGCCAAGGTGTTCACTGCCGGCGATATGCGCCGCGGACAATCGCTGGTCGTCTGGGCCATCAGCGAAGGCCGCGAATGCGCCCGACAGGTAGATGAATACCTGATGGGATCGTCGTTGCTGGAGAGCAAGGACGAGGCACTGGTGGCGAGGGTTTGATTCTAAATTTACGGTAGTGACTATCCGCATATTGTACCCTGTCCCTTTTTACAGTTGGCAAAACCTATATGCGAGATACGCCAAGCGTTATTCAGGTGGTGGTATGGGCTTTAGCCCGTCGGGATAGCGCCTTTTAAGGCGTTTTATTTATTATTTTTTAGAGCGCCATGAATGGCGCTATCCCGACGGGCTAAAGCCCATACCACCTCCTGAATAACGCTTGGCTATTGTTGTATTGTAACCAACGTAACACAGAGGTACAATATGCGAATAGTCGCTTTTCCATTTTCCGAACATCGGCAATCGTCAATCCAGCAGCGCCTGCCTCAAATCCCATATCAAATCATCGGGATGTTCCACACCTACCGACAGGCGAATCATACCCGGCGTAATGCCCAGGGCGCGTTTGTGTTCCAGCGCCACACCTACATGCGTCATGGTGTCGGGGTGCTGCGCGAGCGACTCCGTGCCTCCAAGACTAACGGCTAATTTGATCATTTTCAATTGATTGAGCACTTTAAATGCCGCCGCTTCCCCGCCGCGTACTTCAAATGACAGCATAGCGCCGGCAGACGTGTATTGGCGTTTGAAAATGTCGTATTGCTGTGCATCGCGCTGCGGGTCGAGGAAACCGAGATAATGCACTTTTTCTACTTTGGCATGCGATTGCAGAAAAGCCGCTACTTGTGCGGCAGTAGAAGCCTGCCGTTCCATGCGCAGGTGCAGGGTTTCGAGGCTGCGCAGCAGGAGCCAGCCCGTCCAGGGTCCGGCCATATTTCCCAGAAAAGTACGAAGTCCTTTTACGCGCTTCATGTTGCCATTGTTGCCACAAACAGCGCCTGCAATCACGTCGCTGTGGCCACCAATGTATTTGGTAGCCGAGTATATGGAAAAATCGGCGCCCCAGCGCAGCGGATGCTGCCAAACAGGGCCCATATAGGTATTGTCGACGGCTACCAGCACCCGTTTTTCGGAATTGGAAAAACGGTCGGCTACCGAGCGGCACATTTGCAGGTCGTATAAAGCATTGGTAGGATTGGCCGGAGTTTCCACGTAAATCATCGCCAGCCGGTCGGCATGGCCGGTAGCCTGGATTTGTGATTCCAGCATTTCCTGTGAATCGCCTGGGTGAAATTCCATCGTGTGTACCCCCATTTTTGGCAAAAAGTGGCGTATAAAATGGTCGACGCCGCCATACAAAGGCGTGGTGTGTACGAGCAAGTCGCCGGGTTTCAGGAATTCGAGCAGCACGGTGGTGATAGCGCCCATTCCACTTTCAAACACGGCACAATCGTCGGCCTTGTCCCAAAGGCACAGGCGGTTTTCCAGAATTTCCAGATCGGGGTTGTTGATGCGGCTGTAAATCAGGCCTTCCCGCTCGCCGTCCCGGCGGTCGCGCAGGCCATAGGCCACTTCAAAATGCGCCTTGCCTTCTTCAGCCGAAGGAAATACAAACGTGGAGGTTTGGAAAATGGGGCATTTGATGGCGCCTTCCGACCATTCGGGCCGGTATCCGTAAGACATCATGAGGCTTTCCGGATGAAAGGAATGATTTTGCATGGTCAGGTATTTTCTGCAAATGTGATCAGACTAGCATATTCATTCCAAAATTTTAATGAATTGCAGAAAATAAATCTATCATTACATTCATTTCAGAAAAAACATCTAAAAACAGGAATTCAATCAATCGTTTCCGGAAAAATATTCTACTGTATTACATGGCTGCTTCTACTACCCTGCTCGATTCCACCGACCTGACCATCCTGCGGCTCCTTCAAAAAGATGCTTTTATGACCCACAAGGAAATTGCCGCTCAACTCCAACTTTCCACCACGCCCGTGTATGAACGGATCAGACGCCTCGAGCGTTCAGGCATTATTCGGGGATACGTAGCCCTGGTAGATCGAACAAAAGTGGATAAATCTCTGTTGGTGATGTGCGCAGTTTCACTCAAAGAGCATGCACTGGAGCGCCTCAAACAATTTGAACAATCCGTTTGTGCCCTTCCGGAAGTGACAGAAGTGCTGCACATTGCCGGCGGATTCGACTACCTTTTAAAAGTTGTGGTGCGCGATATGGCTGAATATCAGCATTTTATTGTAGATAAACTGGCCCGGCTCGACAATGTGGGAAATGCGCAGAGTTCGTTTGTTCTGACGGAATTGAAGTATGAAACGGGGGTACCTTTGTGAATTTTGTGTTTTTGTGTTTTTGTGTTTTTGTGTTTTTGTGTTTTGGTGTTTTTGAAGTGCTTCGCGCTTGGCATTTGTGATGGAATTCAGGGGAGTGTTCAGAAAACCGTGTGCATACGGATTTTTGAAAACTCTCATCCTTACAACTAAATGCCAAGCGCGAAGTCTCCAAAACACTAAAACACAAAAACACAAAAACACTTACAGTATCTTTGCCAATAAAACAGCCCACCCACCCACTTGTATGTCTGCCACCACGCACTCACTCGAAGCCGAATTTCAGGCTAAAATAGATGCTGATATCCGCATTGAGCCCAAAGACTGGATGCCCGATGCCTACCGCAAAACGCTGGTTCGCCAGATCAGCCAGCACGCGCATTCCGAAATCGTAGGGATGTTGCCCGAAGGCAACTGGATTTCGCGGGCGCCTTCGCTCAAACGCAAGGCCATTTTGCTGGCCAAAGTGCAGGATGAAGCAGGCCACGGCCTTTACCTGTATTCCGCTGCCGAAACGTTGGGGACGAGTCGCGACGAAATGATTGCCGATTTGCATTCCGGCAAAGCAAAATACTCTTCCATTTTCAACTATCCGACTATTTCCTGGGCCGATATGGGCGCCATTGGCTGGCTGGTAGATGGCGCTGCCATCCTGAATCAGGTGCCTATTTGCCGTTGTTCCTATGGGCCATACGCCCGCGCTATGGTGCGCATTTGCAAGGAAGAAAGTTTTCACCAGCGACAGGGTTTTGAAATATTGCTGACGCTGGCCAAAGGTTCGCCCGAACAACGCGACATGGCACAGGACGCCATCAACCGCTGGTACTGGCCTGCTGTGATGATGTTCGGGCCCTCCGACGACGCCTCGCCCAACAGCGCACAGAGCATGAAATGGAAAATCAAACGTTTCAGCAACGACGAATTGCGCCAGCGCTTTGTCGACATGATTGCCGAACAGGTGAAAGTACTGGGGCTGACAATTCCCGACCCGGATTTGCGCTGGAATGAGGAACGCGGCCACTACGACTTCGGAGCGATCGACTGGGAAGAATTCTGGAATGTGGTGAACGGCAACGGCCCTTGCAACCGCCAACGCCTGCGTACCCGCGTGGAAGCGCATGAAGAAGGCGCCTGGGTGCGGGAAGCCGCGCTGGCTTATGCCGAAAAGAAACGCCAGCGCACAGCGCAAACCAAAGCAGCGTGAGAGATTAAAAAAGGATATTCTGTTCGGCTTCGCCTCCCGAATGGGGGACTTGGGAGGCGAAGCCGAACAGAATGCCCCTAATCCTCCAATCGAAAACAGAATTGTCGCTGGTTGGCCGTAAAAAAAATCCAACGAGTACCTTTATTGCCAACAGAGTTGCGATTTTTGTGCGACCAACTATAACTCAACTGTGATGTCCTGCAAACAAATCATCCTTTCTGTAGCCTTGTTTTGTATCTACTCGGCTGCGCAAGCCCAACTCCTGAATAATAACTGGTGTGGCAATGCCGGAGTAACACCCTGGATGGAGTGGTACAAAGACCACCGGTATGAAATAACTTCTTCGCGCTCGGATGAAACCCTGTATGTACCTGTTACGGTGCACATTATTGGCACCGACCAGGGTACCAACCTGTTTCCTTTCGACAAAGCGGTGCGTGCCATTTGCAGGATGAACGAGTTGTACACCGATGCCAATATCCAGTTCTACCTGGTACCGGGCGATCCGGTTCGATTTATCAACAATTCCGACTGGTATGAGCATGATTACTGGCCTGGTGGTGCAGAAATGATCGATCAGAATAAAATTCCCGGTCGACTGAATGCCTTTGTAGTGGGCGATCCTGCCGGCAACTGCGGTTATGCGTGGAGAGACGCCATCGTGCTTGGCACTGGCTGTTCGAGTGAAAACAACACCACCTGGTCGCATGAAGCAGGCCACCATCTTTCACTTCCTCACCCATTCTCGGGGTGGGAAGGTACCGATTGGGATTATTCTCAGCCTGCTCCCAATACGATGGGCAACAAAGAGGTGGAACGTACCGATGGCTCCAATTGTGAAAATGCCGGCGATTTCTTTTGCGATACGCCACCTGATTACCTCAACTACCGCTGGCAGTGTACGGACGAGCATGAAAGCGAACAATTACAGCATGATCCAAACAATGTGTCTTTCCGTTCGGATGCTACCCTGATTATGGGATATGCTTCTGACGTGTGTGCCTCGCGTTTTTCGCCCGAACAGATTGCCGCTATGCGCGCCAATTTGCAAACGGAACACGATAGTTACCTGCAGGTTTCGGAGCCCGGTATTGGTGTAGATGACGAACTGGCGGCCGAACTGGTAAGCCCGATCGACTCGCACATCGTTCAATACAACAACTTCGAACTGGTGTGGAATCCCGTTCCCAATGCCACGATTTATGTCGTTGAAGTGTTCCTCACGCCTTCTATGAGCGTGATTAACCGACTGTTTTACAAAACCTTGTACAACGAAACGAGTGTAACGGTAACACAAGCCATGCCCAACAACCGCACGCTGTACTGGCGTGTGCGCACGTACAACGAATGGGACGTTTGCAATCCCAACGAAAACACACAAGTGGGCATACTCAAAACCCGCAACATCTCCGCTACCAACGAACTGGAGCGTTCGGTGATTGCCGAACTGGCGCCTAACCCTGTTGCAGGAGGGCAACCAGCCATTCTTAACATCAGTTCGGACGAATCGCTTTCCGCCAAACTCAGCGTTACCGACGCAGCAGGACGTGTTTGCATGCAGCGCGACCTGCGTATTTACCCGGGCGACAATCGACTGGAAATAGAAACGGACGCGCTGGAAGCAGGCATTTACATCATTTCCCTGCAAAATGAAAAAGGCGTGCTGCTGAAAAGAATGGCGGTGACGGAGTAAAGTTGATAGTCAACAGTCGACAGTGGTCAGTCAGCAGTCTACAGTAGTCATGTAGTTTGAAGAATAATGGGGGTAATAAGGCGCCAAACAATGAAGTATTCGATTGTCAACCTGGCCGGGTTGATGATCGGCGCTGTAAGCACCTTTTTTGTATATCCCCATGCGCTGGTGGCCTACGGGCTATTTCAAGTATTGCAATCGGTGGGTATGATCGGCATGCCACTGCTCACCTTTGGAGCCAATACGGTTGCCATTCGTTTTTTTCCCCGTTTTCAGGACAAGACTTCCGGGCACCACGGATTCGTGGTGGTGCTGGCGGTGTTGTGCGGCGTTGGGATATTGGTCAGTACCGCGGTCGTCAGCATTTTCTGGGATAACATTCTGCATTTCATGCAGACAAGGGCAAAAGATGGTGCTGAAGCCTTGTTGCCGACTTATTTCTGGCTGGCCTTGCCCCTGGCATTTTTCTATTCGATCGGGCTGGTGTTGAGCGTCTATTCCTCCAATTTCAAGCGGATTGTTGTACCATCCTTGTTGCTTGACTTTTCACAGAAGATTATTGCGCCGTTGTTGCTCATTGCTGTTTGGCAACAATGGATTTCCCTGGAAACAGCCTTGTACGGGCTGGTTGCGCATTCGATGCTGGTGATGCTCAGCCTTGTTTTTTACCTGCGCTGGCTGAAAGAATGGCACTGGGATCCGCAGCCTGCTTTTTTTACGCCAGCGCTGCGAAAGGAGTTGTTGCAGTTTATTCTATTCGGGGCAGTGGGTGGTTTTGCCCTGCAACTGGCGTCTAAAGTGGATGTATTTATGGTAGGTTCCATGAGCGCCCTGAAAGATGCGGGCGTGTATTCCATCGCCGGTTACATCGCTGCGGGCATCGATATTCCGACCAAGGGGCTGTATGCGGCCAGCGCTTCTTCCGTGGCGCAATACCTCGCGAAAGACGACCGTCAGGAACTGGAAAACCTGTATAAAAAGGTGTCTATCAACCTGTTGGTAGCAGGTTTTTTGCTTTTTGGCGCAGCCTGGACTTCCGTCGACGAACTTTTCCACATCATGCCAAACGGCAAGGAGGTATCTTCCGGGAAATTTGTTATTCTTTTTATCGGCATTTCCCGGCTGGTGGAAATGGGCACCGGGCTGAATAACTACCTCATGTATTATTCGAGATACTATTTGTATGCGCTGGTGTCGCTCAGCATCCTGGCGGTGGCCAATATTTCGCTCAATCTGTGGCTGGTGCCACGAATGGGGATCAATGGCGCTGCCATTGCCACGCTTATTTCCGTGGCATCCTACAACCTGATCAGTGTGGTGCTGGTGTGGTATAAATTCAGGTTGCAGCCCTTTACTTCCAAAACGCTGTGGGTCATCGTTTCCGGTTTTGTGGCGTACTGGCTGGTATTTTTCATTCCCAAATCAGGCATCGACCTGCTGGATATTGTGATCCGCTCCGGATTGTATGCCCTGATTTTTGGCGGACTGGCTTTCTATTTCCGCTTATCGGCCGACCTCAACGACATGCTGCGCATGCTCGCCTCCAAACTCAAACGCTAATCCCTCCTCTCGCATCTCGCTTCTCACCTCTCACTTCTGTAAAAACACCAGCACCAGCGTGCTTTCATCCGGGCCAACCACGCGGTCGACACGCACAAAAATACCAGGTTCCATTTCGCGGTCTTCACCCAGGCGCATCTCGCCGCGGCGTTGTTCGATCACATCGGCCCAGGTTTTCAGGGCGGCCTGTTTAGGCGAGAAAGTGCTGAGAAACACCAACTGGCGGGAGGCTTCCCGGAGCCAGAGCGAATCGGGAAATGAAGTGTAGTTTCCTTTTACATTGAAACGATACTCCTGGCGGGATTCATTGCAAATGTCCTGGTCGATTTCCAGCAGCACGCCTGTATCGAGCAGCAGGCTTTCCAGTGATTTGCTGCCCTGTTTTTGAAAGTCATATTGTGTCACATGAGGAAGTCCGGCTTCAAAAATGGGCGTTGGTTTGTATTTGCAGGTAGTTTCCGTTTTGCAACCAAAAGCGGTGAAAAACACAGATGCCAGCAGCGCCGCAAAAGATCCCGACAGGATGTTTTTTGATAAAGTTTTGATTTTCATTGCTTTAAAAAATGAATTAAACACGGTATCACAATGACCGGTCAAAAGTAAATAGTTTTGCCGCCTAAACGAACGCCCCCGCTCCAAATTGCCCTTGCATTTTGCCTCTTTGCCTTTTGCCCTTTGCCCCTTGCCTTTTGCCCCTTGCCTTTTGCCCCTTGGTTCATTGCCCTTGTTCATTAAAAAAAACACCATGTCCACCCTGCTCGTACGACATATCAAAACGCTGGTTCAAGCCGAAACCCAACTCCGTTCCGTAGTCAAAGGGTCGGAAATGGCCGACCTGCCCCTACTTCACGATGCCTACCTGCTGGCAAAAGACGGCCTGATCGAGGCATTTGGACCTATGTCGGAGTGCCCTGCCTCGGCCGATACGGTGCTGGATGCCACCGGGCGCATGGTGTTTCCAGGCTGGTGCGATTCGCATACACATATTGTTTTTGCGGCCAGCCGCGAAGAAGAATTTGTAAGCCGTATTCGCGGGTTGAGTTACGAGGAAATAGCGCGGCAAGGCGGCGGCATTCTGAATTCTGCCCGGCGTCTGCAGGCCGCTTCGGAAGATCAGTTGTACGAAGATGCCTGGCAGCGTTTGCAGGAAGTAATCGGCTATGGCACGGCGGCCATTGAAATTAAAAGTGGATATGGCTTAAGCCTGGAAAGCGAATTAAAAATGCTGCGCGTCATCCGTCGGCTCAAGGCAGTGAGTCCGATACCGATAAAAGCGACTTTTTTGGGCGCACATGCCGTTCCGGCCGAATACAAGGAAAGGAGAGAAGATTATATCCGTTTGATAATCAATGAAATGCTACCGGCGGTAGTAGCCGAAAACCTGGCAGATTATTGCGACGTTTTTTGCGACCAGGGCTTTTTTACCGTAGAAGAAACGGGCCAAATTCTGCAAGCGGCTGCCCGATTTGGGCTCAAAGCCAAAATTCACGCCAACGAACTGGGCTATACAGGAGGCGTACAGGCCGGTATTGCAGCAGGCGCGATTTCCGTCGATCACCTGGAATACACTGGCGAAGCAGAAATAGATGCCTTACAAAAAAGCGATACCCTGCCCACCCTGCTGCCGTCCTGCGCCTTTTTCCTCGGCATACCATACGCCCCGGCCCGGCGTATGATCGACGCAGGATTGCCTGTGGTACTGGCCACCGACTTCAATCCGGGTTCATCGCCTTCGGGGCGCATGTCGCTGGTGGTAGCACTGGCATGTATCAAAATGAAAATGCTGCCCGAAGAAGCCATCCAGGCTGCTACACTCAATGGCGCGCGGGCCATGGAACTGGAAAAAACACATGGCAGCATCGCCCGTGGTAAAGCCGCCAGTTTTTTTATTACCCGCCCTATGCCTTCGCTGGCTTACCTGCCTTATGCATTCGGAACCGACCTTGTAGACACAATTGTGTTGAACGGACGCGTCTGGGAAGGCCCAAACAGCAATAAAAAAAGTTAAGGCCGCGTTTTGTCGCGTCATTCAAAACCGGCAATGCACATATTATTGAAATATTTGTATTGAATTTGATATGTTAGATACCTGTCAAATGTCTACTTTTGCGCCCATTCTGCGCGCACATGGCACCTTTATTGTGGGCCGCCTGTGTCCCGCCGATACGTTAAAGTTGTGCGTTTTGAACAACGTTTTTTCCGAGCACTGTATCTCATTTTGCGCAATTCCCCGCTTTTGTTAACACATCCACCTATTCTTTGTCAAATTCTTACACATCACGCATGTACAAACTGCTAATCCCGTTGCTCGTATGTCTGTTTGGCACGACAACGATCCTTCATGCCCAGGTTCCTAAGAACATCTCAGTTCCGACCCGTGTAATTCCTGTCTATCACCCCACTGGCAACAACGCCGAAATGATGTGCAACAATGCCGGCACATTCACGTTGGGCGCTTTTAACGGACAGAGCAATGATACCAACCTGACGGGTCCCCAGGACACCATTTTCCTTTGCCGCAATGACCAGATTCAAATTGACCACAATGGCGACTTTGATTTGTCGGGCGACCCGCAGCCAGCCACTGCTCCGGGTATCGGCTGGGCTTTTTACACTTGTGCGCCTACCATTATGGGCGACAACCTGGCAACAATCCTGACCGATCCATGCATCCTGCCTGGCGCTACCAACGGCATTTGGGTAGCAACTGACCAGGCCAATGGCGATATCCTGTTCAACAACAATGGCGGCCTGCAAACGGCTTTTAACGGCGGTCAGCCCATTACGCTGCACTTTGCTCCGATTACACTCGATGCTTTTGCCACACAAGGATTTGAGGGCACACCTCCGGGCCCCTGCGTGAATGTCAATACTGCCGTAGAATTCAAGGTGGCCTATCTGAATGCTATTTCCCAAAGCGGTCTTTCTACCAACTTCGGCAACGACTGTCTGGGTAAATTCCGCGTGGAAGGTGGCTACCCTGAACTGAATCCACAGGCTGTTTACACCATTTCCATTGCCCTGAACGGCAACCCCAACGTGCATGCGATCATCCAAACGGCTGCCTCGCAGTTGTTTCATGGCGCCGATGTTATCTTTTCCGTTCCTCAAACCGGCACTTACGATGTGACGGTAGAAGACGGCAAAAGTTGCGGCCTCACGTTCCAGATTACCATGGCTGCCTGCAACCCGATCGATAATGTGGTTTTTGCCATGCCGGATACGGTATCGCCTCCGGGTTCGACCATTTGTGTTCCCGTTACGGTTCAAAATTTCGACCTCGTAGGTTCTTCATTTTCTGTAAACTGGGATCCTACCATTCTTCAATACAACGACGTACAGAACCCGAACCCCGCTATTGGTACCTTTAATGCGAGCAACCTGAATACGCAGGGCACCAATATTGGCCAACTAGGCGCTATTATTTATGACCAGGTTAATCTGGGCAATGTGATCAGCATCCCGGATGGCCAAACGTTGTTTGAGGTGTGTTTTACTGTTGTTGGTCAATTAGGAGAATGTACGCCACTGACGATTACCAATGCTCCTTCCGCCATCAACATGGAAGATGAATTTGGTACAGCCGTAGCCCTCACGGTAGATGAAGGCCAGGTATGTGTCGATTTCGTTCCCCTTAAATTCACCACAGAGGTAATTGATACGACCTGTAATGGCACTGCCAGTATCCGGGTAACGGCTACCGGCGGCCAGACGCCTTATGAAGTAACGCGCCAGCGCCTACCAGGTGGTGCAATTAGCATTGCAAATATCTCGAATGCGGGCGGCAGTACGACGTACACCGGCCTTATGAGCGGCGATTACCTGATACGGGTAACTGACAACAATGGTTTCGGCAATACTGTGGAAGACACCATTACCATTGATATTCCTACCCTGGGCGTCGCATTGGATGTAACCAGCCAGTTGCCATCCTGCAACGGGAGGACAGATGGTGTGGTGACGGCCAGCGTTTTGCTCGGCTCCACTCCTGTAAATAACCCCGCTCCACCACAATTCACTTTTGCCTGGTCGCCAGCCAATGTACCCAACCCGGGTACCTCAACTCAAACAGGTGTAGGAGCAGGTAGTTATGCAGTTACTGTTACCTATGTAGCCACTGGTTGTACTGCGGTGGCTTCCGGTGCGCTGGGCCAACCCTCCGCCATCAATGACCAGAATATTACGGTAAATCCTGCCTCCTGCACAGGCGTTTGCAACGGCTCCATTACCTATACGGCTACCGGCGGAACGCCCTACACCAATACGGGTTCCAATACCTACGATTTTGTATGGGAATACACCCCAGATGTGGCCACTCCACCAGTGGCAGTTGCCAATGGTACAGGTAATGGCAATCCGTTTGTCATCGACAATCTGTGCGCTGGCTCCTACTACGTCACCATTACTGACAGCAATGGCTGTACTGCTACCGATGAAATAGAACTTACAGACCTGCGCGTGGTAGATCTTGTTCTTTCTTCCCAGCAAAATACCTCCTGCTCCAAAGTAGACGACGGTATGGCTTGTGTGGAAGTACAGGAATCGCCTGCTTCGGGTGGTACTTACCAGTTTTTCTGGGCGCCGGTAGGTTTCACACAAACCAACCCTACTGCCACTACTTCCTGCTACGACGGACTGGCGGCCGGCTCCTACAACGTACTGGCAACCGACGCTGTGGGTTGTGCCGATACGCTTACGGTAATCATCACATCGCCTACAGAACTCGTCATCGATACCATCAGCCTGCAACAGCCGTCCTGTAATTTCCAGAACGACGGTTCTATCAGCACCTTTACATCGGGTGGTACCGGCGGCCCCAACTATTCCTTCATGTGGAGTAATATGGCCTCGACGTCTTCCATCAACGGCCTCGTGCCAGGTACCTACACGATCACGGTAACCGACCTGAATGGTTGTAAGGACTCGCTTACATTCGACCTTGCACTACCCGACCCGCCAACGGTCACCAGTGTCGACTCCATTTCGGTGCGATGTGGCAACGACGGATGCCTGACGGTAAATTCACCTACCGGCTCCAGTTATGTATGGCAAGACGCAAACGGCAACTTCCTGCCCAGCAACACCAACGAAGCCTGTAACCTGAACGGTGGCGAATATATCGTCACGATCCAGGACCTGGCAGGTTGCGCTTCCCAGGATACGCTCCGACTCGATTCGGTAGAAGTGCTGACTTTCTCGGATACCACCTTCCTCGAGCCTTCATGCTTCGGATATGACAACGGACGTATCAGCGTAGGCGTTTCGGGCGGTCACCCGAACTATACCTTCGCCTGGACACCTACCGGGCAGGCTACCAGTACCCTGATCGATGTGGAAGCAGGTACTTATTCCTTGTCGGTAACCGATTCGCAGGGTTGTACCCTGACAGGTGATTTTACCCTGAACGAACCACCAGCCATTGTAAATACCTTCTTGTCGTCGCCCATTCAGCCTGTATCCTGCTTTGGCACGTGCGACGGGGTGGCCTCTCCGGTAGTGACATACGCCACTACGCCAGCGACCACTGGTAATTTCAGTTTTGTCTGGGACAATGGCAGTACAGATTCCTTGAGAACCGACCTCTGCGCCGGTGTCAATGTGGTAACCATTACCGATGGTGGCAACTGCTTCCTGGTCGATCAGATATTTATTGACGGCCCATCGGCAGTAGCATTTACCACCCTCGACAGCACGGCAGCATCTTGTAATGGCACTGCCGACGGTGCTGTAAACGTAGTAGGCTCGGGCGGCAACGGCGGCCCTTACTCATACATGTGGAGCGTACCTGCCAATACGGCTTCCGTTTCCAACCTCGCAGCAGGTGTATATACGGTGACCATTAGCGACCAGAACGGTTGCACTGGCGTTTACAGCACGGAAGTAACCGAACCGGACCCACTGGTACTGACAGAAGGCCCGGGCGCCGACATTCAATGTTTTGGTGGCAATGACGGCGAACTGAGCGTAGTGGTCACAGGAGGAAATACCGGCACCATCACCTATAGTTGGTCGGATGGCACCAATGTAGTAAGTACCACTGTAAATGCGCCCAATCTGACATCTGGCACTTATGCGGTAACGGCTACCGATGCAGCCGGTTGTACGGGCACACTGGACAACCTGGTACTGGCCGATCCACCACCCGTTCAGGGTTCGTACCTGCCCTGGGAGCCGCTCCTTTGCAACGGCGATGAAACAACCCTTGTGATCGACACCATTTTTGGTGGCGCAGGCGCTCCATATCAGTTCAGCCTCGATTTTGGCGTGCAATTGTCGCAGGATTTCCCGATCACCGTAGGTGGCGGCGAGCACTACATTACTTACTATGATGTGCGCAACTGCGAATATACCGATACCATTACCATCGACGAACCAGATCCGATCGTTGTATCCTTCGACCCGGCAGAAATTGAAATTGAACTCGGCGACTCGATCGTATTGCAGCCAATTATTACCGGCGCAGTGGTAGATACTTTTGTGTGGTCGCCGGCAGCATTGCTGCTCAATCCGCTCGTGCTCAACCCAACTGCCTACACGTTCGAATCACAGACCTATTCGCTGGTAGTGCAGGATGAAAACGGCTGTACGGGAACGGGCTCGATACTCATCAATATCGACCCGAATCGCAATGTGTTCATTCCCAACATTTTCATTCCGGGCAATCCTGCAGGTATCAACGACCACTTCAATGTGTATGCGGGAGCCGGTGTGAAGCAGGTGAACTTTATGCGCGTGTTCAACCGCTGGGGTGAGTTGATGTACGAAAGAGAAAGTTTCTACCCTGACAACGACAACCTTTCCGAAGGCTGGAACGGTCAGTACAAAGGCGACTACGTCAACCCGGGTGTTTATGTGTACACTATTGAAGTAGAATTCCTGGATGATCGTGTGCTGTTGTATCGCGGCGACGTAACGGTTGTGCGATAAACCACTACCGGGTTTCCAAGTTTTTCATATCCCGAATTTTTGCGCCAAGCAGAAATTCGGGATTTTTTTTAATGGTTGTTGTCGGGCATTTGCCAAGTGACACAGACAAACATTTATTACAACTTTTTTACCACTACCTTTCGCACCATTTTTCAGCATCAATCTATCTACCTGCGATGAAATTTACCACACCCATGCTTGTGTCGCTGACGTTGCTAATCAGCGGTAATCTGGTTGCCCAGATTGGTTTTACCAAACACACAGAATTGCTTACCCCCTCAGAACATTACAGCGGCATTGCCATTGGCGTAACGGATGTGAATGGCGATGGTCTGGACGATATTATTCGCCTGGATCAGGGTCGTATTTTATCCGTTTCGTACCAGGCAGCCCCCAATCAGCCATTTACCTTGCTCCAATTGGCAGCCGTATCCAATGAAAGCCAGTGGGGTATGTGTGCAGCCGATGTGGACAACAACGGTTATTCAGACTTTATGTCGGGTGGTAGTTACGACGGCATCAAGTTTATCACCGCCAATGAAGATGGCACGGATTACAACACGGTCGTGATGAACGCACCGCAGACATTCGTCCAGAATGTCAATTTTGCCGATATCAACAACGATGGCTGGCTGGATGCTTTTGTGTGCCATGACGATGGTGTGGCGCGCATTTTTGGCAACAACGGCGACGGTACGTTCACCTACCAGCAAAACTGGATCGACCTGACCACCGTACCGGTATCAGATAACTCCGGCAACTACGGCTCTATCTTTTCGGATGTGAACAACGACGGCCTGATGGACCTTTACATCGCCAAATGCCGCCAGGGGGTGAACAACCCTGCCGATGCACGTCGCATCAATCAGTTGTTTCTGAACAACGGCGATGGTACGTTCACACAGGATATAACCAACGCCTCCGGGTTGCGGATCGGCGCACAAAGTTGGACGGCCGATTTTGGCGATATTGACAACGACGGCGACTTCGACTGTTTCATCACCAACCACGACGTTTCCAGCCAGTTGCTCGAAAACGATGGTTCCGGCCATTTCACAGATATTACGGCTTCGGCAGGCATCCTGAATGCCATTCCCGGAACGCACATGCAAGGCGTTTTCCGCGATTTTGATAACGATGGTTATATAGATATTCTGGTGTCGGGTTCTTCGCATTATTTGCTGAAAAACAATGGCAACAAGACGTTTACTATCGAAAACAATCATTTTGACAACAACGATATCGAGTCGTTTGCTATCGGTGATTTGAACAACGACGGTTTTCAGGATGTGTACGCCGGTTATGCCAATATCTATACTACGCCGAGTAACACGCCGGATGCCATGTGGCTCAACAACCGGAATTCGAATGGTTATTTCGGGCTGAACCTGCGTGGCGTACAATCCAATCGCGACGGTGTAGGTTCCAAAATTTACCTGTACAGCGCCCTCGGCATCCAGGTGCGCGAGGTACACTCGGGCCAGAGTTATGGTATCATGAACTCCATGCAGGTACACTTTGGAATGGGTGAGGAAACACAAATCGACTCGGTCGTAGTCAACTGGCCATCCGGCACACACGATGTACTGGTAAACCCTGGGCTGAATCAATACCTGACCCTGTATGAGGGTGGTTGCCAGGCGCCGCCGATTACGATTACTGCAGCAGGCAGCACAACCATTTGTTCGGGCCAGAGTGTTCGTCTGGACGCACCTGCCGATTTCACATATTCATGGAGCAATGGTGAAACAACCCCCTCCATCAACGTCACACAAGAAGGAAATTACAAGGTGACTGTGACCAACGGCGAGGGCTGTTCTTCGGTGTCCAATGTAATTCGTGTAATCGTCGATCCGGTGGAAACTCCTACACTCACCGTACAAGGCGATACCGTTTTCTGTGCAGGCGGTTCCGTTCAGTTGTCATCTTCCACAGCCAACGCTTACACATGGAGCACCGGCGCCACCACGCAAAGTATCACTGTTACTGAATCGGGCACTTATTTCGTCACAACACAGGGCTTGTGCAATGAATTCAACTCTTCCGCTGTTTCGGTAAATGTGCTGAATTCAGAATTGCCTGTGGTAGAAGGAGATACGATCGCTATCGACCACAGCGCTACCCTCTCTGCCAGCGGCAACAACCTGCAGTGGTATGAAAACCAAACGGACAATACGCCGATTTTCACCGGCGATGTTTTTGAAACACCCGTACTGAGCGCATCCACCATCTACTGGGTTTCGAGCACAACTGTGTTCGATACGCCGAACGAATTTGTAGGCATGGTCGACCACCAGGGCTCTACCGTGAGCGATAACAGTTACAACGGAACGCTGATTTTTGACTGCTTCGCGCCATTCAAACTGCACAGGGTAAAAGTGTACACCACCAAGGCAGGTATCCGTAAAATCGATTTGCTGAACAGCGCCGGCCAAACCGTTCAATCGACGCAAGTGGACATCCCTGTCGGCACCTCCATTATCGATATCGATTTCGATATTGAGCCTGGCACCGACTATGTGCTGACTACCGACCCAACCGTCAACCAGGGATCTATCGGCACGGCCGGCCCACAACTCTATCGCAGTAACCAGGGCATTTCGTTCCCGTATGTGATCGATGAAGTGCTGAGCATCAAAAACTCGAGTTTCGGTCTTGAGCGTTACTACTACTTCTTCAACTGGGAAGTAGACTTCTACGGATATGAATGTACCAGCGCCCGCGTACCGGTAACGGCTTTTGTCGATTCGACCATTGTTAATACCTCCGCGCCTGTTTGGGCCGACGATCTTCGCCTGTTCCCGAATCCTACTTCGGGTACACTGAAAACTGAAATCGCCGGATATAAAGGTGGAAAAATGACTGTTTCCGTGAAAAACACCCAGGGCAGCACCCTGCAAACGCGCCGCCTCGACCTGCCTGCAGGTGAAGCATCTTTCCAGACCGATCTTTCCACTTATCCGAAAGGCGTTTACTGGCTGGAAATGACGACGGAGAAAGGGGCTGTGCAGCGGAGAGTGGTACTGCAATAAGTCGTTAGTCCTGAGTTATGCCGAGTTTCATTAAGTCATAGTATCATGAGTTTCAAAAAGTCGTAGTACTTTTTAGGATTCAAAGAGCGGCAACTTTAGTTGCACACCAGGGAATGGGAAGTCGCATTGTCCAATAAGATCGTCG
>JAIUPL010000023.1 GCA_020160935.1 Bacteroidota bacterium | reverse complement strand
CCATCAAAGTCCTGCTACGCCTCCGTAAACTTCGGCTCGCTTGGACATTTGATGGTCGGTTTTAAGGTCAAAAAAATAGACCTGACACAGAAATCTGAACACTACCTTAATTTGATTTTAACACCTCTTTTACCACCCCCATCGCTTTTTCCCGCATGGCCATCCAGGTTTGTTCCGTGGCTTCGTTCCAGTTTTTCTGGTCGTTTTGGCGCACCAGGGCTATAAAAACATCCAGAAAACGTTCATATTCAGCAGCGCTGAATTGCTGGTGTTTGTTGTGGCCGAGCAGTTGGCGAAACAGGTCTTCTTTCTGATCGAGATCGATCAAAATGTCCATTGCCATTTGCAACATAGTATGCTGGCGACCTCGGTTGCTAAAATGTTCGCGGTCGGCTTCCGGTAATCCTGCCAGAAACTGCGTATAAAAATCGCTGATAAACTCCTTGTTTATGGCCAGGCAGCGGCGATAACTGTTGCGCAGCAGGCTGCTGTCGTCGTTGCGTTTCATGCTTAGTTGCCGAAAACGCAACAACACATCGTACAAATCCGGGAACCGATTCTCCGGTTTTTCCTCCAGCATGCGTTCGATCATTTCAGCGAGGTGCTTGTTTGAAATGGCCGACAGAACGCGTTTCCGATGTCGTTTGTCTTTGAAAAACAATTCTCTGCTGGCAATAATGTCCATTACGGAATCGCCGGAAAACAAATCGAGCCCTGTCATAATTTTATAGGCTACCAGTCCAATGGAAAACTGATCGGAATACCGCATCGACTGAAAACTGGCCGGCTCCCCGTCGCCACGCAGGTATTCCGGACTCATGTACTGGCAATCTTCCCGAAACTTACCCAGCGTACGTTCGCTTTTACCCGCTTTGATGATGTCGAACGGCGAAATCATCACGTGCTGCTCTTCGTCGATATAGATTTTGGACGGGCGGATATTGGAGTGCAGGATTTTTTTCTGGCGCAGGTAACTCAATGCGTCAGCCAGTTGAAACAACCAGTCGACGGCTTGTGAAGCCGGGCGAGGGCCTGTTTTTTCCAAAACGACTGGCAGGGTAGGGCCGTTCACAAATTCGCAGATGACATAAAACGGAAAGCGATCGAGCGATTCGCCCAGCAATTTGATGATGTTGCGGTGCTTCAATTGCGATACGGCCCCGATCTCGGCCTTTATCTCATCGGATAACACAGGCACTTTCAGCACTTTTGTCACCACACGCCGCTGGGTAAACACATCTTTCAGCAGAAAGACCAGTGCTGAATTCCCTTCGCTGATTTGACGTTCAATGTCATAGTACCCGCGCAGGCGCTGTCCCATGACTTCCATTACTATCTGTACCTGATCGGACACCCCGCGCATCAGCAGCTCCGGTTGGCTGGAATTCAGGTATTGCGGCAGGGTGGATTTGAATTGTTCGAGTTCCGATAAAAATGCATGGCGGATGCGATTGAGCACCAGGTTGTGATCGTCGGCGCCCAGCATGCCTGCATTGTTTTCGTATTTCAGGTTGGTCATTTGCCCCTGCAACTGCCTGATATTCAGTTCCATTTGATCGAACAACTTTACAAGTTGGCTGAAACGCTCGAATGCAGGGTCGAGGCCGTCTTTGCCAATCACTGTTTCGATGCGGAAGTCGGAAGGTTGTTGCTCGAGCATGGTGAGGTGGGTGGAGATGTTGAGTATGATGAGGGGTTGAGGGGTTGAGAGGTTGAGGGGGTGAGGGGTTGAGGGGTTTGAGAGGTATATCTCAACATATTATGTGAATGTGGTTTGTAAGGTGCTCAACTCTCAACTCCTCAACACCTCATCTCTCAACACCTCATCTCTCAACACCTCAACTCCTCATCTCTCAACTCCTCATCTCTCATCTCCTCAACCCATCAACATCTCCTCAACAAAAAAATCTGCGAAGCGCCTATGCATCAAAAATGCCGCGAATGCCGTTGTTTTGCAGCACTTTTGGCAAAAAAAAATAAACGCCTGAAAACCAGGTGTTTCTATACAAACCTTGTGCCTTTTTTATGGCTGTGCAAATATACCTGAAACCCGGCAAGGAAGTGCCGGTGCTGCGCTTTCACCCCTGGATTTTTTCCGGCGCCATTGCCCGTATTGATGGCAAACCCGAGGACGGCGATGTCGTGGAAGTGTACGACAGAAGCCGGCAATTGCTGGGTGTGGGTCATTTTCATCATGGCAGTATTGCTGTACGCTTGTTGAGTTTTGGACCGGCGGAAGTGCAGCAGCGTGCATTCTGGACAGACAAACTGCGCCGCGCCCTGGCAGTGCGTCAGACGGCTTTGCACCCGGGCATGTCGACCGAATGCTACCGACTGGTGCATGGTGAAGGCGATGGACTTTCGGGCCTGGTGGTGGATGTGTATGGAAATGTTGCCGTATTGCAATGCCACAGTATTGGTATGCACCGGCAGCGCATGTTGATAACCGAGGCGCTGCGGGAAACCCTGGGAGAAAAACTCCAGGCCGTGTACGACAAAAGTTATGAGTCGCTGCCACCCAAATACGCCGAACAACAGCAAAACAGTTTTCTCTGGAGCGTCGAAGCGACGCCTTCCGATCAGCATGTGGTACGGGAAAACGACGTAGCATTTCGGGTCAACTGGGTAACCGGCCAGAAAACCGGCTTTTTTCTCGACCAACGCGACAACCGGCAATTGCTATCCCGGTTTGTAGCGGGCAAAACCGTACTCAACACCTTTTGCTACACCGGCGGCTTTTCCTGTTATGCCCTCCGTGCGGGTGCTACGCTGGTACATTCCGTCGATGTATCGGCCAAAGCCATGGAACTCACTGCCCAAAATGTAGAACTCAACCGCCCCTTTTCGGGCCAACACGAAGGTTTTACAGAAGATGTATTGCGCTTTTTGAAAAACGGCGATCAAACATACGAAGTTATGATCGTCGACCCGCCGGCCTATGCCAAAACGATCGATAAACGACATAATGCTGTGCAGGGCTACAAACGCCTCAATGAAGCAGCCCTGCGACGCGTGGCGCCCGGCGGCATCCTGTTCACCTTTTCCTGCTCGCAGGTGATCGACCGCGAGTTGTTTTACCATACCATCGCAGCAGCGGCCATGGAAGTGCGCAGAAGTGTGCGGGTTTTGCACCATCTCACCCAGGGTGCCGATCATCCGGTGAGCCTTTTCCACCCGGAAGGCGCGTATTTGAAGGGGTTGGTGCTGTATGTAGAATAAACCTTAATAGGAGTTATGAGTTATGAGTGATGAGTTATACTCACTTTTCTTTTGGCCACTCTATTAACAAAGCCAAAAGCAATGTGAGTATAACTCATCACTCATCACTCATAACTCATAACTCAATTCTCATCATTATGAAACAAACAGCCCTCTTCTCTCTCTTGCTCCTGCTGGCTGCTTGCCGCCACACAGAACCTTCCCGCCTGTCCAACAGTCAGGTGATGTGTCATGATACAGGCGATGCTACAGCGCAGTTTGCCTCGTTTGCCAATGATGCCGAATTCCGGGGCATGCACCCCGATCCGTTGGCTACGGAATTGATCAAAAAAGGTAAAATGGTGGAATTTCCCGTAGCAGGCGGCGCCAACGGCCATGCCTATCTGGTAAAATCAAAACGCAAAACCGATAAATACTTGCTGCTTTTTCATGAATGGTGGGGACTGAATGATTACATCAAAAACGAGGCAGCCATGTGGAGCAAGGAATTGGGTGTGCATGTACTGGCCCTCGACCTCTACGACGGTAAAATGGCGACTACTGCTGATGAAGCCGGCAAACTCATGCAAGGCAACGACCCTGTTCGTTCGTTGGCAATTATCGATGGAGCGGCTAAATTTGCAGGTGAAAATGCCAATTTCCGCACCATGGGCTGGTGTTTCGGCGGCGGCTGGTCGCTGCGGGCGGCTTTACAACTCAAGGACAAAACCCGCGGCTGTGTGGTGTACTACGGCGCACCCGAACAAGACGTCAACAAACTAAAAACCCTGGCCTCCGATGTGGTATTTATCCACCCGGAAATGGACAAATGGATCACTGCGGATATGGTGAGCGAATTTGAAAAAAACATGAAAGCCGCCGGCAAAACGGTAATGGCCTATCATTACCCTGCCGATCATGCATTTGCCAATCCCAGCAGCCCGCGCTACAATGAAAAAGCGGCGCAGGAAGCCAGGGCTGTAGTGACCAGATACCTGAAAGGTAAATAACACTCAACAATCCCAACTATGTCAACACAACAACCTGACGGCGCTTATTCCCCTCCCGAAGGCGGAGGAGGCTCCATCCTTGGCAAACAATTGGTACTGCTCGTACTGGTGTGCATCGCCGGTGTGGTCGTGTATCGCCTGTTTTCTTCGGATAGCGGAATTAGCGGCTTTTTCCAGGACCCCAAGGAAGTGCGGCTTACCTACGTGCAATCCGATTTCCAGCCCAACCTTGATGAGGAGGCTACCTTGCGCATCCTGTCGCAGCCGGAGGAATACCACAAGGAATTCGACCAGATGGTGTACGATTTCAATGTTTCGCTGCTGTACCACATCGCCAATCGGATGGCGCTGCCGGACAGTCTGAAGCGCCGCCTGGAACCTGAATACAAAAAACAGCACGACTATCTCAAGTCGATGTACTACAACGATTTCGTGGCACTGAAAGACACGACCGCTACGATGTACGAAAACTGGTACAACGATAATGGTAATCAGGCTGTGCAGATTTTTAATGAAGTGGCCGGTAAATACACCTGCTTTTTTGTGACGCAAATCATGGCCACCCTCATCAAATCCAACAACGGGATGGTGCTGGGAAAAGGGAAAAAAGTAGATACACCCTGCGGTATCGCCCTCACCGAAGGCCTGCAACCCATGGTGGAACGTTTGAAAAAACGCGCCGAAATCATGGACTTCAGCGCCTCGCGCGGACTCTTGAAAGAAAAAGTACGAAAAAGCATTGCCGAACTGGCCACCTACGAATTGCGCAGCCGCCTTGCCATCGATAAAACGCTGCAATACAAGATTTTCGGACTCTCCGTTTCAGAAACGGATTTGCGTGTGGAAGCCATCAGCGTGGTAAAAGCCGGGTTTAAACTGGACAACTACTTCGATGTCACGTTCAGTCCCAAGAAAGGCACCATTTTCGTCACCTTGCCGCCGCCGGTCATCCTTTCGCATGAAGTTTATCCACGCGTCGACAAACTGGATGTAGGCTGGCTGGCCGGAATCAATGGGGAAGAAATGAACCGCAATTTCAACGATTTGCGCCGCCAATTCCGCACCGAAGCCATTGAAAATGAAAAAGTGCTCGACAAAGCCAAGGCTCGCGCCGACTCGGTCATGCAACTCATCATGGGGCCCATGGTCAAATCCATCAACCGAAATTACAAACTTCAAGTGCGTTTTCAGGACGATAACCAGCAGCAACCCATCACCGAAGATGAGCGCCGCCGCCGCGGCGAAGATACCGGCACCCCTGCTGTGAATACCAGCAAACCGGTGGAAACACCGAAACGGAAATCGGACGGGTTTGTACCTAAATAGAGTTTAGAGTTATGAGTTATGAGTTATGAGTTATACTCACTTTTCTTTTGGCCACTCTATTAACAAAGCCAAAAGCAATGTGAGTATAACTCATAACTCATAACTCATAACTCATAACTCTAAACCACGTATCATCTCCACCACCGTCGTATTCAACGCCTCAATCGCGAGGCCCAGTTCCCAGCCGGCGCGGTTGCGGGGCTCGACGTAGTTGGAAATGCTGCGAATTTGTAAAAAAGGGATTCCCGACTGAAGGCAGGCGTAAAAAAAAGCAGCACCTTCCATACTTTCCACCTGTGCATCGGGGTATTTCTGCTGAATGGCATGGATACTGGCCTGGCTTCCATGTACCTTATTGACGGTGAGCCCCCTGACAGGTGGCAGAAAACGGTATTGGGCGGCATCGGGGTTGTACAAAAGACCATTGACAAACGGCGGTTCGGTAGGCTCCAGCAAAGCCAGTTCAAACAGGTCGGTGAATCGCCCGTCGGCTTCCTCCACACCCAGATCTCCAAAACGTTCGCTGGTCACATGCACCACATCGCCCAGTTGCAAGGAGCGATCGAATGCCCCGGCTATGCCGACATTCAGTGCCAGATCAGGTGGGTGAAGCGCCAGGTGTCGCCCCAGATTCCACGCAGTTGCTGTCAGCCCGACACCGGTAACGAGCAGGCGCACTGTAAGTCCGTTTTTTTGAAAAATACCTTCCTCTCGGGCTGTAAATTGTGCTTTTAACCATTCCTGCAAGGGAAGTATTTCAAATGGTGTAGCGGAAACGATCAGTAGATTCATATTTTTTAAAAATCGACGCGCAAGATAACAGGCAGCGTAATATTCAACAACGGGATAAATGTATACCACCCAATGCTGGTCTGTCGGCATCTGCCATCCAAAATGACCAATCACTCCCTACCTTTGTCGCACCACCTCTCACCTCTCACTTCTCACTTCTCACTTCTCACTTCTCCCCATGCACGCCTTATTGTCCGCAGACGCCGCGTTGTTTCACTTTATCAACAGTACCCTTGGCAATCCGGTTTTTGACGTATTGCTGCCACTCTTTCGCGAAAGGCTTCTGTGGGCGCCGTTGTATGTGTTTCTGGCCGCTTTTTTTGTGTTGAATTATGGGAAAAAGGGTTGGATGGTTGTGCTCATAGCCTGTTTGGCCGTTGGGCTTGCCGATTTTACCAGCAGTACGCTCATCAAAAAAAATGTTCGCCGCATACGCCCCTGCAACGATGAAATCGTACAGGTACAAGAGCGGGTACACTGTGGAGGCGGGTATAGTTTTCCTTCCTCCCATGCGGCCAATCACTTTGCTGCGGCAGTGATGATTGGTGGATTGCTGGCGCCTGTTCGTCGCTGGATTCGTCCAGTAGCATGGATGTGGGCCGCCATCATCGCCTTTTCGCAGGTGTATGTAGGGGTACATTACCCGATTGACGTCACTTGTGGGGCTATATTGGGCATCTTAATTGGCTGGGCTGCCATGAAGGTTTGTGCCACATTTTTTTCTTTACATGAAATGGAGAAAGGGATATAAAAACAAAACAGTGCGACACACCGCATGGGCTGTGTCACACTATCCTGTTTATAGAAAGCATTGAATATCAATGCTGAAGGTGCAATCAATCGTGTGAGAAATAGCGTTGTGCCACTTCGATCAGTCGGCCTACGATGGTAATGTCAGGTGTTTGGATGTTGCGGGTATTTTGGTCTTCTACCTGTTCAATTTTTTGAACCAGACAGGTTTCAGACGTTCCAATACGAACAGCACCTACATTGACATTTACAAACGCGAAAGCAAACAGGCTAAAAAGGGTAACAGCAAAAAAGAAAGATTTGGGTAACTTACGTTTCATAGTCTTCATTGTTGAGACAGACAAATGTAATTACAATTCAGGATTATTTGAAATAATTTATCTGGAAGTTCGAAAGCATAGACGGGCGAAAACAAAAAAAGGTTGCAGAAAATTACATTTTTTTTAGAGTATGTTGAGATTTTCCTCAACATGCTCTTAGCGTTGTTCGAAGGAGAATGCATCTACTGCCCCGATCTTATGAGTAGCCAATTCCGCTGGCAGGTTATTGTAATTTATTTCTGTATTGAAACGGCGTTTGGTGCCCGGGGCTATATCACCCGAACCATCCTGACGAAGTGTTGGCAACTCTTGTGTCAAGTCAAGAAGGGAAACAAACCACAGGCGTTTGTCATTGCCGTATAAAAGTACCTCTACACAAGGGTGTTTGGCAGGCTTGTCTAATGGATTGGATACCACTGCACTGAATTGACGGCCAATTTCCTGGGGCTCCTTGCCTGTCATGGCTGGCGTAACCATGCGCACCATACTTTTTTCTTCCACCAGCAAAATAGGACCGGCCTCTGCCGAGATGGCGCCTGCACACACCACACTGCAGGTATCAGGAACACTTGAAAACAACTTACCATCCCATCCCTGGAAAAAAGCGCTCCGACCTTTCGGGGGTATGGCTGCGGAAAAAACCGGGAAAACTACACCGCGTTCGCCCTGTATATAAACTGCCTTCCCGTCGCGCTTGGAAGGCTCCATGCGAAGCCATATTTGTTGCCATTGGTTGGTTGAGTTGTTGCAAATACCTGTCACAAAAAACTGCCCACGTTCAATAAAGCAATTCATATCGGTGATTTGAACCGCAACAGGCTTGGCGCCAGCCGGCATTGCGCTACTTTTTTGTTCTGCTGCAGGTGCTTGTTTGCAGGCTTGCAGACACATTAAACCCATAATCATGTAAACCCAATGAAACCCGTTTATCCTTATCATAATTTGCAGTCGTTTGAAAGCGGCAAATGTACATATGGACAAATGAATTACGCTGTTTCGGTCGTACCTTTGCACGCACAAAACTTGCACCGCATATACTGTTATCGTGAAATATCTTGTTACCGGCCTTGGCAATATTGGCTACGAATACGAAGGCACCCGGCACAATATCGGATTTGAGGCCGTCGATTTTCTTTGCAAACAACTCGAAGGCTCCTGGCGCGCCGACCATCATGGCGACCTGGCAGAAGTGAAATTTAAGGGTCGCACGCTCATTCTGCTCAAACCCTCTACCTACATGAATCTCAGCGGAAAAGCCATTCGATACTGGCTGCAAAAGGAGAAAATTCCGGTAGAAAACAGCCTGACCATCCTCGACGATCTCAACCTTGAATTCGGCAAATTGCGCCTCCGTGCCAAAGGCTCGGATGGCGGGCACAATGGACTAAAAAACATCCAGGAATTGCTGGGCTCCGACGCCTATCCGCGCCTGCGCATCGGTATCGGCAATTCATTTTCTAAAGGCAAACAAGTCAATTTCGTGCTCGGAAAATGGACCGAAGACGAAAAGGCCGAACTTGAACGCATGCTGGAAAAGTCGGCAGAAGTGGTCAAAACATTTGTGACCATTGGGCTGGAACGGGCAATGAATGTCACAGGGAAGTCCTGAGTCTTAAGTCCTGAGTCCTAAGTCCGTAGAGTTGACCACGTTACTTTGGGATTCTAACTGTAGTATGCCAAAGTAACGTGGTCAACTCTACGGACTTAGGACTCAGGACTTAAGACTGAGGACTTATTACAACCAGCCATTCCTTTTTCACTGGATGTTCCAGTTCCATTCTTTCGCAATGCAATCGGATAGAGGCATCGGGCAGTGCTTTGGGCGCGCCATATTTCAGGTCGCCGATAATAGGACAGCCCATACTGGCCAGTTGCACCCGTATCTGGTGCGGCCGGCCGGTGAGAGGCTCTACCTGAAGAAGAAAACCATCTGGTGTAGGCCTTAATAATTTGTATTTCGTGATGCTCTCCTTCGCATCGCGGTAGGGCTGGTCAAAAGCCTGCACCACATTCCGCGCTTCATCCTTGAGCAGGAAATGGTGCAAGGTGCCTTCCGGTTGCGGCGGGGCCTTCAATACCTCGGCACGGTAAAATTTTTTCACCTTTTTATCACGAAACATCGTCGTAAGTCGCCCCAGCGCTTTATCTGTACGGGCAAAAATGACGACTCCGCTCACCGGCCGGTCGATGCGGTGCACCGGATGCAGGAACACGGCGCCGGGTTTGTTGTATTTTTCTTTCAAATACTGTTTTCCCCAGTCCGTCAGGGTAGGGTCGCCCGTTCGGTCGGCTTGTACGAGCCAACTGGCGGGTTTGTTGAGGACTAGGAGGTGGTTGTCTTCGTAGATGACCATGACGGGAATAGTCCTAAGTCGTAAGTCCTGAGTCTGTAGAGTTGACCGCATTTCTTCCGGCATTCTTATAGGTGAATACGGGAGCAACGTGGTCGACTCTACAGACTCAGGACTCAGGACTTACGACTCAGGACTTTGTTTATTCATCATCTTCCACGCTACCTGTCGGGTTTCGTTCCCACATCAAATATGCTTTCAGGAACGGGTCGAGGTCGCCGTTGAGGATAGAATCCGGGTTGTGAATTTTGTAGCCGGAGCGAAGGTCTTTCACCCAGCGGTCGTCGAGTACATAGGAACGAATTTGGCTGCCCCATTCGATTTTGCTTTTGCCGGCTTCAATTTTTTCCTTTTCGGCCTGGCGTTTGCGCATTTCGAGTTCGTAGAGGCGGCTTTTCAGCAAGGTCATGGCAATTTCGCGGTTGCGGTGCTGGCTACGGTCCTGCTGGCATTCGGCCACGATACCTGTGGGAATGTGTGTAACGCGTACGGCTGATTCTGTCCGGTTGACGTGCTGGCCACCTGCGCCGGAAGCGCGAAAAACGTCCCAGCGCAAGTCATCGGGGCTCACGTTGATTTCGATGCTGTCGTCTTCGATCAGCGGAAAAACGAAAACCGAAGAAAACGAAGTCTGTCGCTTGCCCTGGGCATTGAACGGACTGATGCGCACCAGTCGGTGCACCCCGTTTTCGCCTTTGAGCCAGCCGTAGGCGTAGTCGCCGCGGATTTCGATGCTGGCCGATTTAATACCTGCTGCATCCCCGTCCTGCTCGAAAATATCGATCACTTTGAAGCCCGATTTTTCTGCCCACATGCGATACATGCGAAGCAACATCGACGACCAGTCGCAGGCTTCGGTGCCGCCAGCGCCGGCATTGATGGTGAGTACCGCGTTCATTTCATCCTCTTTTTGATTGAGGGTGCTCCTGAACTCGGCATCGGCCAGAATTTCTTCTGCTTTTTTGTACTGGCTGTCAACTTCTTCTTCAGAAGCGAGGCCTTCTTTTTGAAATTCGTAGAGACCTTCCAGGTCGTCCACTTCGCGGGCCAGGGCGGCATAGTCGTCGAGCCAGCGCTTGTTGATTCCGATTTTGCGCTGAATACCTTCCGCGCGTTTGGGGTCATTCCAGAAATTGGGGTCGAGTGTCTGACTGGTCAGGTCCTCTACTTCACGTGAACGGTTATCCACGTCAAAGATACCTCCTGAGGACCGCCAACTTGTCTTTCAGTTCTTTTAACTGTTCGATAGTCATGTTGGAAACGGATAGGCCCCTGTGTGAGAGGGGGATAAGGGTTGATGAATGTTGAGAGGGTTGATGGGGTTGATAGGGTTGATGAGGTTGATGAGGGTTGATAGTTGAGGGGTTGAGCGAAGCGGTACACTCTACGAACTCTTACGCTCTCACCCTCTCACTCTCTCACCCTCTCACCTCTCTAAGCATGTCCTGGCAAATCCGCATCCGGCAGATCCGGAATTTGGTCTGCGATTTTTTCCCGTTCGCTGATGATTTCCACCAAACGGCGAATGGTGCGGCGGCGAATTTGACGTTCCAGGTCTTTATTGGGCTCTTTGAGGATGTATTGAAATTTCATAACAACGTATTCCTTTTTCACTTCGGCAACGCGCAGATAGTAACTGTCCGGTTTGATCAGTTCCTGAAAAGGGCTGAGCACTTCGATCAGGCTTCTTTCCAGTTCTTCCACGGTTTTGAGGTGTTTCAGGTCGATTTCAAAATCGATGCTGGTGCGTTTTATTTCCCTTTTGGTGTAGTTGACCACTTCCGAGTTCATGACGATGTTATTCGGAATGTAGATCATATCGTCGTCGTCGTTCAGCAGGTGGATATTTTGCAGCGTGATATCGGTAATTTTTCCTCTGTGGGTACCGATGCTGACATTGTCGCCAATGCTCAACTGACTGGAAAAGGTCATGATCATTCCATTGATCATGTTGGAAATATAATCTTTCGTCAGGATCGCAATACCGGCAAAAATGATCGACAGCGAAGTGAACAACTCGCGTGCATGTATGCGAAACAAAGACAAGGTGCCCACCACAACTCCGATGACCAGCAGCAAGGAGTAGATATGGCCTACGCCGATGATAAAATTGTCGCTTCCCCAAACCCGATGACGGCGCCGGTACCACCATATCGTGAAAAACTGCACAAAATCGAGCAGCATCAGAAAAATGGCGACACTGCTCAGCGTGGTCAGGTAGTAATCGATCGAATTGTGATATTTCAAATCCGCATAGAGGTACGAAACATCCCATTCGCCGAGCCGAATGGCCACCAGCGAGCCGAAGATCAACATCTTGAACAGCAGAACGACATATTTCATAGACAAGTCGGTTTTTCGGTACCCTGCAATCTGAAAAAGAAACAATGTGAACGCCTGAACTTCATGAGAAGTTCAGGCGACACGCATCAAAAGTTGATTTTGTATGTTCCGGTGCTTATTATTTGTCGAGCACTTTATCGACGTCTTCCAGTTTCAATCCGAAGGCATCTGCAACGCCCTGGTACACCACTTTCCCGCGCACCACATTCAGACCCAGGCGGAGTTCCTGGTTGTCTTTGCAGGCTTGCTGCCAGCCTTTTTGAGCCAATTGAAGGGCATAGGGCAGGGTAGCATTGGTAAGCGCGACAGTAGAAGTAAACGGCACAGCGCCCGGCATGTTGGCCACGCAGTAGTGCACCACATCGTCGATGATATAGGTCGGATCGGCGTGGGTTGTGGGACGTGTTGTTTCGATACAACCACCCTGGTCTACGGCTACGTCGACGATCACGGTGCCCTTGCGCATGAGTTTCAGCATATCGCGTGTAATCAGGCTGGGCGCCTTGGCGCCAGGAATCAGCACTGCGCCAATGATCAGGTCGTGTGTTTGAATGAGCCGACGGATGTTGTACTCATTGGAGTACATCGTCGTCACATTTGCCGGCATAATATCGCTGAGGTAGCGCAGGCGCGGGAGGCTGACGTCGAGCAGCGTCACCTGTGCGCCCAGGCCAGCGGCCATTTTAGCCGCTTGCGTACCTACGATACCGCCGCCAATAACGAGCACTTTTCCGGGTTCTACACCGGGTACGCCACCCAGCAAAACGCCGCGACCTTTAACGGGTTTTTCCAGGTATTTGGCGCCTTCCTGAATGGCCATCCGGCCGGCAACTTCCGACATTGGAATGAGCAGGGGCAACTGGCGGTCTTTGGTTTCCACGGTTTCATAGGCCAGGCAGATCGCGCCGCTTTTGATCATGGCATGCGTCAGTTCCTCGCTGGATGCAAAGTGGAAGTAGGTGAAAATCAATTGATTGGCACGGCATCTGGCGTATTCTTCAGCAATGGGCTCTTTTACCTTCATAATCATTTCGGCCTTAGCCCACACTTCTTCTGCCGTTTGCAAAACTTTGGCTCCTGCATCTACGTAATCTTCGTCTTCAAAACCACTGCCTTCTCCGGCAGTACTTTGTACAAAAACGGAGTGCCCGCGTTTGGTTAGTTCCAGCGCTCCGGCAGGGGTGAGTGCCACCCTGTTTTCATTGCTTTTAATTTCTTTTGGTACGCCGATAATCATGTCGGTTTGATTTTAGTTTGGTTAAAGATGTGCATTGGCCCAAAAAGCACGCAAAGGTAGGAAAAGAGTGTAAGAGCCTCAATAAAGTTGAGGTATGGGCATAAAAAAAGCGCGAGTCTTTACCCGCGCTCCAGAATTTCTTCAATTCTAAAAACAATACTTACACACGATAATACATGTTTCCAATACCGTGCCAAAAATGAAATTTATTCGCGCTCAACGAAAAAATTTTTTTCCCCCTGTGAAATAACGCCTTTTTCCTGTGCTATCCTGAACATCTGTTGCACGGCATTGCGCCCTTTTTCACCCAGGTCGATGGTGTAATCAGTTACATACAGCCCGATGTGCGCTTGCATGACCGCGTCTTCCATAGCCTGCGCGTGTGCACGCACGAAGGGCATTACTTCCTTGGTATGGGCAAATGCATATTCAACACTTCGGCGCATAACGCGATTGATTTTCCGTTGCACATCGGCAGGAAGGCTGCGGTGTACAACAATGCCACCCAGCGGTATGGGCAGGCCCGTCGTAGACTCCCAATATTCACCCAGGTCGACAATTTTCACCAGCCCTTTTTGTTCGTAGGTAAACCTGTTTTCATGAATAATCAGGCCAGCATCAAAACGCCCGTCGAGCACAGCATCTTCAATGTCCGAAAACAGTGTCTCCTGTTTGTTGTGCGCTTCGGGGTAAGCAAGCCCAAACAACAGGTTGGCAGTGGTCATTTTCCCCGGGATGGCAATCCGCGCTGCATTAACCTGTGTTTCGTTCAGTGGAGCGCGTGCCACCAGCAGCGGTCCACAATTGTTGCCCAGCGCACTGCCTGCGTCCAACAGGGCATACATATGCGTCAGGTGCGCGAAGGCATGGTAACTGAGTTTGGTGATGGCAATGTCGCCTGCAAATGCCCGGCGGTTCAGCGCTTCCACATCTTCCATAAATACCTCGAATTCAAGGCCTTCGGTATCGATTCGGCCATGCAGCATGGCATCAAAAATGAAAGTGTCGTTGGGGCAGGGGGAGAAGCCGAGAGAGAGGCGCATAGTGGGTGGGTAAAGGTTGATAGGGTTGATGAGGTTGATAGGGTTGATGAGGTTGATGAGGGTTGATAAAGGTTGATAAATGTTGATGAGGGTTGATATTCATCGGCTCGGTGAAGATAAATTGTCCCGTTTTTCGAGTGGCTGATTATCAACCTCATCAACCTTTATCAACCCTCATCAACCCAACAAGAAAAAAGCCGTCCGGTTATGTTCCGGGCGGCTTTTTTTACATGGTATGTTACAGTGCCGGAAAATGGGCACAGAACGGGTCAATATTCGTCTTCATTGAAGAAAAAGTCGTCGTGGCGTGGGTAGTCGGGCCAGATATCTTCGATGCCTTCATACAACTCGCCGTCGTCTTCCAATTCTTCCAGGTTGTCGATCACCTCGGCTGGCGAGCCGGAACGGATAGCGTAATCGATCAGTTCTTCTTTCGAGGCAGGCCAGGGGGCTTCTTCCAGGTGGGAGGCTAATTCAAGTGTCCAGTACATAGGTTGCCGTTCGTTTGAAAGGTTCAGGTTTTTTATAGAATCAGCATGGCGTCGCCATAACTGTAGAAACGGTATTTTTCTTTCACCGCTTCGTTGTATGCTTCCATGACCAGATCCAGGCCACCGAAAGCCGATACCAGAATCAAAAGACTGGATTTGGGCAGGTGGAAGTTGGTAATCATCGAGTTGGCGATACTAAAATCGTAGGGTGGGTAAATAAACTTATTGGTCCAGCCCTCTACGGGTTTCAACTGATGGTCGGCCGAAACGGCGGTTTCGATCGAACGCATGACAGTAGTACCCACAGCGCACACTTTTTTGTGGTCTGTCAGGCCTTTGTTGACCGTTTCTGCCGCATTGGGAGAAATTCGGAAGTATTCCGCCTCCATTTTGTGTTTGGACAAGTCTTCCACATCGATGGTGCGGAAGGTGCCCAGACCGATGTGAAGTGTGAGTTCTGCAAAGTTTACGCCTTTCAATTCGAGGCGTTTCATCAGTTCGCGGCTGAAGTGCAGGCCGGCAGTCGGAGCGGCTACAGCGCCGATTTCCTTGGCGTAAATGGTTTGGTAGCGTTCGCGGTCGATGGCTTCCGGCTCCCGCTCGATGTACTTGGGAAGGGGAGTGTTACCGAGTTTGATGAGTTCGTTCTGGAAATCATCTTCGGTGCCGTCAAACAGAAAACGGATGGTACGGCCACGCGAAGTGGTATTGTCGACCACCTCGGCTACGAGGGCGTCGTTGCCATGTTCATCTTCAAAATACAGTTTGTTGCCTACGCGAATTTTGCGGGCAGGGTCTACCAGTACGTCCCACAAGCGGGCGTCGTGGTTGAGTTCACGGAGCAAAAAAACTTCGATTTTTGCGCCGGTTTTTTCTTTTTGACCGAAAAGGCGTGCAGGAAAAACCTTGGTATTGTTAAAAATCATCACATCGCCGTCGTTGAAATAGCCGAGCAGGTCTTTAAAAACCTTGTGCTCGATTTTACCAGTCTGTCGATGTACTACCATCAGGCGACTCTCGTCGCGTTCGTCGCTGGGATACTGTGCAACGAGTTCTTTTGGCAGGTTAAAGTTGAATTGAGAAAGTTTCGTGCGCATATTTCGGTCTTGTGAACAACGGAGGTCGGAAAATTTTGTTGTTCCGACATGAAAAACCCCGTTCTTTTTGATTTTTGGCTGGTTTTGAAACCTGTCTGTTTATCGTGTCTAAAGCCATTCCTGCGGGAATGCCCGCAAAAATGGCTGCAAAAATAGAATTATTCGGCAAACGAAAAATTGAAAAAAAGGTTTTGGGTAGTTTAAAGTTGATGAGGTTGATAAAGTTGATGAGGTTGATAGTTGAAAAGTTGAGAAGTTGAGGTTTCGCCACTCTGATAAGCCTCAACTTCTCAACCCCTCAACCCCTCAACTATCAACCTCATCAACCCCTACCCTTAAGCCGTCACTACTTCCTTCTGGGCTTTTTTCCGTTCAAAATCTTTCAGGAAAACCTTGCGCAGGCGGATGTTGCGGGGCGTCACCTCTACATATTCGTCGTCCTGGATGTATTCCAGTGCTTCTTCCAGTGAGAAACGGCGTGGTGGTGGCAGCGACGCTTTGTCGTCGGAGCCGGAAGCACGCATATTGGTCAGTTTTTTCGTTTTCGTCACATTCACTACCAGGTCGCCCGGGCGGCTGTTTTCGCCAATTACCTGGCCTTCGTACACTTCTTCACCCGGATCGACAAAGAACGTACCGCGATCCTGCAGGTTGTCGAGGGAGTAGGCAATCGCCGTTCCGGTTTCCATTACGATCAGCGAACCATTCTGACGGCCGGCAATTTCCCCTTTCCATGGTTCGTAGCCGGTAAAACGGTGGGTCATAATGGCTTCGCCCTGCGTAGCAGTGAGTACGTTGGAACGCAGTCCGATGATACCGCGCGACGGGATTTCGAAACGCAGGATAAAGCGATCGCCTTTTGGCTCCATGCTTTTCATTACCCCTTTACGGCGCGTAACGAGTTCGATACATTTGCCACTCGATGTTTCCGGCACGTCGATGGTGAGTTCTTCGACCGGCTCCATTTTCTGGCCGTCTACGTTTTTGATGATTACGCGCGGCTGGCCGATTTGTACTTCGTAGCCTTCGCGGCGCATGGTTTCGATCAGTACCGAGAGGTGCAGTACACCACGGCCGAATACCATAAAGGAGTCGGCAGAATCGGTTTCTTCGAGGCGCATGGCGAGGTTTTTCTCCAATTCGCGTTCCAGGCGTTCCCGTACGTGGCGGCTGGTTACGAATTTGCCTTCCTGACCGAAAAACGGCGAATCGTTGATGGTGAAAAGCATACCCATCGTCGGCTCGTCGATGGAGATCGTTTCGAGTGCTTCCGGATTTTCGTAGTCGGCAATGGTATCGCCGATTTCAAAACCTTCCACACCTACTACGGCGCAAATGTCGCCGGCTTCCACTTCGGATACTTCTTTTTTAGCCAGGCCATCGAATACATACAGCGCTTTGATGCGGTGTTTCTGCACAGCGCCGTCTTTTTTCACCAGCGAAACGGGCTGGTTGGAGGTCAGTTTGCCACGGGTGAGGCGGCCGATGGCGATACGGCCGATGAAGTTGGAGTAGTCGAGCGAGGTCACCAGCAGTTGTGGCGTACCGTCGGATACTTTCGGAGCCGGGATATATTTTACGATATCATCGAGCAGGGTCGTGATGTCTTCCGTGGGTTTTTTCCAGTCGTGACCCATCCAGCCCTGTTTGGCAGAGCCGAACACCACCGGGAAGTCGAGTTGTTCTTCGGTAGCGTCGAGGGCAAACATCAGGTCGAACACGTGTTCATGTGCCAGGTCGGGGTTGCAGTTGGGTTTATCGACCTTGTTGATCACCACGATCGGCTTTTTACCCATTTCGAGTGCTTTTTGCAGTACGAAGCGGGTTTGAGGCATGGGACCTTCGAAGGCGTCGACGAGCAGCAGTACGCCGTCGGCCATATTCAGTACGCGTTCCACCTCTCCACCGAAGTCGGCGTGGCCAGGGGTGTCGATGATATTGATCTTCACACCTTTATAGTTGATGGCCACGTTTTTGGCGAGGATGGTGATACCCCGCTCGCGCTCGAGGTCGTTGTTGTCCATGATCAGTTCGCCGGTCAGTTCGTGGTCTTTGAACACCTTGGCTGCGTGAATCATTTTGTCAACGAGGGTCGTCTTGCCGTGGTCGACGTGGGCAATAATGGCGATGTTGCGAATGTCTTTCATCAAAAATAAACCCGGAACGGGTAGGGTGCTGTTGCGAATGTTTTAAAATAATATTTGGCAAGAGGGAAAACGGGCCCGATCAAATTGTTTTTTGCAAAAAATGCTTGAAAAACCCGATGGAATACGCTGTATTGCCTCCCTGCAAACGAGCCGCAAAGGTAAGGTTTTATCTAAAGTAAAAAAAGCAAGTACCCAAGGCTATTTTGTTAATGGAATATGAATTTTTGATAAACATTCGGATTGGACGGGGTGAGGGAGGGAAAAACGAAATAAAATTCGGGCTGATTAGGGTGAAGAATTTTTAGTGAAATTTTCGGGATAAGGTGTTCGGCTTCGCCTCACGGTGGAGACTCTGGATTTTGCGGATTGAATAGATTTTTGTTAATCTGTAATCTCGAAACAACATGAGACATCCCGAATTTTGGTTCGGAATTTTTCCTGCCCAAACTGATCGCGCAGAGTAATTTCCCGCAGATTTACCGTAGAGTAATTTCCCGCAGAACTCGCAGATTTACCCGCAGAACTCGCAGAACGTAGAGTACACCGTTTACTCGATATGAAGAGGTAGGTGTACTCTACGTTCTGCGAGTTCTGCGGGTAAATCTGCGAGTTCTGCGGGAAAATACTCTACGAGAAAATACTCTACGGGAAATCTATAGGAAACAACCTCCAAAAAACAAGATTCCGAACCCTGGCTTTGGCCAAAATTCGGGATGTCTCATGTTGTTTCCGATAAACAAAAATCTATTCAATCCGCAAAATCCAGAGTCTCCACCGTGAGGCGAAGCCGAACGGCCTTTCATCCAAAACACAAATTTTTCCCGCCCACATCTTGACACTTTCCCAATCACCATTTACCTTTGTAGCGAAAATTCGCCGAATCTAAATTTCTGATACAAATTACTCCCGCATACCATGGCAGCAACACTTGAAGCAACCGACGTCCTCAATGGGGGCGAATTCCTGATCCGCGACAGCCGTCCGGAAGACGTATTTATCCCCGAAGAACTCAACGAAGAACAGTTGATGGTCAAACAGATGTCGATCGACTTTATTAAAAACGAGATCGACCCGGTGCGCGCCCGCATTGAAAAACAAGAACCTGGCCTGGCACCCGGACTCTTGAAAAAAATGGGTGACCTGGGCCTGCTGGGCGCACATATGCCCGCCGTATATGGCGGCACTGAAATGGACACAAATACCAATACGGTGATTGCCGAGGCATTCGGCCCTGCTGGTTCGTTTATCGTGTCGTTTGCTGCGCATACAGGAATTGGTATGCTGCCGATTTTGTATTTCGGTACGGAAGAACAAAAACAGCAATACCTGCCGGGCCTGATTTCCGGCGACTTGAAAGCGGCGTATTGTCTCACTGAGCCAGGCTCCGGCTCCGATGCGCTGGCGGCCAAAACCCGCGCCGACCTGAGCGCCGACGGTTCGCATTATGTATTGAACGGCCAGAAAATGTGGATTTCCAACGCCGGTTTTGCCGACGTGTTTATTGTGTTTGCCAAAATAGGCGGCGAAAAATTCACCGGCTTTATCGTGGAATCCAAAACTCCGGGCATCACCCTGGGCGCAGAGGAAGACAAACTGGGCATCAAAGGCTCGTCTACCCGCCAGGTGTTTTTTGAAAATGTGCAAGTGCCAGCCTCCAATGTGCTGGGTGAAATCGGCAAAGGTCACCTCATCGCATTCAATGCGCTCAATATCGGCCGTTTCAAACTCGGTATCATGTGCATCGGCGGCAACAAAGAAGTGATCAATATGGCGGTGCGCTATGCCAACGAACGCCAGCAATTCGGTCAGTCGATCGGCAACTTCGGCGCTATTCAGCACAAAATTGCCGAAATGGCTATCCGCAATTTTGCCGGTGAAAGCGTTGCCTACCGCATTTCCCAGCACATGTCGGACAAAAAAGCGGCTGAAGAAGCAGCCGGACAGTCTTACGGACAAGCCATGCTCGAAGCGGCAGAAGAATATGCCATCGAGTGCTCTATCCTGAAAGTATTCGGCTCGGAAATTACCGACTACTGCGTCGATGAAAACGTGCAAATCCACGGTGGCGTCGGCTTTAGCGAAGAATTTGCCGCTGCCCGCGCCTACCGCGACAGTCGTATCAACCGCATTTATGAAGGCACCAACGAGATCAACCGCATGCTCATGGTCGATCAGTTGTTCAAACGCGCCCTCAAAGGCAAACTCGATATCGTGGGTCCGGCATGGGCTGTTCAGAAAGAACTGTCTTCCATGCCTTCCATGGAAAAACTCGAAGGCGCCTACGCCGAAGAAACCAAGGCCCTGTCTGACTTCAAAAAGATTATCCTGATGGTGGCCGGCGGCGCTGCCAAAATGCAGATGGATGGCAAACTGAACCTGAAAGACGAGCAGGAAGTGTTGATGAACTGCGCCGATATGCTCATCGACCTGTATGCTGCCGAATCGACCTTGCTGCGCGTCCAGAAACTCAATGGTATGCAAAAAGAACAGCCGCAGGAAGTGTACGACGCCATGCTGCAGGTTTTCTTCCACGACGCTACGGCCCGCATGACTAAAAATGCGACCGATGCCCTGGCTTCTTTCGCCGATGGCGACCTGCTGAAAACATTCCTCATGGGCCTCAAACGCTTCACCAAATACCCGGCCGTGAATGTGAAAGTTAAACGCAGGCTGGTGGCGGATGCGCTGCTGAAAGCGAACGGATGGTGTTTTTAGAGGTGAGAATGTGAGAGAGTGAGAGAGTGAGAGGGTGAGAGAGTGAGAAAGTGAGAGGGTGAGAGTCCGTAGAGTGGACCACTTCGCTCCAGTATTATCTGGCTAAAAAGAGCGAAGCGGTCCACTCTACGGACTCTCACCCTCTCACCCTCTCACTTTCTCACCCTCTAAAACCGCAAGTGCTTCACCGTCTCTCCTTTATTCATCAATTGCTTCAGGGAATCGACCCCTATAGCGAGGTGCATTTGCGCGAAATTGGCCGTCACGACCTTGTCGCTGGCTTCCGTTTTTACCCCTTCTTTGGTCATAGGCATATCGCTCACGAGCAGGAGCGCGCCGGCGGGCATCGAGTTTTTGAAAGCGGCGACGAAGATGGTGGCTGTTTCCATATCGATGGCCATACAGCGCAGGTCGCGGAGTTTCTGTTTGAAGTCTTCGCGGTGTTCCCACACGCGTTTGTTGGTGGTGTAGACCACGCCGGTCCAGTAGTCGCGTTCGTAGTCGCGAATGGTAGTGGATACCGCTTTTTGCAAGGCGAAGGCAGGCAGGGCAGGCACTTCAGGCGGCAGGTAGTCATTGCTGGTACCCTCGCCACGAATGGCAGCGATGGGCAGGATAAAATCGCCGTTGTTGTTTTTCTTGTTTTTCAAGCCGCCGCATTTACCCAGGAACAACACTGCTTTAGGTTGAATGGCTTCCAGCAGGTCGATCACCAGGCCGGCATTGGGGCTGCCAATCCCGAAATTGATGATGGTGATGCCATCGGCCGTAGCGGCCTGCATGGGTCGGTCGGAACCGTAGATGGGTACGTCGTGCTGGTCGGCGAAGGCTTTGACATAGCCGCCAAAATTGACGAGCAGGATATATTCTCCGAATTTTTCGAGCGGCATGCCAGTGTAGCGGGGCAGCCAGTCTTTTACGATGGCGGCTTTATCGGCTTTTTCTTTTTGGAAATTTTCGAGGGCGATAGCGTCCAGATCATCCTGCGTGATCGGGTGGTGGTGGGCTTGCTGATCTTTCATAAGCGTTTTTCCGCACAAAGATCGGTATTCTGGCGGCGTAAGTGATTGTTGTGGCGTTATTTTTTCTAAAAGTTCCACAATCCTGGCCGCTATTCGGGTAAAATTTACTTCCCTTACCTCAAAAATTCTTCTTTTGCTTTCGGATACGGATATGGTGGGGATTGTTGACATTTGCGACAAACAAAACCGGGTGTTTACTCCTTTGCCAATGAACTATTTTTACCCTGGCACAACCTTCCGGTTTTTATTTACCTGCCAATGAACATTTTAATCGCCAATAATACAACCATTCCTGTGCATGCCTACGGAGGTACCGAGCGTATCATCTGGTGGCTGGGAAAGGAATTGAGCAAACAGGGGCATTCAGTTACTTTTTTGGTAAAAAAGGACTCTACCTGCCCTTTTGCCAAAGTGATCGAAATAGACGAAAAAAAGTCCTTTTCCGAGCAGATTCCTGCCGATACCGACCTGGCGCATTTCCATTTTGAAATAAATGAAACCCTGCCGGTGCCACACCTTACTACGGTACACGGCAATAGTAATTCGGCTAAAACCTTTCCGAAAAACGTGGTGTTCGTATCGCACAACCACGCCAAACGCCATGGCGCCGAGGCTTTTGTGTACAATGGCATCGACTTCGACGACTACGGCAAGCCGATGACGCAAAACAAGCGCCTGTATTTTCACTTCCTGGGCAATGCGGCCTGGCGCGTGAAAAATGTGCGCGGCGCCATCGATGTAGCCGACAAGGCCGGTGTGCGCCTGCACGTCATCGGCGGAAGCCGGGTCAATTTCAGTATGGGCCTGCGCATCACGCTCTCTCCGCAGGTGCGCTTCCATGGCATGCTGGGAGGCGATGGGAAAAATGCGATTCTCCAGGCTTCAAAAGGTCTGATTTTTCCGGTGTTGTGGCACGAGCCTTTCGGACTGGCCATCATCGAAAGCCTGTATTTCGGATGTCCGGTTTTTGGTACGCCATACGGCTCCCTGCCCGAACTGCTGGGCAGCAAACCTTACCTCTATCCCGACCGCAAGTGGAACGGCCGCGTCGATGCTTTTCAGTCGGAAGTCGGGTTTCTGTCGGGTAAAAAAACGGAAATTATCCAGGCCGTCAAGGAAGCCGACCAGTACGACCGGCAGCGCTGCCAGGACTATGCCATCGAACATTTTTCGGCCCGGCGCATGGCCGACGACTACCTGCGGCTCTATGAAAAAATACTGAACGGGGAAAGTTTGCACGCAGAAGCGCCAGTATTTGTGCCGGAAGCGCAGGGGGAAAAATTCTTGTCATTAAAATGATAGGAAATGGATCAGCGCCTCGATGTTTCTGAATTTTTAAACGAATGCGCCGCGGGTAGGGTTTTGCTAGACGTGCGTTCGCCGGGCGAATACCACCATGGGCATATTCCGGGCGCCCTGCGTTTTCCTTTGTTTTCCGATGAGGAACGGGCACGGGTGGGTACCTGCTACAAACAGCGCAGCGCCGAAGAGGCGATGGAAATGGGGCTCGACATCGTGGGGCCCAAAATGGGCGAATTTGTACGCAGCGCCCGCCGACTGGCTCCTGATCGCCGACTTGCCATCCACTGCTGGCGCGGCGGACAACGCAGCGGCAGCATGGCCTGGCTGATGCGACAGGCAGGTTTTGACGTGGTGACCCTGAAAGGCGGATACAAACAGTACCGACAGTTTGTGCTGAACAGTTTTCTGGAAACACAACTTCAAATATGCATCGTTGGCGGCCGTACCGGCAGCGGCAAAACGCAGGTGCTGCACCAACTGGCCTTGCTGGGCGAACAAATCATCGACCTGGAAGCCCTCGCCCACCACAAAGGCTCGGCATTTGGCAGCATCGGCGAGCCGGAACAACCAACCGTGGAACAGTTTGAAAATGACCTGTTTCATGCGTTGCGAGTACTCGACCCCACACGGCGCGTATGGCTGGAAAATGAAAGCCGCAGCATCGGCAGGGTGTATATTCCGCCCGCTTTCTGGCATTATATGCGACAATCGCCTTTGTATAACATTCAAATTCCGGAACAGGCGCGTATCGACAACCTCCTGCGCGACTATGTGCGTACGGATAAATCGGAACTGGAAGCCGCCTTCAGACGCATCGATAAAAAACTCGGCGGACAACACCTGAAAGCGGCGCTGGAGGCATTGGCCGTTGATGATTATGCCACTGCTGCACGAATAGCCTTGCGTTATTACGACAAAACGTACCAGCACGGCCTGGAGAGTTATGCTTCCAAACAGATACAGATGCTGGAGTACGAGTTTGGGGATGCGGAGCGGATTGCGCGGGACCTTGTAACACGGATTACGCGGATATAAACGGATTTACACAGATTGGATGGAGGTGAAGAGAAATTTGTTCACTTGCTCCAGATCAATCTGTGTAAATCCGTTTATATCCGCGTAATCCGTGTTTCAAATCCGTGTTGCACGCGCCCTCCATTCCACCCAGCCCATCACGGCCAGTACCAGAAAAACGAGGTACTGAAAACTGGTAAATACATATCCTTTGATGAAGTACAGGGGGATGGCTGCAATGTTGGTTGCGATCCACCACAGCCAGTTTTCGAGTTTTTTGCGCGCCATAAGCCACATGCCGGTATAGGCCGTGGCAGAGGCAAAGGCGTCGGCCAGGGGCACCGTACTATTGGTGAATGTTTTCAGTACATACCAAAGGATTATCCAGAATACAGCAAAAAAGAGCAAGGCATTGCGCCATTCTGTGGGTGTAGAAGCCGTGATGTGCAATTTTTCACCGTCTTCCTGCTTCCTGGCCCACATCACCCATCCGATAATGCTCATCACGGTGTAATAAATATTCACACTCGCTTCTGCATACAATCCGGCTATGATACTCAGGTAAATGTATATACCAGTATTGATGATGCCTGTGGGGTACACACCAATGTGTTCGATGCGGGATAACATCACGCTGATGATCCCGAAAATGACCGCTACGAACTCAAGCGGGGTGGTAGCGTAGAGGCCGGAGAGGAGTTGGTCGAGCATTATTAGAGGTGAGAGATGTGAGAGAGTGAGAGAGTGAGAGGGTGAGAGATGTGAGAGTTCGTAGAGTGTACCGCTTCGCTAAAAACTTTCAAAATGTATAAAAACAGGCCAATCAAATGTAGGAGTAATCTAAATGGGCTCTCACATCTCTCATCCTCTCACTTCTCTCACTCTCTCACATCTCTCACCTTCTCACACTCTTTAGAAGGGTATATCCTCGTCATTCATCCTCGATCCCCTCGTAATAACACTGGGTTGGAACGGTCCGGTGAGGGGGTCGCTGAGGCCGGCGAAAGTCGGGTCGTCAAGGTTGCCGAATTTGGCGAAGTTGTCGGTGAATTTCAGTTTTACGGTATCCAGGGCGCCGTTACGGTGTTTGGCCACGATGTATTCGGCGATTCCTTTCAGACTTTGACCGTTTTCATCTTCCAGAATCTGGTAGTATTCCGGGCGGTAAATGAAGGACACGATGTCTGCATCCTGCTCGATTGCACCGGAATTATGGGAAAAAATATCGTTCGCAATCCAGGCATGATAATCCGGAACGCTCAGGTCAAACACGGGTTCTTCACCAGCATAGTCAATACTTTTGACGGCATCCCAGTAAATGTCGCTTTCTGCCAATGTTGTGAGAAATGGATCATCCAGCAGTTGTGCATATCCAGAAAGTACGTTGCGAGATGGGGCAAAAGAAAAATGAGCCTTTCCTCCATAAGCGGTGCCACGTTTATCTGCCATAGCACGATGTGATATACCTTGTTGTTTCATTCTGGACTTCACTTGCTCGAAAATTTCAACAGGAATCGTGTCCAGATTGGTATTACTTTTTTTGCCGGATAAATAAATACTCATTTTTTCAGCCTGAGTCTCTTTCGCTCCAAATGCGCCAACTTTTTTGAGAAATGACCTTTGTTGGTCTACTCCGGTTACTTCGACGCAGTACATAGTGCGATATGCTGCTTTTTGAGTGGCAATACGTATTCTGGCAAATACGGCCAATCTAGATAGCAAATGCAGTACATCATCAGCCAATTGCCTACTATTTGTGCTAAAAACAATCCTGGAAGAAGTTCTTGAATCTTGGCTTTTGGGCGTGTACATGGTACCATCCGTTGCCCAAAGGTGTTTCAGGAAAAAAGCAATTTGTTGATCTGACAATTTGAAAACAAACTCAGGAACCCGTTTTTCATGAGAACGTTGGTTGAAAATGCCCAGGTCACGCAGCCATTTGTTCAGCCCCATTGGAGCCCATCGGTTACCATTTCCACTAAAAACCAGTTGGTGCCAATTCCCCTTTCCTTCGTGTCTGTTAACTGTGCAGTTAAAACGTATTTCAGCAGCCTTTTTCACCACTGAACTATGCTCTTCACAAGAAGTGGTGTACCGGAGAGGTTGACCCGACAAATAACTGCCGTCGCCGATCATATGAGCGAGAAGTATCAATTCCTGTTCATCGGCCTCCTCTTTTGCGACTGAACCAGGTGTTTTTCGAGGCACTGCAATTCGTTGTCCCGCTTCCATTGTACCCAGTATTTTCCATCCTTCCAGGGTTAGCAACCGGTGTTCAGCAGTAGCACGGAGTGTGCGGCCGCTTTGCATGGTGATTTGGTATACAGGCTTTGTGCCAACTTCCCAAATCAGATCGGTCGTTTGGGGAACGATTTTTTGTGTCTGAACATCAATAGACCAGACTTCCAGACGCTCACCCACACACTCAGATATAGGGCGGCGTGTTCCATCGCACAATGAAATCAAGGTATCGCCCGTAACGCATTCCCTCAAATCGCTCAACTGCGGCCGCTTGCTGCCACCCCGCGTTTCCACGGCACGGCTCAACTGCGACAGGGCGATGACGGGCACGCTCAGTTCCTTGGCCAGTGATTTCAGGGCACGGGAGATGCTGGAAATTTCCTGTTCGCGGTTGCCGTTTTTGGTGCTTTCTCCGCCGCCGGTCATCAGTTGGAGGTAGTCGATGATGACGAGTTGAATGTCGTGTTGTTGTTTGAGGCGGCGGCATTTGGCGCGCAGTTCGAAGATGTTGATAGCGGGCGTATCGTCGATGTAGATGGGCACGGAATTGAGCCGTTCGACGGTCGATTGCAGTTGCTGCCATTCGTAGTCTTCGAGTTTGCCATTGCGCATTTTGGAGCCGGAAATTTCGGCTTCCATCGAAATTAGGCGCTGTACCAACTGTGTAGAGGCCATTTCGAGCGAAAACAGCGCCACGCCTTTGTTGAAATCGCGGGCGGCATTGAGGGCTACGGCCAGTACGAACGAGGTTTTACCCATACCCGGACGGGCCGCCACAATAATCAGGTCGGAGGGCTGCCAGCCGGAAGTGAGTCGGTCGAGGTCGGTGAAGCCGGTAGGTACACCTGTGAGACCGTCGGTTTTTTTCGACACTTCCTCGATCATCTTGAGCACCTTGCTGCTGAGCGTGCCCATACTTTCGTAACTGCGGCTGAGGTTGTTCTGGGTAATGGCGAACAGGCCCTTTTCGGCGTCGTCGAGCAGGTCGAATACGTCGGTCGTGTCTTCGTAAGCGTTTTTGATGGTTTTGGTGCTCACGCTGATCAGTTCGCGCTGGATGTGTTTTTGTGCGATGATGCGGGCGTGGTACTCGATATTGGCCGCAGAGGCTACGCGGTTGCTGAGTTCGACGAGTTGATAAGGCCCACCCACCTTGTCGAGGTCGCCGCTGGAGCGCAGTTCTTCCGTGACGGTGAGCAGATCGACCGGATTGGAGCGTTCAAACAGCCGGATAATAGCGCGGTAGATCAGTTGATGTGCTTCTACATAAAAACTTTCGGGGCGCAGGGCGTCCATCACCATGGGCAAGGCATCGCGGTCGAGCATTAGCGCGCCCAATACCGCTTCTTCCAGAGGTATGGCCTGCGGCTGTATCTTTCCAAAAACGTAATTGGAAAGATTGTCGGCCCCGCTGGCATTGCGCTGCTTGCGCTGCCCGGTCGACGGATAAGAAGAATTATTGCCGCTAGATTCATCCATAGTTATAGTCCTGAGTCGTAAGTCCTGAGTCCGAACTCATTTAGTGCGTTGGAATCAGGGGTTCTGTGAGAAGGTTTGAAGCGCGGCTACAAACTTACTTTGCAGCCCTTGTTTTTTCACTTTCCAAACAATCCGTATGGTGGATAACTGTGGAAAACTGCCCGGAAAACTGTTGACAAGTGTAAAAACCATTGGAGTTATCCACATTGTATTTGCGTTATCCACATGCCAAAAAGGGCTTTTGGGTGTTGGGAAAATTATTTTAACACTTTGAATTGTAGGCCATTATGACTCTTGGCAAGGGCCGGTGCAGGAGGTGTTTAATGTAAAGCCAGGGTTAATTTTCCACAGTGTAAAAGTTTTTGATATGATTTTGGGAAACACAAAGTTAAAAGATTCTGTTTTAAAATGCACAAATGATTTTTCGACATCCTGCAACTTTTTGCGTGTCGGCTTTTTAGATTTCAAACGCCGTTTGTTTTCAAAAACGACCGTTTTCTAAAAAAAAGTATCGCTCCTAAAAAACGAGCCTGAACGCAACAGGTCGTTCAGGCTCGTTTTAAAACAAAATGTGCGCAAAATTTCGCTGGAATTTTCAAGAAAATTGATCCAACTTGCTCATTATCAAGCAACCATGAAATCGGGGCTCTTTTCTTAAAGCAGGTACACGCTACACGTTGTGTCCTTTGTGAAACCTTGGTGTACTTCGTGGTTAAAATTTTTTTACCACAAAGGGCCCTAAGGTTTCACAAAGTACACAACGCGTAGCGTACGCGGAGATTTAGTTACGCTCGTTTTCCACGTTGTTCAGGCGTTGGCGAACGGCCTCTATGGCGCGGCGCTGTGCATCCTGGTTTACCAGGTTTTGTTCCTGTTCACGTTCGTTGTTCACAATATCCTGTTCGGCTTTGGCAATTTTGGCTTTCCACGAATCGATGTCCTTGCGCATGCCGTCATTGTCCTTTTGCAGGTTTTTCTGCTTTTTGTCCAGGTCTTTCAGTTTGTTCTCTTCAGCGGTCAACTCGGCCTGTATGCCTGCGCGGCGCACATCGATATAAAACTGGCGCAAGGCGCGGCTCACTTCTTCCGTGTTGCCGGGATTGTCGCGGCGGTTGAGAAAATAAGAGCCGGCGTCGAACCATACCGTGAGGGCCGAATTTTTGTCATTTTTTTCCACTGTGGAATAAATGGCAAATTTATCGTCGCCCATAATGGCCGATTTCAAATCCATCGCGGACCACTCGCCCGATTTTTTGTCTTTTTTGAGTTTGGCGCCAAAATTTTTCTTGGCATAATCCTTCCAAAGGTCTTCTACCAGTCCCGCATCCGTATTGGGAAATTCCATTCGGAAGGCGGGGCGGCTACCGAACGACATCATACGTTCCGTTTCAATCACGTTATTCCATTGTGCAGAGGCTGCCGAAGCAATGAAGAGGAACATCAGCACGGGGAAGAAAAATTTTCGTTGCATAAGTTTTAGATTTTGAGCGAATTAGGAAAATACGTGCCAGCCAGGCAGGCGACACACATCCAAACAAAGATAAAACGCAGTTTAGGACCAAAGTCACAGATTTTTATAAAAAATCATTTGTATATCTGCCTTCTAAATAACGGAAAGCCGCTTTCTTTGTGGCCGCTTTTTTATATCTCCGCCACTGATAACCACTTACCAATAATCTATACCAGACAATGGCCAGAATCCTGATAGTTGACGACGAAATGCCTATCCGCCGCACCCTGCGCGACATCCTTGAATTTGAAGGTTACGATGTAGACGAAGCCTCCGACGGACTGGAATGTGTGGCGAAGGTGCAAAAAGAGAAATTCGACGTCATCATTACGGATATCAAAATGCCCAAAATGGATGGTATCGAAGCCCTCGAACGCCTGCAAATCCTTTCACCCGAAACGCCGGTCATCATGGTCAGCGGTCACGGAACCATCGACACTGCCGTGGAAGCCGTCAAAAAAGGCGCCTTCGATTTCATTTCCAAACCGCCGGATCTGAACCGTATGCTCATCACGGTACGCAATGCCCTGGAACGCAGCGAACTGGTGAACACCACGCAGGTGCTGCGGAAGCAGGTGAAAGCGAGCAAAGGCGTCAACATGATCGGTGAAAGCGCTCCGATTCTGGAAATCAAACGTGTACTGGAAAAAGTAGCGCCTACGGAAAGCCGCGTCCTTATTACCGGCCAGAACGGCACCGGCAAGGAACTGGTAGCACGCTGGATTCATGAAAAAAGCAACCGCGCCGACGGGCCTATTGTGGAAGTAAACTGCGCGGCTATTCCGGCAGAATTAATTGAAAGTGAATTGTTTGGCCATAAAAAAGGCTCATTCACCGGCGCTATTGCCGATCGCCCCGGCAAATTCGAACAAGCCAATGGCGGCACCCTTTTCCTCGATGAAATCGGCGATATGAGTCTCGACGCGCAAGCCAAAGTGCTGCGCGCCTTGCAGGAAAGCCGCATCACCCGTGTGGGCGACAGCAAAGAAATTAAGGTGGATGTGCGGGTGCTCGCCGCTACCAACAAAGAACTGCGCGAAGAAATTGCAGCAGGCCGTTTCCGGGAAGACTTGTACCACCGCCTGGCAGTCATCGTCGTGAAAGTACCGGCGCTCAATGACCGCCGCGACGATATTCCGCTCTTGCTCGAACATTTCAATCGCCGCATTGCCGACGATTACGGCCATGCCCCCAAGTCCTTTACGTCAGATGCCATCAAGGCCTTGCAGGAGTACAACTGGACGGGCAATATCCGCGAACTCGCCAATGTGATCGAACGCCTGTTCATCTTGTGCGATCAGGTGGTGACGGAAGAGGATGTGCGCAGGTACGTATTTCCGAACAAGTGACAACGTGCAACACGGATTTGGAAACACGGATTACACAGATAAAAACAGATTTACACGGATTTGATTTGTACGTTAAGTACCATTACGTTGTAATCAAATCTGTGTAAATCTGTTTTTATCCGTGTAATCCGTGTTTCTCATTTTCGATCCGCGCCCTGCCGCTCTATCATCCAGCCGGGGTATTCGCGTGGCAATTTGCTCAACTCGTCGAGTTGTTGTAATTCTTCGGCGGTAAACGAAACCGATACAGACTTCAGGTTGTCATCGAGTTGTTCGGGTTTGTTGGCGCCGATAATAACACTGGTCACAACGGGCTGATGCAACAGCCAGGCCAGCGCCAGTTGCGCTACAGAAGCACCTTTTTCCTTTGCCATTGGTTCCAGCACGTCGAGGATGTCGAACGCACGGTCTTTGTTGACTGGCGGGAAATCAAAATTGGCCCGACGTGCGCCTTCCGCACCCTCTCCATTTCGGTTGTACTTTCCGCTCAGAAGCCCTCCGGCCAGCGGGCTCCATACCAGCAGGCCCATTTTTTGGTCGTTCAGCAAGGGTACGATCTCGCGTTCCAGGTCGCGCCCGGCAATGGTGTAGTAGGCCTGCAGCGACTGGAATTTGGCGAGCCGGTGGTGCGAAGCATATCCCACGGCTTTCATAATATGCCAGGCTGCCAGGTTGCTGCAGCCGAGGTAGCGCACTTTGCCGCTTTTCACCAGGGTATCGAGGGTATCGACAATTTCTTCCATAGGTGTCAGGGCGTCGAAGCCGTGAATCTGGTACAGGTCGATGTAGTCGGTTTGCAGGCGTTTCAGGCTGGCATCTACTTCCTGGAGGATGTGTTTTCGGCTAAGGCCGGAGCCATTGGGGCCTTCGTTCATGCGGCCGCGCACTTTGGTGGCAATTACCAGGTCGTCGCGATGCAGACCGAGGTTGCGAATGGCTTTTCCAGTCATTTCTTCAGAAAGTCCTTCCGAATAAACGTTGGCTGTGTCGATGAAGTTGATGCCGCCATCGATGGAGCGGCGAACGAGTTGGTCGACGGATTGCTGGTCGAGGGTGCCGATACTGGTCCAGAATCCTTTTCCGCCAAATGTCATGGTGCCCAGGCAAAGTTCAGACACATACAGGCCGGTGTTGCCTAAAAGTTTGTATTTCATATCAAGATGTGGTTTTGAAAGAATGGCGCAAAAGTATCGGCCTTTCAAAACGTGCACCTAAATAGGATCAAAGTAAAAAGTATAATACAAAAATAAAAAAGCAGGAGCCAACTGCATGGCTCCTGCTCTGATCTGGATTATTCTAACAGGAAGAAAAGGGGGGCGGGAGATAAACCGAACTATGGGGCCAGTCTGCGCATACAGGAAAGGCGGCTACCCACAGTCATACCAAAAGGTACGGAATCAGTTCCCTTTCCAGCCAACGGGAATAGCCAATACGGGAATGTGTGAATGGTTGACCGTATCTTCGGTAATGCTACCAAAAAGGATATGAGACAAGCCCTGACGTTGGTGGGTACCCATGACGATCAGATCGGCATTGAGTTGGTCGGCCGTTGCCAGGATGGCATTATCTTCATAAAACGTTTCGTGTGTAAGAATAACGTCTGTTTTTTTCAGTCCGGCTGCTTCAGCCAGGCGGTTTTTGGCCGATTCGGCGGAACCATCGGTAGGCAGGTTGCGTACGTTGTTGAGGTACAGCACTTTGACGTGGAAATCGTACTGTTTTTCCCAGTCGGCCACATATTTAAATACACCGGCCTGGTCGTCTCTCAGCGTGGTAGGCATCAGTACGATTTTAGGCTCAATCGAGGAAACGCCTTCTGGCACTGCCAATATCGGGCATGGAGCGGTACGAATCACTTTTTCGGTGTTGGAACCCAGCAGGAATTCATTGAGGCCGGAAGTGCCTTTTGTGCCCATCACAACGAGGTCGACGCCGTCCGTTTGAGCCACATTTTTCACGCAACTGTGGAGGTAACCGTCTTCCACGCGCAGTTGTACATTGAGATTTGCATATTCTGTCTCAGCCAGCAATTCCATTTTGAGTTTTTCCAGTTCGGTCACCGCTGTATCGTCATACTGCTGGTCGTCGGACTCATATTTGGAGGCGGCTACAAACTCGGAAAGAGGGGCGGAATAAATGGCTGCGAGGTTGACGTGCAGCAGTTCGAGCGTAGCATTGAATTTACGAGCGATGGAAGCCGCAACATGCATCGCGTTCAGGGAGTTGGGGGAAAAATCGATCGGTACAAGTATCTTTTTCATGATGTGGGTGCTGTTTGGTTTATGCGATACAAAGGTGCTGCGAATGAGGGGCTGTATAAATGACCTTCGTCAGCAGTAACGGTGATGTTGTTACTGTGCGTTGTATAAAAAGTATTTGATCACATCGGTGGTGGAAACAATTCCTACGATTCGGGAACCTTCGAGTACAGGTACCGCATGGAATTCATTTTCGGTAAATATCTCTGCCAGTTCTTCCAGTGTATCGTCGGTCTGAACGCTCACAGGCTCTCGCGTCATCAGTTCGGATGCCACGATTTTTCCATTGCTGGTCATGATGCCGTCTACATCCGATACGGGAAGTTTTTTCAGGTCGATCCAACTGAGCATACCTACCAGCCGCCCACTCTGAACGACAGGTGCATGGCGTATTCCGTGGTTGTTAAAGGTGCTGACGATGTCGCGTAGTTGGTCGTGGGCATCGATGACGATAACGTCTTCCGTCATGAGTTTGCCGATTGGAGTGTTGAGTAACATAGTCCCAAAATTTTACAGGTGTTCGATTATTAATTCGAAGCAAAATTGTTGGGAATGTCCGACGGCACGAAATGACCACTATCAAGGTGGTAAAGGATAATTATCAGCGCACGGTGAGATTTTGCCCGGAAGGCATCAATTTTCTGACAAACGCTTGAAAATATGCGCTATTTGCATACATGCCCGACCATTGTGGTAAGGGCATTTCCAGGGCCCGGCTTTATCGTTGATGGTATCGGGGCGGCCGTCGGGGTTGTAGGCCCAGTACCATTCGCCCTGATCGGTATCGCGCAGGTATTGGAGAATAAATTGCCAGGAGCGATGGGCGGCTTCCAAAAAGCGAGGCGCCTGGCTGATTTCCCAGGCATTGAGGTAGCCCAGCACGGCCTCGGCTTGTGGCCACCAGTCTTTCTGGGCATCAACGATGCCATGCTGTGGATGCGCCGTGTAGTACATGCCGCCATTTTGTGGGTCGGTACCTTCCCGCAGGCAAGCATCGGCCACCTGTACGGCTGCCTGTCGGGTTCTTTTGATCAGGCTTTTGGAGCCCAGTACCTGCGCAGCGTCGCAGAGCAACCAACTGGTTTCTATGTCATGCCCGAATGAAATTTCCTGCGATTTCAGGTTCCAGTATTCATCAAAAAACAGGCGCAGGTGTGCGGTCTGCGGGTCGATAAATCGATCGAGGAAAAGCAGTATCAGTGCTTTTAATGCTGCTTCTACGGGTTGCGAGGGTGCTGCACGAAGCAGGTTGGCGTATGCTTCCAGTACGTGCAGGTGGGTATTCATGGTTTTGGCCTCGTTGGCGTCTTTATCACTCAGGCGCAGGTCGGCAATCAATTGCCAGTCGCGGCTGAACGCTTCAAAGTACCCGCCACGCATTTTGTCGAGGCTGTGCCGCTCCATGAGATCGAACAGCGTTCTGGCTTTTTGAAGTGCTGTTTCGTCGTGGGTGAGCCGGTAATATTCCGAAAAGGCATACAAGGCAAAAGCCTGTGCATACACCTGTTTTTTATCCTGGGAGGGATTGCCTTTGTAATCGAGCATCCAGTACACGCCACCATATTGTGCATCCCAGAAATGATCGAGGATGTAGTGATATGCCCGTTCGGCCACATCGCGGTGTTCTTTTTGTCCGGTTTGAAGTGCCGCAGCACTGAATGTCCACAAAATGCGGGTATTCAGAATCACACTTTTGTCGGCCTGGGCGTGCAGGTGGCCTGTTCCATCGATTCGGCCGTAGAAACCTCCATGGTCGTGATCGGGCATTTTTGTTGCCCACCAGTGAAGAATATCATGCAGTTCGCGCCCGGCCTCCAAAGCCAGGTGTTGCAAGGGGATAATTTCAGAAATACCGGTTTGCATAGGTACGCTGATAAGTAGCAGGTGTGTGTGTCGGGTTGTGTAAAGGGCCGCTAAAATAACTATATTTTACGGTAAGTACCAGGTCAATATTAGTTTAGACTATGGACATCGGATTTTGTGCTGTGACGAGGCTGTTTTGAGGCGCAATGCGTGGGTATTGTAACGAAAAACAAACGCTGTTACAGCACAAAAGCCGATGTCCATAGTCTAAACTAATATTGACCTGGTACTTATGTCAAATTTCGCTCGATCAGTTTGAATCGCTGTGCTACGCTCGCTGCAGATCGATACCCGTCGGCCGGTGTATTTTTTACATAATCCAGTAATTGGGCAATGGAAGTCGTGGCCACGTGCATCCGCGTATCCGAAGAGCCGTAATAAATAAACACCTGATCGTTTTCGGTGCGGATCCAGCCGTTTGAAAACACCACATTCGACACATCGCCGACGCGCTCGGCACCTTCCGGTGCGATAAAATGGCCTCCCGGAGCATGTGTTATTCGCCAGGGCTCGTGCAGATCGGTCATAAACATATACAATACATAGCGCAGCCCGGCTGCCGTATTGCGCACGCCATGTGCCAGGTGCAACCAGCCTTCCGGCGTTTTGAGCGGCGCAGGCCCCTGGCCATTTTTCACTTCCTTGATGGTGTGATACACTTTTCCATCAACAATGATTTCATCGCGCACTTCAGCGTTTTCCATACTGTCGGTTAATCCCCAGCCAATACCGCCACCGCTGCCCACTTCAATAAATCCATCCTGCGGGCGGGTGTAAAGTGCGTATTTGCCTTGTACAAATTCGGGGTGCAGCACCACATTGCGCTGTTGTCCGGAATAGGTAATCAGATCGGGCAGGCGTTCCCATTGTACGAGGTCGCGTGTACGCGCGATACCGCACTGGGCCGTGGCCGCCGAGAGGTCGTGCGGGCGCTCCATATCTTTTCTTTCACTGCAAAACAGTCCGTAAATCCAGCCATCTTCATGGGCGGTCAGGCGCATATCGTACACATTGGTGTCTGGATCGGCTGTTTCAGGCATGAGCACCGGAAAATCCCAAAACCTGAATCGATCGATACCGTTCGGACTTTCTGCAATGGCGAAAAACGATTTGCGGTCGTTGCCTTCCACGCGTACCACCAGTATATAACGGCCGTTCCAGAGCAGCGCGCCGGAATTGAATGTGGCATTTACCCCCAGTCGTTCCATCAAAAAAGGATTGGTGTCAGGGTTGTAGTCATATCGCCAGAACAAGGGTGTATGTGCCGGCGTCAGCACCGGATTTTCCCAGCGGGTGTAGATGCCGTTGCCAGGGGTTTGTGGTTGGTTGGGCGTGTCCAGCAGTATCTCATGCGCTGCCTGGAGTTGTTGGAGTCTTGTTTGGAAATCAGAAGACATGGAAAAAAAAGAGGTGAGAGGGGAGATGTGAGAGAGTGAGAGATGTGAGAGATGTGAGAGAGTGAGAGATGTGAGAGAGTGAGAGATGTGAGAGAGTGAGAGATGTGAGAGCCGATTTAGATTACACCTGCATTTCATTGGCCTGGGTTTATACATTTTGAAATTTTTATAGCGAAGCGGTGCACTCTACGAACTCTCACATCTCTCACTCTCTCACATTTCTCACGCTCTCACATCTCTCACGCTCTATTATTCGAATCGTCGTTTTGCCGTCACCCCTTCCCACGCATCAGTACGGAAAGGGCATGCCGGAAAACCTTCGGCATTAAACAGGTTGGCATCTTCGGGCGAATTGGCCCAGGCATAACGAACCGAAACGGGTTTCAGCCCTTTCGGGTGTTGTACGACCACTTTATTGCCATCGATACGAGCGGCAGCGTAGTAAAACATGCGATCCTCGCCGGCAATTTCAAAACCCTTGAGGTAGCCGTATTTATCTTTGGCAATCAGGCCGCCGCCAGTGAATTTGAAAGTGAGTACGGCGCGGTCTTTTTCAAAACGCGTTGATTCCAGCATGGGCCCCGAAAACAACACATCTTTCTGATACACAAACTTGAGTGCATTGGCGGCCAGGCGTTTGCCCACGTCCTGTTTGTTTGTCGGGTGAATATCCTTCGGATTGCCGATGTCGGTCGTAACAGCCATACCCGTATTGGGCAATTGGAGGGTCATGGTTTGGGCTTCGCGCAATTCTGCCCAGTCACTGCCTTCATTGCTGTTCTGAAATGGCCCATAGGACGACAACTGCACAAAATAGAACGGGAAATCTTCTTTCCAGCGCGCGCGCCAGTCTTTGATCATCAGCGGGAAAGATTGCCGGTATTCGTAAGCCCGCCCGGCGTTGGTTTCACCCTGGTACCACAGAGCGCCGCGGATGCCATAGGGAAGCAACGGCGCGATCATGGCATTGTAAATCGTTGTGCCTACGTTGTTGCTTGAATGGGCAAATGTGTGCGGCTCGGCGAAGGAGGGCATCAGTTTCCAGTCATTGCCTTCGAGGGGGATACTTTGTGTTTCGCTGCGGACGAATAAATCTTTATCAGAGCCCATCATGCCCAGTCCGTACCACGACGGCTCGATGCGCTGGTTGAGTTTTATCATCAGTTTATTGGCGCCGGGTTTCCAGGTGTTGGCAGGTATCAGCAGGTTGGTATTTCCCTTAAACAAGCCTGACGACACCATTTTACCGTTGATATACACTTCCAGGTTGTTGTAGTTATCGGCCAGGCCCAGCGTGGTGATCTGCCCCGCCATTTCTGCCGGAATTTCCACCATTTTTGCCATATAACCATTGCCGCGCCAGGCCCATACGCCTTTCCAGTCCCATTGCCACATAGGGTCAGCCGTAAGCCAGTTGGAAAAATCGTAATCGACGCTGCAAAACTTCTTTTCATCGGCGGTGGTCACCACGGCGTCCGCATTGCCGAGCAGTTTCTTTTTGATACTTTTTTCAAGGCGCAGGTCGGCATCTTCCCAGGAAGCCGGGAGCGCTGCGCCATAGCCATTGAGTACATCGGAGGCCAGCATGGCTTCGCGGCTGATCCAACTTTCCACCTGCGAACCGCCCCAGGATGAATGCAGCAGGCCGATGGGCACGCCCGTTTGCTGGTACACTTCCCGGGCAAAAAAGAACCCTACAGCTGTGAAACCGCCCACGGTTTGGGAATTGCTCACTTCCCAGGTGCCTTCGTTCAGGTCCTGCTGTGGTGTCAGCGCTACTTCGTGTGCTACCCTGAAATGCCGTATCTGTGGAAAATCGGCATTTTTTTGTTCTTTCTGAAAATGGTCGGCCTGCCGAACGGTCCATTCCATATTGGATTGGCCGGAGCACAGCCACACGTCGCCGATGAGCAGGTCGCTGAGCGTTTGCCGGCCCGAAGCACTCGTCGCCGTCAGCGAATACGGCCCGCCTGCTTCCAGCATCGAAAACTCTACCTGCCATTTGCCATCGGAACCGGCTTTGACTTGACGCGTTTGTTCCGTGGCGCCTTTCAACATTACCGTGACGGATTCATTGGGCGCCGCCCAGCCCCAGACGGGTATCGGTTTTTGGCGTTGCAACACGGCATGGTCGGAAAAAATGCGGGCAAAACGCATCTGAGCATCGGCATTCAAGGCAAAATGAACACAGGCAAGCAACAGAAAAAAGTGGCGTTTCATGATGTGTTGTTTATTGTTTTACCATCTGTTTTTGAATACCATCTGCGGAAATGCTGTAAACCCCGGCGGGCAGGTTTTTCAGGTCGAGCACTGTTTCTTTTTCGGTGATCTGGCGGGTCAGTACCAGTTTCCCGCCGGCATCAAAAATGCGAATATTTCTTTTTCCGGCCGAAGCAAACCGCAGGGTACAACTGTCGCTGGCGGGGTTTGGAAATACGTCAAAAGTCATTTCGGGGCTAAAAGGCACGGTAGTCGACACGATCGGATTGGCCACGAAATTGGATAGCAGCATGATATACGCCGCATTGTAGTAGATAGCAGGTTCGGTAATTTCCCAGGAACTCTCCGGCCAGCCGTCGTTGAAATCGAGGTAGGATTTTTGCGGTGGCTGGGCGGCTGGTGGCGACAACTGGTTGTAGGAAAAATCCTTGTTGGGGCCGCCGGTGAGGTATCCCGGTGCAGGGCCTTTCGGCGAGGTAAGCGCGTTGTCGAATTCGGTATTGGCGCCGAACCAGGTGTGGTAAATTTCATTGGCACAAGCATCACCGCCGAAATCGTACATATTCGACAGCATGACAATTCCCATGGCATTGGTTCCATGCAGCCAGTGGAGGTACTGCTCGGCTGTTTCACGGTAAGCATCGGCGTCGTCGGCATTGATGTTGAATTCCACAAAATCCATGTTCAGGCTGCCGCAATTACTGCGCACGAGGTTGCTGCCCCAATGGTGCGCCCAGTCGTCCATTTGGGCGCGGTAGAGGTCGGTTTGTGCATCGTATGAATCAAGGGAAAAGGCATAATTCATATTGCCTTTCTGGTTGCGGATGTTGTTGGCAACAGTGGTCGTTACGCCCTGCATTTCCGAATAGCGCAGTAAGGCCACTTCGACGGCCGATTTGTAAGGCCCCCACCAGGTATTGGTGATGGGCTCGACTGCGTCATAATTTGTTTCCACAAAGTTTTTGTAGTCAGCATTTCCGGTAGCCTGAAACAAATACACGGCAGCCACCACAGCGCTTTCCAACTGGCCGGATGCATTGCGGTCGGCATCACCCGATTTAATGTCTCCATCGTCGCAGCCTTCTTCAAACTGGGTAAAATTGGCGGTCGTTGACAGGGCGCGTTGCCAGGCCAGTTCGGCCCTCGCGATCAGGTCGCTGCCATAAGCCTGCAAAACCGGATAGTTCGTTTCGGAAAGTACAATTCCTGCATGCGCAAACATGGCGCAGCCAGCCAGCGTTGCAGAGGTACATTCCGGCAGGTAATAGCGCGGACGGGTGTCGGCGCTGGGCGGAGATACTTCGTTGTAGTTGTCGACGCCCAGTTTTAACAAAAAACCGTTGGTACCTGTGGCGTCCTGCATGCGTTTCAGCCAGTCGAGTTCCCACAACACTTCATCAAGCAAGTCGGGAATGCCATTGCCGCTTTCCGGGATATTAAAATCGTCGGTAAATACCTCCGGGTGGCGGCGATACGATTCCAGCAACTGGATGACGGCGCCTTCGGCAAAGGTGGTGTATTTGTTCACATCGCCTGCATCCATCCAGCCGCCGTGTACGTCGCGTGCTGTGGCAGGGTCGTTTTTGGCCCATCGGCTGCGGGCAGCATGGTCTTGATTGGGGCCCTCGTAGGCCGCACCTTCGGTCCATTTGGCGGGCACAAAAGGTGTTTGTTTGGCAAAACCCAGGCGCTGGTAGAAGTACATGCGGACGGCTTGTTTGAGTACATCCTTGTACACATCGGCGCCGATGTGGAAAGGGTAGGAGCGCACGTTGTTGCTTACATCGAACAGGTAGTAATCGCCGGGCGTAGTAACGGCCGAAAAATCGAACCACCAGCCCCGGTCGCCCGATTGCGCGTGGGTGGCGCCGTTTTTCCAGGCTGTGGGCGTGCCGGAAAATACACTTTGCTGATCGGAAACCCGGCGCACCTGCCAGGTATTGCCGGGCGCAAAACTCTGGGCGGCATCGAAACCGTTGATGGGGTCGGCCAGCACGGCCACTTTTTTACTGTCGGGGCGGTAGCCGAACTGGTCGAGCCGGATATGGGGGGATGCGGTATTTTGCGCGTTCAGCCAGGGGCACAGGCAGATGGCGAGGAGCAGATGGGTTAGTTTGTACATATCAACAGTTACTTCGTTTCCGGCAACTTTGCCGAGGCTCTTTTTTTGGGTTTTTTGTAAAGTTTCGGGAGGTCATTTTGGAAACACATGCGCTCGTTTTTGCTAAAGGCCACGAAATCCTGCGCACTTTTTTGCCCGGGATAAGGGGCGTAATAGTGTTCGGATTTGGAGTGGTGGTAAGCATTGCGCCATACCAGCACGTATGCGATGCGCTTTTCTGCTGCTTTGAGGTTGTTCAGCAGCATTTGCGTCCAGTAGTTTTCATTGGGGATGGCTTCGAGGCCGGTTTCTGTAAAAGCCGCAATTTTTCCGTGGCTTTCGGCGAGACTTGCCATGATGTTCAGTTTCACTGGCAAATCTACCTGAATGCGTTCTAAATTTTCCTTGCGGTAGTAATAATCCAGGCCAAAAACGTCGATATAATCATCGCCAGGATAGTTGCGCATGTAATGCTCCGCATCTACAAAAAAGTCGGGCGAATAGGCGTACAACACATTGTGCACCCCTTTTTCCTTGCGCAGGTAGTCGACAGTAAAACGAAACAGTGTTTTGTACTCCTCCGGTGTGCAGCCGTGGGCGCCCCACCAGAACCAGTTACCGGTGTGCTCATGCCAGGGCCGGAAAATGACAGGGATATGGTGTTTCACCAGTCCGTCGGTTTTCAGGCTGTTGAACAATTGCGCCAGCACATCGAGTTGTTCGGTGAGCCGGCTGTGGTATTTGCCACCGGGAAGCAGGTCGCGCACGGCAGCGGTGGTGTCCCAGGAACTTCCGCCGGTCGCGAGGTTGTCTATGTGCCAACTAAATGTGTTGACAGCGCCCATTTCATAGGCTTTGCGCACCCAGCGCTCCATGTCGCGGAACCGAACGGAATCGATATTGGTCATTTTTCCCGGACCAAAGCGGCTGCCGAGATCCCACCCGAACACGGCTGGAAATTTGCCGCAGGTTTCCTGTACATCCGAACGCCCTTCTTCACTGCGCCAGTACACACCGTAGGCGAGGTCGTCCTGGTGCCCGAAAAGGATGCGGTTGTCTTTGGTATTGCGCAGGTTATCAAACAGCGCAATGGTTCGTTTGCTCGCTTTCGGATCGGCGGGAGCAGTGTTTTTTTGAGCAGCCAATGGCAAGGCATGCAGCAGGAGGCATGCGAAAAGGAGGCTGAGAAGCCGGAACATATAATAGAGGTTTACAGTCCTGAGTCCTGAGTGCTAAGTCCTGAGTCTGTAGAGTGGACCGCGTTTCATGGAGCAATTTTGTAAAGAAATGCAAAAAGAAACGCGGTCTACTCTACAGACTCAGGACTTAGCACTCGGGACTTGGGACTCAGTTACAGTTGTTCAAATCTCACATTATCCACACACGCTTTCACATACGACGAACCGTTGTTGAACGCCACACCAAAATCTTCGGTGATGGTCGACAGGTCGCTGAGTGGTGTTGCGCCGGCATAGAAAGATGTGAGCGGGATGGTGACGGTAATCCAGCCGTTGGTGCTGTACGAGCCGGTAGATTCCCAGGGTTTCCAGTAGTACCAGAAGTCGCCGGAAGAACCTTTCAGGCGCCAGGCGAATTCGCCGCCGGTGATGGGTTCGAGCACGTTGATGTCAAATTTCAGAACATACTGGCTCACATTGGTTCCAATGGTAGCGCCGGGGAAATTGTTCTGACCATTGCGCCAGAAGAACCCCGTCCAGCCGCTGCAGGCATGATCGACATAGTAATACGAAGAGCCATCGAGCGACAGGGCCGGGTCGTTTTGTGGACTACCTGTGTCATTCCACCAGTAAGTCAGGTCGTCAAAATTGAAAAACACCAGTGAAGGATCGACAACCGGATCGACGCCTGTAATATTGATAACAGGTGTTTCGATCACCTCTCCGGTGGCGGTGATGAGGCGGATGACGCCATTGCCGGTTTTGGCTGCCTGTGGCACCACTACCTGAATCAGTACGTCGGTTTTTAGTCCAAACATGGTAGCCGGCACGTCGATTGGGAAGATCACTTCCGTAATTTCATCGAGGTTGACACCCACGATGTCGATCATATCGCCCGGACGCGCGCTGGCTGGCATGGAAGTGACCGTGGCCGAAGTGGATGCCAGAATATTCAGCGAAACGGCCGAAATCACTTCATCGCCGTTGTCGGCGATCAGGTGGATGGGGCCCGATTGTGTACCTACCGGCACCATGACGGTCAGTTCGGTCAGGGTGGCGCTGGCAACAGGGGCTTCAGTGCCACCCATGAATTGTACTTTGGAAACAATATCGAGATCCGTTCCCGTTACAGTGAGCAAGTTATTTACCTGAATATCTGTGGGGGAAATAGTGCTGATGGTTGGTTTCACCATGGTCAGCGCTGCCGCCGAAGTAACGGTTTTGCCAGCGGCTGTGCTGAAAGTGAGGGCACCGTCCTGGGCATCTGCCGGAACACTTACTGTCATTTCGGAAACAGTAGCACTTTGGATCGTGCCCACTTTGTTGCCTCCGAAGGTCACACGCGTCACCAGATCGAGGTCGACGCCGCTAACGGTCACGCTGCTACCCGTTTTGGCCGGGTCGGGCGCGATGCCGTTGATGGTAGGGACGGACATGACGACCTGCTGGGTGCTGCTCACTTCTTCGAGCGACGCTACCACCAGTTTGATCGGGCCATCTTTGGCTTCAGCCGGTACGTTGAGCACCAGTTGAGTGGCCGTTGCACTGGTAAACGTGTTCACTTTGGAACCTCCGGTAAATACCACTTCGCGGGTCAGGTCGAGGTCGGTACCGTCGATGGTAAGTGCCGTTCCGGCTTTTACCGGAGTGGGGCTTACGCCTGTCACCGTCGGTAGCGTTACGGAAAGTGGTGTTTCCGATTCCACAAGAATCGGGTCGGCTTCTCCGTTGGAAATGACGATGATACCCGTTTTGGCATCCGTCGGTACAGTCACCTCGATTTTGTCTTTGGTCTGGCTGACGAAGTTTTCGGATTTTACCACTTTTTTATTGGTAAAAATCACCTCCTTCACCAGGTTCAGGTAGGTACCATTGATGGCGATAACAGTGCCCGGGCGTGCGGCTGCCGGACTGAACGAGGTCAGCGTAATCGGTTCGGAAATGTGCAATTCCGTTTTGGTCTGAATATCACCTTGCGGGGTTTTCAGCACCACTTTGCCATTTACGGTGGCTTCCGGCACGACGATGACGAGTTGTTCCGCCGTTTTTGTTTTGAAGGTTGTTACCTCTACGTTGCTGGGCAGCACAATGGCTGTTACCTTGTCGAGGTTGGTACCGATAAATCTCAGGTCGCCGCCACGCAACACGGGCGAGGGGCCGAAACTGAGCAGTTGAATCTGATCGGAATCCGTGTCGTCGTCTTTTTTACATGCTTCGATGATGAACAGGGAAGCAAGCAAGGCAAGCAACAACAACGGCTTTATTTTGAAGAGTTGAGACATGGCTTATGATTTGGGTTATTGGTTATTGGTTATTAGTTATTAGGGCAAACTACCCTTGGCTTTTTTATCAAAATATGCCAAGGGAGAGTGTACTAATAACTAATAACCAATAACCAATAACAGGTTTTACTATTTCTGAACAATCCGCACATTATCAATCGCAATCTGCACCGGATTCGGGCCATTGGCCGGGCCGAAGAGCATCATGGTGACATTGGTGAGTGCGTTCAGGTTGCTGATTTGAGTGGAACCATTTTCGTTGTCGTCGGAATCATCGCGGGAGTATTTGAACTCCGTCAGCGGAATGGAAATGGTGACCCAGCCATCGGTGGTGTAGGGCCCGCTTTTCCAAGGTTTCCAGCGGGCGAAAACGGTGCCTGGCACATCGCGGCCATGGTCTTCGGCATAGGGAGCGAAGAAAATTTCCATGCGCACGTCTCTCCATTCGATGGGCACATTGGCTTCGAAGCGCAGCACCAGATCGCTCACATTGCCGGTAGCAACAGGCACGTTGCCACGACCACGCGGCGCCCAGTATTGCATGGTGAGTTCGTTGGTCCACATCCAGGCGCCGTCGGCAGCGTGTTTGAAAAAGGCATAGTTGCCGGAACAAGGCGCCAGCGGCGTATTCACGATCGGCGCCGTCCAGGTTTCGTGGTTGCGGCCGTCGTAGTCGAGCAGCACATTGCGGTTGTCGCGGAACAGAAAACCGGATTTGGCGGCACCGAAATTGGTTTTTACCACCACATTTCCGGGCTCGGCGCCATCAGGCACTTTTACCTGAATTTCCGTTTTGCTCAGCGATACGATTTCTCCTTGCAAATCGCCGGGGAAATACACTTTTGGTTCGAAGAAAAAATCGCCGTACAACACCATCGTGCCGCCATCGGGTACGTATTCGCACTTGGTGCCTGCAATGACCGGCGCAGGGATGTTGATAGAAAAATCGTGCAGCAACTCGCTGCCATCGCCGAAAACAAAACGGATTTTGTTGGTTACCGTGCTGGGTACGGTGCTCGGCACATTTACCAGAATGGTTTTATCGGTGATGTACGAAGGATTGAGCGTTGCTTTCTGGTCGTTGAACCAGATTTCCCGCGTATCCGCCAGGTTGTCGCCTACAATAGCGATGAGGCTGCCCATAAAGGTGCCGACCAGCAGGGAGTCGGACAGGGCCGGGTCGGTGGAGCGGATGTAGTACACCACCGGAGAGCCGCCGTTGGGTTTTTCGTCCTCTTTTTTACAGGACACGATACCGGCGAAAATAGAGCCCAGTACCAGCAACAGCGTTAGTTTATACCAAGATTTCATGTTGCAGAAACATTTGATCGTTTATGAAAATATAGGGTTTCAGAACTTGTAATCCTCGGCTGGAGCCGATGGCGCCAGCAGGGCGTTGGTCACAATTTCAGAAGCCGGAATGGGCATCCACATGTGCGAGGCAGCAATGACAATCGGGCTGGGCGGTGGAACAACCGTGTAGCCGGCTACCGAATTTTCGTCGGCAGCATTGGGGCTGAAATCGCGCTGGTAGGTGATTTCACGCTGCTGTGCGTTCAGATCAGCAATGGTCGCATTGGCGTCGCGGTAGAAAGCGCGTTTCACATCAAACCAGTACATGCTTTCAAAACCAAACTCTACGCGGCGTTCGCGCAAGATGTCGGCGAAGGTGAAACTGGATTTGGCTGGCAATCCTGCACGAGAGCGAACAGCATTCAGGTAGGTGAGCGCCTGCGCGTCGCTGGAAGAGGCGGCTGCGCCGAGGGCGGCTTCGGCATAGGTCAGGTACACATCGGCCAGGCGGATCATGTACTGATTGATGGCCGTTGCCTGTCCGGTCGACACTTTACCGTCGGTATCGGCAGCGCTGCCAACGATGTACTTTTTCGCATTGTTGAGCACCGGCGCGGCGCCTTCCAGCACGATATTCTGGTCGTTCGGGTCGCGGCTCACGATGTTGTAGGTGTATCCGCCGTCGGCTTTTCTGATTTCCGGATAGTGGTCGCCGAGCGACATGAAAATGGACGCTCTGCGTTTGTCACCCGGCTCGATGCTGCTAACGAAATCGTAGGTAGCGGATTTGCCGCCACCCCAGCATTCGCTGTTGCCGGTGATCTGGCTGCCACGGGCCCAGTTGGCCTGGCGGCTGTTGCCGAAAGCATACGAACCTTCCATCCATTGGAGTGCAAAAAGCGATTCCGGGTTGTTGTTGTTTTCAATTTTAAACAAATCGGCGTAGTTCGGCATCAGCGACAAACCGCTGTTGGTCAGCACATCGGCGGCGTAGTCTTTCGCCTTGGTGAAATTTTCGGCCGAGGCGGCATCGTTCAGATTGGACGCCAACGTGAGGTGTACTTTGGCCAGCAGGGCTTTGGCGGCCCATTTGGTTACACGGCCCGGTGCGTCGGCAGCCGGCAGGTTGTCGGCCGCAAAAACGAGGTCGCGGCGGACGAATTCCAGGACGCTGGAGCGGGTGTTTTTCGGCAGGAACAGGTTGTTGGTGGCCACCAGTTCTGTCGAATTTTCCACAATCGGCACATCGCCCCAGTATTCTGCCAGCATGTAGTAGCAGTAGGCCCGTACGAAACGGGCTTCGCCCAGCGCGCGGTCGATGACCACCTGGTCTACCTTACCCGCAGCGGCGCGCGGCATGTCATTGATGATCGAATTGGCGTAGGAAACCACGCGGAACAGGCCTTTCCAGCCGGAAGTCAGGTGCGCATTGCCACCCGAATAGGAAAAGTAGAAAAACTGTCCTTCCTGGTCGTAGGTGTAGTACATATTGCCCGACATCACATCGCCGGCCAGCCAGAAAAATTTGTCGTTGAAATCAAACCACGGAAAGCCGTACAGCGATGCCGTGGCTGCCTTGATTTCGCCGGGCGTTTTGTAAAAGTTATCGGCTGTGAGCCGGTCCTGGGGCTCTATTTCCAGAAACTCTTTCGAGCAGGAACCGAAACTCAGCGCCACACAAAGAGAGAGGATATATTTGAAATGTTTCATGTTGTGTTGGATTGAATGGTAACTGGTTTGATAGTTGAGGGGTTGAGGGTTGAGGGGTTGAGACTCGGTAGAGTGGCTGTATCTCAACCTTTCAACCCTCAACTCCTCAACATTCAACCCCTAAAAATCCACATCTACCCCAAACGTATACACCCTCGGGGTCGGGTAGCGGCCCATATCGACGTTTTGCAGGAGTGGATCCTGGTTGAAAGCGCCGATTTCCGGGTCGTAGCCGGTGTATTTGGTGAATGTGTACACGTTTTGCGCATTTACATACAGCCGCAGGCTTTCCACGCGGTACTTTTTGGTAAAGGTGGTCGGGAGTCGGTAGCCGAGGCGGATGTTTTGCACACGCAGGTAAGACCCGTCCTCGATGAAGCGATCCGACATGCGGGTATTACGGTTGTTGTCCGTCGTGGTCGGCCGCGGAATATCGGTACCCGGGTTGGCCAGTGTTACGTTGTTTGGATCGAGGTCGGAGCCATTCGGGTCGCGCAGGCTGTACTGGGCTCGGTCGAATACGGTGGCCGCCTGGTTGGCGTACACGTTGGTCATGCCTTCGATTTGCACACGCGAGTAGTTGAGGATGTCGGCGCCGTACGAGCCCGTGAGATAAATGACCAGATCAAATGGGCCATAACTCAGCGAGTTGTTCAGGCCGAATGTGAAATTTGGATTCGGGTCGCCGATGATGGTCTGGTCGTCGGTATTGATCACGCCGTCGCCATTCAGGTCCTTGAATTTGATGTCGCCGATCCACACGCCAGCGCGTTTGTCGACGAGGTTTTTGCCGTCGTTGTTCGGGTCGTTCACCTGCACGGCATGTGCCAGGATGTCTTCCTTGCTGGTAAACAGGCCTTCGGTCACGTAGCCGTAGAACTGGCCGAGCGGTGCGCCTGCCTGTGTGCGGGTGGCTGTCTGGAATTCGCTGTACCAGTACAGGTTGCGCCAGTAAATGCGGTTGGCGTCGTCAAGTTCTTTCACCTTGTTGCGGTTGCGGGAGAAGGTGAGATCGGTGCCCCATTTAAATTTTTTGCCTTCAATGTTGCGGGTGTGCAGGGCCAGGTCGAAACCTTTGTTTTCCATTTTCCCTACATTGCCGAATGGTGCGCGGATATCCTGCCAGCCCGTGCCGCCCAGGTAACTGGGCACGGAAAGTTGCAGGAGCATATCGGTCGTCTGCTTGTTGTAGAGGTCGAACGAGAGGTCGATACGACCTTTTACAAGAGAGATGTCCACCCCGGCGTTCGTTTGTTTGGTTGCCTCCCATTTCAGTTTCGGGTTGGAAATTTTTTCCAGGCGGTAGGCCGTTCCGAAGGGTGAATTGATGGCTTGCAGCGAAGCGCCGTACAGGTAATTGGCGATGGCCTGGTTGCCCACTTCGCCGTATCCGAGGCGGATTTTCAGGTTAGTATTCAACGATTTCATAAACGGCTCTTCGCCGAGGCGCCAGGCAATAGCAGCGGAGGGGAAGTAGCCCCAGCGGTTTTCCGGTCCGAATTTGGAAGAACCGTCGGCACGCATGGTGAACGTGAGCAGGTAGCGGTCGAACAGGCTGTAATTGAAACGGCCGAAATAGGAAGCGATGGCAGCGGCGTCTTTCCAGCCCGAAGTGCGGGAAGTCACGTCGTCGCCTTCACTCAGCACGGGAATATCGTTGGAAGAGAAGTTTTTCTTCGTGACCAGTGAACCCTGCCACGAAGATTTCTGGGCTTCCTGGCCCACCATGGCCGTGAGTCTGTGTGTTTCGTTGTCGAGTACTTTGTAAGTCAGGTAATTTTTCCATACCCAGAAGAAACTGCTTTCCTCGCGTTGGCGCAACTGGTTTTCGGTGTTTACCAGCACACCCCAGCGGTAGGTCGGGTGGAAGGCCTTGTTCAAGCCGTGGTTGTCGTCGAAGCCGATTTCCGAGCGGAAGGTCAGGTTTTTTAACAGGGTCAGGTCGCCATATACATTGCCCATGAGGCGCTGGCGGGCGAGGGTGTTGTTGCGTTGCAGCGCCGCTGCTACAGGGTTGTAGGATGCGCTGGTGAATTGCGCTTCGGGGCCCGCGTAGTTGCCGTCGATGTCGCGCACGGCAATATCAGGCTGGGTGAGCAGGGCCTGCATGATGACGCCGTCGCCGCCGTCGTTGAGCGTAATTTTTTCATTGGTGGTGGCATATGCCAGCGAACCACCCACTTTGAACCAGTTTTTTACCTGGTTGTCGAGGTTGATACGCGCCGAATAGCGCTCGAAATTGGAGCCAATAACAATACCATCCTGCTTGAAATAGCCGCCTGTGATGGCGTAAGTGGTTTTGTCGTTGCCACCGCTCACCGACAACTGGTGGCTTTGCATACCGGCATCTCTGAAAATTTCATCCTGCCAGTCGGTGCCGTTGCCCAGCAGGGAAGGGTCGAGGTAGCGCTGGTTGGGCTGCAGGCCCAGGTCTTTGGAAATCTGCAACTGGTAGTCGGCATATTCCCGCAGGTTCATCATATCGAGTTTTTTTCCCAGCGTCTGATTGGCATAATAGCCGTTGTAGGAAATTTTGGACTCGCCGGCCTGGCCACGTTTGGTCGTGATCAGGATCACGCCGTTGGCAGCGCGGGCGCCGTAAATGGCCGAAGCGGAAGCGTCTTTCAGCACTTCTATACTTACAATATCGTTCGGATTGATGGCAGCGAGCGGATTCACACGGTTCTGGCCGTTGGCGCCGCCGGCCCAGTCGAAACCGGACACCGAAGTGCCGTCGCCCTGAAACGGAATGCCGTCGATCACGTACAGTGGTTCGCTCGAACCCGTGATGGAATTGGCGCCCCGGATACGAATAGACGTGGCGCCACCCGGCTGTCCGGAGTTCTGCGTCACCTGTACTCCGGCGATGCGACCTTGCAAGGCCTGGTCGAGGTTGGTCACGACCGTGTTTTTGAGTTGTTCGCTCGACACGGAAGCCACGGCGCCAGTCAGGTCGCTTTTCTTTTGCGTACCATAACCTACCACCACTATTTCATCGAGCACTTTCGGATTGGGGCTCATGAGCAGGTTCACTGCCGAACCGTCTGCCGGAACCGTCACGGTTTGATCCAGGTAACCGGTGTAGGTAAAAGAAAGCCGCTCGCCCGGCGAAGCCTGGATGGTGTACGAGCCTTTGGTGTCGGTGATAGCGCCCCGGTTGGGTGCATTTACCACCCGAACGGTGGCCCCGATCAGCGGTTCGCCGCCCGGATCGGTTACGATGCCGCGGATCGTCAGGGATTGAGCCGTCAGCAGCAAAGAGCAGCAAAGCATGGGAAGCAAGGCTAACCATCGCCTTCCTGCCCGGAAAGTAGAAGATCGCATCATAACAATAGATTGGTTAAATGATAAAGGTGCAAGACCACGTATGGCGTCAAAGATGCCCTTTTAGATTCCCAATATCCAGGGGGTAAATCACTCAAAAAGGAGGGGTAAATTTTGCAAATCAAACATATCAGGCGATTTATGTTGGAGGTGGCCGAATTGCCCCCCTCATTTGGCCGAAAAACCACCGGCTTGGCCATTTGGTATTTTCCACCTTTGTAAAAATTTTCAATACACGCGCATACAACTTTTCAACATATCCTTCCGAAAGGAGGAATGCTTCATACGAAAATGGGTTAGTTAGAGAGGGAGCGGTAGTAATACCGAGCCCTTCTTTTTTTTAGTCCGGAGTCCTGAGTCGTAAGTCCTGAGTCCGTAGAGTACACCTGATTACTCTTGGCTTTAATAAAAAAGATATTCAAGGGTAATCAGGTGTACTCTACGGACTCAGGACTTACGACTCAGGACTCCGGACTGTTATTACCTTTACTCAAAATAATTTCTCACCCATGCAACATTCCTTCTTACAATACCTCCTGCCGGGCGTGGCCGCCGCAGTATTGTTTTCAGCATGCGCTTCCGGCAAAGCCGGTGTCAACAAATTATCCAAAATGGAAAAACAGGAGGGCTGGACCCTGCTGTTTGACGGAAAGACCCTCAACGGTTGGCATGTGTACAACAAAGGGAAAATTCAAAGCGCCTGGATCGTGCAGAACGGCGAATTGTACTGCCGCCCCGGCGTGACAGATGTGGAACATGGTGACCTGGTGACCGACCAGGAATACCAAAACTTCGAACTGGCATTCGAATGGAAAATTTCAAAGGAAGGCAACAGCGGCGTATTTCTCAATGTGCAGGAAAAAGCAAGCATTCCCACGGCCTGGGCATCGGGCCCGGAATACCAGTTGCTCGAACAAACGCACCACGATTACGCTGCCAATGAAAAAAAACGCCCCGGCTGCCTCTATGGATTCGCAGCCCAGAAAAATCCCGTGGAGCCGCGCCCTGCCGATACCTGGAACCAGGCGCGCATCCTGCAACAAAACGGTAAAGTCCAGTTTTATCTCAATGGCCTTCTTACTGCCGAAGAAGATTTTAATTCGCCCGAATGGAAAGAAAAGGTGGCCAATTCCGGCTTCAAAAGTTTTCCGGAATTTGGAAAATACACAAAAGGGCACATCGCTTTGCAGGACTGGGCAAAGGGGATTGCGTTTAGGAATATCAAGATAAAGTCCTGAGTCGTAAGTCCTGAGTCCTAAGTCCGTAGAGTACACCTGATTACCCTTGAATATCATTTTTATTATAGCCAAGAGTAATCAGGTGTACTCTACGGACTTAGGACTCAGGACTTACGACTCAGGACTGTTATTGCTCGCAGAGCAATAACCCCGAAATCCCCGCCACTTCCACCTTCCCGCCTTCCACTTCCCGCAGCCCTTGCTCGCTGACTTTCCCACCTTCCAGCACCACTTTCCATTTCCCGGCCGGGATTTCCAGGGTTTGGGCGGATTTGCCGCCGTTGAATACCACGAGAATATTGTTCCAGGCATCGCCATTGGCATGGCCGGAAATCTGGTAAGCCACCAGGTTTTTGCCTGCGGGGGTATCCAGAAATTTCAAATGCTGTTGAATCAAGGCCGTCGAGGGCATGCGGAAAGCCGGGTGGTTTTTGCGCAGTTGGATAAGTGCGCGGTAAAATTCAAACACCTCGGCGTACTGCTGTTTGCGGCTCCAGTCGATCCAGTTGATGTTGTCGGGCGAGTTGAAGGAGTTTTCGACGCCTTGTTTGCTGCGCAGCATTTCTGTGCCGGCATGGATAAACGGCACGCCCTGCGAAGTCAGAATCATCGCCGCTGCCAGTTCGTGCATGCGGATGCGCTCGGCTTCCGATGCCTCCGGGCAGGAAATGGCGAGTTTGTCCCACAACGTGTGGTTGTCGTGGCAGTCGACGTAGGTAATGGTCTGGAAAGGCTCTTTTGCCCAGGGTGCTTTGCTGTAATTTACCTTGCTGTAATCCACCTGTGGGTGTTGGGTGGAAGCAACGATGCCAAATTTGATGCTTTCTTCGAGGCCGGCTTTGCCGCTGACGAAGCCTTTTTCCTCGTGGTTGAACACGGAGCCTTTCAGCGCATCGCGAAAGTCGTCGCTGAAAGCAGCGATGCGATCCAGTTGGGCCGTGTTGGCCTTGAGGGCGCGTTGGGCATCGGGCAGCGGACTCGAACCGGCCGTCCAGCCTTCTCCATAAATAAAAATGGTGGGGTCGATGGCATGCAGTTCGCGGCTGATCTGGTTCATGGTTTCGATGTCGTGGATGCCCATAAGGTCGACCCGAAACCCGTCGACGTGGTATTCCTGCACCCAATATTTCATGGATTCTATCATGTATCGGCGCATCATGGAGCGTTCGGAGGCCGTTTCGTTGCCGCAGGCCGAGGCATTGGAGAATTTCCCGTCGGCCGTTTGCCGGTAATAATAACCCGGCGCTACGCGGTTGAACACCGAGCCTTCCGTAGCGCCAGTGTGGTTGTACACCACGTCCATGATGACACGGATACCGTTTTTGTGCAGGGCCTGAATGGCTTGTTTGAACTCCCGGATACGAACCGCGCCATCTGCCGCATCGGTGGCATAACTGCCTTCGGGAGCGTTGTAGTTTTCGGGGTCGTATCCCCAGTTATATTGCGACGCCAGGGGTTTGCTCTCATCGATGGAAGTGGAGCGAAAATCGAACACCGGCAACAGGTGCAGGTGCGTAATACCCAGTTCCTTGAAATGGTCGAGGCCGGTGCGCTGGTTGGTCAGGTTGTGGGTGCCGGTTTCGGTAAGACCCAGGAATTTGCCCCGGTTTTTGATGCCGGAATTGATGTGGGATGACAGGTCGCGTACATGCAGTTCGTACAGGATAATATCGGTAAATGCCTTTTGCTCCGGCCGCCGATCCTGTTCCCAGCCTGCCGGATTGGTACTTTTAAAGTCGACGATCATGCCGCGCTGACCATTGAGCCCGACGGCTTTGGCATAGGGATCGGGTGTTTCTTCGAGCCATTTTCCGTCGATCTGCACCTGCACGGTGTAGTATTTGCCCAACATATTGCCTTTCAGGGTGGTGTGCCACACGCCGTGATCGGATTTTTTCAAAGAATAGATGTGTTTGGGAACGCCGCCCGTGCCTTGCGCATACAACAGCAGGCGGGCTTTTTGGGCAGCCGGTGACCAGAGTTTGAAAACGGTGCGTTGTGCCGTCCAGTTCACGCCAAGGTCGTTGCCGGCATATTCAGGGTATTGATCAAAGGTCATATTGCTGTTAGAAACGGTGCGGGCGCCGGAGCAGGCCGACCAGATAGCGAGGGCAAAAAACGAGAGCAGTATCAGTGCGAAGTGGCGCATGGCATTGGTTTGCAAATTTGAAAATCTATGTAATTAAAAACAGTTTCAGGCAGTTTTGTCGATAAAAAGCCGCTTTTCAGGTAAATCACCTGGCCGAAGGACGGCACGATGCAACATTCCGGATTCCCAAACGCTCTTTTGGGATTCCAGTTATAATCCCTTTCTTGCATTATTTAACAATCCTCAGACTCAGGGCTGTTACACCATTCAATAGGTTATGAAGACAACTACAAACAAACTCACTATTGCTCTTGCAGCCCTGTTTTTTTTAGGGGCCCATTTTTCCCATGCTCAAACCCGGATTTCCGGAAATGTAACCGACCACCAGGGGAAAGCGCTTCCGGCAGCATCGGTTCTTTTGCTCAACAGTGCCGATTCCATTCTAGTGAAAGGACAACTCAGCAGCGCCGAAGGTACGTACTCCTTTTCCGATATTGCAGATGGAACCTATCGACTCGGCGTTAGTATGCTTGGGTATGATTATCATCTTTCACCTGTTTTTACGGTAGATCATGCCAATTCGGTGATGGAACTGGGCTCCACCGTATTGCAGGAGGCCTCTGCCATCCTGGGTGAGGTGAGTGTGGTGGCCAAAAAGCCGCTGTTCGAACAAAAAATCGACCGAATGGTCATCAATGTGGCCAACAGTGCTACCAATGCAGGCAGCACCGCACTGGAAGTGCTGCAACGTTCGCCCGGTGTACTCGTCAACCGCCAGAGCAACTCCCTTTCCCTGGCCGGTAAAAACGGCGTGGTTATCATGATCAATGGGAAAATCAACCGCATGCCGGTGGATGCGCTCATTCAAATGTTGGGTGGCATGAATTCCGACAACATCGAGCGCATCGAACTGATTCACACGCCGCCATCAAGTTTTGACGCGGAAGGCAATGCCGGTATCATCAATATTATCCTGAAAAAAACGGCCGATGAAGGTCTGAACGGCGGCTACTCGCTCAATGCTGGTTACGGCAAACGGGAAAAATACGGCGCGGGTCTTAACTTCAACTACCGCAAGAAAAAGGTCAACCTGTTTGGCAATTACGACTACCGATACAATAAAAACCCGCAAATATTTACCAATTATCGCGGTATTCAGGAAAATGCCGGCTTTCTGGAAACGGAAAGTTCCAGTGTGCGCGACCCTAATCTGCACACGCAAAATGCACAGTTGGGCGTCGATTTCCAGTTGTCGCCCAAAACCGTAATAGGTGTGCTCGGCACTTACTTCGATCGCTACTGGGATATGTATGCCGTCAATGATGTGAAATATTCCACCAATGGCGAGGTGAACAGCAACCTGGAAATGATCACCACCGAAATCAACCACTGGAATTCGTGGACGGGCAATGTCAATTTTTCCCATCAGTTTGCGCCCGAAAAAACGCTGACCGTCGACGCCGATTATGTGTATTACCATATCGACAATCCGAGCACCTACGACGCGCAATACACGGGCCCCGAACCGGACCGGAAAATTCGCCTGTTTAAGGATACACCCATTCGAATCGGCGTCGTAAAGGCAGATTACACCCAGCATTTCGGCTCCAAAGTGCAGTTTGAAACGGGTGTAAAAGGCGCATCTTCTCATTTCGACAACGATGTGCGCGTGGAAGAACTCAACCAGGAAAACTGGGTAGTCAATCTCGATTTCACTTCCCGTTTCAAATTGATGGAAGACATTGCTGCCGCGTACTCTTCATTTTCCATCAAACTAAATGCAAAAACCGACGTCAAGTTCGGCCTGCGATACGAATACACCCGCACCAATCTCGGCTCCGTAGAGCAGCCCAATGTGGTGGATCGCCGTTATGGCAGTTGGTTCCCGAGTGCTTACATCAACCGCACCATCAGCGAACACCAGAGTATCAACCTGTCGTACAGCCGCCGTATTATGCGCCCGGGCTTTACCCAACTCGCGCCGTATCTGATATTCTACGACCCCACCACGCTGGAAGGCGGCAACCCTGCCTTGCAACCGGCATTTACCAATGCTGTAAAATTCGATTATCGCATCAAATCCTGGCAGTTTTCTGTGGAATACAACCGGGAAGACGAATCGATACGCGATATTCCGGTCATCGACCACGTGAAGAACACCCAGTTTAATCGCCCTATCAATGCGGGCACCACGGAGGGTTTGTTTTCTTCGATTTTTTTCCAGTTGCATCCCGCCAAATGGTGGGATATGCAGAACAATGTCATGGGGGTTGTCAACAGAACCTATATGCAATACGAAGGAAGTGATGTACTCATTAAAGGCGGTTTTGTTGGTTTTAACACTACCCAGTCGATCACCCTGCCCAAATCGTTTTTGCTCGAAGTGTCTGCCTATTTCTATTCGCCTGGCTACTGGGGTTTGTATCGCTGGAAATCCAACGGCAGCCTGAATGCCGGTATCCAGAAATCGCTGGGTGAAAAATGGGGTACCCTCAACTTCAATGTCAGCGATATTTTCCTTTCTGCCAACTGGTACAGTCGAGTAGATCAACCCGATTTGAACCTGCGCGTTCGCACCTCCTACCAGCAAACCGAACGCACGTTTATGCTCACCTGGAGCAATAAATTTGGCAATAAAAAACTCAGGGATCAGCGCAGAAGGGCGACGGGGGCTGCGGATGAAATGCGCAGACTGTAATTGGGTGGTTATTAAGTTATTGGTTATTAAGTTATTAGGGTGGTAGGGGACCATCTGTATAGATGTTGAGCATTCCATTTTGTGTGGCTAAATATCTGTACAGATGGTCCCCTACCACCCTAATAACTTAATAACCAATAACCAATAACTAAATTACCTTTCCAACCCCTCCAGATTCTCCTTCAAATAAGCCAGATACTTTCCGAAAGCCACTTTGTTCATCCAGATGGCCAGGAGAATGCCCAGTGCGCCGATGACCACGCCGGTCACGATCATGGTAATGAGGAGCCAGGGGCGCTCGAAAATGTAGGAAACGCTGCCTTTGGTATCGATGATGGCATAGGAAAAACCCATCATAGCGGCCAGTGGAATAAATACGGCGCTGATTCGATTTTCATAGCGGATGAGCAAGCGCAGGTTGTCGTAATAGAACGCCAGCGTTTCTCGTATGGTGCCGGTCTTTACCGCCGAGTGTTTTTTCATACGCAGGTAAGCAGGCAATATGAGCAGCAGGTTCCAGACGGTGAAAACCACCATGATGAGCAGTAGCCAGGTAGTTTCCGGGTTGCCGCCCGACAGCCAGTTCCAGAGCATCCAACCGCCGTAAATTGCGGCAAAGACATAAATAAAGCCGAGTTTGTAGCGCACTTTGCGCAGCATTTCTTCAAATACATTTTGCGCGGTGGGCATAAAAACCGGCGATTCCGCAGGCACAGGGGCCGCCTTTTCGCTGATTTCTTTCCAAAGTTTATTGATGTCTTCCATAGTCCCCTTGTTTTAGGCGGTTTTCCAATTCCGATTTAATACGGTGCAGTTTCACCGCCACGTTGTTTTTGGTAATACCGCTGATGGCAGAAATGGCCTCATGATCGTATCCGTCGAGGTGCAGGGTGATGAGCGCGCGGTCTGTTTCGGACAGGTTGCGAATAGCCATGTACAACATTTCGGCAGCCGGGCTCAAGGCTGATGAGGTATCATCCGGTATCTGTACGGCATGGTCGAGGTCGACGGTGCGTACTTTGCGCAAGGCTTTTTTCCGGAATGTAAGGGCAGTGTTTAATGCTACCCGATACAACCAGGTACTGAATGAGGAAGCACCCCGGAATCCGGGGTAGGCGCGCCAACTTTCATACAGCATTTCCTGGTACAAATCGCGGCGGTCTTCCTCATCATCGGCGTATAAACGGATGACTTTGTGCAGGATACCGGCATGTTGCTGCAAGAGTTGCAGCAGGTCTGGTGGAGGTAAGGAGTGATCCATGCTACCAAAATCAGGTAAGTGTCAGGAATATGTCTGACGTTGACATGCTGTCTTCGCCGGTTTCTCCTTTTGCTATCGGCTGAAACAAAAACCACGACAACGCGTGCAATTCGAGCGAAAATGCCTCCGGAAGCAACGCTGTGGCATGTATATCGGCCACTACGCGCGCGCCCTTGGCTTTGAGTCCATATGATAGCACGTCTTTTCCATCCTGTGTAATGACAAAATGCGCGAGCGGCCTGTTTTGAATCTCAAGTCGATAGGGAATGGTATTCAGGACAAAACGATACTGTGACCCATACCAACGAACGGGTTCGACGCGAAGGATGAACTGCCCGTTCGAATCGGTCATTTCAAGGGTTGATTTCCAAAACCCTTGCCGCCGGATCCGCAAGGTGCGCTGTGCGGTATGGCACACAGCGCCTTTGGTGTTGAGGTGCATGGTGGCCAGGGTTTGAAAACCGTCCTTCAGTTCGTATTGGTTGGGAGCAATGCTGTTCCAGTTCATTACGAGTAGAAATTGAAAAGATGAAAGTTTGATTTGGAATGTACAGATTACAACACGGGGCGTACGGTATAACCTTGTTTGCGCAACAGATCGATCAGTCCGTCGGGGCCGGGCAGGTGCAGGGCGCCTACGGCGATAAACTGCGAACCGGCCTGCATCAGGGAAGGCAATTTTTGGCTCCAGGGTTTGTTGCGGTCTACTGTCAGGAAGTTCAAACTGCCGAATGAAGGCATTTCCTGTTCCATTCGTTTTCCAATATCATACATCCCCTGGATATTTTTGTCCCGATACAGCCCGACCAATTCTGCACTGATACTCAAATTTTTGTCCTTATTTGTCAGTAATTCAGTCAGTTGCAGCGCTTGTTCCTGTATGCTGAAATGATCGTACAACATGATCATTTGCTCTTCTATCGTTTCCAGCGCAGTAATGTTTTTCCTTGTGGCAGCGCCTTGCCTGGCAAAGTAAAGGTCCATCGGCACTCCTCCATATTGCGACAATTCAGGAGAGGCTGCCTGGGCATACCGCATGCTTAATATTGTATTAATGGCCATGGGCTTTACTTGTTCGAACATGGCCGCATCCACCCCCATCTGTTCTTTCAGTTCATTTTTAAGCAAACGATAGGTGGCAGAATCGAGCAATGCTGACAGTTTGTTTTGCAGCATGAGCATGTGCATCTGACTTTTCATCATGGCGGGCGTATCTATCACCATTTCCACAACTACGTTTTCAGATGCCTTGAATTTGGCAAATGCCCCGGGGTGTTCCTTTTCCAGGTATTCGTTGGTGAGCAAGTGGTAGGTACCAAAAAGATAGGATGGCTTCGAGAGGCCATTTCCGCTTATTTCCCACAACAGGGATTTTTCCAGTGTCTGGCCTGATATGGGTAAGGCGACCATTACCCAGAGTACCAACAGGCCAAAAAATTTGAATGAGGTTTTCATGTTCAAATTGTGTTTTTCCTGTTAGTAGCGGGAAAGAGAGAAATATTACACAGCCTGTTTTTTTTTGTTATCCGTTGTTGGTTATCCGTTATTGGTTATCCGTTATTGGTTATTGGTTATTGGTTATCAGGGTGGTAGGGGACCATTTACACAAATTTTCGGCATCCCATCTTGTGTGGCAAATCATTTGTGTAAATGGTCCCCTACCACCCTGATAACCAATAACCAATAACCAATAACCAAATCAGTAGCGGGTGCCCAGCGGGTGAAATACTCCCCAACTATGCCAAAATTCCTGGTATGCATTTACCTTGACGAGATTGGAGTAGGTGGGGGCGTTGCCCAGTGCTTTCCCGGCGAGGTTGTACAATTGGGCGCCGGCAACCAGTGTGTCGTGCTGCAGCGAGAAAATCGTTTTGGCATCCGGCCGGCGGAAGGCCGCGAATCCAAGGCTGTCAGGCGTCATCAGCAGCACAATGGGCGTGTTGCCGACGGATTCGTTGACGATACGTTCCCTTTTCAGTTTGTTCCAGTCGAATGCGCGGGCGTCGTTGCCGATTTCTATACCTACCACCCATGATTTTTCTTTCCAGGAGAGACTGTCGGTACGGGTGAGGTCGCTTTTGCCGCGGCCGCTTTCGTAGTTTTTCATGTGGTCGTACTCTTCCGCAAATTTCGGGTCGGGCTGCATCACCAGGCTCCCGGGGTGCAGGCGCAGCCATTGGCGCAATGCCATTTGCTCGCAAGGCATCTCGGGCAATACGGCGCCTTTGAGCGGGCCGGCCACGGCTACGCCGTTTTCTTGCCGCCACCAACTGCCGGTACTGGCGTCTTCAAACATGGCATTGAAGTGATCCATGCCTACCAGCCTGAATTGCTCGCGCTTGCCTTCCGCTTCCGGAATAAAAACGCGTCCGCTGCGGCATACTGTGCAATATGTTACCATAACGGGCTGGCCCGCAATTACATCGCGCACCTGATGGTGGTAGCCGATGTACTGAATAGGGTAGGCGCGCGCCTCTCCCTTGTGTACGATACCGATGACCAGTCGGTTGGAATCTACTTTGTTGTCGGCAGCCGGTTTCATCAGTACCTGTTCCGGCTGGTAAAACATGTGGTCGGCCGCCATTTCAAAGTTGATATAATAGGTCAGCGTAACCAGCATCACCATTGCCAACGGAGGCGCCCAATTGAATTTAAACTGGGTTTTGAAATAGGCAAAAAGAACGAGAAGCGCAAAAACGCCTCTGAAAATCCAGCGTTTGGTATATAAAAAATAAGCCAGGTCAATGCTTTCCATGCGCTGGCTACCCGGAATGGGCATAATAAAATATACATTGGCTATTTCGAAGAGGGCCCAGCAAAAAAGGGACAGGTAAAATGTCGTTTTCATGCAGCGTATGAAAGAGGTGTATGTTCGGAAGGTGCCATTGAGTTGCAGGGGGAAAAATAGGTAAATTCCTGGTAGAAATGATCCCGGTGGAATTTGGAGGGGAATGTGCGTGGGCTAAAACGAGGGCGGTCGTGGGATGATTTTTTTCACAGGGTGTTGCCTTGTGCTATTGAATACGCCCTTTCAGGGCTGTTTTGGGGTTGATGTTTTATCTTTTCACAGGGCGTTGCCCTGTGCTATTGAATACGCCCTTTCAGGGCTGTTTTGGGATAAAAATGATTGAATGCAATTATTTTCTCACTCTCTCACTCTCTCACTCTCTCACCTCTCTCACTTAGGCGGCACGTACCCTATTGTTCCCATTCTCGCCCCCATCGCATCCCAGGTGTCGCGGTCTTCGGCCGAAGGGGTAATAGTGCCCAAGCCATCCACATATCGGTTGAACATGCAAAAAGTGGCGGCAATAAGTACTGTATCGTGGATATCGCGATCATTGGCGCCGCGGTTGCGCGCTTCGGCCACATCTTCGTCCAGCACGCTGCGGGCGTCTGCCTGCACTTTCCCTGCAATGTGGAGCAGCGCTTTCATTTTTTCGGAAATAGGCGCCTGCTGGTAATTACTCAGCACCACATCCACCACCGCGCCCTGATCCTGAAATAAAAACCGGGCGGCAGCAGCATGGCTGGAATAACAAAAGGTGCATTCGTTTTTGTAGGACACGTATGCGGCGATCAGTTCGCGTTCGGCCTCCGACAGGGGAGAGTCGCCACCCCGGAGCAGGGATTGGGCCCATTGGTACAAAAACTTTCCGGTATCGGGGCGGTAGGCGGCCAGGCTGCGAATGCCGGGGATGCCTTCGGGTAATGTGATATGTGGCATGGCAAGTATTTGAAAATCAACTGGTTAGTGGTCGAGAATCGAGTGCTCATAGCCCTCCGGCCTTCTCCCATAACTCACAGCGATCCGCTCACCGAGTGCCTTGAAGTACGCAGGGTCATCGGGTAGTTGGGTTGCCAGCCCATCCACATATTTGTTGTAAAAACAAAAAAGTGCGGCAATCAACACGGTATCATGGATTTCCAGATCGCTGGCGCCGGCATTTTTGGCGCGCGTCACGGCACTCTCTGTCACAAACCTGCCGCCACGCTGGGTGAGCGCAGCAATATGCAACAGCGCCTTCATTTTGTCGGACACGGGTGCCGTTTCGTAGTTTTCCTTGACCAAAGTACAGGTATCACTTTCTCCGATTAAGATATCTGTCACAGCCGAATGTGCGGCCGTGCAAAAGCGGCATTCATTGCGGTGCGAGACCAAAGAAGCGATGAGTTCACGTTCGGCAAAGGTCAGTGTCGATTCGCCGCGCAGGATCAGTTGCGTTAAGCCGCGAATCGGCTCGGCTGTATCCTGTCGATATTCGAGTAAGCCGGTAATACCCGGAAGGTGTGGAGGCAATGGAATATGGGGCATATCAATTCCAACTGATGTGCTCGGGCATATCCGAAATAATCTCGAACACGTCGCCTTTGTTGTACATCACCTTGCTCCACAATTGGGCAGGTTGCAATTTGAAAAGATAATTGGCATCCATGGGTGCAGTGACCCAGGAACCTATTTCCATTTCTTCATGCAACTGGCCGGAAGACCATCCTGAATAGCCAACAAAAAATCGAATATTTTCAGGTTGAATCAATTCAGATGCAATCAGGAATTTAAGTTTGTCGAAGTCGCCGCCCCACCACACTCCATTCGATACCTGCACACTTTCATCCAGCAAATCCCCTACGTTGTGAATGTAATGGAGCGTATCGGTCTGTACGGGGCCTCCATAAAATACTTCACTGTCAAAATCGGGAAATTCAGTCATCAGATCATTCACCTTCATATCGATACTCTTATTCAGGATAAATCCGACACTTCCTTGCTGATGGTGCTCGCAGAGTAAAATAACCGCCCTGTGGAAATACGGATCGAGCATAAACGGATCAGCCAGCAATAACTGTCCACTTTTCACAAGAGATTGTGTCGCCATAAATTCGTCCTAGTTTGTGTCCGGTACGAAAGTAAAGGTTGAATAGGTAGTCTGCAAATATTTTTTCAGCGCATGTTGAATCGCGCTGCTGCCTACAACGCTTCCGTAGCCGCGTCCTTGTTGATCTTGCGGATCAGGCCGCGCAGCACTGCACCTGCACCTACTTCCACGAACAGGTTAATGCCGTCGGCCACCATGTTTTCCACCGTTTGCGTCCAGCGAACGGGCGCTGTGAGTTGCGCGATCAGGTTTTGCTGAATTTCTTCCGGAGAAGTTACCGGGCGGGCGTGTACGTTTTGGTACACCGGGCAAACCGGGGTATTAAATGTAGTGGCGCGAATAGCCTGCTCCAGTTCGTCCTGTGCGGGTTGCATCAGCGGCGAGTGGAAAGCGCCGCCTACCGGGAGCACCACCACGCGTTTGGCGCCGGCTTCGGTGAGTTTGGCCACTGCCAGTTCAATACCGGCTCTGGAACCTGAAATTACCAATTGGCCCGGCGAGTTGTAGTTGGCCGCCACGACCACTTCCGACGTGATCGATTTGCACACGTCTTCCACCACAGCATCGTCCATACCCAGTACAGCAGCCATGGTACCTTCAGTGAGTTCGCAGGCTTTTTGCATGGCAAATGCGCGCTGACTTACCAGGCGCAGGGCGTCTTCGAAAGAGAGCGCACCGGCAGCACAAAGCGCCGTGAATTCGCCGAGCGAGTGGCCTGCTACGGCATCGGGCTGGAAGGCATCACCGGCAATTTTCGCCCGCACAATGCTGTCGAGAAATACCGCCGGTTGGGTCACTTTAGTTTGCGTCAGGTCTTCTTTGGTGCCCTCAAACATGATGTCGGTGATGCGCCAGCCCAAAATATCGTTGGCCTGTTCGAAGAGTTCCTTCGCGAAGGCATTGCTTTCGTACAGTTCTTTGCCCATTCCTTCTGACTGGGAACCTTGTCCGGGGAATACGTATGCTTTCTTTTCCATGGTTTGTTCGTTGAAAGTTATCGGTTATCGGATACAGCCCTCCGATGCAGGCCCGCAAAAGTACTGGCATTTATCAAACCCGCACTTAGTTGATCAAAAACATCGTCTTCAAGGCTGTCCACAGCAGTCCTTTTTTGGTTTTGTCGGGCTCCAGGGCCGACAGGGCGTCGGCAAACAGCCAGGTGGTTCCATAAAATGAAAACGGCTGAAAAAGCCGCGCCTCCACATGCAGGCCGAGTTGGGCCGGTGTAATACCGAAAACCAAAACCTGTGTAGCCGGTTTTATTCGGAGGCAGGCGGCCATGTCGACAGGCGTTCCTTCCGGTATTTCTGCAAAAAGTGTGTCGCGCTCCAGATCAAGTTGTGCGGCCGACAGCACTTTTTTCAGGAAATCCTTGTTGCTGTTACCAGCCGCTTCTTCCAATGCAAGCACCCAAATGCCTTTTGCAAACTGACCTTTCGCAATTTCATTCGGCAAATGCTCGGGTGTGGCAAAAATCAATTCTTTCGGACCAAACATTTTTTAATTTTTATCTTGAATCCAGAAAAGGTATTCCAGTTTGTTTTTTTCTGAAACCAAATATTTTTACAAACAAAATCGCAGTGTTTCAGTTAAATATTTCGTGAACACGGGATGATGTTCTTGGGATTTGGAATAAAATTTTTTTCTTACCGCAAAGATACTTAACTTTGCAGCAACTTCATCAGGTTTTCCTCCATGTCAAATTCCCTCACTATGGACCTAAAATATCCAGTTACCGTTACCCCAACTACCAAGTCCAGGATAGCACAAGTCGATTTTGACAACCTGCCTTTTGGCAAGGTTATTTCCGACCATATGTTCATCATCGACTATGATGGAAAAAATTGGGTAGATGCTCGCATCGAACCGTTTCAGGATATGCAGATTTCACCTGCCAACCTGGCTTTGCACTATGGACAAAGCATTTTTGAAGGCCTGAAAGCCACCAAACGCAATGGCGAACCCGTGCTCTTCCGCCCGGAAATGAACGCCCGCCGCCTCAACGCTTCCGCTGAACGCATGTGCATGCCTGCCCTGCCGGAAGAAATTTTTATGCAAGCCTGCAAAATGCTGGTCGAACTGGATGCCGACTGGATTCCGGAGAAACCCGACTACTCGCTCTATTTGCGCCCGCTGATGTTTGCGACCGACGATTACTTCGGTGTACATGCATCTGAAAAATACAGATTCCTCATTTTTACCGGCCCTGTAGGCCCTTATTATCCAAAACCCGTTAAACTGTGGGTGGAGGAGGTCTTTACCCGCGCCGCCCAGGGTGGTTCGGGCGAAGCCAAATGCGCCGGCAACTACGGCGCATCCCTCCTTCCGGCCATGCGCGCCAAACAAGCCGGCTACGACCAGATCATGTGGATGGATGCCGATGAAAAAAAATACGTGCAGGAAGTGGGTACCATGAACCTGTTCTTTGTGATCGACGGCAAAGTCATTACTCCTGCTACGACCGGTACTATCCTGCGCGGCGTTACCCGCGAAAGTTTCATAACCCTGCTGAAAGACTGGGGCTATACGGTGGAAGACCGCCTGCTGAGCATCGCTGAAATCGCCGATGCTTACTGGCGCGGCACCCTCCAGGAATGCTTCGGCGCCGGCACGGCTGCTGTGGTGAGCAATGTCAGCGACATCACCTGGCGCGACCGGAAAATGGAACTCCCGCCCATCGACGACGAACACCGCCCCGTAGCCTCCCACCTGAAAAACTACCTCAATCGCCTGCGTATGGGCCTTGAACCCGATACGCATGGCTGGATGACGAGTTGTGTGAATTCGGGGGTGATGGCGTTGGCCGACTGAATAAAGTCCTGAGTCCTGAGTCCTAAGTCCTGAGTCCTGAGTCTGTAGAGTACACCTATATACCCTTGGTTTTTACATCAACAAAAACCAAGGGTATATAGGTGTACTCTACAGACTTAGGACTCAGGACTTAGGACTCAGGACTTTACTAAGTTCTTTCTGAACCCTCACATTCCCCGGGTCCAGTTTCAAATATTCCCGGTACGCCGCTGCCGCCTTTTCCGGCTGGCGCATTTTCTGGTACACGGCGCCGAGGTTCATATATCCCATTTTATTGTTTGGATCGAGTTGCAGTCCCTGGGTGAAATCTTGCAGGGCCTTTTCCACCTGGCCGACGGTGCCATAGGCGGCGCCACGGTTGATGAGCATGGCGGCTTTGGTGACAGGGCGCACCGTGTTGGCATATTGCAGGCTGGCATTGTAGTCGTCGAGCGACTTTTTCATCAGATCCGGAAACTGCTCTTTGGGGTATTTCCCGGAAACAGCCATATCGAAATATGTTTTCCCGCGACTATTGAGCAATTCGCCATTCTGCGGCTCTTTACTCAGAGCCTGCTGATAATCGGCCAGCGCTTTGTCGTATTGTCCCTGACTGCGGTAATACTGTCCGCGGTACCAGTGGGGTAGCCCGCTTTTTTCTCCTTCGTATTGAATGACGTGTGACCACAGGGTGTCGCTGTTTTTCCAGACACCAATTTGTTCATAGGTGAACAACACATACAACATACCCAGGATGACTGTACCAGTTTTCCATCTGCCCGACCAGACGACATCTTCCGCATTCTGATCGAATTTCCAGGCAAACAACGCAAAAAAGCCGAAATAGGCTACATATGTAAAGCGGTCGGCCAGGTAGCCCTGCCCGGCTGTTTGCACCTGTAGCAAAAACATTACATTGAAAAAGAAAAACAGAAAAGCGAATACCCATACACGCCTGCCTGTGCTATGCAACCACCACACGAGCGCGCAGAGTGCGATAAAAACCAGCGGCCCGGCATACATCCAGCCTTCCAACTGCCTTGGGTAGGTGTAAAACGGCAGCATCGGCCAGGGAAAAACCAGTTTGTACAAATACACGCAAAACGACCAGGCGCCGATCACCAGCCGCTGCCCGAGTCCGAAATGCGTCATACTATTGTCGGTGGCGCCCTGTAGCCCGAGTGTGTACACATTGATAGCGCCGAAAATGACTGAAAATGCCCAAAACGGCGCTTTTTCAAGCAAAACGGTTCTGACGTTGAATGGCCGTTTCAACCAGTAATCGACAGCCAGCATACTGAGTGGCAAGGCAACAGCCTGCACTTTGGCAAGACACGACAACAAGGCAAGCACGACGGCTGTGGTGTACAGGCGCGACGATTTTGGCTCGCTTTTGACCCAGCGGATATAGTACCACAGCGCTGCGAAGAAAAACACGGCAAACAACACGTCTTTGCGTTCGGTTGCCCAGGCCACCGATTCTACCCGCATGGGATGAATGCCGAACAACAGTCCGCCCACAAATGCACCGCCCTGCCCCAGGCCCAGCGCCAGCAAAACACGCACTACAAAAAAGACGGTGAGCGCATGCAACAAGGCGTTGTCGAAATGCAGCAAACCGGGATTGAGCGAGCCCGACACCCATTTTTCCAGAAAAAAACTGAAGATCGAGAGCGGATTGTAGTTGCCCAAACCGGCCGAGCCCTGTTGCAGGTCAAAAATGCCCAACAAGTTCTGGCTGTTCACCTGCGCCAACAACGGATTATTGACGATCGTTGCGTCGTCGTCCCAATTGACAAAACCGTTTTTCAGGGAGGGTAGATATACCAGAAAAGCGATGACGGCTGCACCCATAGCGGCCAGGAGCCGATTGCCGGCAGGGGCCGGGGTTTCCTTTGCTGGAACGTGTTTCTTTTTCATACCGTAAAGGTAAGAAACTCGAATTTTTTGGCTGGGGGTGTTTCTTGCAGGGTGCATTCTAGCGGATTTTTCTCGTAGAGTAGTTTCCCTCAGAGTAGTTTCACTCAGAGTAGTTTCCCGCAGATTTACGCAGATTTTCCCGCAGATTTACGCAGATCATAGAGTACACCTATTTCTTCAAATCTAGTACAAGGTGTACTCTATGATCTGCGTAAATCTGCGGGAAAATCTGCGTAAATCTGCGGGAAACTATTCTACGGAAATGAATCTGTGTGACCTGCGGGAAACAACTTTACGGAAAAATCCGCTAGAAATCACCTCAGCCCGGTTTTCTACAGCGCACATGCAAAAAATACGCCACCACGCTGCTATCCTGCAAATACGGCATTTGCCGTACGGTTTCCTTACCCGGGCAAGGTTCATGCATCATTTCCAGCACAAAACCGCAGGCGATGAGCAGATTGATCCATTCCGATAGTGTTCGGTTAAAAACAGGTACCTTGAATTTTGAAAAAGAGCGTTTCAATTCATGGGGTGCTGCGCCGAAAATCCACTCCTCCACACGGCCGTTCAGTTTGTCGAAATAACCGCCAATTTCCACCGCATACGTGTTTCCAAGCGTATCCCGCAGGTTTTTTCGGTGCGGCGTAGTGTAACAAGGATGGGAAATGGAAAACTGAAGAAAACCGCCGGGCTTCAGCAAGCGAAATATCTCCTGCAATGCCAGTTCCGTTTCAGGCACATCCATCAGGCACATAAAAGCGGTCGCAAAATCGAACGCTTCGTCCTCAAAAGGCAGTTGAACGGCGCTGGCTACCTGATACTGAATGCCCAATGGTTGTTTTTGCTCTTCTTCCTGCGCATGCCGGATAAAAACGGGTGCAATGTCTACCGCCTGCATCCTTGCGCCCTGCCGGGCCAGCAGGCGTGTATTGTGCCCTTCGCCGCAGCCCACATCGAGGCCGTTCAAGCCATCAATGACAGGCAAATTGGCAAAAAAAGCGGGTGTATTCAGGTAGTCGCGGTAGAGGTCGTAGCCTGCACGGGCCAGGGCGGTCCAGGCTTCTGCATTGTTGTTCCAAAAGTCGCCTGCTTCCTGATGATCCATAAAAAGTGGTACAATTTTGATTGATGTATATGTTGCGGAAAACAAACTGCGTTTGCTCCGGAAAAGTTTCCCAAATTTGTATCCATGAAATATTTACTGCTACTGTTCCTGGCGCTGGCTGGAACGCCCCTGTTCGCTCAATCCAATGCCTTGTTCGACGACCAGAAAATCTGTGAAATCCGGGTAGAAATGCCGGCCGACTCACTGTCATACATGATAGAGCACCTGGTGAATGACCATTACACCCCTGCGATGTTCATTTTTGTTGATGGAAATATGCGCGATACGCTGCAGCAGGTAGGTATTCGCCTGCGCGGCAACACATCTCTGCAGGCGCAAAAAAAATCGTTCAAATTCAGTTTCAACGAGTTCGTTGCGGGCCGGAAATACCAGGGCGTAAAAAAAATCAACCTGCGTGGCAGCCACAACGACCCGACCATGGTGCGGGAAAAACTGTTCTACGACGTCTGGAACAAAACCGACATGCCACATCGCCGCATAGCCTTTGTCAAATTTTACCTGAACGGCGAATACCGGGGACTGTATTCCAATACGGAAGAAATAGACAAGGAGTGGCTGGAAGATGCGTTCGGTGTCGATACCGGCAACCTGTACAAATGTACCTACCCGGCCGATCTGAACTACTTGGGCGACAACCAGGCGACCTACAAAGCCATTATGAACAACCCGGAAGAACGCGCCTACGACCTGAGTACGAATGAAACGGAAGACGATTATTCGCGCCTCGTACTACTTATTTCCACGCTCAACCAGCCTGTAGATGCCGCTTTTGGCGAACACATCAGCGCCATCCTGAACGTGCAGTCGGTACTCAAAAGTTTTGCGCTGGACATCGCTACCGGTAATTGGGACGATTATTTCTACAACAAAAACAACTACTACCTGTACGACAACCCGGCTACGGGCAAGTTCGAGTTTTTTACCTTCGACACCGATAATACTTTCGGTGTGGATTGGCTCGGAAAAGACTGGGCCAAGCGTAACTGCCTCTCCTGGCAAAAAAGCGGCGAACCGCGCCCGCTGGCTACCAAACTGCTGGCAGTGCCTGCCTTCAAAAACCAGTTTATTCATTACCTCGATAGCATTTCTCGGTACATCACTTACCCGGATTCTATTTTCCCACATATCAATGCCCTGCACAACCTGGTGACGCCGGCTGCATTCAACGACACCTATCGAACGCTCGATTATGGGTACGATATGGGCGATTTTCACAATGGATTTACACAAACTGTTGATAATCATACTCCTTACGGCATCAAGCCTTTTTTGAGCCTGCGCTACGACAGCACGATGCAACAGATTGCTGATTTCCTCACGCCTGTTAAAGACCTGGCTGCCAAATCGCCCGGTTATTTTTTCACCTTCCCCAATCCTGCCACGGAATGGCTGTATGTGCAAACCCTGAGTTCATTGCCTGTGGACACGATCAACTGTACCATATTCGACAAGGAAGGCCGTTCGGTGTTGCATCAGGACTGGAATACGACTGCGACGCCGTATCGTTTGCCCATTCAGTCGCTGCCGGCCGGCTTGTATCGAATCTACCTGAAAGCAGGTGCTGTCGAACAATCGCTACCGTTTGTAAAAAGTGGAAAATGATGCGATGCACTGAGTTTTCGATAGCACACATTTATTGAACGCAGTTTTCGGGCGTGCCGGAAACGGTTACCTTCACAGCCTTATGTACGCCAGGCTGCTGATCGTTTTGTTTGTACTGTTCGGAACAGGAATCACCTGTTTGGCGCAGCAGCCTTTTTATATCAATTATCAGACAAAAGAAGGGCTGTTTTCCCATTACACCTACTATGTTTATCAGGACAAAAGAGGGTATATGTGGACAGCCTCGGATGTGGGTGTAAGCCGATTCGACGGCAATACTTTTACACATTTCAACACCGGGCACGGTTTGTCGTGCAATGAAGTTTTTTCGATGCTGGAAGATCGGCACGAACGGCTCTGGTTTGCTACCCTCAATGGCAAACCCTGTTTTTACCATAAAGGATTGATATACAGCGAAAAAAACCTGCCGCTGTTGCGCCAGTGCCAAATGGAAGGGCTGGTTTTTCGGCTGCTCGAACGCCGCGATGGCAGTATTGTGATGGCATCGGCTGCCAAAATTATTGCGATCGACATCGAAACCAGTCAGGTCGAAGTGCTTGCTTCCGGGTCGACCAGTATCCTGGATATTTGGGAAAATGCAGACGGCAGTATTTCCTGGTACGATCGACAACGCATTTACACAACAGGCCGAAACCCCATAGAATTAGCGGGCCTGCCGGTATTCAACAAGCCATTCAGGGCGCTTGCCATTGGCGACACGCTGATTTTTACCAGTATGCAGTCGATCTATCTATGCGACCTGGCCTCGTGGCGCCTGTTACAACAGTTCTCACCTGCTCCCGCTGGCGAACATATTATCAGTTTGAAATATCAAAACGGTTTGCTGTGGGTGGGCACGCGCAAAGGTATGTACACCTATTCTTACCCTGATTTTCAACTACAGGCAAAGTACCTGCCCGATATGTCCGTCTCCTCTTTTTGCGAAGACCGCGAAGGAGGCTGGTGGTTTTCGACGCTGGAAGCAGGGCTTTTTTACGCGCCGGCGCCGGCTATTTTGCATTATGATACCTCACAAGGTTTGCTCTTCGACCGGATTTATTGTCTGAGCCGCGATGCCTCCAATCGTTTGTGGATCGGTTCGGAAGGATCTACATTTTCTATTTTGGAAAATAAAAAACTGCGTACCCGAAGGGTTATATCGGATGCTCCCAAGTATGTGTCTATCCTCAGCATCCGACATTTTCCGGGAAACCGCACCTGGGTGAGCGGGCTGGGTGGCACCCTGATGATAGATGGAAAACGAGAGCAGTACCTGTACAACCGCAGCGCCGATGTCAATATAGATGTGGAAGGGAATTACTGGATCGGGCTGACTGGCTTGTACCGGGTTCAACACGACCAGGCTTCACAGACCATCACTTCTACCAGATTTCTGAATATGGCAGGGGTAGCGGAGCGTTTTAAATACAGTGCGGCTCGACGGCTTTCCAACTTGCGGGTAAATAAAATTGAATTTGATGCTTCCAGTCGTATTTGGCTGGCAACGTCCACCGGACTGTATGTTGGCCTGGACTCTACCCATTATTCTCCAGTGCTGCCATACGTCACCCGCGATATTCTGATGGATTCGGCCCGCCAGGTGATGTGGGTGCTGACGGAAACGGACGGGCTTTTTGTGTTGCAAAACGGCCGCGTCATCGATAGCCTGCGCCTCGCCAACAGCCGGGGAGATGTCATTTGCCAGGATGTGTGTTCCGATGAGAAAGGAAATATCTGGGTTGGGGGGCTGGGCGGCCTGTTTAAAGTAAACGGCATGCCCGGGCATTGGCAATTGACGAGTTACTGGGGCGTGTATGGCCTCGAACGCGAAAAAATCAATGCCATTGAAGTGCTCAATGGCGAGGTGTATCTTGGGAAGGATGATGGTTTGCTGGTCATTCCGGAAAATGTGCTGACCCGCTCCATTCCCGCGCCTCCCATTCGGATCAGTTCGGTGCAGATCGGGCGAAAACCGCAGGATTTTGACAATAAAGAAGTGGAAATGGCCTATGGTTCGGAGCCATTGGTAGTGGAGTTTGAAGGCCTGTCGTTTCGGGAAGCGCCCAATATCCGGTATCGGTACCGGCTGAGCGGCTTCGACGATCACTGGCATGAAACGGCCTTGAAAAGTGTGGAATTTGCCGCACTGCGCCCGGGCCATTATGTGCTGGAGGTATTTAGCACGAATGCTTCCGGCAATTTGAGTGCCCAGCCTGCGACACTCCGTTTTCACGTGGCGCCACCGTTTTGGCTCAGTGCCTGGTTTGTTGTAGTTGTGCTGGCTTTGCTGGCGCTTGCAGCAGTAGCCTATATCCGCTGGCGGGAAGCACGGCTGCATCATTCCTATGATGTGGAGCGCCGATTGATGGATAGTAGCCGTGAGAATGCCGAATTGCAACAACGAAATACTGAACTTCAGATGCTGTCTCTGCGTCTGCAAATGAATCCACACTTTATTTTCAATGCGCTCAATACGATCAAAGGGTATTACGGACAGGAAAAATTTGTAGAGGCAAATGCCTTTATCGGTCGATTTGCGCGCTTGTTGCGCATCAATCTGGACTATTCAGATGCCCTTATTCCACTGGATCGGGAACTGGAACTCCTGCAGATTTATGTGCAGTTGTCGCAAACGCGATACCCCGACAAAATTACGCTGGACTTGCAGGTGTCGCCCGAATTGCGTGCTGCCGACATCCTGATTCCTTCCATGCTGATTCAGCCCTTTGTGGAAAATGCGGTCATTCACGGGCTGGTTCCCCGGCCCAAAGGGGGGCTGGTATCGATCAAGTTTGACCTGAACAATACCGAAATCAAGGTGCATATCCGCGACAATGGCATTGGCCGATCGGCCGCTTCCCTGATGCGCCTGCAGAGCGAACACAAGCACCTGGCCACACAAATTACTACAGAAAGGTTGCAATTGCTCAAGCCGGAACAATCAGCGCCGGCCGTTCTAATTCAGGATTTGTACGATGAACAGGGCGTGGCTGCGGGTACGGCCGTCACGCTGTTTATTCCATTTCAAAAAAATCATCACCATGATCAACGCGATCCTCATTGACGACGAACCGGCGGCACGGGCTTCGCTGACGCTGGACATCAAACTGCATTGTCCTGAAATTCGCATCATGGCAGAAGCGGGTTCAGTGATCGAGGCCATTCATACGATCGAGGCGCATCCGCGTGCCGATTTGCTGTTTCTGGATATTCAACTGACCGACGGCTCCGGGTTCGATATTCTTCAAAATGTAGATTGCAGCCATTGCAAGGTCATTTTTACCACGGCTTACAGCGAGTATGCATTGCGTGCTATCAAGTTTTCGCCACTCGATTACCTGCTCAAACCCGTCGATGCAGAAGAACTGAAAGCGGCGGTTGCCAAAGTCATGCACAGCCGCCAGTCGGAATTCAATGCCCAACTCCGCAGCCTGATGCAACAACTGCAACACGGCCCCTCTGCGGCTCGGGTAGCCCTTACTACTGCCGACGGCGTTCACCTGTATTATGTAAAAAATATTGTGCGTTGCGCGTCCGACGGAAATTACACGACCGTCCATTTTGACGATCATAGCAAACTGCTGATCGCCAAAACCCTCAAGGATATGGAGGCTATCCTGCAGCCTTACCAATTTGAGCGTATCCACAAATCGCACCTGATCAATCTCGATCACCTGCGCCGCTACTACAATCGCTTCTCCGGCGAAGTGGAAATGAGCGACGGGCACATCCTGCCTGTCGCACAGCGAAAAAAATCGCAACTGCTTGATTTGCTGAATAGTATCAACCTTCCCTCCGCAATAGAATAAAGGAATCCCGGCGTTGAATCAATGGGTTTAGTCGCTTGTCATACGGCACTTGCCGGGGTGGCGAGGAGGCCGGATATTGTGCAAGAGACAAGGGGCAAGGGGCAAAATTACAACCGCCAGACTCGCCTCTCACTTCTCACCTTTCACCTCTCACCTCTCATTTCCCATGCCGACACTTAACAAAAAACACACGCTTTTGCTCTTTTTCATTTGTTTTTCACTGGTCGCCAATGCTCAAATTGGCGACCTGAAAAACAAAGCCAAAAATTTTGGGAAGGACAAAAAAGAAGAAGCCAAAACCGAACAACCTGCCGCGCAAAGCGCCAGCCCGGCACCGGTAGAAACACCCGTTGAAAAGCCTGCAAAGTCCGATCAGCCGGTAACCAGCAAAAAACCGAGCCAGCAGAGTCGATCGGCCTCTTCCGACCAGCCAGTTCCACCTTCCGATGTAGAACTTGATTTTGAATCGCAGCCGTTCCCACCGGCCCTTACCTGGGCCTCCTTGCTCAATGAAAGCAACTGGTACTACAACATCACCAATGGCGAATTTTACGTCAACAACCTCGAAGCGATCTTCCTGCCCCAAAAAACCAAAAGTGGCGCTTCGGTAGGTTATGCCAGTTATGATAACCCCACGCCCATACTGCGCCTGGAAGTAGTGGATATGGCTACGGGCGCCATCAAAGGCACGCTGCACTATGAAGCAAAACCATACATTTTGCCGCTCTACAACGTAAAACAACTGACCGGGCGAAACTATGCCTACTCCGTCAACCTCAAGGAAGGCCAGTACGAACTCCGTTTTTGGGCAGGCACCCGGCAGTTTTACACGTACCCGTTCAGTGTGGAAAAAAAGAACAACCCCGACCCGTATGCACCCGTGCACGACCTGTATTTCCTCAAAGGCCCCTGGGAAAACTGGGGCAGGGTAGAGTTCGGACCCGACAAAGACTTCATTTTCAGTTTCTACTACACCGATGTGAACACAGCCATTACCAACCAGGCCAACTGGGATGTGGTCAAGTACTACGACTACATGATAAAACTGTACCGCGATGGAAAAATGGCCGGCGCATATCGCATCCAGAATGTAGGCAACGGTATGGAGTCGGGCAACATACAGGTGCGCAATGGCAAATGGGGCAAATTTGACGGCACGCTCCATGCCTATCCTGTGGTGGCTACTGGCACTGGCGCCGGCTCCAAAAAGTTTTTGAAAAAAGAAGACTTGAAAGACGGCAATTATACCGTCGATGTGCTGCTAAAGGACAAAGACGGCAAAGAAACAACCCTTCAATACGCCTTTGTGGTGAAAGGCGGCGCTATCTTGCCCAGCGAAAAAGCCGACCGTAACCTGCATAAAGACCCGCTCACGTACCTGGAACAAGGGCCGACGTACTTTTACGTGAAACGGGTGAAATAGGGATCGGGGAACCTCACCCCCCGGCCCCCTCTCCAACGGAGAGGGGGTGACTTCCCGCTTGGCCTCATATCTGAAAAAGCCAAGGGTACTCGCTCCCCCTCTCCGTTGGAGAGGGGGCCGGGGGGTGAGGTCTCCACACCAAAAACACATTTCAACTCCCAACAATGAAAAGTTTAATACCGCCGATTTTAATCTTTTTTATAGCCATTTCATGCGCTTTTGCCCAATCCAATGAACATATCCATTTTTCCGCATTATCTTCTTCCCAGGAAATATGCGACAACGGGCTGGATGATGATGGCGATGCCCTGATCGATTGTTTCGACCATCAGGATTGCCCATGCGACTCTTTGGGGGATTGCAAGGTGACCTCTATGCCTGCCAATTTTCAAATGCAGGTGGAATGGTTCAATGCGCAAGACGATATTTTCTCTACCGTTACCCCAATTGTAGGTAATCTCAACCCCGGGCAGGACACCCTTCCGGAAATCGTCGTGTTCACCTATGCTCTTGCACAGGCTACACGGGAAATGCTGATTTTTAAAGGCGACGGAAGCGACAGCAACAACCCGCCTCGCATGACCATTTCGACGTTTGCAAGAGAGCCTGCTATTGCAGACCTGGATCGAGACGGAAACCCGGAGTTGTTTTTTATCGGCTCCGACCAGCGGATTCGCATTTACCACGGCTTCAACCCTGCATCCACACCGCCCATGCAGTTGTGGATTACTTCTACTGACCTGGTTGCCAATGGGTATAATGTAGTCTATCCTGCCGATTTTGATGGTGATGGCATGTCCGAACTGTACGCCGGAAACGAGGTGTATGCCCTGGATCTGAGCAATCCTGCTGCACCACAGTTGAACAGAATTGTAAAAGGCGCCGGCCCGTACGGGCGTATCAATTCGGATCTGTGCAGCCCTTTTGCTGCTGATCTGCTTACGCCTGCCGACTGCAATGGCGATCCCGATTGTGCAGGGCTGGAAATTGCTGCCGGTTATGCCATTTATTCCATCGACCTCGACCCGAACGATGGGGATGGTGTACAAATAAAAATACAGCGCAATATCAATACGACGTCCGGACAGGGCTTTACCGACGGTTTTACCGCCGTGGCTGACCTCGACCTAGATGGTACGCCGGAGGTGGTGACAGCCTGCGCACGAAACGGGCAGTTTGGCATCCTGGCCTGGAATAAAACCGGGTTCTGGCGATTTATGCCCAGCACCAACCCGACACCGGGCGATCATCCGGGCGTGCTTTCCATTTCCAATGTATATGACGATACCCAGCAGGGATATGCACAGGATTGGCCTGAAATAGTGAATACCAACAATTTCTGGATTGGTTGTTACAACATGCACGCTGCTATGGCCAACCCCGCTTCGCCATTGTGGTGGACCATGCCTACCGATGATATCCTGGGGTATGGGGGGGTGAGCAGTTTCGATTTCAATAATGATGGCGTGCAGGAATTGGTGGCCCGAAACGAGGCGAGTTTGCGCATTCTGTACGGCGGCGCAGGTCCGTTTCCGCCGGGCGTGGGCACCGACCGTACACTTGCTTATTTGAACATGTACCCTGTAACAGGGTTTGAATTTCCTGTTATTGCAGACGTGGATGGCGATAATCAGGCAGAAATCATTACGACGGTTATTGACGGCAACGGCGGCCCGACCGACCCCAACTATGGTATTCTGAATGTGATCGGCTGCAAATCTACCGGTCATCACACGTGGATGCCCGCCCGCGATGTCTGGAACCAGTATGCCTACAATGTGGTCAATATCAACGACGACCTGACGGTGCCCATCGCACAGCAGCAGGGGCACCTCGAAATGCCTGCTGCGGGTAGCGGGAAGCGCCCCATGAACAACTTTTCCTTTCAGGCGCCTAAATATGGTCGTGCCGATGAAGCCTATCTGCCCACGCCTGATATTTCGATGGAACTGGTGAGCAATGTGTGCCATGGCGCCACTTTTACCCTTACCCTGCGCATTTGCAACCAGGGCGGCGTGCCGTTCAAAGACAGTTTATTTATTTCCTGGTATCGTTTTGGAAATCCTTTTTCCGGAAATGCAGTGCGCGGTGGCACCCTGCTGGCGCGTACCACGCCGTTGATGCCCGACAGTTGTATGATATTTGTAACCGACCTGCCTTTCTCGCCGGTGACATTCAATCTGGTGGCCAATGATGCCGGCAATACGGCCATTCCACTGCCCTTCGACCTGGCTTTCCCTGTGCAGGAATGCGATTATCAAAACAACCGTGTTCAGTTTGGCCTGTTTCCGCCCCCCACGCTCAACCTGGGGCCCGACCGCTCCGGGTGTCCGCCAGGCGGGCACCTCCTGGTTTCGAGCAATGGTTTTTCCACGTATTTGTGGCAGGATGGATCCACCGGGCCTACCTTCACTGCCACGCTGCCGGGCACTTACTGGCTGCAAGCGACGGATAACTGTGCTAATACCCGCCGTGATAGTGTTCGGGTGGTTTCAGATGCGTCGATGCAACAAATCAATGCAAAAGTTTGTCCGGGTACCTCCTACACTTTCAACGGTATCCCGATACCACCAGACAGCACGCATGTTTTTAAATACACCAAACCAAGCGGCTGCGACTCTACGATTGTGGTGCAGGTGACCGCCTGGACGATCGATTCCACTTTTGAAACAAGGAACATTTGCGCGGGTGATTCCACACTGGTATTCGGGAATTCCGTTTCCACTGCGGGCGTATTTTCCCAAACTTTTGTCAATACCAACGGCTGCGATTCGGTACATACGATCACGGTAGGCGTTTTTCCTGCGCCCGTTCCATCTTCTGAAACGCGCATGATTTGTGCAGGCGATTCGACGCTGGTGTTTGGTAATTACGTTTCCACGGCTGGGGTGTTTTCTCAAGCCTTTCCCGATGTAAATGGCTGTGATTCACTGCATTCCGTTACTGTGAGTGTGTTCCCTGCGCCCGTTCCATCATCCGAAACGCGCATGATTTGTGCAGGAGATTCGACGCTGGTATTTGGCAATTACATTTCCTCGGCGGGCGTTTTTTCACAAATATTTCCCGTTGTAAATGGCTGTGATTCAACACATACGATTACCGTTATGGTGTTTCCAGCACCTGTTCCAACGACAGAAACGCGCGCGATTTGTGCGGGCGATTCGACGCTGGTGTTCGGGAATTACGTTTCCACGGCGGGGGTTTTTTCCCAAATATTTCCGGATGTAAACGGTTGTGATTCAACGCATACCATCACGGTCAGTATATTCCCATCACCTGTGCCCACGACAGAAACGCGCGCGATTTGTGCGGGCGATTCGACGCTGGTGTTTGGCAATTACGTTTCCACAGCAGGCATGTTTTCCCAAATATTTCCGAATGTAAACGGTTGTGATTCAACGCATACCATCACAGTGAGTGTATTCCCTGCACCTGTACCTACGGGCGAAACGCGCACGATTTGTGCAGGCGACTCCACGCTGGTGTTTGGGAACTACGTATCTACGGCGGGCGTATTTTCCCAAATATTTCCGGATATCAACGGCTGTGATTCAACGCATACCATCACCGTCAGTGTATTCCCTGCGCCTGTTCCGACGTCAGAAACACGTGCGATTTGCGCGGGCGATTCGACGCTGGTGTTTGGGAATTATGTATCCACAGCGGGCGTTTTTTCCCAAATATTTCCGGATGTAAATAGTTGTGATTCAACACATACCATTACCGTTAGCGTTTTTCCAGCGTCTGTTCCTACGGCTGAAATGCGATCGATTTGTGCAGGCGATTCGACGCTGGTTTTCGGTAATTACGTTTCTATGGCGGGCGTATTTTCCCAAATATTTCCCAATGTAAACGGTTGTGATTCACTGCATACCATCAAGGTGAGCGTATTTCCGGCCCCTGTTCCGACTTCAGAAATGCGTACGATTTGCGCAGGCGATTCGACGCTGGTGTTTGGGAATTACGTATTTACGGCAGGCGTATTTTCCCAAACTTTCACCAATTTAAATGGCTGCGATTCGCTGCACACCGTAACAGTCGGTGTTTTCCCTGCACCTGTTCCAACGTCAGAAACGCGCACCATTTGTGCGGGCGATTCGACGCTGGTGTTTGGAAATTACGTTTCCACTTCCGGCGTTTTTACCCAGTCTTTCCCGGATATAAATGGTTGTGATTCAACGCATACGATCATGGTAGAGCGATTGTCGCCCGAAATTTCCAATCTTCAGTTGACACAACCGGGTTGTCTGGACAGTCTGGGCACCGTGGCTTTTTCACTATCAGGTCCGGATGTGATGACCAGTCTCGACGGTATTGCTTTCGGGCAGGATACCATCTTTCAGGGATTGCAAGCGGGCGCATACACGCTGTTTCTCGAGCAGGGAATATGCCGCGATACCGTGTCGTTTGAACTGAGCACAGTAGCGCCGCCGCAGGTGTTTTTGCAGCCCGATACGACACTCGTTTCAGGCCAGGCCATGCTTTTGCAGCCTCAGGTACAACCTGCGCAAATGGCCTTATTTGAATGGAGCCCTTCACAGGGTTTGAGTTGCGACCGATGCCCTATGCCACTGGCAAGGCCCTTGTCAAATACTACCTATCAGTTAATGGTGACCGACAGCGCCGGATGCAGTGCCACGGCTTCCATCGCAATACAGGTGATAGCGCCGGCCGTGTATGCCCCCAACGTTTTCAGCCCCGAGGGAAGTGGCGCCAATGCTTATTTTACTTTGTATGCCAATCCTTTAGTGGTAGAAAAACTCGATTGGCTACAGGTGTATGACCGTTGGGGAAGCCTGGTGTTCGAGCGGCGCGATTTTTTACCCAACGCGCCGGAACAGGGCTGGGATGGTCGTTTCCGCGGTCAATGGGCCGAGCCGGGCGTGTACACCTGGCTGGCGCGCATTCATTACCGAAACGGAACCACCGAAGACAAAACCGGCGATGTACTCCTTCCCCGCTAAAAACACGATTGATTTACGAGGGCGACCACAAGGGGCGCCCCTGCGAACGGTCATTCAAGATGCCTGTCAACTTTTCTTTGAACCTTTATGCAACTTTTGGAGTTTTGCGCTTTCACTGTTGCACGTATGCTCACACACAAAACCTTCCTGCCTTACGAACAGGCGCCCCAACTATCGAAAACTGATGTGGCATATGCCACGGGTGATCCTCAGTTAACACCTTTTTACGTGCACCCTGTCCGGCTGGATGCTTTTGATGAAGTGATTCGCCTGAAAGCGCAGGGCGTTTTTCCAAGAAAAGATTTGACGGAGGTGCTGCGTCGCCAGTACGCCGACCTTCCTGTACGCCCGGAAGTTTCGGAAAACATCGATGCCCTGGCGCTGGAAAGCACTTTTACGGTGACCACCGCGCACCAGCCGAGCCTGCTCCTGGGGCCGCTCTATTTCATTTACAAAGCGCTGACAACCATCAATCTGGCAAAAAAGGTGGAGGCCCATCGGGGCGGCAAAAATCGCATCGTTCCTGTATTTGTGCTGGGCAGTGAGGACCACGATATCGATGAAGTCAACAAGGTCAATTTGTTTGGCAAACAACTCTTGTGGCAGCCCGGCACGGAAGGCCCGACTGGCGTCATGGATGCTAAAACCCTGGCGCCCGTTCTGGAGGAATTGCGTACCATTCTGGGTGAAAGCGAGTCGGCACATGCCCTGTTCGAACGCGTCCAAAAGGCCTGTACATCGGCTGCTACCTTTGCCGATGCGACGCGTGCACTGCTCCACGAATTTTTGGGAAAATACGGGTTGGTGGTACTCGATATGAACGACCCTGCCCTGAAACGGCATTTTATTCCGGTCATACAAGCCGAACTGCTCGAACAGCCTTCCGTTCATCTGGTGGGACAAACCATTGCACAACTCAACCAACTGGGATTTAAAACACAAGCTGCACCGCGCGACATTAACCTGTTTTACTTGAAACCCGGCATGCGCCAGCGCATTGTCCTGGAAGACGGGATGTACCGCGTTTTGCAAACCAGCCTGAGTTTTTCGGAGGCCGAAATCATGGCCGAACTCGACCTGCATCCCGAGCGATTCAGCCCGAATGTGGTGTTGCGGCCACTGTATCAGGAAACGATCCTGCCGAACCTGGCTTATGTAGGCGGCGGTGGCGAACTGGCCTACTGGCTCGAACGGCGCTCCCTGTTCGCACATTTCAAAGTGGCATTTCCCATGCTGGTGCGCCGCAATTCAGTGCTTTGGCTGGATCAGGACGCGCAAAAAAAACTGGCGAAATTCGGATTTTCTCCCGCCCGGTTTTTTGAAGATACGGAATCGCTGGTGCGCGAATACATTGCTGCCAATGCTTCCGGCGAAGTGAGCCTGGAACAGGAAATCGCGGAATTAAAGTCCATTTTTGACCAGATCACTGCTAAAGCCGTGGCCATCGACCCCACGCTCGAAAAGGCCGTGCGGGCCGACGAAACCAAATCGGTGGCCGCTTTCGAACAATGGCAAGGCCGCCTGCTGCGCGCCGAAAAACAAAAACATGAAGTGACGCTCAATCAAATGCGCGCGCTCAAGGAAAAACTGTTTCCCGGCAATGGCTTGCAGGAACGCACCGATAATTTCCTGCCGTACATGCTCAAATATGGCGATGCATTTTTGGATGCTTTGCAGGAAAATCTGGATCCGTTGGAAGCGGGTTTTATTCTACTCGAAGTGAGGTGAGTGCGGTAGAGTAGTTTCCCGCAAATTAATTTCCTGTAAAGTAATTTCCCGTAGAGTGGTTTCCCGCAGATTTACGCAGATTTTTCCGCAGATTTACGCAGATCGTAGAGTAGACGCATTTTATTTGATCATCTAAAAAAGGTGTACTCTACGATCTGCGTAAATCTGCGGAAAAATCTGCGTAAATCTGCGGGAAACCACTCTACGGGAAATACACTCTGTCAGCCACGCCCATTAAACCCTACCGATATACCAAACCTGTGCCCCGACTTATTGGGAATAAAAAACGCATTGATCGGGATATTCATCTTTCCGGATTTGAACGATTTGCCAAACGCAAATACAAAAGAAGATGTCAGGCGAGGTTCGCCCCTGCTGTCTAATTTGCGCGTCACTTCCGCCGGCGCTGGCGTATCCGGGTTGGCTCGTTCCCAATCGACCAGGCGCGTCCACGTACCATTGTTGTAAAAGCCGTCGGCCTCCTTGTTGACATACAGAATGGGGCCGAAAGCAAATTCAAAGCCGTTTTTATTGCTGCGCACTCCGTGCAAGATACTCAGGCTGGGCAACACCTGCCCCTGATCGAGTCCGGTGATGATGGGAATGAATTCGAACAAGGCCTGCAAACCACCCTGGTTCAGGTACGTCGTTTCAAATTGATAACCAAACTGAAACATGATCGGCCGCACGTTCAGTCCGCCGTTGCGCTCGGTATCTTCCAGTCGACGCACAATATCGCCGGTGAAAACAGTCATACCCATCCGTGGCCCTGAGAGATTCAGTTTGGCCACATCGGGCAGGTTCAGGGCGCTTTCGTAGTCGTCGGCTTGGGTGAGTTTGTTGACTACATTCGGGTCATTGGGCAGCCCCAGCATTTGGCGAAGCGTCAGTTCGATCATCAACTGCACCTGCGGGCGCAGGTTGAGAAATTCCATAACCTGGCTTTTTTCTACCGATTCGGTACCGATGTCGATGAGTCGGAACGATACCACCACGCGTTCGCCGAGCAATTCCACCGAGCCGGTGAGCATTTTGTCGGCGCGCAGTTTGCGACCCGTTTCTACCAGGCAAATTTTGCCGTAGCAGTTGTCGGGTTTCAGGCCTTCTTTTTCAATCAGGTACTGTACGTCGTATTTGTCGAGCACCTCGTACACGCAGGTTTTGTCGAGTTCGAGGCGGGTGAGGTTGCCCATTTGAACCGGGTCGAGCGAAAAACCTTTGGAATCGATGTATAAAACGCCGACTTTTTCTTTCAGGGCAGGTGTATTTTGGGAAAATGCCGACAACACCAACAGGCAAAAAACGGTCGTAACAATATTCTTTTTCATGTGCATGATGTTTACGTGAAACAATGACACAAAGGTGAGGCACTGAAAAAGTGTTGGAAACGCGAGTTGGGCTTGAGTAAATATGGTTTTTTATTGAATTTGAAGAAAGTCCAGACATCCACCTCTCCACAAATGCCGACTGTCGACTCTTGACTGTCGACTGTTGACTTTTTTTTCCGACCTTTGCGCCCTCAAACCAGCCCAACCATGCAATCTCTATCAAATTATGTGCTCGGAAAGTGGATACCGGGCGACGGTGATGGTATTCCGCAGTACCATGCCCTGAGCGGAGAACTGATCAGCACGGCCAGCAGTGAAGGCCTCGATTTCGCCCAAATCCTCGAATACAGCCGCAAAACGGGCGGTCCTGTGCTGCGCCGCATGACCTTTCCGGAGCGCGGGCGGATGCTCAAAGCCCTGGCCTTGTACCTGCTCGAGCGCAAGGAACATTACTACCGCGTGTCACACCAAACGGGTGCTACCCGCGCCGATTCCTGGGTCGACATCGAAGGCGGCATCGGCAATTTGTTTGCCTTCAGCAGCCTGCGCCGCCGATTTCCCGACCAGCCTTATTATGTGGAAGGGGAAACTATACGCCTTTCCAAGGAAAATACCTTTATCGGCCATCATATTCTGACGCCCAAACACGGCGTAGCCGTACACATCAACGCCTTCAACTTTCCGATCTGGGGCATGCTGGAAAAAGTAGCCGCCAATTTGATGGCAGGCGTTCCTGCGGTCGTCAAACCCAGCGAACAAACCTCCTACCTTACGGAGGCCATGTTCCGCGACATTATCGCTTCGGGTATCTTGCCGGAAGGCGCCCTGCAACTCGTGGTGGGCGCTGGTAGGGGCATCCTCGATCCGGTGCAAAGCCAGGATGTGGTGACGTTTACCGGCTCCGCCGAAACGGGCCGGAACCTGCGTGCACACCCGGCTATTATTGCGCATTCCGTGCCGTTTACCATGGAAGCCGACTCGCTGAATGCAGCAATTCTTGCCCCCGATGCCGAACCTGGCACGCCCGAGTTTGACCTGTTTATCAAAGAGTGCCGCCGGGAAATGGTTACGAAAGCCGGGCAAAAGTGCACCGCCGTGCGCCGTATTCTTGCTCCAGAACACCTGCTGGAAGCCGTGCAACAGGCCCTGTCGAAAGAACTGGCTAAAAACGTGGTAGGCGATCCTTCCGTAGAAGGTGTACGCATGGGTGCCCTCATCAACCGCATGCAACTGGAGCGCGTGCGGGAAAAACTTACGTCACTAATTCCTGAAACGCCCATTGTTTTTGGCAACCCCGACGCCTTTGAAGTAGTAGGCGCCGATCAGCAGAAAGGCGCTTTCATTCCGCCGGTGCTGCTACTCAACGACCAGCCTTTTGTAAAAACTGCCAGCCATGAAACGGAGTGTTTCGGCCCGATTTCTACCCTGATGCCTTACAAAACGCTGGACGATGCCATTCAACTGGCCAATATGGGCAAAGGTTCGCTGGTGTCGACCATCTGCACCCACGACCCGGCTACCATGCGTGCATACGTGCTGGAAGCCGGCGCTTTCCACGGCCGCATACACATCCTGAACCGCACATCGGCCAAAGAAAGCACGGGCCACGGCTCGCCTATGCCAATGCTCGTACATGGCGGCCCCGGCCGCGCCGGAGGCGGCGAGGAACTGGGCGGTATGCGGGGCGTACTGCATTATATGCAACGCACGGCCATTCAGGGGCATCCGACCGATCTTACAGCCGTTACGGAGCAATATCAGGTGGGCGCTGCGCAAACCGAAACGCCGATACACCCGTTCAAAAAATACTTTGAAGATTTGTTTGTCGGTGAAACGCTGATTACTGCCAAACACACCGTTTCAGAAGCCGATATTCACAACTTCGCCAATGTGAGCGGCGACCATTTTTATGCGCACATGGACGCGACTTCGTTGGAAGGTACGCCGTTTACAGGGCGGGTAGCGCATGGGTATTTCATCCTGTCGAAAGCCGCGGGCCTCTTCGCTGACCCTAAAAAAGGGCCTGTTTTGCTCAATTACGGCCTTGAATCATGCCGTTTTATCAAACCTGTTTATCCGGGCATGACCATCGGCGTCAAACTGACGGTCAAGGAAAAAGCCTTGCAGGAACACGATCCTTCCCGCGAAGGCATTGCTGCCATTCCGCGCGGTATCGTCAAATGGCTGGTGGATGTGTATGATGAAACGGGCGAAACAGTGGCGTTGGCGACGATTTTGACGATGGTCAGGAGTAAGTCCTACTAAGTCCTGAGTCCTGAGTCCTAAGTCCTAAGTCCGTAGAGTACACCTCTGTATCCTTGGTATTTGTTGTTGGCAATGCCAAGGGTACAAAGGTGTACTCTACGGACTTAGGACTTAGGACTCAGGACTCAGTAGGACTCAGGACTGTTTTACAAATAGGGCACTTCTCCACCTTATGCCCCCGCGCCGGGCAATACTCCCTGCCATAAAAGATAATTTGCAGGTGCAATTTATTCCAGGTCGACTCCGGAAACAGCGCCTTGAGGTCGCGCTCGGTTTGTTCCACGTTTTTACCGCTGCTGAGGCCCCAGCGGGCGGCCAGGCGATGAATATGGGTATCAACCGGAAAAGCGGGATACCCAAATGCCTGCGACATGACCACGGATGCCGTTTTATGGCCCACCCCCGGCAGTGCTTCGAGTGCTTCGAAGGTATCGGGCACGATGCCATTGTATTTGTCTACCAGGATATGGGAGAGTTCCCAAATGGCTTTTGATTTCACATTGGAAAAACCGCAGGTGCGAATGAGTTGTCTAATTTCCTCGACTGATAATTTGCACATATCCTGCGGATTATCTGCCGCAGCAAAAAGGTAGGGCGTAATGATGTTCACCCGCGCATCGGTGCATTGTGCCGACAGCAGGACGGCTACCAGCAACGTGTACGGGTCTTTGTGTTGGAGCGGAATGGGCGTCTGCGGATACAGTTTGTCCAGCATTTCCGCAATGGTATTGGCTTTTTCCTGCAAGGCCGCGGGGATTTTGGGAGAGGCAGTCGTTTTTTTTGTTGACATGTGGATGTTTTTTTGAGGGTTGATAGGGTTGATAGGGTTGATAGGGTTGATGAGGGTTGATGAGGGTTGATATTCATCGGCTCGGGTAGGGATATTTTTCACTTCATCGAGCCGATGAATATCAACCCTCATCAACCCTCATCAACCCTTATCAACCCTATCAACCCTATCAACCCTATCAACCCTATCAACCTTATCAACCCTATCAACCCCACAAAACTACCACTTCTCCAACAAGAAACCCCACACCGGTTTTCCGATGCAGGGTAGCGTTCACATAGTATGCGGTTTAATGGTCCGGGCTGCTTGGGAAAGCGCCGGCTCACCGGTTTTGGTATGGCCTTCGTTTGGGAAATTTTGAGGCGTTGATTGGGTGAAATACAGGATGTATGGTACGCCTCTAATAGTAGTGTTTGTGTTTGCTGTTTGTTTTGCTATGCGTTTGCCGGGCTACTTCGTTTGTTTTTGCTTGTCCTGTTGTAGCCTTACAGCAGAAGCGTTGTGATTAGAAATCGGTTTTTAAGAAATGGATTGTCAACGCGTTGTGACTTAAGTGCAATTGCTGCATGACAGTCGTTTAATCTTCCCTTGTTATTTTACTCATGGTTGCCCGGCAGTGCTTTTCACTGGCTCTTGTGGAAAAGCCTCTTTTGAACGGCGTATTTGAAAATGGTCACAGGGGGGCTTGAAATTTTTCGTAAAAAAAATGTTGGGAGCGCGGCGCGGCAGGGTGATGTTATGAACTATTGCCTTGATTTTCAAACCATTGTAGGAGTATTGTCCGATCAGTTTTTTTGAAAAAAAATATGAATCCTCCCACATGCATTTTTGCGCTCACCACCGCCATACATACAAAACTGAACGCTTTTGCGTTACCTTTGTATCATCACACTGTTTAAAAGTTATCGACTATGGAATGGACGAAAAGTGCCCGTATTCTTTTGGTATTCAATGTGTTGCTGCTGTTTGGCCTGGGAGCGCTGTTTTTTTCCTCTTTTAAAGGCGGCGACGGCGGCGGTTTTACAGGCCCCGATCAGCATGTTCGATCCATCAACCTCGACAAGGATTTTGACTTTTGCGGCGAAGCGCTGCCGATGGACAACTGGGATGTGCGCCAGCGACTGGATGCCGAATTGCTGCGCAATGTTTATTTCCATTCGCAAACCATTCTGGCCATCAAACGCGCCAATGCCATTTTCCCGACCATCATTCCCATTATGAAAGAGGAAGGTGTGCCGGAAGACCTGAAATACCTGGCCGTAGCGGAAAGCGCTTTGTCAAATGCCAACTCGCCGGCGGGTGCGCGTGGCGTATGGCAATTTATGAAAAGCGCCGCCGACGGCTACAACCTCGAAGTAAACAGTGAAGTAGACGAACGTTATCACCTCGAGAAAGCCACCCATGCCGCCTGCAAATACCTGAGAAAAGAAAAAGAACGCCTCGGCAGTTGGACGCTGGCTGCAGCCGCCTACAACGGTGGCCCGGGCCGCATTGCCGAAGAAATGGCGATTCAACGCGCCAAATCCTTTTACGAACTCAACCTGGCTGCCGACGAAACCATGCGCTATCCGTTCCGCATCGTAGCCATCAAGGAAGTAATGGAACACCCCGATTTGTACGAGTACACGGTGGAAAAAGACCACTTGTACCCGGTGCAGGACAATTTCAAAACAGTGGAAGTGAGCGGGCCCGTAGCCAACTGGGGCGATTTCGCCCGCGAACATGGCACCAATTACCGCATGCTCAAATTGTACAACCCCTGGCTGATTGATAACAAACTGACCAATAAGGCGGGAAAAACGTATAAGATCAAGGTGCCGAAGTAGGGGTTGATGGGGTTGATAAAAGTTGATGAGGGTTGATAAGTGTTGATATTCATCGGCTCGGGTAGGAAGATTTTTCACTTCATCGAGCCGATGAATATCAACACTTATCAACCCTCATCAACTTTTATCAACCCTATCAACCTCATCAACCCTATCAACCCCATCAACCTTTATCAACCCTTACAGTATACGTATACGTTTTCCCTTCCTTCGCTGGTTCTTTCTTTGCTGGTTCGGGCGAATTGCTTACCGTTGTGTACGATACCTGCATTTGCGCAGGTTGCACCGGTTGGGGTTGCGGTTTGGTGAATTTGATCCGCGCTTTTTGGTGGAAAACCACATGGACGCCCCGGTTCCTGGGAACGTCGAATTTCAGCAGTCGAACCACCCGGGCGGCTTCTTCATCAAATACTTTTCCGAGACTGTGCAATACGCGGGTGGCTATTACAAATCCTTGATAGTCAATATCGTATTCGACCAGCACAGTGCCTTCTATACCCGACTCCAGCGCAGACTGCGGGTATTTCAGTTGCGCATAAATAAACTTGGTCAGTTCCTTCGGTCCGCCCGGATATTCGGGCTGAAAGATGAATTTTGTCTTTTTCTTGTCCTTTTCCATGCACTTACACCTGCAATTGAGCAAGCACTTTTTTCTGCTGCAAATATTGGTCTAAAAACCTGAAAGCAAAAAACAGCAATGCAAGCGGCATGCCGAAGCGAGCGACCGGGCCGGAAAAAATTTGCTCCCAGGGAATCTCGGGGATATAACTGGATGGATCAATTCCCATGGGTGCGGCATCGGGTGCAGAAACAAAAATCATGGCAATGGGCAACAGCAGAAACACCGCCAGCAGCCCTCCAATGCCATAGATGATCCAGTCGCGGCTTTTATCCGACGAAATATCCGTCTTGCCGCTTTGCTCCGTAGCCCAGGCGGCCATCACCCGATCAGAAAAACCAGCGTCGGGGTGTTCGAGCGGCAGCGCGGAAAAATGGCGTTTTTCTGCCACAATCGCATCGAGCATGGCGCGCTGCTCCGGGTGCACATCCAGGTACTTATCCACCTGCGTTTTTTCTGCCGGGGAAAGGAGGCCGTCGGCATAGTCCCACAGCATGTCTTCGGTCAACTCAAATGATGGTTCCATATCAATAAGCGATTTCAGCGGAAAAACGATCTTCCACTATGTTTTTTAAACGTTGACGAGCCCTGCAAAGTTTTGTTTTGGCATTGGTCATGGTCATTTCCGTGATCTGGCAAATTTCTTCCAGGCTGTGCTCATACAGGTAAAAGAGTGTGATAATACCGGCATCATCGGGCGACAACATCTGAATAGCGCGCTGCAAAGCGGCATTCCGGTCGTTGCGTTCCATGGCTTGCGAGGCATCCGGCATACCTTCGTCGGGCAGTCGCACCGGGCGGTTTTCATCGTCGGTCGACAAAATTTCCGGGTGTTGCTTGCGCAAAAAATTCAGTGCCGTGGAATACACAATTTTGTACAACCAGGTGCTGAACTTCGCATCACCCCGGAAATCGGGCAAATACCGGAAGGCTCTCAAAAAAGCATCCTGCGCTACCTCGTGTGCATCTTCCCTGTTTTTTACAAAACGGAACGCCAGCGTAAAAGCATATTGCTCATACCGTTTTACCAGCATGGCAAAAGCCGTTTGGCGCCCGTTGCGGGCTTGTTCTATTAATATCTCGTCAGAAAGGGTGGCTGCCATTTTGTTTGATAGTACGCCTGCCTTTTAGGGTATGCCGGGCAGGTGTACGCGGCTTTTCCGGGTGATGTTGTACGAGACACGGGATTTGGGGAAAAGGTTACAACGGGAAGTCCTGAGTCGTGAGTCCTGAGTCCTAAGTCCGTAGAGTTGACTACGTTACTTTGGCATTCTTAACTGTAGTTTCCAAAGTAACGTGGTCAACTCTACGGACTTAGGACTCAGGACTGCCGAGTTTCATTAAGTCATAGTATCATGAGTTTCAAAAAGTCGTAGTACTTTTTAGGATTCAAAGAGCGGCAACTTTAGTTGCACACCAGGGAATGGGAAGTCGCATT
>JAIUPL010000001.1 GCA_020160935.1 Bacteroidota bacterium | reverse complement strand
GAGAGATGTGAGAGGGTGAGAGGGTGAGAGCGTGAGAGGGTGAGAGCGTGAGAGGGTGAGAGCGTGAGAGCGTGAGAGGGTGAGAGCGTGAGAGGGTGAGAGCGTGAGAGGGTGAGAGCGTGAGAGGGTGAGAGCGTGAGAGGGTGAGAGCGTGAGAGATGTGAGAGTTCGTAGAGTTGACCGCTTCGCTTCAAAGTTGGATCTACATATAGCGAAGCGGTCAACTCTACGAACTCTCACATCTCTCACGCTCTCACATCTCTCACGCTCTCTTATGCTCTGATCACCTTTTCCCGATACGTCATTTCCCCATCCGATACTTGCAGAAAATAAACGCCGGACGGTAAAAGTGATACATTCATCTGCAGCGTACCGTTTTCGGTGGGTACCGGTGTAATTTGGTCGATCACCTTGCCTTGAATGTCCGATATACGGCATGTCCAGTTGCGGTTTTTTCCTGCTACCGGCAAGGCTATCTCAAACAAACCCGAGGTAGGATTGGGAAAAACCAGCAACGACGATTCGCCCGCAATTTCTTCCGTTGCAACGGCCGAACAGCCCGGCATGTAATGAAAAGCATCGGAAATAGACGGGCAATTCGCATCGTTGTATTTTACATAGTACGTCCCTGCAGCCGTTGGGTGATACGACTGGCCGAAGCCCAAAATAGTGGTCTGGTTGGAGGCCAGCCAGACATTGGAACTGCTGTAACTGGAATACAAACTATCGTTGGCACAGGTAATCGTCGGCGGCGCAGGCGTTTCATTCACGGGGAACGACTGGCTGAAAGTGGTGGAGGTCACCATTTTTGTTTTGATCAGCAATTTTAATTGATTTCCAGTATCGGAAAACTGTCCGCCAGTGGTATTGGCAGGTACATTGATCTGGCCCAGAAAATCGCTGGCACCGCACCAGAATCCGTCGTCTTTGTCCCAAACGGTTAAGGGAAATTGTTGGTGGGTGATAAGGCCCGACAAGCCATAAAAGACGGGTGGCAGTACTTCATCCTGCACAGGGGTGCGTACCCAGTACGGGCTGTTTGCGGTGTAACTTAAATATTCCAGAAACAGGTCAGGAGAGCCTTCTCCCAGGCAAAAACCGCCACCTACCCAGGAGTTGGGGTGTATTTGTGTTACAATCACCGAGTCAATCACACGAAAAGGCGTAGTAGATGTCACCGTCAGGCTGATAGTGTAGTTGCCCGGCGTGGCATACTGAACGATGGGTGGCGCATACGTGTCTGCTGTTGTTCCGTTGCCAAAATCCCAGTGATACGTGGCAAAAATATTGGGTATAATGACGTCGATTGGAACCGATTGACAAGTAGGCTTTGGAACTTGAAAAAGCGGTTGGGCTTCGGCTGCTGCAACCATGCAACAGGCGATCAGAAAAAGTTGGAATCTCATGATGTTAAAAATTTGGATTGGGTAAGGAAAACGAGTGCGAACCAGGGTTTTCAGACGGTTTCTTACAACCTGAGCATTCTGGCAACCCCGGAAAGGCCTTTACTACCCGTCAGATGCAGCATGTAAACCCCTGCTGGTAGGTCGACCTCGATGTTAATATGCTGTTCGCCCGCCGGCAACCAAAGCCGGTTTTGAAGACAAATGCGCCCGGTCTGATCCTGTAAAACGTATTGGTAGTTGTCTGAAAAAGGAATCTCTGCTATGACTTCTGCATTGTTTCCTGCAATGGCCGAAGGCGCAATTCGAATCTCCATGCGCGCTGGCTGCAAATCGACTACCGGAACCGTAAGTCCCGGCCCGGAAGGCAATACATCGCAAATAGAAGGCGCTGTGCCGGAGCCGTCGGGACAATAAGAAAGCGCCACGCTGCGGGTCACCGTGGTATGCAGCGATACGTTTTCACCACAAAGGACGGTTTTTACGATAAATGCCGGTATTTCCCTGAAAATGGCCTGCAATAACAGGCTGTCGCCAATATCGTGGCCAAAGCCTTCGCCACTCAGCAGTAGCAGATTCCCGCCCAGTTCGTGTACCCGATGCGCCACCGCACAAGCGCCATACACCTGTGTTTGATACGTATGGCAACAGGGAATAGCGGCACTGACATCGTAATCGACCACACCATCCGCCGTACCGTGTACCAGCGCTACTGAAATGTGTTCGTCGTTTATTTCTTCGGCATCGATCCATTCGGTATTCAGGGAGGCGCCCGCCATGGGGACAACAGCCTGTATGCCTTCTACAGGATCAAGCGGCTCGCTGAGATAGTCGTGGCCGGGTGTGCCTGCGCCCGACAACACCTCCTGAATTTCATCCTGATCCAGAAAAGCCACATTCAAGGCCGTGAAAGCGCCTGCGCTGTGCCCGCTCACGATGACCTGTTCGGGGTTGATGTGGTAATCGCTTGCGTGTTGTTGCAACCAGCGAATGCCGTCATTTACGTCGACCACTGCCACATACGAACTGGGCACAAAGGAGTATCCCCAACTGATATTACAGGGTGAAAACACATTGGCCAGCAGACAATCGTTGCGTTTGCACAGGCGGTAATCGATGGTAGCGCACACGAAGCCCATTTGAGCAAATCGCTCGGCAAATGCATTAAAATCCTGGTAATTGCCCGCAATAAAATAACCGCCGTGAATGAGCACCACCAGCGGGCGTTGTTCGCCGACAGGCAGGTCGCTGGGATAATACACCCGAAGGCGAATGTTTTCGGGCACTTCAAAAAACCATTCATCAATGGCCGCTGCCTGCTTGTACACCACATCATCGTATGCAACGGGGTGGTTTTCGGTGAGATACACCGTTCCGTCGGCACAATAACCTTGCGCCATTCCGTGGCGGGCGTATATAAACACGACAAAAAACAGGAAAAGAGGTGTGTAAGTTGGTTTCATCTTCGTCAGTCGTTTTATCCGGATTATGAATACAAATGTGTCGGGTTTGGCGCCATTTGCACTACCCCGAAATACGGGAAATGCAAAAAATCACGGCTTTGCCTGTTTGCAGGTAGAGGCGCCTCACGGCTTTCCGTGATTTTGAGGTTGCGCAGATGCCGGGGCTCACATGAACGGTTGGAGGCCTGTTTCTTTGTATATATTTGTTGTTGCGACCTATGAAACGACTCCTGACCATATGCGCGGGCATCTTGCTGACCTGTAGGCCCGCGGCGGCACAATCGCCGGCCTGTTTTCTGAAAGACACGGTTTTTGAAGTACTGCATACACAACTGGAAGTGCTGGAGGACACCGCGAATGCGCTGGACATCGGGCAAGTGCAGCAACGTGTCTTTCAGCCACTGGAAAGTCTGCCGTTCGTGCGCGGATACCGCCATGAAACGATCTGGCTCCGTTTCAAGGTAGTCAACCAGGCCGAATACAGCAGGGTATTTACAGTAGAGGTGGTAAATCCACTCATTCCCAAACTTTCTTTTTTTCAGGTAAACGGCCGTGGACAGGTCGATACAGCATTTTCCACTGGCGCATCGTTTCCGTTTTCTCATCGACCGGTGCAACGCCGCAATTTTATGTTTCCGCTGCACCTGGAAAAAGGCGATTCCTGCCAGGTGTATTTGTCCATCGCCCGCGATTTTCTGCCCAATTCCAATATTCTCATCGTGGATTACGACACCCGCGAAGGGGTAATCCGGCGATATGAAGACATTCTGCTGACGGTTTTTTTCGTATTTTGTTCCTTGTACCTCATCCTGTCAGCCTTTGTATTTTCCGTTACCCGGCAGCGGTTTCAGTGGTATTATTTTGGGTATGTTCTACTTACAGCCTGCTTTATCTCGGCGTTTCTGGGGCACGGATTCCAGTATATATGGCCCGAATATCCCCGTTTGCAATTCGTAGTGCCGCTGGCGCTCAACAACGTGCGTCTGATACTCGGCATTTGGTTTTTCCAGGCGTATTTTGATCTGGCGCGCAATGCCCGCAGACTCAATATTTTTCTCGGCGTAACAATTGGAATTTTCCTGATGGCCTTGCTGGTACAGAGCATTTACACCGTTTGGGGGCCATTTTCAGGTATTTACGCCAGCCTGATGCATGCAGGGTATGTTTTCTTTTGTGTTTATCTCTTTTTTTTCTGCCTGGTTATCATGCTGTGGGCTTTGAAGGAGTTTTTTCTGAAAAGACGCAGGCGCTCTGCCGCGCTGTTTTTGGTGGTCATTTTGAATTTTATAGGCCTGGCTACAACATCCTTACAGGCATTGGGATACAACCTGACAGCATGGGCGCCGGACAATATTTTCACGAAAAAACTGGTATTCACCACCCAGACTTTCTATGTGCCGGTACCGGTAATGGCCGCCTTCTTTTTTGAAATGCTGCTGGTGTTCAATTTCTCCATGCAGAAATTCATGCGTTTACTGGAAAAAGACCGACGCACCCAGATGAAAATTGCGCAAGCCCGGGAGGAAGGTCTTCAGGCGCTGATTCTTGGCGTCGAAAACGAGCGCCGCCGCATCGCCCGCGAACTTCATGACGGCGCCTGCGTTCAACTGGCGGCTATCAATATGCAAATAGACCACTTGCGCGACAGCATGGACAATCAATTGGGGCTGTCAGAACAACTGGCCTCCGTTACCACTGATCTGGAAGAAACATATCGGGAATTGCGCAGTATTTCCCACGACCTGATGTCGAAAGCCCTCGAAAAAACCGACCTGCGGGTGGCGCTCGAAGACCTTGTAATTCGGTGCCGCAATGCCCAGCCAAGCCTCGATATTCAATTTTACGCAAAGTTTGATCCTGAAAAGGTAGACCGTCTTGTAAAAATCCACCTTTACCGCATCGTTCAGGAATTGATGGCCAATGTACTCAAACACGCGCAGGCAACACTTACCAGCGTGCAGGTGCTCGAACATCAGGGATTATTGCTCCTGACCGTGGAAGACAATGGTATCGGGTTTGATACTGCTGCTGATAACCCGTCTGATGGTATCGGGCTGGCCAATATCCGCACCCGGGTGGAAGTATTGCGCGGAACGCTGCACCTGGAATCGGCAACCGGCCGCGGCACTTTTGTCAATATCAGCATCCCTTGGAACGTGCTCACCACAGGTCATGCTGTTTGAGAAATTCGCCTACTTCGTAGCGGCTGGATGCGCCTGTTTTGGCGCGGATGTTTTTGATATGGCTTTCCACCGTGTCTTCGCTGATAAAAAGGGTGCTTGCGATTTCCCGAATGGCAGCGCCTTTCACATACACGCGCGCCACTTCCAGTTCGCGGGGTGTAAGCACTGATTTGGGCATTTTGGGAGCAGGCTGCACAACGGCTTGAATGAGTTCCCGCAATGCCGTGCGATCCAGGTAATATTGTCCGTTTGAAACCTGTTGTATGGCCTGTATCAGTTCGTTTTTGCTTACTTCCTTGGAAACATAGCCCAGCGCGCCTTTTTGCAGCGACTCCCGAATCACCGACATATCGCAACTGACACTGAGCATCAGCACGCCTACATTGGGAAATTCCTCCCGAATAATCCGGCAGGCTTCTCCACCATCCATCGGGCGGCCTCTGAAAAAATAATCCATCAGCACAACATCCGGAGGCTGTTGTCGAATGCGTTCGAGCGCATCCTCGGCGCTGCGTGCACTCCAGACAACTTCAACCAGATCCCGGGCATTGCTGAGCAAAGCGCTCAGGCTTTCGATAAATAATTCCTGATCGTCGGCCAGGCCAATTGTGATGGGTGTAATACTGGTCTCGGGCATAGGTGTAGTGTTTTCCTGTGCGAATATGCCATTTTTTGGTCAAATCATAAAAGAAGGGCATAAAACGGGTACTTTTGCAAACTTTTTCAAGTTTCTATACGCAAAAACCCAAGCTATGACACTCCGCTACTGCCTGCTCTGTTTTTCCCTGTTCCTTGTATGGGCATGCAACAATGATCCTGAAAAAAGCACCCACACGGGGCAGGATGGGCAAGATCCCACTATTGCCAAATTGAATGATCTGGTGGCCCAAAACCCCAACAACGATTCCATTCTGTATTTGCGGGCACGGGCTTATTACAAACTGGATGCCTACGACGAAGCCATCCGCGACCTGTCGAAAGCCATTCAGATAGACTCCATGCAGCCCGCCTATTACCACCTGCTGGGCGATGCCCTGCTGGATTATGCGCGTCCGGGCGACTCCAAACGCGCGCTCGATGTGATGGAACTCGCAGCACAGCGTTTCCCTACACGCTTTGCCACCCTGCTTAAACTAAGCGAATTCCAGTTGATCGTTCGCCAACACAGCGAAGCACTCAAAACACTGGATAAAATCCTGCAACGCGATCCACAAAACGCAGAAGCATTCTTTATGGCCGGCCGAATTGCCCTCGACAAGGGGGATACCACCAACGCCATCGCTTCCCTGAAAAAATCGACACAGTTCGACGCTGGCCACCTCGACGCCTGGATGTTTCTCGGGCGCATTTTTGTGAATCGAAACAATCCTGCTGCCCTGCAGTATTTCGACAATGTGCTTCGCCTCGACTCTACCAACCTCGAAGCGCGGGAATACAAGGGCATTTTCTATAAAAAAACCGGCAATTTTGAAAAAGCCTTCGAGGTGTACCGCGACATCATCGTGCGAAACCCCGACTATTCGAATGCCTATTTCGACCTGGGTGTAATTTACCTCGAACTGGATTCGCTTAACCAGGCATATACCAATTTCGATATTGCTACCAAAACTGACCCCTTGTTTGTAAAGGCTTATTACTATCGCGGATTGTGCTCGGAAAAGAAAGGCGACAAAGACGCCGCCATTGCAGATTACAAACAGGCCAATGGTATGTCGCCTGATTATCCCGATGCCAAAGAAGCACTCCTGCGCCTGGGGCAGAAAACGCAGTAGGGTTGATGGGGTTGATGAGGTTGATAAAGTTGATGAGGGTTGATAAAGTTGATGAGGGTTGATGAGGGTTGATGAGGGTTGATATTCAGCCACTCGATGAAGAAAAATTGTATCGCTATCGAGTGGCTGAATATCAACCCTCATCAACCCTCATCAACCCTCATCAACTTTATCAACCTCATCAACCTTTATCCCCCCTCCAAAAACGGCTCATACATCATCAGCGCATGGTTTTGCGTTACCGGTTCCTCGCGCAACAAAGTGCCCGAAGCAACATCATACACCCGCCGTGCAATGGCGTTATGCCGCGAATACCCGCCCCAGGGTTCGTGGCGTATAAAGTGGTGACTTTCAAACACTTCATAACGATATGGCGAAGGAGCAGGGCTGTAAAAGGCCCCGTGCAGGTCTGTGTCCGTCAGCCAGATAAAAAGTTGATACGTTTGTAAAGTATCATTGCGCAGTTGCAAATCGATATAATTGTAGGCCAGCGTCGCGCCCGAGCCGAACGGCAACCGGCGGTTTTCATCGGGAAAGACATCGTAACTGTGCCGCCAGCGCTCCGTCACCGTAAGCGGCGTATGCAGCGCCATCCAGTAAATCAGGTTGCCCATCTGACAAAGCCCGCCGCCGATGTCTTTTCCAATGTGGCCGTTTTCCAGCACCAGCCCTTCCAGGTATCCTTTCCGTGCAGCGGGACGCCCCACGAGGTACCAGAAAGAAAAGGTTTCACCTGGCTGTATCAACACGCCGCAAATTTTTTCAGCAGCCAGTCGAAGGTTGGTTTTTTTGTTCTCCTGCAAGTACATATCCACCTGTTTCAGGGTGCGCAGGAGCGGGGTGTGGTGGGTAGTTACCTCCTCTTCCAGGGGTGCATAGCGTTGTGTCGCCCATTTTGTTTTGCCTGTCCACCATTGCCAGCGACGCTTCCAAATATAAAACCAACGGCCGATGCGGCGGCGAAAAGCCGAACGACGTATGGGGCGCTGTGCAGTGTGATCCGTTGCGAGTGTCATTGTTTTTTGATAATGGTCGATTTTCTACCCCTTTTTTGGTATGACGGGTGAGAAAAATGATTTTTCATCCGTTTATTTGCAAATAAAGTCCAAAACTACCGGTATCCCTGCCGTTTCCTGAAAAAGTCTGGCACGAACTTTTCTATACCCTTGCCGGTTAAAAAGAAAAATGCCAGAAAACTTATTGTTAGTGAATACTTTTCAATTAATCCTCTACAAACAAATCGGGCAACGATGGCACTACGTGCGGCTGTCGAATACACCCGACGCCCAGATTCTGATAGAAACGGGCCGCTGCGGGCAATCCCCGGACAGTACCACGCTTCAATCCTTTTCCACGTCAAAAGACCCCGTCACAGCACTGCGCCTCGAAGCCGAAAAATGGGCTGTTGAAGGCTACCACAAACCCCATCAAAACAACCTGCAGGTGATGACCCTGCATTTCCAGATGCCTCGCTGGCGCGGCTACCCCGCCGGAGCGCCCTGGTACGACGACTGGGTGACGGGGTATCTCGATCCCATCGAATCGATGCTGACGGCTACCCGAAACGGGATTCCGAGAGGTAACGAACGTTTTTCAGGCAATTACCTGCACTATTACGCCATTTTTAATTCCGATCTGGCACTGGAAGCGGTAGAGAAAATAGCCGCCAACGCGCCAGTAAAATTCCTGCTCGATATCCACATCGGTCGCCGTGAAAAGCAGGTGCAGATTCCCATTGACCCCAATGTACCCGAATACCTGCGTTCGCTTTTTCGTATTGTGGAGAAGTCGGCACGCACCATTGCCAGCGAACTCCCTGTGCTGTTCCCGGGCGATCCGATGCAGCCGGAGCCTGTTTCAAGCAATATGTTCAAACGGGTACTGGGCGAAACAGCCGCTACGTTGCGCAGCCAACTCAAGGAAAAATGGAATTTTGATTCCAGTTTCTGGGATCCGCTTACCCAGTCCTCCCCTTCTGAAGTGGTGTTCCTGAACGGAATGGCCGACGACCGGAAACAGCAGGTAACGGAATGGATACAACAGCATGTACACAAACCCTTATATCTGTTGGACTGCGAAACCGGCTTGTTTGAAATAAATGCCAGCCAGATTTTTACCGGCGCGCACGAAGGCATGGTGTTCGATGCATCTTTGGAATGGGTTATCTATTTTTCACACCATTACACCCTCACATTCGGAGGCGCCGCCTTGATGGCTGCCGTGAAAGATATGTATCGGGAAGAGCCCGAATTGCTGAATAACTGGTGAAACCTGCAACACGGATGGCACAGATAGAATGCGGATTACGCGGATTTTCTGCAACGCGGATTGCACAGACAGAATGCGGATTACGCGGATTTTCAGGAGGGGGAAATCTCTACAACTTTTCTTTTTGACTCGCGAATCCATTTTTTATCCATGCAATCCGTGTAATCCGCATACTATCCGTGTAATCCGTGTTCCATATACCAAGGATAATCCGATATTTGCAGCCGTTTTTCATATGCGATGACCGGTGATACGTCCGGTCTTTGAAACGAATCAAACAGCAAAACATAATCGGATGGCTGCCAAACAGAAACAGCAAGCAAAACAGGCTCCTGCCAAAACTCCTGCCCGCAACACCCGGCCCGCTGTAGCGGCGCCAGTCCTTACTGCCACATTCCAACGCGGCTTCTGGCGCGACAACTGGATTCCGGCGTTGCTGCTGATGGTATCGGCGTTTCTTCTTTATGGCATATCGATCAGTTATGGGTACATGCTGGATGATCAGCTGGTCATTTGGCAAAATGCTTACGTACAAAAAGGTTTTGCCGGGTTGGGCGACATTTTTGCCTATGACAGTTTTATGGGGTATTTCCAGAAACAACAGTTTTTGTTGGAAGGCGGACGTTATCGCCCCTTGAGTTTGGCCACCTTTGCTGCAGAAATTGGGATTTTTGGCAAAGACAATCCCAATCTGGTTCACATCAGTCACTTTATCAATATACTGCTGTATGGCGCTACCGGAATTTTCCTGTACCGCATCCTGCTGGGGCTGTTTCCATTGAAAGAAGGTGGCCGCTGGTATTTCAGCGTGCCATTCCTGGCATCCATGATATTTGTGTTGCATCCGCTACACAGCGAGTGTGTGGCCAACATCAAAGGCCGCGATGAAATTCTAGCCCTGTTGGGCAGCCTGGCTGCTTTGTATGCCACACTAAAATACTTCGATACCAACCGCACACTTTGGCTGCTCCTGTCCGGGCTGTTTCTGTTGCTCGGAGTATTGTCCAAGGAAAATGCCCTCACTTTTGTTGCCGTCATTCCGCTCACTGTGTACTTCTTCACACCTGTGTCGGGCGGGCGCAATTTCGGCGCGAGTATTCCACTGCTGCTGGCAGCCATGGTTTTTATCCTGATTCGCTATAAAGCACTGGGATATATGATCAGCCATGGCAAAGACACGGTGGATTTGATGAACAATCCATTCGTAGGCATGACTGGCGGCGAGCGCCTGGCTACCATTTTTCTCACCCTGGGCTGGTATATAAAACTCTTGTTTGTACCGCACCCTCTGACACATGATTATTACCCCTACCATGTGCCAAAAGTGGGCTGGACGGACTGGCGGGCATTGTTGTCGCTGGCCTTGTACCTTGGGATGGGCATATGGGCTGTTATGAATGTGAAAAAACGCAAGGTGCCTGCCTACGCCATTTTGTTTTTCCTGTTTACATTGAGCATCGTGTCCAACCTCTTTGTATCGGTAGGCACTTTTATGAACGAGCGCTTTGTGTACATGCCTTCTGTAGCATTCTGCATCCTTGGTGGATGGTTTTTCGCCCGGAAACTTCCTGAACTCATCCATGAACCGCAGGATCGTATGGCCATTTTGAGTGTCATGCCGCTGGCAATCATTGCAGGATTGTTTGCTTACCGTACGTTTACCCGCGTGCCCGACTGGAAAGACCCCATGGCTTTGAATAAAGTAGCCGTCGAAGTGTCGCACGAAAGTGCCCGCTCACACTGTTTCTATGTTACTGCCTTGTATAAAGACCAATATGTGCCCATCAAAAACGGAGATCCTGCAATAAAAAAGCCTCTGGTAGATAGCATGGAATACCATATCAATCGGTCCTTGCAAATATACCCCGACTACGGAGCAGCACTTATCATGAAAGGCGCTGTGGCGGCTGCCCGCTTTGACCTGGACCACCAATTGGACAAATTTTTCCATGAAATGGAATACATCATGGAGAAAATACCATACAACCCGAACTTCAGGGATTTCCTCGATAAATACATGGATTACCTGAACGGATCCAATGCCGACAAATACCTCGCATTCTGCCACCGGGCAGGGTATGAATTTTTCTTCAAGAAGAAAAACGACGCGAAAACGGCTGAAAAATTTCTGTTATACGGACTCAATCGTCAATATGAAGATATTCGTATCCTCGACGACCTGACAGAAGTGTATACCGCCCTGGGCAATACTGCAAAAGCAGCCGAAATGAAAGCCCGTGCTGATGCACAACGATAAAAGGCAGAAATTGGTAATTTTTTTCGGTACCGTATCCCCAAACACATCGCCTGATATGGAGGGCTGCATGTATTTGCCGGTTACGTTTTTTACACACCGTGCGCCTCGTCGGCGTACATCATTGCTTTTATTCCATGAAAGTCACGGAACACTTTAAAAAAGCCAAGGGCAAAACGCTTGTTTCATTCGAGGTGCTGCCTCCGCTTAAAGGCGGCGGTATGCAGGCCATTTTCGGCACGCTCGACGCACTAATGGAGTTCAAGCCGCCATTCATCGACGTGACCTACCATCGGGAAGAGTTTATTTATAAAAAACGACCATCGGGCTATTATGAAAAAACGGCCATCCGCAAACGCCCCGGCACTGTGGGTATTTGCGCTGCCATCATGCACCGCTATGGCGTGGATGCCGTACCGCACCTGATTTGTGGCGGTTTTTCGGTAGAAGAAACGGAAAACGCGCTGATCGACCTGAATTTTCTGGGTATCAATAATGTACTGGCGCTTCGCGGCGACGCGCGCCAGTTCGAAGACAAATTTATACCAGAAGAAAATGGCCATAAATATGCCCTCGATCTGGTGGAGCAAATTGTTGGCATGAACGAAGGTCGTTACCTCGACCTCAATATTCAGAATGGCGAACGCACCGATTTCTGCATCGGCATTGCCGGCTACCCCGAGAAACACTTTGAAGCCGCCAATTCCGAAGTAGATATGCAATATACAAAGGCCAAAGTAGCCGCTGGCGCCGGGTATATCGTGACTCAAATGTTTTTTGACAACAAAAAATACTTCGACTATGTGGAGAAATGCCGTGCCAACGGGATCGACATCCCCATCGTAGCCGGCCTGAAACCCCTTACACGCCGCTACCAACTCAGTTCTATTCCACGTAAGTTCTTCATAGATTTTCCCCAGGAACTGGTACTGGAAGTGCAAAAAGCCAAAGACGATGCGGCAGTACAACAAATTGGCATCGAATGGTGCATTCAGCAGTCGAAAGAACTGAAGGCTGCCGGTGTACCCTGCCTGCACTACTACACCATGGGCGACGCCGAAACCTCGCGCACCATTGCCGGTGCGCTTATGTAAATACCTGTTTCATGTTGCGCACCTGGGCTTTTATCTTTTTTTGCTGGATATACTTTGCGGCTTGTACCGGAGACGGCAAACGCGATATAAAAGCCTACTATTTCCCCATCGACGAACTTCGTCGCGGACTGGTGTACGAGTATGAAGTGAGCCAGAATGGTGTGGTTACGCCGGAATACTGGTTTTATCGGTCGGTTTCGCGCGACAGCGGGATTTTTCTAAGTAGCACCTACTACGACCAGTTTTTTCGGATCGGCCAGATTTGCCGGGAAAAGGTGGTGGACAATGGCACGCAGGCACGGGAATACATGCTATTCGAACCCGATTCCATTTCCGGAGAGCCCATACAAACACGTGCCGCCATTACAGCACCCGATATTTTTCCGTTTCAGGTAAAGGATTCTACCGGCGTTTTCCTGTTTTCAGTCAGTTTTCATCCGCCGGATGATACCCTGGCCACCGTGTACGTCATTCGCAATCGCCGTTTTTTGGGTGATGCTCCCAATTATGAAATCCTCAACAAACAACTCCCCTGTATCCGCTTCAGCCTGACCGAGGCCATCGGCAATAAAAAGGAAGGCAATACCGAAGTGGAAGGCAAAGGCGAAGAGTGGTACGCCAAAGGCATCGGGCTGGTGAAATACAAAAAAAACTATGGCAGCGGCAGCCTGAGTATTGAAGGGCGCCTGGTGGGTATTTACCCGATGTCGGAACTGGAAAAGAAGGCGGAAGAAATGTTCGGGGAATAGTTATCCGTTATCAGTTATTGGTTATCAGGGTGGTAGGGCACCATCTGTACAAAAGTTTGGCTACATAAAACAGATACGAAGCATTGGTACAGATGGTGCCCTACCACCCTGATAACCAATAACTGATAACGGATAACTAATCTCACTGTCTATCCAGGAATCCCATCAGCGCCGCTTCGTATGCTGCGCCACCGGTTTGCCACAAGCCATTGTGGTGCGCGCCGGGAATCAGGTACCACTGCTTGTCGACAGAAGCGAGTTGATCGAAGTTTTGTTTGCCGAATTGCCATGGAATGCGCTCGTCCTGATCGCCATGCGACATAAAAATTGGTTGGGTGATCTGGCGTGCCGACTCGCAAGGCATGACTTCATATGGATTGAAATGGGCAATTCCCGCTGCTTTATCGAGGGTGTGGTGTGCCAGCCAGGGACTTCTTATGCCAAAGTAATTCACCCCGTATTGCTCTACCACGGCTTCCAGGCTATGAAATGTGCTTTCAATGACGCCAAACTGGAGTCGTTTATCTTCCGCCAGGGCCTGCAGGGCAATTGCGCCGCCCAAGGAGTGGCCCAGCACGCCGATTTTCTGTGTGGAATCGCGGGCCAGCAGCATATCCACTACCGCACTCACATCGTGTTTTTCACATGCGCCAAAGGTGCAGTACTCGCCGCCGCTTTGTCCGTGTGCGCGCAAATCAAACAGCACAACGTTGAAGCCATGTCTGGTAAGTTTTTCAGCCGCAGGCAGAAAAAATTCCTTACAACTGCTGATGCCATGCAGCAAAATCAGCGTTTTATGGGCAGGAGCCTGGGCCGGAATATACAGGCCTTTCAGTTGGATGCTGTCGGTCGTGCGAACTTCAAATGAATCCGCCCGGAGGCCATAGTTTTCCGGGTGTGCACCTTTGGGGATGCGCCAGGAGGCATGTTCCGGGTTTTGGCGAAAGGGTTTTATGGGCCAGTATGGCAATACGTTTTCCACGCCCCACCAGCCGAGCAAGAAAACAAACGGCAGCGTCCAGGCTGTTATACGTACACTTTTGCGCAATATTTTTTTCATGGTACAAACAACGCCGGAACAACAGAATACGTGATCCGGTTTTAGATAAATCTCGTATTTGCATCTACTTTTATCGCAATTCCCGCTTTGCTACAACTTTATCTGTTATGAATAAAATCCTTCTTCTCTTTTGCGCTTGCTGGCTCGTGCTCAACGGTTGCGCCGTACACCCCAAACAGGCTTTCGCTCCCCTGAATGTGCCGCCGGCGCCCGACTACGCCAGCCTCGACAACTGGGCAGCCCACCCCGATAAAAAAGACCCTGCCGACCGAACACCCGCCGGACTGCCCGATTTGCAGGATAGTTCCGGGGTAGATGTTTTTTTCCTGCATCCTACTACCTACACCGGCAGCAAACGTTATGAAAATGCCTGGAATGCCGATGTAAGGGATGCCAAAACCAACAAAAAAACCGATGAGAGTTCCATTCTTTTTCAGGCCTCCATTTTTAATGGCGCGGGCCGTGTATTTGCCCCGCGCTACCGGCAGGCACATTTGCATGTTTTTTTTGCCAAAAAGGACAGTACATCGGCTAAAGAAGCGCTCGATGTAGCGTATTCGGATGTAAAAGCGGCATTTCAATACTACCTCGACCACTGGAACCACGGCCGGCCGTTCATTATTGCCGCGCATAGCCAAGGCTCACGGCATGCGATGTTCTTAATAAAGGAAATGATTGAAAACCACCCGATTGCACAACAGTTTGTGGCCGGATACATCGTAGGCTGGCCCGTGCCGGGCAATTTCTTTGCGCAGATTCCTCCCTGCGCCACCCCCGACCAAACCGGCTGCTATTGTACCTGGCGCACCTGGAACCGAAAATACGGCTTGCGCAAAGCCTACCAGCCGGAAATTGTATGCACCAACCCGCTCAACTGGAGCGTAACAGAAAAAACCTATGCCCCTAAAACCTCCAATTCCGGCGCCGTCATCAGTCCCTTTGGTGTGCTGCGCCCACGGGTAACAGACGCCGAGGTGTACAAGGGGATTTTGCTGGCTGCCAAACCCAAATTTCCGGGCAGCATCCTGCTGACGCGTAAAAATTACCATATCGGCGATTTGAATTTGTACTATTTGAATGTACGGGAGAATGCGCAGGCGCGGGTGAAGGCGTATACAGACGCGAAGAAATAGGAGATCAATTCCCCAGCCTCGGCAGGCCTAGTTTAATCTGCGATACACGGCGGTTATCGGCAGCCGTAATCGTAAACAGAAACCCGTTCCAGGGTATTTCTACACCTGTTTTAGGGATGTCGCCGCGCAGTTCCAGCACGAGGCCGGCCAGTGTATCGGCATTGCCTCGCACGGCATCGAATGCGGCAGCATCGAGGCCTGCAATGCGGCATACGTCGTTGAGCAAGGTGGGGCCTTCAAAGAGGTAGGTGTATTCGTCGAGTTTGCGGTAGCGGATTTCGCTGTCTTCATCGAATTCGTCGCGAATATCGCCGGTAATTTCTTCCAGAATGTCTTCCATGGTAACGATGCCTGCGCTTCCGCCGTATTCGTCGACCACCACGGCCATGTGAATTTTTTGCTGCTTGAATTCTTCGAGCAGTTCGCTGCATCGCTTGCTCTCGGGCACCAGCATCACATTGGTACGAATAAGTGGTTGCCACTCGAACTCCGCCGGTGCATCGAGGTGCAGCAGCAGGTCTTTTACATAAAGAATGCCTGTGATGTTGTCCAGGTCGTCGTCATACACAGGCAGGCGGGAAAACTCCGATTCTCTCACAATTTGCAGCAACTCCTGAAAATCCGTCCTGAAATCCACGCCCACTACCTTGGTGCGCGGCTGCATGACCTGCTTTACCGTTACGTCGCTGAATTTCACAATGCTTTTCAGCAATTCCATTTCCCGCTTTTCGCTGTTACCGGTCGTATTGGAATGATCGTGCGGTGTTCCGGTCTGATGTGTTTCTTTTTGCGGTTCTTTCGGAAGAACGGGGCTAAATAGTTTTTTCCAGAAATAGATAAATGGTGTGAGTCTCTGCACCCAAAAAAGGGTGCTGCTACTGCTTTTGAACAAATCTGTTTTTTGAATGCCCCAGAACAGAAGGGCCAGCAAAATGGAAAGAGAAAGGGACGCGATACCCCAAAGTATAAATTCAGGCCATCCAAAATACGTAGCGCTGTTGGCCAGGTTTATTCTAATCCATTCGGAGCCAAAAAAAGCGACACAGCCGATCACTACCAGGATGACCTGCAGGAAAACCTTTGCAAACATCAGTGCGGTCAGGGCCGACCGAATGTCTTCCTGCCCCAGCAAATAGGCGTTGCGTGAGGCAGGGCGTTCGGCGAGTCGTAATTGTTCCAGGTCGTGCGGCGACAGGCCCACCAGGGCGCGTTCGGCCACAGTGACCAAAATGAACAGGATCAAGCCGACGAAAAACCAGAACATGAAAGGAATCGAAAGGAAATACTCGAGAGGGAGCAGTGTTTTGAAAGGCAATAGAACGGAAGCGAGGGGCTCCCTCTCGAGGTATCAAAGGATGTTAGAATGGCAAATCGTCGCCATCTGCCGGCGGCGGAGCGTCGGCGGGCATGGTGACGGCTGCGGCACTACGGGCTGGTTCACTGACCGGAAAACGGCTATCGCTGCCGCTACCTTCCAGTTTTTCCAGGATGCGCAGGTTGTTGGCCACGATGTCGGTCACGTTGCGTTCCACGCCGTCCTGGCCTGCGTATTTGCGGTAGGATATTTTTCCTTCCACATATACCATCATGCCTTTTTTGAGTTGCTTTTCCGCCCGATCTGCCAGTTCACGCCATACTACGACGTTGTGCCATTCGGTCAGTTTTTGCCAGTTGCCGTCTTTGTCTTTGTAGTTCTCGTTGGTAGCGAGGGAAAAACGGCCGACAGCAGTGCCGTTTTCGAGGTGGCGGACTTCCGGGTCGCCGCCCAGATTTCCGATGAGGGTTACTTTGTTGATCATAATTGTGAATTGTGTTTTAAAAGTAAATTATTAGAACTATTGCACCGGGGAATCCGGCTACCTTCAAAACAAACTTAAAGTTCCAGCTTTATCCTGCAAATACCAATCAATCAGGCGTGGTACTGCAATATTTTTTTTCAAATCGGCCCACGATACCCGTTGTACCTCTGAAAATGCCGGTAAATGCACCGGTAATTCTTTCTGCAGGTCCAACTCAACAAAAATAGCCGCTACCTGCCGGTGGGTGAGTGTTTGCCGATATGGCTTCGATACCTGGGTCACCTGAAAATCGAGGGTGGTTTCCTGAAAAAGATGTGTTCGCACCCATTGTTCCATGTCGGTTCGGCTTTCCGGCCAATTGGGTCGTTCGGACGACTCCATAGCCGGAAAGTCGAACAATCCATGCCAAATATCCTTGCCAGTACGTTTCCGCACCCAGGTATCGCCCTTGTAATGGAAGATAAAGTAGCAGAAATAGCGCTCTTTTTTGATCAGTTTTTTCGATTTGATGGGCAGTTCCTGCACCCTCCCGCTTTGAAAAGCGACACAATGCGGCTGCATTGGGCAGGTAGCACAGCGGGGTTGCTGTGGGGTACAGTGTGTGGCGCCGAAATCCATTATGGCCTGATTGAAGGCTGCGGGCCGTTCGGCATCGAGCACCTGCTGGGCCAGGCGCGTAAATTCTTTTTTCGCCGCAGGCGTATCAGTCGGCATGTCGATGCCAAAAAACCGCGCCAGAATGCGGTACACATTGCCATCCAGCACAGCATGCGGCAGGTCGTAGGCGAAGGAAGCAATGGCCGCTGCAGTGTAGTCGCCCACGCCCTTGAGGGCCCTGATGGTGTCGTAGGTATCCGGGAAACGGCCGTCGAGCGCCGTAGCGATGTATTTTGCCGTAAAATGCAGGTTGCGGGCGCGGGAGTAGTACCCCAGCCCTTCCCACAGTTTGAATAACTCATCTTCCGGGGCAAGCGCCAGATCGGTCACCGTGGGATAGGCCGCTACAAATTTTTCATAGTACGGCAGCCCTTGCTCTACCCGGGTCTGCTGGAGGATAATTTCCGAGAGCCAGATTTTGTACGGATCGCGCTCCCCTTTCCAGGGCATAGGCCGTGGGTGTTCGGCAGCCCATTGCAGGAGCCGGGCGCGAAAAAAGGGAATGTGATCCATGCAGGTGGTTAACGAGGCCCGAAGGTAGCATAAGTCCTTCTACTACGGTTTCGACACTTCGCCTTCTTTTTTCCCCTTGAGTTTTTCGTTGAGAAATTTGGTCATCAGGTTGTAGAGGTGCAGTTTGGCATTCGGGTCTGAAATACTGTGGGCCTGATTGGGGTACACCATTGTTTCAAACTGCTTGTTGTTGACAATCAATTGGTTGGCCATTTCGGCCGTATTCTGAAAATGTACATTATCGTCGGCTAGGCCATGCACCAGCAGGTACTGGCCTTCCAGTTGATCGGCAAAGTTGACCGGCGAATTGTCGTCGTATCCAGCAGGATTTTCCTCGTGGGTTTGCATGTAGCGTTCGGTGTACACGCTGTCGTACCATTTCCAGTTGGTAACAGGCGCTACGGCGATGGCAGCCTTGAACACGTCCTTACCTTTCAGAATGGCGTTGCTCGACATGTAGCCGCCATAACTCCATCCGAAAATACCGATGCGTTCTTTGTCGATAAAGGGCAAGCCGCCCAGGTATTTTGCCGTTTCGATCTGGTCGATGGTTTCGTAGTGGCCGAGTTGTTTGTAGGTCATTTTTTTGAATTCTTCGCCGCGGCCGCCCGTACCCCGATTGTCGACGCAGGCCACCACATATCCTTGCTGTGCCAGCATTTGAAACCACCAGTAATTGGCGCCTTTCCACTGTTCGGTCACCTGCTGGTTGCCGGGACCGCCATACACAAACATCAGCACGGGCAGTTTCTGGTTCTGGTATTGCGGAGCGGTAGGTTTGATCATCCAGCCATTGAGTTCTACATTTTCAGAGGTTTTAAAACTGAAAAAATCTACGGGCGCCACCTTGTGTTCGAGTTGTTTGGTTTGCAGCGTACTATTGGTTTCCAGCATACGCACCAGGCTGCCCGTACGGGTGCGTACGGAATACTGCGTTGGCGAATTGGCGGTGGCATAACTATCGACAAAATAGTCGAAGGTTTTGCTGAACTGCGCATTGTGCCAGCCTTCCGGGCCGCTTATTTTCTTGCGTTTTTTGCCATCGAGGTTGACGCTGTACAGTTCGCGTTGCATGGGTTTTTCGGCACCGGCCTGAAAGAATACGGTCCCGTTTTTTTCATCGACGCCGAAAAAATCACTCACATCCCATTTACCTTTAGTAAGGGCTGCCACTTCCTGCCCTTGCATGTTGTATTTGTACAGGTGGTTGAAGCCGCTTTTTTCGCTCTGAATGATAAAACCGGAACCATCCGATAAGAACGTAACATCATGCAAATCAAGGTAATACTTGCTATTTTCTTCCAATAGGGTGCTACAGTTTCCGGTAGCGGGGTCTGCCAGCACCAGGCGTTTTTGATTTTGGTGCCGGTTCATCCAGGTAAGGCACACCTTGCCGGTCGGCGTCCAGTCGAGGCGGGGCAGGTAGTCGTCTTTTTCTGGCTGCCGATCGGGAATTTGAATTTCCTGGGTTTTGGCCGAAGCGAGGTCGTACAAATGCGCGGTTACAACGGCGTTTTTTTCACCTACTTTCGGGTATTTGAATGTCACTTCTTCCGGATAATCCTTGCCCGTGTACATGTCCATCGTAATTTCCGGAACGAGGCTTTCGTCGAAGCGAAGAAAGGCAATGTGTTTGCCATCGGGGCTCCATTCGAAGGCGCGCAGCAGTTCGAATTCTTCTTCGTACACCCAGTCAGAGGCGCCGTTGATGATGTTGTTGATTTTACCGTCGGTGGTTACACGGGTAAGAGCGTCCGTTGCCAGATCTCTGATATACAGGTCGTTGTCGACCACAAAGGCCACTTTGGAAGCATCGGGAGAAAACGCAGGGTAGCGCTGTTTGCGGCCTTCCATCAGCGGGGTAAGGGTTTTACTGCCGGGGTTGTACACAAAGTAGTCGGCCCGTGTGCTCCAGCGATAAATAGGCTCTTTGCCTGCGGCCAGCAACAACTTTTTTTCATCGGCACTGAAGACATAGTCATCAATTTTACCCGTCCAGCCCGCCGCATTGCTTTGCAGAGAGGCTGCCTCCAGCACCACGCCCGATTTTTCACCACTTCGCAGGTCGTATTGCACGATAGCATTGGCTTCCAGCAAGGTGTAATGTATCCCGTCGTTGCGGAAATTGAAACCCGGAACGCCCTTGCTTTTGTACGCATCATTTTTCCAGATGTCTTCCGGGGTGATAGGTTTTTGAGCAGGAAGGAGTGCGTGAAAAAGAAGCACAACAATGGCAAAAAGCAGACGCATATAGAATAAGTTTGACTGGATGATTGCCGTAAAAATAAGGCGCACCGAATGTCGGCGCGCCTTACGCGGTGTATTTTCGGATCAAAGCACGTATTTAGGTCATGGACAACCGATTTTCATCCGTTTCAGAAAAAACTAGTTGAGAATGACCACTTTGGTAATAATAGCATCAGGCGAATCAAAATTTTGCGAACTGGTCGCCATCACCAGGTACACGCCCGAGGCGGCACGGTGGCCCAGGTAGTCGCGGCCGTTCCACACGGCTTGCCCGCCCAGCGCCTTTCCTTCATACACGAGGTTGCCGGCGATATCAGTGATTTTCACATTGGCATCGCGTGCGAGGCCGTAAATAGCAATTGGCCCATCGTAATCCGGGCGCACAGGATTGGGATATGCATAGGCGGTGCTGCTGTTGATATTGCCGCCTTTGGTGGCTTCGATGCGCAGCGATGCGATACCTTTTTCTGTACCGATCCAAACTTCGCCCGCTTCCTGGTCGATAGCAATATCTGTAATGGCATTGTCGAACAAAGGGCTGTTGGTGTTGGTGTACTGGGCTATTTGTTCGATGCCATCGGGCGATTGCACAAACACGCCGTTGTTGGTGCCAAACCATTTCCGGTTGGCGCCGTCGATTGCAATGGCTTTTACTTCTTCCGTTTCGAGCAGGTAAGCATTGAATCCGTCGACGGTTACAATACGTTTGCGGCCCGTACAGGCAGCGTCAAACACATTGCTGCCGCATTCAAAACTGACCACCCCTTCCTGTGTTCCGATCCATACATCGCCATCCAGATCGACGGCAATACTGTAAACTGTATTGGAGGGCAATTCGCTGTTGGTGGTTGAAATAAGCCGGTATCGGTCGTCGGCAGGGCTGTCGAGGTCCTGCCCGCTGTCATACACCAGCACACCGGCATTGAATGCGGTAACAAACCACTTATATCCATTGTGGTCGACCGTGACATTCAGCAAATTGTTGGCAGGAGCGCCGGAAAAATGGCGGAACGTACCATCCGGTTTCAGCACAGCAATCGGGGCTACAGCGTCGTAATTGCTGATCCATAGATTGTCATTTTCATCAAAAGCCAGACCACCGATAGCCGTCCGGTTTTGCCCTGAAGCGCCTGCACTTTGTAAAATGGAATTGTACTGGGTGTAACATTTTGTCGGAGCGCCTGGCTTGGTGGCTTCAATCAGGCCGCCAGTAAAACTGCCCACATAAAAACGATCTTCCGAAGGGTGTGGCGCTACCCGCCAGTGCGAAACGCCACAACTATCGCCCAGTTCGGGGTTGGAAGCCACTGAAAATCGTTTCCAGCGGCCATCTTCATACATGTAAATACCCCAGTCGCGGAACAAAGGCGACAAGTCGGGCAAGGCGCCCGGTGTTGCTACGTACACTTTTCCGCGTTCAATCGCAATTTCAGCCGAATGTTGAAACAGGGGTGAGTTGAACGTAAACAGGTCGCATTTGTTTTGCGCCAAATCGTAGTAGCGAAACTGCTCATTGTCGTCGGCAAACCAGAATTTTTTCGCACCATCCTCAATGGCATACAGTGGAGAGGTGGCCCCGCAGGCGCCCTGAATTTCCAGTCTTTGTCCATTGGGGTCGAGGTATTGCACCACGCCGCTATACCCGCTTTTCCAGGCTACGAGGAGCCCTTCGTTTTCATGGCTCATGTAAAGAACAGGCCGATTGTCCGGATTAGTAGTAACCAACTCGGGTGCTGCGCCCGTATATTTATACAAGGATGCATCGATGCCAAGGTACAGGTTATTCTGCCAAACTGCCAAAGCATTATACGATGTACCCGCCGGAAAACCTTGTGCTGCTCCCAGCATTTCCCATCGACTGAAATCTTCCGGGTTTATATCATTGGCAGGCAGGCGAAACAGGCCTTCTTCCGTGCCCAGGTAGAAATAGTTGTTGTAGATGGCAAAAGCCTTCGCTGGTACATCTGTAAAAGTGGTGAAGGTGGCTTCGGCGCGTTCCATATTGAGTTTCAGCAACCCGAAACCGCAGGACAAATAGGCAAATTTGCCTTCAAAATACACACTGTTTACCCGCTTGTCGCCACTCAGGTTAAGGTTCTTGTAGATAAATGGCAGGTTCGTGACGGTTCCATCGGCAGGATGGTAAATATCCAGGTTGCTGTTCGAATAAGCAATCAACAGGGAATTGGTTGCCTGGTTATATCGAATCAGTCTGATGCCCGCATCACTTAGCCCTTCCACTTTGGTAATAAAGCGCGGACTCCGGTCTGTTTTGTCAATTTCTACCACCGCCCATTCTGTGGAGTAATACACCTTATCGGTACTTTGGGTGACATAGGTAGAGCGTTGCCAGGGCAGGTGCTGCTGCCACTCGCCAATACGCAAGGGCGGGAAAATCGTATCGGTCTGGGCCTGTAGCCATCCGCTGCACACAAAACAGAAAAGTAGTATAAAGAAAGGGCGCATAATCAATAGAAACTTTGGTACAATCGGGTAGTTGGCGCTGGTAAGGCGGGAAAGGTTGCTTTTAGAGTTATGAGTTATAAGTGATGAGTTATAAGTGTTGGTGCTGTACCATTGGCATTTCGGGTGAGTTGAGAGGGTTGAGAGGGTTGAGATGTTTATTTTTGGAGGTTGTTCAGAGAAGCATCGATGAACACTCTTTTCCGAACAACCTCTACTTTTAGGTTGCTCAATCAAGAATGCCAAAAGATAAGTACCTCAACCCTCAACATCTCAACCCCTCAACCCTCTCAACTCACCCGAAATGCCAATGGTACAGCACCAACACTCATAACTCATCACTTATAACTCTCTAAATACTCTACCGCAAGCCGATACCCTTCCAGCCCCAGCCCCACAATACTCCCCACGCATTTGGCCGACAGGTACGAATGGTGTCGAAATGGCTCGCGCTGATGAACATTGCTGATATGCACCTCGATTACCGGCGCCGGCACGGCGGCAATAGCATCGGCCAGCGCGATGGAGGTGTGCGTATATGCGCCGGCATTCAGGATGATACCGTCTGTCGAAAAACCGGCTTCATGGATGCGGTCAATCAGGGCGCCTTCATGGTTACTCTGAAAGTAATCGATCTCTATTTGTGGAAATCCAGCCTGCAATTCTGCCAGAAATTGCTCAAATGTGCGATTTCCATAAATTTCAGGTTCGCGTTTACCCAACAAGTTGAGGTTAGGGCCGTTGATAATAAGAATTTTCATAAGCACAAAAATCCGCCTATTTTTGAGAACTTTTGCTGACGCATCCGTATCAAATCTGATTTTATGAAAAAACTGGTCCTATTTTTTTTGTTTCTGGTATGCAGCGCCTGGCAGCCTGAAAGCCTGTTGGCACAGACCATGCTGGTTTCAGATGCTATTTCCATTCGAAACGATTACGGATATGAGTTGATCGGTCGCCTGCGCGACCGCATTCTGGTGTTTCGTGATAAATACAACGACTTTGAAATTCAGGCTTATGATACACAAATGCGCCTCGCCTGGAGCCGTACCCTGGAAGACATCGACAGCAAAGGCATTCAGATTGTGGCTGTAGTGGCAGGGAAAAATGATTTTTCCGTGATCCACAAAATTCGGCGGCATGGATACGCCGTTCTGCGTATCCACAAATACGACCCTGGCGCCAACCTGATAGACAGCATGCTGATCAAAGACTACGGCGAACGGCTTTTTAACCCGCCTGTCCTCAATTATATATACAGCGAGGATCGAAACTGTATTGCCGTGTACAACACCAGCGATCGAAGCAACCTGGAAGTCACCTGCTTCCAACTGGACAAAATGCAGGTGCTGTGGGATAAAACATTTGAACTGAAGCAGGAATTCGATGAGTACAGCCCGCCAGCCATGGTGCTTAGCAACAAAGGCGATTTTTACCTGCTGTCAGAAGAAAACAACCGAAGCAGAAAAATGGATGAGCATACCATGAACATTCTGCAGGTTCAAAACAACACGGACCGGCTGGCAAAAGTGCCTTTGCCCAACTTCCTCACTTCCTCCGCCAAATGTATTTTCGACAACAAAAACAACCAACTGGTCGTAGCGGGCTTGTACAGTGAAAAAAACAAGGAAAATGCCAACGGTGCTTTTTACCTGCGTATGACAGCCGGTGCAAATGCGCCTCAGGTACTGCGCTACGAACCATTCGACGATAAATTTGTATCGATCCTTCGCCAGAAAGACGTTTCCGACGACGGAAAAGGCATCTCCGACAGCGAAGTGCGCCAACTCGTGTTACGGCAGGATGGCGGGGCAGTTATGGTCGTCGAACGTAGCCATCAATTGCAACGCGGCGCTTCGTCGGGCCGCGGGTTTTGGCGCGATGGCATGCGCCTGGTCATCGATTACTACTTCGACGATGTGTACGTACTGGGTTTCCAGCCCGACGGACAGCCGCAATGGAAAACTGTGCTCCACAAAAAACAGTATTCTCAGGACGATGAAGGTACCTTTTCATCCTTTTTTCTGTTTATGAATCAGGACAAACTGCGCTTCATGTTCAACGACGAAATCAAATATGAGAATACTTGCAGCGAATACGTGCTGACTCCCTTGGGCGAATTCGATCGCAACAGTCTGCTTACTACCGTCAATCAAAGCCTGCGCCTTCGCTTCCGCGATGCCTTGCAACTCAACTCCGGCGAATGCCTTATACCTTCAGAATTCAGGAATAAGTTGAGACTGGTGTTGTTGCGGTGGTAGAGGTGAGAAGCGAGAGGTGAGAGGTGGTTATACGGTGCTGAGGGTGAGTTGCTCGATGGCGTGGTCCAGAAACCCGGGAATCAGGGTATCGAATGTGCGCTGTATTTTTTGCGGATTGGACAGGTCGCGGATCATTCGGAAATACCGCGCTTCGCCGTGCTCTTCTACAATCGACTGTCGGCGTTCGGGCTCCATAAAATAGGTAAGCAGACCTTCCGGATCGGCTTCCGGGTGAAATTGCGTTCCGATCATTTCAGGGCTGAACCGGATAGCCATCACAGCTCGTTCGTAGTGCACATGCGGCCTCAGTTTTTCCAGGCACAGAATGGTGGCACCCATGCTGCGCAGGCGTTCACGATTGGGTTGTGTGACCTGGTAGCGGCGGAAATCGGCAATGTAAAATGGGTCGGCCAGCCCCTCAAACAGCGGTTCTTCCTTGCCTGTGTGGGTTTTATGCACCGGGTAAGTTCCGAACGACATTTTATACCGAGAAGAAACGGTACCCAGCCCGAAATGGTGACACGCCATCTGAAAAGAATGGCAAATGAAAAAGCAATATTTTTTTGCTTCCGGCTCTTCGGTGCGCTCGTTGTACTCCCACAATTGCCCGATCAGGTTGAAAAAAGGCTCCTGCCATGCCCCGCCCGATTCCAGCGGGTCGCCCGGGCCTCCCGAGAAAATATAAATATCGTATGACAAATCGGGAATTTCGGTTTTGGCGCGCACATCAAAGTGATCGTAGTCGATCTCGCGGGCATAGTGGCCCAATATTTTATTCAGCATGGGAATCCCGCGGTTGGATTCGCCATTGTACATATCAATCAGGGCAGCACGGAGAAGAGACATGAACGGCAGGTTTTATTCGTTTGCAAATGAAAAGTCCGGTGAAATCCTGGTCAGGACTGCAACGAAAATCTGGAAAGTAAACCGGCGGGATAAAAAACAAGAATACAAAGATCGTGGAAAACCGTCGTTATTGGATGCATTATTTTGTCAACGACGTTCAAAATAGTAAGTTTGCCGCCCTGATTTTTTAAAAATCTGTTTCAACATGAAATTTGTAAGCGAAAACATCATAGACGACGTCATTGAGGAACTGGAAGAACTCCCCGAAGGGCAGTATGAGCAGAAAATGGAAGCCTTTGCCGAGGCTCAGCCTGTACTTTTTGCCTGGCTGTTCAGTGAGCATTTCGACTTGTTGAATGAAGATGAGAAAGGTTATCTTCAATACCTGGCGCTCATTGCGTGGAATTCAATTGTAAAGGTAAATGGCGTGCTGGAAGCCGTTTCGGAGGACCAGATTGGCGAAGCGGAGGAAAAAAATTACGAAATTCTGGAGCACACCGAAGGTAAAAAATTTCGTGATCGCCTCGATCCGTTTTTTGAAAGCACCGATCAGGAAGACCTCATTGCTTTCGCCGAAGAGGCCGTGCTGGAAGATGAAGATGACCCGGAATCGCTGGTCACCAAAGAAGGCCGCGAACCGATCTTTATTGCGCTCAAAACGATGATTGATGCTTTGGGGGAGCTATGAGTTAAGTTATGAGTTATAAGTTATGAGTTATGAGTTTTACTCACGTTGCTTTTGGCTTCTTCAATTGTGTGACCAATAGCAATGTGAGTAAAACTCATAACTTATAACTCATAACTCTCATTCCACATTTATCTCGTCCATAAACAACCAACTCCCGTTCCCGGCGCCCGGTGCTCCTTCGGGGATAGGGCCGAATGCCGTAGCGACCACTTTCAGGTAGCGATATTTGGCTTTTTTGCTTTCCATTTTTACGGTTTCGATGGCCAGTGTATCGATTTTTGTATTCACATCGATGGTTTGCTTTGCAAGTGAGGTGAAGTTTTTACCGTCGTTCGAACCAAAAATTTCAATACTGCGCGGCGGATAAATGTGTGCGGCATTGTTGCAGAGGTAATGGGTAGTGATGCGTTTAAATTCCGTCTGCGTACCAAAATCAATCACCGGATCGATGTCGCTGTTGAGCAAACCCACCCAATTGCCCCAGGTTTTGAGCGCACCGTTCACGCCATCTGTAAGTGCGTAGGTATCGCTTCCGGCGTATTTGTCTGGTGTTTTTGTCATTTTATACGTTTTCCCGCTGGCTTTGTGCATCTGGAATTCCATTTCCCGAATGCTTCCCATTTGTTTGTCGCCCTGAAAAACCGCAGCCTTGAGGGTAGTGGTTTCACTGATGGCAATAGGTGCTGAATACATTTTGGATTTTGGAGAAGGGTCTTTCCCGTTGGTGGTGTACCTGATTTGCGAGGTAGCATCCAGCGTGCTCAGCGTAATTCTGCCTTTGGAAAAAGCCGTATTTACGTCGTAAAAAGTTTTGGCATAGTGTACCCCTAGTGCATCCAGGCGCGAAAAATGCACTTTGATACGCTTGGAAAAATCCTTCCAGTTTTTCTTTTCCTTCGGGCTCCAGGCAATTTCTGCCATAGCGCAAGCTCGCGGATACACCATATATTCCACTTTGTCGCCGTCTTCGATGTATTCTGTCCATAAATTCGCCTGCGTTCCAAGTATATGCTTTGCTTCTTCCGCCGTAAACTCGGCAGGCACAGGCTCGTAATTATACACCGTTTCGAGGGGGAGGTAGCCACCAATAGCCAGTGGTTCGGTAGTAGGGTCGCCCTGATAATAGTCGAAATAGAAATAGGAAGTAGGCGTCATAATAGCATCATGGCCAGCCTTGGCAGCAGCAATACCGCCTTCCACGCCGCGCCAACTCATCACTGTAGCCGTTGGCGCAAGCCCACCTTCCAGGATTTCATCCCACCCGATCAGTTTTTTACCGCGTTTGGCAAGCATAGCCTCCGCCCGGCGAATGAAATAACTTTGTAGTTCATGCTCGTCTTTCAAGCCTTCCTTTTTCATCAGTTGCTGACAAAACTCCGACTGCTGCCAGGCTGTTTTGGGGCATTCGTCGCCGCCGATATGCACGTATGGCGCCGGAAACAGGGCGCAAACCTCTGCCAGCACATCGTCCAGAAATTGAAAAGTTTGTTCGTTCGGGCAGAATACATCTTCAAAAACGCCCCATTTGGTGGCGGCTTCGTAAGATTTTTTTCCACAACCCAGTTCCGGATATGCGGAAAGAGCCGCCAGCGCATGGCCCGGCATTTCTATTTCAGGAATGATGGTGACAAATTGCTTGCGCGCATACTCCACTACATCCTTGATTTCCTCCTGTGTGTAGTAGCCGCAGTATTTTTTGCCGTCATATTTGATGGGGCGGTCTGTGTAGTGCCCCGACAGGGTTTCCTTTCTACACGAAGCGATGGTTTGTAGTTTGGGGTATTTCTTGATCTCAATACGCCAGCCCTGGTCTTCGGTAAGATGCCAGTGAAAAGTATTCAATTTGTGAATGGCCAACAGGTCGATGTACCGTTTAACAAAATCGACAGGGAAAAAATGGCGCCCCACATCAAGATGCAGGCCTCTGTACTGAAACCGGGGTGCATCTGTGATCAAGCAGGCCGGTGCTGTCCATTTCAGGCCGGCGGGCTTTGCATCACCTTTTGCTTTTGTCTTAGGCGGCAAAGGACGGGCATTGATTTCAGCCGGAAATAACTGACGAAGGGTTTGAATGGCATAAAAAGCGCCGGCTGCTGTACGAGCCCGAACAAGAATGGCTGCCGGCTTTACATCCAGCACATAGCCTTCAGCAGATTCTACCGATTCATCCGGCAACAGGTAGATAGAGTTGGTGCGGGGTTTGGTAAATTTTTCCTTGAACGGCTGTGTCAACAGGTTCATACCCGTACCGGACTGTACAATGGCTATCCAGTATTGGGCAGCCGTTTGCCACTCGGGTAGTGCATCCGGATAATACAACCTCGTATCAGCACTCAGATTGAACATGCCGGTTTGAGGTTTTATCGACTGCGGTTGCGGTATAATCTGGATATTGGAAGGGGCGGCGGTTTGACAAGTAGACAAAAAGGGTAAAAAAACCAGAAAGGCGAGTACTCTCGTAAACATGGGCGGGTGTTGTTTTGTTTGGCGCTAAAGTAAGCATACTCTGTCGCTTGACATCACTTGTCGAAGATGCGGCTTAGCGAACATCACGGCTTACCCTATCATTGGACATGCAACGAGCAAATGAATCAATTCCCTCCGTTTATTAATCTATTCAATTCCCGTCCTCGGCATGAAATTGAAATTGTGATGGCCCGATCAAAACCTGAAACGTTTGACACCGGCGATTTTTTCCTTTCCGCGGGCCAAACTTCCCATCGGGCAGGTTATATCGAGGAAGGGGTGATTCGGATGTATCATTTGAATGAAAAAGGGGAAGAGCGCACCCTGGGTTTTGCAGCAGAAGGAGAATTTGTCATCGATATGGAGGGTTACCGGCAACGAAAACCTTCCCTTCGCAACTGGAGGGCCCTCACGCCCGTCAAAATGATCGTCTGGGAACGGGAGGATATGAAATGGATTGGCGAACAACTTCCAGGCTGGAATTTGCTGATGAATGACCTGGTTCAGAAGGTTTTGTATAACCGAACCATTGAACTGTTTGAAATGCTGGAAGACGATGCCACTACACGTTATCAGAAATTTACACAGCGTTACCCGCATATTCTTTCCAGGGTACCCTTGAGGCACGTGGCCAATTATCTAGGAATTGCCCCCCAATCGCTGAGCCGTATTAGACAACAATTAACTAACGTTGATCGAAAAATTAACAAATGAGAATAATTTATTCAAAAGTTCGTATCATCTTTGCACCTCATTTTAATCCAAATTTTTCCAAGGGGATAAATTCGAAGAACAGACACTTAATACAATTAGTACACGTTGACTTTTGTAGCCTTTTTGGCTAATTGCCAGAAAGTTGCGCATTCAGAGCATGCTCTTGCACTCCGAATGCGCTTTTTTTTATTTTTTTTTCCCGCAACCAATCTTTTTTTATATTGTTTTGCGACAAATTGCGGGTTTTTTATGGGGAAAATTGAAAAATCATACCTTTATGCCCGTTAAACATCCGGCGCGAAAAAAGGCGTTTTTTTCCCCCTGTAAGCGCTCTGTAATAACCAAATTTGCCGCAACCGCTATATGGATTTACTCAAGCAAGAATTTTACAACAAAGCACAGGCACTCGCCAAAGAGGTCAAGGAACTACTGAAAGAACACGGTAATAAAAAACTGGATGAAGTAAGTATCGAACAGGCTTATGGCGGCATGCGCGACATCACAAGTATGATCTGGGAACCTTCTCTGCTCGATGCAGAGGAAGGAATCCGGTTCAGAGGATACTCCATTCCCGAACTTCGCGAAAAACTTCCTACCGCTCCCGGTGGAAAAGAACCGCTCCCGGAAGGCCTTTTCTGGTTGATGCTCGCAGGAGAAATCCCCACTAAAGAACAAGTGAAATGGCTGACAGAAGCCTGGGTGCGCCGCGCCAATATCCCGGAACATGTGTTTCGCGCTATCGACGCCTTGCCTGCCGATACCCACCCGATGACCCAGTTATCGGTAGGTGTGATGGCCATGCAAAGCACCAGCGTTTTTGCACAGCGCTACATCTCAGGCATGAACAAATCGGAATACTGGGATGCCACGTATGAAGATACCATGACCCTGATTGCCCGCCTGCCCCGGGTGGCTGCCTACATTTTCCGCCGGGTATATCACAATGGCGAACAAGTGCTGCCCGATATTTCGCTCGACTGGGGTGGCAATTTCACCCACATGCTCGGATTCAAGGACGAAGGTTTCCGGGAATACATGCGCCTGTTTCTCACCATACATGCCGACCACGAAGGCGGAAATGCCTCGGCTCACACCACCCACCTGGTAGGCTCTACGCTCAGCGATCCATACCTGTCTTTCAGCGCTGCCATGAACGCTTTGGCAGGCCCGCTGCACGGACTGGCTAATCAGGAAGTGATTCGATGGGTACAAAAAATGATAGAAACACTCGGTACCACCAAGCCTACCCGCGAGCAAATCTCGGAATATGTGAAAAGTACCCTGGCCAGTGGCCGGGTTATTCCGGGTTATGGCCATGCCGTATTGCGCAAACCCGACCCGCGTTTTATGGCTCAACGCCAGTTCTGTGAAGATAACATTCCAGACAGCGACCTGGTCAAGGTCGTCTGGAAAATATTTGATGTCGTGCCACCCATCCTCACCAGCCTGGGTAAAGTGAAAAACCCCTGGCCCAATGTGGATGCCCACTCCGGCGCTGTGCTGATCCATTATGGTTTGAAAGAATACAACTTCTACACCGTTTTGTTTGGCGTAAGTCGGGCACTTGGTGTGCTGGCAGCCCAATGCTGGAGCCGTGTACTGGGCCTTCCGCTCGAACGCCCAAAATCGGTTACTACTGATTGGGTCAAGGAATACCTGACAAAGGAATACAGCGTAACGTTTGAGTCGTGACTAAAAAAGTCCTGAGTCGATAGTCCTGAGTCCTCAGTCTGTAGAGTGTACCAATTACTTTTGGCTTCTCTTTAAGTAAATGCCAAAAGTAATTGGTACACTCTACAGACTGAGGACTCAGGACTGTCGACTCAGGACTACAAAAAGCCTTGACCATGTTCTACCAATTGTTTCAATCCGCCAAAACCGAAGCCGAATTTAACGAACTGCTCGATCTGACCTTTACGGAAAATGAACGCGCAATGATGCTCGAACGCTGGAAAATTTTCGATGCGCTCGATCGGGGCCTTTCCCAGCGGGAAGTGGCGAAAGACGTGCCTTGCAGCATCGTTACGGCCACCCGAGGCGCCAAAGTGTACAGGGAAAACAGGGAGGTGATTCAGAAATATCTGGACATCTTAAAATCGACCGTCCTAAATCGACCGTCCTGAGTTGGCATGAATGATGTGGTACCGGTACCATTGGCTGCTCTAAAACACAGCCCATGGTACAGCACCCACACTCATAACTCATCACTTATAACTCATCACTTCTTATATCAGTCCTCTCGATTTCAACTCCAGATACTTGTTGATCGTGTTTACCGTCAGGTCTTCCGGGCGGGTAAGAACGGCCTGAATACCGTACTGACGGAGTTTGATGACCATTTCCTTTTTGTCTTGCAAAAACTGGCGCGCTACAGTCTGGCGGTAAATGTCGGCTGTACGGTCGACCGTTTCGGAGGCGAGTTTTCGGATTTCCGTATTTTCAAAAAATACCACCACGAGCAGGTGTGAGCGGTTGAGCCTGCGCAGGGTAGGCAAGGCTCTTTCCAGTGCATGGATGCTTTCAAAGTTGGTAAACAGCATCAACAGGGATCGCATTCCAATCAATCGGCGCACACCCTCGTACAGCAGTTCGTAGTTGGCCTCGCCCGGGCGCTCCTTTTCCCGATAAAGGGCTTCGAGAATTTTTTTCAACTGGCTGCTTTCCCGTTCGGCTTTCAGGGTGGCGCCCAGCACATCGGAAAACGTGAGCAGCCCGGCTTTGTCCTGTTTTTTCAGAATAATATTGCTGATGGCGAGAGCAGTATTGATGGCGTAATCCATCAGGCTGAGCCCTTCGAACGGCATTTTCATTACCCGGCTTTTATCGATAATGCAGTACACCTGCTGGCTGCGTTCGTCTTCGTACTGATTTACCATAAGCGTGGCTCGGCGGCTGGAGGCTTTCCAGTTAATGCTGCGATAATCGTCGCCTTCCACGTAATTTTTGATTTGCTCGAACTCGTAACTGTGTCCAATGCGCCGCATTTTTTTGATGCCCGTTTCGTGGGCAATATGCTGCATGGCGCGAAGTTCGTATTTTTTCATCTGGATAATCGATGGGTACACATCTACATCCTGTGGTTGTTTAAACACTAGTTTGCGTTCGACGAGTCCTATCCGTGTAGATACGAACAGGTTGATGTTTCCAAATGAATATACCCCGCGCGACAAGGGGCGCATCGCATGCTGGGCCAAAAATGGCTGGCCGGGTGGCAAGGCGCATTTTACCTCAAAATCACGCCGTTGAAACTGTACCGGCAATTCGTCCGTAATGACCGCATTGAAATAAATATTCCCCTGATTTTCAAGGGCAATGGTCACTTCATTCGGGTCGCTCAACGAAAAAACCTGGCTCATGCGTCGCTCGCACACTACACGAGGTTTTCGTGAATAGAGTAGCAACAAATCGCCCATCCATACCGCCACACCTACTCCCAGGGTCATCTGCGCCAAAGGGAACAGCCAGCCAAAGGGGTAAGCCAGGGCAAAAAGGGCTGTAAGAGCGCCGAATATCCAGAAGAAGCGGTTGGTCAGAAACATTTTTAGAGGTGAGAGGTGAGAAGCGAGAGGTGAGAAGCGAGAGGTGAGAAGCGAGAGTGGCTATTTTTGAAGAATGACTTTTCCGTCTTTCATAACAAATGCGACGCGGGTCATGGCCTGGATATCATCGAGCGGGTTGCCTTCTACTGCAACCAGGTCGGCCAGTTTTCCTATTTCAATGGTGCCAATTTTATCTTGCAAGTGCAACAGCGTCGCTGCGTCGAGCGTAGCAGATCGAAGGATGTCGGTGTTTTTCATGCCAGCCTGTGCCATGTAAACAAATTCGAGATTGTTTTTTCCATGTGGGAAAACGCCAGCATCGGTGCCAAAGGCAATTTTTACACCTTTTTTATAGGCCCGGGCCGCAGTAGCCTGTATTTGCGGGCCTATTTCCAGGGCTTTCACACGCACTACTTCCGGAAAAAATCCGGGCGCGTTTTTGGCGCTGTCGCTCACAGCAAAACCTGCTGTCAAGGTGGGTACATACCAGGTGCCGTGTTGGATCATGGCATCCATGGTAGCATCACTCATAAAGGTACCATGTTCAATACTTACCACTCCGGCCTCCACAGCCCGGCGCATCCCTTCGTCGCCGTGGGCATGTGCCGCTACATCCACACCGAGATCGCGGGCGGTTTTTACGATTGTTTCCAGTTCTTCGGAAGAATAGTGCGGTAGCCGACCATCACGGGCCAGAGAAAGCACCCCGCCTGTAGCGCACACCTTGATACAATCGGCGCCGCGTTTGATCTGATTGCGCACGGCAGCACGGCATTCGTCGGGGCCGTCGGCGATGCCCATTTCAGGTCCGGGAATGTCAAATAGGTCCCAGCGTGCGCCCGTGGTCGGATCGCCATGCCCACCCGTAATACTCAAGGCCTTGCCGGCTGTGATGATGCGTGGCCCTGCCACCCAACCCGTATTGATGGCATTGCGCAGGGCTATATTGACGCCCGTACCGCCCAGATCACGTACGGTAGTGAATCCTGATTCGAGGGTTCGGCGAGCATACACGGCTGCGTGGTAGGCAATGTCGGCGTCATTCTGTGTAAATCGCTCGTTGTACGAATTTCTGTTTTGTTCGAATTCGAAATGTACATGACAGTCGATCAGTCCGGGAAGAAGCGTTTGAGATTTCAGGTCGACCACCGTCGCATTCGCAGGCGCTTTGGAATAGCCATTTTCAATCCTTGCAATGCGCTTGTTTTCCACCACGATGGTAACGCCCGATTGTACAGGGCCGCTGACGGGAATGATTCGTCCACAATATAAATAAGTGGTCTGCGCAAAAAATATTGCAGGAAACAACATCCAGCCACACAAGTGCAGCAGGCGCATCCGTTTTTGTGCTGTAAAAAATACTTTCATGCGGCCTATTGTGCTTATTCTTCAAATTTGGCGCCTACCGGGGAGCGATATGGCTGAAATGGTATTTTCAACAGGTTAGCAATCCGCGAGTTTTCGGCTTCTTCCATATGAGTGTCAATGCCGAATACAATTTTTTCATCGTCGAGGCTGGTAAATGTTCCGAAAAGCCGATCCCAGATGGAAAAAATGTTGCCATAGTTGCTGTCTGTATATGGCAAGGTATAATGGTGATGCACCCGGTGCATATTGGGCGTTACCAATACCCAACTCAAGAGCCGATCGAGTTGTTTGGGGAAACGAATATAGGCATGGTTGAATTGCGACAAGGCCACCGACAGCGACTGGTACAGGAAAACAATATAGATGGGCGCGCCGGCGATGATGACGCCCAGCGTGGTGAATACAAACCGAAAGACGCTTTCGCCCGGATGGTGTCGATTTGCCGTAGTTGTATCCACATGTGGGTCGGTATGATGTACCAGATGAAACAACCACATCCAGCGCACTTTGTGCTCAGCCCAATGCACGATATATGCTCCAACGAGATCGAGCAACAAAAGCCCTACAATCAGGAATAACCACATCGGCATTGGTGGCAGCCATTGCAGAATACCAAAATGATGTTCCACCACCCATTCGCTGGAGCGATACAGGATAACTGCCATCAAAAAATTAATCAGCACCGTGGTGAACGTAAAAAACAGGTTTATACCAGTGTGCGACCATTTATTGTAGGGCTTTCTAAACAGGGGGATGCCGCTTTCAAGCAGCAAAAAAAAGGTAAGCCCTCCTAGCAGAATGGCGCTCCGGTGGGAAGATGGTATGTGGGTGAAATACTCTACGATGGAATCAACCATGGTTCAACACGTTTTTTACGCGTTAAAAATAGTATAAACTATTTCAAACCATGACTCACTTTTTGGTAGTACCCTGGTCTTTTACCAACATTTTATGAGCAACACCCCAACTGTAGAGGCCTTTTTCCAGGATAACGAGGTGCCCAACGTTCATTTTTAACAATACCTCCTTGGCGCGTTCACTACGAATACCACTCGCATCATACAGCATTATTTCACCTGCTCCTTTCAAATGTTTTACTTTATCCTCGAATCCTTCCGGTACAAACGTGATATTTAATGCGCGGGGAATGCGCCCTTTTGCAAAATCTTCCGGAGAACGCAAATCGATTATCGGGATATTGGGATTATTCTGCACATACTTATCAAAGTCATCAGCATTCAGGTATTTAACTTTGTCAGATTCCGTCGGAAGTTTTACGTCTTTCGTCATAAAGGTTTCTGGGCCGACGGGGCCGTCCGTTGTTTTTTTGTCGGCCGAGTCATTTTTACAGGCAAAAAGTGCAGAAATCAACAGAAAAACAAACAGATTGGAGAGAGAGCGCATGATATTTCTTTTTTTGACCGGCAAAGATATGCCATGTTCGCATTGAATGGAGCGATTAACGTTTGAAGTTACCCGCAACATCCTATAAAAGCCAACCCCTGCTCTACCTCGGTAGAACAGGGGTTGGTATCCAAAACAGCAGGAATAATACACCTTACGTTTTCTGATGTTTCTTTTTGGCTGCGGGAAACAGGATGTTATTCAGGATAAGACGATAACCGGGCGAATTAGGGTGCAATGACAAATCCGTTGGCGGATCCTGCACATAATGCCTGTAATCTTCCGGGTCGTGGCCGCTGTAGTACGTCCAGAAACCGTATCCGTGTGTACCGTGAATATACCGGGCTTCCGCAGCGGGCTTGTTTTCACCCATTGTGAGCACATTGGGCTTGATATATTTTTTCTGAAAAGCCGTTGCCTGACCCATGAAACCTTTTACTGTGCGGGTATGGCATTGAGTGAGCATGCTGGGTACAGGGTCCCATTTGGCCGAAAAATCGAACAGGGTGAAATAATCCTGCTCCGGCGGAATACGGCGCCCCGTGACCTCGCTGTGGTCAATCGTGGAGTGCTCATAAATACTCGGGTCCGTGATGATCTGAAAATTGGTAAAGGCAAATGTTTTGGAATAATCAAGTTTGCTCTGACAGTTGGGGTCGATCGGATCACCATCGAAAGGCGTGGCACAAATATCCGTGCCTTCTGCCGCAAGCGCGATATCGTAGGTATCCGTAGCCGAGCACATCGCAAACATAAATCCGCCGCCGTTGACAAACTGCTCGATTTTTTTTGCGACGGCCAGTTTTAACTGACTCACCTTGTCAAAACCGTTTTTGGTAGCCAGGTTTTCCATCATGCGCACATGCTCGCGGTACCAGGGTTGGCCACCATAACTGGCGTAAAATTTTCCGTACATACCCGCAAAGTCTTCGTGGTGCAGGTGCAGCCAGTCGTATCCGGCCAGTTTTCCTTGTAGTACTTCTGTATCGTACACTACATCGTATGGAATTTCGGCATAGGTAAGTACCATAGTAACCGCATCATCCCAGGGTTGTATAACTTCTCCTTTTTCGTTTTTATCGGGCGTATAAACGGCGATTTTCGGCGCCTTTTCCAGTTTGATCACGTCCTGATTGACCTCCGGGTTGAGGATTTCGTTCTGAATAGCCGCAAATTGCGCATCGGATATCACCTCATAACTCACATTCCGGGTTTTACATTCCTTTTCGAATACCGTAGAATAGGCAAATGCAAAACTGCCCCCGCGATAATTGAGCAACCAGTAGGCTTCCACACCCTGTGAAATAACCCAATAAGTAATTCCATAGGCTTTCAGGTGGTCGCGCTGGCTCGTTTCGTCCATTGGCAGGAGCATAACGGAAGCACGCATCTGTGCCAAAAGGCCCAGAGAAAAGAACAACATTACAATCGTCCGACGCATAGTTGATGAGAATTTACAGGAGAAACACCTGGTGAAAGGAGTTATTAAAACGTCCGGTTTCCAAAAAAGATTACACCAATGACCGTCATCATTCCCTGACGGTTGCATGTGCAAAAGTAGAAAATTCAGGTGTGTTTATCAGTGATCGGCCGTGTGCGGCAGCCCGGCCTGTTGTGCCAGCAAGGCTGTGGGCCTGAAGCGGTAGATGGATTCCAGCAACTCGTTCAAGTCGTTTCGGTATTCCATAAAGTAATCTTCGTGCAGCGAAGCCGCTTTCTTTAATAGCGTAGTGATACGGCGTACTACATACGGCGCGAATGTACTGCTTCGATGCTCTGGAAAGGAACGCAACATGACACTGTGCCTGCGGAAGGCTTCAGCCAGCAAAAAGAAGGTAAGTATCACCTCTCCAGGTTTGTCTTTTGTGGCTTGTACGTGCTCGGTAATTCGGGCATTCCAGAATCTCAACTCCAGCAGCAGGTAGCCAGGTGTGAGCGTCTTATCGCCCGTTTCAGGCAATTTTTTTTCAATCTCCGAACGAAGTTCCTGCGCCCGTTCTTCCCGCGTTTCCCCGCCTTCCAGCAATTCAAATATAAGCCGGCGCACCAGTTTTTTGTCCTTTGCCACAAGCCGTAGCAAAATTTTGTCCTTTTCCTTGCCAGGCATTCGGACAATAGCCATTTTTAAGTCATCTGTCATCATGTGTGAGTCAACAGTCTTCAGTCGACAGTCTTCAGTGTGCAAATGTACTAAAGACTGTTGACTGAAGACTGATGACTGATGACTGTCGACTTACAACCTCGGTCCCGCCGCGGCGATCTCCGGCTTTGCCTGATCTGCAAACTTTTTGAAGTTGTCGGAAAACTCTCGGGCAAGTTGGGCGGCTTTGGCGTCGTATGCGCCTTTGTCCTGCCAGGTTTCACGCGGGTTCAGGATGTGATCGGGCACATGCGCGCAGATTTTTGGGATTTGCATCCCAAAAACCGGGTGTTCATGGTACTCCACCTGATCGAGGGCTCCATTGAGTGCGGCCGTAATCATGGCGCGGGTGTAGGGCAGTTTAATGCGGCTGCCCGTACCATAGGGGCCTCCGCTCCAGCCGGTATTGATGAGCCATACTTTTGCTTTGCTTTTGCGCAGTTTTCTACCCAGCAAATCGGCATATTTGGTCGGGTGCAACGGCAGAAACGGAGCGCCAAAGCAGGCAGAAAATACCGATTTTGGTTCTTTTACCCCTACTTCCGTACCAGCCACTCGTGCAGTGTATCCGCTGATGAAGTAATACATGGCTTGTTCCGGTGAGAGCCTGGAAATGGGCGGCAACACACCATAGGCATCGCAGGTCAGGAAAAAGATATTCTGAGGGTCACCTTCGGCGCGGCTAGGCGTTACGGCATTGGCAATGTGGTGAATCGGGTATGATACCCGGGTGTTTTCGGTGATGCTGCGATTGGCATAGTCAACGTGACGGGTGCCTTCTACAAAACCTACGTTTTCCAGAATAGCGCCATGGCGAATCGCACGGAAGATATCGGGCTCTTTTTCTTCCGTCAGGTCGATGGTTTTGGCATAACAGCCGCCCTCAAAATTGAATACTTCGCCGCTGGCCCAAGCATGTTCATCGTCGCCGATGAGCGGACGGTTCGGGTCGGCACTCAAGGTCGTCTTCCCTGTGCCGGAAAGGCCAAAAAACAAGGCAATGTCACCTTTTGCGCCTACATTGGCTGAGCAGTGCATCGGCAGCGCATCATTGGTACGCGTAGGCAACACAAAGTTGATGACGGAAAAAATGCCTTTTTTGATTTCTCCCGTGTAGCCAGTGCCGCCTATGAGGAGCTGGCGTTTTTTTACATTGACAATAGCAAAATTGTGCTGGCGGGTGCCATCTACGGCCGGATCGGCTTTAAAACCAGGTACGCACAACACCGTCCAGCGCGGATCAAAACCCAGGATTTCCGCGTGATCGGGTCGCAAAAACATGTTGTTGGCAAATTGATTGCTCCAGGGGTATTCCGTAATCACACGCAGACGCAACTGGTAGTCGGGGTTGGCGCTGGCATTGGCCCGCAGGTCGCGCACATACACATCTTTCTTTTTCAGGTAAGCGCAGCATTTGCGCCAGAGTTTGTCAAATTTTTTGGGCTCGAAAGGAATGTTGACTTTCCCCCAATGCACTTTAGACGCCGTCATGCTGTCTTTTACGATAAAACGATCGTCGGGAGAGCGGCCTGTAAACTCGCCGGTGTAAATAACCAAGGCGCCACTGTCGGCCAATTGGCCCATTCCTTTTTGAATGGAATGTTCTGCCAGTTCTTCAGGGGAAAGGTTCCAGTAGGCTGTTTTGTAATGCTTGAGCCCTGCCGACTCAAGGCTTGCGGTTGGATTTTTCAGTCCAAGTTCCTGCATGAATTCAGTTTTTAGAAAATTGGTTAAGGCAAATAAAAGAACGGGCGCATCACGCAAAAAGGAAAGGTGGTGGTGGTACGTGAAATGCGGCGCAAAGATAGCGCTCCCTTGCAAAAAGCATGGGTTTTATACGTTTTACTGTTTACGAAAACGTTTGCGTTGTTAAAAAAACAAAAAAACAGTGAGTAGGCCGGAAGGATATTTTACCGTGCAAATGGCCCGTCAAATTTGGGTTTCCAGGTTTCAGAGATGGCAAATGCCCTGAATTTTGCATCGGCCGCTTTAGGCCCTTCGAATAATTCGTCTACAGTTTCCTGGAACAATTGCAGCCAGCGTTCGAAGTGGGCTGCTTTCAGCGGATGCTGTGCGTGCAGGTCGAAATGTTTTTGAATGGGGTTGCCCTTGTAGGCATCGGGGGTATCGAGCAGCAAAAATTCCCAGAAAGCATACATAATGGGCAAGTGCTGCGTCCAGTCGACTTTTGCAACGTCGTTGAAAATGTACCCAATCACCTCGTCGGCGCGCACCTTTTCATAAAACCGGTCGATCAGGTTTTTAATATCTGCAGCATTCTCGATGTCGTGTTTCATACTGTTTATTAAAAGTCGCAAAGGTTCCGGTTCTTTTTGAGCCAGCGTTCTTTTGTTTTGTAATCGGGCATGTGTTGGGCTACCAGCGCCCAGAACCGGTCGGAGTGATTGAGTTCGACCAGGTGCGCCAGTTCATGCAAAATAACGTAGTCCTGCACGTCTTTGGGTGCAAAAAGCAGGCGGGTAGATAAATTGACATTGTTGCGCGCCGAACAACTTCCCCAGTTGCTGTGGTTGTACTTGAGGTTGACACTTTGAATATGCTGGCGAAATGTCTGGTCGTTCATATCGAGCACCCTTTTCCTAATTTCGGGATAAAAATCCGTGGCTACCACCCTGCTCATCAGTGTTTTGATGGCTTTGGTGCGCTGTACCGGGTTGGCTCGGTTGCTGAGTTGCAGGCGAATGGTATTGCCCTCCAGTTTGGCTGTATGGGTAGCCCGGTCTTCCAGGCTCAAATGGAGCAGGTACGCGCGGCCACCCACTTCCAGCACATCGCCCGTGTGGTATTCTTTTTCGTTAAATGCGTCTTTTAGAACAGGTTTGTCTTCAAAAACCTTACAAACCCACTCTTCCAGCGCTGTCAGTTGCCGGCGAACCTCGTCATGGCTCGCGCCGGCCGGCATACGAAGTGACACCCGCTGCCCCCTCACCCCAAAGCGGGTATCGCGCCGGTGCTCCAGCGTGATATCCACAGGCAGTTCGAGGCCGTGGGCGTGTATGGTTGCGCGGTATTTTTTCATGATGAGGGTTGATAAGAGTTGATAAAGGTTGATGAGGGTTGATATTCATCGACTCGAGCAAGGGCCATTTTTTCTTCATCGAGCCGATGAATATCAACCCTCATCAACCTTTATCAACCCTCATCAACCTCTTATCAGGCTTTTCTTCTGGCAAAATCCGCCATCAAATCAACCAGTGCCTGCACGCTGGATTTAGGCATGGCATTGTAAATGCTGGCGCGGAATCCACCGACCGAACGGTGGCCTTTGAGGCCCACCATACCATTGGCTTCCGTTTCTTTCAGGAATTCTTTTTCCAGGGCTGCGTATTTTTCTTCCATCACGAAGCACACGTTCATCAGAGAGCGGTCTTCCACAGCCGTCGTGCCTTTGAACAGCGGGTTGCGATCGATTTCCTGATACAAAATCGCTGCTTTGGCTTTGTTTCGGCGCTGCATACCTTTCAAGCCTCCATTCTTTTTGATCCAGCGAAGGGTAAGCAGGCTGACGTAGATTGGAAATACCGGCGGGGTATTGTATAGCGAGTTTTCCTTTACAAATGTGCGGTAATCGACCATCGATGGCAGTTGGCGCTGAACGGAGCCCAGCATGTCTTCACGTACGATAACTACCGTGGTGCCGGCAGGCCCAAGATTTTTTTGTGCACCTGCATAGATAAGCCCAAAAGGTTTCGGATCGAACGGGCGGCTCAAAAAGTCGGATGACATATCACATACCAGCGGTGCTGGCGATTTCGGAAACTTGTGCAGTTGCGTACCGAAAATGGTGTTATTGCTTGTCAGATGCAGGTACTTTGCGTCTTTGGGAATTTTATAACCTTTCGGAATAAAAGTATAGTTCTGCTCTTTGGAGGAGGCCAGAACTGCTACATTCCCAAAATGTTTGGCTTCCTTGATGGCTTTGTTAGCCCAGGTGCCGGAGTCTACATAAGCAGCCGTTTCGTCGGAATTGAGCAAATTCATCGGCGCCATAAAAAACTGTGTACTGGCGCCTCCTGACAACCACAATACATGGTAGTCGTCGGGCAGGCCAATAATTTCTTTCATCAGCGCATTGGCTTCTTCAATAATGGCTGTGAACTCAGGGCCACGGTGCGAAAGTTCGAGCAAACTCAGTCCCATTCCCTGATAATTGGCCGCGGCTTTGCCGGCTTCTTTCAGAACCGGCGCAGGAAGAATGGCCGGCCCGGCAGAGAAATTGTGTTTTTTCATTAATATTCGTTTATGAGTAATGCGAAAGGTTGGTGAGGTTGATGGGGTTGATGAGGTTGATGAGGGTTGATGAGGTTGATGGGGTTGATAAAGGTTGATGAGGGTTGATGAGGGTTGATATTCAGCGGCTCAATGAAGAGAAATTCTACCTTAATAGAGTGGCTGAATATCAACCCTCATCAACTCTTATCAACCCTCATCAACCTTTATCAACCCCCAACTCAGCGTTCTCGTTCCAATAAATCTTCAATCATTTTTCGGAGTACGCTTTTTCTGTCATCCGGCGCCTGTATGGAGGCCAGATGTTGGAATGCCTCATCCTGATATTTTTCTTTTTCAAGGGCGATGAGTTGAGGAATGTTGTTGCGGTTAAAAATTGCGCGAACAGCCTCTACTTTTTCATCCCCTTGTTCAGCGCCTGTTTGCATCCACGACAGCAATTCATTACAATCGGCTTCGGGAGCAGTTTCCAGCGTTTTGAGGACGAGCAGCGTTTTTTTATTTTGCAAAATATCGCCGCCTACCTGTTTGCCAAATTTCGCCGGATCGCCGTAGGTATCCAGCAGATCGTCCTGAATTTGAAATGCAATGCCTGCCAGTCGACCAAAATGATACAGGTGTTCTGCATCGGTATCTGGTGCCTGGGCACAAATTGCGCCCATTTTTAATGCGCCGCCCAGCAAAACAGCCGTTTTCAGTTCGATCATTTTGATGTATTCGGGAATGCTGACATCGGCCCTTGTTTCGAAATTGACATCCATTTGCTGCCCCTCGCATACTTCGGTGGCTACCTGGTTGAATGTTTGCAGGAGTGCCGGCAACCTGTCTGTCTGGCCCGTAGCATGTAGCATCTGGTAAGCGCGTATCAACATTACATCGCCACTGAGAATGGCAGTCGTGGTGTTCCAGCGCGTGTGCACCGTGGCCTGTCCGCGCCGAAGCGGAGCAGCATCCATGATGTCATCGTGCATCAGGGTGAAATTGTGAAACAATTCCACGGCCCATGCCGCCGGAAGCGCTTTTTCCACATCATCGCGGTATATTTCATATCCCATCAACAAAATTGCCGGCCGCAGGCGTTTACCACCCAGCGTCAGCATATAATCGCATGGCTGATACAATTCGGCCGGTTGACCTGGAAACGGATTTTCCGCTGCAAATACCTGCAAGGCTTCGAGGAGCTCGGATAATGTGTGCATTTTTCTTGTGATAGGCCGCAAAGGTAAAACGAACATCCCCAGAAAAGAGCGAAAAAGAATACTTTAGGGGCGTTAAATCGTTTGGTGAAGTGACTATTCATTCACATATTTCATCCTTTTACAGGTTTTCGGCGCTCTTCCTGCTGATGTTCCCGTTATGCTTTCAGGCCACATTCGGCCAGGGATTTCAGAAACAGTTTACCCAGGCCAATGGCGGTTTTATTATCCCGCATGATATTTGTTCCGATACGTCTCAAGGCTATTTTGTAACCGGTTCTGTGCAAAATGGCGGACCGCGCAGCTTCATCATGCAGGCTGACGCGGCCGGCAACTTGCTGTGGAGCAAAACATACACGGCTGCCGACCCCAATTTCTATTTCCCGAAAGCCACCAGTATCCGAACTACCCGGGATGCCGGACTCATCATTGCTGCTTCAAAAGAGCAAAACACAAACGAAACGGCCGGTATTTTATTCAAAACCAGCCTCGACGGAACACCTCAATGGGCAAAATACGCTTCCTGCCTCTGGCGCAACAGCAAGGTATGTGCCGATGCTGGCAATGTCTATTACGCTGCCAATGGCAAAGGCGTGCGGAAGGTTTTTTTGGGAAAAGTCAGCAACAGTGGTCAGGTAATTTGGGAACAATGGCTCGAAGCGGGCGATATGGATTACTACACGGTAGAATCCATCGTTACCTGTGCCAATGGCAATATTGTACTGGCCTTGTCGGTATCGAAAATTATTGGTGGAACCCTCATCGGGCCTGTACACACGATCCTTTTTCGCATCGCTGCAAGTGGCGAAGTATTGCAGGTGGCCTATTTCCCTGTGGTTCATCTGGCAGCCCTTGTTCCGCTTTCCAACGGAAACATTGCGTTCAGATGCAGCGCCAGCGATGTTACATGGACAGGCCTTGGAGTAATGGATGCTCAGTTGAACTGGCTGTGGTTTAAGTCTGCCGGGTTGGGCACTACTCCTTTTTTGCCCAATATCATGGGTCAGGAACTGGCTGCTTCGGCCGATGAATCCCGATTATTTGCCATATTTTATACCAGCGGTGGTGAAAAAGCGGCACTGGCATTCGATCTGCAAGGTAATTTTTTGCAGGAAGAGGTTTACTTCGCCGGGCCTTTTGCACAAATGGCCGCCAGTGCACCGACAACCGGATATGCCCGTGTTGCCAATATCAGTGCCAGTCATTTTTTCATGGCGCGGTCAGGTACCGACGGATCAACCTTTGAAGGCTGTTTTTTTCCTGCACTTTGTCATTTGGAATTAGACGACACCTTGCTGGCTCCGGAGACAATTTTCTGGCAAAGTACGCCCGCCACGTGCCTGCAAAATGAAACACTTATCAGTACTGCCCTCGCGCTGGAGTCCGAAAGCAATTGTGTGGAAGTCAGTGCTTCCAATGCTGATTTTCAGGTAAGTGACACCGTCATATGTGCTGGAAATACCGTAAATTTTAAAAGAAATGCAGGAATAGACGACCCTGTTTTTGGCACTTCTGAATGGTTCTTCGAAGGAGGTATTCCGCTTCGAGCCAGCGGGGCATCGGTTGAAAATGTGCGCTACAGCCAATCAGGCACCTATTCTGCACGACATGTTTTCAACCTGGCAGGGTGCCGCGACACGGCATGGCAAACAATAACGATTGTGCCACCGCCGCCTATATCTCTGGGGCCAGATACTACCCTGTGTCCGGGGGACACCTTGCTGTTGCAGGCTGGACAAATTGCCGGCGCCGAATTTATCTGGAGCACAGGTGCAACCGAGTCGCAATTGCCCGTTTTTAATCCCGGCGTCTATGAAGTGACCGTTACGGATGTTTGTAGTGCTGTCGACGCTATTGACGTGTCGCTTTTAAATGCGGCCATTATCGAACTGGGGTCAGATACCTTGATTTGCCCCGATGCAACTATCCGGCTCTCTGCCCCCCCTGCTGCTCTTGGCTACGATTTGCGCTGGAGCACTGGCGATACGGGGCTACAAATTGACATTGCGTCGCCAGGACTTTACATCCTGCGCATGAGTGCCGGCAATTGCGCTTTTTCCGACTCCATTGTGGTACATGCTGCTGATTGCAGTGAATGTCAGGTGTATGCGCCCAATGCATTTGCACCAGGAAGTGTGCGAGGTGGAGATATTTTTCGCTTGCATGCAGGCTGTCCGGTTTTGGCGGGTATGCTGCGCATATACGACCGTTGGGGGAATCTGCTGTTCGAAAGCCATGATCCGGCTCGGGGTTGGGACGGGCAACTCAGCGGGCGGGAATTGCCACCCGGGGTGTATCTTTTTGATGCACAATTACAATTGGCGCCCGTGCAACGGCCTGTGGAGTGGAAAAGGGTTAATGGGGCCGTGGTATTGGTGCGATAGAGCCGAACACAAGTACACGCTGCGCTTTGTGTGCTCCGTGACTCATGTAGTTTAAAATAAACCACGGAGTACACAAGGAACACAAAGCGTAGCGTGTACATGCGGATTTTTCATAGAATGATGGTCGAAAATCCGCAAAAAATCAGTTAAAACCCGAAATAATCTATTTCATCCATTTTCCCAACCTGCTTGGATGGGCCCACTCATTAATTCAACTGGAACTGCACCGTTACACCCGAACTCAGTGTAGTAATCGGGAATGACTGCGATGTCTTCGGTACCGTTTTGCGGTAGTCCGTAAACAGACGCAATTTCAGTCGACGATTCAGTGCGTATTCTACCGACGGGTTGATACTAATTGTGCGTGCTCCACGTGTCGGAATGGCCTCTACCAACTGGTCGAGTTGGTGATTGATCGTAATATCGTCGCGCACCTCGAAGTCGAACTTGATGTTTACATCATTCGGCTGCGAACCTCCTGCTGCCGGAGCAGGGCGGGTCGGAGAAGCATCAGGCTTGGGAGCCGGTTTCTTTTTCGACTTGCTGCTGGCTTTTTTTGCCTTTTTACCCGTCAGGAACGGAATATTTACATCCTTGATCCGGTAACCGAACCCGACGGTATAACTTTCCGATTGCGTTTCGGCCAGGCGGTAGTCGATAAACGACATTGCCAGCGTCCTGCTTTTTTTCAGGTCGGTTTTAAACGTCATGTCATTTTTCAACTTGATGTCGATACCCAGCATCGGCTGCAACTGTTCAGTAATGACTACCTGTGGAATCTCAAAACGCGCCACATAGTTGGAGTTCAGCGGATCAATGGTGTACGCATTGTTCGGATCGTAGAAAATATCGGTGTTGTAGGAGTTCACCGTCAGGGTGCTCTTGTAACCGTGCGAGATTTGCACACTCGAAAACACCTTGCTCAAATTACCTACTTTGGCAAGGCCGTTGTAGTTCAGTTTCCAGTTGACAGCCGGGCGGGTTTTGAAAATATTCAAGCCCACTGTTTGCGGATTGGCGTCCGAGTACGCTGCAATAAATGCAGGAATCAGCACCTGCTGCTGAATTTTACCATAACCTTTTACGTAACCTTCATCTGTTTCGTGCGGATCGAGCACACCAATATCGGTACCCAGCCGTTGTGAAATCACTTTGCGATAATCTTCATACTTGGTGAAAATACCGTTCAGATCTTTATTGAACAGCGTATTCATGGCGAAATACGACACGGTATAACTACCCAGATCGCGCTGGGCGCGGTGTTCGAACTGTACCTCATTTGGATCAAGCAGGAAGTTCTGGTCCTTGAACAGTTCGGTGGAATTGCGGGAATACTGTTTATTAGCCGTCAGTTCGATGCGGAAATCCTGGAATGGCTCTACGGTGAGGCCTGCATCGAAATTCTGGGTGTAATTGCGCATCACCTGCTGGTTGAGTTCGGGGCGCTGGGTAATCCATCCTTTTTCGGCTGCCTTGTCAAGCCATTCGGTGCCCGGCTGAATACCTGCTACAAATGCCCAACCCGGAGCAGCAAAACCTTCGCTCAGGCCCATGAGTTTGGTATCGGGTGTGAAACCAGGCACCACGGTATTGAAATTTTCGCTGTAGGTAAATCGGCCTTTGCGGATCAGCATCAGCGGGCGCAGTGCAATGCGCTCGGCCATGGAAGGCTGGCGGTCTTTGCTTTTAGCCTTGTTGTCGCCCCCTTCTTTGGATTCCTTTGAATTTTTGTCTTTGCTGTTTTTGTCACCTGCTTTATCCGGAGCGCCGGCAGTTTTTCCATCGCTGCCTTCAGCGGGCCGTACACTTTCGGCTGATTTGTCGGAAATATCCTTGGAATCAGGTGTATTTCTGCCTTTGGGATCATTTTTGCCACCCGATTTTTTATTGTTGTTTTTGGCTGTTTTGCCGCCACCGCCTTCCTCGTCGGGATTTAGTCCGCCGGTAGTGTCATCGGAGGTCTTTTTGTCTTTCGAAGACGTCTTTTTAGCCGGTTTGTTGATTTTTTGCAGGTATTTGCTTTTGTTATACAAACCTTCGAAGTTCAGATCGCCATTGATCTGACGGGTATTGTTGTTCTGAATAACGTTACCCAGGCTACGTGAATTGACGATATCAGCATAATCGCCGGCATCGAGGTACTGCAATTTCAGCGACTGTGCCGTCCAGGTGTACCCGGCCGTATAGGTGGCTTTCATCGACACCCAGTCCATCATTGGAATCGCCTTGAACGGCAGGGTCCAGTTGAGGCTGGCCGAGTGATTGTAATTTTTCGGGCGGCCCAGTTTGAGGATGTTGGTAATAATGGAGTCGCGGCGTTGTTGTTTTGTGACGACAGAACCATCTCCATTGTATTCCAGCGGCTCGTCTATCAGGCTGCGTGCCGTTGCATCAAAATTGAAGCGCAGCGCTTTGGAAATATCCCAACCCAGGTCGTAGTTGCGGTCCCAGGTAAAACGGCGGTTGTAATAGGTATTCAGGAGAGGGTCTTCCCCTGCGAAACGATAAGTCGTTACACCTGCCAGGCGCTCCATATTGCTGTTGAAGCCGTAGGTATTCGGAATCGGGTTTAAATTGAACTCCGAAATGAACTTCAGGTACTTGTCGTTTTTGATCAGTTTTTTAAACGGCGTAATCGGCTTCAGGCCCGTGGCGTACTGCCAGTCGAGCGCGCCTTTGTAGCGATTCTGTTCGTCGTTGACGAGGAATGGCGTACGGCGTTTTTGCTGGTTGAATGCATACGTCAGGCTGAAGTTTTCAACGTTCCAGGGCAGTGGCACTTTGCGGGCGCCGCCTTTTCGTTCCTTGCGCACGTTGGTGAAATTGAACCCTTTGATGGTGGTCACATCCTGTGCCAGGGTGCGGATTTCTTCTTTTTTTGCCGGATCTGCCTCGTCGCGAATCTTGTCTTTCAATTTGATATCCAGGTCGTACGGGTCGTATTCCGGGTTGCGGGTGATATTGGAATACTGTGCGTAGAATGGAATTTTCAAGCCCGATTTTTCCGGAAGGAATTTGCCCAGTTCGAGGTTGGTGGAAACATCGACCTGAATTACTTCCTCACGCTGGCGCTGGATGAGTTTTTGTTCGAGGCTTCCCCAGCCGATGCTGGTGTAGTTGCCGGCCAGCGACACATTGCCGAAGTCGGCCAGTTTCATATCCACCCGTGCAAGGCCTGCATATCCGCCGCGTTCGTTGAAGCCACTGAGGCGCAACTCATTGAGCCACACTTCCACACAGTGCTGTTGTTTGTCCGGATCGACGTTGCGCACACCCACCATGACGCCTTTTACGTAGCCAAGATTGGGGTTGCCCACTACTTTTACCTTGTTTCGAGGGTTATTCGGGTCGGGAATTACAAAAATGGGGTCTGTCGTGCCACTGGCATTGCGTTGTTTTTTTACTTCCGTCAATAATTCAAGTGGAAAATCAAAACTGTTTTCGGGCCTCCACACCTCATCTTTGTACTGGCGGCTATCCGGCGAGGCATTGACGATGTTTAACCTTTGAGATGGGTACAGAGGCACCTCATACTCATAGTAGTTGTTCACATAGTCAGAACCCAGGCGCATGAAAATGGTCAGGTCGCTGCTGTCGAAAGGGAAGATGGTTTCATCCTGCTGTTCGGCGTGTACGAACATTTTCAGGTTTTCGTACTGACGCAGGTCGAGGTTCAGGCTTTTGAACACGGCACGTGCGTCACAATAACCCAGGCTGCACACGCTCATCGACAGGGATTGCTCGTTCTGCAAAATGTCGGGGAAAGCGCCCACCGACTGCTCCCGCTGGATACCAAACGGAATCGTATAGTTAAATGGCGTACGCGCGGAGTTTTCCTCGATGCTCACGGAGTTGATGTCGAAAGGAATGGGAGAAAAACCTACGTCGCACACCGTACCGCTGGGTACATCGATTTGTGGAAGCGCCTGTTTGAAACGGCGCCACTGGTTGCGGCCGAGTTCGAGGGTAGCGAAACGGAAGGTCGTTTGCTCTGTGAATCCTTTCCACAGCATACGCACAAAACGCACCGAACGCAGATCCTGAATACCGCCTACCTGCTGACGCTGCGCATAGTCGAGCGGCAGTTTGAAACGATACCAAACATAGTATTCACCATTGCGGCGGAAAACTACCGTATCCGTAACCAGTTCCTGCATTTGCGGGTCGTCCAGGTCGATGCCCCGATACATTTCGCCTGTAACAGGGATGTTTTGGTCTTTACTGGTAAATTTGATTTTATACCGGTAGTACGATTCGTTTTCGTTCAGCGAGTTGTTGCGGTCCAGGTCTTCCATGTCCGGCAAGTTGGTAGCCGAGGGGTTGAGGTTGCTGGTATTGTTCACCGGCGAGTTGCCTTCCTGGTTGTTGAACCGGCGGTAACGCGCCAGCAGACCCGGATTTACACCTTCGAAACGGCTATCGCGGAAATACACGAAGTCGTCATTGGATACGTCGTCCATAATAGCCTGTTTGGCATTCGGGCTCAGGGATGAAGCCATAATCGTCGCGACGTAATCAGCGAAATACTGCCGTTCGCCTTCGTTGTTCAGGCCATCAAGACCAATATCCTGAAGCACACGTTTGTCGGGGTCGTTGTCAAATGCGTTCACTACCGGGGTTTGTACCGGTACGCGGCCCCATGGTGTAGGAGCCGTAGCGCCTGTACCCGGGCCGGTCGGGAGGGTATTTTCAAAAAATTGGCGCGAGTCACGCATGATATCTTCCGAAATCGTGCCCAGATCGATGAACATACTACCATCATCGGAAACGTTGGTATTGTCGTTTTTCTCCATGTACGGGTTCAGCACCCAGAATTCGACAAATTCGATGTTGGCGGCTTCGAAGTCGTTGGTATTCAACCCGCGCATAAAACCTGCCCAGCGGGTGCCCGGCTGGTCGAGTTGGCCGCTGGTGGTGAGACCTGCCGACTTGCCCATGTATCCGCCCGGTATGTCGAAGTTGTACGGGCCGCGCTCACGCGGATAAATTGTCACGTCGAGCGGGCGCAGGGCTGACTGTTCCAGCGGCGTCAACTGCCGGTTCGGGAAAATGTCCTGATACTGGATTTGTGTGGTGTACGGATTGGTACCGTCTACCTGGTCGCGGGCGCTGGGGTCGGCAATGTACCAGGAAAGACCGGCACGGTTGGCGCCCAGCGCCAATGTGGTATCATTGCCTTCCGGGAATTCAGTCAGGTCGCCCTGAGGCACCGAAGCAATCACCCAGGAGTTAGCCGGGTTGGAGAGCGGCAGGTTGGCCGTGCTGCCTTCAAAGTCGTCGAGATAAACCGTACCGCCTTTGTCGCCGCCCTGGTTGATGGCTTTGTTGTGACCAGGTTGCAGGGCTGCCACCTCAGCCTGGGCCGTGATGCTGGAAGGTTCTTTGGTATCGATAAATGGAATTTTATCTACCAGTTTGGTCAACCAGGGCGCGTCTTTGGAAATGCTGAAATCGAGCCCGTACATTTTGTTGTTGATCGGGTCGTCGCCAAAATTCACCTTCTGGGTTAGCGGGCGTTCGAACAGGTTCATGTACGTGGCGCCGATGTTGATGTCCTTGCTCAATTCGTAGTCGAATCGGGCGCCCAGCATCGTTCGGCTCTGGAATCCAAAGAGGGTATTGTCTTCAAAACTGACGTTTACGTTCTGTCCTGATTGCAGGATAGCGTCGTTCAGAATGCGCACTTTACCAATATTATAGTCTATCTGGTAATCGACGCCTTCCCGAAGCAACTGCCCGCCGGCAGTAACGCGCACCGAGCCCTGCGGCAGGTTGAAGGTTCCAAGCGATATTTCAGAACTCGTACTGGATTTATACGATCCTTTCAGCACAAATCGGTTGTATTGCTGGTATTCCCGCGCGAGGAATGGCGTCAGGTCGTACAATTGGCGATACACGTACTTATTTACGACGGCCTGTGAAGCGCCCGCGTCGGACAATTTTCCTTCCAGATAACTGCCGAAAGGTTCGAGTACCGGGAACATGATACGACCCGAACGAAGATTGATGGTCAGACCCGGCACAAAGTCGAAGATGCCATCGGGGCCCGGGTCACCTTGCAGGTTCAAGGTATCCAGCCGGAACAATTGAAGCAATGGTTTGGAACGGATAGACGCTGGAATATCAGCATTGCCTTCCCCGCCCAGGAAACGTTTCTGGCCTTTGCCCGGATCTTCATAATAAATATCGAAGCGGAACTCGTTGGGGTCTACATTGGCAGTGCCTACGGCATACACGTTTTTCATCATCAGGTCCCAGATCGGGTACTGGATGTTGGCCGTAGTGCTTTTCAGCATTTTTACAAACAGCACATTGGTGTTGAGCGTGTCCTGGCTGCTGGTACGCGGCACGTCGCTCGAAAATTCACCGATTTTATGCGGAGTACCGTTGTAGGTGTACTCTACTGCCACACCGATCACCTGGTCGGGCTGCACGTTGAGGTTGATGCTGAGGAAGCCAAGTTGCTCGTTGTAGGTATATTCGGAAGGTGAGAGCAGGCGGCCGCTCATTTTTTCGAAATCCCGAATCTGCGTCAGGCCCAGTTCGTTGGTCAGGCGGCGAATTACCTTGTCGTTGTAACGGCCCGTCGGGTCATCATTGAGCCCTTCAGTCAGTTGGGCATACAAACTATTGTTGTTGTTGTCGGGCAGGGCCTTTCCCTTGATATCCAGATATGGCGGAGCCGTCAGTGCATACTGGTCGCTTACCATTTTGGCAGTATCAGCCTCACCAAGGTCGGTCACGGCTACAATGTCGCGGAATTGTTCGGTGGCCAGTTTGTCATTCGTGATCCACACCTCCATGCGTGTTACGTTGAACAACGACATAGGTACAGGCAGGCATTTCATGGCCGGCTCAAATTCGTCGCGGTTCCAGTGGCTGAGAAAGAAGTGGCGGTTTTCGTCGTATTCGTCGATGGGTTTTTCAAACGTCTGCACCTGCGAGCCGCCCTGTACGGTCAGGCTTTGTTGTTTGGAGCGCTGCTGGCTGGCCACGAGGGTAGTGCGCAGGTGACCAAATTTCAGTTCCGTTTTGATACCAAACAGGTTTTGCGCTCCTTTAATCAGTTGGGAACGCAAAGGCATATTCACATTACCTGCCTGGATATTCTGAACGATTTCGTCTTCGGAAAAACCTTTGGTATCGTAATTCAACTTCATTTGGTTGTCGAAGTCGAAGGTAGCCTGCGTATTGTAGTTGAAATTCAGGTTGAGTTTTTCCCCGATTTTGCCCGACGCGTTCATGTTAATGTCCATGTCGAAGTCGAAGTTGCCGTTGCGTTGCTGGCGCAGGGTCAGAATGGGGTTCTGAATTTTCTGGTAGTCAAATCCGAAGGTCAGGTTGATATTGCCCTGCGGCTTGATGCTCACATCGGTACCGCCAAAGAGGCGATCGATCAGCGAGTTTTTGATGTCAAACTTGGCGATCGGGTCCACCACGCCATTGCTGCTTTTTTTATCGGAAGACACTACGCCCTGCAAGCGGTCGAAATACTCGTTTTGTTGCTTCTGGTCGCGCCAGCGTACATACTCCTCAAATGTCATGTAGGTAGGAGCACGATAAAAATCCTCGCCAATTTTTTCGGTAATGATGTACATCCCGGTGGTCGGATCGTATTCCACCTGCTGGTCAATCGCCTTCGGATCTTTCAGGTCGATCGGATTGCTTCCTCCGGTTTGCAAAAAATCGTCGTACCGTTCCTGCAAGGGCGGCAGGGTGTCGGGGGCTACTGCCGCGGGCGGAGGGGCAGATTCCGGTTCGGCGGATACATCGGCAAAGCGATCAATGGCTACCGGAAGATTTTTTTCCGGAAAAAATATTGTGAGCAGCTGCGTACGCGCAATTTCCGGGTAGGAAAAGGCATACAATACACATACCGATAGCAGGCTGGTTGCCGCAAGAAGGAGATTCCTCTTCGTCATTGTCAAAAAAAAAGCAGGTGGTAGTTGTGTGTTACTTACGTAAACGGGTGGAATGACGCATAAGCGTGGGAAATGGTTGCCTGAGAACTGAAGTAAGTCCTGAGTCGACAGTCCTGAGTCCTGAGTCTGTAGCGTACACCGGATGACCCTTGACTTTCCTATCTAACTATGCCAAGGGTCATCCGGTGTACGCTACAGACTCAGGACTCAGGACTGTCGACTCAGGACTTATTTCAGTTCATTGAGTTTTCCAGTAGTTTTCAGCATTTTAAGTACAGCCAGTTTGTAACTAAAAACCTGTTGCCAATAGTTGGTTTCCGCTTCGGAAAGAGCCGTTTGAGCATTGAGCAAATCGGTGAGAGATACCACACCTTCTTTATACTGGAGCATGAGTTTATCACTGATTTCGCGCGCAAGGCCAACGTTATCCGTCTGGGTTCGGAGCCCGCGCAAGGCGCTTTGCAATTGTTCGCGTGCCTGTCTGAATTCCAGTTCCTTGGCACTGTTGAGTTGTCGGCGGTCTTCTGCAAGTTTTTGACCTTCTATGGCCAGAAAATCCGATTTGTGGAGTCGGCGAAAACCGTCGAATATGGGAATTTGCATTTTAAGGCCCAGAGCCACCGCCCCATACCAGCGGCGATCGATGTCGAAAAAATTGGCATCCGGCCGGAATGTCTGGGTATAAGCGCTGGCATATGCGCTGAAATTGGGCACATTTTCTGCTTTCAGGCTGTTCAGTTGTATGTGATTGAGTTCTACCTGATGAAGCAGCAACCTGTATTCGGTAGTTGTTTCAGCGGCAAGTACAAGGTTTTGCCAACGGGCCGAGTCGGCCGCAGGAGCAGCCATGTCGTCTACCGGATCGAATGCTTCGTCGTATGAAACGCCGCAGAGAAACTGAAGCGTCTGCCGCAGGCCACTGATGGCAGTATACAGATTTTGGCGCTGGGTTTCCAGATTGGTATGGGCTACCTGAATGCGTTTCACATCGGTAGGGATGGCATATCCGTTGGCCAATTGCAACTGTGCCATGCGCTGCAGTGCATCCAGTTTGTCCAGATTGGCATTGAGCGCCCGAAGCAGTTGTTCCGTTTGCAGGGTTTGATAAAAAACGGTTGCAGTGCTGTAAATGACATCCTCCTCCGATCGGGTTTGCAGCAAATCGTAGATATTTCTGGAAATATTGGCAGCCGGGGCCATTCGGCGGGCAGATTCATTGTACAACTGCTGCTGCACAGAGATTGACCCGGTGAGTTGCCAGGAACGGCCGAATTGCACGGGCAAATACGTGTTATCTGCCATACCAAACAGTTCTCCCGGAATCAGTTGGGTGGGGAGTACCGGCAGGTAATCCATATTTACGCCTGCATTAATTTGTGGCAATGCAGCACTTCTGCCTTCTTGCAATCGTTTTTCAATGCCCTGTCGGTCCAGTTGCGCCTTGCGCACTTGCGCGCTGTTGTCCAGCGAAAGGCGCAGACAATCGCTTAACGAAATCGGGCGTATTGGAGCAGGTTGAGCGTTGATAATTCCTATAAAAACGCTCCACAGCAGGATGGGAAGGCTATTTTTCATCCCGCAAAGATACATATATGATGCTGCGTGGAAAATAAAGAAATTTTGATCGGGTTTCTTCAACGGATAAGTGTCACATCGCCCTGGTATGTTTCCACACGCTCATCGGTGAACAATACCGTGGCTTGCCAGAAATATACGCCGGATTCGGCTTTTTCACCGGACGTTTCGCCATGCCAGCCGCTTGCAGCGGCATTGACAGACATATTGCGTCCGTCGAACCACAACCTGCCCGATCTATCATAAATGCGCAGCGATAGCACGGCCCTTACACCTGTATCGGCATAAGCACTAAAAAACTGATTTTCAGGCACATTGCTTTCTGGCGCAAAAACATTCGGAAAATACACATTCCGGTTTTTATGCACCTGAATTTGAATGCTGTCTATCGAGAGGCACCCATTTTCATCCCGCACCCGAACGGTGTATTCTGTGGATAAAGTCGGGAAAAATGTTGCTTTTTCGCTCGCGGTATCCTGCCAGACGCCGATTTTGGGCGACCACTCGATGCTGCTCAGCAGGCGATCGCTGTTGAGTGTCAGTTCGAGTGTATCACCAGAAAAAACGTCGGCATCCGCGCCTGCGCTAAACTCAAATTCCGGCCCTTGCTCCACTTCGACTTCCTGAAGCAGTGTACAACCGTTCTGATCCTGTGTTTCAACGGTGTACCAGCCAGGCGACAAACTGTCCCAGGAGGCCGTGTAGCCGGTAACAGTATTGCCTTCCAGGGTCATAGTATAGGGGCCCACCCCGCCTCCGGCCAACACTACATTCACCTGACCGGTATGTTGTTCCAAACAGGCTTCTCTCTTGGCGCTTACTTCTGCAGACAGCGGCGGCGGCGCATCGAGGGTAAAAATGAGATCGAGCGGACACCCATTGGCGTCTCTAATCTGAACGGAATGCTGGCCGGGGGGCAAATTGACAACTACCGGCCCGGTAGCGCCTGTCGACCACAAAAAACTGTACTCATGTGTTCCTCCACTCACTTCTGCACGTACCTTGCCATTGCCCGGGCCGTCCACGCAAGCAACGTCGTAGCCGCTGTAATTGGACAGTACGTTAACTGCGCCTCCCAACGGCGGTGGCTCTATAATGGATGCGGCAAAAGTGGTATCGTTGCCATTCAGGTTCATCACTTTAAACAGATAATCGCCCGGCGGAAGACTGTCTAAAAAGTCGGAAGGACTGCTGCCAGTAAGAGAACCAATACCGCCCAACGTATCGGAAAAAAGGCTTTCCCACTCATAAATGACAAAACCGCCATTGGAAATGAGGGTGAGTTGAAAAGTACCATCATGCATACCGGTACAGGATATATTACCAGGTTGCACTTCCACGCCCATCGCTACCACTGGCTCGGGGATAGGCCCTGCCCATGCCATTGCCGGCAGCAAAAGACAGCAAAAAAGGTAAACTTTCCTCATCGTGAAGTAGCAAGCGTTTATCTGTTTGTTATCAAAACAGCCAGGAAAGGGGCAAAAATACGGCAATCCGTACAGGATGAGGAACGTACCCGTGTTAATTACTTGCAGGCCTTTCGCCGCGTATCGAGGATGTACTGTATTTTCCAGCCTTCCTGGGTTTTGACCAGTTGAAAAGAGTTGGTGCCACAGTGCGATATTTTCCCGTTGAGGTAAAATTTGTAGGGTGTCCAGACGCTGGCCAGCGAGGCTTCGCTCATGATCGACTCAAATTCTATTTTTTCATCGTATTTGTCTTTGGTTGGCGTACCGACAAACGTGATTAGTTCGCTGAAGTCCTCCGTAAATACCTGCCAATTTCCGTCGCGGTCGGCCATATAGGTTTGCATAACCGGCTGGCTGGTACAGGATTTTTTGATCAAAACGGTGTCACCATGTTCGAGGCCTTCAAAAAACAGGTTAATCACTGCTTTGATAGCCTTTTCATCTTTTTCCTCTTTTTGGGCCCGCAAGGATACTGTTGTGAACAAGCATAGAACAAGCAAGGCAAAATGTGTGTTTTTCATAAAAATTTAAGCAGACAGAAAGTTTGGGAAAATAAAACTCTAAAATAGAAGGGTTTCTACCTTGTCTTTTCTGAAAATAGCCAGACAGCGCTATCCTGCCTGTGTTCAACCGCTTTGAGCGTGGTAATGGCAAATGTCAGCGAAGCGCTATCTTGTGCCGCTTTTTTATCTCAATTAGAAAAACAGAAGATATGAAATCTTCATTCGAACAACTGGTTCAATCTGAAACACCCGTTCTGATTGATTTTTGGGCCACCTGGTGCGGACCGTGCCGCGCGATGGCGCCCGTTTTGGAAGAACTGAAAACGGAAATGGGTGATCGGGTACGCATCATCAAAATTGATGTTGACAAAAACACAGACCTGGCTGTACAAATGAAAGTAATGGGCGTCCCCACCCTGATGCTGTATAAAAACGGGCAATTGCTGTGGAGTGAAGCCGGTGTACAGACCAAAGCAGCCCTTAAAATGATCATCGAACGTGCTGAAAGCCAGTAAAACCCGGAAATTTACCTGCGGCATGTCAGTTTTACTGTGGTTGTTTACCTTTTTCCTGCCTGCTTGTCAGCATACGCCGACTCCGACTCAACAGGCTTCCGTATCCGCTGCTACGCCTGCAATGCAGGATACGTTTGCCCGGGAATACCTGTTGGGAAAATTTGATCCGGCCACCCGGCCTGATTTCGTGCAAGTAGGAAAACCCTACTCCGACCGCACGGGCATGATGCTGCGCAAGGAAACCTTCGAGGCTTTCCAACAAATGTATCAGGCCGCAAAAGCGGATGGTATCGTACTGCGCATTATTTCCTCCACCCGCACCTTCAGCCAGCAAAAAACCATTTGGGAAACCAAATGGGAACGCTTCGCCAAAGATGCGCCGCTGCCGAAGGACCGCGCCCTGAAAATTCTCCAGTTTTCTTCCATGCCCGGCTCCTCGCGTCACCATTGGGGCACGGATATTGATTTGAACGACCTCAACAACCCCTCTTTTGAAAAAGGCGGTAAATACCAAAAAGTGTATGAGTGGTTGCAAACGCATGCCCATGAATATGGATTTTGCCAACCCTACACCGCCGGACGAGCGCATGGGTATCAGGAGGAAAAATGGCACTGGTCGTACACAACACTCAGCAAGCCGCTGTTGCAGGCTTACAAAAACAAACTTACCGACACCGATATTCAGGGTTTTAAGGGCGCCGAACTGGCCCCCGAACTCCATACTGTAGAATATTATGTAGGAGACATCAATACGGATTGCCAATAGCCTGGAAAATTCTCTTACACGTTTTTACTGTTTTAAGAAATGGCCTACACAGAATCCAACATGCTTCCGCTGGGCACCACAGCGCCCGATTTTGAACTCCCCAATCCTGCTACTGGTAAAACCCTGCGCCTGCAGGACATTCCAACAGGCAATGCCACCGTGGTAATGTTCCTGTGTAACCATTGCCCGTATGTGTTGTATGTCAACCCAGAAATCGTCCGAATTGTAGATGAATATACCCCACATGGTGTTTCATTTGTAGGTATTAACAGCAACGATGCAGAAACCCACCCCGATGATGCCCCGGATAAAATGCCGGAACATGCCCGCACCGTGGGATACAATTTCCCGTACCTTTACGACGAATCCCAGGGAGTAGCACGTGCATACGATGCGGCCTGTACGCCTGACTTTTACGTTTTCGACAGCGAACGCCGCCTCGTGTACCGGGGCCAACTTGACCCAAGCCGACCCAAGCGCAACCCTGTACCCAGCACCGGAGAAGATCTGCGCGCGGCAATCGATGCTGTGCTGAACAAACAGCCTGCGCCTGCCGTGCAACGCCCTTCCGGCGGCTGTAATATCAAATGGAAAACAGATCATTGATCCAATAGACCACCAAAACCCGTCACTACAATAACTAACAGCAATGCGACCAGAACAAATCACTGACCAACATATCCAGGATTTCATCAAAGCCGGTTTATACGAAGACATCCGCGAAGGCGATCACACTTCACTGGCCACTATTCCGGCCGACAGCCGTAGCCGCGCTGTACTCAAGGTAAAAGATTACGGGATGCTGGCCGGCGTGGAACTGGCGCAACTCATTTTCAAACATATTGACCCCACTTCAAACATCACAATACACAAAACAGACGGTACCGACGTCTTTTTTGGTGAAATCGCCTTCGAAGTGGAAGCCAACACGCGCGCACTCCTGCAAGCCGAACGCCTGGTTCTCAATACGATGCAACGCATGAGTGGCATCGCCACCCTGAGCAGCCGTTTTGCTTTTGAAGTAGGCGACTTGCCCGTAAAGGTGCTGGATACGCGCAAAACAACACCACTGATTCGTTTTCTGGAAAAATGGGCCGTGAAAATCGGCGGCTGTGAAAACTATCGCTGGGGCCTCTACGACTGGATGATGATCAAAGACAACCACGTGGATGCTGCCGGAGGCGTTCGGCAGGCCATCGAAGGCGCTCAGCGCTATCAAAAAGAGAAAGGACTACAACTGGGTATAACAGTAGAAGTGCGCAATCTGGTGGAAGTGGAAGAAGTGTTGAACATCGGCGGTATCACGCGTATTATGTTCGACAACTTTGAACTGCCTATCCTCACAGAAGCCGTTGCCATGGTGGGCAATCGTTTTGAAACAGAGGCCAGTGGCGGTATCACCCTGTACAATGTGCGGAAATATGCGCATACCGGTGTGAATTTCATTTCAGCCGGCGCACTCACACACTCTGCACAACCACTCGATCTGAGTTTGAAAATCGTTCGCTAGGTATGCTGTGGAAACGCCTCATTCTGAATGCGTTGAAACATTGGCGAACAAGTCAGAGTCGGCGCATTCCTTATGTAGAAATTAGTGAGGCCCATGTTCGGCATCTTCAAACCATTCCGAATCGGGAGGCCTTGCTCGATTACCTTCCACATGAGGTTGTGGTGGCAGAATTGGGGGTGTTCCGGGGCGATTTCAGCAGGTCAATACTGCAACGAACGCATCCTTCCATGTTACATTTAATCGACAGTTGGGAAGGCGCCCGATCTCGGAAAAACCTGGATGAAGTACGCCTCAAATTTCAGTCTGAACTGGCCTCCGGAATAGTGCGTATCCACCAGGAAAACAGTGTAGCAGCATTGAGCCAGTTCCCGGATCACTACTTCGATTGGGTGTATATCGATACCGACCATTCCTACCAGACTACCAAGGCAGAACTGTATGCCTGCGCCCGAGTTGTCAAGCCCGACGGCTGGATTGCCGGGCACGATTATGTGACCGGCAACTGGGACGGCGGCGTCCGGTACGGGGTGGTGGAGGCCGTGAATGAATTTTGTGTCCAGCAAAACTGGGCCATCCGCTATCTTACGGCAGAAACACATCGTCACCTCAGTTTTGCCATCCAGCGTCTCTCTCACCTCTCACCTCTCACTTCTCACCTCTAACATGTCCGCTGATAACTTTTACTGGTACGCCAGCATCCTGATCTTCATTCCCTGGTTTCTGATCATTCTTGCACCCAATGGCCGCTACACCGAATTGGTGGCATTCGCAGCGGCGGTAATTCTGTTGGTAGCCGCAGCGGTATTTACCTTTCTTTATTTGACAGGCCCAAACGTAGAAGGCGGATTTTTTTCGCTGGAAGGGTTTAAAAACCTGTTTCGAAGCAAGGAAATGCTGCTCACCGGCTGGCTTAATTACCTGTCGTTTTGCTTGCTGGTTGGACTATGGCAATCGCACGATGCCCGCAATTTGCAAATCGGGCACATATTCGTGATACCTGGTTTGTTGCTGACCATGCTCACTGGCCCGTCGGGGTTGTTGCTATATTTACTGGTTCGTTTTTTAAAAACCAGAAAATGGGATATTAAATAGGCGAAACAGACGCATATACTGAAGCCAAACAGAACCAAACACTTGCCGACGAGGGCCAGGCAACCTAAAATGGTTAGAATACGTCAATTCAATACAAAGCAGCAAATCGACATTCACATCATTTGTTTATTCAATGTTAAAATTCAAAATATTAACCGTTGAAAAGCAATATACCACCGCTGCCTGTTGTTTAAATACCGATTTTAACCTTATAAATAATTTAAATGCCTTTAAGGCCTATGGAAGAAACCTACACATATGATGCGTTGGTACAGTATCTCTACCACGAACTTTCGGCACAAGAAGTTGTCGAAATGACCGGTTCTTTGGAAGAGGATGTTGAAATGCTGGCTGTTTTTCAAAGCCTGGCTGCGGCCAAAGCAGAATTTCCGAAAGTGCAGTTCATGCCATCTTCCGGAACCATCAACAATATCCTGCGGCACAGCGCCCAATCGATGCTGGAAGTACAATCCTGATTGTTTTTTCCGGTACTGAAAACATGAGTCACCCCTGGTTTGGGGTGGCTCATGTTGTTTTATGGCAATTCCTTTACAAAAAGGCGCGTTTCAGAGATGTCTGTTTCAACTTTTTGCCAGTTTGAACGTCCAAGCAAACTGTGATTTCAGCATCTTTCCTTTACTAAATCCATCGATATGAATACCCGCCTTGCACTTTCTCTTTTTCTGATGTTACTGCTTTGGGTCGTTTTACCCGGCAACAAAAACGGCCGTGCCTCCCAATCGGGTAAAGGCAATACCGGCGCCCCCGGCGATCAAACCCTCAACGGAATGCCATACACTTGTGCCGACTGCCATGATGACGGAGCTTTTAATCCCTTTGTGGCTATTCATGTAATCGATTCAAGCAATACGCCAGTGAGCCAATACATACCCGGGCGGCAGTATATCGCCCGCGTTACCGTCAACCCGTCTACGGGAACTCCAGCCGGTTATGGTTTCCAGATGATTGCCTTGCGCGACAATGGCAACATCGACCTCGACGGTTTTACAGACATTAATCCGAACAATTATAAACTCGCAACCATCAGCAACGGACGCACCTATGCCGAACATCCCACCATGTCGGCTTCCGACACCTTTAATGTGCGCTGGACAGCGCCGGCAGCAGGAACCGGTAGCGTTACCTTTTATGCCGCCGGAAATGCTGTGAACGGCAACAATAACAGCTCGGGCGACGGCGCCGATTATACGTCTCTGCAATTGTTCGAAGCAGGTACGCTATCCAATTCGCAACCTATTCAGGAGGGGCCACTGAGTCTGCAGGCATTTCCAAATCCATGTGACGTGGAAACCAGTATGTCGGCATTGCTCCCCTATTCGGGAAATTTTTTACTCAAAGCATACGACCTTTCCGGCAACCTGATTTGGTCGGAATCGGCGCATAATCTTGCGTCGGGTGCATTCACACGTCGGATACAGACAGAAAAATGGCCGGCAGGAACCTATTACCTGCAACTATCAGGCAATGAAATTCTTCAGACTGTTAAAATTCTAAAACTTTAACAGTCAGTCTCTTACACAGAGTGGAAACGGCATTAACTTTGTATTGACACTATAAAGTCGATATTGACAGTTACAATGTTTAAGACCGACGTATAAATGTCAAACGTTCGGTTATACGAACATCAAATCAACTACTGACGCAATGAAAAATCTGCTTTTCTTATTGCTTTTCACTCCGGCTATTGCATTTGCCAACCAGGGAAACCCGAGCCTCGACGCTATTTCGATAGCATTGGGCGCAGGTGACGCGGAAGGGCTCTCGAAATATTTTGCTGACAACGTTGAAATCTCCATTCAAGACAAGGAGCAAACGTACAACAAAGCGAAAGCGACGGAGGTGATCCGCAACTTTTTCGGATCCAACCAACCCAAATCATTCACCCAGGTACACAAAGGTACCAGCCGTGAAAACAGCGACCAGTACTGCATCGGCAACCTGACAGGTACTGCTGGCAACTACCGCGTTTACCTCTACCTGAAAGTAAGTGGCAGCACGGTGAGCATCCAGGAAATTCGTTTCGACAAAGAATAAATTTAGTTTTTTTAGTTGATGGCTGCAGGCTTCTTGCCTTGCAGCCATTTTTCATTTCCGGATATTGGCAGCATTTCTGCAAAAACTGTATACCTTTGGCGCTCTTTATCAACATTTTTCAACGCAATCAAAATCTCCATCCACATGGGCAGAGGTGACGCAAGAACCAAACGGGGTAAAATTTCCCGCGGTTCACACGGTAAAAGCCGTCCGAAACTGGAAAAAATCAAAACGGTACTGAAAAAACAGGCTGCTGCAGCCAACTGATTTTCAGACAATTCGTTCTAAAAGCCTTGCAAGCGTCTTTATATGACCGGCAAGGCTTTTTTTACGCTAACCAACCATATTACCATGAAAAAACTCCTTTTCACGCTGCTTGTTTTCACCGCAGCACAACTACAGGCACAATCCTATTTAGGTACCTGGCGCACGAAAGACGACGAAACCGGCGAAGCCAAAAGCCATATTCTGATATATGAAGGTGGTGGAAAAGTGTATGGCAAAATTGAAAAACTCCTGCGCAACAACGCCCCTACCCACTGCGATAAATGCCCCGGCGAACGCAAAGACCAGCCGCTCGTCGGCATGATCCTTTTGGTAAACATGGTACAAAAAGATGGTATGCTGCAATCGGGCGACATCCTCGACCCCGAAAAAGGCAAATGGTACAGTTGCAAAATGTGGCTGAAAGAGGGCGATCCCAATACGCTCGTGGTGCGCGGATACCTGGGGCCTTTTTACCGCACACAATACTGGACGCGCGTGAAGTGAGGCATTGCGAACTTTCTTGTTCTTTTTTTTCGCTATTGCTTGCACACTTCATGCATTCCTATTAATTTTGCCCCGCTTTAGAAGCGATTGGGTCATGGTGTAATGGTAACACAGCAGATTTTGGTTCTGTTATTCAGGGTTCGAGTCCTTGTGACCCAACTGAAAGCCTTCCTTCGGGGAGGCTTTTTTGTTTAGAGGTGAGAAGTGAGAGGCGGGAGGTGAGAGGGCGTAGCGTACACCCTCTCACCTCCCGCCTCTCACTTCTCACCTCTTTTCAGTTAGGGCAAATTTTCTTCGTAGGAAAGTGCGCCGCCTTGGGCTTGTACGTCAAATCCACTGCATCCGACTGTTCTACAATATCGATGGAGCGCAGAGAAGTATCTGTCGTTTGGATCTCTTTGCCCTGCAGGCGCTCCAGTTCACGCTCGATATCGAGCAATGCGCTTTCAATATTGGGCAAAGGTCTGTGAATAATATAGCGAATCACACCTTGCGGATCAATAATCACCGCTAAACGGTCGCAACCCGGCTGAGGCCGGCGGCCTGAAGCCAGGCCGTACATACGTGCAATACGAAAATCGAGGTCTTCCAGCACCGGTGCTTTCAGGTAGATGCCGATAAAACGCCGGGCCTTGTTCGACCAGTCGTTCTGAGAGATCGGCTCGTTGGAAAGCCCCAGCACTTTGGTGTTCCGCTCATGCAGCCAACGCTCTTTCATACCCAGAAATGCAGAAAACATCGTCCAGGTAGACGTGAAATTGGCTGGATGTGCAAAAAACACACACCAGCAACCGGCACTGTACTCCGGAAACTGAATCATGCCCTTGTCCGTCGAGAATTCAAACGCCGGAGCAAGGTCGCCTACCTGTGGAAGATTTGGGTATGTATCTGACATGGCACGCACGCTAAATAAACGTTGCCAAAAGTACAGGGTTTGTGCCACACTTGCTGCAATATTTGGCCTTGCGTCTGTTTTTAACATCAAAACGCAGCAATCACAGCCCCGGAAGCCTGCTACGCTCCGCAGAATCCACTACTTTTGCCCGTTTTCAATCCGATAATTGCCATTCATGTTCAGAAATATTCTGGTTCTCGTTTCTCTCCTGCCCATGCTCCTGCAAGCCCAACCCGCCAGTTACACCCCTGTTCGAAAGCCGCTTCCGACAGATGCCTGGACTTTTCGGCAAGCGCATACCAACGATTGGAAGCCTACTGCCATTCCGGTTAGCGTACACACTGCCCTGCTAAAAAACGGTATGATTGAAGATCCGTTTTACCGTGATAATGAGGAAAAACTGCAATGGATAGAAAAAGAAGATTGGGAATTCCAGACAACTTTTGATGTGGAACCCGCCATTTTTCAAAAAAAACACATCGAACTGGTTTTTAAAGGCCTCGATACCTATGCTCATATTTATGTGAACGACAGCCTGGTGCTGGAAACCGATAATATGTTTCGTACCTGGGAAGTAGATGTGAAAAAATGGCTGAAACCTGCCGGTAATGTTCTTCACATCTATTTTGAGAGCCCGGTGAAAAAAGTAGAGGAAGACTGGAAAAACCTGGGCTACGAACTTCCTGGAGGTATCCGCACATTTTCCCGCAAAGCACAGTTTCATTATGGTTGGGACTGGGGACCTCGTTTTGTGGGTACCGGCATTTTGCATGCGCCGGAAATACGCGCCTGGGATGATTTGCTGATTGAAAATATGTTTGTGACCACTCAAAGCGTCACACCCGAACTGGCCAAAATGGTAGCGCGTTTCCGCTACCGCGCCGATGATGTGATTCCGGTACTCGTTTCTACCCGCGATGGCAAGGGCGTTTCGCTGGAAGACCGAAAATTTTACCCAGGCGTACACGAGGATTCCGTTACCTGGCAAATAGAAAACCCGAAACTGTGGTGGTGTCAAGGACTTGGAGAACCGAATTTGTACGATTTTTCGTTTGAATTCAAGAAAAACGGTCGGGTGTTGGAAAAATCCTATGTGCGGACAGGCATCCGCACCATCGAATTGATCACCGAGAAAGACGACAAAGGCGAAACATTTTACTTTAAACTGAATGGTGTTCCGGTGTTTATCAAAGGCGCCAACTACATACCGCAGGACATATTTCAGGATCGCGTCACGCCTGCCCAATATGGCCGCACGATCAACGACGCGGTAGCCGGTGGCATGAACATGTTGCGTGTTTGGGGCGGCGGCATCTATGAGGAGGACCTTTTCTATGACCTTTGCGATTCAAAAGGCATCCTGGTTTGGCAGGATTTCATGTATGCCTGTGCGATGTACCCTGGTGGTGGATCTTTTTTAAAAACAGCCGCCAAAGAAGCGCTGCAACAAATAGAACGCCTGCGCCAACACCCCTGCATAGCGCTGTGGTGCGGCAACAACGAAAACAACGAAGCCTGGAACAATTGGGGTTGGCAAATGCAGTTCAACGAAGCCCAGCGCACCCACCTGTGGCGCGAGTATAAAGTCCTGTTCAACGACCTGCTGCCCACCTATGTTGCCAACGACGGCGGGCAAGTGCCCTATTGGGAAAGTTCACCCCGTTTCGGGCGCGCCAATCCGAAATCCAATACCGAAGGTGATAGCCATTACTGGGGCATCTGGCACGATGAAGAGCCTTTTGAAGAGTTTAACAAAAAAGTGCCGCGCTTCATGAGCGAATATGGCTTCCAGAGTTTCCCGGAATGGCGCACGATACAATCGTTTACCCTGCCGGAAGACCGCAAACTGGAAAGCAAGGTGATGCTTTTGCACCAGAAACACCCGCGTGGCAACGCCCTGATTGCGGAATACATGAAACGCGACTACAAAGTGCCCGATGCTTTTGAAGATTTTGTGTACGTAAGCCAGTTGCTGCAGGCAGAAGGTATGCGGGTGGGCATCGAAGCACACCGCCGCAACAAACCTTATTGCATGGGCACGTTGTACTGGCAATTGAACGACGTATGGCCCGTGGCATCGTGGTCGAGTATCGACTGCTTTGGCCGCTGGAAAGCCTTGCACTATTACGTCCGGGAAGCGTATAGCCCCCTGGCAGCGCTGCCATCTCTCGACAACGATACGCTCAGTATTTATGGGGTAAATGACCATCTCCAGGCCGATACCGTCGATTTGCGGGTGCGCGGACTGCTTTTTGATGGCAAAGTGTTGAGTGAAACCACGCTTACAAACCTTTCGCTTCGCCCCGATGCCAGCATGTTGCTGTGGAAAGATGCCTTGAAAAATGTCGTGGATGGACGTAAAACAGAAAATGTTGTGGTGGAAATCGTGCTGTCAAAAGGTGGAAAAAACGTTTATCGCCGCCTCTACTACCCTGCTTCGCCGCGAAAACAGAAATTGCCACACCCGGATTTCACTTTGACGGCTACGCGCAATGAAAAAGGCTACCAGATTGATATTCAGTCCAATAAACTGGCCCGAAACGTACTAATTGAAACAGATTCCGACGGTTTTTTCAGCGACAACTACTTTGACTTGTTGCCCGATGAGCGCAAAAGCATCCAGTTCGACACCAAAGTCGAACTCGATGTTAAAAATGCGTTCCGCGTAAAAAGTTTGGTAGACACCATGCATTGATGACGAACTTCGCGGCGATGAACGATTCTCAATTCTACAGAAACCCCTGGATATGGCTGGGTGCAGCATTCATGGCTGTGCTGTTGCGCGGCTTGTGGCTCGACGTGATGGATGTGGATGCATCACAGTATGCCTCGATTGCCATGGAAATGAGCCGCAACGGGTCGTGGCTGGAGGTCAAACACCGGTTAGCAGATTATTTAGACAAGCCGCCGCTCTTGTTCTGGACATCTGCTGCTTCTTTCCTCCTGTTTGGTTTAAAAACCTGGGCATATAAACTGCCTTCAGTGCTCGGCGCATTGGCCGGCGTGTATGCGATATATCGATTTTGCCTGATTTTTTACAAGCAACAGACGGCGCGGCAAGCTGCATTTATCCTGGCTTCCTGCATGGGTTTTATAGTACTTTGCAACGATGTACGCACCGACACACTCTTGCTGGGTACAACTTCGCTGGCGGTGTGGCAACTGGCGGCATACCTGGAAAAACTGCGCTGGAAAAACCTCCTGGGTGCATTTTTCTGGATTGGCTGCGCCATGCTGGCTAAAGGCCCCATCGGGCTGGTGATGCCCATACTGGCCATCGGGACGCATTTGCTGCTGCAGCGTGACTGGGTCAATATTTTTCGCTGGCAATGGCTGCTCGGCCTTGTTATAACAGCCCTGGTGCTGCTACCCATGTGCTGGGGCCTGTATCATCAGTTTGATTTACATCCGGAAAAGGCCGTCAACGACCGAATCAGTACGTCCGGACTCTATTTTTACTTCTGGGAACAAAGTTTTGGCCGGATCACGGGCAACAACGTATGGCGCAACAACGCTGGACCGTTTTATTTCCTGCACGTGTACCTTTGGGCGTTTTTGCCCTGGGTATTGCTGGTTCCGGCGGCTTTGCTGTATTCGATAAGGCAGGCCTGGCAAAAAATATTTCATTTTCGGATAGCGCAAATGCCGGAAGCATTTTCGCTGGGCGGTTTTTTGCTCACGTTTATCGCCCTTTCTTTATCGAAATACAAATTGCCGCACTACATATTTATCACCCTGCCCTGGGCAGCGGTTATGGTAGCGCATTGGTTGAATGCAGGGAAAAAAGAGGATCGTGCGCCTATTTTCGGCGTTTGGGTAGGCTATTTTACGTTTTTACTCGCGCTGACGACGGCATTTCTGCTGGTTGGGTTTGTTTTTCCGGGAAATGTAATGGCCTGGCTGGTACTGATGGCCGGAACGTTTTTTCTGCTGTTTAAAATCACTAAGAATCCCTTGCACATTTCTTCCGATCAGTTGGTACAACGAGGTGTAATGGTTTCTCTGCTGGCAGGTTTTGTACTGAATTTTCACTTTTATCCGCATTTACTCCCCTTTCAAAGCACTTCCAAGATCGGGCAGTATATTGAAAATGCAGGTATACCTAAGGATCGGGTAGCCTTTTTCAAGCGGCATGGCCACGCACTCGATTTTTACAGCCAAACTATTACGCAGCGAATCGACAGCACTGCGCAAATACGCCAAATAGTACAGGATTCAGGCCATCTTTGGGTGTACACCAACCAAAAAGGCAAGCAGGAAATCGATCGGGCGCAAATTCCCTATGAAATGGTGTATGAAATGGGCCATTTTCAGGTGGCTTTGCTCAACGGGCGTTTTTTGAACCCCGCAACACGTATGGAAAGCCTCGAACCCGTGTGGTTACTAAAGTTTTGAAGTATTGTCTCCACCTTTAAACCAACTGGAGTAAAACACGTAGTTGTTGGCAATGCGCAGCACCTCACCTTTAAAAAGTTCGGGTGTCATTTCTTTTACCCGTCGCGCAGGAACACCCGCATATACACCGCCTGCATGGCATACCGTTTTTTCCAGCACCACGGCGCCGGCAGCAATCAGGCAGTTTTCTTCGACCACGGCCTCGTCCATTACAATGGCCCCCATCCCGATGAGTACATTGTCGTGCAGCGTACAGCCATGCACCAACGCGCGGTGGCCGATGCTTACGTTGTTGCCAATGGTCGTGCCGCATTTCTGGTAGGTGCAATGCAGGATGGCGCCATCCTGAATATTAACCTTGTTGCCGATACGGATAAAATTGACATCGCCGCGCAGAACAGCCTGAAACCACACCGAGCACTGATCGCCCAGCACCACATCGCCCACGATGGTGGCATTTTCGGCCAGAAAACAGTCTTCGCCTATTTGCGGAACAATTCCATGACAGGGTAAAATGAGTGCCATGCCTTTTTATTCGTGTTTATTTGAATGAATGTACTTCTTGTAAAATAGAGTTCTGAAAAATGCAAGTCCAACTATGCTGCCAAATGCATTGGCCAGCATGTCGTCGATTTCATAAAAACGGCCTGGAATAAATGCAAATTGCACAAACTCCATCAAAACACCGTAAAATATTGAAATACAGGTGATTATGACAAAAATCCTGTTTCCTGGCGTCCCCTTGAACTTCTCATATCCGCGCAATAATAGCCAGGTAAATATTCCATAAACGCCCGCATGCGCCAGTTTGTCCATCGAAAACAGGTTGAACGATGGCAGTTGCACATTGGGCATCACGGAAAGAATAGTAATAATCACCAGCCACAGCAGTGCCGGCCAGTAAGCCTTCATCATTTACAGGACTCCTTTTCGTTTCATTTTGTAGTAGTGCACACCCGCGCCGAATACCCAGCCTTCCTTGCCCGACTTGGTGCGCACTTTTACCCAGTGATCGGTCACTTTTTCAAGGCCCAGGCTGATTTCTTCGGCTTTCTCGCTTTTTTTGTTCAGAAAGTACACTTCTTCATACAATTCCAGCGTAGCCACAACTTCGCCTTTCAAGCCCGGTTGTTTGCGCAGTTTGAGACCGTCGATGGTCACATACAGACTGGAGTATTTTGCACTGCTTGTGCTGCTGCCAGTCGTGGCCGGCGCGGCAGGTTTGGGCTGTGTTTCATTGCTCAGTGTCGGGCGCGAAGGACGTGTGCCAGGTATGGTGGAAGGCGAGGGCGTTGTTGTAGCCGGGGTGCTATGTTCTACCGGTTTAGGGCTGGGGTTTGGCATTTGAGGTGTTTCCGAAGCGGTGGTAGTAGTTGGGACGCGAATGGTGTCGTGCCGTACGGGCCTGTCTTCATTTTCCTCATCGCTTGTTTCACTGACACGCCGAACCAGGTCAGAACGACGGGAAGAGCATTTTGAAATGCCCCAAAGCACCACACAACCCAAAAAAACCAGAATAATCAAAGATTCAATGCGTGGGAGTTTCATGGTTAAACGCTTGATTTCTTATTTTTACGGGATAAAACTACGGGAAAAAAAGACAGTATCCCGTTATCATCACGCTTCATACTCCAAAATTTATGTCTGATAATCTGCTATACCAAATAGCGCTTACCCTCGTGCCTCAGGTAGGCGCTATGACGGCCAAAAATCTTGTCAGTTATTGCGGTAGCGCCGAAGCCGTTTTCAGGGCTTCCCGCCGGGAATTGCTCAAAATACCGGGCATTGGTTCGGTAGTCACCAATTCCATTCTTCATTCGTCTGTATTGCCATCCGCAGAACAGGAAATGGTTTTTATGGAAAAAAACGGCGTGGAGGCTGTTTTCTATACAGACGAACACTATCCTTTCAGGTTGAAACAGTGTCCCGATGGCCCGGTTTTGCTTTTCTTCAAGGGTTCGGCCATTCAACTGCTCAACCATGAACGCATCGTAGCCATTGTAGGCACCCGACAGCCCAGCGATTACGGAAAATCTGCCTGTGAAGAAATGGTGGAGAGCCTTAAACCATATAACACATTGATTATTAGCGGTTTAGCATATGGCATTGATATTTCGGCGCATCGCCAGGCATGTGCATTACAAGTGCCCAATATTGGTATCCTGGGCCACGGGCTCGGAAGTATATATCCGAGCCAGCATAGGAGTATCGCGCTGAAAATGCTGGAAAATGGGGGGCTGCTCACCGAATATATCCACAGTGCCAAGCCAGACCGCGAACATTTTCCAATGCGCAACAGAATCATTGCAGGCATGTGTGATGCCCTGATCGTCATTGAAACTGCCGCCTCCGGTGGCTCCATGATTTCGGCCCAACTGGCCGTCGATTACGCGCGCGACCTTTTTGCCATACCTGGCCGAACGAATGATTCGAAAAGCATTGGCTGCAATTACCTCATTCAAAATGGTAGCGCCCGGCTTACTATGTCGGCCGCCGATGTGGCAGAATCGATGGGCTGGGAAGAATTTGGCAAAACCAACCCGCGCCAAACACAATTATTGCTCGATCTGTCGCTGCAAGAATCCAGCCTGCTCGAAAAAATAAAACAGCACCCGGAAATTGCCATCGATCAACTTACGCTCTCCATGCAGATGCCGCCGGGCGAACTGGCATCCGCACTTCTTGGGTTAGAATTTAAAGGCGCCATTCGCACCCTGCCCGGAAAAAGATATATTGTGATGGCTTGATCAGACGAAACGAAGCAGGTCAAACTTGCGCCCCAGCACTTTTTCCGCATCTGCATCCAGCCAGCCCTGCAGTAAAGTGGCATATACCTGCCTGAAATCTATCCGGTATTTCAAGTCACCTTCGTCCAGGTCTGCCAGATCGGGCAATGGATTCAAGAGTCCTTTTTCCCGAAGTGCACCTCCCAGAAAAATCATGTTATTAGCCGTGCCATGATCGGTGCCGCCGGAGGCATTTTGTGAAACGCGCCGGCCAAATTCGGAAAAAGTGGTCAGCAGCACATCATTCCATTTACCATTGGCTTTCATGTCCTTGATAAATGCAGCCAGCGCATCGTTCATTTCCTGAAAAAGACGTTTTTGCTGACCTTCCTGGTTGATATGCGTATCAAAACTGCCCAGCGATACGTAATAAACGGAGGTATCAGTATCGGCCAGTATCAGCGAGGCAATCGTTTTCAGTTGTTTGCCCAGCCCGGTCGAAGGGTATGCAGAGGAGGCTGGTTTGCGCCTGCTTTGTTCGTACAAATAATCGGCCGACGAAAGCGTTTCAGCCATGGTTTTATACAAATAGGCCACTGGAGCCTCTGATTCGGTTTGCTGGTAAGCGGCTGAATAATCGGCAAAATACTGGCTATGTGCACTATCGTACAAGCGTTTTGGATCCTGCAATGCCAGGCCTTTTCGCTGTTCCCCCTTGAGCGCAAAACTCAGGGTATCGTCTATTTCAATGGCTGCCAATGGCCGCCCGGTACATTGGGCATCCAGGTAACGACCAATCCAGCCCGTTTGCCAGTATTCGTTAGCGGCGCTGGCCGAATGCCAGATATCCATACTTCTGAAATGAGAGCGATCGGGGTTGGGGTAACCTACACTGTTGAGTACCGCCATTTCACCCTGGTCATATGCGTTTTTCAGGGCGGTCAGCACCGGGTGCAAACCTGCTTCGGTACCCAAGGCCAGCGATGTTTCACGTGGAACAGCAATGCGTTTGCGTTCTTTGTAATAAATGTCGTTACGTACGGGAATGACAGTATTGAGGCCGTCATTTCCGCCGCTCAACTGGAGCACAACAAGTGCTTTGCCTTTTGAGGCAATGGTATTTCTCCCTTCCACCGCTTTCAAAAACTGGGGTACAAACAGCGAAGCCGTTGCCAGGGAACCTGCTTTGAGGAAATCTCTTCTTTTAATCAGCATATGGAAAGAATATTAGCACAATTGATATTCCGGCGTTGCCATTAGGCGAATCATAGCCGTTTTGATATGATTTTCCTTGTTATGCCGATCGGTATATTCTTCGAGCACGTTCAAGGGCACTTTTGAATCAGTTTGCCACAAATATTCAGCAAGGGCCGATATGATATTATCTTCTTTCAGGGTTGAAAATTGTTTCAGCACCGGTTGCCAGTCTACATCGGCCGACAACAAACGTCGCTGATTTGCTTTCCTCATGCCCATTTGCTGATCGTCGTCGTCTTTGGTTTCCACATCCAGATCGCCTTTGTCTACGATGAGTTGGGGAATACGAAGCCGAAGCATCAGCGAACTACTGTCGATCCAGGCTTTTCCGCCTGGCCACCCGGCTACATTGGGTGGAAAAAACAGGGTTTGATCGAGCGCGTGTTGTAATTTCAACTGCACTTCCGGGGCATCCAGTTCCATGGGCAGTACGCGCCGAATACCAACCCAGTATTCTATCGGCGATTTGATGCGGTTGCCCATATTTTCAGGTGCATAAAACCAGTCGCTGCGAACGATGTCTTCGAGCAAGCGCAGGATTTTATAGTCCGAATCATAGAAACGGTCGCCCAGCCATTTAATTCGTTCTTCGGGTATCAGGGTATCGTTGACAAAGAATTTATAGGCCTTTCGGGCGATGAAATACGCCGTTTCGCGTTTTTCAAGCAGGATATCGATGATGTCGTCGCCATCAAATTTGCCGGATTTGCCCAACACCGTTTTTTCATCCTTATCGTGGTCAAAAGCCCTGAAAACAAAATCGCCATTGAGTTTGAAACTCCAGCCGGTGAAAGCGCGTGCAGCCTCTTTTACATCGTGTTCGGTGTAGTGGCCGCGGCCCATGGTGAAAAGTTCCATGACTTCCCGGGCGAAGTTTTCATTCGGATGCTGCTTTTTATTCTGTTGGTTGTTGAGGAAAGCGATCATCGCGGCACTTTTGGACACGCCTCGCAACAAGTCGCGAAAATTGCCCAGTGCATTTTGCCGGATGATATGCAGCAATTGCTGCTGGTACAGAATATTGATATTACGGCTGGCAAAGTGGCCATGCCAGAAAAGAGCCATTTTTTCCCGCAGTTGGGCCTGCGTGCGGGTCATTTCTTCCAGCCAGAGCAGGTTGAGGTTGCGCAGGTCGTCGCGGCTTTGCTCGCGAAGACGTTTTTTTTCAGCCTGATCGAGTTCGCGGCGCTCCATGCGCCCTATTTCTCCAATGCCCATAAGGAGCCCTTTTACGGCGCTGTCGGCAATATCGAAATACTCCGGCTCGGTGGCCGAATCGTCTTTCATTTTGGGCCACCAGGCATTTTCAGGAAGCGCCATCCATTTGTTCCAACTTTGCGTACGGGGCCCATAGCCCATTCGCCAGAGCAAATGTTTTAGTTTTTGCATCTTTTTCTCCATGTCGTTGTTATAGTCGCGTATGAATGAGCAATTACCTGTTTGATGGTTGTTTGATAAAAGACGACGAAGCAGGCCCGATGTTTAATCCCTTAACGAATGTTTATCATTTGCTCATCTCTCCTTTTTGTTGCCACAGCGTACAGTATTGGTGTTTTTACACTAAATGCTCCAAACGGGAAATGTTAATCCTGTGACTTTTCGACCAAAAAACGTCTGAAAAGCGCCTTTTTCTAAAAAAATAGGAACTTTTTTCGCGCTGCCTCTTGCGCCGAGTATTAACAAAATCTTAAATTGCAGCTCTTTTCATCGCGAAGGGATGAGCCTATCCTTTCAGGTGATTTTTAATCCTGCCTGGTTTCCGAAAGTTCGGTCAACCCAACCCGGTAATCTGATTGTTCATACATCCCGCATTTTTAACCCACCAACCGATTTAGATGTATTCAACAATGAGCGCCGGATTTGATAACAAAAATTTGCGAATGAGCGACTTACACACGAATCTTACCCTTACGTCCGATCCCCAAAGTGTATCCAGAGTCGAACCATTTGTACATGACGTAGCAACGCGCTACAAACTTTCTTCATGCACTCATGGCAATATCCTTGTCAGTCTCACAGAAGCAGTGACCAATGCCATTCTTCATGGAAATGGTGGCGACTGTTCTAAAACAGTGAGTATTTCCCTTCGCCATCAGAAAGACGCCCTTTCCATCCGCGTTTCGGATGAAGGCCCGGGATTCGATCCGCAGGAAGTACCTGATCCGACCAATCACGAGTGTCTTGAAAAATGTGGCGGCCGGGGAATTTTCCTGATGCGCAACCTGAGCGACGAATGTCGGTTTACACGCGGAGGCAGTACGGTTGAAATGCGTTTCAAAATTTAGGATACCTGCCATTGCTTTTTGAATTCAATCTTTGATCGGGTTTTCCCGATTTTATTTTCGATAAGACATGAGCTATCACCCCGTTTTCAGCGGGATTTGTGGTGGCTCATGTTTTTTATTTAATGTCACCTGTTACCGCCCATTTGGTTATGGAATTTCCGGAATTTCCATCCGATGAAACACCCGAAGAAAACGAGGTGTTTTTTCATTTTGAAGATGTTCAGTTTGATATCCCTGATGAATCGCTCATCAAGGAATGGCTCGTCGATGTGGCCAGACAAGAAGACACACCTTTTTATGAGGTAAACTATATATTCTGCTCGGATGAGTATTTGCGTCAAGTGAACATCGAATACCTGGATCACGACTACTATACAGACATTATCACTTTCCCACAGGAAGATGATGCCGTGTATGGCGACATGTACATCAGTTCGGAGCGCGTCGCCGAAAATGCGCAAACCAATGGTGTTTCTTTTTTACAGGAATTGTACCGTGTGATGGTACATGGCGTGTTGCACATGATCGGATATGGAGATAAATCTCCTGAGGACGAAAAGACGATGCGTGACAAGGAAAACGTTTATTTACAGTTGTTGGCGGGCAAAGCGAATAAATAGCCCAGCATGTTCCTCTTATTTACAAGGTGTATGACTTTATTTCACACAGCCCGGATTTTTTGTTTTTTAATGGCCTGCTTATGCATGGCTGGTACTGTTTGGTCGCAGGATTTTACGCTGGAAAAACTGCCTGATTTTATCAATTCGGAGTACGAAGAAATTTCTCCGGTACCCGGTAGAGATGGAAAAACCTTGTTTTTTACACGGGTAGGGTACCCGGAGTTCGATCACACTTTGCTCATCGATTCCGTCGATCTGTTTAAAAAACTTTCCCCCTCAGCCTATACAGAATTGCTGGCGCAGGTGTACACGGAAATCAACGGGAAAAATGTGTACAATCCGGTTCGCTCTGGTTTCAACCAGGATATCTGGATGGCTCAGGGAGATTCTGTCGGGCAATTCACAAAAATAGTTCATCCAGGTTTTCCGCTCAACAATGCATTGCCTAACAGCCTTGTAGCGGCCACCCCTACCCCGGGCGCCTACTATATCATCAACCAGTATCCACGTCGCGGTGGCTTGAACAAGGGCTTTTCTGTGATTCAGCAGAACCCGGATAGTACAGGAGCATGGTCTTTGCCCGAGCCTGTGGAAATCAAAGACTATTACACCATCACTTCGGATGTGAGCCTGACCATGAGTTTCGACGGGAAGGTACTGATCTTGTCGGCCACCCGCTTCGATTCCAAAGATATGGACCTGTACGTCTGCTTCCGCGAAGGCAAACACCAATGGAGTGCACCCCAGCATCTGGGTTATTTAGTGAATTCTGCACGCCGCGAAACCACTCCATTTTTATCGGAAGACAATGAGACCCTGTTCTTTTCTTCCAACCGCGGAGAAAGTTCCGGTGGCAATGACATCTTTATGTGCAAACGACTGGATGATACCTGGGTTCACTGGACGACTCCTGTACGCCTCGTAGAGCCTATCAACTCTGCGGCAGACGATAGTCAACCTTATTTCAATATGACATCTGGATACCTGTATTTCACCTCTCGTCGAGGTGGAAACAGCGATATTTATCGGGTACAGATAGCGCCTCCACAGCCTACAGAAATCGAGGTAATCGGACGTGTCTTGAATAGAAAGACCGGCGCCCTCATGAAAAATGTGAGCGTACAATACGGTACGGCCGACAATAGCGAGCCTGTTCATACCATCCGTTCAGAAAACGGCGCCTTCCGTTTGAAGATACCGAAAGGCATATCTTTCGTGCTTACGCCTTCCAAGCCGGCCTTCTGGGGCGAAACGGATACGATTCTTTTCCGCCGCGACCACTATTATTTCCAGGAGCATTACATCGACCTTTACCTGGATCCGGCAGAAGTAAACGAACGCATCCCCTTGCACGCGATCTTTTTCCAGCAATCCAAGGCACTTATTCTGGAAAGTTCCTACCCGGAACTGGAGCGCTTGTATGCCGTTTTGCAAGAGAATCCAAACCTTGAAATCCGCATCGAAGGCCACACGGATAATGTAGGTAAGGCCGAAGACCTGCTCCGCTTGTCAGAAGAACGGGCTGCTGCTATACGCGACTTTCTCGTACAAAAAGGCATTACCCCTGGTCGGGTAAGTATCGTTGGACACGGCCCCAAATACCCTCTAACTGATAACAGCACCGATGACCTGCGCCGGCAGAATCGCCGGGTAGAAATCGTCATTACAAAAATATAGTACTTGCTTGCCCGCACCAGATATTAGCCTTTTCATTGCACTTCATTCATTCAGCAAACAACGAATCGTACGTTATGCAGTTTTATAGTACCAATACTCCTGCCCTGCGCGCAAGTTTACAGGAAGCCATATTTAAAGGTTTGCCCGACGACAATGGTCTTTACATGCCTCTTGAAATACCTCGTTTGTCAGACTCTTTTTTGAAAAACCTGGCCAATTATTCCTTTCAGGAAATTGCATTTGAGGTAGCCAATGCCCTTTTGCATGAAGATATTCCGGCGAGTGATTTGAAAAAAATCATCGATACTGCCATTGATTTTCCTGCGCCGGTAGTACAACTGGACGACCATACCTGCGTACTGGAATTGTTTCATGGCCCCTCTTTGGCATTTAAGGATTTCGGGGCGCGTTTTATGGCACAAACCATGTCGTACTTCAACCGATCGGAGGACAAAGAATTGGTTATCCTGGTAGCCACATCCGGAGATACAGGCGGAGCGGTAGCGGCAGGTTTTTACAAAACCCCCGGCATCCAGGTTGTTATCCTCTACCCTTCCGGCAAAGTGAGCCCCTTGCAAGAAAAACAACTTACTGCCTTGGGCCATAACATCACCGCGTTGGAAATTGATGGCACTTTCGATGATTGCCAGGCATTGGTAAAAAAGGCTTTTCTGGATCAGGAAGTAACCCGATCGGTACGCCTGAGTTCGGCTAATAGTATCAATATTGCACGACTCATCCCCCAGTCATTCTATTACTTTGAGGCATACAAGCAGGTAATGAACCAGGGCAAACCAGTTGTTTTTTCAGTTCCATCCGGCAACTTTGGCAACCTGACTGCTGGCCTGCTGGCCCAGAAAATGGGCTTACCTGTAGCACATTTCATAGCCGCCACCAACAGTAATGACGTAGTGCCCGAATACCTGAGCACCGGTACATACACCCCTCGCCCATCGCAGCGCACCTTGTCTAACGCTATGGATGTAGGAGCCCCTTCCAACTTTGCCCGTATGCTCGACCTGTATTGTTCCACGTGGAACATTATGAAAAGCGACATAAGCGGGTATGGCTTCAGCGATGCAGCGACCATCGAAGCGATGAAAGAAATACATGCCCGGTATAACTATGTCATCGACCCGCATGGCGCCGTAGGCTATCTTGCCCTCAAAAAATACCAGGCGGCTCATCCCGATCATTTGGGTATTATATTGGAAACGGCTCACCCTTCCAAGTTTATCGAAGACGTGGAAAGTATCCTGGAAAAGCAAGTACCTATTCCCGAAAGACTGGCTGTGCTACATGATGCGCAGAAAGTGTCGGTGAAAATGAATACTCAATATGACAACTTTAAGGCCTGGTTGTTGGGGCATTTTTAAGAACCACATCGCGCCTATCCTTGTTTTACTGTAAGTAGTTTATCCAATGAAACGGTCGCTATCAATGTTCCACGTGGAACATTGATAGCGTAAAAATTCCTGCTCTTGTTCCTCGAAGTAGTGGCAACTCCCCTACTTTTGTGAAGCATTTCCAAATGCAGTTCCATTCAAAACCTGTTCCACCACTTTAATAATTTTCATACATGACATACGACGTTACCGTCATCGGCTCTGGTCCGGGAGGATATGTAGCCGCTATTCGTTGCGCCCAACTGGGCATGAAGACAGCCTTGATAGAACGTTACGCTGTACTTGGCGGCACTTGCCTGAACGTAGGTTGTATTCCCTCGAAAGCCTTGCTGGACTCATCTGAACACTATCACAACGCCGAGAAAACTTTCAAAACCCATGGCATCAACATAAAGGATTTGAAAGTAGACATGCCTCAAATGATCAAGCGCAAAAAAGAGGTTGTGCTGGAAAACAACAAAGGCATCGAGTTTCTGATGAAGAAAAACAAGATCGATGTCTTTCACGGACATGGCTCCTTTGTCAATAAAAATCGTATCCGGATCACAGCCCAGGAAGTTGTGGAAATAGACACAGAACGAGTCATTATCGCAACGGGTTCCAAACCCATCGTGCCTGCTGCTTTCAACTATGACAAGCAACGAGTGATTACTTCGACCGAAGCGCTCAACCTTGAAAAGGTACCCGGCAGCATAGTGATTATTGGCGGAGGAGTGATCGGCCTCGAACTTGGAAGTGTATATGCACGACTTGGCACAGAGGTGCATGTGGTGGAATTTATGGATCGGATCATTGCAGGTATGGACGCCGACTGCAGCCGCGAACTTCAAAAAAGTTTGAAAGGATTGGGAATGCAGTTTCACCTTCGACACGCCGTCACCGAGGTGACTCCATCCAAAACCAAAGTAAAGGTGGTAGCCAAAAGCCGTGACGACGAATCCAAAACGCTTTCATGGAATGTCGACTACTGCCTGGTAGCCATTGGCCGCCGGCCATATACCGATAATCTTGGGCTCGAAAATATCGGTATCACTTTGGATGAAAAAGGTCGCATTCCGGTTGACCAGCATTTGCAAACTTCCGCGCCCGGGGTGTACGCTATTGGCGACGTAATTCAAGGCGCCATGCTGGCACACAAAGCAGAAGAAGAAGGTGTGTTTGTGGCAGAAACGATGGCTGGCCAAAAACCGCATATTCACTACAACCTGATACCAGGCGTGGTGTACACCTGGCCCGAAGTGGCGAGCGTTGGTTACACCGAAGAACAGTTGAAAGAAATGGGTACGCCTTACAAGCCTGGAAAATTTCCATTCCGTGCATTGGGCCGCGCTCGTGCCTCCATGGACTTGGATGGAATGGTGAAAGTGTTGGCACACAAAGAAACCGATGAAATTCTCGGCGTTCATATCGTAGGCGCTCGTGCGGCCGATATGATTGCAGAGGCTGTAGCCCTGATGGAATTCCGCGCCTCAGCAGAAGATGCGGCCCGTATGAGTCATGCACACCCGACTTACACGGAAGCATTCAAGGAAGCATGCCTGGCAGCCACAGCCAACAGGCCTATTCACGTGTAAATAAACACAACTAACTGATAATCAATTAGATACAATAAAAAAAGCGATTCACAACTTTGTGAATCGCTTTTTTTATTGTATCTAAAACGTTGTAAATCAAGCAACTGTGTTCTTTTCCGATACTTCTTTTAAAAATCCATCCAGGATAGCATTAAAATCTTCGGGTTTTTCCATCATCGGCGCATGACCGCATGCGTCAAGGAAATACAGGCGCGAATCGGAAATCAGTTCGTGGAATTTCTCTCCCACAAACGGCGGTGTTACCGCATCCTGCTTGCCCCATATGAGCAAGGTAGGTGCTTTGATGTTATGTAATTTGTCGCCGAGGTTGTGGCGAACAGCCGACTTGGCTGTGGCAACAACGCGGATAGCCTTGTTGCGGTCGTTGACAATATCAAATACTTCATCCACCAGTTCCTTGCTGGCAACGGCCGGGTCGTAAAACGTTTCGGCTGTTTTGTTTTTGATATATTCGTAATCGCCTCGTTTCGGGAAGGCTGTCCCGAAAGCACTTTCAAACAAACCGGAACTACCGGTCAGTGTAATGGAAGCAATGCGCTCGGGATGCGCCAGCGCATACAACAAAGCCACGTGCCCTCCAAGTGAATTGCCCAGGAGATGCACCTTGTCGTATTCTTTGTACTCCACGAATTTGGTTGTGAAATCGACCAATCCCATTACTGATACCTGAAAGATAGGCATCTCGTAAATAGGCAACAGTGGAACTACCACGTTGTAGCGATCTGAAAAATGGTCGATGATTCCCTGAAAATTACTCAATGCTCCAAACAATCCATGCAGGAGAAGCAGTGTTTCACCCTGTGTTCCGGATTCGATATAACGGAAACCGTTTTCTTCTTTAGTTGATAAAGTCATTCGTTGTGGTTCGATATAAGATGTGCAAAAATAGCAAAAACCGCCAAACTAAATCATTTGTAGAAAATGAGGCTCATCAGCATAGAGTCTGCAGGAAATCGTACTCCAATCAGTTTTTTGTTTCAAATGTCAATTTGTACTGATAGGTCACATACAACAGAACAGCCAATAGCAAGATGGCGCCCGCCTGATGCAGCACTCCCAGCACAACCGGTATGCCGCCGTTGCAGTTGATCAGTGTAAATATACCGAGCAAAACCTGAATGCCAAGCATACTCAACAACGCAATTGTACCCGAACGCAGTACAGGCACCTTCCGCGTGTCGGGAGCAGTCCGCCAAATGAAATAAATCATCAGGGCTGAAAGCAGGTAAGCCGTATTGCGATGAAGAAACTGAATGAGCGTCGGCATAAAAATGTCGCTGTCGTAGTGCTGAAAATTTTCAGCGGTCCAGTTCGCCGGATCCAGCAACAAAGCCGGCAGATAAGTGCCGTGCATATCGGGCCAGGTAGGATACGAAAGGCCCGCTTTGGTACCCGACATCATGGCGCCCAATGCAATCTGTAAAAATGCCAATCCGACCAGGGTCCATAAAAAAACAAGCCCGCTCTTTTTCATTACCTCGGCCTGCTTCCGAATGCCATCGGGTTTAAAGGCAATGAATGTAGTCCACAGCAAATAAGAGAAAATGACGATCGCCATACACAGGTGCAGGGTGAGGTTGTAGGCATTTACCCACGGGCGTTTAATCAGTCCACTGGCCACCATGATCCATCCAAAAAAACCTTCCAGACCGGCAAGGGCTACTACGATCAGCAACCTGGGGAGCAGGCGCCTGGAAAACATTCCTTTCGATAAAAACCAGCCAAATGGAACGATAAAGACCAGAAACATGAGGCGCGCCCACAGCCGATGAAAGTACTCCCAGAAATAAATAAACTTGAACGCATCGAGGCTCATGCCCTGATTGATCTTGTGATACTGCGGCGTCTGTTGATACAGTTCATATGCCGACTGCCAGGCGGCTTCCGAAAGAGGTGGCAAGGTGCCCGTTACAATGTCCCAACGGGTGATACTCAGCCCGCTTCCAGTGAGTCGGGTAATGCCGCCCAGGGCAATTTGAATTAAAATCATGACCAGCCCCGTGACGAGCCATATTTTTACCGCTCGAGGTATGGCGGTATCTTCCGAAAATCGAAACATCTGAAATGGATTTTTTGATTCGATGAATTTTGACACAAAAATAGAGCGTTTGATGCGGCTACTTTCTCAAGGGTGATACCCCTTTATTAATTTTAGATGATTTTAAATTAAAAAGCCTACGGCCATCATCAGGGGTGTTAGTTTGTGGAAAACCTCATAACTGCACATGTATTCTGCCAGACTACCAGTAGTTACCACCTTTTTCTACAAAGAATGTGGAAAAACGGGTCTTTGTAATCAGCATTTTGTAAAGTTGTTCACAGTATTCCTTGAAAATGTTGAAAAAGACAACGTTTGTCTTTTCTCCATCCCGGGTGTTGTTAACTATCGTTTGCAACATGGAGGTTACAAACACGCTGGCTATTGAAAACCGCTCATGTGTATATTTTCTTCGGGGTTATGTGGATGACAGTTGATGAAATGCTGGCTTTTCCACATTGTTGTATTAGGTTTATGATGTTCTTTTTCAGTTTGTTATAAATATTATCATTTATTATGTTTGTAACTATTTCAAACAAGAAGTTGACTTGCTGAAAGTGTTCAAAATGAAGAAATTGTAAATTTTTGCCTCCTGAAAACAGAATAAAACTTTGCTTTAGATGGGAGAACATTTTCATTTATACTGTGTTTTTTAAAACAAAATCCACGTTTTCCATCCATATGTGCGGTCGTTACTCCTTAGCTCCTACCAAAAAGCAAAAAGCCCAACAACTGGATGCTTTGAAACAGCCCCCTGTGTGGAAAATTCGTTTCAACCTGGCGCCCACGCAGTCAGCCTATGTCATTGCCAGTGATAGCCCTGCCGAGATCAAAGAAATGAACTGGGGGCTCGTTCCTTCCTGGAGCCGGGATGGCGTCAACAATGGAAAACTGATCAATGCCCGTTCCGAAACCATTTTTGAAAAACCGTCTTTCCGGGATGCCGTGTTCAGCCGGCGTTGTCTCGTGCCGGCCGACAGTTTTTATGAATGGCGTAAAGAGCCGGACGGGCGAAAACTACCCTATCGCATTTTTCTGAAAAACGGCGACTTGCTCATGATGGCAGGAATATGGGAACGTTGGGGAAGCGGCACCGAGGTGCAAAACACATTTTCCATTCTTACCACCGGGCCCAATGCCGAAATGGCTCCACTGCACAACCGGATGCCGCTCATATTGCCAACCGAAGCGGCGCAACAAAAATGGCTTGGAAAATTGTCGGAGGAATCTCTTGTGGAAATGCTGGCGCCTCCTGCTGATGGCTTGCTCGATATGTATCGCGTATCAGAGCGGTTGAACAGCACGGGTGTAGACGATCCGACGTTGCACGAGGAAGTAGCAGATGCTTTGCGATTATTTTAACACCGGCTGTATCCTAATATATATAGGTGTGGCCGATGCAACGTTTCTGCCTATTCCCTGTTTTTGGAATCGATGAGGATCGTAACCGGACCGTCGTTGAGTAACGACACTTTCATATCAGCGCCAAAAGAACCTGTTGATACAGGTCGCCCCGACTCCTGCTGAAGCACTTCGACAAAACGTTCATATAAGGGAATGGCGGTTTCAGGGCGCGCTGCCTTGATAAAAGACGGTCGGTTGCCTTTTTTGGTACTTGCATGCAAAGTGAACTGGCTTACTACGAGCATTTCGCCCCCGATGTCCTGCACCGAACGGTTCATTAGCCCCTCTTCATCGGAAAAGACTCTCAAAGCACTGATTTTTTTGCAAAGCCAGTCTATATCGTCCTGTTGGTCTTCCTGTTCTATACCCAGCAAAATGAGAAAGCCCCAGCCGATGCGGGATTTTTCCACTCCATCGATGGTAACGGATGCCTGAGAAACCCTTTGTAATACGACACGCATGATCAAATGTGGAAATTGTAAGACTTTTGCAGCCGGTTATCATAAAATTGAACAATTATCCAATTTGATAACCGATAACTGATAACTGATAACAAAAAACAGAATGTCACTCGTACAAGAATTCAACGACTACCGCGCCCGCATGAACGAGCGCATCCTCGCAACCGACAACAAAGTAATCAAACGTTTCTGGAGCCTGGACAACCAGACCTATCAGGAAGGCGCGCTCGATGTAAAAACCAAGGAAATGCTGGGCCTGGTTGCTTCCATGGTGTTGCGCTGCGATGATTGTATCAAATACCACCTGGGCAAATGCCACGAACTGGGCGTGAACACCGACCAGATTTTTGAAATATTTGCAGTGGCCAATATGGTTGGCGGTTCCATTTGCATTCCGCACACCCGTCGGGCAGTGGAATACTGGGACGAGTTGCAAAATGCCTGAGCATTCTGCTATTCATCTACGTACTCTACTTTACGCAGGAGGCGCAAACCAACACCCAGTTCAACCGCGGCATTGCGAATGCGGCGTTCAGAAATGGTGATGATATTGCCGGGGGTAAATGGATCGATCACATTGCCGATGGCCGGCTGGTTGTATTGCAAGGTCACGTCGGGTTGTATCGATAGTTTTAACTCGCCGCCGATGAGTTCGCTGAGTTTGAATTCGATACCGGTGGTGACGGTAAACCCGGCCATCCAGCGGTTCATAAATCCTACGCTTGGGTAAAAAAGTACCAGAGAGGGATTGTTATTGCTCAGGTTGTCGATATTGGTCGACAAGGTGTAATCCACGCGAAGTCCGCCGCCATAATAAAACCGGGCATTGCCACTGGCGCCGAAAGGTCGTTTTTGTTTGGCGCCCAGCACCAGCGAAAGGTTGTTGAACCTGAATTCTTCGGTGAAAGTACCTGCCGGTGCTCCCGAATTGATGTTGTAATACCTGAACCGATTGGCACTGCCTTTTATATGGTATCCAATTTGCATAAAAAGAGAATTTTTATCCTCTTCATTATCGACAGATTCGATACTCAAAGCGCCATGGTATTTAAAAAGTGGCTCGCGCTCAAAAGAATTATCCCACTTTTGCAGTCCGATCGTCGGGCCAAACTGGAATACGTATGCCGTGGATTGGGCCCGTACAGAAAGCCAAGTGCATGCAATTAATGCTGATACATATACAAAACGCATCATAAAATCGTTTTTAGGGCGAAAAGTAAGGTTTTATAGCAGAACCCCAAGCCCATAAAATGCACAAAGACTATTATATGCGAACCGCAATTCTTTTTCTACTGCTCCTGGTACAGTCGGCATGGACGCCTTTGAACCAGCAGCCGCCAACGCTCAAACTCGCTTTGCTGAAATATGCTGGCGGCGGCGACTGGTACAATGACGTCAATTCGCTGAAAAACCTGGCCAAGTTTTGCAACGACAACCTGCGCACCAATTTCGATCTGGAGTTTGCGACTGTGGAATCGGGCAGCGCTGAAATTTTTAACTACCCGATTGTGTATGCGACCGGGCATGGGAATATGCTTTTTACAGATATGGAAGCACGCAACATGCGGGCCTATCTGGAGGGCGGTGGTTTCCTGATCCTGAACGACGACTACGGACTGGATCCTTTTGTGCGGCCAGCCATGAAAAAAGTATTTCCCGAACTCGACTTCGTGGAATTACCTTTCAACCACCCTGTTTATCACCAGAAATACAACTTCAATAACGGGCTGCCCAAAATACACGAACATGATGGCAAAGCCCCGCAAGGGTTTGGACTCATCTGGCAGGGCCGACTGGTTTGTTTTTACGATTTTGAAACCGACCTGGGCGACGGATGGGATGATGTTCACAACGATCCACTCGAACTTCGCACCAAAGCACTGCAAATGGGCGCCAACATCGTTCAATACGTCTTTCAACAGTAAAAAACGCCCCCACTCACTACTCACCACTCACCACTCACTATGATCATCCTTTTACTCGGCTCCGGTGGCCGTGAACATACATTTGCCTGGAAAATGGCACAAAGCAAAAGATGCAGTCGGCTGTTTATTGCACCAGGCAATGCAGGCACTTCTACATGCGGAGAAAATGTGCAGATCGACCCGCTGGATTTTAATGCAGTAGGCCGTTTTGTGCTCGAAAACAAGGTGGAAATGGTGGTGGTTGGCCCTGAAGAACCGCTTGTTCGCGGTATTTGGGATTATTTTCAGGAAAACGAAGCCCTCAAAAACATTCCGGTCATCGGCCCGTCCAAAGCAGGCGCCGTACTGGAAGGCAGCAAAGCCTGGTCGAAAAAATTTATGCAACGCCACAAAATTCCAACGGCCGCTTACCGCGAATTTACGGCTGCTGAACTGGAATCCGGCGTAGAGTACCTGCGTCAACATCCCCTGCCCATTGTGCTCAAAGCCGACGGACTGGCTGCTGGCAAAGGGGTGGTTATTTGCGAGAAACACAAAGTAGCCGAACAGGAATTCAGGGACATGCTCGATGGCAAATTTGGCGCTGCAGGCGAACGCGTAGTGGTAGAAGAATTCCTGACAGGCATAGAATTCAGTGTTTTTGTCCTCACAGATGGTAAAACCTACAAAATACTGCCGGAAGCGAAAGACTACAAACGCATCGGCGAAAAGGATACAGGCCCCAACACGGGTGGTATGGGCGCTGTGAGCCCAGTACCATTTGTGGACGATACCATGTGGCAAAAAGTAGAAGAGCGCATTATTGCACCTACCGTCAAAGGCCTGCGGAAAGAAAAAATCGTGTACAAAGGATTTATATTTTTTGGCCTGATCAATGTAGGCGGCGAACCCTATGTCATAGAATACAATTGCCGCATGGGCGACCCGGAGACGGAGGTAGTGCTGCCGCGCCTGAAAAATGACCTGGTACAATTATTTGAGAACTGTGCGAAAGGAACCCTGGGCCGGGTACGCATACGGGCCGATAAAAAAATAGCAACGACTATTTTTCTGGTGAGTGGCGGTTACCCGGATCACTATGAAAAAGGCAAAGTGATGAGCGGGCTGGATCAAGTGAAAGGCAGCCTTGCATTTCATGCCGGCACGCGCCGGCAGGGCGATGAAGTACTTACCCATGGCGGGCGGGTACTGGCCCTCACGAGCCTGGGCAAGGATTTAAAAAGCGCCCTTCGGAAATCGCGCCGCAATGCAAAAGTGGTTCAGTTTGACGGAAAATACTATCGGCGCGACATAGGCAAGGATTTAGAGGCTTTGTAACCCCGCGCATACCGCCAAATCCTTCTATCTTCACCATTCCAAAACGCATTGCCTGTATTTTGAAACACTTCCTGCCACATTTTATCCAGGAAAATTACCGAAACGGCATTCAGGAAGGCCAACTCAATGCCTTCACCATGTTCGTCGACCTCAGTGGGTTCACCCAACTGACGGAGACACTTATGCGCAAAGGCTCTGAAGGCGCCGAAGAATTGTCGGTGGCGCTCAATTATATTTTCCAGCCGATGGTGCACCTGGTATACGAGCAGGGAGGTTTCATTCCATACTTCGCAGGCGACAGTTTTACGGCAATATTTCCGACAACATCCAATAGTGCAGCCTCTCTGGAAAATCTGGAAGTCGGGCGTCGTGTCATTTCAACCGCACAGTCGTCGCTTACCCGTTTTGCCGAAGCGCAGGCCAATGAGGAATCACTGCTATTCCAGCATCACATAGGTATCAAAATCGGGCTTTCGCAGGGAACCGTAGAATGGGGCATCGTAGGTAAAGACCGCAAAGCATATTACTTCAGAGGAGCGCCTATCGACGGGTGCGCCCAGGCACAGGGCAAAGCGGCCAGCCTGGAAATAGTGGGCGATGCTTTGTTGAAACCATTTCTGCATCCACTTCAACTGGAAACGAAGGAATTGCCAGATGAATATTACAAAATCATCCTCAATGCGGAAAAAGAACAAAAGCCGATTGTTGCTCCTGACCTCAAACCGCTTCCTGTTCCAGACCCGCATTTGATGGTGCAATTTCTTCCCAAAGAAGTATTCGAAAATCAGGAAATCGGGGAGTTTCGCAACGTAGTAAGCGTATTTATATCCTTTGCAGGAGTGGAATACCACACTGCGCTTGATCATTTTGCGAGCGTGGTACTGCAGGAATGCGACAATTTTGGCGCCTACCTGAAAGAAATTGACTTTGGCGACAAGGGCGGCGTAATTTTTTGCCTTTTTGGTGCGCCTATTTCATTTGAAAATAACGTAGAGCGCGCTTTGGAATTTGTGGCTGCCATTCAGGAGCAAATGGGCTCGCTGGAAAACCTGACAGGCGCCAAATACCGCATTGGCATAACTTCCGGGTTGGCATTTACGGGTGTCATCGGAAGCGCCGAACGCTGCCAGTATGCTGCCGTAGGCGCCCGTGTCAACCTGGGCGCACGCCTCATGATGAAGGCCGGCTGGGGCGAAGTGATGGTGGATGAAAACGTGCAGCGCAACCGCAATTTCAAATTTACATATCGGGGAGAAGGACAATACAAGGGATTTACCAAACCAATACCTACCTACGTACTGACAGGTAGAAACCTGTTGGGGCGGGCAAGTTTTTCCGGCGATTATTTTGGCCGGGCTGCCGAACTGCGCCAACTGGTAGAATTTGCCTCGCCCCTTCGCGACGGGCATTTTGCGGGCGTAGCGTATGTTTTTGGCGAGGCAGGTATTGGCAAAAGCCGGCTTAGTTACGAGTTTCGCCGGCAAATGCGCGATGCCATGACGGTGAGTTGGTTTACCTGTCAGAGCGACCAGATCCTGCGCAAACCCTTCAATCCGTTTATCTATTTGCTCAAAAACTACTTCGAGCAAAGTCCGGAAAACACACACGGCCGCAACAGGGAATTGTTTGAGCAGAATTTTATCGAACTGCAATTCGAACTCACCGAAAGCAAGCACCCTGAAGCAGATGCCGTTCGTCGCGAAATCAGCCGTACCCAAAGCGTGCTCGCTGCCATGCTCGGCATACATTACCCGGGCTCCTTGTGGGAACAACTCGACGGCCGCGGCCGTTATCAGAATGGCCTGGCTGCCATGGCCAATTTGTTTGTGGCCGAATCACTGTTGCAGCCCGTTGTTATAGAACTTGAAGATGCACACTGGTACGATGAAATGAGCCATGAATTTTTGGCACAATTCATCCGGCGCGCACAAGCCTATCCGCTGCTTTTTCTGGCCACCAGCCGCTACGAAGATGATGGATCCAAATCGTACCTGTTCAAAAAAAATGTACTGGAAGAACTGTCGATCCAAAATGTGGAAGTCGACCTCAACTTCCTGCACCCCGAAGACCTGAAGGCTTTTGCAGAAGCCCGGCTGGGCGGAAACCTCCATCCGGAACTGCTCGAATTGCTGCAACGCATGACACAGGGCAATCCGTTCTATATCGAACAGATGGCTGAATATTTCCGGGAAGCCAATTTGCTGAAAAATAACGGCGGCCTGCTGCAACTGAAAAACCAGGACGTGCAGATGAACGATTCCGTCAAGGAAATCATGATGGCACGTATCGACCGGCTCAGCGGACTGGTGAAAGAAACGGTGAAGGCAGCAGCGGTGATCGGCCGCGAATTTGAACTTCCGGTGCTGTCTGCCGTCATGGCCAAACAGGAAGAATTTATCCGAAAAAACGGCGACATGGAAACGGTGTTGCGCGAACAAATCCAGACCGCCGAGAAATGGCAAGTGTGGTATGCGATGAACGAACTGCGCTACATTTTCCGGCACTCGCTCCTGCGCGAAGCCGCATACGATATGCAATTGCGCACCCGCCTGCGCGAACTGCACCAACTTATTGCCGACGCCATCGAGCATCTCTACCCCAACTCGCAAGAACGATATGTCGACCTTGCTTTCCACTATGAGCAGGCAGAAGACGATCGTAAAACGAATAAATATCTGGAGAAAGCCGCTCGGTACTCCCAGCGAAATTTCCTGAACAGACAGGCACTGTCTTTTTATGAAAAACTGATTGCCAATACCCTCGACAAGGATAAAAAAGGCAAAAAAGTAATCAAACTCATCCTCCGGAAAGGCACGGTACATGAACTGGTCGGGCAATGGGATGAGGCCGAACGCGACTATCGCCTGGCGCTCGAACGCGCCAAAAACCTGAACGACTGGTACCTGATCGGGCGCAGCAACCGCCGACTGGGGCAGTTGCTGATGCTGCGCGGCAATTACCCGGAAGCCAAAAAATACCTCGACGTAGCCATCACCTGTTTCGACCTCGCCAATGACCAGATCGGCATTGCCAAAACATACGGCAACCTCGGCACCTTCTTCTTCCGGCAGGGCAGTTACGACGCGGCCAAAAGTTGGTTCGCCAAAGCCATCGAAATCAACCGCGCCAACAACCGCGAAACAGAAAATGCCTCCATCGTCGCCAATCTGGGTCTCATTTTTATGAACCAAGGCCACTACGATGAAGGTATCCGCTGGCTCGAAGAACAACTCGACATCGTAGAGCGCGTAGCCGACAAACAGGGCCTCACTACCCTGTACACCAACCTGGGCATCATTTATCTGGAAAAAAACAGCCTCGACAGCGCCCTGCTCTGCCTGGAAAAAGGCCTCGCCTATTCCGAAGAACTGGGCAACAAACTGTTTATGACGATTTGCATCGGCTCAATCGGTTCCGTGTGGGAAAAGAAAGGCGACTATGCCAAAGCCATGCAAAACTTCGAGCGCGACCTGCTGCTTGCCCGCGAACTGGGCGACAAGCAGGGGACGGCCATTGCATGTGGACTCATCGGCGACCTGTTGTCTACCATGGGCCAATTCGATGCCGCTATCGAATACCTGGATCAGAATTTGGCGCTCAGCCGCGAACTCAATTATAAAAAAGGCATCGCCAAAGCGCTGAACACACTGGGCGATACCTGGTTTTTCAAGCGGGATTACGCCAGAAGTATTCGCTACTACAACGAAGCCATCGAATATGCCCGCGAAATGGGCAACCGCCTTGTGCTGGGCTATTCCCTGGTAGAAAAAGGGCTGGTTCACCTGCATTCCGGTGAAATTGCCGCTGCCCGCCAATTGCTCGAAGAAGGCCGCGACATCGCGCTGGCCCTCGGCAATGCCGATCTTACCTTTAGTTCCAATATCTTGCGTTCCCAGGTGATTATCGCTGAAGGCAACAAACCGGAAGCCTTGCGCCAGCTCCAGCAACTGCTGGCACTGGCCCGCACCGAGCGGGAAGAAGCGGCCGTGCATTTTGAACTGCGGCGTGTGGCCGACAATCCGGTTCCACACCACCTGCGGGCTATGACTTTGTACAAATCACTGTACGACCGCACACCGCAGCATATTTATCGGATGCGGCTGGATGAGTTGGAAAAAGAAGGACGGGTGTAACGTAGTGGTGGCATGGGATATAAATTTAAAGGTGGTTTTTCTCCTATGGGAGAAAAACCACCTTTAAATTTATATCCCATGCCACCACTAAACCTTCTCCCAGGAAACGCCTTCTTTGCCATCTTTCACCTGGATACCGGCAGCAGCCAGGGCATCGCGAATTTTATCGCTCGAAGTCCAGTCTTTTTGGGCGCGGGCATTGGCGCGCAGTTCGAGGATCAGGTTCATCAGATTGTCTACAGTGCCATTGTCTTCCCGGGCGGCTTCTTCCCGCAAACCGAAAATATCGAACAGGAAGGTGCTGAACACTGATTTCAGGCGTTCGATTACCCAGGGTGCTACGTCGTTGTGCGGAATCTGGCCGTGGGTGAGTTTGTTCACATATCCGCCGAGTTCATTGAGGGCAGCGATGGCAATAGCCGTGTTGAAATCATCGTCCATGCCCTCGTATGCATCTTCGATGAGGGCGAGGATGGCGCGGTCGTGTTCCGATTCTGAGCCGTCGAAGTCGCGGGCGTCTACCGGCAGTTTTTGCAGGAGCGCGTAGGTGTCCATCAGTTTTTTAAACCCTTTTTCTGCGGCCTGCAGCCCGTCGTCGGTAATGTCGAGCGTACTGCGGTAGTGGGCCTGGAGCATAAAAAAGCGCACGGCCATAGGCGAGTAGGCTTTGCTGATGTGCTCGCTGTCGCCGCTGAATAGTTGGGGCGGATTGATGGTGTTGCCATCGGATTTCGACATTTTTTTGCCGTTCAGGAGCAGCATATTGGTGTGCAGCCAGTAGTTGGCAGGCGAGCAGCCACAGGCGCCGTTGCTTTGCGCCACCTCGTTTTCGTGGTGTGGAAACTTGAGGTCGTTGCCGCCGCCATGGATGTCGAATGTTTTGCCCAAGTATTTGGTACTCATAGCGCTGCATTCGAGGTGCCAGCCCGGGAAGCCGGTCGACCAGGGGCTTTTCCACACCATGAGGTCTTGCGGCCGGGCTTTCATCCAAATAGCAAAGTCGGCCGGGTGGTTTTTTTCATCCTGATTTTTCAGGTTATCGCGGCTTTCGGCCATCAGTTCGTCGATCACGCGGCCCGACAATTGGCCGTACACACCAGGGTGATCCTGCGAAAATTTTATGACATTGAAGTACACCGAACCGTTGCGTTCGTAGCCATACCCGCGTTCGAGGATGTCTTGCACCATTTCGATTTGCTCCGGAATGTGGCCGGTGGCGCGCGGCTCGATACTGGGCGCCAGGTTGTTGAAAATCCGCATCATGTCGTGGAAGCCCACGGCATAGCGCTGGGCCACTTCCATGGGTTCTATTTGCGCTACTTTGGCGCCTTTGGCCATGCGGTCTTCCCCATCGTCGGTGAGGTGACCTACATCGGTGATATTGCGTACATATCGCACCCGGTATCCCAGATGGAGCAGGTAGCGATAAATGACATCGAAACTGGTGAAGGTGCGGCAGTTGCCCAGGTGCACATCGCTGTACACGGTAGGGCCGCATACGTACATGCCGACGTAACCGGGGGTGATGGGATTGAAAATCTCTTTTTTGCCGCTGAGGCTGTTGTATAATTTGAGGACGCGCGGTTGTTTCATAAGGGCGCAAAGTTAATACGAAGACGAGCGGGAGGCTGCGTAGCGTAGCGGGTTTTTGTGAAAAAAAACTATTTTTGGCAGTGATTACATTACGAATAACCTTCTTGTTCAAGAGACATGCCAAAACAAGGGCATTCTCCCGGAAAAAGTTCCAACATGCGCCACTTGATTTTCCTCCTTTCCATTGCCCTGTTTCTAACCTTTCAGGCGCGGGCACAACCTCAACAGGTGAAAACCGGTGTTTACCTGATGAATTTGTACGACCTGAACATGGACGAGCATTCGTTCTACGCAGATTTTTACATCTGGTTCAAGTGGAAAGGGCGCATCGATCCTACTAATATCGAGTTTGTGAATGCCATTGAAAAATGGAGCATGGACAAAGCTACTTTTGACGGAGATAGTACGCCGGTCTCCCTTAAAACCGGTGAGAAATACAAGATTTTCAGGATCGAAGGGCGTTTTTTTCATTCTTTTTCGCTCAATCGTTTCCCGCTTGATCAGCACCAACTCGACATTCAAATTGAAAATCCGGAATTTCCGGCGGATTCGCTTCAGTATGTGGCTGATACTTTGGGCGCACAAATCCGCAATACGCTGAACATGGTTGGCTGGGATACGAAAGGCAGTGAAATTGTATCAAAAGTGCACGATTATGGCAGCAATTTCGGAAATCCGGAAGAAAATGCCCAGCGATACAGCAACCTGAGTTACCAGATTAATCTTGCGCGGCCGCTCAGTTATTTTTTGTTAAAAATGCTGCTGCCCCTGTTCATTGTTATGCTGGTGAGCATTGGAGGTTTGCTGCTGCATCCAACGCATATCGATTCGCGGTCTTCACTGCCCATCGGCGGCCTGCTGACCGCGGTTTTTTTACAACAGTCGTACAGCGGAGCCTTGCCCGATACAGGATATATGGTGTTGATGGATAAAATTTACCTGCTGGCTTACATCCTGATTTCGGTTGTATTGTTGCAGATCATCCGGGCCGGAAATATTACGGCAAAGGATAAACCGGTGAAGGCTGTCATAAGAATGGAAAAACGCCTGGCTCAGGCACTGCTCGCCATTTTTGTGATTGGTGTACTCATCCTCTGCGCCACCTCCTGACCTTCTCCCTTCTCACCTCTATCACACGGCCAGCGCCCGCAGCGCCAGTTTTACCAGTTCTTCCACTTTGGAAACATTTGGATTGTCTTTGGTAACAGCGTTCAGGGCTTTTTGCACCGCAATTCGGTTGAAACCCAGCGCCATCAGAGCGGAAAGCGCTTCTTCGCGGACGGCGTTGTCGACGGCAGTCGGGAACATAACGCCCACTTCCGGTGCTTCCTTACTGAGTTTGCCTTTCAGATCGAGAATGATTTGTTTGGCTGTTTTGGCGCCGATACCTTTTACGCGTTGCAGCACATGCGCCTGTTCGCCGATAACCGCCGCGCGTACTTCATCGACGGTCATAGACGACAGGATAAGTTGGGCCGTAGTAGCGCCCACGCCTGTCACGCCGATCAGTTGGGTGAACATACTGCGTTCCACCTGTGTAGCGAAGCCATACAAGGTGTGTGAGTCTTCCTTGACAATCAGGTGCGTGTACAGGGTGGTTTTTTCCTGACCCTGAATGGCAGTGAAGGTGCTCAGTGGAATATTCACATGGTAGCCCACGCCGTGTACTTCCATGACGACGTAGGCAGGGCTGCGAAAAGTGACTTCGCCTTTCAGATAAGCGTACATATCAGATATGGTGTGGCAGGGTTATGCTGCTTTTTTCCGGCGTATTTTGGCCGTTCCGTTCTCTCCGGGTTTGGAAGAGGTATTCAGGCCGATAGCCAGTTGAAGCACCTCTTCCATGCGATCCACATAATGGAAACTCAGGCCTTTGATGTATTCCGGCTCGATTTCCTCTACGTGTTTGCGGTTTTCGCGACAAAGAATTACTTCCTTGATGCCGGCTCGGCGGGCGGCCAGGATTTTTTCCTTGATACCGCCCACGGGCAGCACTTTGCCACGCAGGGTGATTTCGCCGGTCATGGCCAGATAAGGTTTCAGCGAACGCCCGGTGAAAGCCGAGGTAAGTGCCGACAACATCGTAACACCTGCCGAAGGGCCGTCTTTTGGAATAGCGCCTTCCGGAATGTGTATGTGGATGTCGTTTTTCTCAAATTTTTCCGGGTCGATACCCAGTTGTTCAGCATGCGCTTTCAGGTAACTGAGTGCGGTGCTGGCGCTTTCTTTCATCACCTCGCCCAGGTTGCCGGTGAGTTGCAGGCGGCCATTTCCTTTATTGAGGCTGACTTCGATAAACAGAATTTCGCCACCAATGGAAGTCCAGGCCAGGCCAATGGCCACCCCCGGTGTTTGCACTTCCTGATAAGCCTCCGCGTCGTATTTCGTGGGGCCGAGGATGCTGTGCAAGTGTTCCGGTTTGATGGTCACATCGTAGGTTTCTTCCATGGCAACCCGTTTGGCTACGGAACGCATAACCGAGCCGATTTCGCGGGCCAGGCTGCGCACACCACTTTCGCCGGTGTAGTCGCGGATGATGCGTACCAGCGCTTTGTCGCTTATTTTGACCTGCGCAGGTTTGAGCCCGTGTTCCTTGCGTTGCTCGGGAACGAGGTGTCGCTTGGCAATTTCTACCTTTTCCTCGAGCGAATAACCCGAAATCTCGATGATTTCCATACGGTCGAGCAGGGCGGGCTGAATGGTGGAAAGCGAGTTGGCCGTGGCAATAAACAGCACTTTTGACAGGTCGTATTCCAGTTCGAGGTAATTGTCGTGGAAAGTGGTGTTTTGTTCCGGGTCCAGTACTTCCAGCAGCGCGGAAGACGGGTCGCCCCGGAAATCCTTGCCTACTTTGTCAATTTCGTCGAGAATAAACACCGGATTGCCCGATTTGCCTTTTTTCAGCGACTGGATGATACGGCCGGGCATGGCGCCGATGTAGGTTTTGCGGTGACCGCGAATTTCGGCTTCATCGTGCAGGCCGCCGAGGCTCATGCGGATGTATTTGCGTTTGAGCGCTTTGGCGATGCTGGCGCCCAGAGATGTTTTACCCACACCCGGAGGGCCGGTCAGGCAAAGAATCGGCGCTTTCATGTCGCCTTTCAGTTTCAGCACGGCCAGGTGTTCGAGAATGCGCTCTTTCACTTTGGTCAGGCCATAGTGGTCACGGTCGAGCACGTCTTTTACCTTTTTGAGGTCGAAATTGTCCTTGGTAAAATCTTCCCAGGGCAAATCGAGCAGCGTTTCGAGGTAGTTCAGCCCGATGGCGTATTCGGCCACCTGCGGATTGACGCGGCGGAGTTTATTGATTTCGCGATCAAAGGTTTCGCGCACATTTTTGGGCCATTTCTTTTTGGCCGCCTTGCGTAGCAAGTCGTTGATTTCCTCTTCCTGCGGGTTTTGGCCCAGTTCTTCCTGAATGGTTTTCAGTTGCTGGTTGAGGAAATAATCGCGCTGTTGTTTTTCAATATCGGTGCGCACTTTCGACTCGATCTGGTCTTTCAGTTCGAGCAATTGCAATTCGCCGTCCATATGCATGAGGATGGCGCTGGCTTTTTCCCGGAGGTTGTTGATTTCGAGAATGGCCTGTTTTTCCTCAATCTTGATTCCAAGGTTAGAGGCTATAAAATTCAACAGAAAGTTGTCGTTGTTGATGTTTTTAAGCATCACAACGGCTTCCGACGGAATTTGCGGAGAGAGTTCGATGATATGTTTGGCAGCATCTCGGACACTGCTCAACAGGGCTTTGAACTCCAGTTTATTTTTGGGTTGATCGTATTCGAGGGTAGTAATTTGCCCGATCATGTGCGGATCATCGCTGATCATGGCATCCAGACGGAAGCGTTTGCGGCCTTGCAAAATGGCAGTGGTAGAGCCATCAGGCATTTTCAGCAACTTCAAAATGCGGGCTACTGTACCAACGCGATACAAATCGTGGTCAGAAGGACTTTCAATCTTTACATCTTTCTGGGAAAGAACGCCTATAAAACGATTGTCTTCATATGCTTTTTGTACGGCGCGTATACTCTTGTCGCGCCCTACGGTGATGGGCGTTACAATTCCAGGAAACAGTACTGTATTTTTCAGTGGTAGAATAGGAAGCACATCCGGAAATACCTCTCCCTGCCGCGCTTCTTCCTCCTCTTCCAGGGAAAAAAGCGGAACGAAGTCGGGCTCGTCATCAGACTGTTGCGACATCAACCAATTTTCAAACATACTCATAATTAACTTGCAAAATGATAGCCGGGCATACAGGAATATTCATCAGGATTAAAAAATTGCTCCCTTTCCACACAAATACTTTCCCGAAACCACGTGCAGCCTTGTAATACCTGCAATGTTAAACGCAAACCTTCACAAATTTACTTAAAAGATGGTAGTAAATAATCATTTGTGTCAAACTGGCAGCAAAAATTGCAGGATGAATGAACCCCATAGTCATTCAAATAATTTGCCATGATGAAGAATCGAGGGTTTTGGCAGGAAAAAACGATCGGAAGCGACAAAAAGGCAGGAGAAATACACCGTCATATGTTTTTACATACCGGCCAAATTCGCGGACTTGTTTATTTTTCGCCGAATATCATTCATCCCGTCGTTTTTTAACCATAAACAATGCATTCGATTCCCTCTTATGTCCGTCTGCGGCTCTTGCCCGGTCTTTTCGTCGCAGCACTTTTATGCCTGCAATCCTGCTCCGACCATATTCCGCCCCGCATACTCATTTTTTCCAAAACGGCAGGCTATCGGCATGCCTGCATACCGACCGCTACCGCTGCGCTGCGTAAAATGTGTACCGAGCACGGTATTGCCGTAGACACTACAGAGGAATCGGAAGATTTTACCGAAAACAACCTCAAACGGTACAACGCAGTGGTGTTTTTGTGTACCACCGGCGATGTACTCACTCCCACGCAAGAGGCTGATTTTGAAAGATATATTCAGGCAGGCGGCGGATTTGTGGGCATTCACTCCGCTACAGATACCGAATATGGCTGGACCTGGTTTGGCGGCCTCGTCGGAGCCTATTTCAATGGGCATCCCAAGCAGCAAAATGCCACCCTGCATGTGGAAAACCACGACCACCCGGCTACCCGCCACCTCAAAGGCAACGACTGGACGCGTTTTGACGAGTGGTACAATTTTAAAGACCTCAACCCGAAAACCAATGTGCTGCTGACGATCGACGAAAAAAGTTACGAAGGCGGTACCAATGGGAACACGCATCCCATGAGTTGGTATCACGAATACGATGGCGGGCGCGCATTCTACACCGCGCTGGGCCACACCAATGAGAGTTATGCCGAGCCGGAATTTATGCAGCATGTACTGGGTGGCATCCGCTATGCCATTGGCAAACAAAAACGACTTAACTATTCGGCGACGCGTACGCCCGAGCAGCCCGACCCCACCCGTTTTGTGAAGACGGTGCTGGCCAGCGAACTCACCGAACCGATGGAACTGGATATGTTTCCCGACGGAAAAATCATTTTTATCGAGCGCCGTGGAAATATCAAACTGTTCAATCCGGCCACCGGGCTGGTGACCATCGCGCACCGGCTACCGGTGTATTCCGAACAGGAAGACGGATTGATGGGACTGGCTATTGACCCGAATTATGAGAAAAACAACTGGATTTACCTGTATTACTCTTCCGTAGGCGATGAATCGTTCAATACCCTGTCTCGCTTTGTTTTTCGGGGAGACTCACTCGACCGCGCTTCCGAAAAAGTTATTCTGCGCGTCGCCGTTCAGCGTCAGGAGTGCTGCCACACTGGCGGTTGTATCGAGTTTGACAAAGACGGAAACCTGTTTCTGAGTACCGGCGACAACACGAATCCATTCGCTTCCGAAGGATATTCCCCCTCAGATGAGCAGCCGGGGCGCAGCGCCTGGGATGCCCAAAAATCGTCGGCCAACACCAACGACCTGCGGGGTAAAATCCTGAGAATCAAACCGCATGACGATGGCACCTATACCTGCCCTGCGGGCAATTTGTTTACCAAAAATGCTGTCACCCTGCGCTGGGGTACGCCCGAAAGCCAGCAAATGACATCCAATGGCCAGCAATTCGGGCGGCCTGAAATATATGTCATGGGCTGCCGCAATCCTTACCGGCTTTCCATCGATAGCCGCCGCAACCTCCTGTTCTGGGGTGAAGTAGGCCCCGATGCCGGCGAGCCCGACAGCAGTCGCGGCCCGGCCGGTCACGACGAGGTGAACCGTGCCCGCGCTGCCGGATTTTTTGGCTGGCCATATTTTGTTGGCAACAACAAAGCGTATCGTCATTACAACTTTGCCAGTAAAACCTCGGGTAATCCGTTCGACCCCATGCACCCCATCAACGACAGCCCCAACAACACAGGCAGTCGTGAATTGCCGCCGGCGCAACCTGCATTTATCTGGTACCCGTACGGAAATTCGAATGAATTCCCGCTGGTCGGCAACGGTGGCCGCAATGCCATGGCAGGCCCTATTTATTACTGCGATCAGTATCCGGAAGAAACCCGTTTTCCGGACTATTACAATGGCAAACTCATCACGTACGACTGGATGCGCAACTGGATGATGGCGGTGACGATCGACTCGCTCGGCAACTTCAGCCGCATGGAGCCTTTTGCTGATTCGCTGCGTTTTTCGCGCCCGATGGACATGATTGTCGATAAAAAAGGCGTCATCTGGCTGTTGGAATACGGTACACAATGGTTTTCTTCCAACCCCGATGCGCGACTGAGCCGTATCGAATATGTGCGTGGCAACCGACCGCCCATTCCTTCTCTGCAACTCGATAAAAAGGCTGGCGGCGCTCCGCTACAAGTGGTGTTCAATGCTTCCGGAACAAAGGATTACGACAAGGATCGTTTGAAATATGAACTTGATTTTGGCGATGGCACGATGTGGAAATCCGATTATATGCGTACACCAGTGGCCCACGCCGGCTTGTCGGGTGCAGGGAAACCGGTGAAAAAGAACCCTTTAGACAGCATAGTGCACACGTACCAAAAACCGGGCAACTACATGGCCGAACTCAAAGTAACCGACCCCTCGGGCGCCTTCAAAACCATCAAACAAACGGTGAATGTCGGCAACGAACCGCCTGTGGTGTATTGGGATTTTGGAGGTAAAAACCGCAGTTTTTACCAGTCGGGCGATGTTATCAATTATCAGGTGGTGGTAGAAGATGCAGAAGATGGCTCTTTGAAAAGCGGCCGTATCGCCCCGGCTTCCGTAGCCACTACGATCGATTACCTGGAAACAGGATTCGACATTACCAGCATTGCACAGGGCCACCAGGCGGCCATGCAGCAAGCCGAATATGCCAAGGGAAAAACACTGATTGACAAATCGGACTGCAAAACCTGCCACGCCGTCGATCGGAAAATCAATGGACCCTCCTTCCAGGATATTGCGGAGCGCTACCGGAACAACGAATTTGCCGTCCGAAACCTTTCTGCAAAAGTGCTCAAGGGCGGCGCAGGCAACTGGGGAGAAACCGTCATGAGCGCCCACCCGCAACTTTCATTAGAGGATGCAGGAGAAATGGTGCGCTGGATATTGTCACTTGGCTCTTCTGAAAAACCAAAGCAATCGATGCCCGTCAGTGGCTCCTATGCCCTGTCGCCCAAAGCGCCTGAACCTGGAAGACCGCTCGTTCCCGGCACCTTTATTTTCAAAACTTCCTACAAAGACAAAGGAAACGGCTCTCAGAGTGCCCTTGAACGCGGCGAAGTGTTGGCCCTGCGCCCTGCTTTCCAACAGGCTGAACAAGCCGACAGCCTTTCAAAAGGCATCACTACCTTCCGGCCATTCGGGGGGGATACAGTTGTACTGCGGGATTTGAAAAATAAAAGTTTTGTCATGTATAAACACAACGACATGAACGGAATACACGCGCTTGCCATCGGCGTAGGGCTGGGCGATGGCCGCAACAAGTTTGCCGGCGGAAGGGTAGAAATCCACCTGGATTCTCCCAACGGCGCCTTGCTGGGAAAAGCGGATATTCCTGCCAAAAACACCACGCGTATGGAATTTTCTGAAATTCCCGTTCCCATTCAACAAGTATCAGACGGAAAATTCCACGACCTGTATCTCGTATTCAGAAACGATCAGGTAGCATCTGACCCGATCACGGCACTCGACTGGGTGCGGTTCGATATGATGGTGCGGTAAAGCAGCCTTTTTGAGATCACTTCAAAAAAAATATGTCAAAAAAAATCCCGGGTACTTGCGCGCCCGGGATTTTTTATTGAATCTTTGTATCATTGTACTGATACATCATTACATTTTAATATGAAAATACTGTTGCTCGATAATTTCGATTCATTCACCTACAACCTGGTTGACTTTTTTCGACAATTGGGCTGTACGGTTACGGTATATCGCAATACGGTTGATCCGGAAGTGCTGGCACAGGTAGAGTTTGATTTGCTGGTGCTGTCGCCCGGGCCTTCGGTGCCGCGCAATGCCGGCAACCTGATGGCTGTGATAGGGCGGTTTTACCAGACAAAACCCATATTGGGCGTTTGTCTGGGGCATCAGGCTTTGATCGAGTTTTTTGGCGGAACTCTTGCCAATATTGCGCCGGTACATGGCAAATCGGTGCCGATCGAGCACGATGGCCGCGGCATTTTCACGGGCCTGGAACAAGGATGCCAAATTGCCCGCTATCATTCATGGGCGGGTGTGCAGATACCCGCCGAGTTTGAGGTGAGCGCCCGTTCTGCCGACGGTGTTGTGATGGCTATCCGCCACAAACGTTTGCCCATTGAAGGCATCCAGTTTCACCCGGAGTCTGTGTTGAGCATGAAAAACGGCGTGGGCATGCGGATGCTTCGAAATGTGGTGGAAGGCCGATTGGCTTCCGGAAACCGTATTTACCACGATTTATCCCAAAAATTGCAAGCCAATACACCTCTTTCCAAAGAAACGCTCTATCTGTTTTTGCGGGCAGTGGAAGAAGGCCAATTATCGGACGACCAGAAACAGATACTACTCGTGTCATTGAGCCACAAACTGCGCAATACCAGCGAGTTAAAAACATTTATCGACGCGTTGATGGCCTTTAGCAAGCAAGTGGAAGATGATTTACTCGTGGAGGCCGTCGATATTTGCGGCACGGGCGGCTCGGGTTTGCCCCGCATCAATACCTCTACCCTGGCGAGCCTGCTGCTGGCCCACAACGGACTGAAAATAGCCAAGCACGGCAACCGGGCGGCGGCTGGCCGTTTTGGAAGTTTCAACCTGCTGGAAAGCCTGGAAGTACCGATTCGTTTTGATACCCGACTGGCAGCCAATGCGCTGGAAACATCCAATCTTGCATTTGTATTTGCGCCCGACGTACATCCGGTATTCCGGCATTTTGCGCCGGTTCGTGCCAAGATTGGCGTCCCGACTGTGTTCAATGTGCTGGGGCCGCTGGTGAATCCTTACCAACCCGAACGGCAGTTTATAGGCACCGCTTTTGCCGATCTGATGGATGTTATTTTTGAAACGGGTATCAAAATGGGCAAAAAACACTTGATTGTGGTGCGTGGCCAAGATGGACTGGATGAAATATCGGTAAGCGCTCCTACCCGTGTGCTGGAATATCGCGATGGAAAAACCTATGATTATGAGGTAAAACCCGAAGATTTTGGCCTCAAACCAGTCCCGTTTCATCTGGTAAGCGCCGACAACCAGGATACCTGTGTGGAAGTGGCAAAAGACATACTGGCCGGAAAACCGCAGGGCGAACACTACAAACTGGTGGCTGTGAATGCGGCGTTTATTTACAACAAACTGATCGACCCCATTCCTTTGCCCGAAGCGTACAAAAAAATGGAAGCACTTATTTTCTCCGGTATTGCAGGCCAGGTGCTGGATCATTACAAAACAGCGTACAGCGAAGTGGTCATGGAAGCGTGATGTCAAAAAGTGATGTAACTGCAACAAAATGAATATTCTATCCAAAATAGTGGCGGTAAAAAAACAGGAAATCGAGTCGCTGTACCGCCAATACAATGTGGCCGATTTACAGGCACAGTGTGTACAGAAGCCGAGGCCATCAACACCGCTCTTTTATGTTTCGCTGGCTGAGGCAAGGCAGCGTGGGGACGCATTTTTCATCAGCGAATTCAAAAGGAAAAGCCCTTCGGAAGGCTGGATCAACCAGCATGCCGACCTGCCTGCCCAACTGCGCGCCTATGCCAAAGCAGGTGCAGGGGCCATTTCTGTCCTGACAGATACCGAGTTTTTTGGTGGCACCTATTCCGACCTCGCTCTGGCAGCCGACACCCTTGGCGCGCTTCAGCCCAGGCCTTTGCTTTTGCAAAAGGATTTTGTGCTCGATCCTATCCAAATTTACCTGGCCAGGCTGCATGGCGCCGATATGATCCTGCTCATTGCAGCCATTTTGGAACCTTCCGACCTGCAAAGCCTAAAAAATACCGCCGAGTCGCTCGGAATGGGCGTGCTCGTGGAAGTACACGATCAGGAAGAACTGGAAAAAATTGACCAGCTTGATTTTCCGGTGCTGGGCGTCAACAATCGGGATCTAAAAACCTTCCGTACCTCCCTGAACCGTGTAAATGTGCTGAAACAGCAACAAAAGCGCTATATCATTTCCGAATCCGGGGTGCGCGATGCCATTGATTTTCAATTGGTTGGCGGCGCAGACGGGTTTTTGATCGGCACCGGACTTATGCGCCGCAGCAAAGCGCTTCAAAATGAGGAGCATGACACGTTCCCGGCCTTTTTTCAAACCGGCGGCAAATACCTGTTCAAAGCCTGCGGTATCCGAACGCCCGACATGCTGACGGCTGCAGAACCCGACTGGATTGGAATCAACTTTTCTCCCCTCAGCAAACGCCGCCCCGAGCCTGCATTGCTGGAAAAATTGCGGGACATGCAGCAGTTTCCGCCACACTGGACGGCTGTTTTTTACAAAAATACGGAAACTGAAATCCGGGAAACCTTGCAAACCTTCCCTTTTCAGACCATCCAGTTGTATGCCGGCGATGCAACGCCTGAATTGGTGCGCAGCCTCAAACAGCGCGTGTTGCTGGCCATAGCAGTACGCACGCCCGACGACCTGGCACAAGTAGAAGATTTTGCAGCCGATGTGGACTGTTTTATTCTCGACGGGGCTGTGCCCGGTAGCGGTCAAAGCATCGAAACCGCCATCCCGGCCGACTTCCCCTATCCCTTTTTGTTGGCCGGTGGTATGCATTCCGGAAACCTCGACCGGGTGCTTGCATTCATACACTGTATCGGAGTAGATGTGGCTTCCGGAATTGAAACCGATGGGCAGGTAGATGCCGGAAAAATCAGGGAAATCGGTACGAGGATGGAGTGCATGAAAAGGAATGAAATTGCAAATTTCAACTAACTCCCCTACCTTTGTCGAATAATTCACCCATCCGGTGTTTGTCCGCCTGGACAACAAGTCTGTTTTTCGATAGAAAACGCCACGAAATACCTGAAAAAGGTAATGATTGACGCAAAAGCAATACCCTTCTTGTCAATTGATTTTTCGTTGAGTGCGCATGACTTTACCCCATGAAGGGCCTTGATTTTGGCCCGCGCGTACGATTCCGGTAACAATATTTTTGATGTCATTTAAACAATTATCGCTCATCGAGCCACTTCTGCGTGCGCTCGCAACCGAGGGTTATGAACGCCCTACTCCTATTCAGGAACAATCCATCCCTATTGTGTTACAAGGCCGCGACCTGCTGGGTTGCGCGCAAACAGGAACCGGAAAAACAGCGGCATTTTCGCTGCCCATTCTGCAACACTTGTACACCAAAAAAGCCGCTCATCCGAAAGCCATTCGCTGCCTCATCCTGACGCCTACCCGCGAACTGGCTATCCAGATCGACGATAGCATCAAGGCATATGGCCGAAATACCCACATCAAACACCAGGTTATTTTTGGTGGTGTTTCGCAATATGCACAAACTGAAGGTCTGAAGCGCCACCCTGAAATTCTGACAGCAACGCCCGGTCGTTTGCTGGATTTGATGAACCAGGGCTACATTTCGCTGAAAGACATCGAGATTTTTGTACTCGACGAAGCCGACCGCATGCTCGACATGGGTTTTATCCATGATGTGAAAAAAGTGATTGCCAAATTGCCTGCAAAACGCCAAACCCTGTTTTTTTCGGCCACCATGCCGCCGGAAATCTCAAATCTGGCCAATTCGATCCTGACAGACCCGCTCCGGGTAGAAGTGACTCCTGTTTCTTCCACGGCTGAAAAGGTAAGCCAGGAAGTGTATTTTGTAGGAAAAGCCGATAAAAGACACCTGCTGAAACACCTGCTGAAAGACAGCGCCATACGTTCGGTGCTCGTTTTTACCCGCACCAAACACGGGGCCAACAAAGTAGCAGGTGATCTTACAAAATCCGGTGTTCATGCGGAAGCCATTCACGGCAACAAATCGCAAAATGCCCGCCAGGCGGCGCTTGCCAATTTCAAAAACGGCAAAACCCGCGTGCTGGTGGCTACCGATATTGCTGCGCGTGGCATCGACATCGAGGAACTTTCGCACGTCATCAATTACGAATTGCCCAATGTGCCCGAGACCTATGTACACCGCATTGGCCGAACTGGCCGTGCCGGTGCCAGTGGTATCGCACTGTCATTTTGCGAAGCGGAAGAAATCCCGTACCTGAAAGATATTCAGAAACTAATCGGCCAACAGGTACCGGTGGTTACGGATCATCCGTATGCGGCCGATCTGACTGCACCGGCCTTGCCGGCACCGCGTGGCAAAGAAAAGCCGGCTCCCAAGCCAGCAGTCGAAAAAACACCTGCCTCGCAACGTCCTGATACGATTCTGCTTCCTGAACGCCGACCCGACAAGCATTACAATAACCAACGTCAGAAGCAAGGCGGCGGCCAGCAAAAACCTGCAAACAGCGGCCAAAACCGACCCCATGAGAAGCCGGCTGAACCTAAAAATCAGCAACAGGGGAATGCGGCCCAAAACAAAAGCCGCCCTCCCAAACACGAGCGCAGGGATCGCCCTGCAGGTGCCGGAGAGCAAAAACCAGCACAGCACAAAACAGAAGCATCCAACTCCTTTATGAGTCGCAACAATCGTTTTGCCTCTATTCTGGAAGTTGCAGGAATTGAAAAACAGGATCGCCCCCAGAAACAAGGCGGCGACAGACGCGAAGACCGGAATCGGCAGGAACGCCGCAACGACGGCCGGCCACCATTCAATGGCGACCGGAAAAAAAGAAGGTAAGCAATTGCCTCTTAGGAAATCACGGCCATGCACTTCAACTCGATGGCGATGGGCGTAGGCAGTGAATCGATTCCTACCGTCGTGCGGCACGGCAGGTTGTCTTTGAAATATTCTGCGTAAATGCGGTTGAAGGTGTGAAAATCGCGTTCCATATTGGTCAGGAATACGGTCACATCCACCAAATCTTCCCATCGGGCGCCGCTGGCTTCCAGCACAGCCCGCACATTGCGGAACACAGAATGCACCTGCGCTTCGAAATCAAAACTGGTAAAATTGCCCGAGGGCGAACGCGTCAGACCGGGTACGCCGTCCGTTTCAGGGTCGCGCGGGCCAATGCCTGACAGAAACAGCAGATTGCCCGCCCGGCGCGCATGCGGATACAAACCAACCGGTTTGGGGGCTTTATCCGCGTCAATTTTTTCAGTTGCCATATTGTAAAGTTGTCAGTCAACAGTCGACAGTCATCAGTAAATCACCCACTTATGACTGTTGACTGACGGCTTCAAATGAAAGTGCAAAAATATGAAAGTGAGGGCAGATGAACCTCTAACTTAAACAACTCCTTAAAGCCTCACCCAACGCACCGACTGACAACTGCTGACTGCTGACTGTTGACTATTTAAAACATGAACCAACCAACTTACGTATTGCTGATTGATTGCCCTGACCGCACCGGACTTGTACACAACATTACGGGCGTGATTTACAGGCAGGGCTTGAATATCACAGCCAATCAGGAATTTGTGGAGCATGAGCAGGAGCGTTTTTTCATGCGAACTACCTTTTCTGGAGCGGTGGACGAAACACTGATGCTGAAAAAAATTCGCAAAGTGCTACCTCCCGGCGCGTGGGTACGGCTTACGCCCAAACGCCGCAAAAAAATTGTGTTGCTCGTCACCAAAGAGCAGCATTGCCTCGGCGATTTGCTCGTGCGGCACCAGTTCGATGAATTGAACGCTGACATAGCAGCCGTAATCGGCAACCACGATACCCTGGAAAAATTTACCCACCAGTTTGGTGTGAATTTTCACCTGGTATCACATGAAGGCTTGAGTCGCGAACAACACGAAGCAGCACTGCAGGAAGTTATCCGCCGATACCATCCGGAATACCTGGTGTTGGCAAAATACATGCGGATTCTCTCGCCGGAGTTTGTGGCGCAGCACCCCAATCGGATTGTCAATATTCACCACTCTTTTCTCCCTGCATTTGTGGGCGCCAGCCCATATCGGCAGGCATACGAGCGCGGTGTGAAAATCATCGGCGCTACGGCCCATTTCGTCAACAACGACCTCGACGAAGGGCCGATTATCGTACAAAATGTTATCCCGGTCGACCACACCTATTCTGTGCGCGACATGATTCAAACCGGCAAGGACGTGGAAAAAATTTCACTGGCTCGTGCCCTGAAAATGGTTTTTGAAGACAAGGTGCTGGTGCATGGGAACAAGACGATCATCTTTGATTAGTTATTGGGTTATTGGTTATTAAGTTATTGGGGGTGGTAAGGGGCCATCTGTACAAAAGTCTGGATTCACAAAAAAGAATACCCAGGATTCGTACAGATGGACCCTTACCACCCCCAATAACTTAATAACCAATAACTCAATAACTAAAATGGTTCCCACTCCATTCCCAGCGCTTCGGCGGGGCTCCAGAAAAGCCGTTTGAAATCGACCACCTGATCGTTTTCCACTACTACACCTTCCGATTCGAGGAGTTGTTGCATGAGCCCGGGCGGGTTGAAGTGATGCCGGCCGCTCAATTCTCCTTTTCGATTGAGTACGCGGTGGGCAGGCACCCGATCGCCCGGCTGGCAGTTGTTGAGTGCCCAGCCGACCATACGGGAAGCGCCGAGGGCCAAAAAGTCGGCAATAGCGCCATAGTTGGTTACGCGGCCGCGTGGAATTTCCCGAACGACTGCAAATACCAGATCGTAGTAGGTGGGTTGTTCTTTCATGGCAATGGCGGTACGAAAAATCAGGCTTTGGTTTTGGCAACCGACTGAACCATAAGCGTCAAATCCCGGTATTGTTCCCAACTCAGTTCTTCCGGACGTTTCTGGAAAAAGGGATCGTCCATCAATTGTTCGGCGGGTAAAAAAGGCTTGAGTGTATTGCGCAGCATTTTACGGCGCTGGTTGAAGGCCGTTTTTACCAGATGCCGGAACAATTTTTCATCACAGCCAGGTTCAAACACCGCTTTTCGTGTGAGCCGGATCACTGCCGACAACACTTTGGGCGGCGGGTTGAAAGCATCCTGTTTAACCGTAAACAAATACTCTGTGTCGTAGGAAGCCTGCGCAAAAACACTGGTAATGCCGTACACTTTGGAGCCTGGCCCTGCCACCACGCGGTCGGCCACTTCTTTTTGAAACATACCCACCATTTCAGGAATCTGCGCTCTGTAATCGAGCAGCTTGAAAAGAATCTGGGTGGAAATGTTGTACGGGAAATTGCCAATCAGGCAAAACGGCGCTGTTCCAAAAGTAGTTGCAGGATCAAATTCCAGAAAGTCCTTGAAAATCAGGCGGCTTGAAAAATCCGGGTAGTGTTTTTGCAGATAGGCTACCATATCGCCGTCGGCTTCCACAGCCCAGGTTTCAAAATCCTTGTGGGCCAGCAGGTGCTTGGTCAGCATACCCATGCCAGGGCCTACTTCCAATACGCGGCCGGTTTGGGCCGCTTGCAACAACCCATCGGCTACGCCGGCTGCAATGCTGTCGTCTTTTAAAAAATGTTGACCGTAGGACTTTTTGGCTTGCATGCGCCAAAGGTATGTAAAAGTCCTGAGTCGGGAGTCCTGAGTCCTGAGTCTGTAGAGTTGACCACGTTACTCTGGCATACTACAAATGGAATCCTAGAGTAACGTGGTCAACTCTACAGACTCAGGACTCAGGACTCCCGACCCAGGACTTTAAAGTCACGCTTCCGCCCGCAGCACCTCCAGCGGCGGCTTGTTCACCACTTCCCGGCTGTTGAACAGGCCGATCAAAACCGTGATGGCGGCGATGATGGCAAAGGTGAGTAGCAAGGGCCACCATTGCGGTTCGAAAGGAATTTTGAAGGCAAAACGAGCCAGGGCCCAGGCGCCTGCTACCGACAGGCCAATACCTGCCAGGCAAGCCAGTGCGCCGAGCAGGAAATATTCGAGTGCATTGATGAGCAAAATCTGGCGGCGGCTGGCGCCGAGGGTACGCAGCAGCACACTCTCGCGAATACGGGCGTATTTACCCTGGTAAATGGAACTAATGAGTACCAGCAAACCGGTAAGAATGCTGAACAACGCCATAAAACGGATAACAAAAGACACTTTGCGCAGCACTTCATCCACCGATTTGAGGATTTGTGTCAGATCGATCGCGGAGATACCCGGGTATCGATGCACCAGTTGGCTTTGGAAACGAGCCGATTGTTCGGCGCTGGCTACTTTGGATACAATTACATGAAACTGGGGTGCGTCTTCCAGTATGCCGGTTGGGAAAACAACCAGAAAGTTCGTTTGAACCCGGTTGAAATCTACTTTTCGCACGCTGCCCACTTCACATTCCAGGCGGGTGCCCTGCACGTTGAAAACGAGTTTGGTGCCGATTTTGGCTTTCATGGCGCGCTGAAGTCCATCGGAAATGGACACCTTGATGGGTTGTCCGGGCGTGTAAACACCTTCCCATTGTCCTTCTATAACTTTTTCCGTTTCAATCAAAGTATCGCGGAATGTGACGCGGTATTCGCGATCCCACACCCAGCGCGGCATGGCATTGGTGGTGTCGGCCTCATCCTGCGCTTTGGTGCGGTCGTCGATGGTTTCGATACGGGTGGTGACAATAGCCACCTGCTGCATGACGGGCATACCATTGGCGCGAACAAGGGCAGCCACGCTGTCTTTTTCACTCGACTGGATATCGAACAGGATCATATTGGGCTGACTGCCGCTGCCGGAAAACTCTACTTGTTTCAACAACAGGTTTTGAATCAGGAACAGGGTCGACAATAGCATGGTACCCAGTCCGATGGTGACCACCAGCAATACCGTCTGGTTTTCGGGCCGGAACAAATTGGCAATGCCTTGTCTGGCGATATAACTCCATTTTTTCGGGAAAAACCGACGCAATGAAAACGTGAGCATTTTGGATATACCCCACAGAATCAGGAAAGCGGCCGCAATGCCACCCATGAAAAACAGCGTTTCCATCCAGTCTCGCACCAGCCACCATGTAAATCCGAAAATAGCCAGCGTGATCAAGGAATAAACGCCCCAACGCAACGGATCAAAACGGCGGCCACTGCCCTCACTTTCATCATAAGAGGCGCGCAAAGTGCGTAAAGGAGATGTTTTAAGAATGCCCGACAAGGGTAACAATGCAAACAGTACGGCTACAAAAAGACCCAGAAGTACCCCTTGCGCGATCGCACCCGGAGAAAAATCGGTGCTGACAGATTCGATCGGCAACAGGTCGCGCAGCACCCAGGGCAACAGTTTTTGAATGAGTGACCCGCCGATAGCGCCGGCCAGTGCACCCAGCAAACCAATACCGGCCACTTGCACCAGATACACATAAAATGCCTTGCGCCCGCTGGCGCCCAGGCAACGCAAAATGGCTACCGTAGGCAGTTTGTCTTTGATGTAAATATGTACGGCGCCCGCCACGCCGATACAACCCAATAGCAGGGCAATAAAACCAACCAGGTTCAGGAAGGTGCCAAAATTGCCAAAAGCAGAACCGATGCTTTCTTTCCGGCTCTTCACGGTGTCGGAGTTCAGGTTGGCTTTTTCAAGTTGTTTTTCCATGCCTTTTACCAGCGCATCAGGATCGCTCCCGGCAGGCATTTGGTAAAAATACTGATAATCGACGCGGCTGCCGCGCTGAATCAGGTGGGTGCTATCGAGCCATTCGGAGGTGATAAATACCACCGGCGCAATACTGGAAGCAATACCCGCTCGCCCGGGAGAAGACAGCAGATCGCCTTCTACCAGAAAAGTAACGTCGCCGATCTGGATGCTGTCGCCGGGTTGAATGCCGTATTGAAGCATCAGCGCATGGTCGACCAGCGCTTTTTTCCCTTTCCGAAACGTTTGCCACGATTGTTCGGGCTCGCTTTTCCATTTTCCGTAAAAAGGATAATTGCCTTCCAGCGAACGGATCATGGAAAGCCTTGTACCGCCATTTTTCGGAAAACGCACCATGCTGACAAAATTCAGCACCCTGGCTTTTTCCGTAGCGCCCGATTCCAGTTTGGAAAGAATAGAATCCGGGGCTGGCTGGTTGGCATCGATCAGCAGGTCGGCGCCCAGCAATGTTTTGGCTTCCCGATCGATATCGCCCATCAAATTGACCGAAAAAGAACGTACGGCGGTAAGTGCAGCAATGCCGACGGTGATAGCGGAAATAAACAGCAAGAGGCGGCTGCGATTGCGGCGGCTGTCGCGCCAGGCCATTTTTAGAATAAAATTCATGTCGATGCAATATTAGGGTATCGGCGTCGGTGTATAAAAAGTAGTATAATGTGCTACAATGAACAAGGGTATTGCTTGTTACACCATATCTTTGTTGCACATTCTGAACGTCCCGAATGCCATGATTACCAGCATCAGTGCTAAACGGCTAATGCTCCAAACAGTTGATGCATGCCCGGAAAAAACAGATGAAAGTGGAGAATTCATGGATTTGCGCCGCAGGAAAGCCGCGCAACGGAAGGTCTGACAAATCTCTTGCATAACTTTTACAGGCAAATGGAAAACAACCCATACATTTGCCGTGTTTAGATTTTGTCTAATTTCACCCTACCAAGTTTATGCAACGTCGTTACAGAACCATCCCCGATTTAAAGACGAACGAAAGCGCCCGAACGATTTCTATTACCGATGCTACCCTGGCCTGCAAACTTACTGCCATGGGTGTATTGCCGGGTACCCGCATTGAAATGGTGCGTACTTCTCCTTTTGGGAAAGCCTATTATATCAAGGTAGACGGAATTCGCATTGCACTGCGGGAAGAAGAGGCGGCCAGTATTCTGTTGGAAGTATGATGTGGAAAGAAGAAGACAGATTGCCCAAAGTCGGGATGGTGGGCAATCCAAATGCAGGCAAGTCTACGGTATTCAATTTGCTGACGGGATTGCGACAGCATACGGGCAATTTCCCGGGCGTTACGGTTGAAATTAAAACCGGACGGATGCGTTTTCCAAGCGGAAGCGAAGCCACGCTCATTGATTTTCCCGGCACATATAGTTTGTATCCTACCTCTTCGGATGAAAAACTGGTGGCAGCGGTAATGACAAACCCTGCCGACACTTTTTTCCCGGACGCCCTCATTTACATTGCCGATGTGACGCACCTGGAGCGTCATTTGCTGTTGCTGACGCAGTTGCTCGACCTGAACCTGCCGGTCATTCTGGCGCTCAATATGTCGGATACTGCCTCGGAAATGGGCATAAAGGTAAATGCTGCCAAACTCAGCGACCAACTCGGCTTGCCGGTTATTTCCATCAGCGGCCGGAAGGAAGACAATATCCAGCGCCTGCTTTCGGAATTGGAAAAAATGTTGAAAGCGCCAGAAAAAGCAAGCGAATACAAGCCTTTTTACAAATTAACGGATCAGGAGAAACAAATTACGGATGCCATCCGGCACAATCTTTCCATCGAGAATCCTTATCGGGCTTTGCTCATTTTGCACCACCACCAGTGGTTGCCTTTTTTGAAAAAGCAGCAAAAAGAGGTACTCGATGCCATTGCGATTACCAAGGATTTTCAGTCGCTACGCACACAGGTGGATGAAACGCTTGACCGGTATGACAAATTTATGCCGATTGTGCGGGAGTCGATCCATCAGCCTCCGGCTTTTCCCAGCACAACTACCGACAAACTCGATGCCGTACTTACCCACCGTATCGGTGGCCCTGTGATTTTTATAGCGGTTATGCTCCTGATCTTCCAAGCAATATTCGACTGGAGCGGGTATCCGATGGATGCCATTGAGAATGGCTTCGGATTACTGAGTGAATGGGTAGCGTCTGCCCTGGGTGAAGGCTGGTTTACAGAACTGCTCACGGATGGAATTTTAGCCGGCATGAGCGGCATTTTGGTATTTGTGCCACAAATTGCACTGCTTTTCCTGCTCATTTCCATTCTGGAAGAAGTGGGCTACATGGCGCGTGTGGTGTTTATGTTTGACAAAACCATGCGCAGGTTCGGGATGAACGGCCGCAGTGTCATTTCCCTGATTAGTGGAAGTGCTTGTGCAGTGCCTGCCATTATGAGCAGCCGTACCATCGGCAACTGGCAGGAACGGCTTATCACGATTATGGTAACGCCGTTTGTCAGTTGCAGCGCACGCATTCCGGTGTATCTGGTATTGATCGGGCTGGCAGTACCAGCCGTTAAAGTGGGCGGCATTTTCAATGCACAGTCGCTTGTTTTTGGCAGTATGTATGCCCTGGGTGTTCTGACGGCTTTTCTGGCAGGATGGGCCATGAAAAAATGGCTGCGTACGCGCGAACCATCTTTTTTGGCGATCGAACTGCCCGAATACCGCATGCCGCACTGGAAAAACGTGTGGTTGTCGGTATGGGAAAAAGTAGTGGCCTTCGTAGCCGGCGCCGGTAAAATCATCCTCGTGGTGTCGATTGTATTATGGGCCATGTCGCGATTCGGACCTGGCAATGCTATCAGCGACGCTACCCTTACAGCGCATCAGGAAGCCCGAGAAATGCGACTCGATTCCACGCAGACAGAAGATTTTGTGCAACAACGCCGCCTGGAAGCCTCCTTTGCAGGGCAAATGGGCAAATCGTTCGAGCCGCTGATTCGGCCGCTGGGCTACGACTGGAAAATAGGCATAGCCTTGCTCACCTCTTTTGCTGCCCGCGAAGTATTTACTGGAACACTGGCCGTATTATACAATATGGGTTCTGAGGAAGGCGACATCAACGATCGCACCGAGAATGCTGCCAAGGCCACCTTGCGAAGCAAAATGAAAGTGGAAACCTTCAGCGATACCGGCCAACCGGTATATACGCTGGCGACAGCCTTGTCGCTACTGGTATTTTACGCCTTGGCGATGCAATGCTTCAGCACCCTGGCCGTGGTACGGCGAGAAACGGGCAGCTGGAAGTGGGCTGCCATGCAGTTTGTTGCGATGAGTTTGCTGGCTTATTTCGGCGCCTGGGCCGTTTACCGGATTTTTTCCTGAGGCAGTTACATTTTCGGAAAATCCAGAATGCTATTGCGGTTGTACAGCATCAGAATCAGTCCGATCAGGAAGAACAGGATCATGAACAGGTACAGCATGCAATAGCCTTTGCCACGGGTATTTTGAATATTATCCATTTTGTCCGGTTGTGTGTTGCTAAAAAAGTGCGGCAAAAATAGAAAGCGTCGGGGAGAATCCGCCACTGCGGCTATTTTTTTCGCTTTTTCAGAATAGTTTTAAAAAATAGACCCTTTTCAGGCGCGAAGCACAGCGCAATTCGTTTCATACTACACATGAATTTAACCCGATCTGCTACTTTGCGCTACGGTGTTTTCTATCTTTGCCACAATATTGTTGCAAAACGCTGATTTTCAGAAAATTACATTATGTATCCTGATCTATCCTATCTCTTTCACGATCTTTTTGGTACTGCGCCCGACAACTGGCTGGCCATTTTTAAAATGTTCGGCTTTGTACTGGCAATGGCTTTTTTGGCCAGTGCAGTAGTCTTTTATGTTGAATTGAAGCGAAAGGCAAAAGAAGGTTTGTATCGGCCTGATAAAAAAACGATTACCGAAGGGGCGCCTGCTACGCCGGGCGAAATCGCCGGGAATGCCCTGGTTGGATTGCTCCTTGGAGGCAAAGGTTTTTATGCATATGCACACTATCACGAATTCCGGCAGGATCCGGCATCCATCATTCTGTCGGCCAAGATGCATTGGCCTGCTGCACTTGTAGGGGCTGCATTTCTCGCAGGGCTCACCTGGTGGGAAGCCAATAAAAACAAGAAAAAAGAGCCGGTTACAAAAGAGGTTCAAATCTGGCCGCATGACCGCATCAATGAAATGACCGTGGCGGCCGCCATCGGTGGTATCGTAGGCGCCAAGTTATTTGACGTGTTCGACAATTGGGAAACGTTCATCGCCGACCCTATTGGAACGCTTACCTCTGGCGGCGGACTTGCCTTTTTCGGCGGCCTGGTGCTCGGATTTATTGCCGTGGTTGGCTATATGTACCGCCATCGCATCCCGTTCCTGCAAACAGCCGATGCCGTGGCACCATCGCTGACAGTAGGATACGGCGTAGGGCGTATCGGGTGCCAACTCAGTGGCGACGGCGACTGGGGTATTGTCAATACAGCCCCAAAACCCGGCTGGATGTCATTTCTTCCCGACTGGATGTGGGCGTATAAATATCCACATCACGTGCTCAATACGCCTTCGACCGATCCAGTGATGAGCGAGCCCATTCCGCATTGCACCTGGGACTACTGTATGCAGTTGTCGCAACCTGTTTTTCCTACCCCGTTTTATGAAATTTTGATGATGACGGTGGTATTTGCCATTTTATGGTTTTTGCGCACCCGGGTGAAAATTCTGGGCATGTTGTTTTTCATTTACCTCGGCCTGATCGCCATAGAGCGTTTTCTGATCGAAAAAATCCGGGTAAATGTATTGCACGACGTGTGGGGTATGAAACTCACGCAAGCAGAAATCATTTCCATCGGGTTGTTTTCTTTAAGCGCTATCGGTATGTTGGTGCTGTGGCAGCGGAGCAAGCGCGTGGCCTAGAAACTACTCTTCCCACTTCATTTTCCAGCGTTTGTGGCTCCACAGCCACGACTCGGGCTGCTGGCGTATGTCGCGTTCCAGCATATCTGTATATACCTGGGTGATGGCCTGGTCGGGCATGCCAATGGGTTCAGCACACAAATCTTCGAATACAATTTCATAATACCCGCGCCGGAGGCGCACCGTGCGGTAATACACCACCGGCCAGTTAAATTTGCGTGCCAACACGTCGAGACCTGGTAAGGTGGCGGTGGGCTGCCCGAAAAACTGCACCCAATGAGCGCTTTTCCGGCTGCTGGGCGATTGATCGCTCAATAAAATATATACGGCTGCTTCTTCGCTACGTTTTCGCATGACCCTGAAAAACTCCTCCATGCTGACCAGTTCCATGCCCGTTTGCGAACGAATTTTGTTTAAATAAACTTCCATCGTTTTGTCCGTCAGGGGTTTGAATGCCGTAATGGTGGCGCCATGAAAAAATGGCGGCATCGATTGCCCACCCCATTCCCAGTTGCCCAGGTGGCTGCCCGCCAGGATAACGGGGCGTTTTTGATCCAAATATTGATTGACAACTTCCGGATTTACAGGTTTGCAACGCCTGATTGCCTCCTCTTTGGAAAGAGAGGGGACCAGGAGCGATTCCAGCAAAATATCGGTCAGGTGGTGGTAAAAACGCCTGGTAATAACCTTGATGTCGGCATCCGTTTTTTCCGGAAATGCACGGCGCAGGTTTTCAGACACGACCTTGCTGCGGTAACCCACCAAAAAATACAGGATAAACGCCAACATATCGGACAGCATATAGAGAAGGCGGAACGGAAGCAGCCCAAACACCTTCAGGGATGCATTCAAAAGAAATTGCTTGATTTGTGCCATGCCGCAAAAGTACGGAGGCTTGTGCAATGCAAATCCCGATACTTTTTTGCATTTTTACGGCCTCATTCCTCCAGACCTATGCTGCTCACGATCTTTGATGTCCTTCCTGTTCTGCTGACATTTGCCGGCGCCTTCACCATGATTTATGCCTGGAAAGCAAGGCGTGCAAAACAGCGAAAAGCAGAAACGGAGGAACTTGGCCGACAACTCAACTTAATGGCTGTGACCGATCACTCCCTGGGATTAACGCGCCAATTGCAGTCATTCGACCTGTTTTCACGGGAGCGTTCTGCCTGGTTTAGAAATGGATCGGTTGCCAATATCCTCCGCGGAGAAGTGGATGGCACTCAGGTGTACTTGTTCGATTACTCCTATGTGGTTTCTACAGGAAAAAGTTCGCGACGCATCACACAAACAGTCTTTTTTGCCGACGATAAAAACTGGTACCTGCCCGATTTTCGGCTCAAACCCGAAACATGGTGGCATAAAGTGCTGGCCTACATCGGCTGGGATTCAGATGTGAATTTTGAGGAAAACAAGGAGTTTTCGGATAAATTCTGGCTCAACAGCGAGTTTACCGACCTCATTCGAGAAAAATTCACGCCTGAAATTCGCGACTTTCTGACCGAGCAACCGCCCGTTCACATCGAAGGCAGCAATTACTATCTGATTGCCTACAAACCTAATAAAATGTTATCCCCCGGAGAAGCGGAGACCTTTTTTAAACAATGCTGCGATCTCCTCGTTTTGCTGAAAAAGGAAAACAAAGAGCAATTGCTCGACCTTGCCAATATTAAAATGACCGCACCAAAGGAAGAAGCAGTGCAACAAAAACGACGGTGATAATTCTGTTAATCGATGCCCTCTTCTTCAAGTATATCTGAAATGCTGAACGACTTCGCTCTGACAACTTCGCAGTTCGTACTATCTTTGCGGCTCTTTTCCCGGATGTACTTTTCCAACCACATACTGACGTCTCGCAATGAGCGATCCTATCAAGCATGAATGCGGCATCGCGGTGGTGCGACTGCTCAAACCACTCGATTATTACCACAAAAAATATGGTACGGCCTTCTACGGGGTGCAAAAAATGCAGCTCCTGCTGCAAAAAATGCGCAATCGAGGCCAGGACGGCGCCGGCATCGCTACCATCAAACTAAACCCCGAGCCGGGTACCCGCTACATCAGCCGCAAGCGAAGCAACGCCACCAACTACCTGACCGACTTGTTCGATATGGTGTGGGCGCGCCTCAATGCAACAACCCCCGAACAACGCAACGATCCCGCCTGGCTGAGAGCCAACATGCCCTACATGGGAGAAGTGCTGATGGGCCACCTGCGCTACGGCACCCACGGCGACAACAGCATCGAACGTGTACACCCCTTCCATCGCCAGAACAACTGGATTACCCGAAACCTCTTGCTGGCCGGCAATTTCAACATGACCAACGTGGATGAATTGTTCGAAGAACTGGTAGAACTGGGTCAGTATCCCAAGGAAAAAAGCGATACGGTGACCGTGCTGGAAAAAATCGGCCACTTCCTCGACGATGAGGTACAACGCCTGCACACCTGGTTCAAGCCCGACGGCTATTCCAACCAAAACCTCAATCAACTCATTTTTGAAAACCTCGACGTGCAGCGCCTCCTCCGGCGCGCCAGCAAAAAATTTGACGGCGGTTATGTGTTGGGAGGATTAATCGGTCATGGAGACGCATTCCTCATGCGCGACCCCAACGGTATTCGCCCGGCTTACTGGTACATGGATGATGAAGTGGTGGTGGGCGCCTCCGAACGCCCGGCTATTCAGTCGACCTTTGATATTCGGTATAAAAACGTTCGCGAACTCAAACCGGGCCACGCGCTTATCATCAAATACAATGGTAAAGTAGAGGAACTGCCGTTCATCGAACCCCGGGAAAACCGCGCCTGCTCTTTTGAGCGCATTTATTTTAGCCGGGGCAATGACCGCGAAATTTATCAGGAGCGCAAAAAACTCGGCTATCAACTGGCCTCCCGTGCCCTGGAAGCGGTCAATTACGATATCAAACACACGGTTTTTTCCTATATTCCCAATACTGCCGAAGCTGCCTACTACGGGCTCATGGAAGGACTGGACGCGGAAATGAACAGGTGGAAACAGGAACAGATTCTGGCACAAGGCAAAGACATGACGCCGGAAAAACTGCTTGAAATACTGACCGTTCATACACGCAATGAAAAACTTGTACACAAAGACGACAAGCAACGCACCTTCATTGCCGACAAAAAAGCGCGCAACAGCATGGTCAGCCATGTCTACGACGTGACCTACGGTATTTGCAACGACCATGCGGATACCCTGGTGCTGCTCGACGACTCCATTGTGCGCGGCACCACCCTGCGCGACAGCATTGTGAGCATTACGGCTCGCCTCAAACCCAAACGTATTATTATTCTGAGTAGCGCACCGCAAATTCGTTTCCCGGATTGCTACGGGATCGACATGAGCAAAATGAGGGATTTTGTTGCATTTCAGGCACTGGTAGCCCTCCTGAAAGAAAATGGCAAGGAGCACCTGCTGCAGGAAACCTACGAACGCTGCAAAAACTCTGAATTCCTGCCCATCGAAGCGGTGATGAACGAAGTGGCGCCCTTGTACGAGCACTTCGAATACGAGCAAATCAGCCAAAAAATTGCCGAAATCGTTCGCCCAAAAGATATTAAGCCTCAACTCGACGTCATTTTTCAAACGCTCGACGGCTTGCATGCCGCTTGTCCAAAAAACAGCGGCGACTGGTATTTTTCAGGCAAATACCCTACCCCGGGCGGTAATCGGGTGGCCAATCGGGCTTTTATGAACTTTGTGGAGAACAAAGACGCCAGAGCATATTAGTGCTGAGTAGTAAGTCCTGAGTCCTGAGTCTGTAGAGTACACCTTATTACCCCGGGGATTCCCAAACATGAACGCTTGGGGTAATAAGGTGTACTCTACAGACTCAGGACTCAGGACTTACTACTCAGCACTATTGACAGTTGACTAATAATCCCTATCTTCGCAACGAATTTTCGCTGACGCTCTAACCAATAGTTATGCTCAACAAACATATTCGTAAAGTGGCCGTGCTGGGTTCCGGCCTGATGGGAACAGGAATTGCCGCACAACTCGCCGGTTGTGGTATTGAAGTACTCCTACTCGATATTCTGCCGCCCGATCTCGCGGAGAACGAAGCGCAGAAGCCCGCTGCCCGCAACCGAATGGCCGCCAATTCGTTGCAAAATGCGCTCAAAGCCAAGCCTGCGCCGTTTTACGACAATAAATTTGCCAGCCGGATTACCATCGGCAATTTTGAAGACGACTTACCCAAAATAAAAGAATACGACTGGATTGTAGAGGTCGTGGTAGAGCGGCTCGACATCAAAAAACAGGTGTTCGAAAAAGTCGAAAAGTATCGTACTCCGGGCACGCTGGTTACTTCCAATACCTCCGGTATCCCCATCCACATGATGGCCGAAGGGCGTAGCGAAGATTTTAAAAAACACTTTTGCGGCACGCACTTCTTCAACCCTGTGCGCTACATGCGCCTGCTGGAAATAATCCCCACACCGGATACCGACCCGGCCGTCACCGAGTTTTTCATGCACTATGGCGATGTCATTCTGGGCAAACAAACCGTGCTCTGCAAAGATACCCCCGCGTTTATCGCCAACCGTGTGGGGGTGTATGCCATGGCGCGCATCTACCAGTTGACACAGGAAATGGGCCTTGGCATCGATACCGTAGATGCGCTGACCGGCCCGGCTGTCGGCCGCCCCAAAACGGGCACGTTCCGTCTCGGCGACCTGGTAGGCATGGATACTGCCGTACACGTACTGAACGGCATGCGCGAAAACTGCCCGAATGACGAACAAATCGGCGCATTTGTCATTCCGAAATACCTCCAATTCCTGATCGACAACAAATTTCTTGGCAATAAAACCGGCCAGGGATTTTACAAAAAAACGGCAGAAAAGGACGCGAAAGGCCGCCCGGTTGTGCTGGCCCTCAACCTCGACACGCTTGAATACAGCGTTTCACAGAAGGAAAAACTGCCTATCCTAGAAACCCTCAAACAGATCGAGGAACTGCCACGCCGTATCCGCGCCGTGTTCAAAGGCGACGACAAGGGCGCGCAACTGCTGCAACGCGCACACCTGGGGCTGTTTGCCTATGTGAGCAATCGTATTCCTGAAATTTCAGATACCGCTTATGCCATCGACGATGCCATTCGCGCCGGTTTTGCCTGGGAGGCAGGCCCGTTCCAGTTGTGGGACATGGTGGGCGTGGCCGAAGGGGTTCGCCTGGCGGAAGAACAAGGTGAAAAAATAGCAGACTGGGTAAAAGACATGCTGGCAGCCGGCCATACCTCTTTCTACAAAGTGGAAAATGGCAAACGCCTGTGCTACGACCCCATCCGGAAGTCGTACCAGCCCTTGCCCGGCGGCGATTCGTTTGTGATACTCGATACCTATCGCTCCAACAAGCCTGTGTACACCAATGCCGAATGCACCTTGCACGACATTGGCGATGGCGTATTGTGCCTCGAATTCCACTCCAAAATGAACTCCATTGGCGAGGGTATTTTGCGGGGCATCAATGATTCGATCCAAATAGCAGAAGAGCAGGGCTGGAAAGGGATGGTGATCGGCAACAATGCCCAGAACTTTACCGTAGGCGCCAACCTGATGATGATTGCCATGATGGCTTATCAGCAGGAATGGGATGAACTGAATATGGCCGTTCACCTGTTCCAACAAACGTCCATGCGCATTCGCTACTCGGCAATTCCGGTGGTGATTGCTACGCAAGGTTATGTATTTGGCGGCGGCTGCGAATTTTCCATGCACGCCGATGCGGTAGTTGCTGCTGCGGAAAGTTATATTGGTCTGGTAGAAGTCGGCGTGGGCATTATCCCCGGTGGTGGCGGCACCAAAGAGTTTGCTGTGCGCCTTTCCGACGAAATCAGCAAGGAAGGTGATGTACAGATTCCACGCCTGATCGACAAATTCAAAACCATTGCCACGGCACAGGTAGCCACATCGGCCCATGAAGCCTTCAACTACGGATACCTTCTGTCTACAAAAGACCAGGTAGTACCCAATGCGGCCAGAAATATCAGTGAAGCCAAGAAAAAAGTGCTCGAAATGGCCGACACCTATGTCAGGCCCATCCAGCGCAAAGACGTGTATGTGCTGGGCCGCACCGGCCTGGGCGCGCTCTACATCGCTGCGCATTCGCTGCAACTGGGTAATTACGCTACCGAGCACGATATAAAAATTGCCAAAAAGGTAGCCTATGTGCTGTGCGGTGGCGACCTCACCAGCCCGCAGCAGGTGTCGGAGCAATACCTGCTCGATATCGAACGCGAAATGTTCCTGTCACTTTGCGGCGAACAAAAAACGCTGGAACGTATTCAGTTTATGCTGGAAAACGGCAAACCCTTGAGGAATTAATTCAGGAGGAGGTACGGGTTTTTTCGCCCGTACCTCCTCTTTTACTCATTTCAACATGACCATTCAGGAAGCGCAAAATACCGTCGACCAATGGATCAACACCATTGGCATTCGTTACTACAACGAACTGACCAATACAGCCATCCTGATGGAAGAAGTGGGCGAAGTGGCGCGCCTGATGGCCCGGATATATGGCGAGCAATCGTTTAAAACGCCCGAATTGGCGGCTACTGCCCGCGAAGACCTGGCTGATGAAATGGCCGATGTGATGTTTGTACTCGTATGCCTGGCCAACCAGACCGGCATCGACCTGACCGAAGCGCTTCAAAAAAACCTCGATAAAAAAACACGCCGGGATGCCGACCGCCATGCGAACAATGAAAAACTGAAATAGTCGCATTGCCCATGCCCTCGGTTTTTTCCAAATTTCTTCAAAAAAAAGCACTGTTTCGCCCGGTCATCCTGGCGCCCGATCATCGTTTTCATTTTCCGGAAACATTTACCGAACACTTTTTCGACACGCCCGATGGCGCCCGGCTGAATGCCCTTTTTTTCCCAAGTCCTGCTGCTGTAAAAAAAGGTGTCGTGCTGTATTTTCATGGAAACCGCGACAATCTGCAACGTTGGGGCGCCATGCACCGCGATTTTACCAGCCGGGGATACGATTTTCTGGCCCCCGATTACCGCGGCTACGGAAAAAGTACGGGAGAACCCGATGAACACGCATATTTTTCCGATGCCATGCAGATATACCAGTGGCTACGGGAACAGTACAAACCCGAAGAAATTATCCTGTATGGGCGATCTCTGGGAACCGGTATGGCCAGTTACCTGGCGGCCCGAGTAGCGGCCAGGATGGTGCTGCTGGAAACGCCATTCGACAATATCGCCGGATTGCTGGCCAGCCATGTGCGCCGCGACGACCCGCCTTTTAAACTGGCATTCCATTTTACCAACGATGTTTATTTGAAAGCGACAACGCTGCCGCTGCTCATTTTTCACGGCACGCGCGACCGCGTAGTGCCTTATGCCTGCGCTGAAAACCTGAAACAGGTGCTCAAACCCGGCGATGACTTCATCACGATCGATGGCGGCTCGCACAACAACCTGGGTTCGTTTGAATTGTATCAGAAAACGCTGGAAGCCTGGTTGCTCAAGGGGCAATAGAAAAAGAGGCAAGAGGCAATAAACAAGTGGCAAATGTGGATGGAGATGCGCCCTAATCCTGCGTTTTCCAGGTGGCGCCATACTGTTCTACCAGCACGTTGTCGTAGTAATCTGCTTTTTCGAACAGATTTTTCAGCAAAACCATGCCCGTCTCATCGTTCAGGTAACGATCGAAAATGAGCAGCGACAACACGATGTCCTGCTCGTGTACGCTGAGCGTGAGCGCTTCGTTGGTGTAGTTTTCACGCAACAGGTATTCGTACAACGGTTTGATATTTTCCTTGGGCAACTGGCACAGCACAGCATCGCAGGAAAGCAGTCCCGTTTTGTCATGGTAGGTGATGACGATCGTGGCGCTGCCCTGCTTGATTTCCCAGGCATTGGGGCCGCTGCGGCTAATCATGACGTCGTAGCCTAATTGGCCAATCAGATTTTCAATGGTTTTGCTGATGCCGGAAGGCACATATTCCTCCACGGAGCCGGGCAGTTCGACCTTGTTTCCGCAAAAACTGCAAAAATTGTTTTCTACCGTTTCCGCTGTTACAATATTCAGACAGGCGGTGCATCGGCAGGCATTGTCGGAACCTGCGATGACATATCCTTCCAGCGACTCATGCAGATAGTTAACTGGCAGCGAAAAGCCGGTATTGTCGCCGTTTTGAATAACAAAAGTGTTGACGCCGACGATTTCACCATCGTTGTCGACCAAGGGGCCGCCGCTGTTGCCAGGGTTGAGGGCCGCATCGATGTGCAGGTAGGGGATGCCGTTGAGCACCTCCCGGGTATTGGAAACGATGCCGCTTTTTACGGAAAATTTTAATCCAAACGGGTGCCCGATTGCAGTTACCTGGTCGCGTTCGCGCAAGGTTTTTCCGGTGCCCAACCGTACTTCCGGCAATTCTTCCAGATGGTGCGGGCCTTCCAGAAAAGCGAGGTCGTATTTCTGGTCGGCATAGTAAACGCGCGCCAATTGTTTGCCGAATTTAGCCCCTTCGATCACCACCACGCGATTGCCCTCCACCACATGGTGATTGGTGACGATCAGACCGCGGTCGCGGAGGAAAAAACCCGTACCGGTGCTGTTCGGAGTGGCGATCTGGATGATCACATTGCGGTATGTCTCTACAAAATCATTCATTCGGCTTTATTCAGGTTTAAATCCTTTAGAATCAGGATGTACGATTTCGAGAACAACACCATGGAGCCGAAATCGAGGCGCTGTGGGTCGAATTTCAGGTGTGGAAACTGTGCGCGGTTTTGATCCATGATTTTCCGCATGGCACGGGTTATTTCCGATTTATTCGGCAAACCCGCTGTATCCATATAAGGAATGTCGAAGCCTACGGAACGGAAAAACGGGGCTTCCGTTATCTGAAAAAACAGGTGCAACAGTTCGCGTACAGGTTTAGGCGGCGCGTAGTGAAACAGGGCAAAACCTGCAATATATTGAGGTACAGCCAATGCCAGCACATCGTGGTTTTGCTGAATCGGCCATTCCATATTGGGCATTTCTCCTTCAATCAGACCAACGACGGTACCGTGGTTGACAGGCGGATTTACACCAAAAGTGCTGCGGGTGCGGTACATTTCCTTAAAAAAGGCTTCTTTGGGCCTATCCAGCAGTTTTAGAAATTCCTTTCGGATGTTTTGCACCTTCACCTGCGGTGTCTGGTTGTTTTTGGCAAAATAAATGGAGTGGATGCGCTCCAACACGTCCATCATAAAGCCTTCTGGCCGCACGAGATAATCGAGTCGGAAAGCCAATGCCAGCAACATGTAGGCATAGGTACCCGGGAATTGATTGGGATCGGGTTTGCCCTTATCGAGTTCTTCCAGTGCACGGCGGATTTCCTGGCACAGGTACTCGTATTTCACCTCTTTTTCGGCGTCGGTAATATCGCCGTAGGTACGTTCTTCCGCCGGGCGCAGCATTTTGAACTCGTCGAGCAGCAGGTCGTCCTGCTTGTCGGCATGGATGGCCAGTTCGCGCATGGCCTGCAAGAGTTTGTGCGGCGCGCCATCGAGCGTATGGGTGTCGAAGACGATGCACAAGTTATTGTCGGGGTCGAGGGCGAAACGGCTGAACTTGAGGTTGAAATTGTATTCCATCAGGCGTCGCAAAAAGCCTACGTTGAGGTCGTCGGCACGAGCCACCTTGCTTTCCACTTTCACTTTTTCATTGTTGGCAAAGCCTGTTACACGCCGGGAGCCCTGCCAAAATTCAAAGTGAATCGTGTCGCCCGATTCTTGCCAGGTGATATTCTCTGTATGTTCGTCTTTCAGAAACGCAAGGAAATCTCGGTAAGCACTCATGCGTTCACCGCGTTCAAATGCTTCCAGAGAGCGGTCAAATGCTTCCTGTTGTGCCTCGGATTTATACGCATCCGTATAGCGACCGAACACGATGTCGGGCTGATTTTTCTTGGAAGCGCCGAAAAGGCGATCGAACAGACTCATGAAAGATGGTTTGCAGTAGAATAAAAAACGCCGATACCCCGATGGACAGAGCAATGCGAGCGGTAAAAGTAGCAAGTTTGCGCTGAAATTTGTGCGTGCATTCGGCAACAACTTCATAGTCGTAAAAACCCATAAAAATGAACGATTTCCGCACCATTCTACCGCCCGTTCGGGCACCTTTTTCCATCGCTTATGCCGATCGGCTCCTGCTGGTGGGTTCGTGTTTCACGGAAAATATGGGGAAGCGACTGCAGGAACACAAGTTTCAGGCGCTCACCAACCCGTTCGGTATCGTGTACAACCCTGTCTCGATGGCGCGCAGCTTGGATGATCTGTTGTTGGATCAGTGCCCTTTTGCGGAATCGGATTTGTTCGAAAATGCCGGACTCTGGCACAGTTGGGAACACCACGGGCATTTTTCCAGGCCGGACCGAAAGGAGACTTTGACGGCAATTTCAGATGCCTGGCAGATATTTTCAGCGCATTTGAAAGCCACCAACCGACTGCTGCTGACGTTTGGAACATCCGATGTTTTCACGCTGCGCAGTACCAGGCAGGTGGTGGCCAACAACCACAAAATGCCGGGCGCCCTGTTTGAACAACGCAGGCTTTCGGTGTCGGAAACAACGGAAACCGTGCAGGCTGTTCTGGAAAAAATGAAAAAACGAAATCCTGATCTTCAGGTCGTGCTAACCGTAAGTCCTGTGCGCCACCTCCGGAGCGGACTGCTGGAAAACCAGCGGAGCAAAGCCGTTTTGGTGCTGGCTTGCGAGGAAATATGCCGTGTGTTGCCTTACGCCCATTATTTTCCGGCATATGAATTATTGATGGACGATCTGCGCGATTATCGTTTTTACGATACCGATATGGTGCATCCATCCGAAGTTGCCGAAGAGTACGTGTGGGAATTTTTCAAAAAAACGTTTTTTACCGAAGAAACGAACCAGTTGTTGGCCAGGGTGGAAAAAATCAGGGCCGCAGCGCAGCATCGGCCATTTCACCCGAATACGCAGCAGCATCAGGCTTTTGTGCAGGTGCAACTGGATGCCATCCGTCAGATGGAAGAGGAATATCCGGGAATGGACTTTGAGGAGGAAAAACGGAAACACGGATTACGCGGATAGGACGGATTTACACGGATTGGAAACACGGATTGCGCGGAGAGCACGGATTTACACGGATTGGATTGGATTCCGGTAAAGTGGAGAATTTTCAATCCAGGAATCCAATCCGTGTAAATCCGTGCTCTCCGCGCAATCCGTGTTTCCAATCCGTGTAAATCCGTCCTATCCGCGTAATCCGTGTTTCCAATCCGTGTTTCACATGTCATAACTCAACTCCACCACGGCCGTTTCGGGGTGCGACTGGCAGGTAAGGATATAACCGGCTTTCACCTCTTCATCGTCGAGGGCGTAGCAGGCATCCATTTTCACCTGGCCACTGATCAGTTTGGCCATGCAGGTAGAGCAGGCGCCGGCAGTGCAGGAATAGGGTGGATCGAATTTTTCCTTGACCAATACATCCAGAATGGTGGCGCCATCGGGCACGGTCAGTTCAATTTTTTGTCCTTTCAGGTGTACGATGACACGTTTGCCGCTGGCGGCCGTTGCATCGAACTCGCCCGCGACATGGCCTGCATTGACGAAATGTTCGGTATGAATCTGTTTGGCATCGATACCGCGTGCCAAAAGGGTTGCTTTCACCATATCGGTCATACCGCCGGGGCCGCAGATGAAATAAATGCAATCGGATTCGGGCCCGTGTGGCATATTTTCATCGAGGAAATGGGTCGTGATGCGTCCGTCGATGCGTCCTGTTTTTCCTTTCCAGTTGCTGGTCGATTTTTTAAAAATACCGAATAGCCCGCCGCCGCTGCTTTCTTTTTTGGGGCGGCTGAGCACGTGTTCTACATGCAACTGGCCGTTGTAGCGCTCAGAAAGTTGGTCGAGTGCATCGCGGAAAATAATCTGCTCTTCGCTGCGGCTGCCGTACAACAGAAAAACGGCGCTCATCGGCTCGCCTTCCAGTACGGTTTTCAGGATAGACATGAGCGGAGTAATGCCGCTTCCGGCGCCAAACAGGTAATACGTGCGACGTTTGTCGGGATTGAGGTCGTTGTAAAAACGGCCCTGAGGAGCGGCTACTTCCAGGGCGTCGCCAGGTTTGGCATGGTCGTGAAGCCAGGAAGAGATGCGGCCGCCTTCCACTTTTTTTACCGTAACCGCCAGGCGGTTCTCCAGCGGGCTCGACGACATGGAATAGGAGCGGCGCAATTCGTGGCCGTCCATTTCGTGGCGAATCGTAATATATTGCCCTTGTTTGTACTGGAAAACGGGCGCCAGTTCGGGCGTCAGTTCAAACTCGATGGTGATGGTATCGGCAGTTTCCGGGGTGACTGATTTTATTGTAAGTTGAAAAAAATCCATGGTGGTGGTGGCAGAATTTTGAAAAGGTCTGCAAAAGTACGCTTCCCGAACAAAACAGATTTTGAATAGTTTTGCCAGACAAATGAAGGAATCATGAAAGATGCAAAATACCTGGCAGCATACCTTTTGCCACTGAGCGCCGCAGTGGCCTTGTACTTTCAGGGAGCGTGGTCGTGGGCCACCGTTGTGTTGGCGTTTGTGCTAATTCCGGTAGTGGAAATTTTTACGCCGCAATCATCCGTGAATGTAGCGACGGAAGAAGAGCAGAGGCGCAGCAATCTTCGATTTTTTGATGGCTTGTTGTACCTGAACCTTCCTGTTGTGTTTGCACTGGTCGGTGCATATCTGTATGTCCTTACCCAAAAGGCTCTTTCTGTGTCGGAATTGTTGGGCCTGACGCTGGGCGTGGGCATTGTACTGGGCGCCAACGGCATCAATGTGGCGCACGAACTGGGGCACCGCAGCGACCGGACGGCTCGTTTTTGCGCCAAACTGCTGTTGTTGCCGAGTTTGTACCAGCATTTTTTTATTGAACACAACCGGGGGCATCACAAGCATGTGGCAACGGATAAAGACCCTGCTTCGGCACGCGCCGGACAAATCGTGTATTTTTTCTGGTTCCAATCGATAACAGGCAGTTGGCGCAGCGCCTGGAGGCTGGAAAAAGAACGCCTGTTGCAGGAAGGTAAAAGTGTTGTTTCATGGGGCAACGAGATGATTCGATTCACGATTTTCCAGACCCTCTGGCTGGTAGTAGTGGGGATACTGCTGGGCCCGGTGGGGCTCGTCAGCGCGCTTTGCATTGCCCTGATCAGCATTTTGCTGCTGGAAACGATCAATTATGTAGAACACTACGGCCTCCGGCGGCGTATGCTTGCTTCGGGACGCCCCGAGCCTGTGTTGCCGATTCATTCCTGGAACAGCGACCACGAACTGGGACGCATTTTTTTGTACGAACTCACCCGACACAGCGACCACCATTTCAAGGCCACCCGCAAATACCAGATCCTTCGGCACATCGATGAAAGTCCGCAATTGCCGTATGGCTACCCTACGAGCATTATACTGGCCTTGCTGCCGCCGCTTTGGTTTGCGGTGATGCACCCCAGATTGAAAGACACGTCGGCAGCAATGGCGTTTTAAATACTTGATTGTATGATTTTGGCTAAAATCCAGTCCTCGGTTGCGGCGTATAAAAACTGGTTGTGCGCCCAGAAAACCCACCCTTTTGCCCATAAATGGGAGTCGTTGCAGCATTTTCAGGACAATTGGAACCTCGATGCTGCCGATCCGGCCGACATGTTCGAGCGCAGTTTTCTAAATACCGAAACGCGGCGTATGTGGCAAACGGCACAATGGTACCCCAAGCGGATGATGACGGAGTTCTGGAAATTCGACCCGATGACCGTGCGTTTGATGTTCAACGATCTGTTGAATGAAACCAAAGAGGTAGAAGGCCGTATCGGCAGGTTTTTGTTCGGGTGCGATGCCTTGTTGCAGGACTACAAAAAAGCCAAAGTGACGACGGTGGAAAACAACCACTACCACGGCGATTTTCAAATGATAGCGTTGTACCTGGCTTTTCGGTATCCGGACAACTATGCTCCGTACGATTTTCCGGTGTTTCAAACGACGCTTACCCGATTCGGCTCGCGCGACATTCCACAGCAAAACGACCTGGCGCGGTATTTCAAGGTGCTGCGCACCCTTCGCACATTTATAGACAAAGAGCCGGAAATAGAACCTGCGATGCAACAACTCTTGCAAGCCCGGCGCTATTACAAGGGCAGGACGTTGCTGGTGGCAGAAGATTTTTGCCGGTTTGTGGCGGAGAACTGAGCGTGTGTTCTCCTCAGCGTAGCAGGCTGGAAGAACGGATTACCGCAAATTATCATCAAAAACGATTTGGAAAAATTAGGCACACGCTACGCTTTGTGTCCCTTGTGCAACCTTTGTGTCCCTTGTGGTAAAATAATTTAACCACTAAGAACACAAAGGTTGCACAAGGGACACAAAGCGTAGAGTGTACAGAGCAGAATAATGGCCATGAAGCCATAATAATCTGCTTCATCTTGCTACCACGAGTAAAAGCCCAACGCCCAGATATATCAAGCCATTCGCTTCACACCGCCTGGCTAAACAAACGGCCCTCCGGTTGTTTTTTCCAATAACGGGCATCAAAAGCCATACAGATATTGCGCAGGAAATTGCGCCCCTCTTCCGTGACACGGATGTGAAAGGGCTCGAGCATAATCAACCCGTCCAGCACCAGCGGCTCCAAGCGACCAAGCGCCTGTTGCAGCCATTCCTGTTCTGCCTCGGCGGGCGTCCACTGCGTTTCAAAGGTGGTCATCAGGCGCAGAATATGGGAACGGACCGATTGATCCGTTTCATCCAGCACATGACTTCTTAGTACGGGCAGTTCGCCGGCTTGTACGCGTTGCTGGTATTCAGCAATGGTTTTTTCGTTTTGCATGAAGGCATCCCAGGTGTCGCCGATGGCAGAAGCGCCCAGACCGATCATCAGCCGGGTTTTATAGGGCGTATAGCCCATAAAATTGCGGTGCAGGGTTTTATCGCCCAGGGCTTTTGACAGGGAATCGTGGGGGAGTGCGAAATGATCCATGCCGATTTCCACATAACCTTCCGTTTCAAAAAGTCGGCGGCCCTCTTCGTACAATTTTCTTTTTTCAGCGCCCACGGGCAAATCTTCTTCCGAATAGGCGCACTGGCTGCGTTTCAGCCACGGTACGTGTGCATAACTGTAAAAAGCGATGCGATCGGGTTTGAGGCGGGCGATGTAGCGGGCATCTTCCTGAATGTGCGTCAGGGTTTGTTTTGGGAGTCCAAAAATAAGATCGTAGTTGACCGAATCGTAGCCAATCTGGCGCGCCAGTTCGGTACAGCGCACGACCGAATCGATGGTTTGCCGGCGATTAACCAGGCGCATCAGGTCTTCATCAAAATCCTGCACGCCGATGCTGACACGTCGGAAGCCCAGATTGAACAGGGTTTGTAAATGCGCTTCTGTGGTGCTCCAGGGATGCGCCTCGAATCCAAAATCGTGCTGAGGGGCAATTTCCACGTCTTGCAGGATGTTTTCCAGCAAAAACTGAAGGTTTTCGGGCGAAAAAAAGGTAGGCGTGCCGCCGCCCAAGTGCAGTTCCCGAAGCACAGGTTTTACAGGCATGGCATCGCGATACATGGCCCATTCGCGCAAAACCGCCTGGATGTAGGGATGTTCTACGGCGTGATTTTTCGTAATATGTTTGTTGCAACCGCAATAAGTACACAGGCTGTCGCAAAATGGCAGGTGAATGTACAGGCTGATGCTGCGGTCGGCTTGTACGGCGCTGCTGACGTGTTGAAGCCATGCCGCGGGCTCTGGCAATGGCTCCGACCAGTAGGGCACCGTGGGGTAACTGGTGTAGCGAGGGGCTGCGACGTCGTATTTTGACAGGAGGGTCGTATTCATAGGCATTTGTTTCGGAAAACAATGCAAGATTACGGCCGATCGGGCCTTCAGGAAGATGAGCCGCAGCACCCTGTATGATGACGAATGTCAACCTTCGGGTACGAATGGAGTTATAAGAGAATGTAACCACTGATAATTTCTCACGTTCAACGTAATCCAGCCCACACTCGATTGAATATGCACCTTACTTACCCGACGATATTACTACTTGCTGCGGCGCTCATTATTCTGAATATCATTGTCAATCGTTTTGCGTCGCGTTTTGGCGCGCCCTCACTCCTGGTTACGTTGGCAATTGGACTGTCTTTGGGCAACGGAGGTGAATACGATTTTTACTACAATAACCCTTCTTTGACGCTGCACATCAGCGAACTGGCCCTATGTGTCATCATTTTCACGGGCGGGTTTGAGTCCAACTGGAATGCCTTCAAACCCATTTTATGGCGAGGCGTATCCCTGGCTACGCTGGGCGTTTTGCTGACCATGGCTGCGTTCGGCGCGCTGGCGCACTGGCTGCTGGGCTGGCCCTGGCTGCAATCGCTGTTGCTGGGCGCCGTGGTATCCGGCACCGATGCGGCGGCTGTTTTTTCCATTCTGGAAAACAGTAACCTGAAACTCAACAGAGGTGCGCGGGAAGTGCTGGAACTCGAATCGGGCGCCAACGATCCGATGGCTTTTTTTCTTACCGTGAGCCTGAGTGCACTGATGGCGGCCACCGCAGTGGAGGTTCCTGCCACCAAACTGGCATTTGATTTTATCCAGTCGATGCTGATCGGACTGGGCACAGGTTTTCTGGCGGGCAAATCCATTCTGTTGCTGGTACGCCGTATTCCGCTCAAACGCGGGCAATTTCCGATTGTGTTATTGGCGTGGGTGGTCATTTTATACGCTGTAAACCACTTGCTGGATGGCAGCGCTTTTCTGGCAGTATATGTGGCGGGTATTATTTTGGGCAATTCTCCATGGGTTCAACGCGATATCAACGTACATTTTTTTGAAAGCCTGTCCTGGCTGATGGAAACGGCGCTGTTCCTGATTCTGGGTTTGCAGGTAAAAATTTACAACTTGCCCGAAGTCATGCGCGAGGGATTATTAATGGCGGCATTGCTTATTTTTGTTGCACGGCCTGTCGGTGTGTTTGCCTCCCTGGCATTTTTCAGGAATATGACATGGCGGGCGCAAACATTTTTTGCCTGGGTAGGCTTGCGCGGCGCCACCCCAATCGTATTTGCCCTGATTCCTGTAGTGGGAAAAGTACCGGAAGCCATGAAAATTTTGAATATTGCCTTTATTATTGTTACCGTTTCCATACTGGTACAAGGCACTACAGTGGCTACTGCCGCCAAATTTACCGGCGTCGGAAAAGTTGAAAAAAAGTCCAAAATACCTACCTGACCACTCCATCCTACTCACCACTCACCACTCACCACTCACCACATGACCACCGAAGAAATCATGCAAGCCCTTCAGCAAATGGGCAGCGAACAGACTAAAAAAACATTCCTGCGGCATGGCGCGCGTGAACCCTTTTTCGGCGTGAAAGTCGGCGACATGAAAACGATCGTCAAAAGCGTCAAAAAAGACCATAACCTGTCTCTTTCACTGTACGAAACAGGAAATTCCGACGCCATGTACCTGGCTGGGCTCATTGCTGATGAAAAAAAGATTTCGAAGGCCGAATTGCAACGCTGGGCCGAACGCGCCTCCTGGCACATGATCAGTGAATACACCGTAGCGTGGGTGGCGGCTGAAAGTCCTCATGGCTGGGAACTGGCGCTCGAATGGATCGATGCACCACAGGAATCCATTGCCTCTTCCGGCTGGGCTACCCTGAGCAGCCTCTGCACAATTCGCCCCGACAGCGAACTGGATACAGATCGCCTGAAAAAACTGCTCGATCGGGTGGCTGATTCTGTGAAACAAGCCCCGAACAGGGTCAGGTATACAATGAACGGATTTGTGACGGCTTGCGGCATTTCGGTGCTTCCACTGCACGACTATGCCATGAAAATTGCCGAAAAAATAGGAGAAGTGTATGTAGATATGGGTGGCACCTCCTGCCAGGTGCCTTTGGCTACTTCTTACATTAAAAATGCGGCAGAGAAAGGGAAAATTGGCCACAAGAAAAAAATGGCCAGGTGTTAGGAGTCCTGAGTCGACAGTCCTGAGTCCTGAGTCTGTAGAGTTGACCATTTACCTTTGGCATCTTTATTAAGAAAAGCCAAAGGTAAATGGTCAACTCTACAGACTCAGGACTCAGGACTGTCGACTCAGGACTTATTGAACCAGTACATACACCAGCGCCCCGCCCAAATACCCCAGCACGGCCAGGGGCGTAATTCGTTTCAAATACCAGAAAAACGAGATGTTTTCCATACCCATCGCGGCTACACCTGCTGCCGATCCAATGATGAGTGCGCTGCCGCCAGTGCCTGCACAATAGGCCAGAAATTCCCAGAAGAAATGGTCGTGCGGGTATTGTTCCAGTGTGTACATGCCTTGTGCAGCGGCTACCAGCGGCACATTGTCTACGATGGCCGACAGAAATCCGATGGAAATTCCGATGGCGGTGATGTTGCCCACAGAACGATCGAGCCAGGTGGCCAGTTCGACCAGCAAGTGTGCGCTTTCCAACGCCGAAATGGCCACCAGAATGCCCAGGAAAAAGAGAATACTTGGCGTATCGATTTTCCGAAGGGCATGTACCACCGAAAGGGGGCTTCTGTCGGCCTGGTCCTTGCCGCTGTGGATCAGTTCCGTTGCGAGCCACATAACGCCCAGGCCCAGCAAAACGCCCATAAACGGAGGCAGGTGTGTGACCGTTTTAAAAACGGGAACGAACAACAAAACGGCCACTCCGATGCCGAATACCCATTTGCGCTCCTGTGGAGTGGAAGGTATTTTGTTGACTTCGGGCACTACAACGGGTGTTTCTACATTTCCTTTCAAGCGAAAATGAACGGCCAGAGATGGCAATAAGAGGCATACCGCGCTGGGCAAAATCAGCATACGGATGATATTGGCCGCTGAAATCTGCCCGCCTGTCCAGAGCATGGTAGTCGTTACATCGCCCATCGGCGACCAGGCGCCACCGGCATTGGCGGCAATGACTACCATACCCGCAAATAGCATCCGGTCTTCCGGATCGGCGATGATTTTGCGCAGCAAACTGACCATGACAATGGTCGTTGTAAGATTATCGAGCACGGCCGACAGGAAAAAGGTGATAGGCATCAAAATCCACAGCAATGCCCGTTTCCGGGTGGTGCGGATGCGCTCTGTCACAATTTCAAAACCATCATGGGCGTCGATCAACTCCACGATTACCATGGCGCCCAGCAGAAAAAACAGAATCTGGGCAATGCCAGCCATGTGCTCGTCCAGTTGGGCCGTCACCATTTCCTTGTCGGAAGTAGCCATCACATACACCACCCAACACAACACCCCGGTGAGCAGGGCGGAAGCGGATTTGTCAATCTTTATCGAATGCTCGAGGGTAATGGCAGCATAGCCTATTACAAAAACAAAAATCAGTATCCATTCCATCATGGTTGCAACTTTAGTAAAATTCTGGGAAATAAGAAAAAAAAATTCACGCTTTTTCTCCTGAAAAGAGCACTGGTGTAAATTGCGGCGGCAAACCCCGACTACCTTACACGAAATATTGACTTCGCACTATACATTCAAAACGTCATGCAAACAATCAAAGGTCCCGCTATCTTCCTGGCTCAGTTTATGGGCGACAAAGCCCCGTTTAATTCGCTCGAAAGTATCTGCAAATGGGCAGCATCCCTCGGATACGTCGGCGTACAAATTCCAACCTGGGATAGCCGGCTGATCGATCTGGAAAAAGCCGCCGAAAGCAAAGCCTATTGCGACGACCTGAAAGGCCGCGTGGAAGCCTGCGGTGTTCAGATCACCGAACTTTCCACACACCTGCAAGGACAATTGGTGGCCGTGCACCCGGCATACGACCTCATGTTCGACGCTTTCGCTCCGGCGCATCTGCATGGCAAACCCAAAGAACGCACCGCCTGGGCAGTAGAAACCTTGAAACAGGCCGCCAAAGCCAGCCGCAACCTGGGCCTCGATGCACACGTGACCTTTTCCGGCGCCCTGATCTGGCATACCGTTTATCCGTGGCCGCAGCGCCCTGCCGGACTGGTAGAAATGGGTTTTCGTGAACTGGCCAATCGCTGGCTGCCCATTCTGAATGCTTTCGACGAAGCAGGCGTCGATTTGTGCTATGAAATTCACCCCGGCGAAGACCTGCACGACGGCATCACCTTTGAACGGTTTCTGGAAGCCACAGGCAACCACCAGCGCTGCCATATCCTGTACGACCCGTCGCACTTCGTACTGCAACAACTCGACTACCTTCAATACATCGATTTTTACCACGAACGCATCAAAATGTTCCACGTAAAAGACGCCGAGTTCAATCCAACCGGAAAAAGCGGTGTGTACGGAGGCTATCAGGGCTGGATCGACCGGCCGGGCCGCTTCCGCTCCCTCGGTGACGGTCAGGTGGATTTTGCTTCCATTTTCTCCAAACTGGCACAATACGACTACAAAGGCTGGGCCGTACTCGAATGGGAATGCTGCATCAAGGATTCGGAGCAGGGCGCCCGTGAAGGTGCACCGTTTATTCAGGATCACATCATCAAGGTAACTGAACGGGCGTTCGACGATTTTGCCGGCGCGGATATTGACGAAGGATTTTTGAAGAAGATTATCGGGATTTGAGGTTGAACAGGATTTGAGTTTGAATAGGATTTCGGGGAGTTAAAGGATTAGAAGGATTCCTGCCTTGATGTATAAAATTGAAGAAAATTTCAAGAATTGTCAACGATAAGGCAGGAATCCTTCTAATCCTTTAACTCCCCGAAATCCTGTTCAAACTCGAATCCTGTTCAAACACCCCTCAATATCTTCCCTACCAGCCCCGGCCCTTCATACACCAGGCCGCTATACACCTGAACCAGATCGGCGCCGGCCTCCATTTTTTCCCGGGCCGATTCAGCAGAATCGATCCCACCGACGCCGATGATGACGAATCCGGCACCAAGTTTTGAACGCAGCAGGCGAATTACCTCTGTAGAACGGGCTTGCAGCGGGGCGCCACTGAGTCCTCCTGCGCCGATATTTTCCAGCACATTTTCAGGCGTTTTCAAACCCGCTCTTGCAATGGTGGTATTGGTGGCAATGACCCCTTCCAGACCGGTAGCCTGCACGATGTCGGCCACGTCGTTTAGTTGTTCTTCGCTCAGGTCGGGCGCAATTTTCAGTAAAATGGGTTTGGGGGTTTCTTTGGCCCTGTTTTGCTCCTGAAGCAGCGAAAGCAGTCGGGTGAGCGGCTCTTTTTCCTGGAGTGCACGCAGATTGGGAGTGTTGGGCGAACTGACATTCACCACAAAGTAATCGACCCAGGGAAACAGCACTTCAAAACAACGCAGATAATCGTTTTCTGCTTCTTCGTTGGGAGTGATTTTGTTTTTACCAATGTTGCCGCCAATCAAAACCGAAAGTAGGCGCTTTTGGGCACGCAGTGCCTTCAAACGAGCCGCCAGCGCTTCCAGCCCTTCATTGTTGAAGCCCATTCGATTGATGAGTGCCCGGTCGGCAGGCAGCCTGAAAAGGCGCGGCTGCGGGTTGCCATCCTGCGCCACCGGCGTCACGGTGCCCACTTCAATAAATCCGAACCCGAGGCAGGCCAATCCTTCGATGTGTTTTCCATCCTTGTCGAAACCGGCCGCCAGCCCTACCGGGTTGGGGAAAGTCAGGCCCATAAGTTGTCGGGTCAATGCCGGTTTTTCTACACAAAAAAGACGGCGCATCAGCCAGTTGACCGGCGGAATAGCGGCTGCCATATCGAGCAATGCCACGGTGATGCGGTGGGCTTTTTCGGGAGAAAAAAGAAACAGAACGGGTTTGAAAAGTGCGTACACGGGAAGAACAGGCTGGTGGCTGAATGGGCGCAAAAGTATCGCTGCCCAGAATGATTTCACGGGTTTTTTGATCTTTTGAACAACCTTTTTCCAACATACTCTTATGCCGGCCTACCCGAAGAACCCGTATTCCGTTGTACCTTTGCGCCATTATGACAGATTCAGTAGCCGTAACCACTCCCGAACAAGACATTCGCAGCCTGAGCCTCGCCGAACTGGAGGCCGTTTTGGCTTCCTGGGGAGAACCTCGTTTCCGTAGCAAACAGGTGTACGAATGGTTATGGGCCAAAACCGTGACGGATTTCGATGCCATGTCGAACCTGTCCAAGGATTTGCGCGCCAAACTGAAGGCACAATTCACCCTCCACACGCTTTTTGAAGATAAAACCCAGCACAGCACCGATGGTACCATCAAATCGCGCTGGATTACGCACGATGGGCATCGCATCGAAAGTGTGCTGATTCCGGTTCCCGACGACGATCGTTTCACGGTTTGTGTCAGCACACAGGTGGGTTGCAGCCTTACCTGCGCATTTTGTGCCACCGGGCGCATGGGCCGCAAGCGCAATCTTGAACCTGCCGAAATTTTTGACCAGGTAGCGGCCGTCAACCGGCAAAGCCTCGAAAGTTTTGGCCGCCCGCTTACCAATGTAGTGTACATGGGTATGGGCGAACCCTTGCTCACGTACGCCAACACCATGGAAAGCATCGCCCGGCTAACCGCGCCGGCGCCACTGGGACTGGGTATGGGTGCACGCCGCATCACGGTGAGCACGGCCGGTATTGCCAAAATGATCCGCAAACTGGCGGATGATGGTTACCGTTCCAACCTGGCACTCAGCCTGCATGCTGCCGACGATGCCAAACGCAACGAAATCATGCCGATCAATGAGAGCAACAACCTCAAGGCACTGATGGAGGCATTGGAATATTTTTATGCCAAAACGCACAACCGGATTTCGTATGAGTACATCGCGTTCGAGCGCTTCAACGACTCGCTGGAAGATGCCGCCCGACTGGTCCAGTTGTGTCGCCGGAAATTTCCTGTTCGGGTAAATATCATCGAATACAACCCGATTGAAGGCACTTCCTTTGAAAAATCGGACGAAAACAGGCTGAATGCCTTTGCTGCCTACCTTGCCCGGGAGGGCGTGACGGTGACGGTGCGTCGAAGCCGTGGAAAAGACATCGATGCCGCCTGCGGCCAGTTGGCAAATAAATAGCAGCACCTTTCCTACCGATTTTATTTCGGAATATTTTTGAGCGCTTCCCGCCGGGTGAGCGGGGCCAGTTTTGTGCTGGCCACAAATTCCTGTACGGCTTCGGGGTTGGTTTTGGCATACTGACGCAGCGCCCAGCCGGCTCCTTTCTGGATAAAAAATTCCCTGGAGCCGGCCAGGCGACGGATGTAGGAAAACAGCAGTTCCGTGTCTGTTTTTTCCTTGTACGTCAGTTGAAAAATCAGGGATACCCGCTGAAGCCAGATATTTCCGGAACCCATCCAACGTTCGGTGACCGCGTAAATGAGTGCAGGGTGTTTTTTGAAATGTATACCCACGAGTTTGGCAATCCAGTCGACCGAATCCCACCAGGAACGCGCACAAATCAGTTCCTCCAGAAAGTTGATGAAATCTGCTGGCTGCTTTTTGAGCGCTTTTTGCACCGTTTCCAAAGCGAAATAGTGCAACTCCCGGTGATCGTCCTGAAAACAAAGCCGAACAAGCGCTTTCAGATCATCGCCATCAGGAATACCATGTGTAGCGTGCAAATCCCGGGTGAGCGGCATCCAGCGCGGCATGGGCAATCCAAAAAACTCGAACTGATGGCGCAGGTAACGTATTTGCTGCTGCGCATAATCGGGATTGCCGCTGGCGCGAAATGCGTCGCAAACAATCCGGTAATATTCTGAAGGCGCGGGTTGGCTCATGAATCGCTCTTAATCAGTTATTTGATGCGTGTGCCGGGTAATTCCTGCCCGCCCTGGAACAGTGTCATTTGTGGAACTGCGCCTTTGTCATCCGGATAAAATTCGATGACGGCATCCACCACTTTCAGGAAAAAACGTGTGGGCGACTCGGCGTATATCTCAAAACGGGATTGTCCGGTGGCTTGACCAAACAACTGGTTTCCTTCGCGGCTTATGATTATTGTAAATCCTGGAGCCAGTTGGTATTCGCCCAGCAAAGGATTGATTTGTGTATCGGTAAGTTCGAGTTCCCGTTTGACGGCAGGCAGTGGTTTGTCCGTTTTTACCCACACATTGTTTTCTGAATGACGATCGCTGACAATGGCTTTCATGGTTTTTTTGGCGCCTTTTCCTTCTTCCATGAAACGAATGCGCGACAGTGAGTTTTCAAAGTAAAACTGTCCGGGCGCAAAAGACAAGAGGGTAAACTTGCTGGATCCGCTGCGCTGGGATTTTAATACACCGTTTTCCACTGTTATAAAACGTTGTTCTTTTTTGTCGTTTTCATATACGCCAGTATACGATGAGAGTACCTCTGGTTTTATGGCAATCACTGCGGGTGCAATATCTTTTCCTGCTGCGAGTGCCGCCAGTTTGTCGCCAAAAGGCTCGGGGCCGTTGCAATCGCAATTGGTGAGCACCGCCACACAAACATCCTCTTCCTGCACATAAATCAGATAACTTAAAAACCCGTTGATAGCGCCACCGTGCTCTACGGTATGGCTGCCCAGGAGCGTTCCCATTTGCCAGCCATAGCCATAATAAGTGTCGGTGCCGTCGGGCAGCACATTGGATTTGAAGGCTTTTTTCAGGCTTTCGGGTTGGAGTATTTTCCCGCTGTGCAAGGCGCGTGTCCAGGTAGTCAGGTCTTCTACTGTTGAAATCAACGCTCCGGCAGAATAGGGCTGGGTAGTGCTTAGAAATTCGGCGTTGGTGTACATTTTTTCATCTTTACTATAGCCGGCGGCGCGACGAGGTATGACAGGCTCGTAGGAATCGTAATAGGTATGCGACATGCCCAGCGGTTTGAAAAACTGCTCGTCGAGGTATTTGGCATATGACTTACCACTTGCTTTTTCAATGATATAACCCAGCAGAATGTACCCGGAATTGTTGTAATGGTACTGGGTACCGGGGTCGAAAGTCATAGGCTCATTTTTGAAAAAATCGATCAGTTCGCGTGGAGACAGGTCTTTACGACGCATGGCATTATTCCATTCTTCCATTTCCGTGTAACTTTTGATGCCGGAAGTGTGGTTCAGCAGGTGTTCGATGGTAATTTTTTTGCCCTTCGTCGGGTAGTCGGGAATAAAAACGGTGATGTCGTCTTGCAGTTTGAGTTTTCCTTCTTCTGCCAGCCTCAAAATAGCGGCCGAAGTAAACTGCTTGGTGATAGAGCCAATTCGAAAAACATGGTCGGTACTGAGCGGCACATCCAGTTCCATATTGGCTTTTCCGATGGCTTTTTTGTAGAGGGTTTCGCCCTTTCGTGTAATCAAAACGGCTGCGCCTGGCCCGTCGGCTGGAAATTGTGCTTGCAGCAATTGATCAAACTGGTTTTGTAAGGAAGTATTCTGTGCAGGGCTTTTTGCTGCGACAAGCAACAAAAACAGGCTGCAGAAGATTGAATATTTCATACTGTATTGATTTGGTTGGATATGATGCCGGCAAAGGAAGGTGCAGATCCGGCCTAATGGCAGAAATTATCGGCTAATTCATGTATCTTTTCGCTCAATACAGGATATTGGCTGTCTCAATCACTTTTTGTTTCCATTTATGCCACAGTGGTTTGCATTTTTTCTGGTTTTCGTCGGCGGCGGCATGGGTAGCATGGCGCGGTACGCTGTTGGTTTGTTGATATGGCCTGTGCAAGGGCGCTTCCCATGGGCCACGTTTGCGGCCAATGGTCTGGCCTGTCTTTTATTGGGTTACTGGATGGGCCTGCACACCGGTGGCAGCCTTAATGAGCAACGCCGCCTACTACTTACCACAGGCTTTTGTGGCGGGTTCAGTACTTTTTCCACATTTACGGCGGAAAGTTTCAAAATATGGCAGGAGGGCCGCCAACTGGAGGCATTTGCATACGTGGCCGGCAGTTTGTTAGTGTGTCTGGTTTGTCTATTTTTGGGCCTGAAAGTGAGTAGTGAGTGGTGAGTGGTGAGTAGTCATCTACACAATACCATGTTTTCTCAACCTTCTCAACCCTCAACTTTCTCAACCATTCTCACCTCTCACCTCCCACCTCTCTCACGCTCTATCCCATGTCCGAAATCATCCGCCCCCACGCAGAAAGCGCCTATGCACACGAACTCGCTGCCCTGGCCGCAACAGACGACCGGCCCCGGCCGGCCAACTGGCTGCTGTCGCCCTGGGCAGTGGTGACGTATTTGCTGGGAGGGAAAGCCGGCGATACAGACATTGAACCCAAGTATTACGGAAAACGCCGCATCATCGAAATTGCCGTGGCGACCCTCGCTACCGACCGTGCGTTGCTATTGCTGGGTGTGCCAGGTACTGCTAAAACATGGGTAAGCGAACACCTGGCAGCAGCCATCAGCGGCAACAGTACCCTGCTGGTACAGGGAACGGCCGGCACAACGGAAGAAATGCTGCGATATGGCTGGAATTACGCACGCTTGCTGTCAGAGGGCCCCTCTGAAAAAGCACTTGTAGCCAGTCCGGTGCTTACAGCCATGCAAGGGGGCAAAATTGCCAGGGTGGAAGAGTTGACAAGGATACCCGCTGATGTGCAGGATGCCCTCATCACATTGTTATCGGAAAAAACGCTGCCGATTCCCGAATTAGGCTCGGAAGTACAGGCTGTTCATGGCTTCAATGTGATCGCTACGGCCAACGACCGTGACAAAGGCGTGCATGAACTCTCGTCGGCCTTGCGGCGGCGCTTCAATACCGTCATACTGCCTTTACCTGCTACGCTCGAAGAAGAAGTGACTATCGTGCAAAATCGCCTGAATGCACTGGGGAAAACGCTCGAACTGCCACCCAATGCAGCACCCATACACGAAATTCAACGCCTGGTGACCATTTTCCGGGAATTGCGCAATGGCAAAACCGAAGATGGCCGCGATAAACTGAAAAGCCCGAGTGCAACGCTGAGTACTGCTGAAGCCATTTCAGTTATACATCAGGGACAAGCGCTGGCCGCTCATTTTGGCGACGGCGATTTGCGCGCCCACGATCTTGCCGCAGGTCTCACCGGGGCCATCGTAAAAGATCCTGCCAACGACCATGTCATTTGGCAGGAATACTTGGAAACGGTGGTTAAAAAACGGGATGGGTGGCAGGATTTATACAGGGCCTGTAAAGAATCCTGAGTCCCATACCTCAGCCCTCGTCTTCCTCGCTATCACAATGATAATGACCTCTGGGGGCGCTGGGCTTTTCTCCGCCTTCGCCTCCTTTTTTGGCTGCCTGAATTTTCTGAATAAGGCGAGCACGTTCCGTGCGTACCCATTCCTGCATACGAGCGTCTTCCTGGCGGTCGAAGAAAAGAATACCGTCGACCCAGGTTTTTTCAGCGCGGGCGTACACAGATAGCGGATTGTTGTTCCAGAGCACAAGATCCGCGTCTTTTCCCACCTTGATACTACCCGTTTGCTGTTCGATGTGCAGCAGTTTGGCGGGGTTGATGGTCACCATTTTCCAGGCGTCTTCCTCTTTCATGCCCGTGTAGAGGATAGATTTGGCGGCTTCCTGGTTGAGGCGGCGCGCCATTTCGGCATCGTCGGAGTTGATGGCGACAGTGACACCGCGGTCGGTCATCAAGCGCGCGTTTTGCGGAATGGCTTCCACAACTTCGTATTTGTAGGCCCACCAGTCGCTGAAAGTAGAGGCGCCCGCTCCGTGTTGGGCCATTTTGTCGGCCACTTTATAGCCTTCAAGAATGTGTGTAAAAGTATTGAGCCGGAAGCCGAAACGTTCGGCCACACGCATCATCATCGTAATTTCCGATTGCACGTAGGAGTGGCAGGTAATGAAGCGTTTGCTTTCCAGAATTTCCAGCAGGGCTTCCAGTTCGAGGTCTTTGCGGTAAGGCTTACCCGATTTTTTCAACAAGCCGTATTCCCGGGCGCGGGTGAAATAATCGACATACACCTGCTCCACGCCCATGCGGGTTTGTGGAAAACGGTTGCTGCTACTCACATTGCTGTGTTTGACGTTTTCGCCGAGCGCAAACTTGATAAACCCGGGCCAGTTCTGAAATTTCAGTTCTTCGGGTGCAGCGCCCCAGCGCAGTTTGATGAGTTGCGTTTGGCCGCCGATGGGGTTGGCAGAGCCGTGCAAAAGATGGCTCGTGGTGACGCCGCCAGCCAGTTGGCGATAAATGTCATTGTCTTCGGAGTCGATGGCGTCGCCGACGCGCACTTCGGCGCTGCTCTCCTGCGAACCCTCATTGACGCTGCGGCTGACGGCAATGTGCGAGTGTTCGTCGATGATACCGGCGGTAAGGTATTTACCCGTGCCGTCGACAACCGTAGCATTGTCCTGAACCGGCAGTTTTTTGCCGATTTTCAGGATTTTTCCGTTGGAAATCAACACATCGGTGTTGGGCAGAACACTTTCTTTTTCACTCGTCCAAACCGTGGCATTCTGAATCAAAACGGTTTGCTGAACAGGTTTTTCCTTCCAGCCAAAGGCCGTAAATGGATAAATAATATCTCCTGTTTCATTTTTTACGACCGGCGCCTGTTTGCCAGGTTTGTTATCGGCAGCAGGTTTGAGAAACGTGGCTTTCCAGTCGACCCAGGCGCCGTCGGGCAAGGTGCCCTGTCCGATCCACTCTTTCGCTCCGGCCACACCGGAAAGCGAAACCGTGGCTTTTTTTACCGTATCCAATTGAAAAGACAACAATACGACGCCGTTGGGGCTATAATTCAGCGTCGCCTTGGTTTTGCTGCTGTCGGCACGCATGATTTGTGCCTCCGGCGCTTCGGGTTTGCCTTTTACCGTAAGGGTATAAGTATTGGCCCCCACTTTCAGGTCGTACACACCCAGTGCATCGGCGGGCATGGACTTGTCGGGCGCTATGTCGTACGGGTTTCCTTTCACCCAGTTCTGGTAAATTTTGCCTTCCAATTTGAACAAACTGCCATTGGTAATGATAAAATTGGCCACCTTGCCGGGTTCAAGACTGCCCACCTGCTCGTAGGCGCGCACGAGGCTGGCCGGCGTAAAGGTGAGCGCTTTGAGGGCCGCTTCTTCGCTCAGGCCGTATTCGACGGCTTTGCGCAGATTTTCCCAAAACTTGCCTTTTTCGCGCAGGCCGTTGGTGCTGAGCGCAAAAGGAATACCTGCCTGTTGCACCATAGCCGGGTTGGAAGGCGCCAGTTCCCAGTGTTTGAGGTCGCGGAGCGGCACATTCATGGCGGCATAGGGGTCGCGTAGGTCATATCCTTCCGGGAAATTGAGCGGCAAAATCAGCGGCTGGCCGGTGGCAGCAATTTCTGACAGGCGCTGGTAATCATCACCGGCCGATTTCACGATGTATTTGACGCCAAATTCCTGCCCGATGCGGGCGATGCGGAACAGATCGAGTTTTTCGGTCGATTCAAAAAATTGCGGCAGTTCGAGCAAGGCATTCCAGGCTTCGAGCGACAGGTTTTTTTCCTTTTTAAAACCTTCGAGTTTGTACCATTGGCCGTCGAGGTATGTCTGGCGGATCAGCGCGATGCAACCCATGAGCGAACTGGGGTAATTCTGCGTGCTGCTGCCTTTTCTGAACGACATAAAATGAGCAGCCCGGCCCAGCAGGATTTGCTCGTGTTCACGCTCGTCGCACAGGGTTACGAGTGCGCCGGTTCCCCGCGAAATGCCGTCAGGCTGGTGGGTGAGCACGGCGCCAAAGCCGATTTTCCGATATTCTTCGGCTGCTTTGGGGTCGTTAGAGAACACATCGGCGGCATTGTATTCAGGGTGCAGGGCCTCGTTCCAGGCGTAGGCGCCTTTTTTATTCGTGAGTGCTTGCTGCCGGAAACCGCCGCCACCGCTACTTCCCGCTGCCGCCGCGGGCAGGCCGTATCCCGTCGCATACAAATCGATAAAAGCCGGGTAAATGGTTTTTCCGGTACAATCGTGCACGGCGGCATTTTTTGGGATAGATACCTGGGCACCAACGGCTACAATTCGCCCCTCTTTGATGAGAAGCGTAGCCTTGTCGACGCTGGTTTTATAGTCCGTGTAAATGGTCGCATTGGTAAAAGCATGCAGCCCGCTGCGCTCGTCGGAAGGCGCAGCCGTAGGGAAAGTGACCTGCGCTGGAAGCGTCGTTCGCACCAACAAGAGTACAACGCTCAGCAGGAGGCGGGTAGAATGTGTCATGAAAAGAAGATTTTGCGCCGTGAAAATAGGCAAGCGGCTACAAAGTTTGTAGTTCCGAATGAATGGCCTCGATGCGGAGTCGCATTTGGTGGAGCATGTAGTTGCTACTTTTATATCGGAATGGGTTCCCTGTCCCCACATTTTAGAGAAACACTTGCAACTTCATTTACTTTCCGCTGTCGATCAGAATGGATTTCCGGAAATTTCTTTTCTTGTGCTCTACATGGCTCCAACATGCCAGGTGTTTCATGCATGAAAAATTTATTTACCCTCTTATTCGCCCTTTGCTGGCTTACAACGGCATTTACCCAAAGCACCGACACCCGACTGTACGAATTGCGCATTTACCTCACCGAAAATGGCCGGATGAATGCCCTTATCCAGCGGTTTACCAACCATACCACCCAACTTTTTGAAAAACACGGGATGACCAATGAGGGGTACTGGCTGGACATGGCCGATTCGAACAAACTGATATACATTGTTTCCTTTCCGAATCTGGCTGCGAGGGATAGTGCCTGGAAGTCATTCATCGCCGACCCGGAATGGGTAAAAGTGCGCGACAACTCAGAGAAAGACGGAAAAATCCTGAAGAAAATTGAATCCATTTACCTGACGAAAACCGATTTTTCACCCATCATCAAACACCGGAAAAAACGCGCCGTCAAAAAGCATCCCTATGTGTTTGAACTGCGCACCTACTACTGCCTGCCCGACCGGCTGCCTGCGCTCGAAACCAGGTTCCGAAACCATACCATGCGGCTGTTTGAAAAACACGGCATGGTCAATATTGCCTACTGGAAAACGGTGGAAAAAGACGGGCAGCAGCCCCGCCTGGTCTATATCCTGGCGCACCCTTCTGAAGCGGCAGGCAAAGCCGCATTCGATGCCTTCGTAAAAGACCCCGCCTGGATAAAAGTGCGCGACGACTCGGAAAAAGACGGCAAAATCATCGAAAAAATAGCATCGGTTTACATGAAACCGCTCCCATTCTCAAAAATAAAGTAGTGTTTGAACCATGGCAAAATATACGCTTTCCATCAACGGACAAAAAGTACAGGTAGAGGCAGAGCCGGATACGCCGATGCTCTGGGTCATTCGGGATTACGTGGGGCTGAAAGGTACCAAATTCGGCTGTGGTATGGCTTTGTGCGGCGCCTGCACGATTCACCTGGATGGACAGCCCATCCGCGCTTGCCAGACGCCCATTTCCTCGATCAAAAAGAAAAATAAAATTACCACGATCGAAGGCATTTCTGCCAACATCGACCATGTAGTGCAACGCGCCTGGATAGAAGAGCAGGTGCCACAATGCGGTTATTGCCAGTCGGGCCAGATCATGTCGGCCGTGGCGCTGTTGAAAGCCATCCCGAACCCGACGGATGCCGACATCGACACGTATATGTCGGGAAATCTGTGCCGCTGCGGCACCTACAACCGCATCCGCAAAGCCATTCACACGGCTGCCGCAGCCCTTCAAACCGAGTCGAATAAATAATCGGCCGTTCATTGTTTCAAACACAGCCACATGTCGAACAATCAAAAATCGAACATACAGCGCCGCGATTTCCTGAAATTCACAGGACTGTCGGCCACTGCATTCATCCTGGGTATTCCGTCTGTAAAAGCCGACGAACCGGCCCTTATCAGCAACCTGAGCAACCTGGAAGATGCGTTCAATTTGAACCCGTACGTTCTCATCGAACGCTCGGGTAAAATCACCCTTTTTAATACCAAACCCGAAATGGGGCAAGGCACTTACCAGTCGATCCCGGCCATCATTGCCGAAGAACTGGAACTCTCGCCCGGGCAATACACCGTGCAGCAAACCGGCGGCGAAAAACGCTTCGGGCCGCTTCAGTTTTCCGGCGGCAGTTATTCTGTGCGCGGCAGTTACCATGATTTGCGCAAGGTAGGCGCCGCAGCGCGCGAGATGCTGCTCACTGCCGCCGCCCGCCAATGGAATGTGCCGGAGTCGGAATGTTATGCACAGGACGCTAAAATTTTCCACCACCCCAGCGGAAAAAGCCTCGGATACGGTGATCTGGTAGAAACAGCCTCCAAACTGGACGCGCCACAAAACCCGCGCCTGAAAGACCCCGCTGATTTCAAAATGCTGGGCAAATCGGTTCAGCGCGCCGATATTCCCCTGAAAATATCCGGCCGCGCCGTTTTCGGCATCGATGTGGAAGTGCCCGGCATGGTGTATGCTTCCGTCGAACGTTGCCCGGTTTTTGGCGCCGCCCTCAAAGGTTTTGATAAAAAAATGGCGCTCAAAGTGGCGGGCGTGGAGCAGGTGCTGGAAGTAGTGCGCGAATACGGCACCTACAAATCGACCGGCGTAGCCGTAGTGGCTAAAAACTACTGGGCAGCACTAAAAGGTCGCAAGGCCCTAAAGGTTGAGTGGGATTTTAAAGGAAATGAAAAATTTAACTCCACAGACTATGCCCAAAGCCTTCGCGAATTGGCTAAAACAGAAGGGCTGGTAGACCACACCTCCGGCGATTTCGACAAGGTGTACGCTGAAACAAACCAAAAACTGGAAGCCTTGTACGAAACGCCTTTCGTGTCGCATTCGCCACTGGAAGCCATGAACTGTACGGCGCACTGGAAAGACGAAAAAACACTGGAAGTGTGGACATCTACCCAGGTGCCAGGCGATGTAATGGAAACCCTGCGCGGGCGCTTTGGACTGAAAGAGGAAAATGTCACCGTCCACACGTGCTTCAATGGCGGCGGATTTGGCCGCAGGCTGGCCCTCGATTTTATTCTGGAGGCCGTGGATTTGGCAAAAACGATCAAAAAACCTGTAAAAGTGCTGTGGACACGGGAAGACGACACGCAGCAGGGCCCGTTCCGGCCGCTCACGTTTTCAGCGCTCAAAGGTGCCCTTTCCAGCGACGGAAAACTGCTGGCTTTACAGCACAAGGTTATTTCTCCTACCGTTTCGGCATTTCTGGAGCCTGAACGCGACAAGAGCAAGCCCGACGGCACCATGACGGAAGGTATCAGCAGCCAGGCGTACGAAATACCGAACATGAAAAACCTGTTCGTGTTGGCCGATGTACACATTCCACTGGGCTACTGGCGCTCGGTGACGAGTTCGACGCTGGCGTTTGCACATGAGTGCTTCATCGACGAACTGGCTCATCAGGCAGGGAAAGATCCCTTGCAATTCCGCATGGACATGCTTACAAAAGACTCCGATACCAAACGTGTATTGCAAAAACTCCGTGAAGTATCTGGCTGGGACAAACCGCTACCGCCGGGTCGGGGCCGGGGCATTGCGCAGTGGGACTTTTTTGCCGGACTCGCTGGCCATGTAGTGGAGGTGTCCAAAACATCCGACAATGCCGTCAAAATTGACAAGGTGTATGCCGTCATCGACCTCGGCACAGTGGTCAACCCCGACAATGTAAAAGCCCAGGTAGAAGGCGGCATTGTAATGGGTATTACGGCGGCGATCAAAAACGGCATCACCTTCGCAAACGGGCAAACGGAACAAAGCAATTTCCACGACAATCCTATCATGCGCATGTCGGAAATGCCACAAATAGAAGTACATATTTTGGCAGAAGGCGGAGATAAAATCAAGGGCGTCGGGGAGCCGGGCCTGCCGCCAGTGGCTGCTGCGCTGGCCAATGCGGTATTTGCTGCCACAGGCAAACGAATCAGAAAACTTCCTTTTGATCCGGAAGCACTTTAACTGAGCGCGAGTGAAAGAATTAAGAGAAATCGTCGAGGCATACGACCAGGCCCGACAAAAAGGCCAGGATTGTGTGTTGGCTACGGTAGTACACGTGGATGGCTCCTCCTACCGGCGGCCGGGGGCCAGAATGCTGGTAACTCCCGATGGTCAACTGACAGGCGCTATCAGCGGTGGCTGCCTGGAAGGCGATGCACTGCGAAAAGCCTTGTTTGTGCTCACGCGGCGCGAATCAATGCTGGTGACCTACGATACCAGCGATGAAGACGATGCACAACTGGGCGCTCGCATGGGCTGCAACGGCATTATTCAGGTATTGATGGAACCGGTGCGGCGTGAAGACGCCAAAAACCCCGTTCGACTGATAGCGGAAGCCATTGAAAAGCGGGAAGCAGCAGTTTTGCTCAGCCTTTTTTCACTGGAAAACAAGCGGGACGAGCAAGCAGGTACTTGTCTGGTGTGGAAAAAGGATAAATTTATTTCCAGGTCGAAAATGGCGGAAACCTGGGCGGAAGAAGCGCAAAAAATATTGGATGAAAAGCGCTCGGTTTTCAGGCACTACATATCCAATACCTCTGGCGTTCATGCATTTTGGGAATACATCGCGCCACCGGTTTCCCTCACAGTGGTCGGCGCAGGCAAGGACACGGTTCCGCTGGTGGAAATGGCGCATATTCTGGGCTGGCAAACGAGCATTGCAGATACGGGAATGAACCAGCCGCGCCCCGATTTCTATGTTCCATCCTGTCAGTTTTTTTCAGCCAAGCCCGAGCAATTGCTGCAAAATGTGCCAACAGACGCCCGCAGCGCTTTTGTGTTGCTCACGCACAATTACACGCTCGATTTAAGAATGCTGACGCAATTGCTGAAAACCGATGTCGCCTACATCGGCTGCCTGGGGCCCAAAAAGAAAAAAGAGCGCATGATCGACGAGATACAAGGCTCCGGGGCGAACCTGACGGATGCGCAACTCAATAAAATTTATGGGCCTGTCGGCCTCAATATCGGGGCCGAAACGCCCGAGGAAATTGCTTTGTCCATCCTGGCCGAAATACAGGCTGTTTTTGAAGGTAAAGACGGGAAAAGTTTGCGGACGAATACCACAGTCATTCATACACGAGCCGGGACCACCTTCGAAACCGTATTTATGCCATAATTTGCCCCTTGCCCCTTGCCCCTTGCCTCTTGCCCCTTGCCTCTTGCCCCTTGCCTCTTGCCTCTTGCCCCTTGCCCCTTGTCTCTTGTCGCATTCACTCCTCCCCTTCTTCCTCCTTTGCCTCTTGCCCTTTGCTCTTTGCCTCTTGCCCTTTTCCCTTTGCTCTTCCCGCTTCTTTCAGCGCCTGATGTATCAGCCATTCCAGTTGCCCGTTCACACTGCGGAACTCGTCTGCAGCCCATTTTTCGAGCGCGGCGTAGGTAGCCTCGTCGATGCGGAGTACGAAAGATTTTTTTGCAGACATGATATAGAGTGGTGAGAGGTGTGAGAGCGTGAGAGGTGTGAGAGCGTGAGAGATGTGAGAGGGTGAGAGGTGTGAGAGGGTGAGAGATGTGAGAGTTCCTAGAGTGTACCGCTTCGAAATTACATTTTCACTAGCAAGGCGGTACACTCTAGGAACTCTCACATCTCTCACATCTCTCACACTCTCACGCTCTCACCCTCTCACATCTCTCACGCTCTCACACCTCTAATTAATGGTGTAAAGTGCCAGTATTCACAATCGGTTGTGCATTTCTGTCGCCGCAAAGTACCACGAGCAGGTTACTGACCATAGCGGCCTTTTTCTCTTCATCGAGGTCGACGATGTTTTTGTGCGAAAGTTGTTCGAGCGCCATTTCCACCATACCCACTGCGCCTTCCACAATTTTGGCGCGGGCAGCCACAATGGCCGTAGCCTGTTGGCGTTGCAGCATGGCACCGGCAATTTCGGTGGCGTAAGCCAGGTTGTTGATACGTGCTTCGATCACTTCGATGCCGGCGATGAGCAGGCGTTCGGAAATCTCATGCGCCAACTGGTGGTTCACTTCATCGGAATTGGTGCGCAGCGACACCGTAGCGTGCTCGTCTTCGAGGTTGTCGTAACTGTACAGGCCTGCCAGTTTTCGAACTGCTGCTTCACTCTGGATTTTCACGAAGTCGGGGTAGTTCTCTACGTCGAAAGTTGCTTTAAACGTGTCGCGTACGCGGTACATTACCACGGCGCCAATCATGATAGGGTTGCCCTGTTTGTCATTTACCTTGATCATTGGAACATCGAGGGTAACAGCGCGCAACGACACTTTTTTCTTGGAATAAAAAGGGTTGGCGTAAAAAAATCCACTCTCTCTAATGGTGCCGACATAATCGCCAAACAGGTTCATTACCCGGCTGTTGTTGGGCTCAATGGCCAGGAAGCCGGGCGCAATGATCAACAGGTCGACAGACAAAATGATAATGCCGATAACAAACTGCTTTTGCGTCAGCAAAAAGATACCTGCAGCCAACAGCACAAAAAAGAATGCCAGCATGGCCCAGCCAGAAGTAGGTTTTATGATCTTTTCCATTTTTTCGAATTGATTTTGATTTGATATTATTTTGATAGCAAATGTAATCAACCTTGCCTCGACTTGTCAAGTGTTTACCCCCGAAAAGTTGGATTTTGACGACGAAAAAGATATTTGGCTGGATAAGAGGCTGTTTGAAAGTTAGTGTTTGTAGGAAAAAAAAATACCGGATGCTTCCGTAGAAACATCCGGTACAAAAAGAAAAGACGTGCGAAACGGCATGAAAATCATACCGCAGGCTCGTGATAATTATTGCTCCATTTCCTTGGCGCAAGCCTTGTTGGCCGATTTGCCGGCGCAACATGCTTTACCGGAACCCTCGCCAGATGCGCAGCATGCTTTTTTCGTCATGGTTGCTTTATCGGAAGCAGTAGCCGTTTTTGGCGCTACATTCACGAAAGCATTGGAGGCTTCATCATATTGTACGCTTACGAAACGTACATTGCCTTGAGCGTCGGCTTCTTTACGAACATAGGAAACAGTGCCGTCATCAGCCATACGTTTTTCGATGCTGGCGTCGGAAGCAGCGGCTTTGGCTACTTTGCTGGCGCAGGCACTTTTACTGGCGCAGCAAGCCTGTGCATTGGCATTTGCCAGACCGAGGGCAAAAATGAAGGCGAAGAAAAAGATTGCTTTTTTCATGAGTCAATCTGAAATGTTTGAATTGTTAAAAAATGCGTGACGTTTCGTTTCTGTGTGATTCAATGCAATCATTTCATCAAATCAGGCTCCAAAAGTAATCAGAATTTCTCCGAAGTTTTCTCTTTCAATAAACCTTAACAAGCATAACCCTATTTGCCGGCCAAAATAGCGCTGTATTGGTTCGTATTGTTGAGGAGTTTTACTGCCTCTTTGATTTCGGGGTCATTAACAAGGTTTTTACGCACTTTACCGCGCTGGAAGTAGTAACGCCCTACAATATCCTGTTCGATTTCATGCAGGATGCGATCGCGGTTTTTGGCCAGTTCGCCTTTTTTCTCCGCTTTTACCTTGTTTTCCAGTTGAGCAATTTCTGCTGTCAAAGGCAGGTTTTCGCTGCGGGCAATGTCGCGCAGTTCGGCTAATTTTTTCTCGGTAACAGTTTGGTAGTCAAAGTTTTTGCTTTGAACATACTGTGCAAAGCCGTCGAAGTCGGTGAATTCAAATACCTCAATGGAGTCTATTTTGGCGTGTTTCTGCGTAAACTCCGTTACGTAATCGAAGATGATATTTTGCTCCAGCAAGGCTTTCACGATGCCTGTTGCCGTATCGTGTGGAAGTACCACATCCGGCTTGATACCGCCGCCGTCGAGTACGGTGCGGCCGTTGCGGGTTTTGAACTGGGCACGTTCGGATTCAGGGATATCGACCGGAACACCGTTTTTATAGCGTACCGACTGGATGCAGCGGCCCGAAGGGATGTAGTATTTTGCCGTCGTCAGTTTGATACGGGCATTGTAGCCGAGTTCCTTGGTGTTTTGCACCAGGCCTTTGCCATAACTGCGCTGACCCATGATGACGGCGCGGTCGAGGTCTTGCAAAGCGCCCGAAGTAACTTCACTGGCCGAAGCGCTATGGCTGTCGACGAGCACTACCAGCGGAATGTCTTTGTCAACGGGGGCGTGCTGCGTTTTCAGGCTGATATCCCATTCCGGCACTTTTCCTTTGGTGCTGGCAACGAATTCGCCTTTTGGCACAAAAACGTTTACCAGGTTGATGGCTTCGTTGAGCAAACCACCGCCATTGCCGCGCAGGTCGAGGATAACGCCTTTCAGGTTCGGGTTTTTCTCTTTCAGGGTACGCAGGGCATTGCCTACATTTTCACCGGCATCCTGCGAGAAAGTGGTCAGATTGACATAGCCGATGCCATCAGCCACCAGGCCCGAGTGCGGCACATTGGGGATGATCACTTCGCCGCGTTCGAGTGTAATGTTGAGGTCTTTTTTCTCGCCTGGGCGGCGCACCACCAGTTGTGATTTGGTACCCGGAAATCCGCGCAGGAAATCGAGCACCTGTCCTTCCGTTTTTCCCTTGGCGTTCTGGCCGTCGATGGCAATAAAGGCATCACCTACTTTCAGGCCCGATTTATGGGCTGGGCTGTTTTCATAAATTTCGGTGATTACCACCCAGTCACCGATGCGCTTGCCCTGTGCGCCCACGCCGTTGTAGGCACCGTCTACCTGAATGCGATACCCCTCGATGTCGGTTTCCGAAATGTAATTCGTGAACGGATCGAGCCCTTCGAGCATGGCATCGAGCCCTTGCCGCATCAGTTTGTTGGGATCGAGTTCGTCCACATACGAATGGTTGACTTCGCGGTAGGCGTTGGCGAAGATTTCCATGTTTTTGGCAATGTCGAAGTATTTACCCTGGGCCGACACCGCGCCGGCCAGCAGGAAAAAGACCGGGAAAATTTTGAGTTTATGGATCATGTTGATGTTTGAAATACATTTTTTAAGCAACAAAGACATGCCGTTTGGCGCAAGGTGCGCTGTAGGCAGGTTATGAGCGGCTTAAAAAATCATTGCGTTAAAAAATCTTTCAGCACAGCCAGTAGTTCGTTTGGTTTGTCGGCATGTACCCAGTGCCCGGCGCCTTCTATGGTGATGATTTGCGCGTTGGGGAACAGTGTTTTGATCAACGGAATATCCTTGTCTTTAATATAATCCGATCGACTTCCGCGCACAAAAAGAGCCGGTTTGGTGTAAGGTTCGCCGCTTACGGCTGCCAGCACATCGGCGTAATGCCGCCAAAGCACGGGCAGGTTCATTTTCCAGGTAAAACGCCCGTCGTCTTCGCGCGTCACGTTTTTCAGCAGAAATTGTCTGGTGCCTGCGTCTGGAATCCGGTCGGTAAGGTAGGCTTCGATGTCTTTTCGCGTGGGCATTTTCGACAAATCCAGGTCGAGCAAGGCGTGAAAAATGGACGAATGGTTGTCTTCCGCTACGCCCGGTTCCATATCCACCACCACCAGGCGGTTTACCATTTCCGGGTGGCTGAGCGCCAGCTGCATGGCTACCTTGCCGCCCATGCTGTGGCCGACTACGCTGGCCGAAAACATCCAGTGCTGTTCCATGAGCAGGCGCACATCTTCGGCCATTTCCGGGTAGGAATGTGTGGAAACATGCGGCGACCGGCCGTGGTTGCGCAGGTCGGGCGTGATGACCAGGTGCGTGTCAGACAATGCTTTGGCAATCGTTTGCCAGTTGTCGGAAAAGCCGAACAATCCATGCAGAATCAGTACAGGGCTGCCTTGCCCGAATTCGCGAAAAAAGAGTTCCATTTTTATCAATTGCCCTGTAAACGGGGGGTATAACACCTGTTTTTTCTGTATGTTTGCCTCATCGACGGCATTTGATTTGTGTTTGATTTTTTCTCCAGCATTTCCCGGTCAAATTCCATTTCCAACATTTCCTTTTCAGGGAAATGTCAACCGGCAAAACAATTTTTTCAAAAATAAAAGACAAAATGTTTTTTAATTGAAACACTTTGTTTATTTTTGTCCCCACAATTTAACACTTAGTCCTAAACAGCACGCACCAACACCATGGCAGACGAAAGAGAAAATAAACTCAAAACCCTACAGTCTACAATAGACCGCCTCGACAAAACGTACGGCAAAGGTACAATTATGCGTCTGGGCGACAAGCAGGCCATCGAAGTCGAAGTTATTCCAACCGGTTCGCTGGGCCTGGATATTGCCTTGGGCTGCTACGGGCTCCCCAAAGGTCGTATCATCGAAATTTACGGCCCGGAATCTTCCGGTAAAACCACCCTCGCCATCCATGCCGTCGCTGAATGCCAGAAACAGGGCGGAATTGCGGCTATCATCGACGCCGAGCATGCCTTCGACCGTTTTTATGCCGAAGCGCTGGGTGTAGACGTCAATAACCTGTTGATCAGCCAGCCCGATAATGGCGAACAGGCCCTAGAAATTGCAGAAAACCTGATTCGCTCCGGCGCGGTGGATATTCTCGTGGTCGACTCCGTGGCGGCCCTCGTACCCCGTTCGGAGATCGAAGGGGAAATGGGCGACTCCAAAATGGGCCTCCAGGCGCGCCTCATGAGCCAAGCCATGCGTAAAATGACCGCCAATATCGGCCGTACCGGCTGCTGCTGCATCTTTATCAACCAGTTGCGTGAAAAAATCGGCGTGATGTTCGGCAACCCCGAAACCACGACCGGCGGTAATGCCCTCAAATTCTACGCTTCCGTGCGCCTTGATATCCGCAAAAGCGGCGCGGCTATCAAAGACAAAGACGGCAACCTCGTGGGCAACCAGGTGAAGGTGAAAGTGGTGAAAAACAAACTTGCTCCGCCTTTCCGCGTGGCCTCGTTCGATATTGTATTCGGAGAAGGTATCTCCAAATCCGGTGAAATCATCGACCTGGGCTCCGAAATGGACATCATCCAGAAAAGCGGCGCCTGGTACAGTTACAACGGCGCTAAAATCGCACAAGGGCGCGATGCTGCCAAGATTTTCTTGCAGGACAACCCGGAGGTAGCCCTTGAAATTGAACAAAAAATTAAGGAAAAACTGGCTTCCGGCTCGGTAAGAAGCGCCTCCGCCGCAAAAGTAGCCGTATCGGACGATGACGGCGATGACGACGATTTTTGATGTTCCCTCAACATCAAGTTGATATAGATATTCCATCCCGGATTTTGGCGCAGGCCAGGATTCGGGATTTTTTTTGAAATATACTCTAAACCTCTTCTTCCTTCGGCACCTCGAAATCAAATAACTTCAACCAATATCACGCTGGTACTTAATCATGAATAAACTCCGCGCCGCGGTTGGTGTTTTTTTAACATCAAGAGCATAGAAACGCAGGGGTTTGAGTAATGGGTAATAGTGCTATACGTTTGTTCTTGGTGTTGAAAAAAACACTAAGAACGGCGTTGGGATGTCAGGAATGATGGAGGGAAGACCTGGCAAGGCAGAAAGATCAAAGGTTGGTGAATTCCTTATCAGGGATCGTTTTGGAAAAGAATCTATACAAATCGGAAGTGAGGGAAAAGAATAGATTCTAAAGAGAAGTTGTCATGCCTTGCTTTCCATGGCTACTGTTTTGTAAAGCCTTTGGTTATAATCCCACTATCTCCAACTGCTCGTACTACATATGAACCCGCTGACCAGTTCGACACCAGCACCTCCTGACGATCGTTACAGTCCACGCATGACCATTGCAAACGACCCAACAAGTCTACCACTTCGTAACGTAGTAGCCGGTCCATACCGGAGCAAGTGATTGTTAGCATGTTGCCTGCGGGATTGGGATACAAGTTCAGATAAGGCGCTGCGGATGTTGTAGATTCCAAAGCCGACACTACTTCCGAACAGACACTGGTAGATAAATCGCCTACGAAACGTGCCAGATAAGTCACCGGCTGTCCATCGATTTCATAAAAACCACCGCCTGCATAAATGGTATCATTCCATACCGCAATTGCACTGGCTGCACGATTGAAAATAGAATGCCCGACACTGCACCACTTTGTACCGTCCCATACCGCCACATTGTGTGCCTCGATACCGCCGATGCAATCAAAGAGACCTGCTACATAGAGTTTGTCCTTATGTACGAAAAGATCATCGATGATACCATAGCCACATACCCCGCCGCCCAGGTCATTCCATTGCTCGCCATCCCAACTCATGATGCTGTTTCCAGGATTGCCGTCAGCCTGAGTAAAGTAGCCCGCTATGTAAAGTTTGTCCTGGAAAACTTCCATGTCGTGTAGATTGGTCAAGCCATCGACAAGACCATCGCCGACTTTTTCCCATAATAGGCCATCATAAACAATTAAGTCATTGATATACTCGCCATTCAATGTAAGGCCAAGGTTCCCGCCCAGGTAGATCTTCCCTTTGTATTTTGCAACGCTGTTAGCGAGCATAAAGTCGACACCGGGAATAGTCGGCTCCGGCACATTAAAACTATGCCACTGTGCTCCATCCCAGGCACCCAAGGCAAGTGCTGGTATGGAGTCTACATGGGTAATAAAGCCTGCTGCATAAAGGGTATCTCCGGTCAGGCAAAAATCATAAATGGACGCTGGACGAAATTGAGAGACAAAATCATTATATGTATCGGCAAGTCCTCCATCTAAGGGATACCATCCTGTTCCGTCCCAAGCACCTACGCCTATAATCTGGGGATTGGCTTCATAAGTAGTAGATCGGACTAAGCTTGCTATGATTTTATCCTGATACCTTATAATAGAAGCCACACCTCGGCAGCCCAGATTCCAGCAAACATTCACATTTGAACTGTCAGTCATTTGTTCAAAGGTCGAGCCGTTGAAACAAATAATATTTCGACTATCTACATCATCAACTGACTGGAATACCCCACCTACGTATAGTTTATTGGCAATCGTATCGGGAAATATTTCAAGTATACCGTTGCCCTGAAAATATCCGACACCCTCCCAATCCTGCGCATGAATTTGCATACTATCGGTAAAGCCCAACAAGACTACCAAATAAAAAGCGACTTTTTTCATGGTTTTTAGATACAAACACGGCAAGGATGGCCTCCTATTGACCATCCCTGCCAGTGAATTTATTAATCTATTTTTACAAACAGACCCGACCATAGACCAGAGCCTGTGTCCAGTACAAGACGATAAGTACCTGCCCTTAAATCCCTAACTGGGATTGTCCAGGTTTCTTGATCTTCACTTAACGTGATCCGGGCCATCAAACGACCTGTTATATCATACAAACAAGCACTAACAGGTTTCATATCATCTTTTTTGGATGTTACTGTCAGCATATCTGTACAAGGATTCGGAGAAAGCGAAATGAAAGATTCCGGCAATAAGACCTCTTGGGTGCGAACAATGTAATAATTCGTTTTTATAACGGAAATGACACCGTCCATTTGGCCCCCCAGAGACTGTTGGTTTAAATAAGATCCATCAGGTCCGGACGTAGGATAGTTGTTACTTTTTCCTTCCGTACGCCCTACCATTGCTATGATATGAGAAACACCATTGGTGACGGCGACATCGCTGCCGTGATCACGAGCCGAACCGCCGAGATAGGTACAGTATTCCAGTTTAAAATTGGAAGCAAAAGCAGCTACGAATGCGTCGGTATTTCCGGAAAAATCTTCAAAGAACCATTCAGGTTGATCTTCGGGCCAAAGCGTCGGTAAATCAGCTTCAGCACTTCCGGTAATGAACACACTTCCAGTTCCATCGATAGCGAGACCGTTGACTGGATTTACATTGTATGTTGCTAATGTAAATGGGTCAGTTGACTCGTCATTTTCACCACCAAAATAACGAGAGTGAACGAGGTTACCATTGGAAGCGAATCGCATGATAAAAAGGTCTGATGCCCCTCCCAATGTATTATCATCCTGAAGTGGATTACCTGAACTTTGAAGTGGAAAACCATCTGATATACTACTTTTGGCAGTTCCCAGCACTACCACATCACCTGTAGTAGGATCACAAGCAACACCTGTAGCATAATCTTCTTCTGTGCCACCGATGTAAGTGGCAAACATCAGGGAACGGTCAGCACCAAATCCGGCCAGAAAACCATCTTTTCCGTCCGAATACGCCATACCTCCGCCAGGGCCACTTGGGAAAAAATCTCCAGAAGTTTCATCATTCTCAACAGAACCTACTACAAAAAGACGTCCATTTCCGTCTTCCGTAATATCCGCTGGCGCATGCGATATGTTGCCTGTTGGGCTGATGGAAGGACCAAATTTCGTCGCCCACACCAAGTTATCACCTTCATTAAATTCCGCTATATACATAGTGCCTTCCTGCTCATCCTGCTGAAAAGCGGCCCCACCCGGATCAACGTTTTGCCATAGAGAGCCTTCTTCATCTGTAATACCTTGCGAATAACCTACTACCGCAACACCTCCTCCCTGAAGAGCTTGCACTCCTAATACGCCTCCTCTTAACGCATTAGCGTCACCAAAAAGAGTCGCCCACATTAAGACACCATTTGATTTTGCCAGCCTTGCTATTACGCCTTTGGTAAAATTTTCTCCAGAAAAATCTGCATCCTGAAAGCCCCCATTCTCATTAGGAAGTGTTCCCCAGGCTAAATCAGTCAAACCACCTACATATAAATCCGTACCAGCAGCCGAAATATCGTATGCCCTTTCGCGAAAAGGCAAGGACTCTTCATCACCGCCTCCAATCATAGTAAACCACTGCGGAAATCCACTGGTCGAAAACTTGTTAACCGTCCAGTCCGATTTTCCAGCAGGCGTGGCAACAAATTGATTTACGGGGAAATCGACGCTTCTGGAATTACCACAAGAATACAAATTAAATGCCTCATCGTAGTCTACGGAACTCTGATTATCCAAATCTGTCCATCCATAATAGGTACTCCACCAATTATCAACCTCCGTCTGTCCTCGATCCTTACCGATTCTCACTATTAGTGTTTTACCACTATCATACGTATCTGTCACAATCTTCACCTTCCCGTCTAACCCGATGTAATACTCCGGTGTCCATGCCGTGATCTCCGTTTCAACGCCTGTACTACTAACCGTCATTGCCTCCGGTGCTGGTAAGATCAAGTCCTCCAAGATTGTTTCCACCTTCAGATCGCCATTTAGCAGAACAGATATGGCAGTAGCACCGGTGAATTCCAGTTTCAGATCGTCTGGGTCACTGCCGGGCTTGAAGATGAAGCGAATAAAATTGCCGTCGTCACCTTGCCCGAAAATGGCATCTGTATATTCATATATGCTCGGGAATAACACTTTATTGGATAGTGGCGTCCGTTCTCGACCTCCAGGAATATGATCGTAGTAATAATTGTGAAACCAGTCCTGTCGTTCTACTCCCACTGCCGGGGCAGGTCGGTTGGGCAGCGCATCTGCGAAATCCATATTCAGTCGGACTATTGTATCCGTAGTAATAGCTGAGGTATCAATATGTGAGAAGACGAAATGCGCCGTTTCATCGGTCAGAAATAGGTTTGGATATGTGCTGCGAGAGTAATATCGTACACTACTGGCTGACGTGCCATTGGTATAAAGGAGTTGACCACGGTTTTCAACGAATGGTGCTGTTACCGCTTCATCTTGCGGTTTTACCAATTCGTGCATGATGTATCGGATGCTCAGAACAGTTTCCAAATTCTCATTTTCCGGGTCACGGGTAGAACCGGAGATAATGTAGTCTTCTCCCTTCCCTTTAGATATATGCTGGGCCTTGTCATCCTTGTTCAACAAGCCATTATAGGTTTCCGACCACAGCAAGGTACCATTGCTGGCGTAATACGCCGAAAGAAAATCGATATTACCTTTCTTGGTAGAATAACCTGACACCATCATGTTACCGTCAGCGCCAAGTAGTAACTGGGTGTATTCATCATTACCTTCGCCGCCGTCATAAGTTTCGGAATTGATGAGACTGCCCGCATTGTACTGAAGCAACAGCGCATCGCGGTCGCCGCCATCTGTAGTATAGCCTACCACCATTACGTTTTTATCCTCATCCACGACAATGCTGCGCCCCATATCATCGGCATCGCCCGCACCGTTCCAGGTATCTGTCCATAATACAACCAAATCTGGGTCGAGTGTAACTGTGCGTACGTCGAACCCGTTACTCCCACTACCCAGGCTGCCAGTGATATAGATATTGCCTTCGGCATCAACAGTAGCGGCGTTAACCTGTTCTATTTCCGTACCTTCTTCATCGATGATGCGCTGGCTGTCCACTGTACCATTACTCACATTGTAACGAGCGACAAAATAAGCCCATTCTGTAGCCGTATTTTGGGTGAAACCCGTAATGATAACCAATGAGCCGTCCAGGTCTATAGTGCCTGCCGCATCGTTCAGCGAAACATTGTCGAAAGTGGTAAGCCATTGCTGCGTACCGCTGCTGTTCAATCGCAAAGTCAGCGCATCGGTATCGAATAAATCAGGCCAGGTAACACCCGACACGAATACATCACCGTTGGCAGCACAAGTAATAGCGGTACCACTGTCGTAAATACCACTGGAACCATTGTAGACGTATTGCCAGAGTTTGGTACCCGATGGGTTGTATTTTACGACAAACAGATCGTATAAATTGGTAGCACCGTTGTAAGCCGAACCGGTCACCAATACATTCCCAGAAGTATCCACCGCGACATCCGCCACGTGGACATTGCCCAGAGTGTCAAGATTAAAACGTCTGTTCCATACTTCCACACCTGGGTCCAGGTATTTGGTAATGGAAAGACTATAGGTATTAATCGTATTCTTAGTAGAACCAGCTACGTAAAAACAGTCATGTGCGTTGTCGGCTTCGGAAACGATGTGATTGATAAAAGTCGGATCGAACGAATTCGTGTGTTGTACCCAGGATCGGTAGAATATAGTTTCAGTCTGTGCGCAAAGGTCGGAAAAGGTCGTCAGGAAAATCGGCAGGATCAGTAAGCAGCGTTGGAGTAAAGCGTAAATCGGATGATGGAAAAAATTGTCGTTCGGTTTCATGTTTTTGTAAGAAGTTAACATTGATTAAGAATATAATACATTTTGCGCGCACAAAAGATATTCGAATAGGATAGCTGTGTGTTTAAAGGCCACAGCCCAAACACAGCAATAAAAAATGTTGAAATCGCAAAAAGAGTAGCCACTCAGTTGTTCAACTAAGGGTAATGAATGATTTAGAAGGAAATAAATGTAGATTAAAGCGTGTTTAACCACACAACGATCAGATGCGGCGTGGAACAGGAGAGCAAAGACAGACTGCGCGAACAGCCTGTTCTGGATTCAAAAATTTGGATTTTCACTTGCGAAATCCGGGGACGTGACAAATATAGAGGGGATGTTTTGGATGGGCAAGTTGGATGAGTGATTTGTTTTCCAAAAAAATTGAAGAAAGACGACGTAGATCAAAGGCTTGGGCTATTTTTGGTTTTGTCCTTGCACTATGTGTAATTCTTATTCCACTAAACTACTTTTTTTCGTTAAGACTTTTAATTGGAACAACTACGACATTTATGACCCGTTCACATGGGTAAATCCAGAGATGTTTGCGAAAGGAGAGTTGGTAATCAGCCTATTATGGATTGGGTTAGATAGTGCCATAATAGGTAGTAGTTTAAAAATTTGGAGTTGGATTTCCAAAAAATACTCTGACCCCATCTGAATACCTCTTGAAATTATCACCAGTAGGGGATGATTCGGGATTTTTTCCAAAAATAATATCTTCGCCCTGCTGAAACTATTCAAAACACGCAATGAAATCCCCGCTCTGGCAATTTCCCGCAATCGATGAATCGCTCGTCGATGCCCTGCAGTCTGCTACGCAGATGGATCGCATCTTTTGTACCTTGCTGGTACAACGCGGCATTACTACGCCGGAGGCCGCCAAACTTTTTTTCCGCCCGGGCTGGGAACAACTGCACGACCCCTTCGAGATGAAGGATATGGATCGGGCCGTGCAACGCCTCGACCAGGCCGTGAAAAACAACGAGCGCATCCTGCTGTATGGCGATTACGATGTAGATGGCACCACGAGTGTCGCCCTGATGTATCGGTTTTTGTCGCGTTTTCATACCCACCTCGATTATTACCTGCCCGACAGAGACAAGGAAGGATACGGCGTGAGCATAGCCGGTGTGGAATATGCCTGCGAACAGCAGTGCGGGCTGGTGATTGCCATGGACTGTGGTATCAAGGCCAACGAAGCAGTGGCGCTTGCCAGGTCGTATGGCATCGACTTCATTGTGTGTGATCATCATGTGCCGGAAGGCGACTTGCCGGAGGCCGTGGCCAACCTCGACCCGAAGCGGCCTGATTGTCCTTACCCCTACAAAGAACTCAGCGGCTGCGGCATTTCTTTCAAACTGGCCCAGGCATTTGCCTCTTTTCACAATGTGCCTGTGCAGGAACTAAGTGATTTGCTCGACCTGCTGGCTGTCAGCATCGCCTGTGATATTGTACCCATGACCGGCGAAAACCGTGTGTTGGCGCACTTGGGACTCAAACGCCTGCAACATGCTCCCAGCATCGGCCTTTGGGCCTTGATACAAAAAAGTGGCCGCCCAACGCCTGTAAATGTAAACGACCTGGTTTTTGCCGTGGGTCCCATGATCAATGCCGCCGGCCGCCTGGGCGACGCGCGGGATGCCGTGCGCCTGATGCTTTCCAGCGACCGAAACAGCGCCCTCAATTATGCCTCCCAACTCCTGCGCCGCAACAAGGAACGCCGCGAGGTAGACCACCAGACAGCCAACGAAGCCATCGGCATTGTGTTGTCGCATCCAGGGTATGAACACACTAAAAGTATCGTACTGTACAATGCAGGCTGGCACAAAGGCATTATCGGAATTGCCGCGAGCCGCATGGCCGAAAGGTTTCACCGCCCGGCCGTTATACTGACGGAAAGCAATGGCAGGGCCGTGGGGTCGGCGCGCTCGGTGCCGGGTTTCGACCTGTACACCGCCTTGCAGTCGTGCGAAGACCTGTTTTACTCCTACGGAGGACATGCACATGCAGCCGGTATGCAAATGCCGGTGGAAAACGTGGAGGCATTTGAACACCGTTTCGAACAGGCGGTGCAACAACAAATGAGCCGCACTGCCGAGCAGCCCATCCTGGACATCAGCGGCTTGCTTCCGCTGGAAAATATTACACCTGCATTCTGGAAAACGCTCAAACGCTTCGAACCTTTCGGCCCGCACAATCGAAATCCCGTTTTTTACGCAACAGATGTGGTAGATACCGGCCAGAGCCGCTTGCTGGAGAACAACCACGTGCGGTTTTCCCTTAAAAGCGCGCAGGGACAAGTTGTGTTTGGCGGCGTAGGCTTTGATCTGGGCGAAAAATTTCAAGAACTGAACGGTCAGCCATTCGATATTGCCTTCAATATCCGGGAAGAATTCTGGCGCGGAGAAAGGAGAATTTCCCTGCAAATCAAAGACATGAGGACAAAAGCGTAAAAGCGCACCTTTTGTACAGAAAAGTATTATCACCCGGTTTTGTTTTTGTGAACAAAATAAAAATTTGCAAAACCGCCTATTTTCCTTCCTGATTCTTTTGTTTTCAAATTATGTTAATCTATGTAAAAACTATAATTTTCAATAGTTTTTACTGAAAAAATGCTACATTTGCAGCATTGTAAGCGCGTTTACTAACCACAAATGCGATCATTGCTCTTCTCGTTGCAGCATTTTACGGCAATGTCGACCCCGATCGGCAAATGGAGAAGACTCCCTCGTAAAAATGGCAAATCCAAATATTATTTGTTTTGCCAGCCCTTCAAGCCGCTCCTAACTACATTCGAACCTGATTATTTCCTGCTATTCTCCGGTCTTGTATGGACAAAAACGTCTGTACATCGAATCAAGGATTCATTCGACCCGGAGAGCAGCAGGCACTGGCATTGGCATTCATTTCTATTCATTCAACATACCAGATTTTAAGATGTCCCTCTCTCGTTTCAACGCACTCCAGACCTTGGAGACCCGGGCAGAATCTTTCGCAGGAGAACTTGGCGAAGGCCCTGCCGCAAAAATTGCCTCCTACTTTGGAGAAAATGTCTTCAATGACGAGGCCATGAAAAAGTACCTGCCTGAGAATGCGTACCTCAGTGTAAAAGCGGCCGTTCAGAGCGGGCAAAAACTGACACGCGAAGTAGCCGACGATATTGCAGCAGGCATGAAAAAGTGGTCGGAAGAAAAAGGCTGCACGCACTTCGCACACTGGTTCCAGCCGCTCACAGGCAAAACGGCTGAAAAACACGACTCGTTCTTCAACCTGACGCACGACGGACAGGTGATCGAAGAGTTCTCCGGTTCTGCACTCGTACAGCAAGAACCCGACGGCTCATCTTTCCCATCGGGTGGTATGCGCAGCACGTTCGAGGCCCGCGGTTATACTGTTTGGGATCCGAGCAGCCCCGCCTTCATCATGGAAGTAGGCGATGGCAAAACACTGTGCATCCCGACCATTTTTGTAACCTATGGCGGTGAAGCGCAGGACTACAAACTGCCACTGCTTCGTTCGCAGGCATTCCTCGATAAAGCCGCTGTGCCTGTAGCGCAACTGTTCGATTCCAATGTAACAAAAATTACGGCTACCCTCGGTTGGGAACAGGAATATTTCGTGGTAGACGAGGCTCTTTTCAGCGCCCGCCCCGACCTGGTGATGACCGGCCGTACACTGCTGGGCCGCGCGGCTGCCAAACACCAGCAGTTGGAAGACCACTATTTCGGTTCCATTCCGGAGCGTGTGTATGCTTTTATGCGCGACCTGGAAACGGAAAGCCACAAACTGGGTATCCCGGTGCGTACCCGCCACAATGAGGTGGCGCCTGCTCAATACGAAGTAGCGCCGGTATTTGAAGAAATCAACGTGGCTGTCGACCACAACCAGTTGCTGATGGATCTCATGGAGCGCGTAGCCCGCCGCCACAAACTGCGTGTGCTGCTGCATGAAAAACCATTTGCCGGCATCAACGGTTCGGGCAAGCACAACAACTGGAGCATGGGCACCAACACCGGCGTCAACCTCCTGTCGCCAGGTAAAAACCCCAGCACCAACCTGCGCTTCCTTACGTTCTTTGTGAATACCATCGCAGCCGTACACAAATACGCCGACATCCTGCGCTCGGCTATCGCGCATGCGGGCAACGACCACCGCCTGGGCGCCAACGAAGCGCCGCCGGCTATCATCTCGGTGTTCATCGGTGATGCTATGTCGAAACTGCTCGATCAACTGGTGAAAGACCGCAAATCGGACGGCCAGGAAGTGAAACGCGCCATCGACCTGATTTCCAAACTGCCCAATCTGGAACTGGACAACACGGACCGCAACCGTACGTCTCCGTTTGCATTTACTGGCAACAAATTTGAAATCCGCGCCGTAGGTAGCAGCCAGAACTGCGCCGGCCCCATGGCCGCCATGAACGCCATGATGGGTCTCCAATTGGTAGAATTCAAAGCAGAACTAGACAAACTCGTAGCCAAAGGCGCCAAACAGGATGAGGCTATCCTGACTGTACTGAAAAGTTATATCCGCAAATCGAAAGCCATCTGCTTCGAAGGCAACAACTATTCGGACGAGTGGAAAGAAGAAGCCGCCAAACGGGGCCTCAACAACTTTGCCACCACACCGGAAGCGCTGGACGTGCTGGGCAAAAAACTCGGACAGGAATTGTACGGCAAATCGGGCGTAATGAGCAAAGTAGAACTCGACGCTTACCACAACGTACAACTGCACACCTACTGCACCAAACTCAGCATTGAGGCAAAAGCACTCGAAAGCGTCGTCAACTCGATGGTGATGCCAGCCGTACTGCGCTACCAGACCGAACTGGCCTCCAACATCGCTGCGCTGCGTGCTATCGATATGGACGACTCGCTCGGCTATCAAAAAGATACGCTCAAACGCGTGGTAAAAAATATCAGCGACATCCGTGATGGACTGGAAAAACTCCACAAAGCGTTGGAAAAATCACACGAAGCAGAAGGTGTACGCGAAGAAGCCGACATCCTGTGCCATAAAGCAAAACCGCAGATGGATAAAATCCGCGAAGCGGTAGACGATCTGGAAATGATCGTAGATGACCAGTACTGGCCGCTCGTGAAATACCACGAACTGCTGTTTGTACGCTAGTAAACGCGGATTACATAGATTGTTGAGCGGATTTACACGGATTGAATGGGGAATTTTTCCTGTCAAATCCGGGTGAATCCGCTTTTTTTATTTGTCTAATGCTGAAAGATCACCCCTTGAAATCAATTTTTCGGTGCGAGCCGTCGCAATACGGTTTGTTTTGGGATGCTCCGCAACGGCAAAAAGCCGTCACTTTGTGTTTGACGGTTTCGTTGCCTTCACTGTCTTTCACCCGGATGTTGCCATACACCATCAAGGGGCCATTGGGAGAGGCTTCCACGATGGTTTCTAGTTCGACGGTTTCAGGTGCATTGTCTTTTTCGCTGTTGCGGAAAAAACTTAACGCACCTGAAGGGCATTTTTCTACCTGGGCTATAATAGCCTCACTATCGGCGCCATCCACATTGATCCAGGGCCGTTTTTTGGGGTTAAACACCTGAGCCATACCTTTCCAGCAAAGGGTAGAATGAATGCAGGCCTCGGGGTTCCAGACCACTGTTATTTCGCCGTTGGAATATTGTTTTTCCATCTATGTGAGAAGGTTTTATTCGTGAAAATCAATAGAAGTCCATCTGCGTCCAAATTTCTAAAAAATATCTCCCATCGCAAAATCTGCTTTCCTTTCCGTCCATCGTCCGCGGGTGAAATCCGGGAAAGCCTGCGGTGCGCTGCCTGTGGCAATGCTGGCTTCGGATAGCGGCGTAATAGCCAGCCAGGTAGCCGCGTCATAAACATCCATCTGGGGAGCGATGTTCTGTTTGGCACTTTCCACAAAATGGTGAAACACAAAGAAGTCCATACCGCCATGCCCGGCCGTTTTGGCATCGGCGCCGTATTTTTTCCACAAGGGGTGATCGTAACGATCGAGCCATGACTGCGCATCTTCCCATTTGTGCGCAGGCGTTTTTCCTTCCAAAAGCAGGCTTTTGTTCACATCCATCCAGATGCCTTTGGTGCCCTGTACCCGAAATCCCAGCGAGTAGGGGCGTGGCAGCCCAGTATCATGCGAGAGCAGGATGGTTTCACCGTTGGAGGTTTTTAGAATGGTCGTCACCACATCGCCCAGGTTGAACTCCACCTTGGCATTGGGATGGCTGGGGCCACCTTTCGGGTGCTCCACTATGTAATTATGCAAGCCGCGTGCTTTGGTGGCGGTGGATGTGAGGTACAAAAACCGGTTGCCCCGGTTGATGTTGGTCATCATAGCCACGGGCCCGACGCCATGGGTGGGGTACAGGTCGCCGTTTCGATATACGGAGTGTTTGGTGCGCCAGCGCGCTTCAGAAAAGCCTTTTTCGCCAAATTCGACGCCGGAATCGTAAGGCGTTTGTCCATCGTTGAATTTTACGCCACGCAGATCGTGCTGATACCCGCCTTCCAGGTGCATCAGTTCGCCAAACAGCCCCTCGCGCACCATTTGCAATACGGCCATCACATCACGACGATAGCACACATTTTCCATAAACATGAGGTGCGCGCCGGTGGCTTCGTGGGTGTTGACCAGTTGCCAGCACTCATCGAGCGAAAAGCCGCCACCTACTTCCGTTCCCACATATTTGCCGGCTTGCATGGCTGCCACGCATTGCGCGGTATGCCATTCCCAGGGAGAAGCGATGACCACGGCATCGATGTTTTTATCGGCCAGCAAACGCTGGTAGTCATGTGGCCCATTGGCATACACATCGGGCTTTTTGCGCCCTTTTTCCTCGATCATTTTCAGGGCATCGGCCATCATGCGCGCATCTGGGTCGGCCAGTGCGGCGATTTCGCAATCGTCGCGCATCAGCGCCATTTCCACATGGTTTTGTCCGCGAAGCCCGACGCCGATAAAGCCGATACGCAATTTGTTTTTAATAGCAGATTTTTCCTTTGTTTGAAGAGTAGTTTGTTCAGTTGTTTCAGACGACAGAATAGTAGGCGTTGCCAGTGCGGCGCCTGCCAGTGCAGTTTTTTGCAGGAAAGAACGGCGATCGATGTGGTGAGGCATAAACAGAAAATTTTGAATTGATGTCGGCAAACATAGAGCAAGCGATGGCATAAACTGGCAAAATTTGAAACCCGTTTTTGCGTCGGGCAGTCAGAAGCCGTATTACTTTTATCGCTGCAATCGCAAAAGGCCGGGTAAATGACCGATATACTTTTCACACATTCCTATTTCTATAAATTCGACCGCAAGCAGTGGGAGGCGCAGCAACCTTATCCGCCCTATGGCACTATTTATGCCGCAGCGCTGATGCGCTCGCTCGGCTTTCAGGTCCGTTTGTTCGATGTGGGGCTGAAAGATTCACCCTCTGAACTGGCTTTGATATTGGTGCGTGAAAAGCCGCGTTACCTGGTGATCTATGACGATGGGTTCAATTATCTCACCAAAATGTGCCTCACGCGTATGCGCGAGGCCGCTTTCGACATGGCAAAAACGGGCAAAGCGCAAGGTTGTCATGTCATCGTAAACAGCAGCGACAGTACAGATCATTTTGAACAATATCTGAAGGAAGGGGCCGATTTTGTTATTTTGGGAGAAGGTGAACAGACCTTGCAGGCGCTGATCGCTGCTTTGGAAGCCGGGGTCAGAGATTTTTCCGATATCGCGGGCCTTGCCTATTGCCCTGAAAATTCGGAAAATGTGCTGCGAACAGCGCCGCGCCCCGTGTTGCACGACCTGGACGAATTGCCCGATCCGGCCTGGGATCTGGTAGATATTGCTGCTTACAAAAACATCTGGGAGCGCGCGCATGGCACATTTTCCCTCAACCTAGCCACCACACGCGGCTGCCCCTATAAATGCAACTGGTGCGCCAAACCCATTTATGGCAACCGCTACAACTCGCGCAGCCCCGAGCGGGTGGCAGCAGAAATTGAATATTTAATCGATCAATTCGGCGTTCGCCACTTCTGGATGGCCGATGATATTTTTGGACTGAAACCCGGCTGGGTGCAACGCTTCCGAGATGTGGTTCAAGCCAAAAACCTGCATTTTACCTACAAAATTCAAAGCCGGGTCGACTTGTTGCTCAAGGAAGACACCATCGATGCGCTGGCTGCCTCCGGCCTGCGGCAAGTGTGGGTAGGCGCCGAGAGCGGCAGCCAGAAAATTCTGGATGCCATGGACAAAGGCACTACGGTAGAAGAAATTGCCGAGGCCACCCGGCTGCTCAAGAAAAAAGGGATAGAAGTGTGTTTTTTCCTCCAGTTCGGCTACCTCGGAGAAACCCGCGCCGACATCGACGCCACACTCCGAATGCTAAAAAAACTTCAGCCGCACGATATTGGCATTTCGGTATCGTACCCCTTGCCAGGCACCAAATTTTATGACAAAGTGAAGGCTTTGCTGGGCGACAAACAAAACTGGGAAGTGTCCGACGACCTGGCCATGATGTATCCGGCCACGTTTTCGCCCGCCTTTTACAGGAGACTGCACCGGCTGGTGCACAAGCAATTCAGGCTTCAACAAGGAAAAACAGAATGGAAAAACCTGCTCGCCGGCCGCTCTGCCAACTTGCGCCGGGCTGTGCGCACCTTTTACTACGCACCGGCGGCCCTGCTCGATCGCTGGCGCCTTGGCAGGCTGGAGCAAAAAACGGCCACTAAATATGGAGCATCCACAACCTGACCCGACGCCTTTTGACAAAATAGCGCAGGACTACGACCGAAGTTTTTCCGATACGGCCGTGGGATGGGCGCAGCGGCAGCGCGTCTGGTACTTTTTGAGCCGTTTTTTTCAGGAAAACAACATTCAAAACGTATTGGAATGCAATTGCGGGAGCGGAACAGATGCGATTTGGCTCGCCGGCCGGGGAAAGCAGGTGCTGGCTACCGACATTTCATCTCAAATGGTGGAAATTACGGCAGATAAAGCAGAAAAATCGGGCTTGAGCAAGCATTTACAAACGGCTGTTGTTTCCATGCAAGAGTTGCATACACAGGAAAGGATATTGCAATATGCGCCTTTCGACTTGTTGTTTTCCGATTTTGGAGGATTGAATTGCCTTTCGCCGGAAGAAATCAGGCAGTGGGGACAGCATATGAAACCTTTGTTGATGCCAGGAGGATGGTTGGCGCTGGTCGTAATGAGTCGTTTCACCTGCTGGGAAACGCTGTATTTTCTGCTTAAAGGCAAAGCAGATGAGGCATTTCGCCGTGGGAGCCGCACAGCGGTTCAGGCGCGGCTGGATGTGGACACCTTCATCCCAACGTGGTATTTTAGCCCGAAGGAGTTGGGCGATTTATTGCCAGGGTACACTATAAAAGAGTGTCGTCCGATCGGTTTTTGGTTGCCACCATCCTATCTGGACCCGTTTTTTCTTAAAAGGCCCAAGTGGCTAAGGCTGCTGGAATGGCTGGAAAAAAAATCGGCAGCGCGGTGGTTATCCCCGGTTGCCGATCATTATTTTTTATTGCTGCAAAAAAAGCAGGATTAACGTAAGAGGCTGAAAAGCGGGTTGCTCAGCCAGGTAGCATCGGCCTTTACCAATGCATCGAGGGTCTGATTGGCTTTGTTGGAAAACTTGCGAATGTCGCGCACCACTGTGCAAAAACTTTCTGATTCGGGGCAGTTGTTTTCCACACTCGAAATTTCTTCAAGCACTTTCAGCATAGGCTCCAGTTCGCGTTTTTTCCGATTGAGAATAATCTGCCGCACCACTACCCACATGTCTTTTTCCGCATAAAAATACTCTTTGCGTTCGCCGGTGCGCAATTGTTTGTGTACCAGGCCCCAATCCATCAGCGCGCGGATATTCATATTGGCGTTGCCACGCGAAATATCCAGTTCGCTCATGACCTCATCGGCAGTCAAAGGTTCGGCTGCAATGAGAAGCAAGGCATGTACCTGCGCCATCGTACGGTTTATACCCCAATCGCTGGCCATTTTGCCCCAGGATTCGATGAATTTTTGTTTGCCTTCTTGAAAGTTCATCATGTTAGGATCACACGGTTTATGCAGTAAGTACCAAGACCTTATTCATTGATAAAATTATCGAAGGAGTTTTGAGGCCGGATGAGGCATTTTTTGAAGTAATAGCAGCGCTATTGTTGAAAAAAATAACGTGATCCTGCCTCAAAAGACCGAGAAGAATTTTATCAACGAATAAGGTCTTGGTACTTAAATAGCGAAATCCGCTATTTTGTTTTCAAAAGTATTTGAAAATTCTGACAAAAAGTGTGCACAACTATTTTCCGCGCACCACTGTGTCGCCATGGATGAGGTTGCCAAAAAAGACAGCATTTGCCAGCATACGATTGGTGCCGAACCAGAACGAGCGGAAATTAGGGGCATTGGCAAAGCCGATCAGACGCCCGGCGCCGATGCCGCCTGTTACTACTACCGCAGCATTTTTAATCAATGGCTGAAAGCGTGAATTGACATATCCGGCTATCAAGGGGCTGCTACCGAGCACCACCGGAGCCGCATACGGGTTGGAAGGGGCATCTGCAAAAATGGCGTCGCTGTAAAATACAGGCAGCGTTGTGCGCTCGTATCCATAGCAAACCGGATGCGTCAGGTCGAGCGTCGCTTCAAAAATGCAACCGGGCAAACGACGCGCGCCCATGTCATCTTCCACCGCGTCGTAAGGGCGGCGCGTATTTTTTTCATTCGAAGCATTGCGCATTTCGAGGGCCAGCAGATTTTGTTTGGAAAGCCATTTCAGTGCGCCTCCGGTAGCCACCACCGTGCCTCCGTTTTGCACAAATTGACGTATTTTATCGGGCGTAATATTGTTGTAGGTGCCATCCGCCATCAAAAGCACATTGTATTTCGACAGGTTCAGGTCGTCGAATCGGGTGGTCTCCACCGAAGTAACCGGGATGTTGTAGCGTGTATCGAGCAAGTGCCACAACTCACCGGCAGATTCCGGTGTGACGCCCTTGCCTGTGAGCAGGAGAATTTTCGGGAGCCGCACCACAGCAAATTGATCGCTGCCAAGGTCCGGCCCTTCAGAAGTCATTCCATTGGAAATGGAGGAAACGGGTAAAATATGCTGCATTTGATTCATTCTTTGAAGCAAATCGGCCGGGGACAGGGGCTGTCGATCAGCCGCAATCACGAGGCTACCAGCCTTGTAGGTACGCCCATCCGCAGAAAATGGTCGGGTAGCCACGCGCACGCGCAACCCTTCATCCAGCAGTTGATACAGCAACTGGGGCTGCTCGTAACCTGCGGCATCGATCACGTAGGCATAGGCAGGCTCGCGCACCGTGGACAACCCATATCGCGAGGTCAGTGAAATATCGTCTGATGGTTTCCACGATTTGGGCAGACTGGCCGAGGGCACACCAGCCCACTGCAAACCGAAAGCGTCGGGCAGCGTCCAGGCAGAAATATCGTAAAAAATGCTGTCTGCAAAAGAAGTCTGGCGCGTAAAAATGCCTTTTATGAGGCGATAATTGGGTTGCTGGAGCGGCACCCAGAATGCATTTCCTGCCGGATAAGTGACGCCATCTATCTGCAAATCCTGCCGGGTATTGTACACCTCGATCCGATGGCGCATCAGCAGATTTAAAAACGCGCGCGCAGGAAAATCACGACTGGCATCGCTGAACACATATCCTTGGATGGATTCTTTTTCTGCCTCCTCGACCGCCGATCTAAAAAAATCGCGTTGGTATTCATTGAGTTCTACCCGCATGGCTTTTACTGCCTGTAAAGTGGAAAGGGAAGCGAGTACCTGGTTGCGAATGGAATAAGGGAATGTGAGCAGGCCATTATCGGTTTGCTGGGCACTACCCCGGCTGCTGGCCTGTTCGAACAGAATACCAATGCTGCCATTGGCGTCGGGGTAGGTAGAGCCCTTGCCATAGTAGAAGTCGTCAAAATTTTCCTTGGTGTAAAAAAGGATGTTTTTGCCGGACAGCAGCCGCGCATGATATTCAGCGATTTTGGCCGTTAATTCCTGGTTTTTGGCAGGCGTAATCGGATTGACACGCGATGGAACACCTGGCTGGAAAAAGAAAGTAGAACCAGAGCCCATTTCATGGTGATCCGTCAGTACGTTGGGGTGCCAGTCCTGAAAAATGCCTACGCGCCCCTGTGATTCCGGTTGCTGCGTTACCAGCCAGTCGCGGTTGAGATCGAACCAGTAGTGGTTGTAACGACCACGCGGCCAGGGTTCGTTGAATTCATCGCCAGCAGGGTCTGGTACATAACGTCGGCTGCGTCGACTATTGACCCAGGAGGAAAAGCGTTGCATCCCATCCGGATTAAAACAAGGGTCGAATAAGATGACAGTATTTTGGAGCAGTTCCTGTATCTCAACCGATTGGCCGGCAGCCAGATAGTAGGCTACCATCATGGCTGCATTGCAACCGCTGGCTTCGTTGCCATGGATGGAATAGCCCATGTAGTTGACAGCGGGCAGGTTTTTCACATCCAGCCGGGCGCTTTGCGCAGGGGCTGCAAGTTTTTGTCGCGTCATTCGAATATCGTCCAGACGACTCAGGTTTTCAGGGCTGGTGATGGTGAGGCATATCATTGGGCGGTTTTCGTGGGATCGGCCATATTCTTTGAATTGAATGCGGTTGCTTGTACGTGCCAGTTCACGCATGTAGCCGACCAACAAATCGTGGCTCAGGTGCCACTCTCCTATTTCATACCCCAGATACTGTGCGGGAGTGGGTACTGCCGGATTGTAGGAAATATCAGGAAGGTAGTAGGCAAGGTTGATTTTTTCCTGCGCACTGGACAAAGCGGCATAAAAGAGAAAGCCAAGCAGCAAATGCAATTTCATTGAATTCAAATTTGTTTGGCGGAAAAATACACGAATCCGGGTATCCTGCTCTTTTAAAATGCTGTATGCCCTGTAAGTAGGTTGAATATTCCCTGTGGCGCGGCAGTGCATTTTTTGGAAAAAAGGCTGGTACAAAATTTTTTTTCAGATAAATGATGAAAAATTTGAATAAAAAACAAATAAAAAAATCAACAAATTGAACCGGTTGACACACATAAGCGGTCTATTTTGCCTGCAAATGCCCTGTTTTTGTCGTGTTTTTGAATCAAATTTTAAATTTTTCTTGATTCATATCTCTCAACAAATTTCTTTTTTTGTTCTTTGGCAGTGGAATCATGTGCTGCACTTTTGTATCATCAAAGAAAGCAAACGGCGGTGCAGCAAGAGAAAGCGGAAAACTTTGATACACAGATTCCGAAACTTTTCATGAGATTATATACGGGAAACCGACCCGGCGCAAACGAGCGCCGGGTTTTTTTTTGCCCTTTTTTGAGCGTGGAGGTTCGATTTGTCCTCCATAATCAGCGGAAATTCAACTTTTGAAAAAAAATATGAAAAAAATAAAAGATTTTTTATATTAAAAAAATCAACAAATGGATAGGTCTGCGTATATGTATAAGGCTTGAATTTACGCAAATACGGGTGTTTTTGATCATATTTTAAAAAAACATGCTATTTGATTGGGCTATATACAGGGACTAACAAATCAACAAATTCAGTTTTGTGTTCTTTGCATATGGTAGAAATGTTTGCACTTTTGTACTGTCAATAAAAGAAAACGGCGGTGATATTCGAGAAAGCGGTAATTGTTGACACACAGATTCTGAAACTTTTCATGAGATTATATACGGGAAACCGACCCGGCGCAAACGAGCGCCGGGTTTTTTTTTGCCCGTATGTTTGAAACCGTGTCTGGGAATATCTTACAGAATCAGGTGTATGCTACGCGTTGTGTCCTTTGTGAAACCTTTGTGAACTTGGTGGTTAAAATTTTTTACCACAACGTGCACCAAGGTTTCACGAAGGACACAATGCGTAGAGTACTCCTGATTTAAGGAACGATGCAGAGGGCTGAAATCGCACCAGGGGCAGCGGCCCTTTTTAGGCAGGCAAGCAGAAAATGAACATTAAAATAGAGGGAGTATAATCCGCAAAACCAAAAGTACACTTTTAAACGCGCTGCATTTCACAAAAGCAAAAAAACGCTTGCAAAAAAAGGGGTGTTTTCAAGAATCTTGAAAACACCCCTTTTTAATCACCTTTTAAAGGCCTTTATCATGGCTTTAAAATATATGTAACAACAAGGCCTTGAGCAGACGTAGCAAGGTCATTTGTTCCAACATTCAACCGCAACATATCTCCTGTAGAAAGTGTCAATCCGCAGTTAACAACATCTTTTTGCACATCACCAGCCAAAAAAGTCATAGAACATCCGCTCGAGGATCCACCTCCAGGCGTTGCACGATTGACTTGGATTGTGATAGAGCCAGACCCAGAACCAGCCGTGTACAATGATACAGTGTAACCATAAAGAGTCCAGCCGTTGAATGTCGATGGAACACGCCATGCCCCATCTGGGACAACACCCGTGGAAGTAAAATTACTTGTTGGTTGAGCAACAACCATTGAAACCACCTCATAATCATTGGAAGGAACCCAAGATGTGCCATTCCAACGCAACACCTGACCAATTGACGCCCCCATAGTGTCCTGTGCAGTAAGAACATCGTCGTAACTTGTCCCAGTCCTTACAACTGTTAGTTTTCTTGTAGACTTATTAATTCGCAACAAACCCTGAACACCTGAAGGCGCTTGTGCGGTTGTTCCTGACGGCAACGAATTTGCCCCCGTTCCGGTGGCATAAAATTCGGATGCCTGGTGTCTCCCGTCGCTTCCGGCCGCGTTTATGGTTCTCAAAATATTAATACTTGTCGACGTAAGTCCGGCTGCGTCACCTGAAAGCGGATTGGATGTATCCCCCCAAACTATTTTATCGGATTGCCCAACTTTAAACGGCGTAGTTGTCGATGTCAACCCACCATAAAGAGTTCCGGACAAAAATAAATGATTTTGGTTTGCCGCGTCTCCGATATAGACCTCCCCCCCCGTTTTAGCAAATATGCGTAAGTTCCCCTCTGACGTAAGACGCCCTGTTCCTGACGAGGTAACAGGAAATGTCCATTCTTTAGTATTCCCGGAATAGTCCAGAAACGACGCGAGGATTGATGTAACGCCGGATTTGTCTATTTTTAATTGTTGACCGTATGGCGTTGTCGTTTTTATCGTCATATATGCCTCGTCGGTGCCGGAAAAAACCCTTTCGCTCACCGATTCCATTAAGACTTTGTTGCCTGCCTTGTGTAACTCATAGTTCGGGACAATAGCAGTATCTCCAGGTACCCACGGAATATACCTTATACTCTGAAATGGATCGTAAAGGTCGTCTATCGTGCCACCTACGCCGCCCGAAACAACCATATTGTTTGTCAGTTGCAGCGCCCTAACATTTGCCTTTGATGTACCAGGAACAGGATCGAAAAAGTTGTTATGTATGATGCTGTTTCCATTTGCCCGTCCAAGAAGTATTCCATACGAATACGCAGACATTTCAATTAGATTATTAGAAATAACGTTGCCGTAACAGTTTGCAGCCGCCGGAGTGATTGTAATGGCCGCAAGCCCTCCGCATCCATTCCAAAAATTATTATTTGTAACCACTACCGCATTCGCATAAGTTTTAAATCTAACACCTGTGTTTATAAAGTTGAAAAAATTATTTTCTATTACGGTTCCGTAACCTTGGAATCCATTATAAAAAGACGTGTCAGCAGGCGAAACGCCTTCATATGCTACGTCTCCACCAAGGATAATTCCAGCGCATCTACTTGTTGCTGAAAAGCCGATAAATGCACAGTCGTGAATATGTAGCGTTCTGAATGTAGTGTGTATAAATGGGGTTCCCTCAAGTCCAGTAGCACCTTTTATAAAGGTAATTCTTGAAAACTCCGTTTTTCCTGTGCTTCTAAATTGAAACACCCCGATAGTGTCGCCATTGTATCGACAATCAAGTATGGTTCCACCAACAGGGGATAAATAATTCCCCGAATTAAATGAAGAAGCGCCTTCGAAAACTATATCCGGAGAATTTGGCGCGTTAAGCCCATTATAATTTACACGTGGCTTCACTTTTCCATTTATCCGGTAAGTGCCTGCGTTAAAGGTTATTTTTCCGCCACCATGCACATATATTGTATCTAAAAGTTTTTGAAGATTTGCCGTTATGTCTGCCCCATTTGGCAAAATACCATAAGCTGCAACATTATAAGTTGCGCCCTGTAAACCTTTATCCCATATTTGAGCCGTGACCCTTATTGCTGATAGAGTATCTACATTAAGCCGATTTTGTGCGGTATCATAAGTGAACGCCGCCTCGCTACTCAGTGTAAGCCCAGTTCCATAAGGAATTCTTTTTCCAGGGACTACTACACCTCCACCACCCGTCGCATCCGTCCCAGGCGCCCACACCGTGCCATTCCACTTCATCACCTGCCCCGTACTCGCGCCATTCTGCGCCAATGCCAGCGGCGTTCCAGGCTCCCCATTTCCAGCAAATTGGCTCGTTGTATAAAACGTTCCGGCCGGAGAGCCATCGATCACCCACTCCAATCCATTCCACCGCCACTGTTCGAGACAATCCGTATTCCATGCCAAGAAAGGCCCGACAATAGGATCGGGAACCACAGTAGGCGCAAGGCAACCCGGATCAGCGTATTCGTGAGCCGCACCAGGTGGAGCGGTCGGGTTCCAAGAACCGCCATCCCAAATAAGCGTCTGGCCAGGTAATGGAACCGCATCTGAAAGAGGATGCCCCTGAATGGCCACAACGGTCGGATTTGGGTAGTTGCTATCCAGGTCGCCTCCAGCGGCCCCGGTCGGCGCAGTAGCGTCGGATGATGGCACCCACGCCGTCCCGTTCCACTTCAAAACCTGCCCCGTTGCCGCACCATTGCGCCCAATATGCACCAGTTTAATCTCTCCTGGTGTTATATTTAAACTGTCCACATTCTTCACTCCCAGCAATTCGCCCACGCTCACCCACGATACGCCATTGCTCAGGTGTAGCGCCTTATTCCCGTTCACATCAATGATCTGAATTGCTGCTGATCCCGCCGGAACAGGCTGCGTAGGAAGCGGAGAACCCAAGCCAACGCTGTAGATTACGGGCTGGGTAATACTACCCCCGGAGCGAGAGTCGACGTATTTTTTGACAGCCAGCGCCGACACCAGCATGGCATCAGTCGCGCCCGTAAGCGTCGTGTCGGTCATGATACTCGACACCTTTTTTCCGTTGGAAGACGGCAATTGAAGCACGTCTGTCACTGTGGTACGCTGAGCAAAAACAGACGCTGAAAACGCCAGCACAATGGCCAGCAACAATAAAACTTTCCCTTTCATTTGAACACGATTTTGATAGTGTAAGTACCTGCTAACCCGCTGAAGTATATTGTTGTCGCTGTTTCAAAATCATATAATCGATCCACGAAGTGGGCCGAATTTGCCGCCACGGCTTCGTCGGAAACGATCTCTTTAGTGCCGGCGCTAAGCCCGACAGAAAACGTCATTGCTGACGTGCTTTTAATCCGGATCACGTCCAGGAATGTTCCGGCCGGAATAGTCACAGAACGAGAAGAAGCCGTGCCAGACAACAGGATTGGCGTAATAGCCTGCACGCTTTCCTGCGATGCAAAGCCACTGAGCGCATCATCCAGCCCGTTCACGTTGTTTATTTCAATCGTGTCGTCCTTATGTACGAATGAGTCCAGCCAGTCCCAGAACTGGCTTTGCGTGGGTTTGTCGCCAGTCTGGAACCAGCCCTTGATTGTGTTGATCGCTTGCTTTGCCATGTTATCAAATGCGCTGGATGAATACTAAAACCCGGAATGGCGGGCGGTTCTCGTGTGCCTGGCCGCCACCCGCTTCCGGTATGGCCACCGGCGATGCAGTCACATTGGGCTCAGTGCCAGCACCGGAAGCGTCGATGCCAGAAACCGTTGTAGACTGCCCGGAAATCGATTTAAGAACAAGGCCAGCATCACCCGAACCAATGGAGGCCGGGCCGTGTCGGTGTGCAGGCATTTCGGAGGTACTCAGTGTGTGTGCCTTTTCCCCGCCAGTGTTACCAGGTGTATTGTATGCTACGTCCCACAAGCCGCCACCCGGATCACTGATGCGACCGTCATAAGCCACTACGAACCGGCTGCGCAAGTCCATTGTGCCATTGGCGCCGTTACAGAGTGCCCAGCCTTTCATATCCCATTTGCCCAGCCCAGTACCGTCGAAACTGGTCGACAACGTTGCCCGCATCCGGACGTCACCGATGGGAGAAGTTGCCCGTGCAGTTACGTCGGCCAGGCGTTGAGATGTATAAGGATTGAAAGCGATGAAGTTCGACCCGGGCGCGGTGTTCGTCCAGGTGCCGTCCTCCTTCAGGTAAATCGGATATCCGCCAGAGTAAGCCGGAACGGTCACAAACTTTCGATTTATCACCGCGATACCGGCAGCAATAGCCAGCGTCGACGCGCCCGTGTTCACGCTCGACACGGCACAGCCGGAAACAATCACTTCCGGTTCGAATGTAATGAGATCGAGCAGGCGATTTTGCAGGTTTTGCAGCGCTTCCAGGCGTTGCAGGTCTGCGTAGTTATATTGAGTGCCACCGGTTCCGAATTTTGCCTTTCTGGTAAAATACCGGTCTATGAGCGATCCGTTTTGGTTCGCTTTCTGTACTACCGTTTGCTCGATGATGAAGTTGGCTGTTTTTACGCCACCTTCAAAAAACAGCAATTCGCCGTTGAGGTATATCCAGCCGTCACTCACATTCATACCCGCCTCCACCAAGCCCGACAAGATCACACCGCTGCCAAAGTAGGCGGCCAGGCCATTCAGGGCGTTGGTGTACGCCGACTGCATAAAGCCCAGGGTCGCATCCGCTTCCAGCGGAAAGCCATTCGGAGAAGCAAAATTGATATTGTTCATAAGTAAATGATCTCGTAGCGTTTGGTTGGCAACTTGTATTTGTTTACAAAAGCCCGGATGGCTGACTCATACGGTTGCAGATCGAGCGGCAATTGCACAATGAAATCAACGGCCGATCCTGTTATGAAAACCGGCAAATAAACCGGCTGATTTTCGTTTTCAGTGAAGATGTACACCGGTTCGGCCTGATCAGTATCATACACTTCAATCGGAGCGCTGCCAAGCCAAAAGCGGTTTAAATAGTACTCCAGCACCCTTTTTTGGCCGGTGATGTAAATCCCGCTTCTCGTGGTATTGGAGAAGATCAGGAACTTACCGTGCAGCATTTTTACGGGTGCCACCAGGGCGTTCAACCAGGCAAGCATTCTGCCTTTTCGGATAGAAGAGGGAAGCAGCCAGTTTATCAGTATATTGAGATCGAGCGCGTACATCAGGCAGGAATAAAGTTGAGTACGAGGTCGGTTTCTTCATCGTAGAATTTCAAAAACCCGCTGTACGGATCATAAAAAACATCCACGTTGGCAAAAGAAGGGTCGTCGTCGCGGCGGGCCTGGCAAAGCCTGAATTCCGGAACAATCACACCCTCTACAGATTGTAATGCGTCGACATGATGCGCCTTCACGTACTTTCCATCAAAAGGAAGTTCACGAAGGAAAGCCTTCGCTGCATCCTGCACCGGTGTCGAGGCAGTACCATCGAGCCGGGCGCCATCACTGGAAAGGATCGTAGCATCGTAGTACACATCTACCTCGATTTTCAGGTGGTCGGCCGGCACGGAGCGAACGATCATTTTCACGCCTGCATCCTTCACCTCCGTCATGTAAGCCGTAAAAGCCTCCGTTTCTGTCAGGTCGAGTTGTGCCAAATCTTCACCGCTGGCTTTTTGTACTTTTACGTACAGGATGTTATCCACTTCCGTTACGGCCGCCTCGGCAATGATCTTTTGCTCAGCCACCTGGTCGTCTGTCAGGCCGGTGTTATTGTATTCATCATTAGCCAGGTTCAGCGTACCGCCATGCTGATATGCCAGTGCTTTGGTTTGGTACCATCGCAACGTGTGCGGTTTCTGGGCGGCCACCAGTTCGGTAATCTCTGTGCGGTACAAGTCGAAAAGAACCTCCAGCGTCCAAATAGAAACGGCTATGATATACGTCCAGAGCCGCCAGATAGCCGTCACACTGGTGCTCGTCAGTTGAGGGCTGAGCGTCGTGTCGTTCTGGACGGCCGTAATGATTTCAGCCTGTATTTCTGCGATTGTTCTGGCCATGTTATTGCACAATAAAATCGTACTCTATTCCCCAATAGGATACCCCTTCTTCCACTGCTTTTACGCCAATTGAAGCCGGCACGTAGCCGCCTTGCGCAAAGTATAATTGCACCCGTTTATCGGTGGCCACGGCTGGTATCAGCAGCGTCTGGCCAGCCGATATGCTCGCTGTAAGCGCCAGCCCGTTCAGACTGGCCACTTCCGGGAATGCGCTGAGCGAACCGCAATACTGCACTGCGATGTCGGGCAATGTCTGCCCCGGCTGTACTGTTATGCTACGACTCATATATGGCTTCAACGTTAAATTTTTCACCAGCACCGGCCACCTTCAGCACCTTCATTCCATCGGCCTCAAACTCTCGTTTGACCTGGCCGTTCAGGTTGCCTGTTACGTCATCGAGTAGCCACGTCGCAATGCCGACACCCCGCGTCGGAAACTCCTTCAGTTCGCCCTTTTCCACCAGGAGCAACAGTTGCTGATGCTGCCGGGTACTTTCGCCCGTCACGAAATCGCCATTTGCAAAGGCAAGGTCAAACGTGTCTCCAAGTAGAATATCGAAAGGCATATCAAGACTTTAGTATCTGAGCGATTTGAGTTTTTACAGCATCAAATGCCGCTACATTGATCGGCACAGTGCTGGGCGTTCCAGGTGCTGCGCATGTCACAGTAATCAGTTTGATCGCATCGACCAGGGCGTCGAGGGCGGCCCTGAGCGTTTGGTTGTTGCGCTCGATCAAAACACCCGCGGTAGTCATTTCTAACCTTGTTGTCCCGACCAGGCAAAGCACTTTGGAGACAGCCGTGAACGATATGATGAAATAGCCGTTTGGACTGTTTCCAATGTTTCCAATAAGCACTGCACTACCTACCTCAGGTATCAATACCGGGCCTTGCTCACTGCCATCGATGGCGGCCCGCAGTCGCACATTGAATAGTTCGGTTTCGTCTCCATCCGACACGTCACAGGTCAAAGCGGCATCATCCACGGCAGTAACGGTAGCCGTCAGCACGGTGGCCGTGTGCTGATCCTGAACCAGGCGTTTGAGCGCCTGTACTACATCGTTTTTTGCGTCTGCCATCAGATCGATACTTTAATTCCAAGTTCTATTTTTCGCCGGGCGCCGTCTGTTCCGAAAGTGGTGGTCACTTTGTCCACCAGGTAATCGCCGCCGCGCTCTTCAAAATGAATATCCCGAATCCGGGCAACATTACCGACCTGAACTACTGGCAAAAGGAACGTGTTGAACCCTCCTTTGTAACCGCTGTATTTGTACTTGGCCAGTTCTTGAAGCGCCATCGTTTCTAACTGTTTGGGGTCGTCCAGATCGTAGAAGAAAAGTGTTCGGGTTTCACCGTCCAGATCGCCCACAGCCTTTTCCACTTTGGTATTGTTCGGCCTGATGTGTACCGCCTTTACCTTGATTCGTGTGTCGTCTTCATTCACCCATTCCAGATCGTTGTCGATCACATTTTCACTGATCCCGTATTTCACCACCATTCCGTCTGTGTAACTGGAAAGGCCCACGTGCAACTCGTTGAAGTTTTTCAGGTACACCGTAAGCCCGTAGTCATCCTTCAGTTTTTGGAGCGCCGTCGCGGCCGTTACATTTTTGAAATAGAACTCCGTGAAATTCACACCAGGTACATTCCCTTTCAGGCTGACGCCCGTATCCTTTAAAATGAAGTTTAAAAGGTTTTTCAACGTCGTTTTCTTGAAACTTGCCTTTAGGTTTTTGCGTCTCAACGTCCATGTCGCATCAATGCACTCGATCTCCAGCGGCGTAGAGGGTTTTATCTTCGACACAAAGCCCCTGAATTCCTCCCTCAATTCGCCATTGTATCCCAGCCGAATCACAACCGGGTCGCCCACTTTGAAAACCCTTGCCGTATCTACCTCCGTAATAAACTTGCCCTGTCGCTCCAGCCTTGCCGTTGTCGGCATTTTGATGGTAGCAGTATCCTCGATCACCTTGGCCGAACTTTCCACTTCGACCATGTTCACGCGGGTGAACTTCTTGCCTCCTATTTCGATTTCAGCGCCCAGTACGTACATTACAGTTCCAGTATAAAGTCCTCATCGGAGGTACAGATAAATTGATAGGCCTGCGCATGCTGTATCCCGATCATCTCCGGGAGTAGAAACTCTTTAATGACCAGGCGATAAATGCCCAGTAGGTTAGTCAGGGCGCTTTCTACATCCAGCGCCTCATTCAGGTTGTACAGATCGCGCAGCGCTTTTACTTCATCCTCCGGATACACCAGCACAGAGTCGTAATTGATCACCACGCCCCTGATCGTCACACTCCAGTCTTCTACGCTGATCAATTCCTTCACGGTGCCACGGCGCGAACTTCCGGCCAACGCTGTCTCCACGATGTTTTTCCGGCTGCTTACGATGATCGACGGCTCATTCGGCAGCACAAGCCCGCCCAGGCGCATGGGCATAAATACCGACTGCCCTGTCGGAAGGCTGGAATTCACGCTGAGCCGCATCTGCATAAACTCAGCGCCCTCCTGGTCGTTGCTGGCCGGAACATCCTCAAAAGGTTGTTCCGTACGGATTTGCGGGGTTTCGGCCTTGCTGGAGTCAAAAGGCAAACCCCTGCCAATGCCGAATGCACGTTCCAGTAATGCGTTGATTGAAAAGTCAGTCTGCGCCATCAGTTCGTTTGCACCTGGTTTGCGGAGTTGAGCACCTGCGCCAATTCCTTGATGAGTAGATCACGAAGACTTTCCACGCCTTCCCGTACGTTCGTCGTCTGTACGGTGAAGGACTCCACCATTTTACCGTTGAAGTTGATTACCACGTTTTTCGAGCCGCCACCAGTAATGCCATTTGCCATTTTGGAGGCGTCAGAAGCGGTTTTGTTCCCTTTGTTCGATCCGGCTGGAGAATTGAAATTTGCGCCGCCAAAAGCCGCCCCAGGTGCCCCTGGCGCTTGTGACACTACCGGGGCGACTGCTGCGTTGTTAAAGTCAGCCACACCATTGTTCCACCCCTTTGTAAAGGAGTTGCTCATTTCTGTTCCGAAATCCTTTCCCCATGATGTTGCTGATTCCTTCAGGGTTTGCATGCCTTGTTGTACTTGCTCTGTACTACCATTCCAGGCACCACGAAGGATTTCAAAAGCGGCTATAACGGGTTTCACAAACCTGTCAACCAAAAGGCTTCCAAACGTTTTTATGCTTTCCCACATTCCGAACAAAAAGCCTCGAAACCCTTCAGACTTGTTCCATGCATATACAACAGCCGAACTTAACGCAACAAACCCGCCGATTACCCAAGCAATTGGATTGGAGAGTAGAGCGGCATTCAAACCCCAAACAGAACCCGTAAACTCACCCGTTACCAGCGACATGATACCCGTGTAAATGGTATATGTTTTGGCCGCCAAATACAGGCTTCCAAAAACAGTAACAAGCCCGCCGAGCATTTCTATGTTGCGGCCGATCCATGATACTGCTGGTATAAGGTAATTCTGCATCAGACCCAACACGGTTGGCATAAGTTGCTCACCAATTGTTACCCGCAGATCATACATGCTTGCATTCATGCGGTTGAAATTTGCCGTAGCGCTGTCAGTGGCGTCGATGGCAGACTTGCCAAAAGTGTTATGCATTTCAGCCGCGAACTTTGGCAGAAAGTCCTTTGCCAGCACATCTCCATCCTTCAACATGTCGTTCAACTTAGTCTGTGTTACCCCCATAGCACGTGCAGCAACGGTAAACGCGCCTGGCAGCGCTTCCCCTAACTGGCCTTTCAATTCTTCAGCACTTACAGTTCCTTTACTGGCCATTTGTCCAAGCGCCAACATGGCCCGGTTTGCCTGTTCTGCTGGCAGTCGGAATGTGGCGATACCTTCGCCAAGCCCCTGGAAAATGTTGTGTTGCTGCTCGGCGCTTATGCCGGTATCCATCATCGAGCCCGACAGCGTTTTAAATCCTTCTAAAGACTCTTTCAACGGCAATCCAAGCCGCTCAACTTCAGTACGTACAAACTCCAGATTTTTGGCTCCAGCCGCACCACCAGCAAACTCAATGGACTTTTCAAGCCCCTCATTTTGTGCTGCGGTTTGAAGACTCCCCATGGTCGCCACGGCAATGCCAAGGCCCGCAACAAAACTGCCAACCGATGAGCGCATACTATCAAAGGCGTTGCGCCCGTCATTACCAAGTTTCTTCACAGCCCGGCCAGTCGCATCTGTTTCGCTCTGAACCCGTTCAAGCGAGTTTTCAAAGCGATCTGTAGCCGCAATGGCCCTGTCGAGCGCACCGCCGCCTACGACAGTCAAATTTATGAGGTAGTTAAATCCGGACATTATTTACCTGATTCTGATTTGCGGATGTGTTCCAATTGTTTCACCTTCAGTGCCCACGCTTCGTTCGAAAGTATCGACGGGTCTGGTATGTGGAGGTAATATTGCAGCAGTGTATTGCTATATTCCACCCAGTTCTCTTCCGGGCTTCCGTCAAAGCCCCTGATCAGTTTCCCAGGGCATCGTCCGTGTATTCCAGGAACGTCTCCAGTATGTCGGAAAATCCGAGCAGGTGGCCAGGCGATTTTTTTACCGATTGATCGCCGTCAACCCAGCAGCAGGCAAGAATATGCTTGGCGTAGTTGAGTGGGTTTTGCTTGGCTTTCATTTGCGCCTGACCGTATCCATCGCGGTCAATTGGTTTAAGGATCAGTATTTTACCGTCCAGGAATTCAACCAGAGCCTTGTCATCATCCCAGGAAAGAGAACAGGCCACCTCTCCAAAAATTTTGCCGCTGGATTCGGCCAGTTGTTTCAGGTAGCCGACACTGTTTTTCAGTTTCACCTTGTCGCCTTCAATCAGGCAGTTTTCAATCAGCACGTCTGCGCCTCCATTCGGATCGCGCCGGCTGGCCGCCATGCACATGCCAAGCACCGTGTCGTTAGGCTGCTTGAATTTTACGCGGTAACCGTTCGAGAAGGTTACCGATATGGTGCTGTCTTCATTCCTTTGAACCGTCGCCATTTTCGTTTAAATTGTGTTTAAAAGTGAAAAGGGCGGGCGTTTGTAGCCCGCCCCATTGATGGATTGATGTCTTATGTCTGCAAAGGTGCCTGCACTATTACGCCCGCAGCATGCTTTGCACTATGCGCCTTCTTTAACGTCGAGTGCCAGGAAAGGCATGGAAATTTCCATGAACTTATCGGCGGCCTGTAGGCTCTTTTCGTATTCGGTAAACTGGCAGCCCTGAACAATGTCCGTCACTGCCGTAGCGCCATCTCCGTAAGTAACCACGATGTCGAACGATACATCCGTCAGTTTTGCCAGCGGATTAGCGGCCTTCACCGCTGCGCGCATGGCTTCCAGTTCCGACTGGAGCAGCATGAGTTCGCCCTCGATGGTTTCGGCGCCGTTTTGGATGCTCAGCGGTTTTTTCCCTCGGCCATGCAGGTGTTCCTTTTCAACAGAAACCTTGTACGATACACCACGGAAACCTTCCAGGGTGCGGCCCAGGATATTCACGCTTACGTCGCTGAACGAGTATTGTCTTGTGTTGAATCCCATTGTGGTTAAGCGGTTGCCGGGTTAGTGAATCCAAGACGCACCTCGATGGCCTTCGCGTAGCCGTATGGCACGATCCGGATGTCGATGCAAATCTTGTTGGTGCTGAGTACGTTCTGGATCGGGTCGACGAATGCGTCCACACTGACGATCTCGTTTTCGCCTACCATAGCCGTGCCGATAGCGTTTTCTACGAGCGCCTGGTACTTTTTGGCCTGCACGGTGGCGATGTAGCCAGTGTTCGGATCAATAAGCACCTCGTCCAGTATTTCCTCCACGTAGGTGGTGTAAGCAATCCGGATGGCTTTGTCCATCACCCGGCCACGCGCCAGGCTGCTGTAGTCGTTCGTAGCGGCCACGGCAGTAGGGTCATCCGTGAAGAAGTACCCGGCTTTTCCTGGATACGTCCGCAGGGTGATGAATCCTTTGTCGTGGATCGATGTCGATGCGCCCTGATTGCTTTCGAGGGTAGCCGTACCAAGGTAAGCCGCCGTAATGGGCAGACTGCCGTCCTTCACGCGGCCCGGGTTGCGCTGCACCGGCACGGCCGCCAGGCGACCGAGCAGGATGCCGATGGCCGAGCGGGCGCCGCTTTCGCTGTTCCCGATCAGAATGGCCATGTTCGGTTTCGTCTGCGCTTTCAGGTTGGGCAACCCGGATGCTGTTCCAGTGTAAGCATACCCCTCAAGAACGATGCGTACAGGCTTGAATGCCGCCTGCATATCATCGGCCAGGGCCTGGCCAGTGGTAAGTGCGTTCACAATATCCAGGTCGATCTGGTTGGCAGAGGTATTCGGAGAATAGCCGCCTGCCGGGTTACGCCCTACGCCTAGGATACGAATGCGGCCGCCTGCGTCATCGAGCAGTTTCTTGGCATGCGTGTTGGTTTTGGTCAGGATCGCTTCCACGGTCGTGGCCTGGCTCACCAGCATGATCCAGAGTTCAGCGCCGTCGCCGGCTGCATCGTAAAATTCCTTGATCGTGCGCCACACCTTCACCGTGTTGGTGGTGTCGTATGCGGCATCGATGCCCAGGGCTTCGAATTCGTCAAGGCCAAAACCCTGGAACGAGGTACCCAGCGCAAGGCTGGTGGCTGCTACACCGTTGAATACGATGCCGACAACCGCGTCATCGCTCAGCGGTGCAAGGCCGAGGCCTCCGTTTTGCAGTAGTATGTTTACTCCCGGAAGAGCCATGATACAGAGTTATGTAAAGACCGGTCAAGGGAAGCAGGAGCGCACTATGTAGTTAGTGCGTCCCGCCTCCTGTACGCCGGTTCGGAATGAACGAATCGAGGATGTTTTTGATAAAGTTCAGGATACTGTCATCCTTTTGCGTAGGTGTCAACCTTACAATCGCTTCCAGGAAAGCGCCCAGCGCAAACAGCAGGGCCACCCAGTTGGAAAGGATAAACTTCCAGATACTGACACCTTCCTGCTCGGGCATGGGGTCGTTACTAGAGGGGATGTCGGGCGTGTCCACTTCGGTGATCTCCGGAGCGGGTACCACCTGCGCATATTGCACCGGGATTACCTTGGAGGTTTCCACCTGGTCGGACTGGCTTCGCACCAGGTCGCGCTGGGCAATACCGAACTTCATCGTGAGCGCCACCAGCAGCGCGCCCAACAGGAATAGTTTGGGAATGCGGTAATTTTTCATTCTGAAAAAGTTGTGTCGAGGCCCAAGGGCCGGACGGGTTACTTGTTTTTGCCTTTGCCTTTAGCGGGCTTTCCCGGCGATGCAGGCGTGTTGTCGGCGGCTTCCTGTTCAGCCCGCGCTTTGTCGGCGGCTTCCTGTTCAGCCTTGGCTTTTTCAGCGGCTTCGCGTTCGGCTTGTTTGGCGGCTTCACGTTCGTATGCCTCCTTTTCTTCCGAGGTCCATTCCAGGGCGGTCGTATCCTCGTACTGAGAGGCGCGGGTAACGACCTCTACCTTTTGTTCGAGTTTTTTGGCATGCATTTCTGCTTCGCCCAATTTCAGGAAAGGCATATCGCCAACTACAAAAATCTTGTCGGCGTCGGGATAGCAATCAAATACTGATTTCCAGTTCATAGTTTGAAAAGTTTGGGAAGCATGCTGCCGACAATACCGGCAATGAATCCGATAATAGCCCCCCAGATGCGGATTTTGATTTTTTGCTCCAGGAGATCCATTTCCAGTTGCGAAATCTTCTCTGCAAGCGCTTTTTGAAGCGACACCTCTTGTTCCAGACGGTCTACTTTCTCATTCAAGAGTAGTAGTAATTCTCGTTCTGTCAGGTTGCTCAGTTTGTTTGTCGCCATGTGTCAAAAAGCACTTGCAGAGAGGCCCGCCCCTCTTAGTTGATCGTGTTGGTCGCCGTGTGGATGAACTTGCCATTCGCCATCACGAAGGATGCCACTTTGGTCTTGTTGATCGTGCCGGTCACGCCCGCGCTGGTCACGTAGGTGCTTCCGAAAGTGACATCGTAAGCCGTGCCACCGCATGGGATTTCCACGAATAACTGCGCGCCATCTTTCACACCAGAGTCGGGCGTCACGTTGATGGTAGTCGCGCCGGTCAGGTTAGAGCCCAGTTTGGCGTAGGTCATTTGATCGCCTACCGCCAGGGCAATGGTCGTGGCGGTCGTTACCGCCTGCACATCGGCATCGCCGAAAGGATATTTTACTCCGGACATGGAATGTTCGAGTTGAGAAGTGATGAGATCGGACTGCCCTTGCCATTCGGGCCAGTCCAGTTTAGCCGGCTGCATCTACCAGGAGGCCCACACCGAAGTTGTCACTGCGGCGACGTCGGCCGCCATTGCGGATCAGGAACGAAACGATGTCGCCCTGGTACTCGGCGCGATCCAGGTTTTCGAAGATGTCGACGGTGCCGGTGGCTTTTTCCACGCTGCCTTTGTGGAATGCTACCGATGCTTCGTTGTCGTCGGTAGCGTTGGCTGCGTCAGGAGCCTTCACCGTGCCGCCACTGGCCACCCGGATCGTTTGGTTGCGCTGGATGAATTTGAAGCCGTGCAGCGTCGGGATTTCGCCGTCCTTGATGTTCACGACATTCTGGAAGTAATTCTTCAGGTTCGTGTCGCTCAGCAGGTCATTGTAATGGCTTGCGCACAGTACAAAGTAGCGATCCTTCATAGGGATATTGGCATTGTCGAAAGCCTGTTTGGCTGCGATGATGTCGGCCTCGATAGCGCGTTTGCGATTGCCCGTTGCGCCAGGTGCGCTGCCTGGACGGGTTGCAGTGCCGGAAGTAGCCGTACGGAAGGCCGTCGTGTTCGGCAGCGACAGCGCCCAGCGGTACAGCATCCAGGTGCCCACATCGTCCAGCAGGCTACCGATCTGCTCATCGATGACAGACTGCATCTTGTCATAAGACAATTCTGCTTTATCAATGTCGGTGATGAGTGTCGGCGCTTTCGAGAAGCGATCCAGCGCATAGGTTACGTCGGTATCGCCACGCTGAACCACCGTCAGTGGGTAGGTGCTGTTGTTTACGATGGTCGGACTGGGGCCGGCGCTTTGCGGGATGTGTACCACGCTTCCGCCATATACCATATCGTCGGCGTTGGTGGCAAAATCCATGAACCGGTTATCCAGTTTCAAGCGCTCAATGATTTCGCGCTTCCACATTTCGACATTGACTGCCATTGTATTGAAATTGAGTTTTTAACGATTGGATGTGTATTGGTCAGACCTTACCGGAAGGGCTTAGTCTCTCGATTCGGTCTTGTAGTCCTTGCTGTACTCTGCTTTGTACAGCAGGTTGAAAGTGGCAAAGTCGTTATCCTTCAGGTTTTGCAGGGCCGCTGGGTTTTCCTTGCGCAGTTGGCTGAAGGTTTTACCGTTCCAGGTAAAATCGTTTTGGCCCTGTTTGCTGCCACCTGCGTATTCGGACAGTTTCACCGTTTTGGGCAGTGCTTCCAGGACGGCCTTCGTGCTTTCAAAATCGGCCTCGAAGAGTTTGATGTACACCGGGCGGCTCGCCTGCGTAATGCGATTGTCATTCACAGCAGCGTCTACCAGGGTTTTAATCTGCTCTGCCTGCGCGGCTTTCTGATCGTCTTCGATCTTTTTGAGTTTGGCCTTCAAGTCCGCGTTTTCAGCATTCAGCGCAATGAGTGCATTGATTTTGCTTTGTACGTCGGTAAGGGTGATGTTGCCGGTGAGGCCCAACTGGCCACCGATGATTTTCAGTTCTTCCATGTTGTGAATGGTAGGAGATGTGGATGTGTCACCGGCCGTCAGACTGACCAAGGCCGTTTTATCGTTCAGATCGACAAGGCGATCCTGTTCGTCATACAGAGCAAGCGCATTGTCATTGGAGGCCACGTCGCAAATACTGGCTTCGCGGATTTTGGAGGCTGCCAGAGTCGGCAACGTTTGCCCCGAAACCATTGAGGCGGCATCCCATTTACGGGGTTTCAATCCGGCGCTGGCCTCAAAAATATGGCCAGCCTCCACTTTTCTTGCTATCTCAGCCGCAAACGAATCCTCCATGTCGAACTCAGGATCAGCCATGAGTTTGCCGCCTTCTTTGCGCAGATTCACCCAATGCCCGATAGGCAGTATCTGGTTTTTATCTGTGCCGTTGGCGCGTACATGGTTCCAGAGCATTACGATCTTGCCAGATGCTGGCAGATCAATCCCCTGGGTAAGTACCCGGAATCCGTAAGAGTTTACATCGTCTGTGCTTAAGATGAATGATGGCATTGCTTTCGCTGTTGAACGGCACAAACATATTAGCACCAAAAACCGACATCCAAATAACTACGCAGCCGCTGCTACAACCCTTGCGGCCACCGCCACACTATTCTATATATGGTGTATTTGGCCAATACTTTTGCCCGAAAAGTGCCTATGACCATCGATCAGAAAAAGGAATTTGCCAAACTCCTGTACGTCCGCGAACGGCTTACACAGAAGGAAGTTGCCACGCGCGCCGAGGTGTCGGAGCAGACGATGGTAAAGTGGGTAAAGGAAAACGGCTGGGAAAAACTGCGCCGCTCCCTGCTCGTCACCAAACAGGAACAGATCGTACGTTTGTATGATCAGATCGAAAAACTCAACACCGACATTGGTGATGGTTATGCCGACTCTAAGCAGGCTGATGTACTGACCAAACTCACCGCAGCGATTCGCAACATGGAAACCGAGGTGAACATCGGAGAACGTGTCGAGGTCTGCATGGAACTCTGTGATTACGTACGCCAGGTGGCGCCCGAAAAATCCAGCGAATTGACGGCGATCTGCGATTCTTTCATTAAATCCATGCTGAAAAGATGAGCGCCGGAACCGACAAGCAATTTCTGCAACGATGGGACGAGTACCGCAAATCGGTCGAACGCGACATTCCCGTCCCGTTCGATGAAACCGAAAGCCAGCAAAAAGCCCGTAAGGCCCGGCTGCTCGGCAACTTCGAAGAGTTCTGCAAGTACTATTTCCCGACGTACTGTTCGGCGCCGTTTGCGCCCTTCCACGTGAAGTTCGCAAAGAAGGTGGCTAAATCCGACAAGATTTACATGGTACGAGCCTGGGCGCGCGAACATGCCAAGTCGGTCACGTCGGGCCTGTTCATTCCAATCTTCGAAATGCTGAACGGTCGGCTGTTCAATATGCTCCTGGTATCCCATTCCTACGACAATGCCTGCGAGTTGCTCATGCCGCTCATGATCCAGTTGGAAAGCAACCCGCGTCTGATACACGATTTCGGAAGTCAGAAATCGTGGCGCGGTTGGGAAATCGGCCGCTTTATTACGTCAGGCGGTTGCTCGTTCCGAGCACTCGGTAGCGGCCAAAGCCCGCGCGGATCGCGTAATGAGGAAAAGCGGCCGGACTTCATTCTGATCGACGACATCGATACCGACGAGAAAGCCCGCAACCCGACGCGCCTCAAAAAGAAATGGGACTGGATCGAACAGGCACTTTGGCCCACTATGTCCATCAGCGGCCGGAAGCGCTTCATAATCGTCGGTAACATCATCGCCAAAGACGGCATCGTCGTTCGCGCCTCCAAAAAGGCCGACGACTTCGAGCAGATCAATATCCTCGATAAAAACGGCCGGCCCTCCTGGAAGGAGCGCTACGGCCTGGAGGACGTGAACTACATGCTGTCGAAAATCTCCTACGCTTCCGGGCAAAAGGAGTACTTCAACAACCCGATCAACGAGGGTACGGTGTTCACTGACATTCGTTGGGGTAAGGTGCCAGATCTGCGAAAGTTCACTTTCGTAGTGGCATACTGCGACTCATCGTACAAAGACAGCCGGAAAAACGACTTCAAGGCCGTGCCGCTGGTAGGCGAATACCAGGGCAACTACTATATAATACGTGTACGCCTGGAACAAACCATCTTGACCAAGATGCTGGAATGGTTCTATGACATGCGCGACTACGTACGCGACCGCACACAGGTGCACAACTACGTGGAATGCAACGGATTTCAGGACGCCTGGTACACGGACGTCTTTTCGCCGGCGCTCCGAGTGATGGAAAAAGCGAAAGGCACGATGGCCATCAGCCCGGATGACCGCGACAAGCCCGACAAGTTCAGCCGCATCGAGGGCAACCTTGAACCGCTCAACCGGCGCGGCTCGCTCATCTTCAACGAGGACGAAAAGGACGATCCGCACATGCAGCGCCTGGAGGAACAGTTCCGGGCCATCGAGCCGGGACTACCCGCACACGACGACGGCCCCGACGCCGTGGAAGGTGCGGTATGGATTATCAACAACAAACTGCGGCGGCTGGCCCCTATGACGGTAGGCAAGGATCGGCGCACTAAAAACAAATTCTGAAGATGGCATTCATTGAAAAGACCGACCTCTATACCAAAATACTGGAGGACGAACTGGACGAGATCACACGCGGCGACGACTCGCTTATTTTGCAAGCGGCCGACTCGGCCGTGGCCGAAATGCGCGGTTACCTTTTCGACACCTTCGACGTGGATACCATATTCAGCCAAACCGGTGAAAACCGTCACGCACTCCTGGTCGACCTGGGCGCCGACATCACCATCTACATTCTGGTCAGCCGCTTGCAGGCAGGGCAGAGTATCGACGACCGGCAGCAACGTTACGAGCGCGCAAAGACCTGGCTACGGCAGGCAAGCAAAACAGAATTTTACAATGACCTTCCACGCCGGGCAGCAACCCGTCAAACACATATTTCGTTCGGAAGTCTGCCAAAACGCAACAACCGGTATTAAGCGGCACGGCACGATCAATTTTTAACGCGATTTAAACGCCCCTGCGGCGCTTTTACCCACTCAAGCAGTACAAGTATGGCGTTCAATATAAAAAGTTTGTCTACGGGCCTAAAAAACAACCTTCTATCTTTGAGGGATGCAATGGGTTTTCGCCCGCCCAATACCGTTATCAACCACGTAACGGTTCGGCCCGTCCATCGCCAAAGCCAGGATATTCAGAAATGGCGCAACGCCCTGATTGTAGCCGAACAGGACAGCCAACAACGGCAGCCCATTTTTGACCTGTATGCCGACATACTTCTGGACGGCCGATTGAAGGCGCTTATCAATCAGCGCATCACCCGCATCACCAATACGCCGCTGATCTTCCAGAACAAAGGCAAGCGCGTCGACCTGGTGAGCGACCTGACGAAATACAGTTTCTTCCGGGACTTCACGACCGAATCCCTGAACGCCCGTTTCTACGGCCACAGCCTTCAGGAACTGTACTGGCCTGCGCCGGGTGAAAAGAAAGGCGTGACCAACCTGGTACCCCGCAAACACGTGAAGCCGAAATTCGGCATCGTGACCAAGCAGGCGTACGATACCAAAGGACTGCTGTACCGCGAAGCGCCATACAACGAATACTGTATCGAGGTAGGCAAATCCGACGACCTCGGCCTTATCCTGGAAGCCTGCCCATACGTCATTTTCAAACGTGGCGGCTTTGGCGACTGGGCCGAGTTTGCCGAGGTGTTCGGCATGCCCTTCCGCTGGGCTACGTACAACAACGAGCAAAGCCGTGGTATTCTGGAAAAAGCGCTGGGCGAAGCGGGCGCGGCCGGGTTTGTCGTAGCGCCGGAAGATGCCAAACTGGAATTCCACAATCCTACGGCCGGTGGACAGTCAAACGACATTTTTCGCTTCCTCATCGAAGCCTGCAACCAGGAGATCAGTGTGACGATCCTGGGCAACACCATGACCACCACCGAGGCGAAACATTCTGGATACGCCCAATCGGAAACGCAGTGGAAGACACAGGACGAAATACACCGCGACGACCGGGCCTTTGTTTTAACGGTACTTAACGAGCAATTAAATGATTACTTGCTGCGCCTGGGCTACCCGGTCAAAAAAGGGGAGTGGTGTTTCGAAGATGGTGACGGTCTTAGCCTGAAGGAACGCCTTGACATCGATATACGGATAGCGGAACGTGGTGTGCCGATTGCCATGGATTACTGGTACGAGAAGTACATGCTGCCGAAGCCAAAGCCTGGTGAAGATGTAGGCGAAGACTCTAACGACCCGGAAGACCCGAATGAACCCGACGACGATATGCCGGAAGACAAACCTGGCACCGCCAAGCGAACGCCGGGAAAGCCCTGAGCCGTAGCGCGCAGCGCGGGGTTGATCTACTTGCGCTCTACGGCCTCGATGACGAGCACCCGCCATCCTGCACCTGTGCGGGCTGTGTGGGTGTACCCGTCACCCTGGCCGATGGTTTCGATATCCGGTTCCGGCGCGTTGCGGCCGCCATCGAGCAGGCTTTTCTCGATGGGGTGTTTGCGCAGTCTATCCTTCCAAACCGCATCGACCGCGACATGTGGCAAGAGCATTACAGCCGGCTATTGAACCACGCAGAGGCCGGATGGGGTAAGCGCTTCAGTGAGGCCACCGACCTGAAGGAGTGGGAACGCTTCCAGCGCATCGAGCAGAACCTGCGCGAATTCGCCGCACTGAAGCAACACCGCATCATCGAGGAATTGCGCCAGTTGAAACTGGCCACACCCAACCGGGCCGATTGGGAACTGGCAGCGCGCAAACTCCTGAAACGCCACAACGAACGCTACCTACGCGCCGAACTACAGGCCACCACAGCATCGGCACAGGCTGCCGAATCGTGGGCTGTATTCGAGTCACGGGCGTACCTGTACCCCAACCTGCGCTACGAAACGGCCGGCGACGAACGGGTGCGGGAAATCCACCGGGTGCTGGACGGAATCGTGAAGCCGATCAACGATCCGTTCTGGGATGTGTACTACCCGCCCAACGGATGGGGATGCAGGTGCAAAGTAGTGCAGACCGACGAAGAAGCCTCCAGCACCGGCGAAGGGGTCGACTTCGACCCGCCCAAAGGTTTCCGGGGCAACGTAGGCAAAACCGGAAAACTGTTCGGCGAAGACCATCCTTATTATAATGTGTCGACGCTCGACCGCGAAGCCATCCAGAACCAGGCGAAAGAATTTCACGCCGATGTGACACGCGACCAGGTGCGCCTATGGGCCGTGGATGATCTGGTACCGTCGTTCAGCCTGCAACTGCCCGAACTGCCCCAGCCGTCCACCATCACCACCGCCGAGGTGCAGGCCATAACGGCCGGGCCGCATGCGGATGCATCGAGCCGCAACGAACTGTTGTACGTCATCAACCGGCTGAGCGGCCAAGACCTGGCGTTCCAGGACGGAGCCGATGGTTGGTATCGATACCTGCTGAAAGTCTTTGAGCAGCAGTATTACCTGCACTTCCACGAAGTACAGGAGGCCGATGCCATCGTAAGGATCGGGCTGGCTGCCATCGACGACAAAGGAACCAGAGGCCCATAATTTCAACTTCAGAACATGAGCGCAAGTGATTTTTTCCAAAAACTGAAAGCCAGCCTGCCCCGACTGGAAAGCCGCATCCTGAACGACGTGATCGCTGTGGAGGCCGAAAACTTCCACGCCAAGAACTTCCGGGACGAAGGTTTTACCGATGTGGCCCTGGCTAAATGGCCGGCCCGTAAAAAGGCCGACAAGAATCCGGCACAGCGGGCGCTCCTGGTGCAAACCGGCACACTGAAGGGCCACGCATTGAAAGGACGTGTACAGGGCAATTCCGTGGTGTTCTCGTTTCCGCTGGAGTACATGCGCGTTCATAATGAGGGTGGCCGATCCGGGCGCGGCACAGGATTCGACATGCCACGTCGCCAGTTTGTTGGCGAATCGGAATACCTGAAAAAGCGCATCGAGGACAAAGCCCGGCGCCTGATGGATCAGTTTTTAAACAGCCTTTAACGAACAATGAAAGAGATTTTCACAGCCTTTCAGGCGCGGGTGGCCAGCAATGTGACGGCCATCAAATTCACGGATTTCGACCTCGGGCAACTCGACCTGCCCAACCCTCCCGTATCGTTTCCCTGCGCGCTGCTTTCGTTCACCGGCTCTACCGCCTCCGTAGTGGGCGCCGAAAACGATGAAGAGACGATGGTGGTGGAAATTGCCATTGCCTTCCGGCTACGTGAACGAACCCACAGCGCAGCACAGCAAACCTACCGCGACGAGGCCCTTACGCACATGGATACGGTGGAGTTGGTGCGCCAGGCGCTGAGCGGCCTCTCTGGCACTACATTCACAGCGCTGCGATACAAAGGATTCACACTCGACCGCCGTGCAGATTTGCGCGTATACAGGCAGCGATACGAAGTGTCGTCATACCCCGAACCGGCCAGCGCTGGCGATCCGCAGTATGTGCCGTGGCCGAATCCGACAGGGCCCGACTTTTGTGTGCACCCGGACATTAATACCAATGGTGTGTAGTGACAATTTTTACAAATGTTGCAAAAACAGCAAATGTTGGAAAAATTGCAAATGTTTCGATTTTTACGAAAATGACGTTATATTTGTAACGCCATTCAGTGGTTCGCATTTTGAAAATAAAAATGCCCCCGCTTGTTGAAGCAAGACGGGGGCCAGGCGAAACTAACAATGGCTCATGCTGATAAGACCAGTGATAATCGAAATCAGCAATGCCACGTCAGTGAAGAGTTGACGAATCCTTGACTCGTCAATCTTCGGTGGTCGGAATCTAAACATTCCATTCAAGAGCGGTTTAAACCTAGTCCGGGTGCCGCTCTTTTTTCTTTTGCCACAATCCATTACAAACGTAGGTCTTTTTGCGGAAAACACAAAGGACAACCAACTGGAAAGGCGGTAGTTTTAATTACTTTTTTCACATTCTATGTTTTTGTTTTAAACAATAGCCTGATTTGTTTTACCAACAGGCGTTAGTAAAACAATTTGCAAGTAAAACCGAACTCCTTCATACTTGCAGCATGAAGGACACAAGCATACTATCCCGGCCGCCGTTTGCTTACTACGGCGGGAAACAAAAACTTTGTAAGCAGATCATTTCCATCATTCCAGCCCACACCCTTTACTGTGAGCCGTTCGTTGGTGGCGGCGCGGTGTTCTGGGCAAAAGAGCCTTCAGACATTGAAGTGCTCAACGATACAAACAGGGAGTTAATCAACTTTTACAGGGTGGTTAAAGACGATTTCGTGTCGTTGGAGAAGATGGTACACATATCCCTGCACAGCCGCGACCTGCACCGGCAGGCATCGGTTATCTACAACAACCCGGATATGTTCAGCGAGGTGAAACGCGCCTGGGCTGTATGGGTGCTGGCCGCTCAAAGTTTTTCGGCCATGCTCGATGGAACCTTCGGGTACGACAAAAAACAGGGCCGCACCAGTAAAGTGATTGCCAACAAGCGGGAAGCCTTTACCCTGGAATACGCCATCCGGTTACAGAGGGTGAACCTCGAGTGTGCTGATGCCCTATACATCATCCGGAGCCGCGACGCTGACAGCAGTTTCTTTTACTGCGACCCGCCATACTTCAATAGCGACTGCGGGCACTACGACGGATACTCGCAGGAAGACTTTGTGATGCTGCTCGATACCCTCTCCAAAATACAAGGTCGATTTCTGCTGAGCAGTTACGACAGCGATGTGCTGAAGCAAGCAGTGAAGGCGCACGGGTGGACACAGAAGCGGTTTGATATGTCGATTTCAGTGAACGCCAGATCGGGGAAGTTGAAGGGGAAAGTAGAGGTGTTTACGGCTAACTATCAGATATAAAATGAGCCGCCCGGCGTGTTGTCGGGCGGCTCATCGTTTTTTTTACAGCAGCAACTTATTGTGTGAAAATTCTGCCTGTAAAACACTTTTAGTTAATGTTTAAAACAATCTAACGGTTGATTTAGAGGGCTTTGTAAATTGGTTGATATAAAACAGCAGATTTATGAAAACCTTTATTAAGTACGTAGCAGGTATTATTTTAGCGCTTTCAGCCCTTTTTAGTATCACATTAGGCAGCGTTGCTGCATTCCTGATTTTTGCAATTGGCGCAATCATTACGATACCGCCCGCTCTTGAGATGATTGAAAAGGGCGCCGGGTTCAGGCTGGAGTCCACGCATAAGTTTCTTGGCGTGATCGGCTCGATACTTTTTGGATCGGCATGTCTACAAAATTCGGTTTCACCAAATAAGCCCATTCCAAGAAAGGAGTTTGTTCGAAAAGACGATACCATTGTAGTTCATGATACCGTTTTTAAAGAGCCAACACCAACCAAAAAAAAGAAGGCAAAAAAGCAGGCGGCTGCCCCTGCTCAGTATTTCAATGAGTCGGCCGCCAAACCAACACCCCAAAAGAGTGTTTCCAAGTCGACCAAGAAAGGGCGTTCGAATCCAAAAACAGGTAGGCGGTATTCATCACATACGTACTACACCGGCCCTCGTGGAGGTTGTTATTACATCAATGCAGATGGCAAAAAGGTGTACGTAGATCATAGTTACTGCCGATAACTGTCGCCAAACAAAAACGCCCGCTAAGTGCGGGCGCTTCGTCAGGCTTGGAGTTATCAAAAAAGACTTAACTGTCGGTTTTCCTCACCGCCCATATTGTCGCCAGCCTCGACCCGCATATTCCACTCCTTCGCCTCTTTGAGCATCCGTTTCAAATCTTCGGAATACTCTTCCATGCCCGCTTTCCGGGCTTCCGACATGGTTTTGTATTTAGCAGATCGAATGCATGGCGGAGTGCTACGGTAGGCGCCGTTTCCAAATCGAACCCTTATTTGAATGGCCTGACCCCACATACCTTCCGGAGCCTTGAACACAACTACCTCTCCATTATATTCTTTGTGGGCTATTTGATGAATCACAACCGGGTTAGTGCAAACCCCGTGTTCGTTGAAAATGAAATCGCTCATAATAATTCCAGTTTGCTCTGAGTACCGGCTGCCGGCGCTTTGTCGGGTATGCGATCCAGGTCGTAGAAAAACTGCCCACCAAATTTCCCAAACCTCCAGGCGGCTTCCGTGTCCGGCATAATGTCCTGGTGGCGGCGGTTGGCCGGTACGGTTTTCAAGTATTCATACCGTGCCTTTTGTCTCAGGTATGTGTTGGTCAGTCCGTCGCAAACTGACACCAGCAGGCGTTCGGAAACCCAAACTGCCAGCCGTCCATTCCGTTCGGCGCGTGTCGTTATGTCTGACGGGAGAATGTTCATGTTTAGCGGGTGGCTTTGATCTCGTTTAAAAGGTGCTCGATTTGTGCGTAGTAGAAATTGATTTCATCGCACTCTCCAGCAGAAAGCCCACGCCCGCTCGCTCTATAGTCGGAATTGCAGTCGAAGAGAGTGCCGTTTGCTATCCGTTCAGCCATCCTTTCATCAATCCCGATGAAGATCGAATAATCATACAGTTTCTCTCTGAGTTTCAATATTTCGATCTGGTACTCAATCCGTGCCTGTTCGGCAGCACATTGCTGTTTGTAGTTCATAGGTCAGGCGATTTGAAGATTGTTTACCATGCGCCGTTCGGCTTTTTCTGCTGTCTGGTTGATCTGTTCCACCCGCTTTTGCAGTTTGGTTTCCAGTTCGTCCCACAGTTTTGCGGCCTCTTCCAGCAGTTCCACATCATTGCCTTTTCCTTGCAATACCACCCTGCACCATTCGGGTGTACAGGATCGGCGCTCAGCCAGCGTCGCAATGGCGCCGTGGTGCCTGCGCAGGCCCCGGTAAATCTTCAAGGCGAGGCCGGAATTGTCTTTTTCTTTTTCGGTTGTTTGTGCCATGTTTGTATTACATTTATTCCGCAACGATTCTAAATTTGTGCTTTGTTGGGACAAATGTATTTGAAGAATTTCTTCAATTGCAAATTATTTTGAAGAAATTCTTCAACTTGCGGCTAAAATACCATAAAATGGTTAGTAAAAATCAAAGACTGGAAGAAATTAGGGCTGAATTGGGCCTGAATAAGACCGAATTCGCGGAAGTGATGGGCATTTCACCACATGGGTATCAGCACATTCTTGCTGAAAAAGGGAAAGGAAACGTGACGTTGAACCACGTTGAGAACCTTTTAAAAAGATACTCAGTAAACCCTGCCTGGATTTTGACGGGGATTGGAGAGAAGTTTCTAAACCTAAAGGATGGCACAGGCACATTAATAGCAGGTCATATCATACCTGATCCTCCGTTCGCAGATCGCATTGATCCTGAACTTTTGAGCCATTTAGTGAATGCAATTATTACAGAGAGTCAGTTGCCGATTTTGGGTTCAGATCTGTCTTACGCTGTAGCCGTTCGATATGGCAAATACTACATTGGCAAGTACCCGAATGCCACTCGGGACAATCTGGATATACCTGCATTGACCGCAGGCTTCTTAACACTTCTTCAAACGCTTCAGTCGTTGGTGAACGCAACGTTTGAGTTGCAGGCCGGGGATAAAGTACAAGTACGTTTCGGGGAGCAGTATTACAACTTTGTACGTCCGGCCCTACCTGATAAATAGCATACTCTTTACAGGCCGATAATTCTACTTTTACATAAGCCATACGGTACTTTTTTTATTAAACGGTTTGTTTCACAAAGGAACGGTATTTCCGCTTTCGTTCAAACAAAAAGTTTTAACCAAAAGTACACTTTGCGTCACCGTTTAAAATGGTGACATGAACGGTGACATTTTAACTATAAACCAAAAGTACATTTTGCGTCACCGTTTGCGCTTTCCGGCTTTTTGCTCGAATTATGCGTTTTTGGGGCATTTTGTGGCTATAAATTAAAAAAACAGCCCGTTTTTGGCTGTTTTCTGTCGGTATGGTTCAAGAGGAATTAAAAACGATTGCAGTTTTTCGATGCGTTTGTATTTAGATAAGTGATTGATTTTCAGTATTTTGATGCGTTTATGAAAGTGTACTTTTGGTTTTACGCCTCATAGGAGGGAAAAGTTTTTTCAGAAAAAAAACGCCCTGTTTTACATATTAATTTTCAACAAAACGCACGCAACTGCCAGTAATTTCAAGAGAAAATAATCATATGAAACCCTGTTTTGTTCTTTAAAACACGTTTTTTGAATTTTACCCTGTAGAAATCCTGCTCAACAAATTTTCTTTTTTGTTCTTTGGCGGTGGAATGGTATGCTGCACTTTTGTATCATCAAAGAAAGCAAACGGCGGTGCAGCAAGAGAAAGCGGAGAACTTTGATACACAGATTCCGAAACTTTTCATGAGATTATATACGGGAAACCGACCCGGCGCAAACGAGCGCCGGGTTTTTTTTTGCCCGTACAGCACCTTGCTGTTACTTTTTACGTCGCTTGCGAAAATCGGCAATCGAAAACTGGATTTGGGTATAGGAAAACTTGTGTTCGAAGTGTTCGTAAATTTCTTTCAATTCATAGGGTTCACCAAAAAGAGATAAAGCGCCCTGGATGATGTCCATCTGCTCGGGTCGTACCCAGGAACGGATTTCCACCAGTTCGCCTTTTTCATACATGATAGCCAGATGCCCTGTGATGGTGAGTGGGCTCATGCGGCGCTTTTCGGCAATGGTCTCCACCGAATTTCCCTGTTTGAACATTTCCCAGGTTTGCAGATAACTGCTGCCACTCAGGGTGGTGCCTTCGCCCGATTTGTCCATCACAAATTTTCGCACCACATCCATAAATGCATCGCCGTAGAGTTGCAGTTTACGTTCGCCTACACCGGAAATACGCATCATATCGGCATCTGCCAGCGGGCGTTTTTCGGCCATCTCGCTCAGGGTGGCATCACTGAAAACGAGGTAGGGCGGTATGCCCTGTTTTTGCGCGATGCTGCGCCGGAGCATGACGAGGGCATCAAACAATTCGTCGCGGAACAATTGTGCCTTGTTTTTTTCCAAGGGCTGTGCCTGCGGTTTGGCAGCGGCTTTTTCCGGGGGCATGGCCAGCACCACCTGTTTGTTTTCAAACAAAACCTTTTTGCCCGTTTCGGTTACGCGCAAGTGGCTGAAGTCATCGTATGCAATTTCGAGCAGGCCCTGGTGCAACATTTGAGATAGCAGAAACATCCAGACATCGTACGAATATTCCTTGCCGGCGCCGTAGGTTTTGATTTTGTCAAACCCTGATTCCAGGATTTCCTGTCGTCGGCTTCCCCGGAGAATATCGACCAGCAATTGCATGCCGACGTTCTCCTGCGCACGCAGCAGCGCCGACAAGGCCTTTTGTGCTGCGGTAGTACCATCAAACCGGCGCGGTGGATTTTCACACACGTCGCAATGGCCGCATTTGCCGTCATGCGGCTCGCCGAAATACTGCAAAACGGTTTGTCGCCGGCAAACGGGCGCTTCTGCAAACTGAAACATCCGTTCCAGTTTGGCAATTTTCAATTGTTTTTGCTCGTCGTTGCCATCACCTTCTTCAAACATTTGCCGGTACGTCTGCACATCGCTGTAACTGAAAAACAGCAGTGCCGACGAGGGTAGTCCGTCGCGACCTGCGCGTCCGATTTCCTGGTAATAAGACTCCAGGTTGCGCGGCAGGTTATAATGGATCACAAAACGAACATTGCTTTTATCAATGCCCATTCCAAAGGCAATGGTAGCGCAGATGACCGGTATTTTGTCGTTGATGAAATCTTCCTGCACCTGATTGCGCTGCCGGGCCGGCAAATCGGCATGGTAAAAGGATGTTTTGAAACCTTTGGCGTTGAGTTTAGCCGACAATTCCTCACAACTTCTCCTCGACAGGCAGTAAATAATGCCGGATTGCCGCTGATGTTGTTTCAAAAAATCGATAATCTGTTCAAAACGACGTTGACCGGGCCGCACCTGCAGGCTGATATTGGGTCGATCGAAGGAAGAAATAAAAACCTGCGGATCGGGAAGATTCAATTGGGCAATGATGTCCTTCCGGGTAAGTTTGTCGGCAGTGGCGGTAAGCGCCAGAATTGGCACCTGTGGGAATTGTTCCTTCAAAAAACGCAACTGCGTGTATTCCGGCCGGAAATCGTGCCCCCAGGCGGAAATACAGTGCGCCTCGTCGATGGCGAACAGACTGATTTTCAAGCGTTTCAGCAAAGGCTGGAAACTTTGCGACACCAGTTTTTCGGGGCTTACATACAGGAGTTTGATGTACCCTGCCAGCAAGGCATCTTCCACATTGCGTACCTGTTCGGCGTTGAGCGTGCTGTTGAGAAATGCAGCGGGCACCCCGTTGGCGCTCAGCCCTTCCACCTGATCTTTCATCAGGGCAATGAGCGGACTCAACACCACCGTTGTTCCATCCATGGTGATGGCGGGCACCTGATAGCACAGGCTTTTACCGCCGCCTGTAGGCATCAGCACCAGTGCGTCGCGCCCTTCGTACACGGTACGGATAATGTCGGCCTGGAGTGGCCGGAATGTATCGTACCCGAAGTATTGTTTGAGCGCTGCTTTTGCCCTGGAAAGCGACATAATGTTGGAAAATTCAGGGCGAAGTTAAAACAAATATTGTTTATTTGTTTTTGCAGCGGCTCATACCTGCTTTGGCCTGTGCATGCAGGCTGTTGGAGTAGTCGGATGGCTTGAGCGACAGGCAGCGCTGGAATGCGTTCCGGGCGCTGGAGTAGTCGCGTTTTTCTTCATACACCAGGCCCATTTGCAGGGCTGCATTGCAGGCAAAATACCAGGGTTCGTTGGCGCCCTGATCGAGCGTTTGCTGGTAATAGCGGAGTGCCTCCGGTGATTTGCCCATTTTATGGGTGATTCGGCCGAGGCGGTAGGTGTATTCGAGGTACAATTTCCGGTTGGATTTGTAATCGGCTTCAGCAGATTTCAAAAGATCGTAGGCACGCTGATAATAACCGGCATCGAACAACAGACGGGCCTTTATCAGCCGGACATCCGGCATTTCATTGCTTTTGGCTTCTGCCAGTGCGGCCTTGTCGGGCTCGGAGTTGTCGGCTCCATGTTGTTTTACCTGTTCGATATATTGTCGGTAGCCGCCCGGGTTGCCTTGTACCAAACTGTACCAGGCCAGTTTCTGATAGCATTCCTTGATACCGTTTGTGCCTTTATACTGTTGCAAAAACAGTTCAAACGACTTGTTCGCATCCTGGTCGAGCCGGCGAAGTTTGGCCAGCCCAAGCATATAATACCGCTGGTGAAGGTTCGAATAAGACCCTCCTGTCGGGAAGTTTTGCAACATTTTTATGGCGTCGTCATTGTGTTCGGCGCGCATGGCTACGGTTGCGAGGGCATAATTTGCCAAGGGACTGTTTTTGGGATTAAGTGGGCTGTTTTTAATGATTTCCCAGGCCACGCCGGGTTTGTTGTTCAGGTACAATTGTAGAAAAGCATAGGTGACAACTGCTTCTTCTTCAAAAATGAAATCATGCTGTTTGGCATAAGCCATTACTTCTTCCAGTTCTTTCAGACCCTGATCTGTGGTACCGCTCATGCCGCCAAAACTGCGTACCACCCATTTGTAATCGTCGGGGAGATTGCCGACCATGGCATGCAACAGCCCGAGGCTTTTTTTATTGGCAATAAAATCGGGAAATTTTTTCTGGTTTTGTTCCAGCAGGGCATAGGCCAGTTTTACATCGCTGGCGCCAGTGAGGTAATCGCCGAAACGGATGCGAAGGATGGCCCATTGCAAGCGTACTTCTGCCTGTGTGTACAGGTAGTAGGGCGAACGCCGGTCGCCGCGAGCGAGTTTTTCCAGCCGTTTGTCCATGTTTTTCGACAAATTGCGGTATTCGCTTTCCACGTCATTGGCAAAAATGGTAAAGAAGTCTATATAATTTTCGAGGTAGACGGCGATCAGGTTGTCGGGTTCATTGCGTTTGACCTGTTCCAGGGTATTGCGGGCTTCAGTAAGGCGGAGGTTCAGGGCTTGCTGGTAGACAGATTGTGCCGAGGCTGAAAAGTCGAAGTATTTGCCTGCCTGCAGGGCTGCAGAGGGGATACAAAAAATCAGAAAGAGGAGTGAGCGCAGATTAATCATGCTTAAACGTAGGTGTGATTAAAAAACGGCGCTGAGGGGTAGAAGGTCCCGCAGCGCCGTTGTGTAAGGAAAGGTCAAAAAAGTGGCTTCCCGTATTAATAGCGATAGTATTCCGGTTTGAACGGACCGGAAGGCGTAACGCCGATATATTCGGCCTGGTGCTGCTGGAGTTCTTCCAGTTCGACACCGATTTTGGCCAGGTGCAGGCGCGCTACTTTTTCATCGAGGTGTTTGGGCAGCATGTACACCTTGTTTTCGTATTGTCCGGCTTTTTCCCAGAGTTCGAGTTGGGCCAGTACCTGGTTGGTGAAGGAGTTTGACATTACGAATGAAGGGTGACCTGTAGCGCAACCGAGGTTCACCAGGCGGCCTTCTGCCAGTACGATGAGGTCTTTTCCATCTACATTGTAGAGGTCAACCTGCGGTTTTACGGTCATTTTGGTATGGCCGTAATTTTCATTGAGCCATGCCATGTCGATTTCGTTGTCAAAGTGGCCGATGTTGCAAACAATGGTTTTGTCATTCATCATTTTGAAGTGCTTGGCCGTCACGATATCGCAGTTGCCGGTAGCAGTTACGATGATATTGGCGCGCGGGATGGCATTTTCCATCTTTTTCACTTCAAATCCGTCCATAGCAGCCTGCAGGGCACAGATAGGGTCGATTTCGGTAACGATCACACGGGCGCCGGCGCCACGCAGAGATGCAGCCGAACCCTTACCTACGTCGCCATAACCGGCCACAACGGCCACTTTACCGGCCATCATAATGTCGGTAGCGCGGCGGATGGCGTCGACCAGGCTTTCCTTGCAACCGTATTTGTTGTCGAACTTGGATTTGGTAACGGAGTCGTTGATGTTGATGGCGGGTAGCGGCAAGGTGCCTTTTGCCACGCGCTCGTACAGGCGGTGAACGCCGGTAGTCGTTTCTTCCGAAATACCGCGAATGCCGGCAGCAAGTTCGGGGTATTGATCCAGCACCATATTGGTGAGGTCGCCTCCGTCGTCCAGAATCATATTCAAGGGCTGGCCATCGCTGAAAGCAAACAGGGTTTGTTCGATGCACCAGTCAAATTCTTCTGCATTCATGCCTTTCCAGGCAAAAACGGGGATGCCAGCAGCAGCGATAGCAGCAGCAGCGTGGTCTTGCGTAGAGAAGATATTACAGGAAGACCAGCTCACTTCCGCACCGAGTTCTACCAGTGTTTCGATCAGCACGGCGGTCTGGATGGTCATGTGCAGGCATCCTGCAATGCGGGCGCCTTTGAGTGGTTTGGAAGCGCCAAATTCTTCACGAAGCGCCATCAAGCCCGGCATTTCTGCTTCGGCGAGTTGTATTTCCTTGCGGCCCCATTCGGCGAGGGCTATGTCTTTAACTTTGTAAGCGGGGCGAGTTTCTGTTGCTGCGGACATTGTCGAAAAGTGAGTATGCGGTAAAAAAAAAGAGCGGTTTTATTTGGGAAATCTGTTTGACAAAACACTGAAACAGAATATCGTTCGGTTTGTTGTGTCAAAATGCGGCGCAAAGATATAGAAAATTGTGCGTAGTTGGGAGGGATTTTTTGGATGGGAAGGGTTGATAGGAGTGATGCGGTGATGAACGCTATCAACACTCCCCAACCTTTTTCTACCTTTGTCTCTAAATTCAAATCGCCATGATTCAGCGCATTCAATCTATATACCTGTTACTCGCTTCTTTGGCTGGTTTTGGCCAGTTTGCAGTACCCTACCTCAGTACACCTTCGGGTGACCCGGCCACCGTTATGCCAGCGCTGACCGACCAGGTGTTCAATCCGTTCGACAATTTTGGACTGCTCGGACTGAGTGTGCTCGGCGGACTGATTTCGTTTGTTGCCATTTTTCTTTTTAAAAACAGGGGCTTGCAGGGCCGCATTACCGGGGGGGCCTTGTTGTGTTCTGCGCTGCTGGCAATCCTGGTAGGCATCAGCACTTTTCAGATTTTAAAAAGTGTACCTGCAGGAGGCTCGGTGCATTACCAGGCCGGACTGGCCTTGCCGGCTGTGGCCCTGGTGCTGCAATGGCTGGCCGGTCGTTCCATCAAAAAAGATGAACGGCTGGTGCGCTCGATGGATCGGCTGCGATAGGATGACTGTGGGGAACAGTCTGAAAACAGTTTCTACCTATTTGTACAGTTTTCCGCTTTCCAGATATTCCAGTACGGCATCGGGCACCAGATAACGCACCGATTTGCCCTCCTTGATGCATTGGCGGATGTAGGTGGCTGAAATGTCGAGCAGCGGCGCTTCGCAGATTTTCACGCGCGGATGATCGGCTAGCGCGCCCAGTTCATAGTCGGGGCGTTTGTACACGTATATATCGTATCCCGCCAGAATCTGCTCGTAGTTCTTCCACAGGTGCAGCGAGGCAATGTTGTCGCCGCCCATGATGAGTGCAAACTCATGCTGCGGGTATTTTTCCTTCAATACCGCCAGCGTATCGATGGTGTAGGAGGGTTTGGGCAGCGTGAACTCCACGTTGGAAGCCTCCACCAGCGGGTTGTCGCCAATGCCGAGCCGGGCCAGGTGCAGGCGATCGTAGTCGCGGGCCAGCGTTTTTTTGGGTTTCAGCGGATTTTGCGGGCTTACCACGAGCCATACCTTTTGCAGGTCGGTTTGGGTGGCCATGTGGTTGGCAATGATCAGGTGACCGACATGCACGGGATTGAACGACCCGAAGAACAGGCCGATTTTCATTTGCCCAGGTTTTTATCCTCGTCGCTGACGCGGTTGAGCAGGTTTTCCACGCGGTACATTTCGTCGACGGTGTCGTCGAGGAAAAACTCGAGTTCGGGCATGCGACGCATTTGTTTGCCGATTTTGGAGGCCAGGGCCTGGCGCAGGTGCGGGTAGTTGTCTTCCAGTTCGAGAATGACTTCCTGTTTGTGCTCAGTGCCGTACACGCTGATGTATAGTTTGGCGAGCAACAAATCAGGTGTCATTTTCACGGTGGTCAGCGTCACCAATTTGTCGCGACCATAAATATTGACGCCTTCTTCCGAAAGAATCATGCTGAAATAGCGGCGGATGAGTTCTCCGACCTGCTTCTGTCGTATCGATTCCATATCTGTTGTCTAGTTAAAACTTTGGGGCAAACGCTTTCATGGCGAGAAAAGTGCCACAAATGTATGGGTAATCAGAACTATTTTTTCCCGACACTTGTTCATAGGATGCTTTTCCAAATAAAAATTGGAAAAATTTTCAGCAGGGTTTGGATTTTCGGTTGACACGGACTTATCTTTGCCCCGCTTTTCTGACAAGCATTGTCAGGATCGCGTTGATCTCGTAGCTCAGTCGGTAGAGCACTTGACTTTTAATCAAGGAGTCATGGGTTCGAGTCCCATCGAGATCACAATAATGAAGGTTAACTTTCTGGTTTTCAGATAGTTAACCTTTCTCTTTTTAGATTGGGTACAGAATTGGGTATGTTTCTAAGTATTTAGAAAATTTTTTCCACATTTAAAAATGACCTATGGGTTTTGGCGCAAATTGTCCACGAATCTGAAATGAGTGTAAGTCAAGGTTCAATTTAGATTTCAGGTCTTGGCAAGTGTTTGCGTTGGGGCTATTGAAGTATAAATATTACCTATATGCAAACCTTTACCTTTCCTAAACGTGTTCTTACAGATTGTGCTGGACAGCAAGTTTTATGTGATTTTTACCACTCCGCTAAGCAGTATCATGACTGTTGGTTTAAAATTGATTGGGAGATACTGGAGTATATGGAAGCAAACTTATCTGCTGTGCTCCTAGCATTAGTCCATCGTCTAAAACAGGAGAACAATTTGAAATTCTACCTGGATTTCAGTCATTTGCAGGGAGGTAAAAATGTTTTTTGGCGCAATGGTCTAGGCCATTATATATGTAATAAGGTTGAAAAACCTACTGATCAGCGTGAAAGCACTATCCCCGTCAGAGCCTTTAATATTAAAGATGTTGATAGTTTTTCGAGTTATATTGAAAGGGATCTGTTAAGGCATAGAGGGGTAGAATCGGTTCGCTTCCATGATAAGGAAAAAGTAAAGAACAGCTATTTTGAAATTTTTAGCAATGTTGATTTACATGCAAATACATCTTATCCAGTCTTATCGTGTGGGCAATTTTTTCCACAGCAAAAGGAGTTGAAGTTTTCAATGATAGATTTAGGAGATGGTTTTTTGAAAGGTATTGCTGGCTTCACGAAAGATTTACCAAATCCAATTACAAATGGTGCTGACGCAATTAGATGGGCTGTTAATGGTAACTCGACGAAAAAAGACGCAGCAGGCGGTACAGGGTTAAAAAAAATCATGATGTACTGCCATAAGAGTAACAGCGCCTTACATATCATATCTGATGGATGCTATTGGGCCTACGATCATGGTAAAATTGAAACCAATAATTTGAAAAATAATTTTGCTGGCACAATAATTCATCTTATCTTTCGTGGAACGTAAAGCACACTATTCCGGCTTAATCTTCGTTTAATCCTTCCTGCAATCTCACAATAGAATTGACTTCCGTATGACAACCTTATCGGTAATAGAATTGATTGGTACGCCCAATGCTATTTTGCATCAATTTGGCATGGAGACCTATTACAAAGCCTCGGAGTACTTGCAAGAGAGTTCAAACATTATTATAGATTTCAATGGTATTAGAAATATTACATCTAGTTTTTTTCACGCTTCAATAGGCAACCTATATCGCGATCTGGGAGAAACATTTTATGAACGTGTTATTTTGAGGGGTATAGATGGGAACCTTGATTGGCAAGAAAAAATCCAAGATTCCATTGATTTGGTGAAATCGCCGGAGAGGGCCCAAGAGGATGAAGAGTTTTTGACATCATTATTTTCAATGTAATGGGTGCTCCAAAAATTCTTTCTCTATCCAGTGTTCAAGTGGATGATTATCCATTTTATTTTTTCGATTCCAATATTTGGATTGCCTATTTAAAGCAGCACGGCGGCTATAGTGTTGAACGTTATGAAACACAATATGTGAATTTTTTTGAAGATGTGATTGCACTTCATGCTGGTAATACAAAAAAGCCCCCTCGCTATTTACCTAAAATCGTAATGCCTGCTTTGGTCATGACAGAAACCATCAATGCTTTAATTAGGCATGAATGTGACCAATTCTACACAGCGAATTCATTACTACCCAATAGTGGGAAGGTGAGTTTTAAGAGAGATTATCGTAACACTGAAGATTATAGAAAAAAACTCCGTAAAATTGTTAGCGATATACAAGCTGTTCGTGATTATATAGAACTGTGGGAAGATCATTTGACCAAAATTCCTATATTAGATACATTTAGTTCTAACCCAGATTTTGATTTTAATGATTACTTCTATTCCCTACTATTTAGGAATACACAAATTCCTATTGTTACAAATGATACTGATTACGCTATGTTTCCCGATATAACTATAATTACTTCACATCCAAAACTTTTACGTACAGGAGCTTTATTTAATTAGCGTAAATATGGTTTTGGATATCATTAATGCATCTAGCCAAAAGTGGACGAGGTTAGAGAGATTTGTTATTGGTCTACAAGTTATTTTGGTTGTTTAAAAAAAGTTTTTTCGCTGACAGTGTGTGTATTAGGGTGGCAACGGTGTTGCTTCAAAACACTTTAGAGATTGATCTGCCCTCCTGCCTATCCAAAGTTTTCCACCTCGCCAAGTGTTTCCTTTTACACGATCTCCCGCGCCGTTCTTGGTGTTTTTTTCAACACACCAAGAACATGTGTACAGCAGAATGATAACAATTTATCACAAGCCTTAGTCAGGCTCAAGTGATCAGATGCTCTTAGGAACAAATTTTTGGCAATTTTGCAGAGAAACAGTGCGTTACTCTTGCGCGTGGTGTTGAAAAAAACACCACGCGCGGCGCCGGACAGTTACGTAAGGTGAGAATGGGAACACTTGGCGAGGCAAGAAGTAGTCGGGATGCGGTTATCAAGCACATATGCTCTATCATCAAGCACTTCCCCCCACCCTCAACGCCTCCTTCCACTTCGTCGTGTACCCTGGCGACAGCCGGTTCTGCTGCGTCAGCCGGGCGCTGCCGCCCAGGCTTTGTGCGGCCGTCCGCACAGTATTCCGGCCGAAGCGCGCATTCACGCTGTCCAGGGCGGCCATAAGCCGTGTGTGTTTGGCATGATCGAGGTTGTCAAACAGCGACATTTGTCCTCCGGCGCAAGGATGCACCAGTTCGCCCAGCAATACTCCGGCGCGTTTGTATCGGTATCCGGAGCGAAAGATTTTCTGGAGGGCAAATTTGGCGGCGTTCACCAGTTGCAGGGTACTGTTGGTAGGTGTGTGGAAAGTGAGCGTAAAAGAGCGGGAATACTGCTGTTCGCCTGCTGCCAGGTGGTTCGTCTGGATGTATGCTGTGAACATGGTGGCGCTGCTTTGTTGCTTGCGCAGTTTTTCGCCGCAGCGGGCGGCGAAGTCGGCCAGCGCTTCGCCCAGTTCGTTTTGGGTGCTGAGCGGTTGCCTGAATGTGCGGGTGGTGCCCACGTTCTTTTTGTTGGGCACATCCGTTTCCAGGTGGATGCAGGCTTCGCCTTCCAGTTCCTTTTTGATGCGCAAGCCGACGACGGAGAGGTGCTTGCGCACCCATGCGTCGTTGGCTTGTGTGAGGTCGTAAGCGGTGCGTATGCCGTATTGATGCAGCAGCCGGGTGTATTGCCTGCCGATTCCCCACACGTCGCTGACGTCCAGTGTTTTCAGTGCATTTTCCCAGTTGTTTTCCAGCAAACAAATGCCGTTTCCAGCCTTGTCTTTTTTGGCCAGGTGGTTGGCCACTTTCGCCAGCACCTTGGTAGGGCCAACGCCTACACAAACCGGGACGCCTACCCAACGCCACACCGTTTTGCGGATATTGAGCGCGTGTGCGGCGAGGTCGAAACGCTGCATACCGCTGAAATCCAGAAAGGATTCGTCCACACTGTACACTTCGAGCGAGGGGGCAAACTGCCGCAGCGTATTCATCACCCGGGCCGACATGTCGCCGTACAGCGCATAGTTGCTGGAAAAAACGTGCACCCGGTTTTTTCGGATCAATTCCCGGATTTCAAAAACCGGTTGCCCCATGCCGATTTGCAGGGCTTTGGCTTCATCCGACCTCGACACTACGCATCCGTCGTTGTTGGAAAGCACGATGACGGGCTGTCCGTGCAGGGCCGGGCAGAATACGCGTTCACAGGACACATAAAAATTGTTGACATCTACCAGGGCTACCATCTTCAGGGCTTTTTGATGACGTACGTGACAATGCCCCAGATGATCAACTCGTCGCCTTCCTGCACCACAATGGGCGGAAACGCTGCATTGGCGGGCAAGAGGCGGATTCTGTTGCCCTTCTTTTCAATGCGTTTAATGGTAAATTCGTTGTTCAGCACACAAATGGCCAGGGAATTATCTGATGGCAAAACAGATCGGTCTACCAGCAAAAAATCGCCGTTTTCGATGCCGTCGTCTTGCATGGAATTGCCCTGTACCCAAATGCCAAAGGTGGCGTCCGGGTTGCGTATCAGTTCCTCATTCAGGTCGATACGACTTTGAAAATAATCGTCGGCAGGTGATGGAAATCCGGCACAAACGGTGCCGTCCACAAGGATTATATAAATTTTTCCGGTTTGGTGCAGGGCATAAAGCCGTAGTTCGGCCAAAGGATCGTTTTCCTTCTCCGTTCTCATAGTATGATGTTTGAACGGCGAATTAAAACAAAATTTATTTTAAATAATTAATATTTTACTAAAATAAACACATTTTGTTTTTAAAAATTTACAACAACTGGAAAGCGAGCAGGTAATGAATAGCAAGGTATTGGCAAGCATGAAAGTGAAGAAACCGTTTATTGATCCACCACCAGTTTGAAAACCTTTCCCCCATCGTTGGGCCGCACTTTCCATTTTTGGTAGTGTATGACCATTTCAATATCGCCTGCCCTTTGAGTAACAAAAAGGTGATAGGGGCCTGGCGCTGTAATATAATGCCCCTCTTGTTTTTCTACTACAAAGCCTTCCAGTTGCTGTATTTCACAAGCATCTATATGTTCTGAAAAACAGGCTTCGCAGGCGCATTTCAAAAATGCCTGGGGCTGAATGAGATAAACGGTGGTATTGGGGATTGTATCGTTCTTTTTATCCACTATTTTCCATCCTTCCAGGAGAATGCCAGTAGGGGAGCTTGGCAGCGGACTGGCTTTGGGACCGGCTTTCAATTTACTCCCATTGGCATAAACGGGTTGCAGTTTGTTGGATTCCATGCTTTTGATAACCGCGCGGAGTTGTTGTTTGTCCTGATACGAAAGGCTTTTTTTCTTTAAAATCAGGTCCAAATCCTGCATCAACGCCAGAAATGACTGGAGTTCTGCCGGTGTATTTTTAAAATGGATTTCAGGAAAAAACCAGGCTTTGCGGGTATAAAGAGGATCTGAAAGGTAGTAATACAATTCGCCGGAGGCATTGGCATGGAAACTGATTTCCAGCACTTGATTCATCGAATCCAGTTGCTTTTTAAAAGCATTGGAGGCCGCGAGGGACAGAACCGGCGCTCTAGGTTTTTTAATGTCGCCCGCTTTGAGCCGCTCCTTGTAGGTTTTGGGTGGAACCAGCAGAATTTTTTGACATCTTTTCAGCCGAACGGGCGAGGACAGGCTGTTCCATTCTATTAAATCCAGGGAGTCAATGGAATAGGCTTTGCTAATGCTCTGCAGGGTTTCTCCGGCTTGTACAATGTGTGCGTACGGGCCGGAGGATTGAATACAAGGCTTTGCCTTTTGAGCAGATGTATAAAAAGGCAAGGCAAGCAACAGAAGGCTGAATAATCGGACAGGTTTCATGATATGGGGAGCGGTTTTGGATATGCGGGGAAGCCTAAACCTGCATCGATCATTTCGCCTCAGGGAGGGACGCCTCCCGACATATCCTTTAGAACATGTTCTTAATAATCGGGCACGTAGAACGTGATGTTTTTCTTGTCGTCGTCCGAAGTTACTTTTCTTCTTTCGTAGAGCACGATGCGCTCCAGGCCGGATTGCTGCGTCGTTACCAAAAAGTGATAAGAGCCGGGTTCTATGGATTTTTTCACCAGATTTCCGGATGAAACACTCATGGCTGCGACGTCACAATTTCGGTAATTTGTCGTCAGGCACTCCATGCAGCCCGGGTGATTTATATCATCTTTATCCAAAGCATATATCCGGCAGTGGGGAACCGGAGCCCGGTCCGCCATTCTTATGGCAGCAAAAATGGGGTAAATGGGTACAAGGCCTGAATATGAAGCAGGTTGTACATCACCTAAACGAGGTTCGCCCGCAGACTTCAGGCCGATGCTACGCCCTTTTCTATCCAAATACGCCAAATGCTGCCTTTCGAATGACTTGATATCCTCATTCAGTGAAACAATCTTTTTTCGATCCTCATTTTCAAGCACTCGTTTGGATAGCAACGCGTTCAAGGCATTCAGGCGTTGCAGGTAGCCATCGAGTTCAGAAGCGGAAGTGTAAAACTGTTGTATATCCCTGCGCCACGATCCGTTGTCTTCGTATCTCCACTCTATGTAAAATTCGAGTTCGCCGCTTACATTGAACAGGTAGTGGTTGTATCGCTGTACGCGGGCAAACAGGATTCGGTTGGCGTATTCCTGCGACAATGCATAGTCCATTAGAGGCGGAATGTCATAGGTTTTATCCGGGTAAATGCTCAGGGATTGCCCAATGTACAATGCTTCACTGTTCAGCCTGTTCCATGCCTTGATGTTGGCCACACTGACATCGTACTGGCGCGCCACGCTGTAAAGCGTTTCTCCTTTTTGCACGATGTGCATGGTAGTTTTTTCAACTTTTTGCGCCGAGGCCAGGTAGGCAGTGCATAAAAACAAAAGCATAAAAAGGGGTTTAGAATATTTCATGGGTATCAATACTTCTTTGAAAAGATGGTGGTTACTCAACTTTATAAATCCTCTTTTCCTGTTCGGTTAGTTTGCGTGCCTGTTGTGCATCCAGTTTTTGCAGAAGCACATCCGGTGCAAACGGCCAGGCCAGGACGGCATTTTTGAAATGCCTGCTAAGCAGATAATGTCCGTCATTCGAAAATTGTAAGCCATGAACGGTACCCAATTGCGGATTAAGCGTATGGATCGGCCTGCCAGTATGGTCGCAGATCAGTATTTTTCCATCAGAACCTCCGATAGCGAGGAAGTGCCCGTTGGGAGACACTGCCAGTGAAATGACGCCCCGCCCCTGGATTTGTTCGTTGGAAAGAAGTAGCAAGGGTTCCTTTTTTAACCTCCATTCGAATATCTGCGCTCTGCCTGCAATGAAGAGTCGTTCGCTTTGCGGAGAAAAAACAAGATCATTGATACGCTCTTCACAAGAAGTAGTGTCCAACATTTTTGCCTGCTCCTCATTCCACCATTCCAACCTGGTAGCCTGCTCGGTAGCCGTCGTGTCTATGGTCTGTATGGCCAGGTACATGCCATTTACCGAAAGGGCCATTTTGTCGGCCCTGCGATGTGGGGCCAATTCAATCTGACTGGTTTTTTTTTGCTTTTCCGAATAAATTATTACCCGCCCGTTGCGTAGCATCGCTGCGATACCAGCAGTAGCACGCACCTGATCGTTGTTGTTGGGATCGACGTCAGGTAAGGGTATGTCGATGGTTATACCCGATCCGGGGGCAATTCGTTTCCAGCCTTGTTCAGCGGGCGCCAGTACGGATTGGCCATCGAGGGCTGCTATGCTTCCTTTTTTCAACCATTCCGGCGAGGAGCAAGGCTTCCCGTCAAGGCCTTCGCAATAGGTTTTTCCGGAAAAATCCTGCACCATCATTTCATAAGTACCAGGCTTGAAAAACGCATGTGCGGGTGGGGAAATGGTGGCCAAGCGGGCAACAGGGTTGCTTTTCAGGCTCCAAACGCGCACTTTTTTACCGCTACCGGGAACTACAAGAAATTTACTGTCGGTGCTAAAGAAAAAGCCAAGCGGGCGGGAGGTATGTGCAAGGGTGATGCCCGGGGCGTTTGTACCGATCAACTGCAATGTTTTGTCCCGGGCAGACAATGCCATCAACCGATGATCCGGAGAGGCTGCCACAGCAAGAGTATTGCTATTCAGCACTTGCAGGGTATTAATGTGACTGTCTGCCAATCGAATTTTTTGCAAAGTATCATTACTGACAACGGTCATTTCAGAGCCGTTGTTTTCGAGCCTTACCACCTGGGTTGTTGCAGAAAAAGTTTTTTCGAAAGTACGCATTCCACGTATGTTGAATACGCGGATTTGTACATCCGCATTGCCTTCCCAATCTACACTTTTTACAAGCAGAAACTGGCCGGAACCATCAAACATCACCTGATCTACATCGCCATCTGTTTTCAAGGTAGCAAAGGGCGCCTGCGCGCCCGGCGTGTAAAGTTCTATGGTTTGGTTGTCTTTGCCTATCAGCAGTATTTTGCCATCGGGCGAAAAGGTAGTAGAGGCATTGCTCGTAGCGAGGTTGGCGTATTGGCGTACCAGGCGGCCATCGGAAGTCCACAACCGTTGCAACTCATCCGAGGCATTGGTAGTAATATAAGCACCGTCGGCCGAAAAGGCTGCTGTATTGACGGGTTTTGTATGCACGAGTTGATACAGCAAACGCCCTTCTTCCAGGCTCCAGACATAAGCGATGCTGTCTTGTGGGTGAATGGTAAGCACTCGTTGTCCATCCGGAGAAAGGAATACATCCCCGATCAGGGAAGCGTTATTTAGCCGATATTCTTTTTGTCGGGCAGTCGAAAGATTTAATACAGAAACGGTGTGCCGGTCAGGGAGCACTAATAATACGAGGTCTGACTTTGAGCCAGGTTGGGCGCTGATGGCATCGACATCGTAATAATGGGGTGTTGCGTACAGTGAATCGCCGGCGAGAAACAAATTTCCATAAAAAGTGCTTAGCATGCCACCTTGCGCGTCCGCACTGTCTGGGAATATGGCCCAGGCTGCTTCTGCTAGGCGAAATGCCAGGGTGTTGTCTTGCTGTGCTTGTACTTCCGATTTTAATACCAGGAAGTTGTAGAGCGTCTGATTGCGCAATAGATTGACATACCACAAGAATGCCAGTGTGGCCAGCATACACAAGGTAACAATGGACAATGCGATTCCCCACCTGCGCATTTTTTGCTGGAAGGCAGCCAGGGCATTCTGCGCTGCTTCCCGGGCCTTTCGCTCGTTTTTGTACCGCAGTACCGGGCCGAGCAGCGTGTCATGTATTAATTCATAATAATTGCCCATTCCCGGACGCTCTTCTTTTCGCAGCAGGCGTTTGTCCACCAGGTGTGTCAGTGTGTTTGGCAGAAGGCGTTCCTTTTTGGGTGCATCCTTTTGGGATAAGGAGATGGCCGTAAGAGTAGATTCTGCCACGCTCAGGCGCCGTTCATTTTGGACGAGTGTATCTTCTATGGCAATACGGGCAATTTGTTGTTGTGTTTTATCTGTAATGCCTTCAAGCGTGTCTTTATAAAACCGGAACAGCAAATCATCAATTCCTTGGGTTCCGCCGTATGTGTTGATATCAACTGTCAGAGGGTGTATGTTTTGCCTGTGTTGTTGAATCATTTTCTTTTCCAGTTCATTGCAAATTAATTGCAACTGAAAAGATTCTATTTCCGGTGTTTCATGGTATTGTTCTTTGCGTTCGGTAAGTTTTTTCAGAATATTTTGAAGGGCGTCCTGCGTAATCTGAAAAGGGGGGCATTCAAAATGGTCGTCAGGGAGGGCGGCGGGCAGCACCATTGCATCGGTTGCACCTTTTATGGAGAGGCCTTTTAGTTCGAACCTGTTGCGCAGAATACCGGGAATAAAATCGGATAGTTCATGCATATAACTCAGCATATCCGACCGGATGGAAAATATGATCTTTACCCGGGGTGGTTTTTCCAGGTATACAAGTGCCGGGTCGCCGGCATGGAGGGTGAGCAATGTTTTTTCAAGTGTAGACGGCACGGTTCCATTGATGATGTCGGCTACTTGTGTTATAAACTCTTGTCTCCCTTCAGGATTGCTATATAAAGTGAATACTTCTTCAAACTGATCAAAAAACAGAACAGGAGTAGTATTGGCGATATTGGAATTGACTGCTTTGAGGTATTCCCAGAGCGACTGGCCGGGAACAGGAGAAACGCCAAATACCTGTGCAATTTGTGCCATTGTCTGTTGAAGTACAGGTTGAGCATCCCGATTGAGGCGGATAAAGACAGGCTGATAAGGCAATCCGGCGAACATGGGTACAATACCGGCTTTCAGCAAGGATGTTTTTCCGGCGCCCGATTTGGCAAAAAGAACGACCGAACGCTCCACTGCTATTAGGTCGAAAAGGGCTCTTTTTTCCCTTTCCCGGCCTTTAAAGAGGTTGGCTTCCGTTTCTTCGAAAGACCTCAAACCCGGAAATCGAAAAGATGTCATGGTGCTGCAGATTTTTTGAGGTCGTCCATTAAGTATTTGATGTGTCGTTCTATGAGAGATACGATATCGGCATAAGCAGTGTCACGTTGAGCCCATTCTGCTACAGGTTTCACCACGCCGTTTTCCTGGGGCAAGACGATAGGAAGTTGGCCAAAAAGGGAGCCTTGCCAGGCAAAATTTCTCACGATAATCGGGAATATTTTTGCTTTTCGGCTTTTGAAACGTTCCATGGCCTGTTCCAGATGATGGTGGTAGAGGTCTTCTGAATTGACAAAATCCGCACTGGCAAGGAGCAGAATCAAATGTGCTTCATCGATGGCTTTTTGGAATGCAGATTCCAACTCTTGTCCCGGCATGATCATGGCCTCATTCCAGGTATTCAAGTGCTGGTGCTCGCGCAAGGGCGCCAGGTGTGCGTCGAGTTCTTTTTTAAACGACTCATCTTCGCTGGCATATAGCAGAACGGCATTTACAGTAACAGGATTGGGCGCTGCAACAGCACTGCCGGACTTTTCGTATCGGTTTTTCCACTCTTCTACAAAGCCCAATGTATCTTCATCACGAAACAACAATCCATATTCTTCCTTGAAAAACAGCCAGGTATCTTTTTTCAAGGCATTTCGAGGTTGTAGGGCCCAATGCTCGATATTGGCGTCGCGGTCGAGGCCCAGCGCACGGAGTAACAGGCGCAACTGCCAGCGCTCAAAGTCGAATCCTGCAAAAACAAAGGTGCTTTTGTTTGTGTTACAAATTTCCAGCAAGGTATTCGGGATGGCGTCCTGATGCCGGATAACGTCCTGCAGAAAATCCAGTTGCAAGCCTTCTGTGAGTACAAGAGAACCGGGTTCCTGCCAGTTTCCCAACATGTTGAACACTACCGGATGCTGTGCAGTAGGTTTGGGAATGGATTCATAGAATTTGCTGCGTTCGGATCCCTGTAATTTGTAACTGAATGATTTGGGCAGTTTGTCTGCGCGTTCCAGGGCATTGTAAAACAACAGGTCTGGGGCAGCATTAAAAATGAGGTGAAAGGGTAAACAGGCAAGTGCAAGTTGCAAGGCATTGGGTTCGGTGTATTGTGCGTAAAATGTCTGGGTAACCCGGTGCAAGGTGGTCAGTCCATTGATATTTACAAACTCGGAAGCGATCTGAAACAGGTTATTGCGGTCACCCTCTACCAGTTTGTTATCCTGTTCGATGAGATCGGCCAGGTGATTGGCAAGCATTTCCGTCAGTGGCCGCTCCTGCCCATCTTCTGTTTTTCCGGTAGAAATGCCGGAACCCAGGACAAGAACACATTGCTGGTGTTTAAGTGCAAAGAGCAGATTTTCCCAAAATTTTTCATCCATGGTGCTGGAATTGGGTAGGCGGTTCTGGTAGAAAAGGGCCAGGTAACCGTTGTCATATTATGGTTCTTCTTAATGCCGCTAATGTAATTAATATGCACGGTACATTCCGTGAAAATGTATTTTTATGTATCTATGTGTTGAATACAGTTGTGATGTGTATGAAATACTATTGGTCTTTTTCAATAATATCTTTGTTTCTGTTAACAGGCGGATTTCAATTATATGAAATTGCGCCGCCTTCCGGCGTTTTCGACGACTGCCGCCAACTTGTCATCGTCACCAGCCCCAGGGCCGGCAGCGTACGTGCTACCCTGTCGAAGTATGAAAAGCGGGGAAAATCGTGGAAAAAGGTGGGCCCTTCCATCCCGGTCAACCTCGGCCGGAAAGGCCTGGCCTGGGGGCGTGGGCTGCACAGCGCCAAACCCGGTGTGCAGAAAAAAGAAGGCGATCAGAAATCACCGGCCGGCTTGTTTCGCTTCGGCACGGCATTCGGGTATGCGCCGGCCTCGGAAGTGTCGTTCAAATTGCCGTATGTGCCTATTACCGAATCGCAGATTTGTGTGGAAGACAGCGAATCGGCTTATTACAACCAGATTGTAGATGCGGCACTAACCGACAAGGACTGGGACGCCCGAGAGTCGATGATGCGCCAGGATGAGCAATACAAGTGGGGCATTTTTGTAAAGCACAACCTGCCTGCCGAGCCTGAAGGCGGCTCCTGCATTTTTTTCCATATCTGGCGTAAGGAAGGCTCCGGCACCCTTGGTTGCACGGCCATGACCGAAGAGAACCTGCTGGAACTCATGCACTGGCTCGACCCGGATAAAAAGCCGATGCTGGTGCAAATGACGAAGCAGGATTATGAGGGATACAGGAAGAAGTTTCGGCTGCCCTGACAAGAAAGGGCATAGCAACATGTCTTTTTCTTACCCATCTCCAATTCTAAAGTCGCCTGTGACGTTGTAGTTTCCGCCTGTCACGACGTTCTTGCTGTTAATAATAATTGTGCTGCCTTTATCAGCATTCTGTTCTTTGGCCTTGCTGAGCAAGGCTTCCAGTTCCTGCTGAAAATCGGCTTTTCCTTCCAATTCTCGTTTGAGTTTATTCCGTACATCTGCCTGGGTATCGGGGTCATCTGGCGACTGTGCCAATGCGTTCACCTCTTCAATAAACAGCGGTTTCACTTTTTTCCAAATTTCCCGCACCTCGTTGTTGGCGGCGTTGGCAAAGTCGTTGCCGATTTCCTTAAAGGATTCGGGCATGGGAAACAGCAGGGAGTAAATTTCTTTGGCAAGCATTTTAGCGTCCATAGGAGGCGAGATAAATTTGGATGTATCGAGTTGGTATAGTAGTTCGAAAGCAACCGCGGCAGCCCGGTCGGCGGCTACAGGTTGCCAGTTCTCCTTATCGGTTTCTGATTTCCCTTCGCAGAGGTCGGAAATGCCGCGGATGGCAAGGCTGTGGATATGGCGGTATTTTTGAAGGGCGGTGGCAAATCCGGCTACTTCCATTTCCAGGCCCAGGGTGTCGTTGAAGTGTTGTTTGATGCGCTGGTAAGTAGGGTTGTTGGCGCCGGCTACTACTTTGTCGCCTGCTGCAATGGGCCCCATAAATACCTGTGCGCCGGCTGCCTGGTCGGCTGTGCGTTTTTTCCAGTCAGGGCTGCGACTGATTATCTGCGCGAAGGCCAGCAGGTCGGCGCTGAACGATTCAGCCGAAGGGCGCGCTTTAAAGCCGTCGGCGTCCTCCTTGCCTGCTTCATAACTATATGCCTTGGTAGCGATCAGTACGTCGGCGATGCGAACGTCTTTCACACCGCCGGCTATACCGATCAGGAGGACAAATTGTGGGTGGAATTTTTGAATGGCGCGTTCGGTAGCCAGTGCCATTTCCACGTTTTTCATGCCGGGCTGGCAGAGCACTATGTGATATTGGTGGTGTGCGCCGTCAAAACTTCCCGTTTCGTAGGTGGCTGCTTCCAACACTGTCGATTTGCGGTTTTGTAAATGGCGTGCTACTGCATCAAATTCCAGTTGGAGCGGGGTTAGAAGGAGCACAGTCAGATCTTTCATGTTTCGTTGAGTTGACAAGCGTGATCACATATACGCCGGTACACAAAAAGGGCGGCGCCCTTAAATGCAGGCGCCGCTTTGGTCTACGAACATAATTACTGAATTAATAAGTCTACCTACTTTTATTTCTAATCGCGTGGTCAACTATTTCGCACATTACAAATACCAATGGATAAAAGGCTTTTCAGCCCAACCGACAACATTGTTTTCAGGATTCATTAGCCGGTGTTTCTCGCTTTTTCACTATTTCTGGGTGTTTTTACATTTTTCAGGATTTCCCAGACGGTTCTCTCTGAAATACTGAAACGATGTGCCAGCGTGTTTACCAATATTGATTTAGAACAGGCATCTCTTTCCATCATATACTCGTACTCTCGGGTTACTGCAAAGCGTTGGAGATAGGGCAATGTGATTAAATTCTGATCAATGATGTAGGTTGAAAAGTTGTGATTGCTGGCTTCGAGTTGGTGCCTGAGACAGTATTCGGTAAAACCTTTTTCGAGGTGTTCCTGAAATTTGTCCAGTATCAATTTTCGAGGCTCTATCATTATATTTGCATTTACAACTTTACTAATATGTTCTGTATTATCCCCCTCACAATTACATTACAAGAGTACAGGGGTTTGGAAAAACGTATCACCAAGGGTTTTACCGTTTTTCACCACCGTTTTTTGTAAAATTGAAATAAATGGATTTGCATAAAAGAACTTTCCTGGGCGAGAAATATCTATTGTATCAAATGCTCTTCTTTAGAAAAAATATCATAAAAAACTTATTATCAATTATTTGTGAATAATATCTTTGGCCATGCATTTGTGGCTCTCCAAATTTTGGAACCACTCAAATGCATTCAGCGCACTCTTCGCATTCTCACCTTTTTTTTGTTATGGCCAAATTGAATTTTTTTTCCCTGTTACAGGAACTTAACGCAGACGACGTAGCAGGGTTTCACAAGTATTTGAAACAAATCCAGGGAAAACAAAGTGTTCCCGTGCGCGTTTTTGAATATTACAAAAAGTTTCACCCCGATTTTTCCAATCAAAAAAAAATGGCCGTTGAATATGCAACAGCGAAGATTTTCCCGAAGCCTTTGTCGGAAAAACGAAAGCAGCGACCCCATTTACCCAACACGTTTTCGGATCTTTTCAAACTGCTCAAGGAATATCTGATACTGGACAGCGTTAGGAAAGATGAAAAAAACGCCGAGTTGATCTGGCTGGATACCCTGTATAAGCGTCGGATATATTCTTTTTTTGCATCCCAGACTGATTCTATATACGCGAAAATAACGGAGGAGTCGGCTATACTGAGTGAAGCCAACCAGCGGTATTTAGGCCTGCTCTCTGCCCTTCAGTTCCAAAACCTGGCTCTTCAAACAAAATCGCCCCCGATCCAGGACATGCAACAATGTTTGGACACCCTTCGAACATTTCAGGAAATGTGGCTGGAAAAAATGGAATGCCAGTTGGCCAATGCCCGGAAGGTACGCCCCGGCGCTGCCTCCGAACAACTGCGAACGGTAGCGCTGCCCACTGAATTGAGGGATATTTATCAAATGATGCACCAAATGATCCTCAACGAGGACGAGGCATTATTCAAGGAAATAGAAAAATTATTGATCGAGAACATACATAGAATTGACCCTGAAGAATTGCAGATTATCCTGACCCCTTTGCGCAATTTCCTGTCGGTGAAAATCAGAAAAGACCGTGATAACCCCTGGGTTGCCAAATTCCATGAATTGAACCTGTTTCGGCTACAATATGACCCCCGGAACCAAAAGGGGAAAATACAACCACAGGAATTTACCAATATTGTAAGTGTTGCCACCCGGCTGAATAAAGTAGACTGGGCCGAATCTTTTGTCAGAGAATACGGGCCGCAATTGGGCGAGGGCAGCCGCGCCAACAACATCCGGTTGGCCAATGCAACGATTTTGTTTACACGAAAACAGTTCGAATCATGCCTCGAAGTCCTGAACCAGGAAGAGTTTCGGGATTTTTATGAAAGAATGCGCGCCCGGACACTTGTTTTGCGTTGCTATTTCGAATTAAAAATAGCCCCCAATGATATTCACGACTACTGCCATTCGTTTGAGGCTTCTCTGGATCGCCAACTTAAGATCAAAAAAGAACCTCCTCTGGAGGCCGCCCTGGCATTTGTACGCATCTGCAAGGCCATTGTGTCAATGAATGCAAATAAAAAAGTGTTGTTGAAACGCATTCAGGAAAAACCGAACCTGATCCTGGGCCACTGGCTGGAGGAACAGGTTCGGAAGTACAAAATTTGAACAGGTATACATACGACAGCGCTAGTGGCTACTGTTCTGCCAGTGCTTTTACCTTGTCCAGCGCTTTTGGAAACGTGTCCTTAAAATAATCTGCATGTGGTTCATGCGCGTCAATTTCCACTTGCAGATCGGTGCCGTTTTCGATGGGCGAAAGGCGGTAATTCTCAAAAGCATTTTCCCAGACCGACTCGCCAGGAGCTTCGGCGCCATCTTTCCATTCGCCTAAATGCTGAAACGACATGTATTCGTTTGGAATGAGTCGGGCGATTTTGCTGAACATGCCATTTTGCCCGCTGCCTTCCACAAAAAGAATTCTGCTGCCTTCCTGCCAGTCGCTCAGGGCATGCGAACCAGGATAAAACACACTAACCCATTCGCGATACGACGCGTCGGTCCACAATACATCCCACACTTTTTCAGGAGATGCATGAATGTGGATGTTAAAATTCAGTTTTTTCATAACACTTATTTATTGAGAGGGTGATGATGGTGTTGAGTCAAAGTGTAACAGCCAGTGGTTGCCGTATTTATCTGTAAGGTTGCCGAACAAGGCACCCCAGAACGTCTGCTCGAGTGGATGGGTGCGCAGTCCACCTTCCGACAGCAGGTAGTACAGCCGCCTGATTTCTTCCTCGCTACTGCAGTCAAGCATAAGCGATACGGCATTGCCCACTTCCAGCCCGCGATCGGCTACCATATCGGAAGCCAGAATGGTGAGTGCGCCATTGGTCAGGCTGGCATGCAGAATAAACACCTGTGCTTCCGGCGGCAACTGATCTGCCATCGGCGACTCTCCAATGGTCTGGAAAAAGAGTTCGCCGCCCAGACATTCGCGGTAGAATGTCATGGCCTCACGGCACTGCCCGTCGAAAGTGAGATAAGGGTGGAGGAGCATGAATAGAGGGTGAGAGGGTGAGAGAAGTGAGAGATGTGAGAGGGTGAGAGCGTGAGAGATGTGAGAGGGTGAGAGATGTGAGAGCATGAGAGATGTGAATAGTCTTACAAGCAAGTTCAGGAATGGTAGCATGGGGCGGTACAATCTACAAACTCTCACGCTCTCACATCTCTCACCCTCTCACTTCTCTCACCCTCTCACTTCTCTCACGCTCTCACATCTCTCACACTCTCACCTCTCTTACATTTTCCCCATAGGGCTATAAAACAACACCCACTGATGCCCGTCGGGATCGAGCACACTGGCGACATAACCCCAGGGCTGATCGGCCACTTCGCCGATCTGTGTGCCGCCGGCTTTCAGCGCGCTTTCAAGTTTTTGATGCACGTCTTCCTTGCTGTCGGCATAACAGTTGAAAATGCAGCCACTGGGCTTCAGGGCTGCGTTGTGATCGGCTGTGAAAGTGGAAAACACCTTCCATTCGTGTATCACCAGCGTCTGATCGTTGTCGAGCATAAATGATACGGTGCCGGGGCGAGTGGGTTCTATGCCATTGGTGGGCAGTCCGAGTCCGTCGCGGTAAAAAGCCAGGGACTTGTCGAGGTCGCTGACGCCGAGCGAGATCCAGTCGATTTGTGGTTTCATTGTATTGAGCGTTATAATATCCGTCCATTCTGTCGGATATAAATGAGACAATTGCAAAGATCAACGCCATTCCAAATGCTGTTTTGGGTTGCCGACTTTTACGTCAAATACCATTCTGTATTTATACTGCAAACATAAAATGTTTTAAAACGTCAGCAACATGGTAAAAACGACAATTACAAGGGTTGTTTACGACAAACTTTTTGTGTAAGTTTGCCGAATGAAAAATATCGCCATTCTCGTCCCCGAGTCATCCGTTATGCAGGCTATTGCCGATCCAAGTTATATGTTCTCGGCAGTCAACCAGTTTTTACAAGCCAACGGTCAGCAGCCATTGTTTCAGGTGCGGCTCGTCGGCCAATCGCGCGAGGTGCGACTCAACAACGGCATGTTTTCCGTGCATACGGACTCCCTGCTGGACGAAACGGAAAAAGTAGACCTGGTATTTATCCCTGCTCTTTTTGGCGATATGCGTTCGGCCATCGAACAAAACAGGGCCGCTATTCCCTGGATTGTCGACCAGTATCGCCGCGGCACCGAAGTAGCCTCCCTGTGTGTGGGCGCATTTCTGCTGGCATCTACCGGATTGCTCGATGGCAAACAATGCTCGACGCACTGGGCATTTGCCAATGAGTTTCGCGAAATGTTTCCCCGCGTTGAACTGAAAGACGGCAGTGTCATAACAGAAGAAAATAATATTTACTCCAGCGGCGGCGCTCATTCCTACTGGAACCTGCTGCTGTACCTCGTGGAAAAATACACCGACCGCGAAACGGCTATTCTGGCGTCCAAATTTTTTGCTGTCGATATAGACCGCAACAGCCAGTCGGCTTTCATGGTATTTCAGGGACAAAAAAACCATGCCGACGAGGAAATTCGGCAGGCACAGCAATACATAGAAGTACATTACCACGACAAAATCGGCGTAGACGAACTGGCCGACCGCTATGCCATCGGCAGGCGCAGTTTTGAACGCCGTTTTAAAAAGGCTACCAACAATACGGTGGTCGAATACCTGCAACGGGTGCGCATCGAAGCCGCCAAGCGCCGCTTCGAAAACAGCCGAAAAAGCATCAACGAGGTGATGTACGATGTGGGGTATACGGACACAAAGGCTTTCCGCGACGTGTTTAAAAAGATTACAGGCCTGACGCCGGTAGAGTACAGAAACAAGTTTACCAAGATGAGTTAGGGCATGTTAAATCCTGTAAAATTTCAGGGACACGGTGACATAGGGTTGTCATTGATCCATGCGACTTTTACGGTGAAAATGACGTAAAAAAATCATCTTATGGAAAAACTGGACCTCACTAAATACGACAAGCCCTATTTTAGTGCTAAAAGCAAAGCGGGATTTGCCTGTTTCGATACCAACACATACCTGTCTGTTTGTGGCAAAGGCGACCCTTCCAGCGCCGGCTTTTCAGCCTACATCGAAGCGCTTTATACAACTGCCTATGCTGTTAAGTTCGCGTGCAAGGCTCGGGGAATGGATTTTGTGGTTTCCAAACTGGAAGGCTTGTGGTGGTTTGATGAAGCGAAATTCGGAGCATATTCCATTTCGGAAGCCCCGCAAAAAATACCACGCAGCGAATGGGAATACAGACTACTGATCCGGGTGCCGGAATTTGTCAGCCCCAAAGACGTGGAGCATGGTGCTGAAGTAGCCCGGTCTCAGAAAGGCGTTGTACTGGCATCGGAAGTACAATGGTTTGAATTAACAGAAGGGCTTTGCGTGCAAATGCTTCATATCGGGCCTTTTGCTACTGAACCCGACACGCTGTTGCAAATGAATGCTTTTATGGAGTCGAATTGCCTGCTGAAAAACGGGCTGCACCACGAAATTTATCTTTCCGACTTCCGAAAAACAGCACCGGAAAAATTGAAAACCATTTTAAGGGAGCCTGTTAAAAAACTCGTCTGAAAAATTCGTGCCTGCGAACAATCAAAAATCCAATTGTGTGGTTTGAGTAGCATTAAACGTCTCACAATGGAAAAATCAAACGCCTACATAACCCGCCAAATGAGCGCCCGCAAACGCATTGCGCTCATTGCGCACGATCATAAAAAACACGACCTGATCGAATGGGCTGTTCACAATAAGGAACAATTGCAAAAGCACCAGTTATTTGCCACAGGCACCACAGGCAAAATGCTGGAAGCAGCACTGGATATGCATGTCACCCAGTTCTTGAGCGGCCCACTCGGCGGCGACCAGCAAATCGGCGCCAAAATCGCAGAAGGCCAGATCGACGCTGTGGTGTTTTTCTGGGACCCCATGGAAGCGCTTCCACACGACCCCGATATCAAGGCCCTGCTTCGCCTGGCGGCCACCTGGAACATACCTACTGCCTGCAACCGCGCTACTGCCGACTTCATGATGACCTCACCACTCATGCGGCAGGAATATGAAGTGCTGCTGACAGACTATACGAATTATTTGACGCGAAAACTGTAAGAGGAGTTATGAGTTATGAGTGATGTCGTCCGACATAACTCATAACTCATAACTCCGCTCTCTACCCATTTGCGGCGTTCACTGCCTGTATGCCAACCCGTCCGAACCCCTCACCCAGTATAACTGCTGCTCCTTTGTGCGCAACTGAAAAAAAAGCCCGCTCACATCCACGCTGCCCACATGCGAGTCCTTGAACGCTTTGATGACCCGGTTGCCGGAAGAGACCAGTACACTCGTGATACCGTCCCCAACGACGATATTTCCGTTTTTCAGCGGCAGTGCACTTACCGGGTCCGAATTCTGATAGCCCAACACAGGCCGGTTGGGGAAATAATGCAGCAGTTCGCCCTGCCAGTTGTACAGCATGGCTGTTCCGTTGGTGTCGCGGGCACAGAACAGGCGGTCGGGCGCCACTATTTGCAGACTGAAATATTTCAGCGGCTGTACCAAACGTCCGGTAGAATCGAGAATTCCTTGCGGATAACGGGCTTTTTGGAGCAGTTTCGACAGTTCATCTATGGGCAATTGTGCAATGCGTTTGCTTTCTTCCACGGAAAGTTGCTCCATCACGATCACGTAATCGAAGGTCCAGTCGCCCCCTTTGGAATGCGGCATTTTTCCGCAACTCAACTTGCCGAGATCGAAAATGGGTGCGCCCTGTTCATCGATGGCCATCGTTTTGCTGTTTTCCGGCTTGTCATAGTCTACAATTGTGATGATGTTGCGCGATTTCAGGTGCTGCGGCCCCTGGTACACACCGAACGGCGTCAGTTGCCGGCCTTTTTTATCGAAATACGCTGTCGTAATCAGTTCGCGTTGTTTGCGGATACTCTTGCCCATTTGAATGTTCGTCTCGCCTCGTTCGAACTGCATGTGGCGGATGTAATTGACCTCTATCGGCGGCTGCGTGGGCTGGTTGACGCGGTGCACGCGCAGGGTGCCGGGATAAATATTGCCCTGTTTGTAGGGCATATCGAGCGGCGTTTCCAGTACCATATACGCCGAAAGCGGCTGGTACATCACGCCTGCTTTGGGGGGTAACACCCAGGAACCGTCGGCAGCGAGCACGCCGCAGGCATCGAAATCGCGGGCGGAATACTGCGTAGCACGGGGCTGCTCCCGCGGCGTTTCCATCTCCTTTATTTGCGGTTCGGGCACAACCTGTAGTTCCGGCTCGCGTTTCGGAGTGGGTTTGGCTGTTTTGAGGCGCATCACCGTCACCAGTCCGGTTTCTTCCTGGGCAGGCATCACCACAAAGCCGGGTGGTACGACGTTCTGAAAACGCTCGTCGAGGTATAGTTTTACTTGCTCGCGATTCTGATAGCGGGCATAAACCAGCAGCCCGCCGTTCGGCGTTCTTATCTGCCGTTGCAATTGCCATTCTTTTAGTGAATCGGGCACCAGTCGCCGGATTCCGTCCTCAAAAGTGGCCGTAACAGGGCCGCCGAACATCGAACTTTTGAACGCTGCAATCGGATCGTTGTAGCCATTCGAAATGATCCTGGCGTCTTCCAAGATGGTTTGGTTTTTCAAGCGGTATGCCGCCCAGCGTCCATTTTGTTCTTCGCACCAGAAAATCGAATCACGCGTGTTGGATTCGGGGCGAATAGTGAGGTATTTTATTGGAATAAGCGGCTCGCCTTTGCTGTTGATTACGCCGTACAGGGTGTCTTTTTTTACCCGGTACACATTCGGATATACCTGAACCAATTCATCGAAGGCCGTGGGTGTAAGCAGGGTGCTTTCACGATTATAGAGCCCAAATTCGTATTTGTTGCCGTTGATTTTTGACAGTTTAAAAACAAAGGGGTTCGTCTCCACTATTTCACCGCTGTCGAAACCCCGAAAGGTGGCAATCTCCTGCAGCGCTGTGTCGTAGATAGCGTCGTAGTCGGAAAATTGCACCCAGAAATGCGGGAATTCCCGCGTGTCGAAGGTTCCGATACCTTGTACTGTTTCGGGCAGCAGGGGTTTGCCCTGCTGGTTGAGCAGGTTGGACCGGGCGCCGCCGCCGTTGTCGCCGTACTCATTGACCAACAGCAGCCGCCCGCGCACTACCGGATACATACTGCGTGCAGCGATGGGCCGAACGACCTGGCCGCTGTGGTCCATCAGTCCGTAGCGCTCGTCTTTTTCCACGATCAGAAAGGGCCCGAAAGGTTTGATAGAACGGTAAATGGTATCGATGATGATACGGCCGTCGGCATCGATCAGGCCGTTGATACCCGATTTTTTAAAAGCATAACGAGGCCCGGTTACGATGAAATGCCCTTCCTGACCGCCGGGGTAGATGCTGGTCCAAACAAACGGTGTGCGGATTTTCCCTGTTTTATCGCCGATGGCAAAACGGTCTTCTTTCTCTGCCAGGATAAAGTGCCCGGCATCTGCCACGCGGCCTGCCGGAAAATCGCGCGGGAAAACTTCTTTCAGGTTGGCATCCACGAAATTCATGGCGTCTTTTGATTTCCATACTTCGGTAAATCCATGGAAAAACGGGAAAGGCGACAGGTATTCTCTGAAAGGTTTGTAAAACCCTGTAAACCAGTTGTTGGAGTTGTTTGCAGGCAAATACTGGTATGTTTTCCCTGTGCCGCTTCGTACATCGTACAGGGTTATTTCCCGGTCGCTAAAAAGGGTAACGAGGTGAGCAATGCTGTCGATAGGTTGGCCATTCACCTGGTAGTTTCGCACCCCGACAGCGTAGGTATTGGCGGTTGAAACCGGGATTTTCCGGCCACTGCGGAGCAGCAGCGCCGGCTGGCTGGCGTTTTTGAGGGTGGTGAATATTTTTTCAGGTGGAATGATCTCGCCAGGTGTTTCTGAAAATGGCTGAATGACCACTTTGCCCTGCTCGTCGGCGTAACCGTATTTGCCATTGGAAGCGAGGTAGGGAATGAGGGGCTGGGCGGTGGCAAGTGTTGCAAACCACAGGGTGGTACACAGTAAAAGAATCCGGTTTTTCATTAAATGAGTTAAGTTCTGAGGTGAAAATATTGGTTTTAAATTTTACGCGCCCTGGCGGGATGGGAGAACGGATGAAGCGCATAACACATCCTACTTCCGATTGTACTCATACTCCGCCCCGGCATCATCGATCGCATAAAAATGAATTTCGTATTCATTTTTCGTTTTGCCACAGGCCACTATTTTCCGGTTTTTCGGCAAGCGGGCTTCCATTTCCGGAATGTTCTCGCAAGGCGTAATGCCGCCCCAATATTTATGAGGCGTTATTCGGCGACCGTCGGGGGCGTGCAAGGCTGTGAAATCGCCTATTTTGGTATAGAAATACCCATTCTTTTCATCCACGTAGTTGAAAAACCAGTCGTCGTAGTATTCCGGCTGCACTTGTTTGCCCGTGCGCATACTTATCAGCGTTCTTTTGCCATTGGTGCTGGAAGTCACAAATTCCGGGTGATTGGAGGAGAAACTCAGGTTGCCATATTCGTAGCCGATGAGTTGTTTTCCGTTCATATTCAACACCGCATTTTTCTCCTGCCGGGTGACGACGACAACGCCTGCATCATGGTAAATTCTAAAATATTCATAATCGCCCGGCGCAATAATCTGCCCTTTATCGAGGTGCCACAGACTCGATTGCCGGGCCTTGTTTTTGCACCAGAAATAGAGACCGCGTGCAGATTTGGACATTTTACGGGTTTTCCCCAAAGGGTCTTTTTGTTCCGTGTAGATATTGTGTTCCCAGGCTGAAATTTCGTTGAACTGCGGTGCGAGTCTGATCTTGCCTGTAGGATCGGATACGCCGTATAAGCCGGCTTTTTGTATTTTCATCAGGTCGCATTCGTAAAATTGCTCTATCTGCTGGTACTCGGCTGGTAGCACCACGCGGCCGGTGGAGTCGAGCAGGCCCCAAAGTTTTTTGCCGCTTGTACCTGTCTTGCCGAAGCGAAACAGGCCGTTGCGAAGGCGCTGATCGATGGTTTCGTATTCGAACGGGATTTCGGCAGCGTTGGAGACATTTACCACGCCCATTTTACCATTTTTCACGGCGATGACATGCTGCCCGAACACCTTCTGGATGTTGTCGTATTCGCAGGGTACCGCCAACTGGTTTTGGTAGTTCAGGACACCCCAGCGACCTTGCTGTTGTACGGCGAGCAAGGGCTGGGGATACGCCGGTTCTATGCTCATCTCATCGTAACTGGATTCCAGCACCATTTGTACCCTGTCGCTGCCCGCGGGTTTGACGACGAGTTGTTTGCCCGGCGACATAAACACCAGCGCCGTATCGGCGCCAAAAGCCCCCTTTTGGTATTCAAACGGTACTATTTCCTTCCCCGAAAGGGTCATGATGCCGTACCCGGCATTTTTTTTCCAGGCAAAAAACACATCGAAATATCGCTTGAGGGAGACGTATTCGAACGGAATCACCGTTTCGCCTTTTTTATTGATGACGCCGTAGAGTTTGCGCGGCTCCCGACAAATCATAAAGTCGGAATACTGGTAGTCCAGTTCCTCATAAATAAACGGGATGAGGATGCTGTCGTTGAGGAAGTATCCCATCAGTTTGTTGTACTGATGCACGTGGGGTTTGCCGTCTTTGCGGCTGGCTGGAATACTGCGGAGGAAGTCTTCTCTGGGGGAAATTTCTTCGACCGGGGCATCCATCATGACTTCGTGTTCTTCTTCGACCTGGGCGGAAATGGCGAACGGGAGGAACAGGAGCAGGATGTAAAGGTGTCTTTTCATAGGTATGGTTTTTTTTTGTTTCGTATTAATACTCCCCCATCTGATCGATATACAGCCAGGACGCCTCTTGTTGTTCGGGTGCTTCGATCAGGCCTTTAGCAACAATGTGGCGCCCCGGTTTGAGCGTGCCTTTTTTACGCGCTTTTTCATCGGCTTTGTCGTCCGGTTTTTCTATTTTTTTGAAACGATGCTCTGTCAGGCGTTTCCCGAACGGGTCGAACAGGGCCAATTTGTCGTTCAAATCCGGCATAGAAAAAAAGCCCTGCGGCAGCATTGCGCCGGGCGCACCAAACTCCTCTTCGGTGACAAGCGAGCCATCCATGGCGTGAATTTGCCATGCGCCGCGGATTTTATTGGCAAAAATGCACGTGCGGTAGTCATGCACTGTTATCTGATTCCGATCGCCGCCCAGGAGGTCGCGTCCCTGCATATCGTATAGGCGTTGCTGGGCATTTTTCATGTATGCTATTACCGGGCCTTTTTCATCCAGTATCTGAACTTGGGAAAAGTTGCCTTCTAATAAACGCCCGCGCTCGACATGGTACAAGACGGCCTGCTGATCTGACAATTTTTGAAGCCAAAAATCACCGCGCTTTTGCCCCTTTTTGCTCATTTTAAGGCCAATAGCATTGCGCTCCCATTGGACAGGAGTGTAGGAAACAGGCGCAGGCTTAAAGGGAGCGCCCACCGGGACAACCATACGCCCTTTGTAATCGGCCAGCCCATAGAGCGCACCTTTTTTCAGATCGTAGAACGCACTAATATCAAACCGTCTGCCGCACTCCTGGTATTCAATTGGTATCAGCACATGCCCGGTTGAGTCGGCCAGTCCTTTCTGGTCGGGCGCGAGCGCGACAACCAGACGACCATTGATATCCGGCGGTGCTATCTCTATGTATTGAAGCGGCAGTATCTCGCGGTCGCTCCAGTCGCGAACACCTTTTTTCCCTTGCTGCCCTTCCGTGACGCACACCAGGTGACGTGTCGCCCATGCGATGCGGTAGTATTTGAAAGGGAACAGCACCTTGCCCGAGTGGTCGGCAATGGCCGATACTTCGCCCAGCATCGGGTCTATTTTGGTGGCCACCAGCAAGCCTGGGCGCTGGGCGCCAATGCGGTTGGTGGCTTCTGCGTCGAGCGCTTCGAATCGGGTTTCAAAAAGCACGTTTCCTTGCGGGTCGAAATACTGCTGTCGGCCGTTTTTGGACAAAAAACTGGTCGGGTCTTTCACTTTCCAGGCATATAGTTGTCCGCCCTGCTCGTATTCGAAAGGCAACACCGTGCGGCCGTGTTTGTCGATCACGCCCCAGTAGCCTTCGTAGTTGTGCACCACCATAAAATCGCTGTACACGTTGGGCATCTTGTAAAACTGAATGGGCACCAGGAGGGAATCGTCGAGCGCCCAGCCGGTTTTATCGCCCTCCTGTACGTGTTGGGGCGTTCCGGTGCGGTACCTGCCAAAGCGAGTTTTGCCGCCTTTGATTTGGGGCTCTTCCACGGGCCGTGGGACAGATATTTCCTCCTGAATTTGGGCACTTAGCCCGGAGAACAGAAGCAGGAAAAGGAATAGGAGCAGGTGTTTGAACATATGTGAAAGGGGGGTGAGTGATTTTTTTGATTTCCCGTAAAGTAATTTCCCGTAGAGTAATTTCCCGCAGATCGCGCAGATTTTCCCGCAGATTTCCGCAGAATGTAGAGTACACCTGTTTTCTTCAAGTCGATAACATTGTTTACATTAGTTGTGTACTCTAACTGTGTACTCTACATTCTGCGGAAATCTGCGGGAAAATCTGCGCGATCTGCGGGAAATCACTCTACGGAAAATTACTCTAAGGGAATCATTCCAGTTTAAACCGCACCGGCAACGTGTACTCCACGCGCACAAATTGGCCGCTTCTCTTCGCCGGAGTCCATTTCGGCATGGTTTCCACGAGTCGTATGGTCTCATTGCCACATCCTGCGCCGATGTCGCGCACGACGTTGATATTGCTGAGGGCGCCATTTTTTTCAACAATAAATTTAACGGCTACCATGCCTTGAATGCCATTTTCGGCTGCCAGGCGCGGGTATTGCAGGTTGCGGGCGAGGTATTGTTTCAGGGAATCCTCACCACCCGGGAATGCGGGCGGTTCCTGCACATCAAACATTTGAAAAACCTGGTCGGCCGATTCTGCGGCGGGCGGCGGCGGTGGCGCCTCTACAGCATCCGTCGCCTCTTCCATTACCACCGCCTCTTCCACTTTCACGGGTGGTTGTGCCGCTGTCATTTCCACTTTCTTAAACAGGAAATGCTGGCCCGATTCTGTAATGCCCAGCCATTCGCCATACTCCATGCCTTCGCGAAATGCAGCAGCCACCAGTTTTTCCTTTGTTTTGCCCTCCAAACGGAATTGCAGGTATTGATCCCGGTTGGGTTCATTGCACCAGTTGTATTCGCCGGAGTGGATGCGTTTCAATCGGAGGTTATACAGGTCGTATCTGTGGCCGGTTTGCATTCTGTAATATCCGTTGGAGAATCGGCTCTGGTAATCGTAGATAAATTCCGCTTTTTGTGGCGCATCCAGTGAAATAAAGCCGATTTGTTTGGCTGTTGCCTTTCTGCCTATCAGCACGTTGGGGTCGGGTGTGAAATCCAGCATCAGGTATTCGGCAGGAAGCAGCACCTTGCCGTTCAAATCGATGGCCATTCTCCGTGGGAACGAGGTTCCATCTTCCGGCGCCATTTCGATGATCAGCGGAAAATTATCCCCATGGTAACGCACTTCCTGAGCGCCTTTCGGGCGAATGATTGTGCCGTCGTCGCGGATCAAAAACTGCTGCCGCGTATCAGGATGCGTTGCGGAAACATACCGCTCGGGGTGGCGATCGGGTGTTTTCGGGCCATATTCCCGCTCCGAGATATACACACTGGAAAATCGATATTCTTTGGGCACAATGGCGGCGCCGTCGGCAGAAAATATGCCTGCCCTGTCTATATTGTGCTCATACACCTGATACACTTTCCCGAAGGCAATAACGCTTTGATCGGCAAATGGGAGTATGACTTTGCCCTTCTTGTCGTACACGCCGATGGTGGTAACCGTATAGTCATCGTTCGCTTTTGCAACGATAAACTGCCCCGGAAGACCTGGCTTGAATTGCACATACTCGAACGGAATAATCGTGTCGCCTTTCGAATTGATCACCCCTTTTTTGCCCATTCCTTTTGTCAAAATGGTCACTGCACCATCCGTCCACACGCCTGCTTCAGGGTTGGGCGGATATACTGGCGTGCCATCCGTTTTGTAGGCCCGGAGGCGGCGATCCAGGCCTTTTACGAAGAAACAAGTGTTGCCCAGGTCATTGGGCTCCACATGCCGTCCTTTTATTTTGTACAGCAAGCGGCCTTTCGGATCATAAAACTGAAGAAAAGTATCGGTACTCACCCTGCCGACCAGCAGTTGAGGCGTCAGCGCCCGTACATAATAGAATTTTTCGGGTAAAATGACCTTCCCACGCGAATCGACCATGCCCCAGGTGTCGGGCATTTTGGTGTTTTTGGTAACGGCGGCGTAGCCGTATTGCGTTGGAAAACTATTGAAGTTGGGCATGATCTGTTCATAGATCAATGGAATGCGATAGCGACCTTTTTCGTCGATGGCGCCCATTTTGCCGTCTTTTTTGACCGCCATGATGGTGTCGAAATTGGGCTGCACCTCGTCGTAAATGGCTGGCGCGATGATGTTCCATTCCTGATCCTGATAGCCCCATTTGCCGGTGGCGGGGTCTTGAAAACGGGATTGGGCAGACAAATCACAAAAGAGGAAAAGGAGAAAAAAAGACAGGTTTTTCATGCGTTACAATTTTTTAGGGAATGATTGTCACCCATTTCGAAGCAAAGCGTTGTCCGTCTGAAATGCGTATCAGGCGTGTGGAAGTGCTTTCAAGATACGGCAATTTTTCCAGCAAAACTGTATGTTTTTGCGTTTTTTTGGTAGTTAAAACATTGTTAAGGTTTCTTCCGTCGGCACTGAACATCTCAATCTTCAGAGGACCGAAGTAATCGTTTTCCAGCACTATCCGAACAGGCTGACCTGCTTTGGCAGGATTCGGGAAAACAGAAAATTGCAGGTCGCTGTCTGAGGCCTCGCCCACTGCCACCACCGGGCATTCCGGCAAAGGGTCGGCCACGGTACGCGCCACCGTATTGGTTATCACCGGCTCGTTGAAATCAAAATAAATCGCTGCCCGGTTGCGAATGATGGCGCCCAGCGTCCCATTGGGTTTTTGCGCTATTTCAAACTGCACAAACCCTTGTGAGCCCGGCTCGTTGGACGAACTGTCGGGCAAGTGAATACCCTCAAAAACAAAGGCCAGCGTGACAGAATCCAGCCGCTCCACCACCATGTCGTGGCTGGAAGCCAGGACGCGCAAAGTGCTCAAATCGAGTTGGGCTGGCAGGGTGTCGAGGATGCGCACATTGATGGCGGAAGCGGTGCCTGTATTTTGAAATCGAATGGAGTATGTCAGTTTTTCCGCAGGCAAAATGGCCTTTTCTTCACATACGCCTTCCGGAGCGGCAGCGATGTCGTTGGGGTCGTAAGAACCGATGATGGTATCCCGGAACAGTTGCAGGTTGTTGGAAAGCAGGGTTTCGTCGGGTGTTTCAGCCCAGGCGCGCAGGTGAATGAGGTGGCCCAGTATGGCAAAGTTGGGCAGCCACACTTCCAGCGTCACTTGTAGCGGTTCATTGTAGTTCCACTGTGTTTGCTGCCAGATGAGGGTGTCGGCCTCGATGGCAGCAGGCGGCGGATCTGCCGACAACAGTTGCAGCAAGGGGTCGAGTGCCAGTTTAAGCCTTCCGTCTACCGGATTACAACCCAGGTTCGCTGCACTGCAATGAATCAGCGCCGGGAAGCCAGGCCTGAATTCAGTAGCAAAAATGGGCCTCACTTCGAGGTCAAAAAGCCCTGGTGCATTGTCGAACACCCCGTCTATCCATACCTCGCGGCGGCGGTGGCAGCCAGCAGCGTCTGTCACCTGAATGGCATAGTAACCTTTTTGGCTGAAATGTGCGATCGAATCCGACAGCACCGGCAGGGTTTCCCATTCGTAGGAGTAGGGCGCTGTTCCGCCAAAAGCCACGGCCCGCGCGCCGCCATCAGCATCGCAGCCAACCGGCGCCACATCCTGAAATTTGAGGCCCAGCGAAGGACATTGTTCATTGAGTTTTACCCAAAAAACACGCTGCGGATAGGGCGCTGCGGCGGTATAAAGTTGTTCGGCTGCGCCGGGATCGAGGTCGATGGTTCCCTCAAAAGAGCCGGTCAGGAAGATATTGCCCAGTGCATCCAGGGCCATTCCCTGGCTTCCAGACCAAACGGTGGCGGGGAATCGCAATTCGGACAACACTTCACCCGTTTCGCCGTCTATTTTTTTATAAACAGCATCCGTTCGGTCGTTCGTCATGCTGTTTTCGGGTCGCCAGCAATGCAGGTCGCCCGCCTGATCCACCCTGAATTGTAAATGTTCGAGCGCCGTGGCATTCAAGGTGTTGTCACCCAGGTAATAAACATTGTCCAGTACACCGCCGGACGTGTACCGATTTACCTGAACGCCTCCCTGCACATGGGTAGAAGCATATGCATTTCCGGCAGCGTCGGTCGCCACTCGTGTGGGCAATATGCCGCCGGTCTGGTAGCGTTGCGCCCATTCGAAATCCAGAGCATCGCTGCATTTCATCAGGTACCCATTGTGGAGTTGCCCACTTTGCAGGGAAAGCCAGAACGACTCTGTATCGGAAGGGTCTACGTCGCAATCGCCGAAAAACATGCCGCCCACCCGCAGGTTCCCTTCCGCATCCGCGGCAATGCCGTAGCAATAGTCTCGTTGCGCACCACCGATACGCCGGCTACGGGTCTCAAAAACGTTGTAATTAAACGGATTGTATTGGTAGATAAACCCGTCGGTCTGCCCGGCGCTTACCTGCGTGCGGGAAGCACTGCCAGGGAAAATAGTGCCTTCGAAAAAACCAACCACTGTAATGCGCCCGCCAGAATGCACCTGAAAATCGGTACTGCGGCAAGTACTGTTACCAAAAATGACCTCGGCAAATATAAACTCCCCGTCCGGATTAAAAGTGAACAACACATCCGACGCCCCTGTGGTAATGGTATCCGAAGGGCCGGGATACACATATACCTTCCCGCTATCAGTGCTTTGCACACTGAACAGTACATGCACGTGGCCAGTGGCATCTACTTCCAGAATGTGGTTGCCGGGGTTGCCCAATGATGCCGGGCCGGTGAAGTACATAAAAGCATCGGGCGCGCCCACGCTCCGCAGCCACAGAGGCTGCCCGCTGGGGTCGAATTTGGCGACAAAAGCCACGGCCTTATTGGAAGGGCCGGGAATAGACCAGACCGCAGGCCCCGGATCGATGTCGTGGTTGCCAATATCGAAGCCGGCCAGGTACAAATTGCCGTCGGCATCTACTGTGGTCGACATGCTGGTCGTAAGCCAGGCAAATCCTTTGGCCCAGACAAGGTCCTGGGCCGCGCCCGTTTGCCAAAACAAACTGGCAAATGCGGCAACAAACAGTATTCTTTTCATGTGTATGATTTGATTGAATATGAGACGGGGTGTCATGTGTTGGCAGCCCTTTTTTACCAGATGATGCGCCCGGAACCTATCCGCACGCCATTTTCAAAAACCACTATGCTGTACACGCCGGAGGGTAGGTGGTTGCGGCGAATCTGTGCACTTTCTCCTACGTATGGATGCTGCGCTACCTCCCGACCGTACACATCGAGCAACTGGATACTTCCTTTTTTGAAAAAATGGCCAGGCATGGAAACTTGTACCCACTCGCCTGCCGGGTTGGGGAATACCGACAAACCCGGTGGGGCTGGCGTAATAGAAGTAAAACTTGGTAAATTGTACATCAAAAAGCCTGTATCGACGGTATGGAACACCGTATTGGTGATCACCGGCTCGTTGAAATCAAAGTAGATGCCTACGCTGTTTTCCAGCACGGTTCCGAGCGGCGTGGTATCCGCTGGTGCTAGGTTGAAGGCCACGAATCCATGCGAAGCGGCCTCATTCACATTCGAATCGGGCAGCATGATGTTATCGAAAACAAAGGTCAGGATGCCGCTACCGCTGATGTCCCACTGATAGGGGTGCGAGGAAGCGCCCGGTCGGAACGTAGCCACATCCAGCCAGGGCGAAAGCGTGTCGCGTATGGCCACGGTAAAAGCGGTATCGGTGCCCGTATTCTGAAAGCGAATTTTGTAATCGATAGGGGTTTGAGGCCAAATGTAGTGCTCCGGTTTTACCCCCTCCGGCTTTGCCGATTTGTCGTTGGGGTCGTATGCACCTTTGAGCACAGCACAGGTTTGGGCATAAAACGGAGACGGCTGATCGAAAGGATACTGTGTGACGTATGAATTGCCGGAATTGCCGTTACAACCCGCTACAAAGGCGCTCACCAGCCCGGGAAACGGGTGGCCCGGCTCCTGCGGAATCTGGATGCGCTGGTAACCGCTGCTGATCGGAAATGGAACAAGTATGGAATCGCCCATTGGAATCTGCACCGGCACAATGCGCATAATCACCTCATCTTCAATGATGACGTAATCCTGCGCTTCCGACATGTCGCCGAAACCCCGGTTGCGCAATACGAAATAGGCTGTATCGCTCGTGCAGGAAGCCTCGGCCTGTAAATCGGCGCCCGACCACCCGGGGCTGCCCATACAAAGCGTATCGGGTGTAATGTGTGCCGATACGCACAGCGCTTCACCCAGTTCGAGGGCACAATCGGGCACCACTGTCATGGAAAAATCGCCGCATACGCCATCATCTACCTGTCCCAGATTCACCCGAAGGTGGCCCGCCGACACCTCGGTGTAAGGCAAGCCCATGCTTTGCAGCGCAAAGCCTGCCGGGAGGCTGAGGTCGACGGTGGCATTGGCGGCCGGCGCCGTTCCAAAATTGCAATACCTGATTTGGTAAATATTCGGGAAACAACGCCGCAGGAAAGGCACGTCTATTTCTACCTGCATCAGCGGACATTCGGCCAGTACTTCTCCCGAAAAATCGAGGGTGTCGGCCAGGGTCTGTGTCAAGTCGATGGTTGGAGAGGCGTTGCAGTTTCCCCAGACGACGGCCGGCGGCAGCATGTCAATTTTGTACAGACTGCTGTCTAATGGCAATTCGTAATGCCCGTTTGGATCGGTAATGGTGTACCATTTCTGTCCATCGGGCGCCGTCGCGCGGGCAATCCACTGCGGCAAAGTCGACTCCAGTGGATCAGGGAAGCAGTTGTCGTTGCTATCGCGCAGCACATACCCTCGCAGGTAGCGGGAGGAAGGCTCGAAGAAATAGAAAGAATAAGTATCGTGCAGCCATACGCGTCCGTCCGGGGCAGGTACGATTTTTTCAATGGCAGTAGTGCCGATATTGCTGTTGTATGGGGTAAAGTTTTTCCAGGTTTGTCCGTCGTACACCTGCAATGCGCGTTGTGCGCTGCCGCCATTGGAAAAACTCAGCCACAACCTGCCGGAGGCATCAAAGGCCATGTCGCGCAGGTTGTAGGACGCATACAGGCCGGAGTTTTCGGGCGTCATCACCGTCCATGCCGTGCCGTCGTAGCGAGCAAGCCCGGCTCCGGGTACAAACAACCATATCCGGCCTTGCGCGTCCGGATGAATTTCCAGCAGTGTGCCGTTTATTTCGGTAAAAGGATAACCTACGGTGGCAGCGTCGAACACCGTGAATTGGCCATTTTTATAACGGTACACCTGATCAAACACTGCCAGCCAAACAGCCGTATCCGGTGCAATGGCCAGCCCTGAAGCCGTTCTGGGCAGTACAAATCCTTGCCAGTCGCCGCCGGGCGGGCGCCTCATGAGGTGGTTTTGAATCGTCTGGCCATTGCTCGTGCCGATCAGCGTCCAGACGCTGTTATCCGGCGCAACGGCGATGTTCAGCCCATGAGCCGTAGGGTCGTTTACTGGAAATGACACGTTCCAGGCCTGCCCGTCGAATTCCCAGATGCCTGTTTCGGTAGCCGCGTACACGGTACTGTCGTAAGGCGACACCGCCATGTCGTGCATGACTGGCCACTCTGCGCCGAGCGCTTTGTGCCGGTATTGCCCTGTAGCAGGATCAAAATAACCCATGAAACGCAGGCCTCCAAAAAACACCTTCCCGTCCGGCCGGGCTGCTCCAGCATAACCCATTTCCGAAAAACTGTTTTCATACACCAGCCAGCCCGTGTCGTCGGCATAGCGGTATAGCGGATCCGGATTGGTCCGGCTGCAAATCCACATCGAGCCGTCGGGATCGGGGGTTAGGCGTGCTTCCGGGTATTCAAAAACCGGGAAAGGGCTGTTAAGTGTACCTCCCAGTTCGGTCCAGGTGTCGCCGTCGCGGCGGATAAAGTTGAAATTGCCCCCGGCGATTTGCAGCCAGATACGATCCTGGGCATCGATGGCAATGGATTCGACCGGGAAAACGGGCGGCGTTGCTGAAGGCGCGTATTCCGGAACGGCCACGATCAGTTCGGGCTGAGTCAGGTCGTTCTGTGGAAATTTCCAGACCTCCGGAACCTGGCTGTTTTGAGCATTAAAAACAGCAAAAAGGTCGCCCGCTGCATTCCAGGTAAAATCAAAACCGGACTGTCGGTTGGGCAAGGCGGCCTGCGAGGTCGTCCATCCGCTATCATCCAAACGTGCCACAAACTGATTGGTAATGACCCATATATGGCCGTCCGGGCCGCGTTTCATGCGGTTGTGGCTGCTGAAAGGGGTGGAAATGGCTTCCCAGTCGGAGCCCTGCTGCCGGTACATAAAACTGCCGCCCCCAAGTAAGATGCGGTTTTGTGAATCAACAGCAATGTCAATAAAAGACAGGTTGCCGATGACAGGTGTGAAAGGGTCGCTCAGGATTTCCCACTGAACACCGTCGAAACGCCGGATGCCCCAGAAGTCGTAGTACACGAGTAGTCGCCCCTGATTGTCGAGCGCCATGGCTGTCGGCGTGCTGGCCGGAAAACCGGGTTCCGGGAAATCGTCGGCTGTCCAGCGCTGGAGTAACTGCCCGTTGCGCAACATTTTGACCACGCCATTGGAAGTGCCCATCCAGACGGTATCCGCATCGAGCAGGTGGCTTTTGACATGCCTTTGTTGGGGTGGTGCGCGAAATTGTCCCGCTGCGGGCAGGGCATTTCCCAACAGGAGGATGCACAACATGCTCCATCGTAGCAACAGTCGTTTGGAGGCGGCCGGTGTGTTCATGCTGCCAAGTTAGGTCTTTGGCAAAAGAGGAAAAGAATACAATTTTATTGTTTTGCAAATTTTTTTTGAGTTAAAAATTATATTAATTAATTGAATAACAATTTTTTATGATAAAATTTATGTCATATTTGCAAATAAAACTATATTGATTTTGCCTTGTGGCTGTTAACTGAAGGCCAACACATCAAAAGCCAAGCGTTGTTCAGGCGGTGGTATGGGCTTTAGCCCGTCGGGACAGCGCCATTTATGGCGCTCACAATAAAAAAATAATTATTGCGCCTTAAAAGGCGCCGTCCCGACGGGCTAAAGCCCATGCCACCGCCTGAACAGCGCTTGGCTTCATGTTCTTAACCTACCCGTCGTATGCAGGTATTTCAAATCATCAAAACCCTGAGCAGAGAAGAAGTCCGGGATATGCGCATCATCCTTCGTTCCGACTGGTTCAATTACCGCGAAGACTTGCAGCGCCTGTTCGATTTGCTTGTGAGCGGGTCGGCTGCTGCGCAGGGTGAATTGCCGGAAAAAACGGTGTTGTTCAAAAAAATTTATCCTGACAAGCCCTACGACGATCGTTTGTTCCGCTTACTGGGCAGTTGGCTCACCGATGCCATAGAAAATTACTGGCGTTGGAAAACCGTGGAAGGCAATACAGCCGGTAGCATGCTTGGCCTTGCTGCCCAATACCGAAAGAAAAATTTGCCGGCGCTTTTTCAAAAAAATATCCGGCAGGCCGAGCGCCTCCTTTCCGAACAGCCGCTGCGTAATGCCGACTATCTGCGCCAGCAACACGAGGTATTGGCCGAGCAATTTCGCTTCGAAGCAGCCAGCAAGCGCACCGCTGCCTTACAGGTACAGGATATAGGGGACGCGCTTGACCACTGGTACTTTGCCCAAAAACTACGGCAAATTTGCACTGCATTGTCGCACCAGAATGTATTCAAAACGGAATACCACTTTTCCATGCTGGCGCCTATTCTCGTGCAAATTCAGGAGCAAAAACTGCTGCTGTATCCGGCCATTGATCTGTATTACCATTGTTATAAGATGCTGAGCCAGCCCGACAGTGATGCAGCATTTACGGCCTTTCGGGAGAAAATTGAGGAGCATAGTCAGCGCTTCCCGGAGGAGGAACTGCGCGATTTGTACGTACTGGCGCTCAATTTCTGTACCCGCAGGGTAAATGAAGGTTCCACGGCGCACATACGGGCCGGCTTCGAACTGTATCGCTCGGGGTTCGACAAAAACGTGTTTGTAGTGGACGGTGTGTTGTCGCGTTTCACCTACCGCAATGCCACGGCGCTGGGTTTGCTACTGGGCGAACTGGATTGGGTACGCACCTTTCTGGATACGTTTCGCGATGCGCTGGAACCCACCTACCGCGACAGTACCTACCACTTCAACATGGCGCGCTGGGAATACGAGCGTAAAAATTACGACGCGGCCCTCGTGCTGCTCCGGCATGCCGAATCGGACGACCTGCTGGCTGCCCTGGCAGCCAAAACGCTGGCAGCCAAAATACTGTTCAATATCGGCGCGTACGACGCCTTGCATTCACACCTCGACGCCATGCAGATTTTCCTGAAACGACACAAGGAAATCAGTTATCACCGGAATAACTACGTGCATTTTATTCGTTTTATGCGCAAACTAATGGGAGCCGCGCCATCGCAAAAAGCAGCATTGCGCCAGGCTGTATTGCAGGAATCACAGGTGTCGGAAAAAAAGTGGTTGCTCGAAATATGTGTGTAAATGCACATCCTCACTTCGCGCGCACCCGGTTGTTCTTCGGGTTGTGCTCCAGTTCTACCAGCCCAAGTTCTTCCAGCAAGGGTGGCACGTACATGCCAAAACGGCCTCTAAAACCTTTTTTCAGGCCATACCAGCCACCCACGGGATTGTCCTCGGAGCGGCCCCAGGCTTCCACGGTGCCGGGTTTGGGTTCCTTGCCTTCGTCGGCAGCACCGAGTTCCATCCAGTCGCCATGGGCTTTGAGCATGGCGTGTAAATCGTCGATGCAGCGCCAGGAATAATGCAGGGTTGTAGTGCCCACCTTGCACACCAGAATGTCTTTTTCCAGATCGTGGTACATGGTGTATTCGGCAGTGCCAGGGGCTGTTTTGAGTTGCCAGGGATTGTCTTTTGTTCCGTTCTGCATGTTTAGTTATTGGTTATTAGTTATTGGTTATCAGGGTGGTAAGGGAGCATCTGTTGTTGATTTTGGTGGCTCGGATGAGAATACAAAAAAAACACCTAGGCCCAACATTCATCATTCATCATTCATCATTCCTGCCAATCTTCTCCGCTTCCTGTTTCAAATCTGCTGCAAACCGGTTAAAGGTAGCATCAAACGGCGGAATGTATTTGGCGTACAGGGGAAACATGAGTCCGCCGATTTTTTCAGTCATGGAGAAGGTGGTGGTACCGTTTTCATTGCGGGTGAGGGTGTAGGTGCGTTTGCCTTTCCCGTCGCCCCAGACCATGCGGTTTTCAGGTTCGAAGGTTTTTACTTTCAGTTTGAAGGTTCGTTTGGGATCGAGGGTCGATTTCAGGCGAATGGTTTCACCCGGCGCAATGTCTCCTTCGATGGAGATAATTGTAGAATTCCAGCGTTTGTAATCGGCCGCGTGGGTGAGCAATGCCCAGATAACGGCCGGATCGGCCTTGATGACGGTGCTGACGGACGTGGTGCGGCTGAACGTTTTGCGGACAGTAGCAGCCGGAGATTCCTGTGCGGAAATAAAAGCAGGTGTTGCCATGAGGAAGAGCATCAAAAGTTTTTTCATGTGAAGAAAATCGTTTTGATGCTTGGACTTTTGAGCGAAAGAAAACGATAGGGTTTGGGACAGTTTTTTTGAAAAAAAATTCTCAGCCCTCTTTTTCCAGATACCCTTCCATCACTTTTCGGTTGTGCTCGATGTGGTGCAACTGCAATTCCGCGGCGCCGGATTCGAACGGATCAATGCCACGAAGCACGTCCATCCGGAGATCGAGCAGTCGTTCCTTGTCGCCGCTTTCGGCCGCGCGAGACAGGTCGATTTTGGCGAGTTCTTCCTGTACATTTTGTTTGGGGTTGAAGATGCCGTTCAGTTCGGTACACTGGTGGCAGATGCCTTCCTTGTTGATAAGCGCGCAACGCCGGTCGAACACTTCGATCATTTTCTGGCGGGCAGTGTGCAGGTAGTATTTGACCATGGCTTCTGACTGCTCCATGATCGTGGAAATTTCCTTCACCTTGAATTCATATACTTCCTTGAGCAACAGCACGATATGTTGTTCGAGCGGCAATGATTTGGAAATACAGGTAAAACAAAAAGCGATGTGTTCTTTGATCTCAAAGTTGCCCTGCGGCGAGGTCATCCTGATTTGCATGGCTTCCCCGAAAAAGGTCGGGTTGGCCAGTGCGGCTTCCTTGCAAATGTCCGTTACGTTTTCCGGCCAGCGTTTTTTTTGGCGCAGGTGGTCTTTGGCCAGGTTGGAAGCAATAGCGAAAATCCAGGTTTTGAGCGAGGATTGCCCCTGAAAAGAATCCAGGTTACGCCTGGCCTTGTACCAGGTTTCCTGCACGATGTCGTCGGTGTCGGCAGCACTGGCCGTCATGCGAAGGATGTAGGAACGAAGGGAGGGCCGGATAGACTCAAATTCTTCGGTAAAGTTTTCTTGCATGGGCAGGGTTGTTTTTGTTTTCGTCCGGCAATTTGGCAACTTTTTTGGAAGTTGTCAAATCTATACAACCACTCGATCCATGCCGCCCGGAACAGGAGTCGCTGGGGAATGCCTGATACTGACAAGATTGCGTTTTCCCTCGTTTCATGATCCCAACTTCTTTGCCTTCCGTCGTAAGTTTGCGCCCCTAACTATTTCAATTCATGAAGCACATCCTATGTGCTGCCCTCCTCTTGTGTGGCAGTCATCTCTTTTCCCAGGACACGGCAGTCTGGCTGGTTCCTATGGGCAAATACGAGAACATCATTTCCTGGAACCAATATTTCATCGTAAACGAAAACGGACACTGGGGAATGGTCGATCAAAAATTAAAGACCATCATTCCCCTCAAATACAACCGCATTGAAGCCATGTGCCATTGGGCCGTGGCCCTTCAGGAAAATGAGAAATGGGGGTTCAGACACCTGAAAGACCTCCGGAAATGGGCCGTTCAGCCGATTTATGAAGACTGGGGCTGGGGCCCTGGCTCCAAAAGGAATCGGGGCTACGCACACAGTTGGATCCTGCATGTCGGTGAAAAAGAGTGGGCCATTACCATTACCAAAGAAAAAATTGTGGTGGAAGAACCGGGCAAACGCGCGCTTTCCGTAGAGCAAATTCGCGATGAAGAGGAGGACGACGAGGCTGAAAACCCGCCCGCCAGACTTCCGCAACCCATGACGACCCGGCCCTGGCACAGTCAGTGGAAAACGGTAGAGCCGATGCACGACATCTATGATGAAGACAACATCAATCCAGGCACAGATGTGTTTGATGTGATGGATCAGGCGGAGAAACATGGTATGACCGACGCGCAGGGCAACGTTCTGATTCCTGTACGCTATGACAGGTTGAGAATTATAAATTCTCAAACGATCATAGCAAAAGAAAGCAATGGATATGGCAACCCATCCTACTTCTCTTTTTTCCGGCGTTCAGATGGCAAACAGATGTCGAAGGAAACATACACCAAATTTGACAGGGCCCGCTCGAAAACCGACATGAATATTCAGGTGTGGCAGCCGCCATCAGAAGAACTCAACTTTTTCCGTTGTGGACTGCTCAATGCAGCAGGCGAAGAACTGATTCCCTGTATGTATGCGGCTTTTGCAGAGGAACCGCCGCCAGGATTTATCCCTGCCAAATTATATGGCCACTGGGGCATTATCAACACAAAAAACAAAATGCTGCTGTCATTCAATTACGATGATATCTCCCTGCCGGAACGTAAAAATTCATCTTTGCTATTGGTATCGAAAGGAAGAGAAATCGGACTCGTCCAAATAAAATGAGTCAATTGCTTTGCTTGCTGTCTCCTGATCGGCATTAGCCTTTTAAAAAACATGAAAAACATACTTTGGTGTGTGCTGCTGTTGTGCCACACCGCTCTCTTCTCACAGGGCACCATCGAGTGGGTCATCCCTATGGGTACCTACTATGAGATCAAGAGTTGGAACGGGTATTTACTGGTCGGCAGCAAAGAAGGCTGGAATATACTGGATGAAAACCTGAACCCGGTGCTGGCGTCGAGGTTCCAAAAAATAGATGCCCTGGGCGAATGGGGCCTGGCCATCAAAGAAAATGGCCTTTGGGGTTTTCGGCACCTGAAAAATCTCCAGGAATGGGCTGTCCAGCCGCTCTATACAGGCGATTACTGGGGCACCTCTAGAGACAGGGATCGAGCCAACACCTGGTTGTATAAAAAAGAAGATTAGAAATGGGCGATTACCGTTACCAAGGAAAAAATCGTGGTGGAAGAGCCCGGCAAAAAAGACCCGCCTGTAGAGCAAATACAATATGACAGGGAGCCGACCGATATTTCAGTGCCGCCCCTGAAAACTCTGCCCTGGCACAACCAATGGGCAGAAGTATATCCACTTTTTGCCTATTACGACTATCAGAAAAAAAATCCCGCCAAGGATGTGTTTGAAATCGTCGACAAGCAACAAAGACATGGCATGGCAGATGCCAAAGGGCGCGTACTCATTCCTGTCCGATATGCTGGCGTGAGCATGGTAAATGCCAAAACCGTGGCCGTAAAAGAATTCAGCAGTTCTTACCCAAAAGAAGGGTACCTGTTTTTTCGCCGTTCGGACGGCAAACGAATGTCCACGAAAAAGTATGAAAAATACCGGGTATCGCAATGGTCGCCGGACGCTCCGATACAGGTCTGGGAAAAACCATCGCCCCAATACGACGATATGTTATGCGGTTTGCTGAGCGCCTCCGGTGAAGAACGGGTGCCCTGCTCCTACGAATATTTTGAAGAAGATACGCCACCCGGATTTGTCCCTGCCATGCAATACAACCTGTGGGGGCTTGTCAGCATCAAAAACAAGGTGCTGCTGCCGCTGGAATACAGGGGCGTTCAACTCACCGGATTGAAAAATTCATCCCTTGTTATTGTGTCTACAATTGAGGAGGTGGGGGTGCTGCGGGTGAAATAAAAAGGCGGATAAGCATACATCCGTCCATAATCCTGCTGTCCGAACATCCGAACCGCAGCCATTATCAACCAATATACCCTTACCCGCCCTGATAACCAATAACTGACAACCGATAACTAACTAACCTCCTCCAGTTTCTTCGTCACCACTTCCTTGCCTTCCACTGTCGATTTGCGGCCGAATGTCAGCCCGCCGCCATCGGCGTCGATCAGCACGGTGTCGCCTTTTTGGTAGTCGCCGGCGAGCATGTGTTTGGCCAGTTCGTTCACGAGTTCGCGTTGCAGGGTGCGTTTCAGCGGACGGGCGCCGAATTGCGGGTCGAAACCTTCATCCACCAGCACGCGGGCGGCGGCTTTGGTAACGTCCAGTTGCAATTCCTGGCGGGTGAGCATTTCGCGTACATCCTTGAGCAGGATGTCGAGAATCTGTGCCACCTGGCTTTTTTGCAGCGGATGGAATACCACCACTTCGTCGATGCGATTGAGAAACTCGGGGCGCAGGTTCATTTTCAGCGCATCCATCACTTCCGATTTAGCCGTTTCAAAAATTTCGTGCTGGCGTTTTTCCGGCATCGTATCGAAATCCTCGAAGGCTTCCATGATACGGTCGCTCGCCAGGTTGGAGGTCATGATGATGATCGTATTCTTGAAATTCGCCGTGCGGCCCTTGTTGTCGGTCAGGCGTCCGTCGTCGAGCACCTGCAGCAGGATATTGAAGGTATCCGGGTGCGCTTTTTCAATTTCATCCAGCAGCACAATCGAGTAAGGGCGGCGGCGTACGGCTTCGGTCAACTGGCCGCCTTCGTCGTAGCCGACATAACCCGGAGGTGCACCCACGAGGCGCGACACGCTGTGTTTTTCCTGGTATTCCGACATATCGATGCGGGTAATGGCTTTTTCGTCGTCGAACAGCACATCGGCCAGCGCCTTGGCCAGTTCCGTTTTACCAACACCCGTCGGGCCGCAAAAGATGAACGAGCCAATGGGTTTGTCGGGGTCGCTCAGGCCCGCGCGGCTGCGGCGGATGGCATCGGATACGGCCACTACGGCTTCATCCTGCCCGATCACCCGTTTATGCATTTCCGATTCGAGGTGCAGGAGGCGTTCTTTCTCCCCTTTCATCATTTTGGCTAGCGGAATACCCGTCCAGCGTGCCACCACTTCGGCGATGTCGTTGGAAGTCACCGTTTGGGTAGTGAGGCGGGTTTCGGGCGCCAGTTCGGCCAGTTTTTCCTCGGCGGCTTTCAGCATGGCTTCCTGCGCCGGAATATCCTGGTATTTGATGCGCGATGCCACTTCCAGATTGCCTTCGCGTTCGGCGCGCTGGTACTGGAGTTTGAATTCTTCCAGTTTTTGTTTACAGTTCTGAATCGCTTCCACGATCTCTTTTTCGGAAGTCCACTTGGCGCGAATGCTGTCGAGTTTTTCGCGGAGATCCTGGATTTGTTTGTTCAGGGCTTCCAGTTTGCGCGTGTCGTTGTCGCGTTTGATGGCTTCGCGCTCGATTTCGAGTTGGCGCATCTGGCGGTCCAGTTTGTCCACGTCTTCGGGCACAGAATCGAGTTCGAGGCGCAGTTTGGCGGCTGCCTCGTCGATGAGGTCGATGGCTTTATCCGGCAGTTTGCGTTCGGAAATATACCGGTGCGAGAGTTCGGCAGCGGCCACCACGGCCTCGTCGAGAATCTGCACCTTGTGGTAGTTCTCGTATTTTTCACGAATACCGCGCAGGATGGAAATGGTGTCTTCCATGCTGGGTTCGTCGACGTACACAGCCTGGAAACGGCGCTCCAGCGCTTTGTCGGACTCAAAATACTTCTGGTATTCATCGAGCGTGGTAGCCCCGATGGTGCGAAGTTCACCGCGGGCCAGCGCCGGTTTCAGGATGTTGGCGGCGTCCATAGCACCTTGCCCGCCACCTGCGCCCACGAGGGTGTGAATCTCGTCGATGAACAGGATGACCTGTTCGTTGGAGTCGACCACTTCCTTGATAACGGCTTTGAGGCGTTCTTCAAACTCGCCTTTGTACTTGGCGCCGGCGATGAGTGCCGACAGGTCGAGGCTGAAAATCTTTTTGCCCGCCAGGGTTTCCGGCACGTCGTGTTTGACGATACGCCAGGCGATGCCTTCCACGATGGCGGTTTTACCCACACCGGGGTCGCCGATGATCACTGGATTGTTCTTTTTCCGGCGGCTGAGGATGTGCAGCACGCGGCGGATTTCTTCGTCGCGGCCGATCACCGGGTCGAGCTTGCCGTTTTCGGCTTGCTCGGTCAGGTTGATGGCGTATTTCTGCAGCGCATTGTACACATGTTCAGTGGTCTGCTCGGTCACTTTACGGCCTTTGCGCAGTTCCTTGACGGCAGCGGTGAGGGCATCGACGGTAGCGCCGCTTTCGCGCAGGAGGCGGGCGGTTTTGTCGTTGCCTTTGGCAATACCCAGCAGCAGCAGTTCTAGTGAAATGTATTCGTCGCCAAAGTCCTTGAGTAAGGCTTTGGCTGTGGAAATGGCCTTATTGGCCTCATTGGTGAGGTATTGCTTGTCGGAGCCCTGTACTTTGGGTGTTTCCCAGATGAGTTTGTCGAGTTCTTCCTCGAAGCGCGCCATGTTGACGCCGGTTTTTTTCAGGAGAAAATCGGTCACGGAGTCGTCGGCATTGAGAATGCCTTTGAGCAGGTGGGCGCTGTCGACACTTTGCTGCTCATACCCCGCAGCGATTTGCTGGGCCTGCAAAATGGCTTCCTGGGCTTTTATGGTGAAATTATCGTAGGTCATTATGTGGATGGATGTGTTTTTGAAGTGTTTGGGTGTTTGAAGTGTTTTGGTGTTTTGGTGTTTTAGTGTTTTGGTGTTTTGGTGTTTTGGAGGTTTCGCGCTTAGCATTTAGTTGTAAGGCTTGAACGACCTAAGGATACAATCTAATTCTCCAATGCCAAGCGCGAAGCCTCCAAAACACGAAAACACGAAAACACCTCTTTCCGCATGTACTCAAAAATAGAGCAGGCGCCCCTTGCCGTTTGCCTCTTGCCCCTTGCCATTTGCCTCTTGCCTCTTGCCCCTTGAACCTTGCCCCTTGTTCTACGCCGGGTAAATGTACCCCTGCACATCCCTTTTTATCAAATTTATTTCCAAAATGAAAACAGGCGCCTGTGGCTGAAAAAGTGGCAGTTATGGAGCATTTTAGAAGTCATTTTGACTGTAAACGAGCAAATGAGGTGACGATTTGACGGTTGTACGCAAAAGTGTCGAAATCAGTTTGTTATTTTCATGAATCCGAAATAAACCTATCGTTCATTTCGAGGTCTATTGAAATTAAAACCGGTTTATTCTATCTATTTGACAAAATGAAAAATATTTTTCTACTCCTTTCCCTTGCATTTCCATTTTTGTTGAACGCCCAAACCAACGTCCGTGGCTGGTATGCCGACGGGCAGGTCTGGATCGTTTGGGAAGTATCCACCCCTTTGCCCGACTGGTATTCGGTATACGCCTATCCCTCGGCATTTACGTCAACCACCGATGCTGTTCGCATTGGCAAATTGCACAAGTTTGAATATTTGTGCGCCCAACTCAAGGAGCAAGTCGATACGAGTATGACACCGCGCATTCCTGCGCCCCTGGGCTCCGGAAAATACCAACTGGCGCCCAACGAAGCGCTTTTTGTATTTACGCCACACCAGCAGGGGGCCCTGCATTTTGCCGTAGCGGCCGACGATGCTACCACGGTGACCACAGGAGTAAATATCACGGCCTTGCCGGTGACATTTCAGTACAACCCTGTGAACGATCCGGTGGAGTGCCAGTTGCAGGCCACTTTCCCGTCGCCTTTTGCTTTCGGCTTTATTTGTCGGGCCTATATGATGTGGGCAGATGGTCGGCAAAATCAGTGGGAGAACCGCCCGGATTTTCCTGTGATGGCGAATGCGGCGAAAAATGGCATGCCCAGCCTTTTCTTTATTTCCATACCCTTGGGGATCGATACTACGCAGCCTTTCCCTTTATCGATCTGGCTGCATGGTGGCGGCGGTACCGCCCGGCAGTCGCTGGCAGGAAGCCGGGTACAAGTAGATATACGCCCGGAGGAAGGTGTTTTGCTGACGCATGACGACAACTTGCTTGGCTGGAGAGAAAATGCACCGCCCTTGCCGGACATGCCGTCCTGGCATTTCGGCTGGCGCAAAAACTACAATCCATTTGAGCCTAACAACCTGCCTACCGAAACGGATACGATCGTGAATTATACGCAACGGCGTTACTGGTGGATTGATGACTGGCTGATACGTCATTTCAACATCGATCGGGCCAGGATTCAGGTACACGGACACAGCATGGGATCTGCTGGATCGATTGCCCTGGTGAAATGCAATCCGGGGCATTATGCCAGCGCAACCATTTTCAATAGCGGCCTGAACGGCCCCGAACCTACCTCGAACCAAACGGTATTCGGCGCCCCTGCGGATAATTTCCCCACCAATCTTCGAAATCGGGACGGAGAGGTGGTGCGACTTCAAAATTTGTTCAATTTGATCGATAACTGCGCGCCCGAACGCGACTGGCCCATTATTCGGCACTGGCATGGTAAAAGCGACATCAATTCTACGATGCATTGGGGGCCTGTCGTAGTGGAAAATTTTCGGGTGGCCGATTCGTTGGGCACCGGCGTTCAGAGCATGTGGAGCGAACGCGATCATAATATTGATGATTCTCCTCTGTTCAACGATCACTGGATACTGGGTATACCAGCCGACCAGCAAACAGCACTTGACAACGTCAATTTCCCGGAATCCCGCTTCCGCAGCAACCAATCCTACCCGGCATTTTTCAACCACCGGCTCGACCCGCAAAACAACGACCCTGGCACCGGCCTGATCGGTATCAACAATGGCGACGGCGACAACTGGGGCGCCTGGGGTGGTTACCACCGCTGGGAAACCGCAACGCTCATCGAGCAAGCCGGTATTTGGAGTGTGGTGGCCTGGCTGGAATCAGGCGCGATATTTCCAAACGACAACTGCCCGAACAACAGCCTGACCGCCGATGTGGCTATTCGCCGCCCGCAACTGTTCAAACCCGCTACCGGCACCGTGTTGCTATGGCAGGTGCGGGAAGTGGGCAGCGGCGCGATCCTGCAATCAGGACAGACAACTGTGCAGGCCGACGACCTGGTAGTGATTCCGCAGGTGGAGGTGTATCGAGAAGACACCCGACGGGTGCGTATCATCGTGGCCGATCCCAGTGTGGCAACGAGCCAGCCGGTCATCACCGAAACGCTTTCTCTGTCGCCCAATCCGGGCACCGGCGCCTTCACGCTGGAATGAGACAACTCCGAAGCCGAGGCATTTGCTTCGGTTAATCTGATGTCCGTTTCCGGGGAAAAATTGATGTCCCGCAGCATTTCGATTCAGCAAGGAATCAATCGTATTACAATCGATGACCTGAAAAGTCTGCCTTCTGGCATCTATCAGGTGCTGGTGAATACCGGAAAAAAAGTCGGTACTGCACGCTGGGTAAAATTGTAATGACGTGAACGGTCGACGCAAGAACTTGTTTGGGTTCATTTGTCAAAGCCCCGATAACTTGCACCCAAAAAAATGATCGACCGTATGAATCGAATTTCTCTGCTCGCAATCTTGTTGTTGCTGGGCTTGTCTGCCTGTACTGCTTCCCGCCAGGCGGCTACTCCACGCCCCCAAGCACCATTTTTCTGGGAAAATGCCAATGTGTATTTCATGCTCACCGACCGTTTTTTCAACGGCAATCCAAAAAATGATCTGCAATTCGGCCGTACCCGCCCTGCTGCAAACTTGCGCGGCTTTATGGGCGGCGATATCAAAGGTATTACCCAAAAACTGGAAGAAGGGTATTTCGACCAACTGGGCATCACCGCCATCTGGTTTACGCCCGTACTCGAACAAATTCATGATGCAGTGGATGAAGGCACGGGGGCTACCTACGGGTTTCACGGCTACTGGACCAAAGACTGGACGCGCCTGGATCCCAATTTCGGGACGGAAAATGAACTGGCCGAACTCGTCAAAAAAGCCCACCAGCGCGGCATCCGGGTCATCCTGGATGTGGTGGTAAACCATACCGGGCCCGTAACGGCACAAGACCCTGTGTGGGACGGATGGGTGAGAACCGAGCCCAACTGTACCTACAAAGATTACCAGTCGAACATTGAATGTACGCTGGTAAAAAACCTGCCCGATGTAAAAACGGAAAGCAATACGCCGGTGGAAATTCCTGCTTTCCTGGCTGAAAAATGGAAAAATGAAGGCCGTTACAAAAAGGAAATGGCCGAACTCGATGCTTTTTTCCAACGCACCGGCTACCCGCGTACGCCACGTTATTATCTGATGAAATGGCTTACCGACTATGTCCGGCAGTATGGCATCGACGGCTACCGTTGCGATACGGCCAAACACGTGGAAGAAAGCGTGTGGGCCGAACTGCGCAAGGAGGCCGACCAGGCATTTGCCGACTGGAAAAAAGCGCATCCCAAACAAGTGCTGGACAATAATGGGTTTTACATGGTAGGCGAAGTATATGGTTACAATATTTCGAGTGGTCGCGACTTCAATTTCGGCGACAAAAAAGTGGATTTTTACAACAATGGCTTCAACAGCCTGATCAATTTTGAACTAAAGAGCGATGGTGTAAACAGTTATGAAAACCTGTTTGCCAAATACTCCATTCTGCTGCATGGCAGCCTGGAAGGCAAAAGTGTGCTCAACTACATGTCGTCGCATGATGATGGCTCTCCGTACGATGCCCGGCGAATGAAACCCCTGGAAACGGCCACCAAACTGTTGCTGTGTCCCGGCGCTTCCCAAATCTACTACGGCGATGAAACCAGCCGATCGCTGGTGGTAGCAGGCACGCAGGGTGATGCCACGCTTCGTTCGTTTATGAACTGGGACGAACTCGCCGCCAATGCCGAACGCAACGGCTTCAAAACACAGGAAGTGCTGGCCCACTGGCAAAAACTCGGGCGTTTCCGCCGCGCGCACCCTGCCGTGGGCGCAGGCGTTCATGCCATGCTGTCCAACAAACCCTACGTTTTCAAAAGAACTTTTCAGTCCGGAAATTTCCACGACGTGGTTGTCGCAGGCATCGATTTGCCTAAAGGTGAAAAGACCATCGACACACAAGATGCTTTCCCGGAAGGTGCTATGCTGCAGGATTACTATTCGGGGCAGCAAGTGAAAGTGGAAAACGGAAAAGTGCGGCTGAATTCAGAATGGGGAATGGTGTTGCTCGGGAAATAGCTATCGGTTGTGCGTTATGGCGTAGCAAGATTTTAGAACGTGTTTCGCACAAGATCATTTCCTTCCATGAATAATTCATACGTGCGGATCTATGGTTTCCATCGACCATGCTTCTGCCCGTTGGGCAAACAGCGCCTTCGTTTTTGCCCAGGTATCCTTGAACAGTTCGGAGTGGCGATATTCGTTCAAGGCTTCTTCAGAATCCCAGATGCTGAATGTGCACAACACGTGTGGGTGTTCCGTATGCCGCAATAATTCCATGTGCCGACAGCCGGGAAAGGCGCGGATACGGCTTTTACTCGGCTCGAAAACATCGTCCAGAAAAGTCTGCACGGCGTCGGGCCGAAAAGTCATTTTTACAATACGCTTTATCATAGTTATGAGTTATGAGTTATGAGTTATACTCACTTTGCTATCGGTCACTCTAATGGAGATGCCAATAGCAAAGTGAGTATAACTCATAACTCATAACTCATAACTCATCCCTATTTTGCGTATTTTCGTTTTCTACGCCAGTTGAAGAGCCAGGCAAAAATGCCGAGCAACAGGAGGGGGGCGCCAATATTGAGCACCTGCCAGGGCGTTTTTTCTGCTTTGGCGCGCACGGCGTCGAGCAGGCGGAGTTTGACTTCCTTGCTGCGTGCCTCTATCACGCCGCTGGGGTCGATGAGGTATTCGACTGCGTTGATGAGCAGGTCCTTGTTCGCATAGGTGCGGTTGTCATTTTGGTTGAAGCCGAGCGGGTACCACTGTTTTTCTGCGCGGTTGCGGATGTAGTTGGCTGCTACGTCGCCATCGCTGATCACCAGCATGCGGGTAGGTGTGCTGACAGGCTTGAAGTCCATACCCATTTGTTTCAGTCCGCTCAACATCTCTTCTGACACCCGGTTTTCGTAGTTGGACGGGAAAGTACCTTCCAGCAAAACGGCCACGTTTTGAGAGCCCTTGTTGAATTTTTCAGGGTCGGGGGCGTATTTGAGCACCTCAAAATTGAGGTCTACGGGGCTGAATTGCAGGCGGCTGTAACGGCTGCTCGTGAGCAGAGGCGTCTTTTTTACAGGCGTTTTGGTGCGAATTGTGTCGATAGAAGAGCAAAAGCGCAGGTCTACCCGGTCAAGGTTTTTAACAATCGGGTGCTGTACAGTGGGCTGCACCGCCAGGTGATAATACCAGGGGAACAAATCGAACTGGGGAGAATTGCCAACCTGGCCCACAACGAGGCGTATTTTACTGCAATCCAGATCGAGAATTAGGTCGGGCTGGATGCGGACGCCGTATTTGAACAGCATATCCTCGATATTCAGCGGATAATCTGTCGGTACGAAGCGCCCGGTAGTCCGCATGCTGTCGAGGTCGGCATTCATGCGATCGATCAACCACAGAATGCGGCCGCCGCCCATGACATACTGGTCGATCTTGAATTTATCTTTTTCGGAAAAGGAACTGCGCGGTTTGGCTATCACCAGCAGCGCGCAGTCCTCCGGCTTGATTTGCACCACGGAGTCGAGCGAAATGCGATCGGTATCGTAAAATGCCCGCAACGTCTGGTCGAAATCGGCGAGTTGCAGGTCGTCGAGTTCGCCATGGTCTTTGGTAAACAGGATAACCGGTCGGGCTGGTGTCAGGATTTTTTTGATCGCATTGGCGAATTTGTATTCGAGCAGGCTAACGGAGTTGTTGATCACTTCATCGGGCGAGAGGCTCGACGATTCGCTTTCCAGCAATTTTACCACCACCTGGCGGCTGCCAAAGCGAAAAATGGCTACCGGGTAAATGAGTTTTTGAGAGGTTTCTCCCTGTTCGGCCACGCGCAGGTTGACCGGGTAAATGCCCTGATCGGCCAATGCCTTGCGCCGCGCATTCACATCTTCCACACTGCCCTCGGAGGGGTCGTCAAACTGGTAGTCGATATAGCCGCTTTCCGAACGGAAATCATCGAGCATTTCGCGCGACGCCGTTTGCAGGCGTTTGAAGCCGGCAGGGAATTCTCCTTCGAGCAAAATCTGCACATACACCTGGTCTTTCAAGCCGCGCAGCAGCTCGCGGGTCGGGTTGGTAAGTGTAAAGCGTTTTTCTTCCGTCAGGTCGAGGTGCGTATAAAAAACGTTCGCCAACACATTGACAAACAAGAGGATACCGCAAAAAAGCCCGAACTGGAGCAGAGACTGTGTACGTTTGGAACGAGACATTTGAGCCATTGGTTGTGACATGCCAGAGGGCAAAAGTACGGCATTTGCGCATCGGTGCGGCATGAGGTCGAAATTTGTGGTTTCATACCCTGGAAAAATTATTTTTCCACACCGCCGTTACTTTTAAGTAAAAAACGGTCTGAACCATGCGAAATTACCCAGAGGGGGCTACTTTTGCCCCATGGGGTGCCTTCACAGCACATTACAATCACTTACTTCACCAAATTTTCAAATCACCATGGCAGTAAAAGACAAATATCAAAGCGCACTCGCACTCGGCGAAAAATTCGGCATCCGCGACGGAAAAGTAGAAGAACTGAACGGCATTCTGCGCATTTGGGGTACTGTTGAAAACAACTACCAGAAAGACCAGATCTGGGACGCCATCAAAGCCGCCGGCGGTTCGGTTCCAACCGATATCGTAGCCGACATTCAGGTGTCCAACCCGAACATCTACACTACCCATACGGTAGAAAAAGGTGAAAGCCTGAGCAAAATTGCCAAGCACTACTACGACGACATGATGAAGTACAAGCAGATCTTCGACGCCAACCGCGATCAACTGAGCGATCCGGACAAAATCGAAGTTGGCCAGGTACTGGTGATCCCGAATCCGTAATTTGGATTGGGATTAAAATAAGAAACCGGAACTTCCTCTTGTGGGAGGTTCCGGTTTTTTTTTGAGTGTTTAGTCGTGGCATGGTAATTAAATAGGTTGCGGCGGCGGCGGCGGGGCACCTTTTACTACGCCGTCCAGCATGTAAAGCAGCAAAACAATGAAATCCATAAGTAGAGATTTGAAATGGTGAACAATGCTGTGATGAGCAAATATAGTGTTATTTAGTTGAGTTTCACCCCTGTGGTATTTCCTTTTCCAAGCGTAGTGTTGGCTTGGCCAACGTTAGCGCCAGGTTTTTTAGAATTCCTGCCTCCTGCCACCACTTGTTTTTCTACCTTTGCGCGGCATTTCACCCTATTTATTCAATTTTCATGTCTGACATTTCCCAATTGAAAGAACTTGCCACGCAGGTTCGCCGCGACATTATTCGCATGGTATTCAACTGCCAGAGCGGCCACCCGGGCGGTTCGCTGGGCTGTACGGAGTTTTTTGTAGCCCTATACGGTAACGTGATGAAACACAAACCCAAACCCTTCAAAATGGAGGGCAAAGGCCAGGATATGTTTTTCCTGTCCAATGGTCACATCTCTCCTGTATGGTACAGCGTGCTGGCACGTACCGGTTATTTTGAGCCAAAAGAACTGGCTACTTTCCGCAAAATTAACACCCGCCTGCAAGGCCACCCGGCCACGCATGAAGGCCTGCCAGGCATTCGCATTGCTTCCGGATCGCTGGGGCAGGGTATTTCTGTGGCCATTGGCGCCGCACTGGCCAAACGCCTCGATGGCGATAAACGCTGGATTTTTGCCCTCACCGGCGATGGCGAACTCGACGAAGGCCAGTGCTGGGAAGCCATCATGTCGGCTGCTCACCTGAAAGTAGACAACCTGATCGTGACGGTCGACTGGAACGGACAGCAGATCGATGGGCCTACCTCGCAGGTGATGGATCTCGGAAACCTGCCCGCTAAATGGAAAGCCTTTGGCTGGGATGTACTCATTCTGGAAAATGGCAACGACCTCGAAGCCGTCATCGCCATGCTCCGCAAAGCAAAACGCCGCACAGGGAAAGGAAAACCCGTAGTCATTCTGATGAAAACGCAAATGGGCTACGGCGTCGACTTCATGCAAGGCACCCACAAATGGCACGGCAAAGCACCCAATCAGGAACAATACGAACAGGCCATGACGCAGTTGCAGCCGGCTCATCTGGCTGATTTTTAAACCTCAGACCCTCTTCAGTTCGTCCCATTTTTTCCATTCAGGCATTCCAATAACATGAATATCAACGATATAAAATCTACCGGCACCAAAGCCACCCGCGACGGTTTCGGTCAAGGCCTGCTCGAAGCGGGCCGCAAAAACCCCAATGTGGTCGGCCTCACCGCCGACTTGCTGGAATCGCTGCAAATGCAGCATTTTCTGAAAGAATTTCCCGAACGTTTTTTCCAGGTGGGTATCGCCGAAGCCAATATGATCGGCATTGCTGCGGGCCTGGCAACGGCGGGAAAAATTCCGTTCACCGGCACCTTTGCCAACTTCAGCACGGGCCGTGTGTACGATCAAATTCGCCAAAGTGTAGCGTATTCGCATAAAAATGTGAAAATCTGCGCTTCGCATGCGGGTCTTACCCTCGGCGAAGACGGCGCCACGCACCAGATTCTGGAAGACATGGGTATGATGCGTATGCTGCCCGGTATGACGGTCATCAACCCTTGCGACTACCACCAAACGATGGCTGCTACCATGGCCATCGCCGAACATCACGGACCGGTGTATCTGCGCTTCGGCCGCCCGGCCTGGCCGATGTTCACCGAAGGTATGCCGTTTAAAATCGGCAAAGCGTTGCTGCTCGGCAAAGGCACCGACGTAACGATTTTCGCTACCGGCCACCTCGTGTGGACCAGCGTGGAAGCGGCCCAAGAACTTTCCGCTCAGGGCATTTCCTGCGAAGTGATCAATATCCACACCATCAAACCACTCGATGAAAAAGCGGTGCTCGACTCCGTCAAAAAGACCCGCGCCGTGGTAGTGGCTGAAGAACACCAACGATTTGGCGGCCTCGGCGATGCCATCGCCAACCTGCTCGTGCACAACGACCCTGTGCCTATGGAATACGTAGGCGTAAAAGACTCCTTCGGCGAAAGCGGAAAGCCCAACGAACTGCTCGATAAATACGGATTGAGCAAGAAGGATGTGATTTGGGCTGTGAAGGATGTGATGGATCGGAAATAGTCCTGAGTCGTAAGTCCTGAGTCCTGAGTCTGTAGAGTACACCCGTTTATTTTTGGCATTCTTGAATGGGGCGCCATGAGCAGCAAGGTGTACTCTACGGACTTAGGACTTAGGACTTAGGACTCACGACTTAGGACTATCAACACAGGTTCCCCTCCCTTCTCCCACCCCACAATCGCATATTGCCCAAACATACGTGCGATGTCCACTGCTTTTTCGAGCGGAATGTCGAGGGCCAGAAAACTTTCTTCCGCAGGCCAGTCGGTATCCTGGCCAATACCCAGTCCACGCCGAAGCAGTCGGCAGTGGGGGTGCAATTCCAGTTCCAAGCGATAATTGTGCATCCGGTTCCACCAATCGTCCTGCCTGATCGATTGTGGGTTCCAGGCCGTGATGAAGGCATAGGTTCGGGCGCCCAGATCGTCGAGTTGACGGTTCAGGATCAAAGGGTTTTGACCAATCCTGATTTCGGCCCCGCGATCGTCGAGGCGAGGCAGTTCCGTCCAGTACCGTGTATTCAGATAATGCTCGATCAAAGTACGATCGAGCTGCGCTGGAATATCTTGCGGTTCTTTGATGATGAGAACGTTTGAATTCATGGATACAAAGGTAACTTTGCCCCATGACAACGATTCGTGAAACAAAGTTCCAATTGCCGGGCCAAACAGCCTTTTACAGGGGAAAAGTACGCGATGTGTACACCGTCGGCGACCAATTAGTGATGGTGGCCAGCGACCGCATTTCTGCATTCGACCATATCCTGCCGCGCGCTATTCCGTACAAAGGCGCTGTATTGAACCAGATTGCTGCCCATTTTCTTTCTGCCACCCGCGATATTTGTCCAAACTGGCTTATTGCCACGCCCGACCCGAATGTGGCCATCGGCCACCGCTGTGAACCCATTCGGGTGGAAATGGTGATACGGGGCTATCTGGCAGGCCACGCCGCTCGTACCTATGCCGCCGGAATACGTACCCTGTGCGGCGTACCGTTGCCGGAGGGAATGCGCGAAAACGACCCGTTTCCGGAGCCCATTATCACGCCTACCACGAAGGCAGATGAAGGCCACGACGAGGATATTTCCAAAGAAGATATTCTGGCGCGCGGACTGGTGAGTCCCGAAGATTACGCACAAATGGAGGCTTACACCCGCGCTATTTTCCAGCGCGGCAGTGAAATGGCTGCCCGACAGGGGCTTATCCTGATCGATACCAAATACGAGTTTGGGAAAAAAGACGGGCAAATCCTGTTGATGGATGAAATCCACACGCCCGACAGTTCGCGTTACTTTTATGCAGAAGGTTATGAAGAACGCCAGCAAAAAGGCGAGCGCCAGCGCCAACTGAGCAAGGAATTTGTGCGGGAATGGCTTATTGCCAATGGCTTTCAGGGAAAAGAAGGGCAAGCAATGCCCGAGATGCCCGATGCATTTGTAAATGAAATTACGGAGCGCTACATCGAATTATACGAAAAAGTGACGGGTTTAAAATTTATCAAGGACGAGACCGTTGATGTTCTCAAACGCATCGAACAAAACATCCTGAAAGCATTGCAGGAATAACCTGAACCCGAACTTTTTCCCGCATGGCACAACTCGGCTGGGTTTATATCGATCCTCAAGGCGGTCGTCACCGCGTCGGGTTGTACCACGGCGACAAGACCGGCCATTTGCTGATTCACTGTAATTTGAAAGTGATACAAGTGGATTTTGCGGTCAAGGAATCCAAAACCTATTCGTTTTTTATTGAAGACGAATTGTGCGAACTGGCAGTCTATAAAGAAAACGGCGATTTTTCCTATTCCTTTACTACCAACAAAAAAGTGGATACCCCGCTCAACCGGCAGCGGAAAGCACTCAACAGGAAAAACCTGAAATACGTGCTTGGGTCGGTAGCAGGGCTGGTGCTGGTCATTGCCGGCGTCACCTACGGCCTGCATCGTTTTGATAAATGGCAGGAAGGGCAACGATTCACGGAAAACAGCCTGCTCAGTCCCGATGCGCTTACTTCGCAGGGCAAACTGGCCTCGCAGGGGCAATATGCCGTGGCGCAAATGTTTTTTCAGCAGGAAGGCCGGAAAAGAAAAGTGTATTACGGTTTCGTTACGGCCGACAGCATGCGTGCCACAGGGCAATTTGAAGTGCCCGCAGACGGGGCGTTTTTGTTACCTACCGGATTCCCGCTGGCCGATCAGGATGCGTTTCGCGTAACATATTTGCCTGGCAATCCGCGCGTACACAGTGTTGAATTCAATGTACCCGCCCGGCCGACCGTCACACGCTATCTCCAACTGGCTCAAACCATCGAACAACAAAACCATCCGCAGGATTCGCCCGAACACTCAGCGTGCATCGTTCTCACAGTGGCTGAAAAAAATAACTGGCCGGCGCTTGCTCATTTCATTTTTCAGGGTAAAACACCCGAAGAGAACCCGCGTTACAACCACGATACCTACCTGAAAATGCTGCGCGAACCAACCATGGAGGCGCTGCTGAAAAAAGAATGCTGGGATAAGTAACACGGATTGCGCGGAGGGGGCGGATTTTCACGGATAGCGTGGGTGGTAATGAAGCATTTGTAAGAACACATGTCTCATTACCACCTACGCAATCTGTGAAAATCCGCCCCCTCTGCGCAATCCGTGTTACTCGAACTTCACCATCCGGCTCGCACTCGCGCTTCCTGTGGCGTTGCTCACCGTGATTTCAATTTTATTGTCGCCTTTTCTGAGGAGGGAAACCCAGGTTACCTTGGCCGTATTGGTATCAAAAGTGAAATCGGTGACCGCCTTATCGTTTACTTTTATGGAAATCTGGTCGCGTGAATCGATATGGCGAACATTGGCAACCACTGCCGAGCGGCCTTCATTCGGATTGAACGGGCTAACGGTAGGTTGCGACGCCGATTCAATGGTCACTTCCGGCTTGGGTACCGTAGGTTTTGATTTGTACACGATTTCGGTTTGAGCCGAAGCGGAACCACCGGAGTTGCTGGCTTCGATCAATACGATATTGTTACCTTCCTTGAGTGTAAGTGCTGCTGTAACGACAGTACCGCGCGGGTTATAATCGAAGTTTCTGATCTCCTGACCGTTCAGTTTCAGTTTGATTTGCGACTTGTCGGTTACGTTTTTGGCAGTGGCCCGAATGGAATAACTGGCTTCTGTAACAGTCGTACCGCTGCGTTTGGGGGTCACAAACTCGAGTACTGGTTTGGGCGCCACCGGGTCGGTGCTTTGCGATTGCGCCTGCAACTGCACGCTGGCAGTGGCTTCGTCGGAGCCATCGGAGGTGGTGGCTTTTACCACGAATGTGTTGGAGCCTGTTTTCAGCGTCACGTTGGCCGACAGGTTTCCGCCCCGGTCGAGGGTGAAATTGCTGATAACAGCATCGTTCAGTTTTACCTGTACCTGGTTGTTGCTGAACACATTTTCCACCTTTGCCGTCAGCGTGAATGCCGGCTTATCAGTTAATGTACGCATTCCTTTCGGATTGGTAATGCTGACAACGGGCGGTTTCGCCTTGATAAAACGCACCGTAACACTGGCCTCGTCGGAGCCTGCATCGGTACGGGCACTCACGCGAATGGTGTTGCTACCTTCCACGTAATTTACCTTGGCGCTGATCTGTTTGCGTTTGGGGTCGAAACTGAACGCAACATTGCTACCGTTGAGCAGCACCGTCACGTCATTTTTGTTGTCGACATTTTCCAGTGTGGCCGTTACCTGACCTTGTGCCGTGCGGGTTTCAGAATTGTTGGCCGGTTCGGTAATCGTCACTTTTGGTGGCTTGGGCGCCAGGTAATTCAGTTGTACGGAAGCCTGCGCATTTCCGGCATTGTTGCGCACCGATATGCTTACTGTGTTTTTGCCTTCCTGAAGGGTCAGTTCCGCTGTCACCACGCCACTTCCTGCATCAAAACTGAAAGGAGCGGTGCGGCGATTCACTTCGAGCGTAATATCGTTGCGCGAACCGACGAAACGGGTATTTGCCTTGAAGGACGTCGTAGCCTGGCGGAAAGTAGCGCCGTCGCGTGGGTCGGCGATGGTCACCTCCGGCTTTTGCTCCACCACTTTTCTGATAATCGTAGCCGAGGCTTCCCCTTCGCCGTAGCGGTTGCGCGCCCGGATCGTAATATTGTTGTTGCCGGTAATCAGGCTCAGATCGGCAGAAAGTTTGTTGGAACGCGGGTCGAAACTGACATTGCGCAACACATTTCCATTCAGATAAACAGTGATGTCGTCGCGGTTGTCGACTTCTTCTACCGTTGCCTTCAGCACATAAGAAGGCTGCGTGGTACTTTCCGTTGCTGTACCGGGTTGTGTAATGCGCACGACGGGGCGCTTGCCCTGTGGCGTGGGTGGCGGTGGTGGGGGAGGCGTGTAGCGCTCGTAAATAATTTCCACTTCGTCGGAAGCCCGGCCGCCGGGAGTATTCGCTTCTACCCGTACGCTGTTGCGGCCTTCGCGCAGGCGCACATTGGCCTCCAGTCCTTCTGCCAGGGTAAAACGGGCATCTGAACCGTTGACATACAGGCGCAGGTCGCGCGCATCGTTCACATTGCGCACCTGGGCCAGGATACGTGCATTGTCGTAACTGGTGGTAAAAGGCGAGCGGGAGGGCTCCACAATACGCACTTCCGGGCGCGGCGGTGCTGGCGGCGGCGGAGGGGTAACGGGCGGTGGCTGTGGCGTATAGCGATCTTCCAGCACGATTACAACTGTTTCTTCGTCGCGGCCCGCCGGATTGCTGGCTACAATGCGGGCTTCATTTCGGCCGGGGCGCAGGCGCAGATCAGCCGAGAGGCGACCTTTTTCAAAGGTGAATGGCTGGTTGTTACCATTCAGGTAGCACTGTACATCGCTGTAGGCGTACACATTCTGAATGCGGGCGCGCAGGTTTTCATTGGAATAACTGGTAACATACGGGTTGGAGCCGGGATTGATAATATCGATAACAGGGGCGGCTATACGGCGTTCATGGGGCGCAATATCCCAGCGGAAATGCAGGTTGGTGTAGTGCTGCCAGTCGTTGTTGTCGCTCAGCGTATTGTTGTTCGTAAATTGTTGTCCGTCGAGGATATCGGTACGGCTAAAGGTAATTTTGTGGCCGATACCAATGACAAAACGGGGTGCTACCTGAAAGCCCAGTTCAATACCGGCGCCCGGCATAAGTCCTGCTTTGAGTGAACGGTCGGTGAATCCGTCAGCAGGGCTTTCGTAGGTGCCGTCGCGCAGGTCTTTGAGGCTGGACAGAACAGAACCTTTTGATTCCGAAGCGTTGACACCCAGGTAATCATAGGTATTGTTGCCATCGAGTTGGTCGATGCCCGTTTTATAAAAATCCAGGCCTACACCGCCAAACAGCGACAACACCACACCTGTGCGCTCGCGCAGGCGGTTGAAGGTTAGCACGCCTTCGAGGCCCAGTTCGCCCATGGAGTGGCGATAATTCTGATACACAAAAGAGGAGTCGTTGGGAGCACTCTGGTCGATCAGGTAGTCCAGATCGGGGGAGTAAGAGCCGTTGAGGACTTCATTGCGCTGAATCCCAAACGAACGTTTGTAATCCTGTCCGTACGTGCGTGTGAACAAGCCTCTGCCACGCAGGTCGAAAGAAAAGGCGCCTCCAGGGCGGTACCACAGGTTTTTACCCAGGGTGAGTCCGGCGCCCCAACCGTTCAGGGTGGAGCGGACGTCGGCGCTCTGGTAAGCCAGGCCGCCATCGATACCGAAGGTCCACCAGCCGCGCTCGCGGGAAGAAAAATAGGATGCATTTTGTGCGCTCAGGTGGATAAAGCCGAGCGCCAGCAAACAGAACAGGGTTATGCGTTTCATATTCATAAGGCGATGATGTGTGGATAGGGTGGATGAGGTTGATAGGGTTGATGAGGTTGATAAGTGTTGATGAGGGTTGATAAGTGTTGATGAGGGTTGATAAGTGTTGATATTCATCGGCCCGGTAGGGGTCAATTCTTTCGTATTCCGTGTGGCTGAGTATCAACCCTCATCAACACTTATCAACCCTCATCAACACTTATCAACCTCATCAACCCTATCAACCTCATCAACCCCAATTTCCCGACAAGATTCAGCATTTCACACATAATTTGAAAGGGTGTAACGCAATCAAACATATTAAAATTTTAACACAACTAACGTATTTGTGTGTACGGATGGCGCTTTTGACTGCTCATTAACCTTATTGGTCACCCTTAAATAAGCCATTTCCCTGCGTTTAAATTTTGTTGAGGATGGTTAATGAAAAGTTCTGTGTGTTTCATTTTTAACGGAAATTTGTCATAATCCCACCCTTCTCCGCACTCTGTTTTGGCAAATATTCCCGAATGAGCGCCCCTTTCCGTACCTTTGCGCCGCTTTTTATCAGCCAAACGTCTTAGACAAATGCAACCGAAAGAATTTCTGAAAAAACTTGGCCTCAAAACCAAAAACCAGGGCACCTGGACGGGCCTCGAATCCGTATCGGGCAGCCGCCGTTATATCGACTCTTACTCGCCCGTAGATGGCGAATTCATCGGCTCGGTAGGCATCACCACCCGCGAGCAATACGATGCTGTGATTGCATCGGCCGAATCGGCATTCCTCAGCTGGCGTGAAATGCCTGCACCCAAACGCGGCGAAATTGTGCGTCAGTATGGAGAAGTGCTGCGCCAGTACAAAGAGCCGCTGGGCAGCCTGGTAAGTTATGAAATGGGCAAAAGCCTCCAGGAAGGCCTGGGCGAGGTGCAGGAAATGATCGACATCTGCGATTTTGCGGTAGGCCTTTCCCGTCAGTTGTATGGCCTCACCATGCATTCCGAGCGCCCGGGGCACCGCATGTACGAACAGTGGCACCCGCTGGGTATCGTAGGCATTATTTCCGCTTTCAACTTCCCGGTAGCCGTATGGTCCTGGAACGCCTGCCTGGCATGGGTTTGCGGCGACGTATGTGTATGGAAAGCCTCCGAAAAAGTGCCCCTTTGCGCGGTGGCTTGCCAGTTGCTGTTCCAGAAAGTGCTGAAAGCCAATAATTTGCCGGAAGGTATCAGTTGCATTGTTAATGGCGACTACAAAATTGGCGAATACATGACCAAAGACGCCCGCGTTCCGCTGGTAAGTGCTACGGGTAGCACACGTATGGGCCGCATCGTAGGCCAGGCGGTGGCCGGTCGTTTCGGTCGCAGCATCCTCGAATTGGGTGGCAACAACGCCATCATTATCACCCCTTCTGCCGATATGAAAATGGTGCTCACCGGCGCTGTATTCGGAGCCGTGGGTACCGCAGGACAACGTTGCACCACCACACGCCGACTGATTATCCATGAAAGTGTGTACGATCAGGTGAAAAACACCCTGGCGAAGGCATATCCGCAACTGCGCATCGGCAATCCGCTCGACCCAAGCAACCACGTTGGCCCGCTGATCGACAAACATGCTGTGGAAAATTACCTCCACGCCATTTCCGAAGTAAAAAAATCAAAAGGTAAATTCGTAGTAGACGGCGGTGTACTGGAAGGTGCGGGCTACGAAAGCGGCTGCTATGTGAAGCCCTGCATTGCAGAGGTGGAAAACCACTGGGACATCGTGCAGCACGAAACCTTTGCACCGATTCTCTATCTGATCAAATACAGCACCATCGAAGAGGCCATTGCCCTGCAAAATGGTGTGCCACAAGGCCTCTCGTCGGCTATCATGACCACCAACCTGCGCGAAGCGGAGCGTTTCCTCTCTGTGGCAGGTTCGGATTGCGGTATTGCCAATGTCAACATCGGTACTTCCGGTGCTGAAATCGGCGGCGCTTTCGGTGGTGAAAAGGAAACCGGCGGCGGCCGCGAATCCGGTTCCGATTCCTGGAAAGCCTACATGCGCCGTCAGACGAATACGATCAACTATTCGGAACAGTTACCGCTGGCGCAGGGAATCAAGTTTGATTTTTAGAGGGTGAGAGAAGTGAGAGGGTGAGAGATGTGAGAGGGTGAGAGGGTGAGAGGGTGAGAGTGCGTAGAGTGTACCGTTTCGTTTTTAGATATTGACGATGGTCATTAAATCATGTCAATATTCCATAACGAAGGGCGGGTGATGTGAAGAGTTCAAGAAATGGTTATTTTTGTAGCCCCAAGCCGCACACTCTACGAACTCTCACATCTCTCACCCTCTCACCCTCTCACCCTCTCACGCTCTCACTCTCTATTAATGTCCAACCGCAAAATCATCCTCCTGGCTACCCTGTGTGCCCTCGTTCTGGGGGCCATAGCGTATTATCAGTACCGTCACGGGAAGCCTCGTTTTGACTGGGATGATTCGTGGAACAAAAAGGCATACAAGGAAAGCAACGCCGAGCCATATGGCACGCAGGTCTTGCACCAACTCCTGAAAGGTTATTTTCCGGAGTTCAAACGAATCGATATTACCAGCAACGTGGGCGACGAACTGCCGCGCGACAGCACCGGGCAAAAAGCCGCCAATTATGTGTTTGTGGGCGAGGCCATGTACCTCGATTCGCTGAGTACCGCGCGCTTGCTGGAATTCGTACAAAGCGGCCATACTGCCCTTATTTCCAGCAAAACGATCCCTTTCGACCTGATGTTTCACCTCTATTATGAGGAATGTCAGGGTAATGCCTGGGACGATTATTCCAGTGTCGAAGACTCGCTCGTGACGCTTTCGCTGGTGCAGCCTGTACTGGCATCCAATGCGGTTAAATGCTATTATTCCCGCCAAAACCGGATATATTCCTACAACTGGCACTACATCGACCTCGACCATTTTTGCCGCGATTTGCCGCAAACGCCGCTGGGCCATGTAGAAGATCACATCAATTTTGCCGAATTCCCCTATGGCAAAGGCAAATTTCTGCTGCACACCACGCCGATAGCGCTCACCAATTTCAGCCTTCTGCGCCCCGACGTGCGCAAGTATGCGGAAGGGGTTTTGTCGCACCTCACACCGGGTGATATTTACTGGGACGCCCTGAGCCGTGTGCCGGAAGCCGTCGGCCGAAGGCGCAACAACCGCGAAGGATACAACCGTGGACTACAGGATGAGCATCCGCTTCAGTATGTGTTGCAGCAGCCCCCGCTTGCCTGGGCCTGGTATATGTTGGTAGCCATGGCGGGCATCTGGCTGTTTTTCCGGGGAAAACGCCGGCAGCGCATTATTCCTGTGCTGGCAAAAAACGAAAACTCCTCCTACCAGTTTATCAGCACCATCGCCAATCTGCATTTCCGCGAACGCAACTACCGTGGGCTGTGTCAGCAAAACATGCGTTTGTTTCTGGCCCACATCCGCGAACGCTACGGACTGGTGGCGCCCATGGACGCAGCAACGGGTGCTGTGCGCCTCGACGCCGACTTCGTGCAACGCCTGTCGGTCACTTCGGAAGTGCCTGCAACGCAGATCGAGGAAATTTTCCGGCAATATGCGGCCACGGTTCAATACGAACCCACAGAAGACATGGCGGTACAGTTGTACCTCACTATGGAGAAATTCTGGAAAGAGAAATAGGGGGGCCTTAGAGGGATGGAAAAACGGATGAAGCGGATTTTTCCGGATTTCAACGATTTTTTTCCAAAAAACTACTCGTAAATATTCTGTTAAAGCAGGTACACTCTACGCTTTGTGGCCTTCGTGAAACCTTTGTGGCCCTTGTGGTAAAAAAATTTAACCACAAAGAACACCAAGGTTTCACGAAGGCCACAAAGCGTAGAGTGTACAAGTCATAATTTTTACATTATGGTGGCCGTCAGGCCACAAGAAATCCGTTTAAATCCGGAAAAATCCGCTTCATCTGTTTTCCCATCCCTCTACAAGGCGCACAATTGCTTAAAACTCCGCGCTTCCAGGGTAACGTGGAAATGCAATCACGTCGCGAATATTGGTCATACCCGTCACGAACAGCACCAGGCGCTCGAAACCCAGGCCATAGCCTGCATGCGGACAGGAGCCGAAACGGCGCGTGTCGAGGTACCACGACAGTTCTTCTTCCGGAATGTGCATTTCGTGCATGCGGCGCACCAGCAGATCGTAGCGTTCTTCCCGCTGCGAGCCGCCGACAATTTCGCCAATGCCCGGAAACAGAATGTCCATCGCTGCCACGGTGGGGCCAGGAACGCCTTCTTTCGGGTCGTCCTGACGCATATAGAACGCCTTGATTTCGGCAGGGTAGTTGGTCAGAATCACCGGCTTTTTGAAGTGTTTTTCCACCAGGTAGCGTTCGTGTTCGCTTTGCAGGTCGGTGCCCCAGCCTTCCACAGGATACTGGAATTTACCTTTTTTATTCGGCGTCGAATTTTTCAGGATATCAATGGCCTCCGTGTAGGTGAGGCGCTCAAATTTGTTGTCGATCACGAAGCGCAGTTTTTCGGTCAGCGTCATTTCACTGCGCTGGTCCTGCGGCTTGCTTTTTTCTTCCTCGATGAGGCGTTCTTCCAGGATTTTCAGGTCGTCGGCGCAGTGCTCCAGCACATATCCGATCACGAAAGACAGCATACCTTCGGCCAGGTCCATATTGTCTTGAAGGTCGTTGAAAGCCACTTCCGGCTCGATCATCCAGAACTCCGCGAGGTGGCGCGTGGTGTTGGAATTTTCTGCACGGAACGTAGGGCCGAAGGTGTACACTTCACCCAGCGCCATAGCGCCGAGTTCGGCTTCCAGTTGGCCCGAAACGGTGAGGTTGGTGGAGCGTTTGAAGAAATCCTGTGAGAAATCAACTTCGCCCGATTCCGTGCGGGGTGTGCCGTCAAACGGCAGCGTGGTTACGCGAAACATTTCGCCGGCGCCTTCCGCGTCGCTGGCCGTGATGACCGGCGTATGCAGGTACACAAAACCGCGGTCTTCAAAAAACTTGTGGATAGCGAAGGCCAGTTTGTGCCGAATGCGGAAAACAGCCGCAAACGTATTGGTACGAAAACGAAGGTGGGCGTGTTCGCGCAGGAATTCCAGCGTTTGTTTTTTGGGTTGCAGCGGAAATTCTTCCGGATTGCAGTCGCCGTAAATTTCGATTTCCGTGGCTTTCAGTTCCACTTTTTGCCCTTTGCCCTGCGACTCGATCAGGGTGCCCTGCGCACGGATGGCTGCGCCAAACTTGAGCCGGTCAAGAATAGCCGTATCAGTATTTTCAAAATCGACCACCACCTGCAAATTGGATGCCGTGGAGCCGTCGTTGAGGGCCAGAAACTGATTGTTGCGGAAGGCTTTTACCCAGCCTTTTACCTGTATAGTTGTGTTCAGCGGTTCGGTGCGGAGAATCTCGGCAATTTTTAGGCGCTTCGTCATGTCGGTACGTTTGATGAAAGCAGGTTGCTTCCTGAAAAAGAGCCGCAAAAGTAGCAGTTTCTACACAATTCCGCCCGGAAAGTCTGTGCTTTTATTCTATTTTTAAACTCTTTACTTCTCCTGTGGGCGTCACCAGGATGAATTCCTTTTTCACTTCGGTGCGGACGGACGGTTTGCGTTCGGGCAGGGTAAAACGCACGATCAGGTTGTAGGAAAATTGCACGGCTGGTTCGAGTATTTCGGGGTTGATGACGATGTCGTAATCATTGGCAGGCACAGCATTGTAAAAACGGGAAACGGGTTTGTCGGCCGAGTTGATCACTGCGTTGTTTTTTTCATCGTTGTCGAGCCGCTGCGTGCTAAACACCTGATAGGATTCATACTGATTGATTGGATACGTCACCCAGGCGTTTTCGCCGGTGATGACATAGGCTGAATCGATGCCGATGCCCGCCTTGCGGTACTGCGATTTGATGGTAGCGAGGTACTCAAAAGCCGCGTCGCGCAGTTGGGAATACACTTTATCGGAATCCTTTACAAAATAATCAACTTTGACGATGTCGTAAATTTCCTGGCGCGCAGCAGCCGTCACTATGCGGTCGAGCAAGGCGGGCGTGGTGTAGCGAATGTGGATGTTTTTCTGTAATTCGAAACCTTTGGGGATTTCGGTGTAGGTTTTTTTGGAAAAGAGTTTTTTGCTGACGTCGTATTCGTATTTGGGCAAAAAATTGACCATGTCCACATAAATATCATTGGCCGGGATACCCAGGTTTTTCAGTTCGGACAAAAAGCCGTCGAGGCGGGCGTTCAACAAAGTATTCGTTTCATCGGCTGTTTTCCCTACCTGCAACATGGCAAAAATGGCCACATACGATTCGGCTTTCTGGTTGGAAAGGGCATTGATGCTGATTTCCAATTGATTGTTATCGAGAATGTTAGCAGGACGGGCAACGGAACGGAACTGGGGCTGGTTTTGGAAATAGTTGTTGCGCGGATAGTTTTGTTGTTGTTGTACTTCCTGTTGTTTTTGTACGCCGTAGTTTCCCATCACCTGGGCGAATGTCTGGGCAGCAATGGTCAGCAGAACGAAGAGTAGCAAGTGTTTTTTCATGGCTGTTGGTTTGTGTTGACAAAATGGTTTTTCCCAAAACGGCCAACATTCCGGAAAATTGTCAGCCTGCATGCGTGCTCCATTATTCCATATACCTTTGCCCAACAAAAGCCCAATTTCGCTTGTTTAAGAGCCATCAAATTTCGGGAAACAAACAGTCATGTTCATAGAAGTTTTTAAAAGCAAAATACACCGCGCCCGCGTTACGCAGGCCGATCTCAATTATGTGGGCAGCATCACCATCGACGAGGAATTGATGGAGGCCGCCAACATGCTGGAAGGTGAAAAAGTGCAAATCGTCAACAACAACAATGGCGAACGCTTCGAAACTTACACCATTCGCGGCGAACGCGGCAGCGGCGTTATCTGCCTTAATGGCGCAGCCGCCCGCCGCGTGCAAGTGGGCGATATCGTCATTATCATTTCCTATGCGTTTATGACACCGGAAGAAGCGAAGGCGTTTAAGCCGGTAGCGGTGTTTCCGGATGAGAATAACAGGCTGGTTAGAGGGTGAGAGAAGTGAGAGATGTGAGAGAGTGAGAGAGTGAGAGATGTGAGAGTTCGTAGAGTTGACCGCTTCGCTATATGTAAATCCAACTTTAAAGCGAAGCGGTCAACTCTACGAACTCTCACTCTCTCACTTCTCTCACTCTCTCACATCTCTCACGCACTCTCACCTCTCACATCTAAATCTCTCTACCCCCACACTCGTTTCCTTTCCCGCTGCCATTTCCGCTACGAGTTTGCCCGTTCCGGCGCCGAGGCTGAGGCCGAGCATGGCATGGCCGGTGGCGATCATCAGGTTGTTTGTTTTAGGAGCAAAACCGATGTAAGGCATACCATCGGCAGATACCGGCCGGAATCCAAACCATACTTTTTCCCGCAGGTGTTGTTGCAAAGATGTGAGGTCGGCTAATTGGCGAAATGCAGGGTCATCCATCATGCCGGGCAGAAAACGCGGCACGGCCTCCAGAATACCTTGCACCCGAGGGAATAAAATACGGTCGTTGATGGCCCCGATTTCCATGGTGCTGCCAATGCGCAATTGTTTTTGCCAGGGCGTGAGTGCCACCTTTGCTTCCAGCAGAATGCCTGGCAGGCGCATGCGTTGCCGGTCGGTATCAAACGTCATGGAATAACCCTTGCCCGGCATGAGGGCGATGCGTTCGCCAGCCATACGCGCTACTTGCGGCGACCAGGAACCGGCGGCCAACACCACCAGATCGCTGCCACTGATGTGCTGTTCTCCTGCATCAGTTTGATAATGAACGGTTTGGATGGTCTTTTTTTCTTTGGAAAAACCGGTCACTTCTGCATTTCGGATAATTCGGACGCCGCGTTGTTCCAATAGCGCAGGCAATTGCCGCATCAAACTGTTGGGGTGAATGTGCGCATCGTCTTTGAACAAAACCCCGCCGCGCACATCCGGGCGCATGTCGGGCTCCAGTACCTGGGCCTGCTCGCGGTCGAGCACTTCCACCTGAAGTCCCAGATCGACGGCTTTGCGGGCGTTTTCGCGCTCTTCCTTTTCGTAGGCCACCGTTTGGTAGTACATCACACAGCCGTGATCGGTGTAGTCGAATGACATACGTCCGCTGCGCTGCCACTCGGCGGTCAGTTCCTTGGAAAATAGCAGTAGTTCGGTGAGCGGGCGGGCGCTGCGCTCCACATGGGCGTGCGTGCTGGCCATCACAAATTTCAGGCCCCAACGGATCAAATCAGGGCTTAGCGAAGGCCGCACATAAAACGGGCTTTTCATATCGAACATCCACCAGATGCCCTTGCTCACGACGCCTGGCTGCGCCAGCGGCACGAAATGAGAGGGCGACAGGTAACCCATGTTGCCAAAAGAACAATTGTCGCTCAGGTCGCCCTTTTCCAATACCGTTACTTCCCAGCCGTCTTCTGCCAGGAACCAGGCGCTGCTGAGTCCGATAATACCGCCGCCGATGATGGTTGCTTTCATGATACTTTATTTAATACTTCGGTGTTTAGTATTTAAAAAATAATGACTATCCGCATATTGTACCTTGCCTATTCTACTGTTGGCAAAAACCTTGACAGCATAAGATACGCCAAGCGTTCATGGGGTGGTGGTATGGGCTTCAGCCCGTCGGGACAGCGCCATTCATGGCGCTCAAACAAAAATTATGAATAATGCGCCTTAAAAGGCGCTGTCCCGACGGGCTGAAGCCCATACCACCACCCCATGAACGCTTGGCATATTTTGCAACTTTGGCCGCCTTCAAGACCAAAAATGGCCGGGGTACTACATGCTGATCGTCATTTTAAAAAATATCGAATTTCGAACACCGAAGTATTGTTTATTGATGTAACAAGTTAGGTCACTGAAACCACCCTCCCCTCTGCTGCTGCACTCAGTGGCCTGAAAAAACGTCCGTTCCACTCGCCAAACAAATCTACCGGGTGCCCGCCGCCCAGTGCGATCAAGGCCCAGCCCGTGTGTTCGCTGGTACTCATGGGGAGTATTTTGCCGGAAATATCCGTACAAAAATATCGATTGGGGGATTCCTTTTGCACAGTTACACCCGTCAAGGCCTCCGCAAAGTAAGGCAGCCAGGGCTGGGCGGCCAGCGCTGCGGCATATTTTTCCAGAAAAGCAGCGATGTCAGGTGCGCCGGGCAAGGCGTCTACCGTTTGTGGCAGGGTATGAAAATCTTCCTGCACCAGCGCCCGCTGCGGAAATGCTGAGGGGTAAAACACGAGCGTACCCTGCTGCATCGTGCCCGCCGCGAATCCGGGTTGGAAATCGCTGCCGCCAAATGAAAAATCGAGCAGCAAGGCCATACGTCCGCTTTCAGCGCCCAGCATCCAGGTACGGCGCACCTGCAAGCGGTCTTCCAGCGGCTCCGTCAACACGCCCATCACCGCCCAGGTGTCGCTGAGGCGTTCGCCGGAAACCAGCACCTCTTCCTTTTTCAGGTTGATACCAATAAAATTCTGGAGGTCGTACAACAAGGCATCGGGCAAGGCTTCGCGGTTGCGAAAAGCGCGCACCGCCAGGTAAATCTGCGCCAACACATCAGTTACGAGTAGCGACCAGTCGGGCGAATTAACAGGGATGTTCGCCAGCAGCCGGATGGCGCGGCTGAGTCCGGTCATGGAAGCATCGGCTGCACGCGTAGCGAGTTGTTCGAATGCGCCTGGCTCTTCTGACACGACCGTTGCCAGCCCGCGACGCACCGTATCGCTGAGCCAGGTTTCCAAGTCCTCGAATCCGCCCCGGGCGCGTTCCAGGCGTTCAAAACGCGTTTTTTGTTGTCGCTCGGCGCGTTTTTCCGGGTCGTCATGCACTGGAGAGGCATGCGACGGTTTTCCGGAAAGCAGCGCTTCCAGCCAGCCGGGTGCTTCGGCGGTTTCCGGAAACGAAGCAGCGCCTTCCTTCTGGAACAGCAGCGACAGCGCTTCTGCGTGCAGGCAGGGTTTTGGAAAAAATGGGCAGGAGCAATACAACTTGCGCCGCTCGGGTTCGAGGGCCACGGTGTAAAAAATATCGGGCCCGGCAGGCATTTCTGCTCCAACGAGTGCTCCGAAAGCAAAACGATGCCGGAAAAAATCGGCATGAGCCAGCGATTCGGAGTGCGTCATAGGCTAAGAGTATGTTATTGGCCGCTCTCGTCGTCTTCGTTGATGTCGCCATCGGGGAGCGTCACCACAATATTTTCGTTGAACATGCCCAGGGTGGTCATGGCACGTTCGCTGGCCAATTGTTCGGCGCTTTTTTTGTTAAAATCGTCGGCGGTGCCCATTTTACGGCCATCGACGAAAACGGCGACCTTGAATTTGTCGCGTTTTTCGCTTTTGTATTTGGCAACCACCTTGTACTCGATGGAGTGGCCGTTTTTCTGGCACCATTCGAGCAACTGGCTTTTGTAGTTGTCGTCGAAGCGCTCCAGTTCGTGGATATCCAGGTATTTGCGCAGGATACGGCGGATGACGTATTGTTTGGTGCGCTCGTAGCCCACTTCGATGTACACGGCGCCTACCAGGGCTTCGAGGGCATTGCCCAGCATGGATTTGGAGAGTCGTGTCTGGTTGTAATTGGCCAGAAACAGATCGAGCCCCATTTTATCGGCAATTTCGTCGAGCGAATTGCGCTTCACGATTTTGGAACGCATTTTTGTCAAAAAACCCTCATCGCTGTTGGGGTATTTTTTGAACAGGTATTCGCCCACAATTGTGCTGAGTACTGCATCGCCGAGGAATTCCAGTCGCTCGTTGTTCGAAATGGCGTAGTCACGCGTGGAAAAGGTGCTTTTGTGAAAAAACGCCAGTTTGAACAACTGCAAGTGCGCCGGAGTGAAACCCACCAGCTGTTTCAGCCGGCGGGCCAGTTCTTTGTCAGGATGCAGATAATAGTTATAAAAACGTCGGATAACTCGCACAGAATCAGATTATTTTATGCTTTACAACTTCCGAAAAGCAATGGAAGCATTATGCCCCCCAAATCCGAATGTGTTGCTGATAGCGGCAAGCACCTTGCGGTTTTGGGCTTTGTTAAAGGTCAGGTTGAGGTTGGGATTAATTTCCGGATCATCGGTGAAGTGATTGATGGTCGGCGGAATAAATTCGTGTTGCATGGCCAGAATGGAGGCGATCGACTCGATTGCACCCGCTGCACCGAGCAGGTGCCCGGTCATGCTTTTGGTAGAGGAAATATTCACTTTGGCAGCATCGGCGCCGAATACTTTTTCGATGGCAATCAGTTCGGCCACGTCGCCCAGCGGCGTAGACGTACCGTGGGTGTTGATGTAGTCGATATCGGAGGTTTTCAGCCCTGACTCCTGCATTACCAGGTTCATCACATTCACCACGCCGATGCCTTCCGGGTGCGGAGCGGAGATGTGGTAGGCGTCGTTGGTCATGGCGCCGCCTACATATTCGCAGTAGATGCGGGCGCCGCGGCGTACGGCATGTTCGTATTCTTCGAGCACCAGCGCGCCGCCGCCTTCGCCGAGCACGAAGCCGTCGCGGTCTTTGTCGTAGGGGCGGGAAGCCGTTTGCGGGTCGTCGTTGCGCTCGCTCATGGCTTTCATGTTATTAAAACCGCCCACGGCCGTTTTGGCGATGGTGGCTTCCGAGCCGCCGCTAATGATAATATCGGCTTTCCCGAGTCGGATATAGTCGGCTGCGTTGATAATGGCGTGTGAGGAAGATGCACAAGCCGATACAGTGGCATAGTTGATGCCCATAAAGCCGTACTGAATGGAAATCATGCCGGCGCCCATGTTGATGATCATTTTAGGGATCAGAAATGGGTTGTGGCGCGGGGCGCCGCTACCGGTGATATGGTCTTCAATTTCCTTTTCGAGCGTATGCAGGCCGCCGATACCGGATGCCCAGATAACGCCTACGCGTTGTTTGTCGACGGCATCGAGGTCGAAACCGGCATCGCGAATGGCTTCACCAGCGCTGACGAGGGCAAACTGCGTGAAGCGGTCGATCCGGCGTACTTCCTTGCGGTCGATGAATTCATCAGGATTGAAATTTTTTACTTCGCAGGCAAACTTCGTTTTAAAGTGTGTGGTGTCGAATTGTGTGATGGGTGCTGCGCCACTCACGCCTTTCCGAAGGCTTTCAAGATAGGCAGGAACATTGTTCCCGATTGGAGTGATAGCGCCAAGCCCAGTTACGACGACTCGTTTCATACTTGTAAAATTGATGAATTTGGTTTAGATGAACGCTGAAGAGGGCATTCGGCTGGCAAAGGTAAGGTTTTTGCTGCAACTGCAAATGTCGGTAATGCCCGTCGGAATAACACAAAAAATCCCGGCTCGTTGGAAGCGAGACGGGATGGCTCTTGTTTTGTAAGCGATGTGCTGAAAGATGGCCAGGCCATCGGGCACATTATTCAGGGCTTACTTGTTTTTCAAGGTATTCAACAGCCTGGCCTACAGTGGTGATTTTCTCCGCCTGTTCATCAGGAATAGACACGTCGAATTCCTTTTCGAATTCCATGATCAGTTCTACCGTATCAAGCGAGTCGGCGCCGAGATCCTGAATGAAGTTGGCTTCATGGGTTACTTCAGCTTCGTCAACGCCCAGTTTGTCAACGATAATTTTCTTTACGCGATCGGCTACAGTTGCCATATTTTTTAAACGTTAGGTGAAAAAAAGTCAATTTTTCGAGGGGCAAAGAAACGCCTATTCCCGGTTTTTACCAAAGTTTTTTTTCCTGATTTTTTAGAAACCCCTTTGTGTCAGGGCGGCATTATTTTTGTAAATCATACACTTAGACAGGAATTTTGCATTTTTTGCTACCCATGTATCCTTTACCTAAAAGGGGCTTTTTTAGCAAAAACTTATCAAAATTCATTAGAATATTAAGATAACGGGCAATACATTTGCCGCCCGTTACTTATTGTACGTTTTACACTTTAAAAGAAAAGAAACTCATGTCGTCTGTAGAATCCGTTACTTTGTTTCAAAAAAACAAAACGAACATGCGCAAAGACGGTTTGCAAAATACCAAGATAGTGGCCACGGTAGGTCCTGCCTGCAATACCTATGACAAACTGCTCGAACTGGTGAAGGCCGGCGTCGATGTGTTTCGCCTCAATTTCAGCCACGGCAAACACGAGGACCATTTGCAGGTAATTCAACACATTGTGGCCATCAACGAGGAGTATAATACCCACGTGGGCATCCTTGCCGACCTTCAGGGCCCAAAACTGCGTGTGGGCGTTATTCAGAACAATGCGCTGCCGCTCGAAACCGGCGACGTCATCACCATCGTCAACGATAAATCGGCAGAAGGTACCAAAGACCGGATCTACATGTCGTATCCTGAATTTGCGGCCGACTGCGAAGTAGGCGAACGCATCATGATGGACGATGGCAAACTGGTGTTCGAAGTGCTCGAAACCAACAAAGTGGATACCGTACGCCTCAAAACACTGCATGGCGGTGTGCTGAGCAGTAATAAAGGCGTCAACCTGCCTGATACGAACGTCAAGCAGCCGTCGATGACGCAAAAAGACCGCGCCGACCTGGAATTTATCCTCACGCAGCCGGTCAACTGGATCGCCCTGTCGTTCGTGCGCCGTGCAGAAGATATGGACGACCTGCGCGCCGCCCTCGAACGCACTGGCCACCCGGCTAAAATGATGGCCAAGATCGAAAAACCGGAAGCCGTCAAAAATATCCGTGAAATCATTCGTGCCTGCAACGGTATCATGGTTGCCCGCGGCGACCTCGGTGTAGAAATGCCCATCGAGCAACTGCCGATGACGCAAAAAGACATCGTGCATCTTTGTATGCAGTATGCGCGTCCGGTGATCGTTGCAACGCAAATGATGGACAGCATGATCGTCAACCCCTCGCCTACCCGCGCCGAGGTAACCGACGTAGCCAACGCCGTACTCGATGGCGCCGATGCCGTTATGTTGAGTGGCGAAACCTCCGTGGGCCACAACCCGCCGCTGGTGATTCAGTACATGTCGCGCATCATCGAACAGGCCGAAAAACAATACTGGCCCCATATCACGCAGCACCGTCCGTACCCTTCGCCCAATTTCAAACTGTTCCATTCCGATGTCATTTGCTTCAATGCCTGCCGCGTAGCAGAAGAAATCGGCGCAAAAGGCATCATCGGCATGACAGTGTCGGGTTACACGGCTTTTAAAGTGAGCAGTTTCCGCCCGCAGGCGCCTATTTATATCTTCAGCCACCACACCAGTATGCTCAAATCACTCAACCTGCTTTGGGGGGTTCGCTGCTTCTACTACGATCGTTTCACTTCTACCGACGAAACGATCGAAGACTGCACCTCTATCCTCAAAGAAGCCGGCTGCGTCGAAAAAGGCGATACCGTCATCAACACGGGCTCTATGCCCCTGGAAAAAAGATTGTCGACGAACTTTTTGAAGGTAACGGATGTGGAATAGAGAGGTGAGAAGTGAGAGGTGAGAAGTGAGAAGTGAGAGGTGAGAAACGAGAAGTGAGTGTTGGGGCACTGGCCTTTTCCCTTTGATGGGCGCCACCTGGCATTTGCTTCTTGTTTTTTCAAACTTTTTGTATCTTTACGTCTCGCTATGAATTTTAAAATTTCCTCCCACTATAAGCCTACCGGCGATCAGCCGCAAGCCATTCAGCAACTCACACACGGGGTGCAAAATGGTGACCGCGCGCAACTGCTGCTGGGTGTTACAGGTTCTGGCAAGACATTTACCATGGCCAATGTCATTGCCCAACTGAACCGGCCTACTCTGGTGCTCACCCACAACAAAACGCTGACAGCACAATTGTACGGGGAGTTTCAAACCTTTTTCCCGGACAATGCAGTGGAGTATTTCGTATCGTACTACGACTACTACCAGCCCGAGGCATATATTTCCGTTACGGACACCTACATTGAAAAAGACCTGAATATCAATGAGTTGGTGGACAAGTTGCGCCTGAAGGCTACGTCTACACTGCTCTCCGGTCGGCGCGACATTATCATTGTAGCCTCCGTTTCCTGCATTTACGGTATGGGCAACCCGGAGGATTACAAAACCGGCATTATTCGCCTGCAAAAAGGCATGAAAATGTCGAAAACGAATTTTCTATACAGCCTGGTCGATAGTTTGTACTCGCGGACAGAAACAGATTTCGGACGAGGCACCTTCCGTGTGCGCGGCGATTCGGTCGACATCAACCTGCCGTATGCCGACTGGGGTTACCGCGTTATTTTCTGGGGCGACGAAATTGAAGCCATCGAAAGCCTGGAAATCGCTTCCGGCAAACGGGTGGAACCGTTGGAGGCAGCGGCTATTTTCCCGGCCAACCTGTACGTAGCGCCCAAAGACCGTATCCACACCATCATCAATGAAATTCAGGATGAAATGGCTGCGCAGGAAAAGTTTTTCATCCGGGAAGGACGTATTAGTGAAGCGCGGCGCATTCGCGAACGCACGTCTTTCGACCTCGAAATGATCCGCGAACTGGGCTATTGCAGCGGCATCGAAAACTACTCACGTTTTTTCGACCGCCGAGAACCGGGCACCCGCCCCTTCTGTCTGCTCGACTATTTTCCCGACGACTACCTGATGATTGTGGATGAAAGCCACGTGACCATCCCGCAGGTGCGCGGCATGTGGGGCGGCGACCGGGCCCGCAAACAATCGCTCGTCAACTGGGGCTTCCGGCTTCCGTCGGCGATGGATAACCGGCCACTTAGTTTTGAAGAGTTTGAAGGCCAACTCAATCAGGTGATTTTTGTGAGCGCTACGCCTGGCGACTACGAACTGCAACAAACAGAAGGCGTAGTGGTGGAACAACTGGTGCGCCCCACCGGCCTGCTCGACCCGCCCATCGAAGTGCGGCCTTCGCTCAACCAGATCGACGACCTGCTGGAAGAAATTCGCCGCCGCGTGGAAGTAGGCGAACGCGCACTCGTGACCACACTCACCAAACGAATGGCAGAAGAACTCGCCAACTACCTCGCCAAAGTGGGCGTACGCTGTCGCTACATCCACTCGGAAGTGGAAACGCTGGAACGCGTGGAAATCCTGCGCGACCTGCGCCTCGGTGAATACGATGTGCTCATCGGCGTCAACCTGCTCCGTGAGGGCCTCGACTTACCGGAAGTGTCGCTCGTCGCCATTCTCGATGCCGACAAGGAAGGTTTTCTGCGCAATACACGCTCGCTCACTCAAACAGCCGGCCGCGCAGCGCGCAACTCCAACGGACTTGTCATTTTTTATGCCGATAAAATCACCGATTCGATGCGAAACACCATCGATGAAACGAATCGGCGCCGACAGGTTCAGATTGCCTACAACGAAGAGCATGGCATCACACCGCGCACGGTGACCAAAACCAAAGAACAAATCATGGCTACCCGAAGTATCCTCGACATTCGGGGCGACGACAAATACTACGTGGAAAGCGAAGAGAAAAGCCTGGCTGCCGAACCGATCATCGCCTACGCCAATCGCAGCCAACTGGAAAAAATGATAGCCGAAACAGAAACCAAGATGAAAAAGGCCGCCAAAGACCTCGACTTTATCACGGCAGCACAGTTGCGGGACGAAATGCTGGCATTAAAAAAACAGATTCGGGAAAGGTTCGGGGCGGGTGAATAAGTCGACAGTCGTCAGTCAACAGTCGTCAGTCTTCAGTCGGTAAAGAAAGGAATTATGATCTATCTTTTTAGCGGATTGGGCGCAGACGAGCGGGTGTTTCAATACTTGGATATTTCCGGGCATGAGCATGTTTTTGTAAGGTGGGTAACACCGAAAACCGATGAAACCATAGCAGCCTATGCGGCCAGATTGCGGGAACAGATAGAAGCAGAGAACCCGATATTTATTGGTCTCTCCTTTGGCGGAATGGTGGCCATTGAAGTCGCTAAACAGATAAAAACCTCAAAACTGATTTTGCTGTCTACAGCAAAAACGTGGCATGAAATTCCTTTTTATTTCCGGTGGATCGGCTTCTTGCGGCTGCACAAAATAGTACCGGTTTCTTTGCTTAAATATTCTAACTCCGCTACAAACTGGCTGTTTGGCGCAAATACTTCTTTTAGCCGCAAATTGCTGAAACAGATTTTGGAAGATACAGACCCCGCTTTTCTGTCCTGGGCAATAGACCGAATTGTCGCATGGAGAAACGAATGGCTCCCTGCTAACTCTTTTCACATACACGGTACGGGTGACAGGGTTTTGCCCTTGAGGTTTGTGCGTTGCGACCACATTATTGAAAATGGAGGGCATTTGATGTGTCTCGATCAAGCAGCGGAATTGAACGAAATACTCAGGCGAATGCTGTGACTAATCCGGCTCAAAAAATCCCACACTCGCCCCTACCCATTCCTTGCCTTTGTTGTAGCGCACACCTACCATTTCGCCTTTGCTCATGCGCACGAGGTTGTTGACGAGGCGCGGTTTGTCCCAGCCTTTTTTCCAGAGAATCATCATCCGGATTTCGCATTTGGATGGTTCTTCCGGGTCGGAAGTATCTACGGCGGCCACATAATCTACCTTACGTTGGAGAATAAAGTTGGACGGATCGTCGACCGACTCCACGTCTTCCCGGGTTATATTGATTTTTACGCCCTGGCCCGAGAAGGAAAACAGGGGTTTAAGCACCCAGTTTTGCAGGTCGTCGGGAATACTTTTGAGTTCATTGACAAAAAGCGTTTGTGGCACAAAATCGCTTTTCATGAACGGCAGCGTGTGCTTCGAAATGCGGAAAAACCAGTTGGGGTGCCCCACCCATTCGGCATTCACCTCGGTGGTCATATCCCATTCACGGGGCAGATCGCTGCGTTTTTCCAGTTCATCAAAAATGATGCGGTTGTAAATGCGTTCCACCCCGATACGGCGGCCGCTGTCATCGAGGTAGTACAGGTCACGACCTTCGCGTTTTAGTTTTGACAGGCACAACACCTTGATACCCAGACTTTTCTGGCTGGCCCAGAAGTCGATGCGCGTATTCTGTTTTTCCGGCTCTACTTCCAGCAGGATGACGTTTTCGGGTTTTGAATTTCCTACGATTACATCGCGCAGCATGGAAGTATAAGCGTCAGCATCCAGTCCGCCGAACAAATAGTGCCAGTCGGCCGGAATGGTATCAAAATGCTGGCGGTACGAATCGGCCAGCAATTGCTGGAAAAAATACAGGGAAGGGAAGCCCTGCATCTCGATCAGTTGCGGCGTCAGGCTGCCATCGGAGGCGCGGCAGATACCGAAGTCCAGTTGCAGAAAAATAGTGTGATCGTCTTCTCCCGGTACGCGCAGGTGAGCGGGAAGTGCTGCTTCGCTCCGCTGTTTGAAATCTGATTGCTGGAGTACGGCACAAATATCCTCAACACCTTGTAAGAGTTGATTTTTCAATGATTTTGGCACAAAAATCGGCGTTTCTGCCACCCTGAACGTTACAGCCTCACCCACTGCCGTATTAATCGTGTGCAGGAAACGCTGGTATTTTTCAGGCGTAAAAGCCTCGTTGTATGCTTTGCGGAGAAGTGAATGCATCTGAAATATAGTTGCGGTGTTGTAAAAAAGCCCGTCGCGAAGGTTTGAATTTTTTAAAAAATTACAGGAAAAAAATCCGGTATTGGATAAAATCCCTGTGCATGCGGGATTTCCTGCTGAAAAAACTCATTTTGAAATACATTTGTGACCCGTTTAAACGCCTGCCCCTTGTTTGCTTCTAACCTTTCAACAGCAACCTGCCGCCATGACTGACCTGAAGTCGCAAATCCTGCCCGAAAAAGTGCCCAGCCACATCGCCATCATCATGGATGGCAACGGCCGATGGGCCAAGCAAAAAGGGATGCCCCGTGTGCTGGGGCATCGCAGCGGCGTAAAAAGCGTGCGGGAAGTGACGGAAGCCGCTTCTGAAATTGGAGTGAAATACCTCACGCTGTATGCTTTCAGCACTGAAAACTGGAACCGCCCGCCGGCAGAAGTGACCGCTTTGATGACCTTGCTGGTGGAAACCATCAAAGGTGAAATCCGCGACCTCAATAAAAACGGTGTGCGCCTCATGGCCATTGGCGATATCGACGCCCTGCCCGCTGCCAGCCGAAAGGCCTTGTACGATGGTATGGAAGATACCAAAAACAACACCCGCATCACACTGGTGCTGGCGCTCAATTATTCGGCCAAATGGGAAATCCTGCGCGCCGCCCGATTGCTGGCCGAACAGGCAAAAAACGGCGACCTGAATCCGGCCGACATCAATGAAACGGTGTTCGAAAGCGCTTTGAGTACGCGTGGTATCCCCGATCCGGAACTACTCATTCGTACCAGCGGAGAAACGCGTATTTCCAACTTCCTGCTTTGGCAAATCGCTTATGCGGAACTGTATTTTACACCCGTTTTCTGGCCCGATTTCGGGAAAAAAGAATTGTTTGAGGCGGTGTTGAGTTATCAGCGCAGGGAACGGCGTTTCGGGATGACGAGCGAACAGGTGACGCCCTGAAACCCGGAGTCTTCTACGACGCAAAATGCTTATCCCGGCAACTGCCCTCCCCTCGACAATAACAGCCCTAAAAATGCCATCATACATCCCAGCAGCAAATTTATGCGGCCCGACCAGCGTGCCATCAGACGCAGGCGCTGATCAGCGGCTTCCTGCATTTCTTCCAGTGCCTTGTTACCGAACACCCAGTCGTGAGCGCCGCTGAGCAGCAGAATCAGCGTAAAAATGCCGATTTTCCAGGCTACCAGCCGTCCATAATTGCTGACGCTGAAGAAATCCGCGTTCAAGGTAAATCCCCGAAGGCGGGCATTCAGCAGGCCTGTGACAAGTAGCCCGGCCAACACAATCCAGCCAAAAAACCGAAATCGAATGCCTGTATCGTATAAAATCCGGATCCGATCGGGATGGTTGCGTATGCCCGGCAGGATTACCAGGGGCAAAAACAACATTCCCCCGATCCAGAAGGCTGCCAGAATAACATGCAGCCACACCGATAAGAAATACCAGATGCTCACGCTTGATGCAGTTGTTGTTCGAGTTGGAGCGCACGCGGGAACAGAATGTTGTTTTCCAGGTGAACATGCCGGTGCAAATCACGTTCGAATTCTTCCAGTTTGGCAAAAAGCACCCTGTACGAAGTACATGCTTCTGCAGGAGGTGTAAAATGGTCGCTTAATTGGCGAATGATTTCCATCTCATTTCCCGCCGATTCATGCTCCGACTCCATCATGCGAATAGGATTGGACACAGATCCGAACATGGCTGGTGGCAGCGGGCGTTCTTCCTGCCATGCTGCTGCCATTTTTTCGATGAACGGGAAAAGGATATTTTCCTCCTTTTGCATGTGCATTTGAAGTTCCTGCGATATGTTGAAAAAATGCCGGGCTATTTCAATCAATTCTGGGTGCCGCTCCCCATGCACCCGTGCTACCTTGGTGGTGAGCTCGTTCAACATAGGCAAAGCCTGTAGCACATACTGGTGATGGGTGCCGACGATGTGCGCTGTGAGTCCCTGGAGCGGCATGTCCGTCCAGGTTTCTTCCAGGTTTTCAGCCTGTTTGTCCAGGTTTTGAAGGGCCTGCCACACGGCAGCCGGGTCAATATTTTTTTTCAGGCAGACTTCTTCCAGGGGCTTTTTGCCACCGCAACAATAGTCGATCCCATATTGGCGAAACACCTCTGCCTTGCGATAATCAGCCACCACCATTTCGGCAATGGTGAGCGGTTTTTCTGCTATGGGAAGCGGGTAGGTACTTTCTTGAGAAATGGTCATAACTGCAAGTACATTTTGGTAATGTTCACGAAAAAATAACTGCAAGAGCGTTTTGTCTGTGCAAAATTAATATTTAAGAGTGTTTTATCTTAAATATAAAAACACTTTTACTTATTTCTGACAATGGGCGGTTTTGCCATGTATCTTTGCAGACAAAAAACTCTTAAAATGCGTGTAATTTCCAGATTGGGCGAATACGGATTGCGTGCGCTGATGTACATGGCTGCGCACAAAAGTGATACGGGGTACTTCAATATTCGTGTTATGTCGCAGGAACTGGACATTTCTTTTCATTTTTTGACCAAAATCCTGCAGGGTTTGACCCAACGCGGGTTGCTTCAGTCGTACAGAGGCCCCAATGGCGGTATCGGTTTTTTGGTGCCACCCGACCAGATTACGCTGGCAACTGTAGTAAAAGCACTGGAAGGCGACGATTTTTTCCAAAACTGCCTGCTTGGGCTTCCGGGTTGCGGAGAGCGACAACCATGTCCCATGCACGTTTTCTGGACAGCACTGCGTGAAAGCCTGCAAACGGAATTTGAAACCACTACACTGGATGATCTGGGTACTCAAACACTGGAGCGGCATTTGCGACTCAAAGCCTGACTATTCCACTACAATAACCAGTTTCCGGTTTTTCGACACGGTCAAACGCGTGATCTTTCGAACGCCATACGGCTCCAGGCTGGCAATTTCTTTCCATTCCGTTTGCAGGCCGGGTTTGTATTGGTACAAGCGAGCCCCGTTGCCCATCAGGTAAGTACCATCGGGCAACAGCGCAAAATCCTCGACGCCGGGTGGTATCCTAAGCACGATGTCCTGTTTTCCGGTGGCGGGATCCCATGTTTTGAGAAACCAGATTTGATCGGTGGTTTTGGACACAAATGCCAGTTGCCCACGCGGCGTGCGCAGCAAGCAACGGCCGATGTCGGCGGCAATACGCTGCAACTTTTGGCCGCGCAGTCCCGCCACCTGCAGCGTGTGTGGTGCGCCATTTTCTCCGACGATAAAAAATGCCGCCAGCGTATCGCGCAGCCAGCAATGGTAGCCGACGCCATACACAAGTGGGAACTCTGGACGGCCATTGTCGGAACGATTGATCGGAAACGACCAAAGGCGCTGCGCGCCGTCTTCCTCCACCCGCACGCACGAGAAACGGCTGCCACCAGGCATAAGCGTGGGCGAATATTCGGATGTAAGCGGCGTAGCCGTCACTTTTGTAAAGGCCTGTGCCGCCAGATCGAGCGATAGAATATCCGTTTGTGTGGTATCGCCCAGCGATTGGGATACTACATACAACTCATTGTCGGAGAAGAAGTTGGGCTGGTTGTTGTAGCCGCGGGGATTGAATTGGGTCAGGAAACGCGGCGCAGCCAATGACCAGGTGCTGTCTGCATTTTGCGACAGGGAAAACAGCAGCAGGTCGTGGTGCTCCAGGCGCTGGGCAGTTGCGGCGTGGAGGTATCCAAAGGACACAAGAAGGAAGAGCAGATATTTCATGGATGTCTGATTTTGATTGGTATTTCCGACAGGCGGTTGGCTTGCTTACCTGAAGGGGAAATCAAAAATCGGCAATCCAAACGGAAATGGGGAATTAAACTTGTATGAAATGAAAACGCGCTCTTAGCATGTGTAAGCATTCAGCCCCCCCCCCAATCCTTCCATTTTGCAGACGTTTATCCAAAAAACTCCAACTATTTGATGCAATGCAGCATCTTGTCAGCATTTCCAACCTACTCACTTCCCAGCCATGAAAAATTCCTACCATCATTTTGCCCTTTTACTACTCAGCCTGACGGTTATGACTTCCTTGCAGGCCCAGGCTTTACACCTTCCTCAAAACACCAACCTGCACTGCCAAACCGGCAGGCGCCTGAACGTGACCGATATCGACATCACCTGGAATGCACCCGGCGTCAAGGGGCGCGAAGGGAAAATATGGGGAACACCGGTGGCCTACTACGGATACGACGTGCTGGGGTATGGCTCCGAAGTGAAATCGCCCTGGCGCGCCGGCGCCGATGAAAGCACGGTTATTTCCTTTTCTACTGATGTGATGATCAACGGGAAAAAACTGGCTGCCGGCAAATACGGATTTTTTATAGCCCTGTACCCCGATTCCTGCGTGCTGATTTTTAATAAAAATACCGAAGGATGGGGCAGTTATTTCTACCGCAGCGACCTCGATGTGCTGCATGTTGTTACTGTTCAGCAAAAAAACCAGCCCCAACTCGTCGAAAGGTTGACCTACAATTTCTACAACCAGACCGAAAAATCCGTTGAAATTGCCCTGGAATGGGAGCGCTGGAAAATTCCCTTTACCGTAGAAGTGGATGCCATGAACAATACCCTGGAATACATCCGTACACAAATGAGCGGAGCCCTGGGTTTTGACCCGCCCAGCCTCGAACAGGCCGCGCTGTGGTGCTCCAGCAACAACGTCAACCTCGACCAGGCGCTGCAATGGATCAACGCAGCCACCGACCCGCAACTGGGCGGCAGCAGCACATTCAGGGCGCTTTCTACCAAGGCTGCTATTTTGCAAAAACAGGGCAAAGGCGCCGAAGCGGATGCTATCATGGAAAAAGCGCTGGAAAATGGCAGCGTTACTGAAATTCACGGCTACGGCCGGCAATTGCTGGGGCAGAAAAAGAACAAGGAGGCATTCGCCGTTTTTGAAAAGAACTACAAAAAATACCAGGGCGCCTGGCCTACCAATGCTGGCATGATGCGCGGTTACAGCGCACTGGGCGACACGAAATCGGCATTGAAACACGCGAAAATGGCCGTGGAACAAGCGCCGGATGCACAAAACAAAGATTTCTTGCAGCGCTGTGTGGAGAAACTGGAGCAGGGCAAAACAATTGATTGACGGCGCCCGCTCATCCGCATTCAAAATCCAGATCCAGCCCCCTCGCCGCTTCATCGCACAAATCGAGAAAGTTGCGTAAAATGGGGCTATGATCGTCTGTTCGCCAAACCAGGTACAGCGTCGTTTCCGTTTTCAAAGGAATAAAGCGCACCTTGAGCGAACTGCCCATGCGATAACTAAGCGGTAAAATGGAAACGCCCAGGTTTTTCTCCACCAGCCGCATGATGGTGCCTCCAAAATTGGATTCATATGCAATACGAGGTACAAAACCTGCGCGATTAAACATGCCGTAAATAAGTTGGCGATACATCTGCCAGTCGGCCAGGTACGGAAGAATAAACCCGTCTTCCCGACATTGTGCCACCGATATGAAATTTTCCTTGGTCAGCGGGTGCTGTTCGGGTACCACCAGCGCAAGTTGTTCGGAAAACAACTTGCGCTGGCACACATTCGGATGATCATAAATTTCCTCCCGGGAAAAACAAACGTCGATATGGCCGTTGACGATGGTTTCCAGCACCTTGGCTTCCGCCATTTCGGACAAAACACTGTCCAGCAGCGGCAGTTTTTGCTGAAGCAAACAAAGTGCTTCCGGCAAAATGGAATACAATGCCGAGCCAGGATACCCGATCCGAAGCGTACCTACATAACCGTTTTGAATAGAAACAGCATGGTTCAGCGCATCCTTGAAATGCTTGTCCAGTTTGATCATTTCGTCGCGCAGATAGGCTCCTGCAGGGGTAAGCAGCACGTTGCGGTTATTCCGTTCGAACAACACCACGCCCAGTTCCTGCTCCAGTTGCTGAATCTGGCGGCTGAGCGCCGGCTGCACAATGTTCAGGTTGACAGCGGCTTTGGAGAAATTAAGGGTTTCTGCCACCCCGAGAAAGTATTTGATCTGTCGAATTTCCATGCGTAAAAAGTTCCCGTTCAGGCTGGTTTTTGCTATGCTTTTTCAGCATAAATCTATAAAATATTAGCATTTTCAAGTATCAATGGCTTCCCACACTTTTGTCCTGTCATTTCAAGCAACACCCTTTTTGTTACAATTAAAATTATCACTGCGATGAAACACACATGGACATTATTACTTCTGTTTATCCTGCTTGGCATCACCAAAACAGTGGCACAGGAAACAGCCGATCTTCAAGTGAAAATTACTACCACGGAAGACCTGCGCATACAATTGGCTGCTGAAAACAACACGGGCAAAAAACTCTATCTCAGCGTTCGGATGAAAGAGGATGGCGCGACGTTCAACCGTGTGGCAGAGACGGAAATTTATTCCGAAGAAATCTCGGGAGAAATATCAAGTTTCAACCGCGTGCTGAACCTCTCCAAACTGGAAAGCGGCACTTACCGAATCAGTGTAAAAGCCGGCAAACATCATGTTGATCGTTTCGTCGACATCCGGCCCAAACCAGTGGTGGAAGACGCGCGCATCATTTTGGTACAATAGAATGGATTGATTTGGTAACATGAGTCATCCCGAATTTTTGGGATGACTCATGTTTGTTTTTCATTCATATCGGGAATCAGAAAACAAAGGTTACAAGATTATCACCCCTGGTGTATCTCTTAAAATTATCTTAAGGCCCTCTACTTCTGGCAGCGACAGCAGCCTTGCAACACGTTCCCCTGTTGAATTTAAACCAATATTCGTATGAAAAATTACCAATTACACCTTACTCTGGCTGTTCTGTCCATTTTCCTTTTTTCAAAGTTACACGCACAGGATGCACCCAAACGCGAGGTCGGGCTTCAGTTTTCCGGCATCGATTTTAATGGTTTCAACACCTTTGGCGGATTCTACAAAAAACAATTGCACGACAATGTGTACCGCCGCATCCGATTTGTGTCGGGTGGATTGTTTTCGGCATTTCAGGAAGACAACACCTCCGTAGGTCTCTCGATTGCGGGCGCCATCGGGCGGGAAAAACGCAAGTCGCTGGATCAGAAACTGGAGTTTTACAGAGGGCCGGAAGTTTCCCTGAAAGCAACGTATCAGTACCAGCAACTGGCAGATGCCAGTGTTATAGGACTTAACGCCAGGATTGGATATGTGCTGGGCTTGCAACACCATTTCAACGACCTGTGGGCGATCCAGATCGAAACCATACCAGGTGTTTCTCTCGGAGCCAACTTTCCGAGTGAAGGCGATATTGTGGGTGTTTTTGATGCAAATTTTAGCAATTCCGTGTTATTGGGGGTAGCGCGGAAGTTTTAGCATATGTTAGGTTATTGCTGCGCCCCGATGTGGAGAAATGCCGGGGCGCAGCAACAACTCAACATATACTAGAGACAGGAAATGTCATTGGGAGGAATGGTGCAGCACCTTATTCTGCCTTTGTAAAATAGTTGTCACAACCGTCAATATAACTATGGTTAAATTCCACCTTGTTGTCGCAGAATAAAATTCGCCCATAAAGTTGCGTTACAGATGGGGTCGCTTTTATTGCAAACAGGTCTGCGTCTCCTGTAACTACTTTCCAGTTGGAGGTTTGAGTTACCTGTCCATTTTGTATTACATTCAGGGTACTATCGGCTTTAAACTCGATCGAAAGGCCCCGGTATTCGTCATCATTGTCATGTCCCGTATCGAGGCAATTGATATATTCCCATTTCCATACTCCAATCAAGGCTGTTCTTGTTGACGGAGAATCCCAGGTTATTTCATGGTGACATTTCCAGATATTGACCGGATCAACGGGCGGCTTGCTTTCTTTGTTACAAGCAAACAAAATAGTTTGAACGATCAGAAACAAGGCAATACCCTGGCAGGTGTTTTTCATTTTTTATCGTTTTATGGACGTATTTTTATATCGCAAATCTACCAAAAGTCGATCTGCTCATTCAGCACCCGATCAATCCCCTCTAAAATACAACTCCTTCAACACGCCGCCAAACGTATCCTCATTGCTCAGCCGCAGCCAGCCTACCAGCCCGAAATCGGTACGTACCAGAAATAGATTGTCTATTTCATAGTCTTTGGTAGGGGCTTCGGACAGCAGCACCTCTATCTCGTAGCCTTTGGGCAACTGCGCCACGACATCCGGCCCGGTTTTGTCTCTGTACAAGGTAATGTCTTTCAGTATCTGCCCTTTCAAGCCTACGTAGTAATAGGGCTGTTTTACTTCTACGAGGGTGTCTTTCTGGATTTGAAACTTTCGCCGGCGGTTGAACATATTATTGGCATGCCCTGCTGTGTAGATCACGCCGGATGCATTGATGTACATTTCCACGCAGGAAACGTGTCCGATCAGTTTTTGCCCTTTTCCGAGGATGGAAAACTCTGGGTCGTCGCTCATGCCCCCGTCGAAAAGGATGCTCAGGCTGTCCTTGATGCCCGGAGCCTTGTATTTGGCTACGAGTACGCCGGTTACCACGGCTTCGCTGTCGCAGTAGAACGGGTCTTTTGGGTCGAGCGTCCGGCAGGAACGGTTGATCACTTGCACACCTTTTTCATAACCGAATAGGGCATGGAAAGAGGTATCGACCAGTACCTTGGTCATTTGCGGGAAATACGGCTTGTTTTGGCCGTGAGCGATGCTTGTGAGGGCCAGGCAGAAAACGATGGCGGGAAGAAGGGTTTTTGTCATGTGTGATATGTGCTGGATGGAGTGGAGGAGATGCTGCTGCTGATAGGGCGAACCTTTTTTCATTCAATCATTTATACTTTATTTTGGAGTTCGGTGTTAGCCGCCCCCCCCTGAAATGGGTCATCTCCGACCTGCTGCAAACATACAGCACGATAATTCCTGGCGTATTAATGCCGATAAATACTTTTTTACAGCGTAGGAACATGGCGCTATAATTTGGATGCGGGCCGGAGGCACCGCGGTGGCGGTGGACTTGTACACGTAAGATATTACCCCCTAATTCTCTACTACCAGTTTTCCGCTGCCGACAGCGATCCCATGTTGATTCAGATTGAAGAAGTACACACCTGCTTTCAAGTTTGTTTTCCTTAAGGTTATGACAGATCCATAAACTATTTCATTATATACAACCTTTCCTTGCAAGTCAATTACCTGTAAATGAACAGGTTGATTGGATACCAATCCTTTTATTTCCAATAAGGCTGTTTTATTAAAAGGGTTGGGTGAAATTATAATTTTGTATTCCGGGCGCCGCGGTTGCCATAAACCGACAGTCACAAAGTTTTCGCCGAGGCGATGCCAGGTGGCATTGGTGACCGCCACATTGTTGTTTTCAAAATCGATATATGCTGTATTTTTAATCAACGTTTTCAGGGGCGCATCAGCCTTTGGATAAATACTGAATTTTACAAACCCGCTGGAGCCGCTATGATTTACATTGCTGTCGGGCAATTCAATATTTTCAAATAAAAAGTCCACAGTGCCCGAGCCTGTCAGATCGAACTGATAAGGGTGGCTACTCGTACCAGGCCGGAAGGTAGTCGCATCAAGCCATGTAGAAAGGGTGTCGGTAATGCGTATCCTGGATATAGTGTCCGCTCCGCCATTCTGGAAACGAATACAGTATTCCAGTTCCACTCCTGGCTGTATATAGTGTTCCTGGCCATAACCTGTGGGCAGCCCTTTTTTATCGTTTAGTTCATACCAATCATCATTCGGCATACAGTCAATATCAATCCATGCATCTGCATCATCATTGGGCAATTGTGTAACAAAGCCGGTAGAAAACAAATTCACATTGCTACAGCCTTCAACCGAAAGTGACGGTGCTGACAAGCCGGGATGGTAGGGTACTTGATCAATTTCTACTCGCCAGGTGCTGCCATCAGCAGGCACCGCTACAACAACGGAATCGCCGGAAGCCAGTTGGAATGGTTCTTTTGTCAACAATTCGGCATCTTTCAAAATCCGGTAATCTGACACAGCAGGCATGTTTCCTGTGCCCGTATTTTTTATCGTAAACCTTAAAGAATCCGGTAGGTACTCGCTGGCAAGATGCAGACTGGCACCTGACCAAAGAGGGCTGACAGGAAAGCAGTTGTCGTCTGGATAAATATGTGCTTCGGTACAATGTGCTTGTCCTAACACTGCATCACAACTCAAGCGGTCAAACCTCCTGTGCATGGGTTGGTGCTGACACCGATTGTAGCACTGGGAATTGTTAAATACGCTAAAAAGGATTGATTTACGGTGCAACCAGCTGCGTCTGTTACGGTCACCGTATACCAGCCATTGTTCAAACCTGAAATATCCTCTGTTGTCTGGCCATTCGACCACAAATAAGTGTAGGGGGCAATAGAACCGTTGACCGATACATCTAAACTGGTTTGGCAGTGAGCGACACTTGATTGTATGGTTACATCAAATGTAGATACAGTGGTCGAGTACGTTCCGGTGCAGCCATGGGCATCCGTAACAAACAACATGTAGTTACCGCTTCCAATATTGATTAAATCTTCTGTATTGGGTCCAAAATGCCATGAAGTTTCATATGGTTCCGATCCACCAGCAATGGAAATATCAATGCTACCATCATTGTGGTTACAGGTTGGATTCGTCACTATACCAGTGACCGATAGTGGCTCACTTTGTACGACATCGGCAATTGTCTCCTGCGTACACCCATGTGAGTCCGTGACAGTTACTACATAAATTCCGATCGGAACATTGATTTGTGTGGAAGAAGAGCCCGTTGACCAAAGATATGAATAGGGCGGAGTGCCTCCGTTGTTTACCGATACAGTGGCTGTGCCTATTCCTGTCCCGCTACATGAGACCGGTGTAATAAATGTTTGTACAAAAATGGATACTCTCTTTATATTCATTGTACCCGATACATTGCCCTGACATCCTGTAGCATCTTGCATACCTGTTAATAAAATGACGTTATTTGAAGAAGGCGGATATGACATAAGTGTAAAGAGCGAGTCGTAAGTAAAGACGGGAGGTTGTGGCGATCCGTTGATAGAATAAGTAAACGTAAATGGAGCCGTGCCTCCTAATGTAACGGGAATCTCAAATTCCGAACCGTGGCAAACTGATTGTGTACCAGAGGGAATGCTTGCAAAACACTCTTGGGCTTTTGTGATAGCGCAAGCAGTAATTAAAATAAAAAACAATACTGTTATTCGAGCAGACATGATAGATAAGTGTTTTGTTATTTTATTTTTTGTTAATAAAAGTCATTTACAGTTAAGCATACCCTGCCGATGTTTTAATTGAATCGCAGTAAGTAATTCCGGATATGCTTCAACGGTCAATATTTGTCTCTCGGCTTGTTGCTGAGGTTGGTACTCGCAACAAATATAGAAATTATTGCATCGTTTTTCGCCGCAGCAGGCCATCTAACCAGGCGCATTGTCGAAGCCGGCCGGGAAATCTGCTACAAACATAACATCTGATCACATCCCCAATGTGCCTAATTTCATTCACACCGCCCGTAGTGTTTTTTTCAACACAAAGCGCTGCGCCAATTTATTCCCGTCGAACCATCCGTCCACGCATCTTGCCTCCCTTCATTTCCCATTATCCTTCGCTGTCTGGATACTTTTAACAAAAATCGAAATCAACGCATTGTTTTCCCTTACAAGATCCGCCAGTTTGTTTTCCTTGAAGTACTCTTTTAGCAAAATGATATTCAGGCACACCAATGTTTCCCTCAACTCCTTTAAACAAATTTTCATTTTGTGTACAAAATCCGCTTTGGACTCAGCAGATTGAGCCTCCGCATAGTTTAAGGCAGGTGACGTTCCGGAACGCACGATTTGGCCACCCAGGTTTTTGCTTGCGACGGTTGGAGGCAAGGCTTCTGCTACATCGATGATACGCACCGCAAATTGAATCAACCTGTCCTCAAGGTCATATCGGGAACTTGGCTTATTGTTCATAAACTTATTACATTCAATCGTTTATACTTTATTTCGGTGTTCGATATTCGGTGTTCGGTGTTCGAAATTTAAAAATATCGAACTCCGAACACCGAACACCGAATATCGAAGTGTTAGCCCGCCCACCCCTCCCTATCCAAACTCCGATAATGTATCGCCTCCGCCAAATCCTCGATCCGAATATCCTTGCTCCCTGCCAAATCCGCCGCTGTGCGTGCCACCTTCAAAATCCGATCATACGCCCGGGCGCTGAGTTGCAGGCGTTCCATGGCTGTTTTTAAAAGATTCAGGCCCGTAGCATCCAGTTGGCACACCTCATGCACCATTTTACTCGGCATTTGCGCATTCGAATACACATCTCGCAGGCCCTGAAAGCGCTCGGCCTGCACCTCGCGGGCGCGCAGCACGCGTTCGCGAATGTCTTGGCTACCAAGTTTGGGGCGCTCGGTGGTGGTCAGTTCGGCATAACTCACGGGCGTAACTTCCACGTGCAGATCGATGCGGTCGAGCAGCGGGCCGGAGATTTTGGACACGTAGCGTTTCACTACGCCCGGGCCACATACGCATTCTTTTTCTGGGTGGTTGTAGTAGCCGCAGGGGCAGGGATTCATCGAAGCCACCAGCATAAAACTGGCGGGATAGTCGACGCTCACCTTTGCCCGGCTGATCGTCACCTTGCGTTCTTCCATGGGCTGGCGCATCACTTCCAGCACCTGCCGCTTGAATTCGGGCAGTTCGTCGAGAAACAGCACGCCGTTGTGTGCCAGGCTGATTTCGCCGGGCATGGGATCGGAGCCGCCGCCTACCAGCGCCACATCGCTGATGGTATGGTGCGGCGACCGAAAGGGGCGCGTGGTGATGAGTGAGGTGTGATCGGGCAAAACGCCGGAAACGGAGTGAATTTTGGTCGTTTCGAGTGCTTCGTACAGCGTAAGCGGCGGCAAAATGGTCGGCAAGCGCCGCGCCAGCATGGTTTTGCCAGCGCCGGGCGGACCGATCAGGATGACGTTGTGCCCACCCGCAGCCGCCAGTTCGAGGGCGCGTTTGATATTTTCCTGGCCTTTTACATCTGAAAAATCAACGTCGTAAATGCCCGAAGCATTGGCAAATTCTTCGCGGGTGTTCACGACCATGGGCTGAATTTGTGAATCGCCCGATAGCACATCCAGCGCTTCACGCAGGTTGTCTATGCCGTAAATCAGCACATCGCTCACAATAGCCGCCTCGCGTGCATTGGCTTTGGGAAGGATAAAACCCTTGAATTTTTCGCGACGGGCCAGGATGGAAATGGGCAATGCACCTTTGATAGGCCGCAACGAACCGTCGAGCGAGAGTTCGCCCATGATAAAAAATTCGTCGAGGCCATCGGGAGCGATCACCCCCGAGCCGGCCAGCATACCCAGCGCAATGGGCAGGTCGAATGCCGAACCTTCCTTGCGGATATCGGCAGGAGCGAGGTTGATGATCGTTTTGAGGCGCGGGAGGCGGTAGCCGGAGTTTTTGACGGCCGCTTCAATGCGCGGCAGGCTTTCGCGAACGGCGCTGTCGGGGAGCCCGACAATGTAGATGCCCGGTTTGTCGGTGTTGCCCAGCGAGCCGCCGGTATTTGTTTCAATGGTGATGGTGCGTGCGTCGACTCCATGCACGGAGCCAGCATAAGTTTTGACTAACATAAAGAAGCGTATGATGTGTGGAAAAACGGATTATGCGGGTTAAAGATAAACATGAAAATTTCAAAGAAAGCAGAGAGGCGAGGAATTTCTTAGAAAAGCAACCGGTTTTCAGGGTATCTTTCCTGCGGAGAATAATACAAGATTTACCTGCATTAATCATTTAAATACTTCTCAAATCAAACTACATGCGACGTTTTCTGCTCCCTTTTGCCATTGTAATTTACACATTGACGCCCTCTTTCAGCCAGGATTTCGGCTGGGCCCTGCGTTTGGGCGGCGCCAGCCTCGAAACCCCGGAATCGACCACCCTCGACGAATTTGGCAATATTTACATCACTGGAACTTTTAACCTGACGGCCGACCTCGACCCCGGCCCCGGCGTACTGAATGTCACTTCCGCCGGTATGTCTGATATGTTTGTCGTGAAATTAAACCCTGAGGGCCGACTGCTTTGGGCCCGGCAGATCAGCGGCCCGGATGCCGAAGTAGCGAGGGTAATCCGAGTTGATACCAGGGGATATGTGGTAATGGCGGGCGTGTTTTCCGGAACGGTCGATTTCGACCCCGGGCCGGAAGAAAACATCCTGACCGCGGCGGGTAGTTACGATGCCTTTATCCTGAAACTCGACCCGGAAGGGCATTTCAACTGGGTAAAACAACTGGGTGGGCCTAATTCGCATGCTCTGTCCGGCCTCACCATCGATCCGCGTGGAAATATTTACACTTGTGGGACATACACAGGAACTGGCGATTTCGACCCCGGCTCCAATGTGCTGGGACTCACGTCTGCGGGGGAATCCGATGTTTTTATCACCAAAATGGACTGGAGAGGCGACCTGGAATGGGCGCGCAGCATAGGCGGCGCAAATACGGAAAGTGTAGATGACCTGACGGTGGATGCACAGGGGTTTGTGTACACCATGGGGGTGTTCCGGCACATCGCCGATATGGACCCCGGCCTCGGTACAGCCAACCTCGACGTTTCCGGCGGAGTGTATGCCAATATGTTTATCCAGAAAATGGATGCATCGGGCCAATACGTGTGGGCCAAACAAGTGACCGGCTCGCATTTTCAGTTTGGAAGCGAAATAAAAACCGACGGCACAGACAACCTGTACATCAGCGGCACCTTTTCCGAAACAGCCGACTTCGACCCCGGCCCCGGCACAGCAAGCCTCACCGCCAACGGTTATGATCCGTTTATTCTGAACCTCGACCTGGACGGCAATCTCGTGTGGGCGCGGCACATCACCGGAAGCGGCAACCAAACCGAGGAGGCTAAATCAATTGCTTTTGACCGTGATGGCGCCGTGTATGTGTGTGGCATTTTTTCTCAAACAGCCGACTTCAACCCTGGTACGGGCGTGTTCAACATGGCATCAGCAGGCGGCTCGGAAGATGCTTTTTTAATGAAATTAGACAGCGCCGGCAACATGATATGGGCGCGGCGCATGGGCAGCACCGGCACGGACGGCGCCGTATCGCTCCACCTCGACCCGCATGGCAATATGTTTATGCTGGGAAGTTTTGCCGGCACGGTGGATTTTAACCCCCTGGCCCCTGTAAACAACCTCGTATCAGCCGGATTTATTGATATTTTCCTGCTGAATATGACCCAGAACTGGAATTTCTCCGGTACGGTTTTTCACGATGTCAATGAAAATGGTACGCAGGACAACAGCGAGCCGGGCCTGCCCAATGTGCTCATCAGCGTACCCGAAGCAGGCGCCTTCGCCACGACTGACGACGCAGGGCAATACCGGATTTATTCAAATATAGTGGGCGATACGTTGAGAATCGCCCAAAAGCCTCTCTGGACGGCCACGCCTGCCTTCGCGCTTCCCGATTCGATGGAAACGCCCATGAATTTTGCAGCCGTGTACCCGCTTTATCGCGATCTGTGCATTGTGACGGTCAGCACAACGCGCTTCCGCCCCGGATTTACAACCGATGTGCAGGTATACGTTACCAATATTGGCACTTTGCCGGTGGATTCGGCAAAAGTCGATTTACTGATTGTGACACAAACTACACCGCTACCCCTCGAATTCGTATGGGGCGACCCGATGCCGACTGTGGAAGTCGAGAATCATTTTTCCTGGATCATCGATTCGCTGGGGGAAGGACGAAGTATGTGGTTCACGCTGCGGTTTCGAACCCCGGAAAATACCCCTATTAACACACCTGTCGTGTTTTCTTCAAGCGTAGGACCGGAAGATGACGCCAATTTTGAAAACAACTTTTCGCGGTACACCAGCAGCGTTGTCAATTCCTTCGACCCCAACGACAAGCAGGTGGCGCCCGATCTGCTGCTGCAGGAACAACTGGATACCAGCGCCCTTCAATACGTCATCCGCTTCCAAAACACGGGCAATTACCCGGCGTCATTTGTAGTGATACGCGACACCCTGCCTGCCCAACTCGACTTGAGTACCTTGCAGGTGCAGGGCGCCAGCCACCCGTTTACCTGGCGGGTGTACAACGAGCGGGTGCTGGAGTTCCGTTTTGATCCGATCGATTTGCCAGATAGCGTCAGCAACGAACCGGGAAGCCATGGATTTGTGGCGTTTCAGGTAAAACCGCGCAGCGGCCTGGCGCCCGGCGACACTATTGTCAACCTGGCAGGTATTTATTTCGACTACAATGTGCCGGTGATTACGCCGCCTGCTGTATTTCGGGTGGCCAGTTTGCCCGTAGGGGTAAGCCAGCCGGCAACAACGCCACTCGAATTCTCCTTGCTCCCCAATCCGGGGTCGAATGGACAATCGGTTGTGCTGGATTTGCCCAGGGGGCTAAAAAACGACGGGCAGGCGATCATTTATGATGTAAACGGCCGAATGTTGCACAGAGAAACGCTGCTGCCCGGGCAAACGCGCTTCCACCTGCCCGTGTTGCAAGCGGGTGTTTATACCGTTCAGGTGACATCCGGGGCATCGCATGGCGCGAAGGTGTTGGTCATCCATTGAGGTGGCGGGGCGCCTATTATTTTCAAGGATAATTTTGATACTGGAACGAAAACAAAAACAGGCAGTGTTGTACACACTGCCTGCCATACCATTACCATAACTATTTAAAAAGCGCCTGTATGTATAGTCCTTTATTTACCGGACGTAAATAGCAAATAAGTACACTGCCTGCCCTGCTGATTTCTGCTAAATGGTCGGGATTTATTAGCCGCGTGATGAGCAGGCAGCGGTGTGGGAAAAGTGTGCCGCAGAAATCATGGACAAAGAAACATTGTTAATGTCTAAAGTCAATTATAATTACTTTTTTTAACTTTTTCTTAACTAAATAACAGTGTTTTTCCAATCTTTTATTTATTTTTCTGAAAAAAATAGTCATTTTAATTGACAAAAAGGAAAAAGAAAACTACTTTTGATTTTCAATAGGCATTGGATTAGCCAGTTGCCGGCCTGAACAAACCCGTTGTAGCAGCCTGTCGATGTGGCTCGGCATGCGGGTTGGGGCAATCCGCTTTTAATACCACTATGATCGAGTAATATGAGTCTTGGAGATATTTTGAAAAATAATTTTGCAAAAAACTTGCAGAATTTACGGAGCCAGAATGGCTTGACACAGGCAAGACTAGCAGAAGTGCTGAACGAAAAATTTCAAGTGTATAATCTTCAGTTACAACGCACTTCAATTGTAAATTATGAAAAAAAAGAGGCTATGCCCCGCATTGATGCGTTGTATTGTATAGCCAAATATTTTGGGCGAACGATTGACCAGGTGATCAGCGATAATATGGATGAATCATTGGTTGTCAGGTTGATGGAAGGTTATCAGACCGGGCCTCGGGCAGTGGTTACACAAAGAGGGGCGCCAGGAGAAAACAGGGAAAAAAGTACCGCGAACGCCGCAGATGTAGAGATAGACGATATTATGAAAGCATGTGTTGACGGCGTTTTGCATCGGCAGTTTTTTCTGGAATTTTCAAAGCGTTTGTACAAAACGCTTTGTGACGAGGCGCCATCAGCGGCGGATAGGGAAAGGTTTGAAAAAACTTTTTTCAGAACCTTCGTAGGCTGTCAGATCAGTAAAAGTGCATACCTGGAGGAACTTGCCCGAAAAACCTTGAGCAACCTCGAATTTGAAATCTATATGGCATTCGGACAGCGCGATATGAACATTGCAAACCTTTCGAAAGCCCATGCGATGACAGAACAGGAGGTTGTGGATATTTTTAATAAAGCCCAATCAAAAATTACTTCCGCTATGGAAGAAAAAGTAAAATCCTGATTATGGAAAAACAGTACGATCCCAACTTAGACGACTCAAAAAACCCTTTAAGTAATTTTCTTTCAAATGAAGGGAAAGAGGTTTCTCCTATTGTAAAAACCGAATTGCGCAATCATACAACGGGATCTACTACGACTCCTGAAATGGATGACAATGAGGCATTCCAGCAGTCTTTGACACTTGAATATAAATACATGACAGGGAAATCTTTGCGGGATATGACCTGGTTGTGGTATTGGTTCCTGGCTGCGGTCTTGTTTTTTCAAATTCATAATTCACCGCACAAAAATGATGCAGTGGTATCGACAGCCTTGTATGATTACTATGAACTCCAGAATGATGACAGCACTTTGGAGGATAGAACTACCGATAAACCACCATTAAAAGATCCAAATAGAGCGCGGCATGTTTTACACAATCGGTCAAATCCTTATAAAGGGAAACACATATCAATACCGATAGATTCTTCCTCAGGGAAATACAACAATTCAAAAGAGGAATTACATTATTCCTGCAATAATCAAAAAGATTCCATCATGCTTTCTGAATTTAAGAACATGGAATTCATTAATAATAAAGAATGCAAAACTTTAGAAATATCAACACCTGATATTTTAGTGTCAAAGCATAATGATTTAATTGTCTTTGATTCAATGTTGGTAAATTTTAGTAATAATGTAGAAGAGGTTAGTTCCAATTTAAAAATAGCGTCCTGGCATATAAATAAAGATAGATTTAATAATAGTTTTGGGATTGCTGTAAAAAAGGATGTTGAGTCAGTTTGTACTTCTCATTTCGCAAAAAGTAATTTAAAATTAAAGTCAAGAATTGTTTTAACGGCTAGTAGCCAAACAATAAAAACCAATATTCTTTTTGAAAAAGGCGACGTCATTTATTTAACAGCACATGGCGTATTAACTTCCGAAGGAGGTATTGACATACAACCGGAAGGAATTTATGAAAAGAATCTTTTATCAACAGGGAAACGTCCTGAACATATCAATGAAAACTATCCCCTCGGAGCCCTTCTTTTCAGATTTGGGAATAAAGACAAATGGAAACCATATTTAAATTCCAGTCCAAATACAATAGCAGAAAAATCCGGCTCTCTTGAATTCATGGTTAATTTGAAAAATAATCATCCAGAAAAATTTTCAGGTACTTACCAAATAGAGGTTTTTACATCTCAAGCAGATAATACGATTCATAGTAAGAATTAGAGCATGTTTGGGAGTTTTTGCCTGGTTCTGAAAAGATGGATTTTTTGTACGTTTTTCGCGTTTTTTCATGCGCATAGTGGTGACTATGTAAGTGAAAAAAATTGAAAAACGTGCAAAAAAGCCGCTTTTCAGGCCTGGCAAAAAAATCCCAAATATGCTCTTAGATTACTTGCTGCTTAGAAACTGTTTTAAAACCCCTGGCCAGGCAGAATGGCTTGAATTTTAAGGATAGATGAAATTCATTGAAGGCATAGTAGTACCTACTCCTTTAAAAATGGATGAAATATAGCCTTAAAATTCAAGCCATTCCGCCTCGTGAAGGGTTTTAAAACAGTTTCTTACAGGACGCTTTCTCATAAGTATCTGAAATACAAGTCAGATTTTATTTTTATCAAACGATAAACCTATGAGGTTTCAAAAACGTTTTCGAGATAAGAAATAAGATTGATCTCAGGTGTGAATTGCAGGGATAGCCTCTTTTTTATAGCGATGTTTTATCCTGCTCTGTTCTTGCCGCTTCCTGCTACCTTTGCCCCATGGAATCCACACCCACCCGCATTCTCGGCATCGACCCCGGCACCAATGTGCTCGGCTTTGCCCTGATAGACGCCGATAAAAAGCAGATCAAAGTACTGGAAATCGGCGTAGTCACCTTTGCCCATATCAGTGACGAGCATACGGTAAAACTCCAGCATATTTTTGAACAGGTGCAGGACCTGATTTTTCAGTACAAGCCGACGCAAATGGCCATCGAGGCGCCTTTTTTCGGGAAAAACGTACAAAGTATGCTCAAACTCGGCCGCGCCCAGGGCGTAGCCATTGCAGCCGGTATGGTGAACAAACTCGCCATCACCGAATACATGCCCAAGCAGATCAAACGCGCCATTACCGGCAACGGCAATGCCTCAAAAGAACAGGTGGCCGGGATGCTGGAAAATATCCTGCGTACAAAATTTGCCGATCAGAAATTTGATGCCACCGATGCCCTGGCCACTGCGCTGTGCCATTGGTATCAGTCGTCAGGCCCGGGCGTGGGAGCCAAAAAGTCCTATAGCGGCTGGAGCGCTTTTTTGAAAGATAACCCGGGAAGGGGGAAGTGAAGGGGCAAGGGGCAAGGGCAAGGGCAAGGGGCAAAAAGCAAAGGGCAAGAAGCAAAAGGCAAGAGGCAAAAAGTAAAGGGCAAGAAGCAACGGGCAAGAAGCAAAAAGCAACGAGCAATTTAACTTTTGCCTCTTGCTCCTTGCCTTTTGCCTCTTGCTCCTTGCCTTTTGCCTCTTGCTCCTTGCCTTTTGCCTCTTGCTCCTTGCCTTTTGCCTCTTGCTCTTTGCCCCTTGCCTCTTGCCCTACTTCCTGCTATAATTCGGTGATTCCCTTGTAATAATAATATTGTGCGGGTGGCTCTCTGTCATACCGGCGTTGGTAATTTTCACAAACTGCGCTTTTTGTTGTAGTTCTTCCACTGTGCCGGCGCCGCAGTAGCCCATACCGGCGCGCAAGCCGCCAATATATTGCACCATTACTTCCTGCAAGGTGCCTTTGTATGGCACACGGCCTTCAATGCCTTCCGGCACCAGTTTTTTGATATCGTCTTCCACATCCTGAAAATAGCGGTCTTTCGAGCCCAATTCCATAGCGGCCAGGCTACCCATACCGCGGTAGGATTTGAACTTACGGCCGTCGAAAATGATCGTTTCACCCGGCGACTCTTCCACACCCGCAAACAGCGAGCCGGCCATGATGGTGCTGGCGCCTGCTGCCAGGGCTTTTACAATGTCGCCAGTGTACCGGATACCGCCATCGCCGACGATGGGTACGCCGGAGCCATGAATGGCCTGAGAAGCATTAAAAATAGCCGACAACTGTGCTACACCCACACCCGCTACAATTCGGGTGGTGCAAATGCTGCCGGGGCCGACACCCACTTTCACACCATCCACACCTGCATCGACGAGGGCTTTGGCGCCGTCGCCGGTAGCCACATTGCCGCCAATCACTTGCAGATCAGGGTAATTGATTTTCAGGCGTCGCACAGCATCCAGCACGCCTTTGGAGTGGCCGTGCGCCGTATCGACGCAGATCACATCGACCCCAACGGCCACCAGTGCAGCTACACGAGCCTCCATGTCGGAAGTGACGCCCACAGCCGCCCCTACCACGAGTCGGCCGAAGGAGTCCTTGCAGGCCTGGGGGAAGTTCACCCCTTTCATGATGTCTTTATAGGTAATCAGGCCGATCAGGTGAAAATTGTCGTCTACCACCGGCAGTTTTTCAATTTTCTGGCGCTGCAATATGTCGCGGGCTTCCACCAGTGTCGTGCCTTTGGGAGCCGTCACGAGCCGGTCTTTGGTCATGAGTTCCTGCACTTTTCGGCTTCGGTCTGTTTCAAAACGCAGGTCGCGGTTGGTCAGAATTCCTACCAGTCGGCCTCCCTCGTCGGTGATAGGGATACCGCCAATGCTGTATTTTTTCATCAAATCCAGGGCTTCCGTGATCATCGCCTCCGGATGCAGGGTAACCGGGTCGAGGATCATGCCGGCTTCCGAGCGTTTGACGGCGCGCACCTGATCGGCCTGATCGGCAATGCTCATGTTTTTGTGGATGATACCGATACCTCCTTGCCGAGCAATGGCAATAGCCAGGTTTTTATCCGTCACGGTGTCCATGGCAGCCGAAACCACCGGTACGTTCAGGCGGATTTTGCGCGTCAGTTGTGCGGAAATGTCAACTTCTCTCGGGAGAACTTCGCTGTATGCGGGGACGAGCAGTACGTCGTCGTAGGTAAGAGATTCGCCCAGAAATTTGGACGAGGGAGCGGGTGCAAACTTTGATTCCATGTGCAAAGGTCGGAACTGCCCTGAAAACTAAAAAACTATGCGTTCATTTTTTTATCAAATAAATGCATGCGGGTACTTCAATCTCTAAACGCCTGCCTTTTCTTTGCTGCATGCTTTCTGTTTATTCCGACACTTATTTTATGAAACAGGCGCTGGCAGAAGCCCAAAAGGCTGCCGATGCCGGAGAGGTGCCTGTAGGCGCCGTTATTGTGTGCGATAACATGATCATTGCCCGCGCCCACAACCAGACCGAGCAACTCACCGATGTGACAGCCCATGCCGAAATCCTGGCGCTCACAGCCGCTTCGGGGCACCTGGGCAGCAAATACCTGCCCGACTGTACCCTGTTTGTCACCCTCGAACCCTGCGTGATGTGCGCCGGCGCACTCGCCTGGGCGCAGATCGGTAGAATCGTATATGGCGCTACCGACGAAAAGCGCGGTTTTATGACCGTCGGAGGCAAACAACTGCTGCATCCCAAAACCAGGCTCGAACTGGGTGTACTGGAAGCGGAATGCGGAGCGTTGATGACTCATTTTTTTAAGGAAAAAAGATAATCCCTTCACAGGGCAACGCCCTACATTCGAACCAGTTTGAACACCTGGACGCCTTCGGCATGGTGAATCGTACAGAAATAAATACCTTTCTTCAGCGTTGTGCAGTATTCCTGCAAATGTTGCCAGGTATCAGGGCCTGTTCTGTCTTCCAGAAACAAAATTTCACCCTCTGAATTGCTGAGTACAATGCGTTGTATTTGTTCGGCATTTTCAACATCTATGCGCAGGTGCTGCCCGAAAGGATTGGGAGAAAACGAAACGTTGGCGTGATCAGGACGAGCAGGATGGACAGCCGTAGTAATGTCAGGCGTGATATACACTTTAAACAGGCGCTTGCTGGCAATCGAGGGCGTGAAATTGGGTATTTCAGCCCGAATACCGCCATACAGCCAGCCAACAAACGTGCGGCCCTGCAATTCGTGCAGCCTGATCACTTCATTCGAATAATGTGGCGCGTCTTCCGCTGGCATAAAAATCATATTGGTACCCAGCAGTTCGTCGAAACGCTGCGGCAATAAAAACTCCGTGCTGCTGCCATCTGCGCGGCGACGTATGGTAGTGATGTCATAAATGAACGGCACCTTGTCGTCATATCCCACCTGCCCTGCAGCAGCATCCCAATAATGCGTGCTCAAACCTGCAAAGAACACGGAATACATACTGCTGTCGGCTGCATTGTACATGGGCACCACCGGACAAGTGTACTGTGAGAATTGCTGTTGAAAGGAAGCATCCAGTGTAAAAATCTGCGATTCGCTGATATAGATCGGGTTGTAAAACGGCAGGTTTTGGGTGTACTGAAACACCCCGCCATACACCGCCAAGGCTTCGGAGCCATCGGGACGAACAAGGGGCGCCATCGAAAAATCGCGGCGATGCAATTGCTGGGTGTTTTCAAAAGCGCTGTAATTGCTTACCTGTGGCGTATTATTGGGTGTGAGGGTTATTTTAAATTTTCGGATTTCATTGGTGTATTCTTGTGTGAAAGTCGGTACGCCATTGTCGGAATACAAGCCCGAAAAATTATGCCCTCCAACCAGATAAAACCAGTCGCCCAGTTTTTCCATTTCAGCGCCGCACACCTGGAAATGTTCTGATTCCATTTGATGAAATGCCGCTGAAGGATCTTGCCCGGCCGTCATTTTAGCCACCAGCAAAGGCAGATCAACAGAGGTCAGCGTGCTGAATGTGACAAATTTATTTTGCAACACATCCTTTCCATAGCCGCCCACGATATACAGATGCGAACTGTCTTGCACGTACTGCGGGTTAGTCGCCTTGAGCGGATCGATGAAAATGCCGCTGAGGTTTTCCACTTCGTAGGTAAGTTCAGCGCCCGTTTCGGGGTTCAGCAAGCGGATTTTTATGTTGGCCTCGTCTTCCGGAAAACCCGTAACGGCAAAAAAACCATGCAGGCCGCCGATACGCCCACCAATGGCAATCCACCAGTCGCCCCAGCGCCCGAATGCACAGGAATGCAAGCCCGGCAACTCATCCTGGGTGACGTCTTCCAGTTCCATTTCGAAGGGTAATTCAGAGGGATTGCCAAGCGACTGCCCATTTAAAGAAACAGCGATGAACAATTGGGTTACAACAAGCAGAAAAAAGCAGTAATACTTCATAAGTCAGGATTTTATGCACCAAAACTATCCTGCGTTTTTTTTTCACTCTATGAATATTCAACCAATGGGCCCGCCTTGTCAACCAACGGAAATTTTCCTGCTTTTTTGCTGCCCCACTTGCAAGTGTGGGAGAAACGTACTTACCTTTGTATCATTGTACTGATACATTAATACAAACAATTAAAATCCATCTGCCTTGCAGCCATGACACCCACACAAACTGCCTATAAAGATCTCATTTTTCAATCTGAAGGCTATTTCGGCGCTTATGGCGGCTGTTTTGTGCCGGAGGTGTTGCTGCCCGGTTTGCAGGAAATTGCAGCGGCGTTCGACGAGGCTAAAACCGATCCGTCTTTTCTGGATCAGTTTCACGATACCCTGCATACTTTCTCCGGCCGGCCAACGGCATTTACACCTTTGCCACGCCTGACAGAAGAAATTGGCGGCGCGCGTTTGTTTTTGAAAAACGAAGGCCTCAACCATACCGGTGCGCACAAGATCACCCATTGCATCGGCCAGATTTTGCTGGCGCAGCGGCTGGGCAAACGCCGTATCATTGCCGAAACCGGCGCAGGCCAGCACGGCTACGCAACGGCAGCCGTGTGCGCACGCTTCGGGCTCGACTGCACGGTGTACATGGGTAAAAAAGACTATGAGCGGCAGCGCCCGAATGTGTACTGGATGGAATTACTCGGCGCCAAAGTGGTCGCTGTGGAAGACGGCACTCAAACGCTCAACGACGCGGTTATAGCTGCCTTCAAGGACTGGGTAGAGCATCCGGAAAGTTATTACCTGCTGGGGTCGGCCGTTGGGCCGCATCCGTACCCGGCCATGAATACTTTTTTCCAAAAAGTAGTAGGCGAGGAAATTCGCAGCCAGTGTCTCGAAGCCGCCGGGCGCCTGCCCGACTACTGTGTGGCTTGTGTAGGCGGCGGGTCCAATGCGATGGGCATGTTTTACGACTTTCTCGACGACGAAGACGTGCGCCTCATCGGGGTAGAAGCCGGTGGCCGGGGCACCCGCCCGGGCGAACACGCTGCCAAGGTACTGCACGGTCAACTCGGCATTTTTGAAGGGTACCATTCCTATTTCCTCCAGGATGGCGACGGTAATATTGCCTCCACCCACTCCGTTTCAGCCGGGCTCGACTACTGCGGGGTGAGCCCGATTCTGGCATATCTGGCCGATGAGGGCCGCGTTCAATTTGAAACGGCCTCCGACGAAGCAGCCCTGGCTGCCGTGCAGCGCCTGGCGCGGGTAGAAGGTCTGATACCAGCCCTCGAATCAGCACACGCTTTTGCCCATGCCTTCGAACTGGCGGCCACGCTGCCCAAAGATCAGGTGGTCGTGATCAATGCTTCCGGGAGGGGCGAAAAAGACCTGTTTATCACCATGCGGCATTTCCAGGAAGAAAGCCTGGTGGCCTACGCACAACATTTGCTCAAATAAACGCACCATGACACACACCAAAAAAGGGGCCGGGGCCCTGATGGGACACCTCGTACTCGGATATCCCACGCTGCAGGAAAGCATCCGAACAGCCGAAAAATATGTGGAAGGCGGCGTTGAAATCCTGGAATTGCAAATTCCGTTTTCGCACCCTACTGCCGATGGGCCGGTCATCACGGCGGCCTGCCGCGAGGCTGTGGAGCAGCAGCGCGTCAGCATGCAGGACTGCCTGGAAGCCTTGCAAACCATTCGGCAGCGCTTCCCCGATCAGGAAATCATGGTCATGTCGTACGTCAATCGGGTATATGCCTTTGGCCCCCGGCGCTTTGCGGAAGCCATGGAACGCCTGAATATCCGGCATCTGATCATCCCGGATTTGCCGGTCGATGATGCGCAAGCGCTGGCCATCACCCGACATGCTAATATCAAACTTGTGCCTGTGCTGGCCGCCAATGCAACGGACGCCCGGCTGGAAAAACTGTTGGCGGCTGGTTTCGATTTTTACTACCTGATGTCCGATTTCAAAATTACCGGCAGCACTTTCAGCCTGCACCCGCGCTTGCAAAAAGTGATCGGGCAGATCAAACAAACGGCTCCGGAAGCGCGTGTCGGCATCGGTTTCGGCATATCCACACCCGAACAGGTGCAAATGGTATACGCTGCTGCCGATGTGGCCATCATCGGCTCGGCACTGATACGGGCACAGGAAGCCGGCGGACTGGAAACGTATCTTTCAAGCGTCGGTAGTGCTTGAAGCGCTGCCGACGCTAAACGACCTTTAAACCCATTTCTCCGCTATCTGTTTTACATTCGCATTTTTCCCGACAACCAGCCAAACGTCCTGACCACCATGCAATTTCAACCTGTTTTCAACACCCAAAAACGGCCGGTACTCATTGCCGGTCCCTGTTCGGCCGAAACCGAAGAACAGGTACTGGCAGCAGCCCACGGACTGAAATCATTCCAGCCTGATCTGTTTCGCGCCGGTATCTGGAAACCCCGCACGCGCCCTGGCGCTTTTGAAGGCATTGGTGTGCCCGGCCTCGCCTGGCTGCGTCGCGTAAAGGAAGAAACTGGTATGAAAACGACCACCGAAGTCGCCACGGGCCAGCACGTGTACGAATGCCTGAAATACGGCGTCGATGTATTCTGGATTGGCGCGCGCACCACCGTCAATCCATTTTCCGTGCAGGAAATTGCCGATGCCATGGCGGGCACCGACATCCCGGTAATCGTCAAAAATCCGGTCAATCCCGACTACAAACTCTGGGTAGGCGCAATTGAACGGCTCTATAAAGCCGGGCTGCGCCGCATTGCGGCCATCCACCGCGGATTTTCCACATATGGAGATTCCAAATACCGCAATGTGCCACGCTGGCAAATGGCCATCGACCTGATAGAAGAATTCCCGGGGCTGGAAGTGATCTGCGATATTTCACACATTTGCGGACGCCGCGATATTCTGGCCGAAACAGCCCAGAAAGCCTACGATCTCAACTTCGACGGCCTGATGGTGGAAGTGCATCCGACGCCCGACAGCGCCTGGAGCGATGCTTCCCAGCAAATCACCCCGGAACAATTTGGCCAGATGACCGCCGGCCTCATACGTCGCCAGATGACCTCGCAAGACCCTGATTACCTGCAAACGATAGAGAACTACCGCCAGCAAATCGACGAAGTCGACGAGGAAATCATACACCTCATTGCGCAGCGTATGCAAATGGTGCGCGAGATTGGCTACGTCAAAAAAGATAAAAATATCGCCATTTTCCAGCCCGAGCGCTGGCGTGCACTGGTGGAAGCCTGCCGACGTCGTGCCGAAAAAAACGAACTGAGCAACGATTTTATCAACCTGTTTCTGGAAGCGATTCACCAGGAGGGCATTACACAACAGGAACGTGTGATGAACGACGGCGTTCCGGCTCTGAGCCTGCCGGTCGATGATTTATGGATAAACGACTGACACAAGCGTGTTAAATATTCGCTTCAATTCAGCAGGGCATTTATTTTTGGCTGTGTTATTTTTCACAGCCTCTAACCATGCCTTATAAAAACACGCTCCTATCCCTCTTTTTTCTTGGCTCTTCAATCCTGGCTTTTTCGCAAAAGTCTGTGTACGATTGGGGTGACATCCCGGACGACGACCTGCAAATGACTGTTTATCCGCTGGATAGTACAGCCTCCGCTGTTGTATTGCAGGATAATGGAAACATCAATGTCGACCCCTACGGGAAGGTCGTATTCAACCGATACCGGCGCATCAAAGTATTCAACGAAAATGCTTTTGAGAAGAGCAACCTGTTTATTCCTTACCGCGAACGAAAAGGGGCCGATGAATTGCGCGACCTGGATGTGCAAATCACAACGCCCGATGGCCGCACCCGGAAAGTGAAATCGGACAATGTTTTTACCGAAAGGCTTTCCCGCAATGTGCTGGCAAAGAAAATTTTCGTTCCGAACCTGCAAAAAGGTTCGATCATCGAATACCGATACAAGATGCGTTCGGATGATTTTATTTCTCTGCACGAATGGTATTTTCAGGAAGAAATTCCAATCCGATGGAGCGAACTGAACCTGTATTCATCCGATAATTTTCAGTTTGTAGTAATAGCCAATACCAACCGGCTGTTTGCCTTGAAAGACTCGGTGGAAAACATTCAGAAAGGCAACTATCTCTTCTACTCCAAGCGCTGGGCAATGGCAAATGTGCCAGCCCTGCACTCGGAACCGTACATTACCTCCATCGATGAGTATCGGAATTTCATCAAGTTCCAGTTGCGGTCCTTCAATATTGCCAGTTTCATTCGATATCCTATTTCGGCAAGTTGGAAACAGATTGCGCGCGATCTGGAAAAAATAGATGAGTTTGGCGGACAATACAACGATACGCTCAACTTCAAACGCCTGTGGACTGCCTTTGCGCCGCAACTCGTTTCGGATGATTCAACCCTTCAAAAAGCCGAAAAGGCCCTGAAATTCGTCGCCTCCAATATGAAATGGGACGGATCTTATCAGGTCTTGCCCGAATCGACCCTCGACAGCGCTTTTCTGAAAAAAACGGGCAACAGCAGCGAACTCAACCTCGCCCTCGTGGCGCTGTTGCGAAAATGCGGCGTAAAAGTTTATCCCTTGCTGCTCAGCACCCGCGACAACGGCGCCATGTATCGCGGCCAGCCATTTGTTCCGCAATTCAACTCCCTGGTAGCCATCGTTAAAAAAGACAGCACAACGTCTTTTGTGCTCGATGCCACAGATCCATATTTGCCTGTCAACCACCTTCGATCGCTGCATTACCACGGTTCCGGCTGGATGCTCGATCCCAAACAACCTGCTTGGCTTAATATCACCGCGCCGGAATCGGCTCATTTCTGGTACGGCAAACTGACGCTTCGGGAGGACGGCGATCTCAGCGGTAGTTTCCAGATGCAGGTGACCGGCAATATTGCCGCCGAGTGGCGCTCCGAACTCGATACGATAAAAACAGAAGAATTGCTGCGAGAAAAGTTTGCCGTAAAGCACGCTGATATTGTGTTCGATTCTATCGAATTCAGCCGCCTGCACGACCTCGACCAGCCCTTGTCGATTCGGTTTGCATGCAATATTTCCGGTGCAAGCCAGGTAGCCAATGATTTTATATACCTCCAGCCGGTGGTCGATTTTTTTATCCTGGAAAATCCGTTCAAGTCGCTCGAACGCCAATTGCCCGTGGAGTTCGTAATGCCGTTTAAAGCCCAGTATGTGCTGGATGTGAATTTGCCGGAAGGGTATGTGGTCGAAGAATTGCCGTCTCCGGCACGGATCAACCTGCCCGACAACGCCGGAAAAATGAGTTTTTCCTGTTCCAGAAATGCGCTGGGCGTCATTCAGATCAACCTGCGCATGAATATTTCCAAAACCACTTTCAAACCATCGGAATACGGCGCCTTAAGGCAGTTTTTCGAACTCGTAATTGAAAAAACGCAGATGCAACTGGTTTTGAAAAAAGGCTGAATACACATATTGGAGACAAGTGCCATACGTTAATACCCGAAGCCGTAAACCATGAATACTATATTTTTGAACATTCCTTCACACCGAACCTCGCAAAAATGAATCGTCAAAACACCGTTTTCCCTATCCTGTTTTTCCTTTTCCCTGCCCTGCTTTTTTCCCAGCAACGCGCCCTGAAATGGGGTGATATTCCTGAAAGTGATCTAAAAATGACCGTTTATCCCGGCGACAGCACGGCCTCTGCCGTAGTGTTGCAGGAAGTTGGTAAAATCGTCGTGCGCGCCAATACCGGCGCCGTTACATTTTACAATTCACGCCGCATCAAAGTGCTCGATGCCAGCGCCTTCGACCAGGGCAATCTGCGTATTTCCTACTACGACAGCAAGCGCGAAGACGAACTCCGCGACCTCGACGTACAGGTCACTTCGCCCGATGGCGTGAAAAGAAAAATCAAGTCGGACAATGTTTTTACCGAGAAACTGGGGCCCAGGCGCTCCGTGAAAAAAATATTCATCCCCGACCTGCAAAAAGGCTCCGTCATCGAATACCGCTACCAGAAACAATCGGACGACTTGCTCGAACTGTACAACTGGTATTTTCAGGACGAAATTCCGGTGCGTTGGAGCGAACTCGAAACCGTCATCCCGGAATACTACGATTATGTGATTCTGCGCAACATTGGCGGCCCTTTCGACCTGGAAGAAACATCGCAGGGCATGGACCCCGACGGACATAATTGCTATACCAACCGCTGGGGCGTTGCCAATAACCCGGCCCTGAAAGAAGAACCCTTTATCGCTTGTATGGAAGATCAATACACATCCATCAAGTTTCAACTGCGTACCATCATTATTCCCAACAAACCACCCCAAACCATCATCAGCACCTGGAAAGAACTGGCCAAGGAACTGGAAGATTTGGAGCATTTTGGCCTCCAATACAAGAAATCAGGCAATTTTGAAAACCTGTGGGCTGCCTACAGCACCTCCCTTTCGGCGGACGATACGCCGGATAAAAAAATTGAAAAAGCCCGAAAATTTGTCAGTTCCAATATCAAATGGAATGATTCGTACCGAATCACTACCGACGACGACCTTGACGATGCGTTTGAAAAAAAATCGGGTTCCTGCGCCGACATCAACTTGTCTGTGGTAGCGCTGCTTCGCAAAGCCGGTCTGAAAGCCACTCCGCTCCTGCTCAGCACCCGCTCCAATGGTCAGATGTATCCGCAATACCCGTTCCTGACGCAATTCAATGCCGTGCTGGCGCTCGTGCAGGACGGCGATAAAATTACCATCATAGATGCCACCAACCCGTATCAGCCCTTGAATCAACTGCGCACCGAGTTTTATCACGGCGCCGCCTGGATGGTCGACAAAAGCGCCCCCGAATGGATCGACATCGGCGCGCCGGAAGCCTCCCAAACCTGGTACGGCAAAATGCAACTGCAGGAAGACGGCTCTATGAACGGCACCTTTAGTATTCAGACTTCAGGAAATGTTGCGAGCGACTGGCGGGGCAGCCTCGACACGGCCAAGGCCTCGGTTTTTCTGCGCCGAAAGTTCGGGACATCGGATATGGAGGTCAAATTCGATTCCATTGCTTTTTCCAAAACGGAATTGCTGGACCAGCCGCTGTCGGTAAAATTCAACTGCCAGGTAACGGGCGCGGCTTCCGTAGCCAACGATTTTATCTATTGCCCTTCGGTGCTTGATTTCTTTATTTCCCAAAACCCGTTCAAGGCCATTTCCAGAAGTTATCCGGTGGAGTTTGAAACACCGTTTAAGGCGCAGTACGTGCTCGATCTTGCCTTGCCGCAAGGTTATCAACTGGAAGAATTACCGCAGGCTGGCAGGGTAAATTTGCCGGAAAACGCCGGAAAAATGAGTTTCAACTGCTCTAAAAGCCCCTCCGGCGGCGTTCAGATTATCCTGAAAATGAATATTGCCAAAACGGAATTTACGCCCGAACAATACGGCGCGCTCCGGCAGTTTTTTGAAATTGTAGTGGAAAAAATGCAGGCTCAACTCGTCCTCAAAAAAATCTGATCCCTCATGCGTATTGTTCTTTTTGGTGTGGTGTCGCTGTGGCTGCATACCCTCGCAGCCCAGTCCTTGTATCGCGCCGCCGATATTCCACCCGCATATCTCACAGGCGCTCATGCCGTCGTAAGGGTACACGAAACGCGCTTCACTGTAACAGCGCCCGATGAAGCCGACATGGAGGAATGGATGGTGGTGACTTTGCTGAACAAGGAAGCCGAATCGGAGGCCGTATGGACCGAACTGGAAAATGAGTTTGAAAAGGTCAAATCCCTGAAAGGCAGTTTGTACGATGCGGATGGCAACCTGGTGAAAGAAAGCAAAAAGCAGGATGTACTGGATGTAAGCACCTCCAATGAAAACGAGTACAGCAACACCCGCGTAAAAGCCCTGCAACTGGAATACGGCCAGTACCCGTACACAGTAGAATTTCGGGTGAAAAAATCGCTGAAAGGTTTTTTCCGCGTTCCTGATTTTGTGGTGCAAAAACTGGCGCGTTCAGTCCTGAGCACTTCCGTCGTAGTGTCGGCGCCGACTGCGTATGTATACACCTGGAAGGGCTTGCATGTGGATACCCAGCCTGTTGTAAAAGAAGCCGACGGTATGAAAACGCTGCAATGGACATTTGCCAATGTGCCAGCCGTTCCAAAAGAATCATTTCACCCTTATTTTGACAATGAATATTGCAAAATAACCATTGCGCCCAAAGCAATTACCATCGACGGGCATGCGGGTAATTTCAGCAACTGGAATCAAATCGGCGCGTTTTTTTATGAACTAAATAAAGACCGCGACGTTCTCTCCGCCGACATGGAAGCCCGGGTGCAGGCGCTGATTAAAGGGAAACAAACTACCCGGGAAAAAATTGATGCCCTCTACAAATACCTGCAACAAAACTACCGCTACGTCAGTATCCAGATTGGTATCGGCGGCTGGCAAACCCTGGAAGCCGGTTTTGTGGAAAAGAAAAAATACGGCGACTGCAAGGCGCTTACCAATTACATGCACGCCATGCTGAAATCGGCCGGAATTGAGTCGTATATGGCCAATATCTACGCCGGAGCCGATGGCGCGCCGGAATGGAACGATGATGCACCCGTGCCATACGCCAACCATGTCATTCTGTACATTCCTTCGGAAAAAATGTGGCTCGAATGCACCAGCACCAACCTGCCGACGGGTTACCTGGGCGATTTTACCTCCAACCGGAAAGCGCTTGTTCTCATGCCTGATGGCGGACACATCATGCAAACGCCCGTATTAACACGCTCGGACAACGCCAGAAACGGCCGGTTTTCTATCCGGCTTGATGAGACGGGCGCCGCCGATGTACAGGGGCAATTGCAATATACAGGCGAATTACACGAGCCGTATCGCGATCTGGTAACGGCACAGAAACAGGCAGATCAGGAAAAGACCTTTATTGAAAATGCTGACTTCCCGGTGGCGCAACTCAACCAGTTGAAAATTGAGTCTTCAGAATCCTCGCCGCTGGCAAGCATACAATACGCCCTGAAAGCCAACAGCATTGCCACCCGTTCGGGCAAACGCATGTTTGTGCCGGTAAGCCGCTTCAAACCCTTCAAACGTTCTTTGCCTTCCAATGATAAACGGATACTCGACCTGCAATTGAGGGAAACGTACGCCCTGACGGACACATTTAACTTCCAGTTGCCTGCGGGTTATTCTCTCGAAAATCTGCCGTCCGGCAAGCGCATCGAATCGGAATTCGGCCTGTACGAACTTCGAGCCATTCAGGAGGATCAGGCCGTGCGCGTCATTCGCCACATCGAAATGTTGCCCGTATTAGTGCCCGCCGCACGTTATGAGGAAGTGCGCAGGTTTTACATGGATGTAACCAAAGCGGATGGCGCGCAGATGGTGCTGGTCAAACCTTGAAACACGGATTTCGCAGATAATAGACGGATTTTCACAGATTGGATTGCTGGTAACGAAGCATTTCTTCTTTACCAAATGGCGAGGATTAGGAATGGATTTGTACAGATTGGGCAAAGAAGAAAGTATCAATACCTCCTTACCAATAATCCAATCTGTGAAAATCCGTCCCCCATCTGTGTAATCCGTGTTTCTATTTTTTTCCTCTGTTCTCCAGCAGTTTCGGATCCATTTCCAGTGCTTTTCGGCGCATTTCTTCGCCTTTGGCCATGTCTCCCGAAGCCGAATAAGCCTGCCCGAGGTCGAACAGGTATATGGCTTCTTTAGGCGCCAGTTGTACGGCTTTGGTGAACCATTCGATAGCGCCTGCATTATCGCCGGAAACGCCGTGTGAAACGCCGATGAGTCGGGCGGTTTCTGCGTCGTTGGGGTTGAGTTGCCACGATTCGTTCAGGTATTGGGCTGCGCCCCGCAGATCCCCTCTTTGTTCTCCCCGGTATCGGCCGCCATCGCGGAGGGCCAGGGCCAGGTAGGTTTTCCATCGCGGGTCGCTGGAAGCAAGTTCTACCGCCCGCCGGTAGTCAGAGATGGACTGGTCGTATAATTTGAGGTAATAATTTGCGCCGCCGCGGCTTACATAGGCGTCGCTGTAGTTGGGGTAAATTTCGATGGCCTGGTTGAGGTGCGAGAGGGCCTGGTTGCACAGTTCGTTGCGACGCACTTCATTGGTTTCCTTGGTAGCCCGGTCGAACAGAATACCGCCGCAGGCATTCTGGATTTTTGCACTTTTCCGGGAAACGGAGACATCCGAGAAAAACAGTTTTTCGTTGGAGGCCCAGGCTGGGTTGCGCGTAATAGTTTTCAGAGAAAACAGCACAATGATGGCTCCAAATACTCCCAGCAATACATTCAGGTTGTTCATTTTAGAACGGAACCAGTACAACAGCGACGCCAGCACCATGCAAAAACCAACGGATGGCATAAATGCAAAACGTTCGCCCATATTGGTACCAATAGGGAAAACAATATTGGAAACAATACTCAGGGTAAGCAGATAAAACAAAATGCCAAAACGCAAGGGATCGCGTTTTCCAAGACCCGAAATGGCATAGTAGCTCATTCCTGCATACAACAGCACACTCAACAGCACGGCCCCATTGGAAAAGGTCATGATGTCAATCGTACGCGGGTAATAATCATGCGTCAGCGGATGTGGTACAAACAAGAGTTGCACGTATTTCAGCAGGGTGTAGAAAATGGTTGCCAGTTTTTCAGCGCCTGTAAATGCCACCCACTGATTACCCTGAAGTTTGAGGTAAGGGTTGTTCATGAGTTCCATCGGTGCACCGCCAAATTTCCAGTTCAATATCGTACCACGGATAAAGAAAAATGCCAGAAATGCAACTGCTACGGGCGCCATGTTTTTCAAAATAGCAGCAGCGGAAGCCCCGCGGAATACCCACAAAGCCAATGGAATCACCGCCACAAACGTCACGGCATTTTCCTTGGACAAGCAGGCCAAAAAGAAGATCACACCCGCCAGCAGACTCCATTTTTGTTGCCCGGAATCATGCGCTTTCACCACAAAATACAAAGTGGCCAGGCTTCCCAGCAAAGTGACAATTTCGTCGCAGCCCTTGATATTGTCTACCACCTCGGTATGAATGGGGTGGGCTGCGAACAACAAAGCCGCCAGCCATGAAAACAGGGCGGCATAGTCGTCGCCACGCGGCGCCAGCAGCAGCAGGAGAGTGCGGTACAACACCACACAAGTGAGCGCAAACAACAAAATCGTGAGCAGGTGGAACACAAAAGGGCTGGCTCCGGCCACCTGATACACCATGGCAAACAGCACCAGCGTCATGGGGCGATAACGGCCGCCCGACACCAGCGTTTCCTTGCCTTCTACCTTGAAAAACCCAAAAAAGGTTTCTTTTGACAATATGCCCGGAATGCCTTCCACACCTTTTGTGGTGTACATATTGTCGGTGATGACAATGGCATCGTCGAGCACAAAACCGTGCGTCAACGTATTGGCATACAACAAAAAGGAAAAGGCAAAAATGAGCCCGCTTTGCAGGAGCGTGTTGCGGAAAAAATCCGGAAGGGCTGCAAGAGACTGCGTTGCAGCAGCGCTTTGCTTACTGCCGCCTGTACGCGAGGGTGCTGGTTTACGCTGTTTGGACATGCCGAATCAGTCGGTTTAAAAATTTGACCCGCGAAAAAACGAAAAAAATGGAAGATAAACCTAAATACAAGTGAGAGAGTGAGAGAGGGTGAGAGATGTGAGAGAGTGAGAGATGTGAGAGTCCGTAGAGTGTGCCGCTTTACTACAGTGTTTGTACAAGTAAAGCGGTACACTCTACGGACTCTCACATCTCTCACCCTCTCACTCTCTCACCCTCTCACTCTCTCACCCTCTCACTTCTCTCAAAGACTGTCCAGATTTCCGAAACGCCTTATACGCCCCTTTTCCGAACTTCGATCCGTTGAATACCATCGAAGGGGCGCGTTCTTTCTGCACCTCTTCGGGCAACTGCACAAAATCGGCGCATTCCTGCGAGCAGCATCCGTGGTATTGAGCACCGCAATTTTCACACTGGATAAACAGGATGTGGCAAAATTTATTGGCGCAATTGACATGCGTGTCGGCCGGAGCACCACACTGGTGGCACTGGGCAATGATGTCGTTGCTGATGCGCTCGCCAAGGCGCTCATCGAATACAAAGTTTTTGCCGACGAACTTGTTTTCCAGTCCCCGGGCCTTCACCTGCCGGTCGTATTCGATGATGCCGCCTTCCAGTTGGAACACATTTTCGAAACCGCGGTATTTCATGTAGGCGCTGGCCTTTTCGCAACGAATACCGCCTGTGCAATACATCAGAATGTTTTTGTCTTTGGCATCGGCCAGCAGATCGGCTACAAACGGCAGTTCTTCGCGGAAAGTGGCCACATCAGGTGTAATGGCCTTGTCAAAATGGCCGACTTCACTTTCGTAGTGGTTGCGCATGTCGACAATCACCGTATTCGGGTCTTCCGACAACTGGTTCCAGGACTCGGCGTTGAGGTGGGTGCCGGTGCGGGCGGGGTCGAAATCAGGGTCGTCGATGCCATCGGCCACAATTTTGTGGCGCACTTTGATGGTCAGGGTAAAAAATGATTTACCATCGGCTTCCACAGCGATATTGAGGCGCATGTCGCGAAACATCTCATAGGTATTCATCAAATCGCGGAATGCCTCGAACTGGTCCCGCGGCACCGAAATCTGCGCATTCACGCCTTCCTGGGCCACATAAATGCGACCCAGCACACCGAGGTCGTTGTACTGTCGAAACAACTGGTCGCGAAACGCCTGCGGGTTTTCGATGCGCGCGTATTTGTAGTAGGAAAGGGTCACACGCTGCTCATCGCTCTGGCGCATGCGTTCCTTGAGTTCGCTTCGATTAACCCGGTTGTGCAGCGGGCGTTTCGGCGTTTTGGTAGTAGTACCTTCCATGGTTTTTACAAATCCATTAAAAGAGAAATCGGGTCTTCGATCAGGTTTTTTACTTTCACGAGGAACGTCACCGAGGTAGAACCGTCGATGATCCGGTGGTCGTAACTCAGTGCGAGGTACATCATCGGGCGGATGACCACCTGGCCGTCTACGGCTATAGGGCGCTCCTTGATGGCGTGCATGCCCAGGATCGCGCTTTGTGGCTCGTTGATGATCGGCGTACTCATCAGGCTGCCGAAAACGCCGCCATTGGTGATGGTAAAGGTACCGCCACTCATTTCTTCCAGCGACAGTTTTCCGTCGCGGGCTTTGGCTGCGAGTTCTTTCAGTTTTTGTTCCACTTCCGCAAAATTCAGGCTTTCCACATTGCGAATCGGAGGCACTACCAGTCCTGTCGGCGTGGAAATGGCCACACTGATGTCGGCATAGTCGTGGTAAACAACGTCGTCGCCATCGATGAAGGCATTTACTTCGGGCATTTCCAGCAGCACTTTGGCGCAGGCTTTGGCGAATACCGACATGAAGCCGAGTTTGATGCCGTATTTTTTTACAAAAGCGTCCTGGTATTTTTCCCGCAAGGCCATCAAAGCGCTCATGTCCACTTCGTTGAAGGTGGTGAGCATGGCGGTATTGTTTTTGGCGCTCACCAGGCGTTTGGCGATGGTGCGGCGCATGCGGGTCATTTTCTGGCGGTTGTCGGTGCGGCTGAAAGCGATTTGTGGCGCAGGCGCAACGGGGGCAGGTGTGGCGGGCGTTGGCGCCTGTGGTGCAGGGGCAGCCGGCTTGTTTTCGACAGCCTTTTGCGCATCGTCTTTGGTAATGCGGCCGTCGCGACCCGTGCCTGCTACTGCTGTGGGTTCTACGCCGCCTTCTGCCAGTATTTTGGCAGCAGCGGGCGAAGGCGTACCGGTGGCATAGTTGGCTTGCTGGGTAGCGGGTTCGGCGGCTTTCGGCGCTGGTTCTGTTTTGGGCGTTTCGGCAGCCGGGGCAGGTGTGCTACTGCCTGCGCTTCCGCTGGCATCGGTGTCTATTTTTGCAAACAAAGCGCCTACCGGAAGGTCATCGCCCTCTTTGGCTACCCAGGTCAGTTTGCCTGCCGAATCGGCCGACAATTCCTGATTGGCTTTTTCTGTTTCAATTTCGCACAGCGGTTCGTCCATGGACACAATAGAGCCATCCGGCTTCAGCCATTTGGAAAAAGTAACGCTGGATATGGATTCTCCCAGATTCGGGATTTTTAATTCGATAACGGGCATTGTGAGAGAGGTTGAGATGTTGAGTGGGTTGAGGGGTTGAGGGGTTGAGTGGGTTGAGGAGTTGAGATTCAGTCACTTTATAGGTGAGAGATTTCGCATCACACATGTGGCTGAATCTCCACTTCAACTTCTCAACCCTCTCAACCTTTCAACTTCTCAACCTTTTCAATCCTATAAACCCGCCGCAAAATTATAAGTTTTCCCCATCATAACTATTCTATATCTTTTCTTCTTTCCTGGAAAGAAATGATTCATTTGAGGTATTTTCGCAGATGTTTTGCTATCGTTCATCTGAAAAATGGAAAGGCACGATCGTATTCACCTGCACTTTCGCTGCGTCCCTGAGTGGTACAAGAAAACATTTACCCATTTCCCCAACCACCCTGATAACCAATAACGGATAACCAATAACTAAACAACATGAGCAGCGGTCTTATTTTCCTCATTCTCCTCGTCGTTATCGGCATTGTCGTCGCCGGCCTGTACAATCGCCTGGTCGGACTGCGCAACGGCGCTGAAGAAGCCCTGAAATCCATCGACGTTTTTCTCAAACAACGCTACGACCTGATTCCCAACCTCGTCAGCACGATCAAAGGCTACACGCAATACGAAAGTGGTACGCTGGAAAAAATCGTCCAACTACGCAGCCAGGCCATGTCGGCAGGCGGGGCAGACGGCGGCGCGGCTGAAAATGCCCTTTCCGGCGCACTGAAATCTGTTTTTGCCCTGGCTGAAAACTACCCCGATCTGAAAGCCAACCAGGAATTCTTACAATTGCAACAAACGCTCAGCGGCCTGGAAGAAAGCATCCAGCGCGCCCGCCGGTACTACAATGCGTCGGTGCGCGACTTGAACAATGCGGTGGAAATGTTTCCGGCCAACCTGTTTGCCGGTATGTTCGGATTCCGCCGCATGGACTACCTCCAGGTGGATGAGGCCGAAACACAAAACGTAAAAGTTCAATTCTGAGCGCCATGCAAGCACGCGCTTTGCTTTTATTGCTGTTTTGCTGGCTGACGGCGATGCCGCTGCGGGCCGAATATTTTACCATTACCCACTACTTCGTACAGGTTGATTTTACCGAAGAGGGTTATGCGGATTTTACCGAAACCATTGAAGTGGAATTTTCGGAACAAAGGCATGGTATTTTCCGCGCTATTCCCCTGAAAAGCGAAGTGAATGGAAAAACGGTCACGCGTATCATCCGCGATATCAAGGTGGAAGGTTTTGATTTCAGCCAGTCGAAAGAAGGCAACAACCTGATGCTAAAAATCGGCGATCCGGATGTGTATGTAAACGGCCGGCAGGTGTATCGCATCTCGTATCGAGTACTGAATCCCCTAAATTTTTTCGAGGATCACAGCGAATTCTACTGGGATTTGCTGGGCACATCCTGGCCTGTGCTCACCGAAACGTTCGAATTCGAGGTGAATTATCCGGCACGTATTGCGCTCACAACCAATGATGTGCGCTGCTATACCGGGCCGCGGGGATCTACTGCCCAGGATGCGGAATTACAAGTGGCGCCACATGGCCTTCGCGGTAGAAGCACCCAAAAACTGATGCCCGAAGAAGGCGTCACGGTGGCGGTGCGGCTGCCCGATCAGGCGTTCCAGCCCATGACCGACTGGGAGTACCTGCGCGAGCAACACGGACTGCTGCTGGCGCCCATTCTGTTTCTGCTAACGGGTATTCTGGCGGTGTTTATGGCCCGCAACCGCAAACAACCTGTGATGACCGAGTATTTCCCGCCGGAAGGTATCTCACCGGCAGTGGCAGGTGGCTTTGTCGACCACAGCGTCGACAACAACGACGTGCTCTGTCTGATTCCACACCTGGCCAACAAAGGTTATTTAAGGGTAGAAATGGAGAAAAAAAGCGGCTTGTTTGCCAAGGACAAGATCCGGTTTTTCAAACTGAAAGAGGCGGGCAGTGAGATCATGTCATTTGAAAAACAGTTTTTCGATGCCCTCTTCTCCACTGGCGACGAGGTAGAACTGTCCGATTTGAAAAATAAGTTCTATGTGCACATGGCCACTATTCGCAGCAGCGTAAAAGCATGGATTCAGAGCCAAGGCTGGTACGAGCCCGATCAGAGAACGCTGGGATGCACGGTATCTATCGCAGGACTTGCAGCGCTGGCGTGGGGTGGCTACGCGTTGTTTGGACAGGAAAATCTGGATGGCATCGCGTTGCTGGTAGCAGGGTTTGTGATGTTTTACCTCGCCAGTCGTTTCAACAAACGCACAGCCAGCGGCAACGAAACCTACCAAAAACTCGAAGGATTTCGCCAGTTTGTGAAAAAAGCAGAGCGGCCAGTGATCGAACGCCTGTTGAAAGATGACCCCTCGTACTACGACAAAACGATGCCCTTTGCACTGGCATTCGGCTATCTGGAAAAATGGAATAAACAGTTCGACGGCTTGCTGACGGAACCGCCCAACTGGTACCAGGGGCGTGGGTATACCAGCAGCAATATGCACGATGGCTGGAACAGTTTTTCCACTTCCTTCCCGGATGAAGTAGACAATATTGGCTCGGTGTTCAACTCGGCGCCCAGCAGCAGTTCGTCTGGAAGTGGCGGCGGTGGTAGCAGTGGCGGTGGTAGCGGCGGTGGCGGTGGCGGCAGTTGGTAAGTATTATTTTTTGCCAACGATCATCACATACATCCACGCGTTTTCCTGGAGGGCCTTGTACTGGGTCATGCTGGCGTACACGTTGTTCATACGCACCTGACTGACGATGCCGAGGAATCGCAATACTTTACCGATCGTGAGCCATTTCCGGCACAAGTCGTGCAGGTTGCGGAGTGATACGCGTACATTCGGCGTTACGTCTTTTATTTCAAAAGATTGAAAACCAGCGGATTGGAGATTGGCTAAATGCTCTTCCCGAGTATCTATATCGGAAATGGCCTGTGGATGCAGCCAGCCGTGTAGCAGGGTTTCGCTGTGTGCAGGCAATGGTCGGCCTGTCCGAATATAGTCGGCCACAATCAATCTGCCGCCCGGCTTGAGTATGCGATATGCTTCGCGGTAAAAATCGATTTTCCGTTCGGCATGGCACTGGCTTTCGCAGGCCCACACCACGTCGAACGTGGCGTCGGGGAAGGGGGTTTTGCAAAAATCTGCTTCCAGGAAGGTGGTATTTTGTGCGCCGCGTTTTCGGGCATTTTTTTGGCAGTCTTCAATGTGGGCAGGTACGATGCTGATTCCTGTCACTTGGGCATTTCGGTTTTCCTCCAGCCAAAAACAGGCGCTTCCTATCCCGCATCCCGCATCGAGCACTTGCTCGCCCGGTTTGATGTCGACAAGATCGGCCATGGCGCGGTTCATGTTGCTGAGCGCAGCGCGGTGTTTGTCGGCATGTTCGTCGTAATAGCCGAAGTGCATGGCCAGGTTTTCGGGGTGTCCCCACACTATGCGATAGTCGAAACGGGTGTTTTGGTAGTAGGTTTTGACGTCCAACATCTAAATAGAGGGTGAGAGGGTGAGAGCGTGAGAAAAGTGAGAGGGCGAGAGCGTGAGAGCGTGAGAATCCGTAGAGTGTGCCGCTCCGATCATGTTATTTTTTAGATCGGAGCGGCACACTCTACGGATTCTCACGCTCTCGCCCTCTCACTTTTCTCGCGCTCTCACCCTCTCACGCGGCTTTTAGTCTGCCCAACTGCGAGCGGTTCAATTTTTCCTGCGCATAGGCCCGGTCGACCACAAATTTGCGTTTACTCTCCTTTCCGCCTTTTACACCTGTAGGCAATTCGAACATGGCATCTGTCAGGATTGCTTCGCAAAGTGAGCGCAGTCCACGGGCGCCGAGTTTGTAGTCGAGCGCTTTTTCGGCAATCAATTCTACTGCATCAGGTTCCATGACCAGTTCGATGCCTTCATACGCAAACAGTTTTTCATACTGGCGCAGCAGGGCGTTGCGTGGCTCGGTGAGGATGCGGCGCAGCGCCTCGGTATCCAGCGGTTCGAGGTGCACGACCACCGGCAGGCGGCCTACGAGTTCAGGGATGAGTCCGAAATTTTTGACGTCCTGGTGCGTGATGTATTGCAACAGGTTTTCTTTGTCGACCCGTTCAATTTCTTTTTTATTGTACCCGATCACCTGGGTATTGACCCGGCGAGCGATGATTTTTTCGATACCGTCGAAAGCGCCGCCGCAGATGAACAGGATATTCTGCGTGTTGACTTTCACCAGTTTCTGCTCCGGGTGCTTGCGCCCGCCCTGCGGTGGCACCTGCACCTCTGCGCCTTCCAGCATTTTCAGCATGCCTTGCTGCACGCCTTCGCCCGATACATCGCGGGTGATGGAGGGATTGTCCTGTTTGCGGGCAATTTTATCAATTTCATCGATGTACACGATGCCGCGCTCCGCCGCTTCCACATCGTAGTCGCATACTTGCAGCAGGCGCGAGAGGATGCTTTCCACATCTTCGCCTACATATCCGGCTTCTGTAAATACGGTGGCATCGACGATGGTAAACGGCACATTGAGCAGTTTGGCGATGCTTTTGGCCATCAGCGTTTTGCCGGTGCCCGTTTGGCCTACGAACAATACATTGGATTTTTCAATTTCCACATCGTCGGAAGTGACCCGCGCGCCCTGTTGCAGGCGTTTGTAGTGGTTGTACACCGCCACCGACAATACTTTTTTGGCAGAATCCTGCCCGATCACATACTGATCCAGAAAGGTTTTGAGTTCGCGCGGCGGAATCAGGTGGATCGGGCCACTGTATTTCTGGCTCTTGGGCGAACCTTCCTCGTTGCGTTCCGGCTGAACACCTGCCTTGCGCAACTCCTGATCGATGATTTCCTGGGCTTTTTCGGTGCATAACTCGCATATCTGGCCGTCCATTCCGGATACCAGTATCATGACTTCCTGTTCGCTGCGGCCGCAAAAAGAGCAGCGATGTTGGGTAGGTTTACCGCGCTTGATCATAGGGTAGAAAAAGAGTGGTTTTTGGGTGGAAAAGTTGAGAAAGTTGAGTAGTTGAAGCGCTTGAATGGTGGAGGATCGATGTATTGGGGATCGTACAAGGATCAAAAACGGTGCAAAGATAGTATATAAAAGTCGTAAGTCCTGAGTCCTAAGTCCTGAGTCTGTAGAGTACACCTTTTACCCTTGGCATCGATATTCAGTAAAGCCAAGGGTAAAAAGGTGTACTCTACAGACTCAGGACTTAGGACTCAGGACTTACGACTTCAAACTCAGGATTTCTTCGGATTGTTCCGATCCAGCACTTCATCCACCAAACCATATTCGGTGGCTTCCTGTGCACTCATCCAGTTGTCGCGGTCGCAATCTTCCTCGATTCTTTCGTACGGCTGACCTGTGTGATGAACGAGAATGTCGTAGAGCGACTTCTGCATTTTTTTGATCAGTTTGTACGAAATTTCGATGTCCGACACCTGGCCCTGTGCGCCGCCCATGGGCTGGTGAATCATCACATGGCTGTGGAACAAAGCGCTGCGTTTGCCTTTTGCACCTGCTGCAAGCAGTACGGCGCCCATGGAAGCAGCCAGGCCGGTGCAGATGGTGGCTACATCGGGCGACACGTATTGCATAGTGTCGTAAATGCCGAGGCCATCGATCACCGAGCCGCCCGGGCTGTTGATGAACAACTGAACGTCGCGCTTCGGATCGGTACTTTCCAGGAACAGCAACTGTGCCTGAATGACATTGGACACATACTCGGTAACAGGTACGCCCATGAAAATAATGCGGTCCATCATCAAACGGCTGAATACGTCGAAAGGCTGGATATTCATCAGGCGCTCTTCAATAACGTAGGGCGTAAACCCTTTGATATTTGGAACAGATGCATCCATGTATTTCTGGAGGTGCATGCTGCTCATGCCGTGGTGCTTGACGGCATACTTCTGAAATTCATTTTTATCAAACATAATTGTGCAATTTTGAGGCAAGTGTAACAACTTTTGGGACGTCCTGTTCGGAACGGAAAAAATGGAACCGGGTTCAGGGACGTTGGATGCTATTTTGGCGATGAACGGCGCTTTCTGACGGATGAACGTTCAGGCGGCATTTTTGTACTGAAATGCTGCTTATCCGGCCATAGTGGCGGCGGTACCAAACAAAAGACCTTTGGGCGCCAGGGAAATCAGGATAATCAGCAGGGCAACACCTGTATAGATAGCCACCTTGCGGTGTTTGCTGTTGTCGTCGACTGCTTTTTTGGACAGCGTACGGCCCATTTGAATCAGCACCACAGCGATCAGCATGGCAGCCATGTGCTCCACGGCAAAATAACGAAGAATGGAATCTTTCATGGCAGCGCCCATGTCGGCAAATGCAGCCTGGGTGCGCGGGCTGGTTACGTAAAGCAGCAGGCCCAGCAGCAATTGCAGGTGTGTGAGTCCGAGCGTGGCTGCGCCTACGGCGTTGTCGGCTTTTTCATAAGGTTTTTTACCCAGCCAACCGGTAATACTGCGGTACAAGAGGAACAAAATGGCCACCAGCAAGAGGTAGCGGTTGTAAGAGTGGAGTGTGTTGAGTATCGAATACATAGTGGTTCGTAAATTATTGACAATGAGCAAAGGTAACAGAAGTGCGAAGTTTCGGCGCGCATGCAATGTCTTTTTACACAGCAGTGATGATGCATCGGCTGCTAACGAACATAAAATTTATCCGTTTGTTTCATAAAAGTCTCTAACTTCGTGCAGCGAAAAATCGCTATCCGATTGTCTCTAATTCAATAGAATCATTCCGCATCATGCCTGAAGCATATATTGTAAAAGGTTTTCGTACAGCCGTTGGCAAAGCCGGCCGTGGCGCTTTTAAAGGTTATCGTTCCGACGATCTGGCGGTCGACGTTATCCGTCACCTGCTGGAACAAACTCCCGAACTCGACCCGAAAATGGTCGACGACCTCATCGTAGGCTGCGCCAATCCGGAAGGTGAACAAGGCCTGCAAATCGGCCGCCTCATCGCTGTTCGCGCGCTGGGCAAGGAAGTGCCGGGCATGACAGTCAATCGCTATTGCGCTTCCGGCCTCGAAACCATCAGCATTGCCGTTGCCAAAATCCGCGCAGGCATGGGCGAGTGCTACATTGCCGGTGGCGCGGAAAGCATGTCGGCCATCCCGATGACAGGCTACAAACTGGCGCCCAATTACCACATCGCCTCCGACACCCCCGATTACCTCGTGGGTATGGGCCTCACTGCCGAAGCCGTTTCCAGCAAATACCACGTGAGCCGCGAAGAAGCCGACGAATTTTCCGTGCGCAGCCACCGACTCGCCGGAGCCGCTATCGACGCCGGAAAATTCAAGGACGAAATCGTACCTGTTCAGGTAAAAGAAGTATGGGTAGAAAATGACAAGCGCAAGGAACGCGACTTCACCGTCGATACCGACGAAGGTGTGCGCCGCGACACCACCCTGGAGGGCCTGAGCAAACTCCGCCCCGCCTTTGCCAATGGTGGCGTCGTGACCGCCGGCAATGCCTCCCAAACCTCCGACGGCGCCGCATTTGTACTGGTGATGTCGGAAAATATGGTAAAATCGCTTGGCCTGCAACCCGTTGCGCGCCTCGCAGCCTGCGCCGTAGCGGGCGTGGAACCGCTCTATATGGGCATAGGCCCCTGCGCTGCCATTCCAAAAGCCCTGAAACAGGCCGGTATGTCGCTTTCCCAAATCGAAGCCATTGAACTCAATGAAGCCTTCGGTGCGCAGGCACTGGCCGTCATCAAGGAAGCCGGCCTCAACCCCGACATCGTCAATGTCAATGGCGGTGCTATCGCACTCGGCCACCCGCTCGGCTGCACCGGCGCCAAACTTTCCGTTCAACTGTTCAACGAAATGCGCCGCAGCAACCAGACATACGGCATGGTAACTGCCTGCGTCGGCGGCGGACAGGGGATTGCGGGGATATATGAGAGGCTCAACTGAAGAAGTCCTGAGTCGTACTAAAGTCCTGAGTCGTAAGTCCTGAGTCCTGAGTCCGTAGAGTACACCTGATTACCTTTGGCTTTAGTCATTAGTAAAAGCCAAAGGTAATCAGGTGTACTCTACGGACTCAGGACTCAGGACTTACGACTCAGGACTTTAGTACGACTCAGGACTTTAATTACTACTTTTGCGCGCATGCGCCACCCATCCCTTTTCAAAATTCGTGAAAATGGCTACTTCGGCTTCATGGACAGCCGGGGAGAAGTTGTTATTGCACCGCAATACCTGGATGCAGGCGCATTCCACAATGGTTTTGTGCCGGTGCAACTCAACGGACAATGGGTGCCCGCGGATACCCTGGGGCGTTTGCTGCTGAAAAAATTTTACCGCTACATCGGCCCTTTCGAACAGGGACTGGCCCGCGTGCAGGTGGTGCGCCGCTGGGGATATATCAACCAACAGGGCGATGAAGTGATCCGGCCGTTTTACGATATCGCCCACGATTTTTCGGAAGGCCTGGCGGCGGTGGCCGTAGACGGGCATGCAGGATTTATCCAAACCGATGGGAAGTTTGCCATTCGACCCGTTTTTTCCGAAACAGGTAGTTTCCAACACGGACTGGCGCCGGCATGTACCGACGGACAATGGGGATTTGTAGATAAATCGGGCGTTTTCGCGATTGCTCCGCAATGGGACCGCGCCTTTCCATTTCAGGGCGACGTGGCCGTCGTGATTCGCGGCGAGCGCTGGGGCCTTGCCGACCGCAGTGGCCGGGAAAAAATTGCACCACAGTTTTCTTTTGTGAAGGGCCATGCCCACGGCGAGTTTTTCGACGGAATGGCACTCGCATACCGCGACGGTAAATATGGTTTTGTGAACCAGCAGGGCGACATTGCCGTTGAACCCATGTTCGACTTGGCGGGAGACTACGGAGAAGGATTGGCCCTGGTAGAGATCAATGGCGCTTACGGTTATATCGACAAATCGGGCAAACTGGTCATCATGCCCAAGTTTGAAGATGCCGGTGTTTTCTCCGAAGGACTGGCGCAAGTACGCGTCAATGGCCGCTGGGGATATATCGATACGGAAGGAAAAATCGTTATTCCTGCACTGTTCGAAGAAGTGTGGCCGTTTTCCAATGGTTTGGCACGCGTTGTGTCGGAAGGAAAATGGCAGTATATTGATCGGTTTGGGGGAATTGTTTGGAAAGAAACCTAATAAGTCCTGAGTCGTAAGTCCTGAGTCCTGAGTCTGTAGAGTACACCTGAATACCAACTACTTTATCAAATAGGAACGCCATGGGTATTCAGGTGTACTCTACAGACTCAGGACTCAGGACTCAGGACTTACGACTCAGGACTCCAACTTTGTTATTCATGAGATTTCGCGTTTTGTTTTGCACCTTGCTCCTCTCCACCCTCTGCGCTACAGGAGCCATGGCCCAGGATCCCAACCTGGCCAATCAGTATTTTATGGATGGTGAATATGAAAAAGCCGCAACCCTGTACGGGCAATTGTCCGATCAGGAGGAGGACAATGAATACTTTTTCAACCGCTACATGGAAAGCCTGCTCAACCTCGAAAAATACGAGGAAGGGGAAAAAGTGCTGAAAAAACGCCTGAAAAAGAGCCCGGATAACGTCATGTTGTACGTTACCTATGGCAATTTTTACGAGCGGCAGGAAAAACCGGAAGAGGCCAAACTCCAATACGAAAAGGCCATCAGTAAAATGTCGGGCGACTATGCGGCGGTGACGCGGCTGGCGCAAACATTCATCAACAATTCCAAGTTCGACCTGGCAGTGCAAACATTCGAGCGGGGCGCTGTGCTCATGAAAGACCCCAATCGATTTGCCTACAACCTCGGCGACCTCTACCAGCGCAAGGGCGAATCCAATAAAATGATCGCTTGCTACCTCAACGCCCTGGCTGCCGACCCCGGCAAACTGGCCGCCGTGCAAACGCGTATGGCCCGTTTTCTGAGTCCTTCAGACTATACGGAACTGCAAACCCAATTGTACGAGAAAATTCAGCAGCAGGAAAACCCCGATTTTGTCGAACTGCTGGCCTGGTCATTCGTGCAGCGCAAGGATTACAAAAGCGCTTTCCGCCAGTACAAAGCCCTCGATCAGCGGCTCGGCGAAAACGGTCAGCGACTCTTCAAACTGGCTGAAGAAGCCGCCGACGCCCGCGATTTCGACGTGGCCATTTCTGCCTACGACTACATCGTAACGGAAAAAGGCCCCATGAATCCTTTCTTCTTCGATTCCAAACAGGCCGCCATGGAATGCCGCCGCCGGAAAATCACGGAAGGTTTTGCCTACACGCCGACCGACTTGCAAATCCTGGAATCGGAATACGAAGGTTTCCTCACGCAATACGGCAAAAGCCGCCAAACTTCTTCGATCATCATTCAGTTGGCCGATCTGGAGGCTTATTACGTGAACAACCTGCCGAAAGCCATCGCGCTGCTCGAGGAACTGAAAGTGATGCCCGGGCTCGAACGGTACACCCTCGCCCGCACCAAAATCAACCTCGCCGATTTTTACCTGATGAGCGGCGACATCTGGGAAAGTACGCTCCTGTACAGCCAGGTCGACAAGGATTTCAAGGAAGAACAGATCGGGCAGGAAGCGCGTTTCAAAAATGCACGACTCTCCTATTTCAACGGCGATTTCCAGTGGGCGCAGGCGCAATTCGACGTGCTGAAAGCCTCTACGTCCAAACTCATCGCTAACGACGCGCTCGACCTCTCGGTGTTTATCATGGACAACCTCAATCTGGATACCACCTCGGCGGCTATTTCCCTGTATTCGGGCGCCGAAATGATGGTGTTCCAGAACCGTTTCGACGAGGCATTCGCCAAACTCGATACCCTGCGCCGCGATTTCCCCGAGCACTCCCTCCAGGATGATATCCTGTACCTCGAAGCGCAGATTTATGAGAAAAAGCGCGACTACGTGAAGGCGGCCACCCTCTATCAGGAAATTGTGGACAAATACCCGCAGGAAATTCGGGCCGATAACGCCCTGTTTGCCATGGCTCAATTGTATGAAACCCGACTAAGCGACCTGGAAAAAGCGCAAACACTGTACGAAAAGGTGTTTATCGATTATTCCGGGAGCGTGTACGCCGTGGATGCCCGGAAACGGTATCGGGCGCTGCGAGGGGATAAAATGCAGTGAGATTTTTTTTGGGGATATTGGGTTTGAAGGATATTGGGTTCGGCTTCGCCTCACCCATATTTTGGGAAAAGGATAGGGCGGATGACGCGGATAATGCGGATTTTTGTGGCCTGACGGCCACTTTTTTTGATTTTTATGGGTTTAAACAAAAAATGGGAGGGTATCTCTGACAAATTATTTGTTTACACCTTCCCAAAAAATGATGGGAGATATTGCCGTCGAAGGTGAAAAATCAAATCAAAATCAAAAAATCAAAAGTGGCCGTCAGGCCACAAAAAATCCGCTCTATCCGCGTCATCCGCCCTATCCTTTTCCCCCCATATGGGTGAGGCGAAGCCGAACCCAATATCCCCCAAAAAATCCCCACCCCAAAAATCATCCTTTCTTCGTTTTTTTGCCGGAAAAATACTGCACATGAAATACGCCTTGCGGCTCTCTGCCTTCCTGCTTTTGCTCCTGCCTGTTCAGGCTTTCTCCCAGATTTTTGCCGATGAAGTACGCGGAATTTTCCGTGAATTGCGCGACCTCGATGGTACCTGGTTTATGCCGACCGACCGCGGCGATCGCCTGGAAGCCTGGGAAATCCTGGATGACAGCACCTACGTAGGCCGCGGTATGCGCATCAAACCGGAAAACGGCGATACCGTGACCCTGGAAACCCTGCGCCTCGAACTTCGCGATACCACTATTACCTACTACGCCGTAGTACGCGGACAAAACCAGAACAAACCCGTGCCGTTTCGCATGACCACCGCCGACTACGACGGTTATTTGTTTGAAAATCCGACGCACGACGACCCGCAGAAAATACGCTACCGCCTGCTCGGCAAACGCGAAATGCAGGTGTACACCGAAGGCAAACGCAACGGCCGCACTGTGACACAGGAATATGTGTTTGAGCGAGAATTCACGCCCGGCGCCGTGGAGTTCCGTCTGAAACTGGGCGTCAACTACAACACCATCCGCAAAACAGGGTATTTCCGCGCCGTCAGCGAAGCCGATAAACCCGTCTTCGGCGGTAAACCCGGCTGGGACATCGGAACGCAGGTATCTTTCAAAGGCCGCGGCGGATTTATCACCATCAACGGTGAACTGGGCCTTTTGGGCCGTTACGCCACGGCCACTTCCAAGTTCGTGGCCGATACACTGTACGAACGCGACGTGACCTACAACAGCATCTGGCTCACGCTGGCCGTAGTGCCCGAAATCACCTTCCGCCGCGACGGCCGCCTCTCCATTATGGCAGGCCCTTACCTCGGTGTGCTGGTGGGCAACCGCGCCAAAGGCCTCGTGGCTCCTGCCGGCAACGACCAATTGTTCGACACCAACAACGATTTTAAAAAGACCGACATCGGCCTCACCAGCGGCCTGCAATACAAACTCAATTTCGGGAAAAAAGACATCGGCGGCATCCTCGGCATCCGTGCCAACCTCGGCCTGTCGAACATCGACAACCTGTACGACCGCAACTGCCCCACGCCATCGCTGTGCAACGGCCGCATCGGTTTCCTGGGCGCTACGGCCTACTACAGTGTGAACCTGCTGAAATTGTAATGGCCAAACAAAAATTTTACGTGGTCTGGGAAGGCCACCAACCCGGCGTGTACGCCTCCTGGGATGCCTGTAAAAAGCAGGTAGATGGCTTTGCTGGCGCCAAATACAAAAGTTTCGACACCCGTGCCGAAGCCGATGCCGCGCTGAAAAGCAACTACTGGAAATTTACCAAAAAGACCGAACCCGCCAAACCGGTGGGCAAGGTGCCGCGCTCGGCCATCATCCGCGAAAGTATCGCCGTCGACGCTGCCTGCAGCGGCAACCCCGGCGACATGGAATACCAGGGCGTGTGGACGGCCAGCGGGCAGCGCCTGTTTCACGTCGGCCCGCTGGAAGAAGGCACCAACAACATCGGCGAATTTCTCGCCATCGTACACGCCCTCGCCATGCTCAAACAACAGGGTAAACCGCACATGCCCATTTACTCGGACTCCAAAACCGCGCAAGGCTGGGTCAAAAAAGGGCATTGCAATACCAAACTGGAACACACGGGCCGCAACGACAAAATTTTCGAACTCATCGACCGCGCCGAAAAATGGCTGGCCGTTAACAAAATCACCAATCCGATTTTGAAATGGGAAACGGAGGATTGGGGAGAGATACCGGCGGATTTTGGAAGAAAGTAGGCCCTTTGGGCAGTCGTAAGTCCTGAGTCGTAAGTCCCGAGTCCTAAGTCTGTAGAGTACACCTATCTACTTTTGGCATTCATTATTGATGACACCAATGATACATAGGTGTACTCTACAGACTTAGGACTCAGGACTTACGACTCAGGACTTGAAAATATTTTGTCAAAAATTAATGTTTCTTCTGGCAGTATTTCCTGAAAAGCCTTCTGAAACACAAAATAATGGTGCACGGCCACCGGCAACGGATCCACGCCGGCCAGCCCGATCACCGATTCCACATGGCCGCGGGGCATGCCGCTGACGGCTTCGAGTTGTTCCCAGATATTTTCCTGCGTGAGCGCCGGCCAGGGCTCGTCGGGGTAAGTGAGGTGAAAAACCCGGGCGTATTCGTGCAGCGCCACATTGTACCAGGCCGCAGGATTCATAAATGCCTCCATCACCTGCCGCGCCGAAAACAGGAGGCAGCCGTCGGCCGCAAACAGTTCGGAAGCATGGTCGAATGGATATTCCGGCGTGGAAAAGGGCGCCGGATACACAATCACTTTTTCAAATTTATCGAACAGAAACTGCTGCCGCCCAAACGTGAGCGACACAGCCTGCGCCGCAATCGCCGTTTGCACATCGGGCGGAATTTCTTCATCGGGCCAGCCCATAGGCTCCCAGTCGGCGCCCATGGTAAACAGCACCACGCGCTGCCGGAAACGCAGTTTTTCCGCCGCGCTCAGTCGACTGTACAGTCCGCCCGAGCGCTCCATCATGGCCCGCAGTCCGGCCGACAGGTCTTTCGGATGCCGGCTGTACCACCACCAGTTGATCTGGGGGCTGAAAATGTACACCGCCGCGCTCAGCAGTACAAAGGGCAGTATCCAGATGGCATAATCGGAATCGACCTCCCAGGCCATGTACAAAAACACCAGCGAAAGGGCTACAAAAGGCGTGGCAACGAGATTGGCAAACATATACAGTGGTTTTCAAAGCCAAAGGTGCCGGTTCGAACGCTATTTTTCAAGTTTTTCAAAAAAAATGCAGTCCACGCTTTTCATTCTGCTACAGATGACCTTATCTTTGCCCCGCTTTAACAAGCAGGCAGGTGCCTTAGCTCAGATGGTAGAGCAATGGACTGAAAATCCATGTGTCCCTGGTTCGATTCCTGGAGGTACCACAAAACACAAAAAAGCGCTGATGATCGAAAGATCGTCAGCGCTTTTTGCGTTTTCGAGTGTATTAGGCGCCATTTGGACGTAAGAGGATTCGTATTTATTTTTGTTACAACTATGTTCCCATACATCCCTATACTAACCCTCTCTCTACTTGTAACGCACTGCTACACCCAAAGCCCTCTTTTTACATACTCGGCCCAAAAAGAAGGACTTTATGGCAACGTAAAATGCGTGACCATATACGCCATAGAAACACAGAGTAGCAGGCTGGATACCATTTTCCTTCAAAAAGGCAGCATCCAATCGGTTAAATTGTATAGTGAAGACGGTTTGCTCCTTCATACAACTTATTTCCATGAGCGCGGAAAAGCCGAGACGACCTATGTGCATGGCGACGACGGCAGAATCCGTACAATTTCCAAAAAACAAACAGGTACAGACATCATCCAGCAGGATTCATTTTTTTACCTTCCGGAGCAGCACATCATTGTAGAAAAAACTACGTTAGGCCCAACAGATATCATCAAAAAATCCTACTCGAAAAAGGTGTACAGGCTGGATGAAGCAGGCCGAGTCGTTGAAATAGAATACCTGAACAGCGCAGATCAAGTCATTCGATCAACACAATTGCACTACGACAACAACTCCAACCTCATCATGGGCGAAAACCACGCTTTTGGTGGGGAAATAAATACGTTTTTTCAGGATTTCGATGCACAGGGCCGCCGCCAGGCAGTTCGATCGATAGACGATAAGGGTAACCTGATTTCCAGGACAGTATTCACACAAATTGAGCCTGATACAGAGCAAATGCAGTTTTTTGACGCCGCTGGCAATATCATGGAATGGCTAAAAACGGTGTCATTTAAGGATGCAATGGGCAATGTCGTCAAGCAATACGTGTATGATATGGTGGCGAATACAGGTAGGATTTATTTCTATGAAATGGTGTATTATTAGCAGGAATTTGGCCTGCATGACCCAAATCTTCCCCCTCAACACCCCCCATCCCTCAATACCGCATACACCACTCCACCGCATACAGACAAATTGAATACCTTACCCTCCACGCCGGGAAGTATCAGTTTCCAGGTCTTGCCCCCATCATCGGAGCGGTAAACACCCTTGGGGTGGCCGCAATAGAAGGAATTTCCCACTTGTTTGATGGAGGAAATGAGTTGGGAAGGTGGAATGCCCGCATCGATTGCTTGCCAGGTCTTTCCGCCGTCCGTAGAGATACGAATACGCCGGGATTCCGACTGGGTGTTATACGTAATGGCCGCAAAACCGCCCTGGATGGCCTCTACGGCAATGCCGACGCCGCCTTCGCTCAGTACCACGTCCCAATGCTCGCCGCCATCCGTCGAACGCAAAATACCCCTTGTGTTGGTGCAAAGAAGCACGCCGTTCGCCTCCGCCATATGGATCGCCCAGCCATTCGGCATGACCTGTTTCCAGGTGTTCCCCTGATCGGCTGATTTGAAAATGCCGTTATCGCAGCCAATGAAAACGCTTCCATCCCGGGCTGAAAATACAGTGCGCACCGATGAGCCCTGGAAATCCTTAAAAACAGGCATCCAGACATCCTTACCGTTCACTTTTTTGAAAAAGCGGCCATTGGTATCGTAAGCGATCATGTCTGCCGGCCCTGCGGAAAAAGCGTTGATCGGCGCTTCCAGGAACATTTCTTTTTCCCAACGGATGTGATTGGGATCGTGCGTTTTTCGATAAATACCCTGTACGGCGCTTAAAAACACCTCGCCTTTATCAGCAAAAAACAGGTTCGGGATGCAGCCCTTTGGCAGCCCTTCGCTGATGTCCTGCCAGGTTTGTCCTGCATCAGCGGATTGATAAATGGCATACGCCGCCGGCGATTGGGATCTAACACTATCCTGACCCATAGTCTGGGAGGAATGGGCAAAAAATGGTTCATACGCCTGTTGGCAGGACATCGCACATGGAAGCAGGAAAAGTATAGCAGCAGGAAGACTACGCATAATATATTGATTTGATGAACAGTGTGCATCAAAGGTGCAGGGAGAGGGCTGTAATGCGCAGTTTTTACCTGTAAAAGAATGTAACGGAAGTGTAAAATGAGGTTTTTGAAGATTCGCGGGCGCATTTGGCGCATTGGCTGTGCAGCGTACCGTTGTTATGTTCGAGAATGACACGTGAAGCGTTTTTTTCTATTTGCTCTACGTGGTATCAAGAACAAATTCTATTAATCGCCTCAGATATCCCAGGGCGTCATCAAAATCCGGCACTGTATCATCCATACCATAGGAAACGCTTCTCACGAAAGTGTTATATTCCGCATGATACCTTTTGTAATCTTTTGAAAGGGATTCAAGTAACCGGTTAAATTTGGCTTCATCGGAATACCCGGATATCTCCTTGTTACGATGATCATCACGTTGCAAAGCAACAACAACAAGTTCACGAAATTTAGCATCTTTTCCTACTCTGGCTTCCAGCGCTGCAAGATCATGTATGTGGCGTACAAGGGACCGATCTTGATTAGGCACTTCGAAATATTGCCTGGGAAGGCGCCATACAAGGGCACTCAGTTTATCGGCGGCAGTTTCCAATGGATCGACACAGGCGATACTTTCTACCTCTGCCGCTTCTTTTTTTAGAGAACCTAAAAGCGATTGTACCTGTCGGTGAATAGGGGGAAGTTCGAGGGAATGCACAGATATTTCCAGTTGAATATGCGGCCTCAATCCTGACATTTGATCGAAACGGGAAAGGTAGTTGATCTCTATTGAAAAGAATTTATTTCCATCCCTCGCCTTTATGTTTTCAGGATTGATAGAAATCCCTGCATCCTTCAAGGCTGTTACAACTGTATTTTTTAAAAAGGATAGTGCTTTTCTGTTTTGCGGCTGAGAATATGAAATGACTTTGAAATCAACATCTTCCGAGAACCTTTTGATAAGTCCAAATGCTTTTGAAAGAGATGTTCCGCCAGAGAATATAATTTTATAACCAGGTGAATTCAAATTGGCCATTAAAGTCAGTACCTGAGTTATATACCAATCCTTTTCAACCATCGCAGGATCGATGGCCAATTCTATCGCAGCCTGTTCAAACAGTTCCCTACTTGGTAATTCTTTCAAAACTAACATAAGCACCATTATAACCAATCTTGCGCTGAATACGCCCTTTCACTGCAATCATCCGACCGGTAGGCACCTGAGTGGTTCTGCCTGCATTGTAATCTTTTTCCATGGTGGATGGAGCTGTTTCAACACCAAGCCGCTGCAAGGCCTCTTTGGCAAGACTTGGCAGTGACTTTTCAGGAATAACTTCCCCGGTAATCAACGACCTTCGAGTTTTGGCATATATGCCATAGGCGATTTTAATAAGTTTACCCTGAAGAGCAAGCGACCGCAGGGCACGACCTACCTGGTCATACCCGGCTAAATCAGAAAAATCCTCCCGAATAAAAATCGCCGATTTTCTTCGAGCGATACGTGTTGCAATTCTTTTTTCTAATGTATTGGCCATCAAACTATTGTGGGCTTATTTTTTTAACAAAAATACGACAATTTTTAACTGCAAAAATACGACAATTTTTGATTTTTCAAACACAATCTAATGAAAACCCTATGTACGCTTACCAGCGCCTCGTCCCCCAGGCAGCCGGAACACAGATTTCGCCGCGCTACTTTTCAATTACTGCCTTGTCATATCTTACCCACCCTCGTCCCGCCTGAGCGCGCAACGCCGCATCAGCGTCTCCTACCTTATGCAAAGTACCCCACAATCATGCCTTACCTTTTCTGCTGGTTTACACTACTGGTTGAAAGATCGTGCTGTATTTTTGCTGCAAGTCGGAGACACAGAAATGGCGCTCGACTTAGTAGTAGATGAGAGGCGTAAATCAACCAATACTGGTGGAATAGTACAATTAACTAAATCTAAAACAATCAATTATATATGATAGAAATCAAACTGAATTACAACAGGAAATATTTTGAAGATTTTTATTTCAAAGGCGACAACGAGAAGATTTTTTTCTCGCCCATTACGAAAGAGGATACCATATTGTCAATAGTGTTCGGCATAATTTGTTCAGCGCTTCTGATGCTTGCTATTTCTACCGATAAGTACTGGTATGCATTTTTTTTCTTCCTGTTAATATTTGTAGTTCAATGCCTGAACCTCCGAAGAAAGGTTGTACCCATATTGAGGTGGAGAAAAAAGGTGAACCTCCACCTGGATAGTATTGCAGGTTATAAGAATTGCAGGTTGCTTCTTTCTGAAAGCACTTTTTCATTTGTACACGACGATAAAGAAACCATTGAACACTGGTCTAACTTTAAGAAAATAGACATTTCGGAAGATGGAATTTTGCTGTACGGCAACGATATTTATCTAATCCCCCAAAAGTCTGTAGCGGCAGATGACTATCTGGTTTTAACAAAAGAAGTACGAAACAAAATTAATGATATGCCGGGTTAAACCTCCTCCCTCCTCTCCCCGTCAAACCCCTCACACCAACCCTTTCCTGTATGAAACACCTCGCCCTTGCCCTGATTTTTTGCTTCACTTATATCGAAACAGGTTTTGCCCAAAATGAAGGCGACCAGTTTTTTGCCGAAGGCCTCGTCCACGAAATCCGCCTCGATTTTTTGCAAACGGGCTACTGGGATAGCCTTGTGGCCAACAAACCCAGCGAAACGTACATGCGCTGCAACGTGACCATCGACGACACGTTGTATCCCGACGCCGGGGTGCGCTTCAAAGGCAACTCGTCGTACAACGGCCCTGGCCAGAAAAAACCTTTCAAAATCGATCTGGAAGAGTACGTGGACGAGCAGACGCACGACGGCCTCAAGCAACTGTCGCTCAACAACGGCTTCAAAGACCCCAGTTTTCTGCGGGAAAAACTCGTGCTCGATTTTATGAACCAGCACGGTATCGCTGCGCCAAGATGCACATTTACAAGGCTTTATCTGAACAATGAATACTGGGGGCTGTACACGGCCGTGGAAGACATTGGCAAAACCTTCCTCAAACAGCGCTTCGATAACAACGACGGAAACCTCTTCAAAGGCGATCCGCACGGCTCGCTCACCTGGAAGGGCGACCAGCAAAGCAACTACGCAGGCGACTACGAACTCAAAACCAATGAAGGCCTGAACGATTGGAGCGACCTGATCGCCCTGCTCGATGCGCTGAACAATTCGGCGGGGGCCGATTTACCCACGGCTCTCGGAAGCCGCCTCCACCTCGACGGGTGGTATGGCTACTGGGTCGTGCACAGCATGTTTGTCAACCTCGACAGTTATGTGGGCTCCGGGCACAATTATTACCTCTACCACAACGAGGACACGGATCAATTCGAGTTCATCGCCTGGGATGAAAACGAGGCATTTGGCAATTTCAAAATGAACCTCACCGAGCAGCAAATCGTCACGTTGCCGTACACGCACATCCCGCAGCCGTTCAGCCAGCGCCCGCTGATGAACCGTCTGTTGCAGGATGCGAGCCTGAAACAGGCCTACATCGACCGTTACTGTTCGCTGCTGCCCTATTTCAGCAACGAGGCCTTCGATGCCCGCATCGATTCGCTGGCCGATCTGATTCGGCCGCATGTGTACGAAGACACGAAAAAGACCTTTTCCAACCTACAGTTCGAGCAGAACCTTTCGCAGGATGTCAGCCTGCCCAGCCCGCAAGGACAGTTCGTGATGGCGGGTTTGAAATCATTCATCAGCAACCGGCGTGCGGCATTGGTGCAGCAGGTGGATTTGGCGACCTGCGTGACTTCTACCTCAAACGCCACCGAGTCGGAAGGCCTGGCGATCTACCCCAACCCTTCCTCCGGGCGTTTTTTCATCGAGGCAAAAGGGGAGCCCGTCATTTCTATGGAATTGTTCAACCTGAACGGGCAATTGCTGCAAACCAGCGCGGAGCGGCTCGAAAACACCGTACGGGAATGGCAAGTGGATGCGCCCGCGGGGCTTTATTTCCTGAAAGCAGTTCTGGAAAACGGACAAATGAAGACCGCGAAGTTGGTCATGGGCGCCAATTAACGCCACCTCTCGCTTCTCACCTCTCACCTCTCACTTCAAATCTTCCTTCCGCCAGCGCCTTTCCATTCACCAGAATCCGCAGCGTATGCGGGCCGGCAAAGTGCTTTCGGGTGGTAAAATCCTGAAAACGCTGGTATTTGACGATCTGCTCCGACTGTCCCGGCGCCAGTTGGAACTCCTTGATTTTGAACACTTTTACCGAGGTTTTACCCGACAGGGTTTGATAGTCAATGCCATATTCGAGGCGAATAGCGGCGGATTGAGCGCCTGTGTTTCGCACCTCGAACGAAAAATCCAGCCGCTCGCCGATGCGCACCCGGTCGTCGTGGCGGAAGTGCAGGATTTCGATGCCTTCTACCTCATTTTGAAAACCAAAATGCGCCAGCGCCCGGGTATTGCCTTTTTTAAGCAAACCGCGGGAGGCATGGCGGATGACCCAGTCGGTTTCGGCAGAAAGGCCTTTCCAGCGAGCAGCAATGTCGAGCAGCAGGTTGGGGTGGTCTTTGGAAATATCGTTGAGGTTGTTGGCCACCGAGCGGCGTACCGTTTCAGCAGGGTCGTTTTTCAGGGCTTCCAGAATGGGCAAAATGGGCGAAGGGTCGCGTTTCAGCACCGGCACGCCCATGCCCCAGGGCAGGCGGGGCCGTATGCCTTCGCTGCTCAGGCGGCGCACCAGTGCGCTGGGGTGGCCCGACCAGGCTAGCATTTGAGCGTACATGCGTTCGGGATAGCGCAGCAGAAAAGGCCGCACGGCAAATTCGGCGCTGCTCCAGCGCGTCATCGTTTCGAGGGCAGGCAGGGAAGCATCAGGGTCGTCGGGGCCGTGCATTTCCACGAAATCGGGCAAAAAAGTGTATTCGAAGGTCATTTTTTCGCCATGCCGGTCGATGTACCCTTGTGCCACAGCCGTCAACACCTGCAAGGCTTCGCGGTAATCGGGCGGCAGGGTTTTGCGCAAGCACACACTGATGTGGCGGACGCGTTGTTTGAGTTCGAGCGATTCCCAATGGGCATCGAACACCTGGCGGAGAAAAGGATCGACGGGAAAATCGGGGTGAATGGCCGCTACGTCGGCAGCAAAACGCGACACCAGTTCGCGCGAGAACATGTTTTTAAGTGGTTCCATGTGTTGTTATTTGTCTGGGAAAACACGCTCTAATGCTTCCCGCCACGCCGCAGCACCTGATCCAGTTCGCGAAACGCCAGTTCTGCCCGGTTCCACACGGCGCCCATGGCGGATGTATTGTCCTGACCGGCATAAATGGATTTTTCACAAATGTCCCAGATTTCCAAAACGGTATTGATGAGTAGTTCCGGCGTCCGGTATTCCTGTAGCCGCTGTCGGGCCGCTTCGATATTCATCCGGGAAGGCGGCAATTGAGCGTTTTCAGTAAGATAATGCTGCACAGATTTTAACAGCGTGTCGTAAAACGCCCTGGAATCGCCCGATCGCAGCAGTGCTGGAATGGCCCCAAAATATTCGTGGAAGTTTTTTTGTGCTGGAAAAACCATCGGCTGCACAATGTTTTCAGTTGTTGTGGCCGGAGCATCTTTCTGGCGTTTTTTCCGGAAAACAAGCCATAGCAATACCAGTACGAGCAAGCCACCAGCAGACCACCACAACACGGGCGACTCAAACCAGGCTTGGGACGGAGCAGGTTCTATCGGCGCCGGCACGAACAAGGTGTCTGATTGCGCCGAGCGGGGCTGGTAGTTTTTGCCGGCCGTCACCTGAAACTCGATTTTTTGCGCCGTGCGCAGCACAAAGCGGTTGCTGTCGGGATCGAAAAAGGAAAAAGAGGGCTGAATGGTGTAGGAACCCGGCTCTTTGGGCAGCAGCACGTATTCCAGGGTTTTGGAGTGCACGAACTGCTCCATGTTTTCATACCACTCCTCGGCGGTAATTTTGGGTTCGAACACCTCCAGGCTGTCCGACCCGGCAATGACGGGCGCTGCCACGCGGTTGGCGTCGCCATTGCCTTCCACAGAAATGGTGAGGGTCAGCGCATCATCCGTTGTCAGGTTGGTTTTATCGGCAGAAATGGTCCACTCATATTTTCCGACGGCGCCGGTAAAAGAAGACGGAGCGGGCGTCGGCAAGGGTTTTACCTTTAGCCGCACAGCCTGGGTTTGCAGCAGAACGGGCCGCGAGCCCAGCAGCATACCCAGGCCGCCACCATTGGACGATTCCACCGCTGCGCGCACTTTGGCCGTGCCGATGGTGTACTCCTTGGCTTCCTGCGGGAAAAGCGCTTCCTCATGCAGGGTTTTGACAGCGTATTTCTTCCCGCGCACCGTTTGGTATTGCACATGGGTATCAAAACGCCGCTTTTCCCGGGAGAAAAAGCCTTCGAGTCCGGGCAGTTCGATCAGATCGGCACCTTCTACGGACAATTGTGTGTACAATCTGACGCGCCAGGTGACCTGCTGACCAGTGTAGGCCATTTCGCGGTCGAGTTCGCTGGAAATAAATATCTGATCGTCGGAGCCGGGCGGCGGCGTAGCCGTGCCCTTGCCTGCCCGCGAAGCAACTACCTGAATAACAAGCGGCTGGCTCGTCAGGGTTTTGCCATTGGCGGTCACACTGGGCGGGCTGATGGTAAAAGTGCCCGTGCGGGTGGCTTCCAGTACAAACGACCAACTCTGGTGAGACGAAGACTGGCCGTTGACGATACTCATACCACGCATTTCCGAAGGGCCGCTCACCACCTTGAGTCCTTTGAAATCGGGCAGTACGAACCTGCTTCCCTGTGCATTTTTCAGTGAAAACGTGACCTCAAAAATGCTGCCTTCCACTACCTCGCGCGAATCCGTAGCGGCTTCAAAACGCACGGCGCCCTGCGCGCCAAGCCAGGTCGGCGCCGACAGCAGCAACACAAGTGCAGGCCACACAGGAATAACCTGCCGAAGTGATCCGGGAAACAGCAGTTTGAACGTCATCGGAGCATCGTAATTTGATCGGCGAATTTCTACACTTTTCCGGGTTCTCTAGCTACGTTTTGGTTTGTATTTCGCCTGTTCCAGAAACTTCTGCGGGTCGGTTTGTTTCAGGAGTTGTTCCATCGTGGTATCCGGGTGTCGTTTCATGTAGGCTTTAACAATTTGCCAGCCCACCCAGTTGCCGATTTCGCCCGGCGCCTGCGGAAAAACGATTTCCGCGGAAGGGCTGGGCATCACGATTTTCTGGTTTTTGTCGTTCACAGGGGTGTACAACACCTGCAAGTCGAGCAAACGCGCCCACACTTCCGCTTCGTTGGCGTAGCAGCCTTCCATTTGTTCGCGGGTATAGCCCATCTTCATGCTGTCGGGCAGGGTGGGCAGCAAGCAATCCACGATGTAGAGGATTTTACCGTTGTTGAGCATAAAATCGGCGACTTTATCACCTTTGGGCGGCCCTACCACGCCGTTGGCGAGGGCGGTGGCCAATTTCACGGGGATATATTCCTGCTTGAATTGCCGGCGCAGGTATTCCGGAAAATAGTCGGGGTTGTAGGCCGAAAAATTTTCTCCCATAAAATAATCGAGGCTCAGCATCAGCAGGGTATCGTTCACCGGATAGGCGTCGCCTACGAGTTCCGTGATCGTTGTCACCACCGTGGGCGTGGTTTTTTCCGGGAAATAATATTTGTAATACCGAAACATGCGGTCGAGTTCGGGCGTCAGCCATGCCAGATCGGCGTATTTCGTGCGGCACGAATCGTACAAACGCCGCACTTGCGCGGCTTTCAGAAAACCCGTCAGCGCTTGTTCAGGCGTTTCTCCGGGGTGGGTAGGGTCTTGAACTACCTGCGACAGAAAAAAGGGCATAAAAACCGGATACTTTTGTTGAAGCGCCGCCATCCCTGCCGCCACATTATTCGTATCTAATGCAAACAGATCGGTTTCAAAGCGCTGTATTTTTACAGGCACCTGAATGCTGGATACATCCGGCGTATTCCGGCCATCGGGATCGCCGCAACCAGACATGATCCACACAGCCATACAACACAACAAAACGGCCCAAAAGCCATTTGATAATTTTGATCTTCTACTCATAAAAAACTGCGATTTTTGCTCCGGCATCCAGCCGTCTGAGTGACGCTGCATGCATCCAAGAGTCTATTGAAGTGCACGTATTTAAAACTGCAAAAAAACTGCTGATTATGAAAAAAATTGCTGCAATTTCTGTCTTTTATCTGCTGACGCTGCAACTGTTCGCGCAGGAAGCCCAAAGCCTGCGTTTCGGCTTCCAGGCATCACCTACCTGGTCGTGGATGCGCACCAACGACAAACTCATTGAAGGCGTCGGCTCCAACTGGGGATTAAAGTTCGGCATGCTGGGCGAATACTACTTTGCACCGAACTACGCCATCACCACAGGCCTGGGTTTCGGACTCAACCAGGGCGGAACGATCCAGAACGGGTTTCAAAAAGGCGTTTTCTGGCCAAAATCTGACCTGAGTGCCCCGAAATTCGACACCTTGCCTCAGAATGCAAAACTACATTACCGCATCAATTACGTGGAAATTCCGATCGGCCTGCGCATGCGTGGCGGCTCCAACGAGGATTCTCCGCTCAAGTTTTACGCCGAGTTGCCGGTATTTACCATTGGTTTTGTGACCAAAAGCCTGGGCGATATTCGCGCTACCAACAACCAGAATACCGAAGATGAAGACATTCGTTCGGATGTAAACGGACTTTCTCTCTCCTGGGGACTTGGCGGCGGCATCGAATACGAAATTGCTACCAGCGCTACACTGGTGGCGGGCGTTGCCTACCAGAAACTGTTCACTGACATCACTTCTGATAGCGGTACAGTGCTGAAGGACGGCGCTTATGTGAAAGAGGATTCCAAGGGCACGCTCGGCATGTTTTCTGTGCGGGTGGGTGTCTTTTTCTAAAGTAACGGCTTTCCCCTCGCTTTGACGAGATGGGAAAACGGATGTAGGCAGATTACAACGGATTTTCAGCCTGTCGGCTGCTGAAATGCAAACATCCGCCGGTGTACTCTACGCTTTGTGCCCTTTGTGAAACCTTGGTGCCCTTTGTGGTTAAAAAATCTTACCACAAAGGCCACCAAGGTTTCACAAAGGGCACAAAGCGTAGAGTGTACAATGGCCCGTTCTTGATACGAAGAAAGAAGCCGATGGCTTAAAAGTTCATTTCACCAATACAAAGGCCCGGATATATGCAGCAACGTGCATACATCCGGGTTTTTTATTTTTTGTCGTATTAAAAATCTTCAGTTTGGGAGATTTCCGGTGGTACCGGAGAAATCAGGATTGGAGCACATGCAAGTTGGAGAGAAACGCCTTAAATCTCGCGGGCAATCAGAGACGCCCGGCCGATTTTATCGTATTGAAGCGCATAAAAGATGAATTTTCCCTGGCGTTGCGTATACACCAGATCGGCCTGGCGCAAAACGCGTAAATGCTGGGAGGCCACTGCCTGTTTGATTTTAAGGGCCTGAAAAATGTCATTCACACATGCAGATTCGCATCCGTCGATGTAGAGAAGCATTTGAATTCGCAACGGATGGGCCAACGCACGCATGATAGACGTGGAGGCCTTCAACCGCTGCCTGTTGGCGGTAGAAAGAAGGGGTGATGTGCTCATGTTTTTCGTTTTGTTACCCGGTTAAAGTATTGTTACCGGAACGGCAAATATGCACATTTTATCTTTTACTGTCATTTTTTAGCAAAAAAAAGAGCCATCCTGTTTTGCAACGGCAAAACAATCATGGCTCTTTTCTGGAGGCCGACGTGGTATAAATGTTCAGGCTACCAACTCCTCCACCATGTGTGAAATCTGACCAATCCGATTTTTGTTGAGCGAGTAGTAAATAAACTTGCCATCGCGTTCGGTGATCACAACGCCTGCCTTGCGCAGGATCGCAAGGTGTTGGCTGGCAACGCTTTGCTCCAGGCGTAGTTTTACATACAGGTCAGTAACCGTCATGCGCTGATTTTCCTCCAGCAGATCGATCATGCGCTGGCGAAGTTTGTGGTTTACGGCGCGCAATACAAGTACGGCCTTACGCAGTTCATTGTAGTCCAGCAGGATGTCTTGTTGTCCCTTCTTTAAGACAGCCGCTGCTTCCCCTTTTGCTTTTCTCATACGATTTGTTTTGAAAAATGAATTAACTCATCCTAACGTGCTTTTACATATTCCAAAACTGTGCCATTTCTTGAAACAGCCCGATTAAAATGAAATAAAAATGCAATGTAAAAAAAAGTGATTTACAGGCATCAATAATGCATTAAATTAACAAATGAGTAGTTTTTATTGTTTTTCATGCCACAAATTTTTGTTCGAAACCGTGATGTTCGGCGGTTTCATGTACATAGGCTCAAAATAGGCAACATCTTGAAAATCAAGGGATTGAAAAGAAAAAAAAGCGGACGTGGAAATATGTGCAGCCGAACATTTTTTTATTTCACTTATAACCGTATTCTCAAAAATTGTCACGTTATCCAACTTTTTGGCGCCGTTCCCTGACACAACAAACACCGCTTTCTCCGGTTGCTCCAACAAGGCGGAAAGATATTCAATAAACGAATTGTTTTCCAAAATGAGCGGTTGCGGCACATGCAGCGGATTCATGTCGGCATCATACAGGCATGTCCACACCTCCTGCCGGCGGGCATCCAGCATGGGTACATAATAAACCGGCGCATCGCCCGGAACGGATACTGCGGTTTGGCTTGCCAGCGCGAGGGCTTGCAGGGTGTCTACGGCGACAAGCGGCTTGTTCAAGGCATAACAAATGCCTTTGGCTACAGAAACGCCTACCCGAAGCGAGGTGTAGGAACCGGGGCCGCGGCTCACGGCTACGGCGTCGAGGTCGGCGAGGGAAATGCCCGAAGTTCGCACACACGCTTCCACCTGCGAGGTGAGCAGGGCGGCGTGTTGGAGCGAATCCGGCGCTTCCACCAGCGCTTTCACTTCACCATTGACGGCGATTGCGGCAGAACATACTTCGGTGGCAGTATCTATGAGTAGTATTTTGGTCATCATGCTTCCGGTAAAGAGGCGCAAAGATAGGGAGCCTTGCGTATTTACACGGGAGAATCAGAAGGCGCCAAATGTACTGAGGCAGGTGATTTGCAGGGCATTTTGCTGCGCGTTGCGGTATTGCAGCAGAAGGTTTTGCAGCGGGGCGGGCGCACCTTCCAGTTTCCGAAGAAAAAACTGTGTAGGGCCTCCGGGAGCAGATGCCGTATGCGGCACGATGAGGCCGGTTCCGCTTACAGTGAAGTAACTGTAGTAACCCGGCGCCAGCGCAGGCTCCGAAGTAATGGATTTTAATTCATTCAGAAAATCGATGGCACGGCCCGAGGTGGCCGCATCGGGCGTGGCGATATGCCCCCATAGCAGTCCGGGTTTCATTTTTCTGACCACCAGATTTTGGAAATCAATTCCTTGTGGAGACGGGAGCGACATCTCATATCGATCTTCGAATACAGACAGCGTACCTTCATTGTTGATAGCGTTGCCCAGCGCCAGTGCGAATGAATAGGTTCCGGGCGAAAGATTGCCGATGGGGATAAATGCGCGTGCCGACGCTACACTGCCGTGACACGTGTCGGGCGATGTGACATCGTTGAGGTGAACCTCGATTTTCCCGTCCGTCATTTGCACGGAATACTCGATCACATAATTATTGCAGGGATATTTCTCCAGGCTTTGTATCCACAACCCGAACTCCGGGTGGCCATCCACCGCGTCTCGTTGTTCGAAGAGGTCGACCTGAAACTCCGGGGCGGTTGTGACAATCACAACGTCCTCGTCTTTGGCGGTCTGACAAGACGGCAAGAAAGGCAAAATGCCCAGCAACAAAAGGCTCCAGTGATAAATACGGATCATGTGGCAAAAAACTAACCTTTCATCTAACGAACAGAACCTGCAAATGCTGCCATGCAAACAACTTATTACAGGAAAATTTGCCATTTTTCTCATAAGTAATCGCATTACCTTATTTTTGCAGGCTCTTGCAATAGCCGGTTCAAACGTTCAAACAAACCCACATGCTGCGTCTTTCTTATATTGCTTTAATCCTCGTTTTCAGCCTCTTTTTGTCCTGTAAAAACGCCCCAACCGCCTTGCAGGGTGCAGAAGTAGACACTGCCCGGCAAGATACCGCCTCCGGTACGACGCATGTGGTGGAAAAAGGTACTTTTACCTATACCGTAACCAACGGCACAGTAAACTGGTCGGGGAAAAAAGCGAACGGCGATTCGCATGAAGGCACCCTCAGCATTGAATCGGGCGCCCTTAAAGTAGTGGATGGCAAATTGCAAAGCGGTCGTATTCAGGTGAATATGAATACTTTGACGGTAACGAGTATAAAAGACGGCGGCGAAAAACGCGACCTGGAATCGCACCTGAAAGACGTCGATTTTTTCGAAGTCAACAAATTCCCCGAAGCCACCTTTGTATTCAATGAGGCGCTACCCAGCGATATGGATCATTTTAACGAGATTATTGTAGGGGATCTGACCATAAAACAAAAAACACACGGGGTGAATGTACCCGTGCAATTGAAAATAGAGGGCAATGATCTCACTGCGCTTTCGCCCGTTTTTTCCATTAACCGCACGAAATGGGGTATCAATTTCCGTTCGGGTTTGTTGGGTACCCTCAAAGACAAATTGATTGAAGATAATATCATGCTCTCCATTCGTTTGTCGGCAAAGCGAAATCCCGCGTCACATCAGGTACCACCAAAAGGGTAATTTAGCCGACAGAGCGTTATATAATTGCAAAAATTAACAACTTAGCCCCTGCGTATCAAGGAAGAATGCCTATTTTTGTCACGCATAAGTCAGCATTCTCGCCATTTTTTCTCTTTTACTCCTCACTTACACACCCGGCATCGACGGTTACCTTTTGCAGGTAACAGCGTCTTTCTTGTGCTTTAATCTGGCTATTAACCACTTTACCGCTATTTACTTTAATTAAAAATCCTTCCCATGGGACAGAACTCTACACTTTCCGGATTCCGGATCGGCAGTCTACCGCGCCTGGCTGCACTGCTGGTTTCTTTTTGTTTATTAAGCGCAAGCACACTCCTGGCGCAGGTAACAGTTTCTGTTACCAGCACCAATGTTACGTGTTATGGTTTGAGTAACGGCACTGCCACGGCTACCGGCGGCGGCGGCTGGTCTCCCTACACGTACCACTGGAGCACCGGCGCCACCACTGCCACTGTAACAGGGCTGCCTGCCGGCACCTACTACGTGACGGCTACCGACGTTGACCAGGGCTATGCCGTTGGCACGGTTGTGATTACACAGCCTCCTCAACTGGGCGTTCAGGTGTACGGCGAAAGCCAGATTTGTGGCATTGTGCCTGATGGCAAGGTGACCGCCGTACCTTATGGTGGCACGCAGCCTTACACGTACCACTGGAGTACCGGCGCCACCACCGCCCAGATTTCGGGCCTCGCTCAAGGCACCTATACCGTAACGGTTACGGATGCCAACGGATGCACCACTGCCGGCAGCGGAACGGTGTATTTCTGGAACGAGGGTATCTGGATCATGGATACCAGTACCAATGTTACCTGCTTCGGGCTCAACAATGGTACGGCTTCCGTCATGGGCATGTCGGGCACACCTCCATACACTTACCACTGGAGCAACAACGCGACCACTTCTACCGTTACAGGACTTGCTCCCGGCAACTACTCCGTCACCGTCACCGACGCTAACGGCTGTTCCAATTTCACGAATATTACGATTACGCAACCCACCGCCCTGGGCTGCACTTCCACCACGGTAAATGCCGCATGCGGATTGCCTGGAAGCGCTACGGTTATTCCCAGTGGTGGCACGCCACCTTATACGGTAGTCTGGAGCACCGGATCTACCAGTTTCACCATTACGGCATTGCCTGGCACCTACACGGGCACCATTACCGATGCGCATGGCTGTACCAAACAGTTTTCTGTAACCATCGGTGGTACCAATACTACCCTGACAGTCAATACCACTGTAAATGCCAATGCAGGATGTACGGTTGGCGGCAAAGCAACGGCTTCGGCCAGCGGCGGCTCGGGCAACTATGCATTCAGTTGGGACAATGGCCAGAACACGGCTATGGCTACCAACCTCACAGCCGGTAACCACAACGTTACGGTAACCGATATTACCACCGGTTGCACAGGTGTGGGCACGGTGAACATTCCAACGGCATCTACCCTTTCCGTTACGGCTCAGGTAGTTACCAATGCTACCTGCCTGACGGGCGGCAGCGCCACGGCTACGGCCACAGGCGGTACACCTCCTTACACATATAAATGGGATAACAACCAGACTACTCAGACGGCTACCAACCTCGGCGCTGGCCCGCACAGCGTAACGGTAACGGACGCTGCAGGTTGTGTCGCTACAGCCATCGTTATTATCGGCCAAACGCAAGGCCCGACAGTAACGGCTGTTGTCAACAGCAACGCTACCTGTGTGACGGGCGGCAGCGCTACCGCAACCGCTTCTGGCGGCGCTGGCAGTTATGTTTTCCTCTGGGATAATGGCCAGAATACTGCAACTGCAACCAACCTGAGCGTAGGCGTACACCATGTAACTGCTACCGATGCAGCAGGCTGTTCGGCCAGCGCAATGGTAACTATTACCCAGCCGGGCGCTCCAACGGTGCTCGTTTCTCCTGGTTCTCCAGCCAACTGTATCTCTGGAGGCGGTTCTGCTACGGCAGGCGCCACTGGCGGCACAGCGCCTTATTCTTTCCACTGGAGCACCGGCGCCAATACACAAAATGTGAGCAACCTGAATGCAGGTACTTACACGGTAACAGTAACGGATGCAGCCGGTTGCACATCAACCGGCCAGGTGAGCGTTGCGGCTTCCATCCCGCCAAACGTAGTCATCGTGGCCTCTTCCAATGCCCGTTGCGATCAGCCGGGTAGTGCAACAGCAAGTGCCTCTGCTGGTACAGGACCATACTCCTACCACTGGGACAACAACGAAAATACCGCCGTCGCTTCCAACCTGACCGCAGGCACCCACACGGTTACGGTAACAGATGCTGCAGGCTGTACGGCTACTGCCAGCGTTACCATTGGCACAACGGCTAATGGTATTACCATCGGCGATTTTGTTTGGTATGACAACAATCAGGACGGTTTCCAGAACACCAATGAACTCGGTTTAGGCGTATCTGGCGTGACCGTTATGCTGATCAAAGCAGGTACGGACAACCTTTTTGGCACTTCCGACGACGTGATCGTGGCTACGACGACGACCAATAGCAGTGGTCTGTATCAATTTACCTGTGTTACACCAGGCACATATGTCATCATGTTCAGCGGTATCCCAAGTGGATATGTGTTCTCACCTAAAGACGCATCCACCGATTGCAACGACAGCGATGCAGGCTCGAATGGCAAAACCTCGTCATTTACAATCATTGCCGGCCAACCTGACAATTTCTGCTTCGACGCGGGCATCCACATACCATGTGCCAACGTGACCTACCCGGGCTTTATCTGTTGCGAACAGATCATCTGTGAAGGACAAGTACCTGCTGCCATTACGGAGGTAAATGCTCCTACGGGTGGCAGTGGCGCGCTGGAATTCCAGTGGCTGCAGTTGGTACTGGTGAACGGCCTGCCGGCATGGCAGCCTATCCCGGGCGCCAATGGCCCGAGTTACCAGCCTGGTCCGCTGTTCGAAACGTCCCGTTTCATGCGCTGCGCGCGCCGTGCCGGTTGCAACAACTACCTGGAATCGAATATCATCGTGATTACTGTAAATCCGGCAGGCGGCAACAACTGTCCCGATTTTACCAATCACCTGCAGGCCCTTGTACAACCTAACCACACGGTACAGGTTGACTGGACAACCAATGCAGAAGGAGATGCCTATATCTACTCCGTTCAACGTTCGGCCAATCGCATTACCTGGGATGTTGTAACCACGGTAATGGGCCTGCACAACACCACAAGCGAAAATGTATATACTGCTGTCGACCAGACTCCGCTGGCAGGTACCAGTTACTACCGCATCAAACGCTCCAATGCAAACGGCGTAAATGCGTTCTCGGAAAGCGTGGAAGTAAAACTCGATCTTTCTGAAGCAACAGCCGTGTCGGTGTACCCGAATCCTGTAACGGATAAAATGACCATTAAAAATGCCATGGAATACGACGCCGACGTGGTAGTGACCATTACTACTACCCAGGGCGATCTGGTACATGCACTTACCATTCCGAAAGGCGCTATCCTGCAGGAAGAGGTTCCGATGACAGATTTGCCCTCCGGCATTTACATGGTTCGTATACAAATTGGAAATGGAGAAGTGAAAACAGTGAAAATTGCCAAATTTTAAGCAATAACCTCCTTTCCGATTGCATTTCATAATGACCGCCCGGACGAAATACTCCGGGCGGTCATTTGTTTTATGGCCTGCAAACCCTGCTCCACCGTCCGTTTTCATCAAATTCCTGTTAATAAAGAGAAAACACAAAAGGCTTTCGGGCGTTTTTATCACCCTTTTCTAATTTTGCACCCGTTTTTTCGCATTTCCATGTAAAAAACTGCACTATCCAGCATGACTCTCACCAAGTTTCTTCCTGACTTTTGGTACCGGACAGGAATCCCGGAACAGGAACCGACTACAATCATGTCTCCATTCATTATGTTTAAACATTTGCTGGCTTCGGCCTGCCTTATCCTGTGGTTCGTTGCCCCTTTGGCAGCCCAATCATCCGACCCTGTTTTGTTTACGGTAAACGGCAAACCCGTAACCGTCTCCGAGTTCAGGTACATCTACACCAAAACCAACCAGGATAAGGCCGATTTTTCGGAAGCATCCCTGCGCGATTACCTGGATCTGTACGTCAAGTTCAAACTGAAGGTGCAGAAAGCACGCGACATGAAACTGGATACCGTCGGTTCGTTGAAAAGCGAACTGGAAGGATATCGCAGGCAACTGGCCAATTCCTATCTGGTAGACAAAGAAGTGAATGAAAAACTCATCCACGAAACGTACGACCGTATGCAGCAGGATGTGAATATCAGCCACATCTTTATTGCCTGCGACCGCAATGCAAAGGCTGCCGATTCCTTGCGCGCCTACAATCGGGCGATGAATATCCTGAAACTCGTCAAAGGCGGTGTTGCTTTTGAAAAAGTAGCCGCCGACAGTTCTGACGACAAATCGGCCAAGGAAAACCGCGGCAACCTGGGTTTTGTGACGGCCATGCTCCCCGACGGCTACTATGAGATGGAAAAAGCCATTTATGCGGCTCAAAAAGGCGCGATTGTTGGCCCGATCCGTTCAAATTCCGGCTACCATATCGTGCAGGTAAATGATTTCAGACCTGCCCGCGGTGAAGTGGAAGTGGCACAAATCCTTGTGAGAAAAGACAAAGCGCCGGAAAAGAACAGCATGCAGCGCATGCGCATCGATAGCGTTTATGCCTTGCTGAAAAGTGGCGCCAGTTGGGACGATGTCGCCGGTCGGTATTCGGAAGACAAGGTAACAGCATCCAAAGGCGGTTATATCGGCTTCTTTGGCATCAATCGCTATCAGCGCAGTTTCGAGGATGCCGCTTTTGGACTGGAAAAAGATGGCGACTTCACAGCGCCGGTTGAAACAAGCCTGGGCTGGCACATCATCAAACGCATCAGCCGCCGACCCATCGGCACCTTTGAAAGCATCAAACGTGGCCTGGGCGACCGCATCAAACGCGACAGCCGCAGCGAAATTTCCAAGCAAAGCATGATCGCCCGCATCAAAAAAGAAAGCCGCTTTCAGGAATATCCGATGGTGCTGAGTAAATGGGCTGCCAAACAACTGGATACCGTTTTCCTTACATTCAAATGGAAAACAGACCCTGCCAAGCCGCAGGATGTGCTGCTGCGCTACAACGACAACAAGGTGTTCACTGTGTCTGATTTTGAAGATTACTGCCTGAAAACCGGCCGCGACCGCATGCGCGGTGTGGGACTTCCAATGGACGAAACTATTCAGCGCCTGTACAAAAACTGGTCGGACGAAGTGACTATGCAGTTTGAAGAGAGCCAACTCGATACCAAATATCCTGATTTTCACTCGCTTATGCGTGAATATGAGGAAGGCATCCTGCTTTTTGAAGCGCTGAAAATCAATGTTTGGGACAAGGCCAACAACGACTCTACAGGCCTCAGCCAGTATTTTAAAGCCAACCTGGCCGATAAATACAAGTGGGAAGAGCGCGCTCGCGTATCGATCTATACCTTGAAAACCGACGATGCGAAAATGGCAGAAAAAGTGCGTGCACTGGCTTCCAAAAAGCCGTCGGCCGAGGTGTTGAAAAAGATCAACAAAAAAGAAGAGGTGGTAACAGTGATGGAAAAACTCTTCGAAAAAGGCAAGAACAAAGACCTGGGCGCCTTTTGGTCGGCTGGCGCGGTTACCAGCGTCAAAACAGATGCAGGTACCAAAACTTCGTACTTCCTGAAAATTGAGGAAATTGTTCCACCTACCTCCAAAAACCTCTCGGAAGCACGCGGCTATGCCGTTGCCGACTACCAGGATTATCTGGAGAAGCGCTGGATCGACGACCTCCGCCAGGCTTATCCGGTGCAGATCAATGAGGATGCATTCAAAACCATGGTGAAGAAGTAAAAAGACCTGCGTTTTGAATTTTTAGCCCCGTTTTTGTAGCGAAATGCTCGAAAACGGGGTTTTTATTTTGGATTGAGGCACTCCTTTGGGCTTCGCCTCATGGTGAGGGATATGCAAGCGTTGTTCAGGTGGTAGAATGGACTTTAGTCCGTCGGGATAGCGCCATTTATGGCGCTGTAATTATTATTTTTGTTGTGAGCGCCATAAATGGCGCTATCCCGACGGACTAAAGTCCATTCTACCACCTGAACAACGCTTGGCTAAGATATACCTCCTGAAAACGACAAGAGCCACCCCGAATCCGGGATGGCTCTTGTTTAGTTTTAATCGCAACTGAATATTCAGCGAGGCATTTACTTGCTGCTTTTCACCAGTTTTCTGGTCGCTGTTTGCCTGTCAACGGTGAGTCTCACGAGATAAACCCCGTCAGGAACATTGTTCAGGTCGAGGGTTTCAGAAACACTGGTAGATCTCGATACGTTTGTTTCCCATACACGCTGTCCCAGCACATTCACCACTTCTACCTGTGCATCTACTGCGTGGTCGAATATGGCCACGATTTGTGCGCTACCGGAAGTTGGGTTGGGTTGCAGGGCAAGAGACGAAAGGCCTTCGATATCATTGGTCGAAACACTGCCTACAATCACCTGTAAAGCATCCGAGCATCCGTTGGCGTCGGTTACGGTCACATTGTAGGTGCCTGCTGCCACATTGGCGATCGAGTCGGCCGTGACGCCATTGTTCCACAGGAACTGGTAGGGCGGATTGTCCGTTGCGCCTACTGTTACTTTTACCGAACCGTTGTTGCCTGTAGTAGAGGGTTCTACCTCTGCGCTGAGTTGCATATCGTATGCACAGTTGCCGATATTGATATTGTCGAGGTCGAACCAGAAGTCGCCTGCTGCCCAGGTGCCGAGGAAACGCAGTACGATGGCCTGGCCTTCAAATGCCGTCAGAGGCACTTTTACATTTTGCAGCGTCACTTGTTCTACGTGCGTATTATTGTCGATGGTGTAAATGGTAGTATAGGTATAACCGCAGTCGGTAGACACCTGTACTTCAATGGTGTTATCGGCAATAGGCGTAGCAACAGTACCACCGCCTGTGTAGTTGGTTATACGGTAATCAAAGCGGAGTGTATCAGAAGCGCCTACATAGCCCAGACGTGGAGTATTGTAATCCAGCGTAGGGCTGCTGCTCCACATATTCATGGCAAGTACCTGCGACACGTTGTTGTGTGCATTGGTCACCGTTGCAAAGCCTGTAGTGATGGTCCAGTCATTGATGGCGGATGGTCCTGCTTCAAAATCTTCTGTAAACGGCAGCGGATTCGGAGCCGGGGGTAAGTGAGCAATACTGTACGTCAGAGTATCATTTGAAAGGTTTTGCTCGTCGAGCAGCAGCGTCCAGGCGGTGATATTGAATTCGCCATTGCGGCTATCGAAAGGAACCGTAAACGTGTAGTTGTAGGATTCATCCGGGCCGATCACCACTGCGCCGACATTTTCAATTACAGGAGCACCACCATTCACAGAATAACCCACTTGATAGAAACTTTGTGGGTCGGTTCCGGCATTGGTAATAGTGAGGGTCACTTCATCTTCTGCTACACCGCATTCGTTATCAAAACCGCTGGTCTGAATAGCGGAAGCCCCCAGGTCGTTGGCCAGTGGCACAAAGATGTGGATGTCATCGATACCAACGCCTTCGTACTGAACAGAACCGTCGGAAGCAAAACCGAAGCGCAGGCGCACATCGCTTTCGCCGGCAGTACCGGGCAGGCCATGGCGGGCAACCAGCCATCCGGTCGGGGCAAGGCCGGCCCATACATCGCCAAGAGAGAGTATTGTATTGTTGAAATTGTACCAGTTTTGGCCTTCTCCGATAGCGCCAACTTTTTCCCAGGTATCGCCGCCGTCTACCGACAATTCCAGGAACATGCCATCATAACTGGTTTCTGTGTTGTAGAATACAGAAAACTCGATAACCGGATCGTCTGTAAGGTTCGAAAAGTCGAAACATGGAGAGTTGAGGTAAGAGCGTTCGCTGGCATTGTAAGAACCTGCGAGTTTGGTTACCCAGGCATTTTGTCCGCTGGCGGCGCTGTTGAGCAGGAGTTTATTAGGCGTACCGAATTCCCAGGAAGGGTTTTGGCTGGTTTCTTCTACTTTCCAGCCGCCCGACCAGTTTTCAAAATCCTGGAAATAGGGAACAACCTGACGCCCTACGAGGTAATAGGTAGTGGTGTCGTTGCTGAAATCTTCGTCGCCACCCATTTGTGTAAACACCTGAATGACGTATTCGCCTGGTGCAGAGAAATCGTACGTCGTTTCGAATTCGATCACCTCTGTGCTATCCTTGCCGAGCACGCCTGTGTAGAATCCATCCTGCGGTTGAGGAACACCGGCCTCCTGGCCATTTACGGTGAAATTGAACGGTATAAGCGATTGTGGCGCCGACCCGTAGTTGTTCATCAAAATGGTAAGGGTTTCAACGCCCAGATCGCATCCGCTGGTAGGTGTCAGTACACCCGAAACGCCCACGTCGTTGGTCCAGTAGGTTTCAAAACTGAGAGGACCTACAATCTGGCTGGCATCACCACCGCCACAATCCTGAATGACATATACGTCGTATTTTGTTTTTTTCTGCAAGCCCAAAAGTGTCACTTTGGGCAGCGTCACATACACCGTGTCGCCTACACCAGGGCCGGGAACAAAGCCTTCAGGGCCATATATAACCCACCAACCTACGGTTGGGCTGGCGCCTACGGGCGTCCAGCGGAGTTTTGCACGGGTATCGTACACATTTTCTGTTTTCAGTTCGACGGGTTTCAGGCAACTGGGGCATACGCCCTGACCGATGAAAAGCAATCCGTCTTCCAGAAAACCGGAGGTATACACCACATTGCCGTTGTTGTCGACCAGTGTAAAGGAAACTTCTTCATCATAAAAACCGGCCGACCAGGTAAGCAGCAGAGGAACATTGGCATTTACCAAAAATACCACGGTGCTATCTTCACCATCGCCTGTACCCAAAAACGGGGAGTCGATCATAAAGTCGTAGGTATCTGTGCCGGTCGTTATCGAGAGTACGCCGCCATTCCAGCCATCGCCAAAAGAGTCCTCCATGTAGAGGGTGTACTCACACTGGGCACTCCCGCTTCGGGCAGCCATTAAGAGTAAGGTAAAAGCAAAGAGGCGTAGAAGTTTGAAATTCATGAGTAGCCTTGTTGTTGAATAGTAAAAATAAATTTTCACCAGCCGGCCGAAGGACAGGCTGCCACGCTTCAAAGGTAAGCCTTCACAGGAAAATGTAATAGCCTTGAACCAATTCAGCAGATTTTAGCAAAAAAATACGCGTTACATACGAAGGGCTGCCCGGTAGCCGACATTTCGCTCTTCACCGGGCAGCCCTTCTCTCACCTCTCACTTCTCACCTCTCACATCTAAACAATATAACTGCGTTCCTTGATACGCGGAGAAATAATCATGAACAAAATGGCCGTTGCGAAGCAAATACCTGTAAACAACCAGAAGAAGCCGGCGCCATGAAACTGTGCAAAAAAGCCGCCGTCTTTGATATTGTTTTGAATGACGGATACAAGCACGTTACCCAGGGTAACGGTAATAAGCCAGCAAGCCATGATGGTTGATTTCATGGATGGAGGCGATTGCGTGTAGGCGTATTCCAGACCTGTGATGGAGATAAGTACCTCCCCTGCAGTGAGCACGACGAACGCCAGAATCTGCCAACTGATATTGGGGCGCTCACCAGCGTCGATCCAGCCCTGAATGATGGCAATAATCACGAATGAAAGGGCTGTCAGGATGAATCCCGCGCCAATTTTACGGAGTGGTGTAACGCGCAGTCCGGCTTTGTTGAGCGCCGGGAAAAGTACGAAGGAGAAAAGCGGAATAAAGGCCAGGATAAAGGCGGCATTCACAAAAGAAATTTGCTCAGCCTCCCAGGTGATGCCCAGCCAGTTGAGGTCCATTTTAGAAGCCTGAACTACCCATTCCGACTGACTTTGATCCCACAACGCCCAGAAAACCGGGATGAAGGCAAAAACCGACAACACCCGCCAAACCGATTTGATACCTTCCAGTGTTTCTTCGCCATACTCTTTGGCAGCGGCGGCAAAACCTCCATTGGTAAGGGCATAGAGGTTGATTCCTACAAAGTTGCCCGGTTTGGCAAACCATTGTTTTTTGAATACGAATGCCAGCACAATAACCAGCACCAACCAGGCGCCCAGTACGGAACCAATGCCCTGGTGTTGTATTTTATCGAAGTAGATGTAACTGGCCAACAGGGAAAGAAACGCCGTTGCCAGCACCACAATACGATTCGGGTCGGTTTTGGCAGGTGGTACGCGGCGGTATTTGTTGCGGCCCATCCAGAAAAACAACACCGCAATCAGCATGGCAATAGCAGGCACGCCAAATGCTACCGTCGGGCCGTAGTGTTTTTTCAGGTACGGAATCAGCAGGATCGACAGTACAGAACCTGCATTGATGGATGCATAAAATGCATCGAAGGCTTTTGAAATCAGGCTGGAGTTGCTCTCATCGAACTGGTCGCCTACGTTGGCCGATACACAAGGCTTGATACCCCCGGCGCCGAGTGCGATCAGCATCAGGCTGGTGGTAAACATCACTTCGCTATTGACGGAAAGTGCCACCATGGTGCTGCCCAGTGCATATACCAGCGAGAGCCACAGGATGGTTTTGTATTTGCCCCAAAACCAGTCGGCTACCATGCCCCCAAACATCGGCAACAGATATGTCATGGCCACGAAATCGTGGGTTTTAGCATTGGCAGTCGCCTCTGCTACCTGTACTACGGCCGGATCGGTGGAGCCTGTCGGGTTGTAAAACTGCGCCACCATAAAAGTGGTCAGAATCGCACGGAGCCCGTAATAGTTGAATCGCTCTGCCGCCTCATTGCCTATAATATAGGGAATGCCGGACGGAAATTTTGCATTCGGTTGGGTTTTGGACGTGTCGAGGGTTTCAGCCATAATTTTATCCTGTCTGTAACTTGTGGTGGTTAGATAATGATTTGAGTTGTCGGGGCAAATGTGCGATTTTATATCGGCAATCGCGCCCGACAGGCGGCACAATGTTCGGAACAAAATGTCGGACAATTTCACTTTGGGCCTTTTTTTCGCCTTTTCGGCATAAAATTGGCTTTAATCACTTCCTTTTTACCACTTGGTGTTCCTTTTTTTAAACACTAGATCGGCGTATCTTTGCGCGCTTTTTTACGCAAAAGGCATCCGAAATCTTTCAATACAACACTTTTTATGCTACGATCTGCGCTTTTTACGACAGCCCTCGTTTTCATGGCCTTCATTTTTGGAAATTGCAAACAAGACAAGCCGGCCGCTGTCTCACAGACCGATGCATGGGGCATCGATACCGTTGCCATACGGGAATTTCGTAAAAACCATTGGAAAGACCACGGTTGCGACCTGATCACACAGGAAGAAATTCAGAAAATCTTCAATATAGACGGCAAGGCCCTGAGCCTCAACAGCCGCCCGTTGCCCAATCAGGCATTTTGCCTGCACACCTGGAATCGCCCCGACTGGAAAGAGCGTGAAGCGCACAATGAAAAAGATGCCAACAACTTCCTGCCTACCCGCAACAGTCTGGTCGTACAGGTATTTCACTACGGAACCGGCGTGCATTCCAGCCAGCAATTTGAAAACCTTAAGCGCGACCGCCGCGACACCTACGAAGAATCGGTGAGCGGCCTGGGCGATGATGCGCTCTGGGGCACTACGATCGTAACCCTGCTGGTGAAAAAAGGCGACTCCGTGCTGAGTATCACGCTCGATGCCATGGATAATCCGCATGATAACCTGCCCAAAGCCAAGGAAGTAGCACAACTGGCTCTGCTGAAATTGTAAAAGGCCAATTGCAAAAGGAACGCAGGTCTATTACTTTTACGACCAAAAAAAGACCTGATATGTTCAGTTGGATCAGCAAAGGTTTGCTCCGTTTATGGGGCTGGAAAATTACAGGACACTATCCTTCGGAAGTGGACAAACTGGTGATTGCGGTGGCTCCACATACGTCCAACTGGGATTTTCCGGTAGGGGTGCTGGTCAATAGCGCGGGTAAGTACAGGGCCAATTATGTGGGTAAACACACCATTTTTCGCTGGCCTTTCGGCATTTTTTTCCGCTGGCTGGGTGGCATACCTGTCGACCGCAGCAAAAACCACAATTTCGTATCGGCTACCGTCGAGGCATTTCACCGCGAAAAACGCATGCACCTGGTCATAGCGCCGGAAGGCACCCGAACCAAAGTGGAGCGTTTCAAAACGGGGTTTTACCACATCGCCCGACTGGCAGAAGTGCCTATTTGCCTTTGTACATTCAATTGGGAAACCAAAGAGGTGTTTTTTGACCCGAAATTGTTCTGGCCTACCAGCAATGAGGACGCCGATATCGCCTATATCTGGAACTATTTTAAGGGGATAAAGGGGCGGAATCCGGAACAGGGGATTCTATGATTTACGATTGTAGATTACATGATTTACGATGTAATCTACAATCGTAAATTCTTAGTCCATCACCTTCCGTTTCAGCACAAAATGCTTGCCCAGATACACCTTGCGCACCATTTCGTCTTCGGCCAGTTCTTCGGCTGTACCGGCCTTCAGGATATTCCCCTCAAACATGAGGTAGGCGCGGTCGGTGATGCTCAACGTTTCCTGCACATTGTGGTCGGTAATGAGAATACCGATGTTCTTGGTTTTCAATTTGGCGACAATCGACTGAATATCTTCCACAGCGATCGGGTCGATACCTGCAAAGGGCTCATCGAGCAGGATAAACCGTGGGTCGGAGGCCAGGGCGCGGGCAATTTCCGTGCGGCGCCGCTCTCCGCCTGAAAGGGTGTCGCCATTGCCTTTTCGCACTTTGTGCAGGTTAAATTCGTCGATGAGCGACTCCAGTTTTTCGGCCTGTTCGGCTTTGCTGAGTTTGGTCATTTCCAGCACTGCCTTGATATTATCTTCTACGCTGAGTTTGCGGAATACGCTGGGCTCCTGCGGCAGGTAACCGATACCTTTCTGGGCGCGGCGGTACATGGGCAAGGTGGTAATTTCCTCTGTATCAAGGTAAACGCTTCCGCTGGTAGGCTGAATAAAGCCCACAGTCATGTAAAACGAGGTGGTTTTGCCGGCGCCGTTCGGGCCCAGCAAACCGACAATTTCGCCCTGTTTCACATCAAATGAAACACCACGCACCACTGTGCGTTTGCCGTATACCTTGATGATATTTTCTGCTCTAAGTACCATAGTGGTGAGTGGTGAGTGGTGAGTAGTGAGTGGTGAGTAGTGAGTAGTGAGTGGTGAGTAGTGAGTAGTGAGTGGTGAGTAGATTATCCTTAGCCTTTTATCGGACACTCTACTCACCACTCACTACTCACTACTCACTACTCACCACTCACTACTCACCACTTTTACTGCAAGATTTTTTTCACAATCTCCGAAATTGCCCGTCCATCGGCTTTGCCAGCCAGTTGTTTGTTGGCAGCGCCCATTACCTTGCCCATGTCTTTGGCGCTGGTGGCGCCGGTTTCAGCGATAATTTGCTGGAGAATGGCTTCCAGTTCGGTCCCTTCGATCATGGCCGGGAGGTAACGTTTAATGACGTCAATTTCTTCGCGTTCTTTCTGAGCCAGTTCTTCGCGGCTGTTTTTGATATAAATATCAAGCGATTCCTGGCGGGTTTTGACGAGTTTTTGCAACATCTGCACTTCTTTGGCTTCGTCGATTGCCTGGCCGCTGCCGTCTGTTTTAGCCAGCAAAATGGCGCTTTTTATGGCACGGATACCGCGCAGGGCCACATCGTCCTTGGCGCGCATGGCGGTTTTCAGGTCTTCGTTTATTTTTTCTTCTAATGACATAACTTGAATTTTTTCTTCATTGAAAACAATCCACTCACTACTCACTACTCACCCGATATTTGAACAAACGTTTTTCCCTGATCAAATGCGCCACTTCATCGGGTACTTTTTCTTCCCAGCCGGGTTCGCCTTGTTGAATCATGGCCAGTACTTCGCGGTGGTAAATGCCTAGAATATCGGGGTTGAAATGCTGAATATCCACGATGTTGCGGTTTTCAAGCAGGTAGTGATACAGGAAATGAATGTCTTTGGGGATGGTCACATTTTGTGCGTTGATCAACTGGCCCGATTGTTTGTCGCGGGCCGGATAGACGTACAAACGAACATTTTGAGGGAATAGTTCGCCAAACGCGCCCAGCAGGTTGTGCGGGTTTTGTTCGCAGGTTTCGCGCAGGATATGTTTGAGTTTGCGCACGCCCATCACCAGTCCGATGCGTTGCACCTTGTAGTCGCTGAAATAGGCAATGAGTTTTTTGTGCTGGGAATAATTGGAAATAATCACTGTTTGGCCCAGGGCACAGAGCATGTCTACGCGGTCAATAAAATCCTGTTCGTCTATTTCGCCTTCGGCGCGCAGGTTGTCGAGTGCAATTTCGGTGAGCAGGAAGGTCTGGTTCGGATCGACATCCGATTCGGCCCTGAACTGATCGTAAGCGGTCTTTATCATATCCTGCTGCACCAGGGTGGTGGGGCGGTAACTGCCGCGGGCGATGAGGATTGATTTTTTGTACAGGAATTCGCCAGCGTGTAACCCTCTTTTATCCGGACCAAAAATCGCCACGCTGCTCAATCCGTTTTTCACCAGCCACAAAGCCACGAGGCGATTGTCGAGTTGCTGGAAATCGGGGCCTTCCAGCCGGATCATATCGAGTGCGATACGACCGTGCAGGTTGTCCATGAGCGACTGAATCAGTGTCTCCGGGTGGTGATAAAAACGATAGCAGGCATAAATCATATTGACCCCAAGAATGCCTACTGCCTGTTGTTGAAGCCGGTTGTCGTTGTCGAGCAGGCGCACGTGCACGATCAGGTCGTTGGGGCGGGTATTGGCCCGAAGTTGGAAACGCAAGCCCAGCCAGCCGTCCCCTTTGATGGTTTTCTGGAAATTGATCGCCGCCACGGTATCTGCAAATGCAAAAAACGCCTGTTCGGGCCGCACCACACGCAGGCGGTTTTCCATCAAGTCGTATTCGTGGCCAAGCATTTTGTAGAGGCGCGACTCGCACACATAACGCCCGCTGCCTTTTTGCTCGGCCCCATAAATCTCATCCGACACCGTTTTGTCATAGGCACTCATTGTTTTGGCAATGGTGCCAGCGGCGGCTCCCACCTGAAAAAAATGACGCGCGACTTCCTGTCCGGCGCCGATCTCGGCAAAAGCGCCGTACACGCGGTCATCGAGGTTGATTTCGAGTGCTTTTTGCTCGGTTTCTAGTACGCGACGCATTTTTAGAGGTGAGAGGTGAGAGGTGAGAGGTGAGAAGTGAGAGAGGAGGAGTGGGAGGGATTTAACAGATGGTGGCGCCTTCCTGGTTGATGGGGGAAAGGAATATCTGGCTTTCAATTTTCTGTTGGGCAAATACCTTTTGCATGGCTAGTCCGGCGCTTTCGGCAGCCAGGCTGTTGGCACAAAGCGCAAAAACCGAGGGCCCGGAGCCGGAAATACTGCAGCCGAGCACGCCTTCCGTTTCCAGCGCTGCCGATTTCACATCATAAAAACCCGGAATCAGGGCGGCGCGTTGTGGCTCGATAATATCATCGCGCAGGCTGCGCCCGATGAGTCCAATATCGCTGTTGTACAAACCGACGATAAACCCGCCGACATTGGCACTTTGCGAAATGTATTGTTTCATCGAAACTTCCGGTTTCAGGATGGCGCGCGCTTCTTTGGTCAGTACTTCCACTTTCGGGTACACGACCACTACATACAGCCCTTTGGGCACATGCAGCCGGTGTACATCGAGCGTGGCATTGTCGCGAATAAGCACGATACCACCAATGAGCGAGGGCGCCACATTGTCGGCGTGGTAACTACCCGAAGCCAGTTGTTCGCCCAGGCAGGCAAAATGCAAAAGTTCGCGCTTGCTCATGCCCGTTCTCAACAGTTCGCTGACGGCCAGCACGGCAGCCACGGCGCTGGCGGCACTGCTGCCAAGGCCGCTCCCAAAGGGCATTTTTTTATGGATTTCCAGTTCGATACCGTGCCCGGATTCACCCAGGTATTCGAGCAAACTGCGTGCAGCCACACCGGCCGTATTTTTCTCTACTTCGCTGGAAAGGCGGCCGCCATGGCCGGTTATTTTGGTAATGCGCAAACCGGGCGTATCGCTTTTGCTCGCCACCACTTCGTCGCCGGGGCGTTCTAGGCACAAACCCATGATGTCAAATCCTACGCCGACGTTTCCAATGCTGGCTGGCGCAAATGCTTTGATTCCCAAGGTACTGGATATTATAGTGAAGGTATGGTGTACGGTAATTTTACCGGGGCGCAAAGATACGCTACGAAACCTTATAGGTTTTCAAAACCTATGAGGTTTGTTATACTTGCCTCTACCTGCGCCACCACAACATGCCGGCGCGCGCAGCAGCCGTTTTTACACCCAGTTTGAATCCTTTGAGGGAGTACGCCTTACCGGCAAGCCGGAGTTTATGTAAGTGCACGGCATTTACCGTCCAGCGGACAGCATAATCGTAGTATGGCCTTGGATAGGTGCGCTTGAAATCCTGATCGCGGTCGGTGCTCTCCGCCCAGGGCAGTTGCGTGGTAGTGGCGTTTTGTACTTCTTCGTACAGGCCTGTGCCTTTGATCGGGTATGCAACGGTAATTGTAAACAGGTCGGGGTTGGACGCCTGCAAGTGTGCCACTGTATCCCGAATGTCGCGTTCTGTTTCGCCAGGATAGCCCAGCATGATAAAAGTGCCTGTCTGAATGCCTGCTTCGGAAGCGGCGCGAATCATCTGTTGCACTTGCAGTACATCGACGCGGCGATCCATAGCATCGATAATGCGCTGGGAACCACTTTCGGCGCCAATCCACACACGGAAACAGCCTGCCTCGCGCAGGAGGTCGATGACAGCAGCATTGAGGCGGTCGGCGCGGGTAATACACTCGAATTGAATTTGAACGTTGCGGCTGCGCAGTTCGCTGCAAAATTCACCCAGCCATTTATGACTCACCGTGAACACATCATCGACAAACCAGATCAGGTCGAAATCGTAGTTTTCCTGCAAAAAGACGATTTCATCGACCAATTTTTCGGGGCTGCGCCGCCGGTAACTCTGTCCGTACACTGCCGTGCTACACCAGCGGCAGGTATATGGGCAACCGCGTTGCGTGCTGATGCTGACGGCACTGTGACCATGTGCTTTTTTCCATGCAGAGAGGTATTGCTGAAGGTCGATTTTGTGGCGATTGGGAAATGGGAGTGCGTCGATGTCGCGCAATTTTTCCCGCGGAGGTGTTTTGAAAAGCAGTCCGTCGGGTTGTAAAAAAGCGAGTCCGGGTATGTGTGCGAATCGTTGCAGGTTTTCCCGCCCACCGTGTTCCGCGCTAAGGCAAATGTCGAGCATGGTTTGCTCGCCTTCCCCAATCACGATCAGGTCGGCGCCATGTGCCAGGTAGTCGGCAGCATTGTGCGTCACATCGGGCCCGCCCATTACCACGAGGGTGTTTCGAAGACTTTCCTCTTTGCGGATAAACGCCGCAATTTCCAGTACGTTGCGCTTGGTCATCAGGTTGGCGTACAGGGCCACGATGCGTGGCGGGGTTTCGAGCAAGCGGGCTTTCAGATACTTTTTTTCGGAAAAAGTAGTGTCAAACACTTCATTTTCTACCCCGTGTTTATCCAGCCAGGCCGACAGGTACAGCAGGCCCAGCGGCGGGTAGGGCTTCATGATCTGCTGCTCTTTCGGGTCTTCGCAGAGAAAATATCCGTGGCTGAAAAGGACACTCATAGGTGTGCAAAGAAAGTGCTTGCAGCAGCAATCCGGGGCGTTAATAAGATTTTTGAAAAAAAATATCCTGTTACCACTTGCGCTGTATGCGTAAAGGGGTTTATGTTTGCAGTGTACTATTTAAATAGTACACTAATTCACTAAAACAAACTACCTTATGATTGATGTTCAGAGCATGTCGTTCAGTTATCGGAAAAACAGGCCGGTACTCGACCGGATCAATCTTCAGATGGAGGCGGGGGGCGTGTATGGCGTCTTGGGAGCCAATGGCGTGGGCAAAACCACCTTGCTGCATTTGCTTGGCGGGTTGCTGTTTCCAACAGCCGGAAATATTTCGGTAGACGGGAAGAAGCCGATGTTGCGCCAGCCGTCCTTTCTGGAGCAGGTGTACTATGTGCCGGTCGAATTTGACCTGCCTCGTGTGACAGTGCAGGCATATCAAAAACGGTACGCGCCCTTTTATCCTCATTTCAGTATTACCTCCTGGTTGCATGCACTGGAAACATTTAGGCTTGCTGCCGATGCGTCACTTTCCGACCTCTCGTTTGGCCAGAAAAAGAAAGTGATACTCAGTTTTGCCATTGCCAGTGGGTGTCAAATCCTGCTCTTCGACGAACCCACGGATGGGCTGGATATTCCCTCCAAAGACAGTTTTCGGCGGCTGTTGAGTGCCCGCATCGACGAGCAGCGCCTGGCTATCATTGCCACGCATCATGTACACGACGTAGCCATGCTGCTCGATCACCTGATCGTCCTGAAAGCGCAGCACGTATTGCTGGAATCCTCTTTGGAACAGTTGACAACGCATTTGCGCACGGTTACAACCGTGCAACTGCCCGATGCCGACGAACTGTTGTATTCCGAACGAATACCGGGCGGCCACCATTGCCTGTTGCGCAATACGCAGGGACAGGAAGGCCCACTCGACCTGGAACTGCTGTTCAAAGCGCTTCAATCACATCCTGAAATCATTCAAAATTCCTTGCCGTATGAACAACACATTTGATGTTCGCCGCTTCGTTCAGGTTTTCCGACTGAGTTGGCAAAATCAGCCCATTTTACCCTATCTCGTACTGCTGGGAATGATTCCGCTGCTGCTTTTCTTTTTTTTCATCGATGCGCACGGGGCTTATGTCAACCTGCAAAGTGAGACACCTTTTTTGATGTTTAATGTCTATTTGTGCGCCTGTGGCTGGTTGCACGCCGGCCTGGCATACAGCGAACTGGGGAAAACAGGCGGCGCTGCCCGTTCCCTGATGTTGCCGGCTTCGGCACTGGAGAAATGGCTGGCTAAAAGCCTGTTGGTAGGAGTTGTGTTCCCATTCATCATTTGGCTGACGTACAACCTGTTGTTTGAAGTGTTTGGCTGGATGTCGCTCCACTGGATGGCATTCCGATACCGTTCCATCGACTGGGGGAGCGGAGATGTAAAAATTTCACTTTTCATCTTTTATATGTCATTGCCTGCTGCCTATGCATCGGGCCTGGCCTGGAAACGACTGGGCGTCTTGAAGGGCCTGGTATTTTTTGTGGTACTGTTTATTGTGTTGTTTCAACTTGCACTTATCGGGACCGGCGGTTTTTCTTTCGGTATGGAAAAATCGGCCCTGCTGGAACAGGTTAGTATGTCGTACTACGATCCACAATTAGACACCCATACACAGGTGTTGGTGCGCCTTTTCTGGATGATCGGTGTATTCATCCCCTCGTTTTTGCTGTTGTTGTCTACCTATTTTTTCACCCGCGAACGCACCTTGTAACATATGGAATTTCAAGCGCAAACGGCTATCTGGCTGCAAATTGCCCGACAGGTAGCCACACGAATCATGGCAGGCGAATGGCCGCCCGGCGAACGCATTCCTTCGGTGCGCGAACTGGCTGCCGAACTACAGGTAAATCCGAATACGGTGGTGCGGTCGGTTACCTTTTTACAAGACGCTGGCATCATTGTCAACCAGCGCGGCATCGGGTATTTCGTTGCCGACGACGGGGTGAGCAAAGCACGCGACATGCGCAAAAAAGCCTTTACAGAAGAACTGCTACCGCCTTTTTTCAAGACCATAGACGAACTCGGCATTCAGTGGGATGAACTCAAAACATGGTATCAACAACACCAAAACAATTCAAAATCATGAAAAAAGGATGGATTTTAGCGCTCACAGGTGTGTCGCTTTTTACGGGAACTGTCATTTGGAGCGCGTTCAAAACCGTGCCGCGCCCTCCCAGGTTTGTGCCCGACCCCAAAACGACATTCGAAGACCCCGTCCGCAAGGAAGTCAACCGGTTTGTGTTCGATGCGGAGGCACCTTTCAGAGTCAATGTGGAAGCCCCGATTCAGGTCGAACTGGTGCCTGATTTCAAGGGCGTGGAACTGATTGGCGACACGAGTTTTATCCGGCACCTTGGCGTGCAAACCTCCTCGATAAATGGCAGTACAAGCATAGATATTCACGTCTTAAGCGGGGATGGTAATAAGGAGAACGCTGCACTTCATCAACCGGATTCCCCGGAGTATGCCCAGTTTCTCGCAGCACACATCAGGGCGCGCATTGGGCTCGGAACAGACGAGAATCGCCTCTGGAGGCAACGCCATTTTTCATTTTCCAATTGCTACAAAGTGATTTCGGCATCCCCTTTGTCGGCCACCAACTTGTCCCTGTCATTTTTCCAGACAGATTCGATGTGGTTGAATGTGCAGACAGAAAACCTTGCTGTCGATTTTCCTTCCATTGCATTCAAAAACCCCAACTGGCTGAAACTTAGCGGGCACTGCGACCGCATTGCCCTCAATAAATTTACGGCTGGTACGCTCGATGCTACGGCGCTGGAAGTGCGCGATTTTTATGCGTATATGCCTAAAGAAGCCGCTCTGCACATTCGGGCAACTCGCCTGGCGCGTATGACAGAGGTAGAAAACTGCCAGGTGAAAGTAGAAGGGAATCCGAAGTATCAGTGGATAGAAGAGAGAGGTGAGAGATGAGTTATGAGTTATGAGTTATACACACGCTGCTTTTGGCCACTCTATTAATAAAGCCAAGAGTACAGCATCATAACTCATAACTCATAACTCATAACTCATAACTCATCTCTCTCTTCCAGATCGCAACCAACCTGGTTCATCATTTGTTCCGTAGCCTGATATACCTTTGCGACAAAGCACAATCATTCTTACATGAACAAAATTACCTGGCTGTTTGCAGCCTTTTTGTTTTTCAGCGCTTGCAGCAGCAAAAGCGATGCACCGGAAAGCAATGCCGATACTAAAAGCGCATCCCCTGTCGTCACGCCTTCAGCAGCGCGCCGCAACATTGTATTTTTTGGCAACAGCCTGACAGCCGCCTACAACCTTTCTCCCGAACAGGGATTTACCAACCTTATCCAGCAAAAAATCGATGCCATGGGGCTCCCCTATCGCTGTGTCAATGCAGGCCTGAGCGGCGAAACCACGGCCGATGGTAAAAATCGGGTTGATTGGGTGCTCAAACAACCCGTCGATATTTTTGTACTCGAACTGGGCGGCAATGATGCCCTGCGCGGACTGCCCGTAAAAGCCTCGCGTGAAAACCTCCAAACCATTCTCACAAAAGTCAAAAACAAATACCCGGGTTGTAAAATAGTACTGACGGGCATGCAGGCGCCGCCGAATCTGGGCGCTTCTTATACCAATGCCTTTCGCAGTATGTATCCTGACCTGGCCAAAAAGAATGGTGCTGTGCTGGTGCCGTTTTTGCTGGAAGGGGTGGGGGGCATTCCGTCGCTGAACCTCGAAGACGGCATTCACCCGAATGTGGAAGGACAAAAAATTGTGGCGGAAAATGTGTGGAAAGTGCTGAAGCCATTGCTATAGGAAACACTGATTTCCAATACTTTAAGTAAAATCTAACTACGTATTAGCAAATTCTTTTGTGCTTTTGTGCGTTATGTTCGTCCAATGATTACAAGAACACCGCATTCACCTGCACTTTTTTATGAACTCATCGCAAATCCTGCCTGCCATCAAACAAATGATCACAGAGGGGAATGTAGACCTGGCACTGACCCGCCTGATCGAATTCCTCGACAGTGATCCTGTCTATGCAGAATTGACACCGATCGCCCGGATCAACCAGGCCGACCTGTATCAAAACAAAGCCGCTTTGCTGAAAGGCACCATCAGTACCGAAGACCACCGCCTTGTTGCCAATCAGGTGACCGATAAGGTATTGCAAATCATTAGCCAGATTGAAAAAGGCAATTTTGCACCACCAGGTCAGGAAGAAAAACCTACCCATTCGCAAGCATGGCGTTATTACGTGGCTGGCGGACTGGTGGCGCTCACCAGCGCTATTTTGCTGTGGAAATTCTTCGGCGGCGGTTTCTCGACGGCCAGCGATGAAGCCTGCCCCAATTTTGGCAGCAACTACCAATGGAAAGTGATGGTGCTGCCATTCAAACAAACGGGCGCTGAGGGAACGGAAAAACCGGAATTTGAAATCTCCGACGGGCTTAATACACTGATTTCCAAAACGCCTGCCATGAACTCGAAGGTCATTGCCGACGTCAACGAAAAGTACAAAATAGACGAAAACTATCCCAACCCTGACGAGGCGGCGGACATTGCCCGCAACTGCGACGCACAGATGATTGTATGGGGTAAAATCAATCGTTCTACCACGGCCAAGGAATACAAACTCGATGTTTTTTACAAACTGCTCGATGCGGGCGGCGTGCGTTTTACGGGCGATACCACCGTTAGTAACCTCTTGAAAATCAAGGAAGACGGTAATCTGCAACTCGTTGCCGATGTCGATGCCATTGTGCGCCTGCTGTATGTGGTACTGGCCAATCAATCCAGAATGCCTATTGCTGCCAACCTGATAAAAGTAGATACCGTAGCCGCAAAAATGAGTGCACTGGGGCAAGCCGCTACACCTGTCGATACCGCGATTGCACTCGCGATGGCCGACAACCTGGTTCAAAACAACAAAAAGGAAGACGCGATCGAGGTGTACAACAAGGTACTCGACGCCTATCCCGAATATGCAGAAGCACGCCAAAAACGCGGCGCTTTGCTGTATGAAAAAGGAGAATATGCGGCAGCAGCCCGCGACCTGGAAGTGGCAGCGCCCAAGGCCGAAACGGCCAGTTCTGAAATCCTTCGCCTGCGGGTAGATGCCGCCCTCAAAAGTGGGCAGCCCGACAAGGCAGGCGATGATTTGCAACAACTAAAACTGAAGAAGGATAAAAAATCGGATGGTACCTGGATCAAAAAGAAAAACGAGGAGGTAAAAGACAGCCTTGTTGCCTTGCAGGCAGTACGCGATAAAAAGGAACGCACTGCGCTTACGCAATCAAAAAGCACCAAAGCGCAAATAGACGCCGGCCGCGCCAACATCGCTGTAGGCGACACCGAACGCGCTATTAAAAACGCCGATAAAGCCCTGCAAATCAATCCAAAAAATACGGAAGCCTATGAAATAAAGATCCTCGCCAATGCCCACAAGGGAGATACCGCCCAGGTAATTCGCGAAATTGAAAAAGCGAAAAAGGAAGGTGTCAATGTAAAAGGACTGTATAATAATTTGCCACCTACGGTGCGGCTGATGGTGGTGGAGAAGAAACAGTGATTTATTAGTTATTGGTTATCGGTTATTAGTTATTAGGGGTGGTAAGGGACCATCTGCACGATTGTATGGCTACACAAAAAGGGATGCCATACAATTGTGCAGATGGTCCCTTACCACCCCTAATAACTAATAACCGATAACCAATAACTATCCGGCGACCGAAAACCGGATAGTTTTCCCTCAAAAATCAGGAGGCTGCAGTGCCTTTATTCAGCATACCTTGCAGCAAGCCGCCAATACCGCCACCGGCGCCACCCAACACGCCGCCCCCCAGCAAAGAACTCAAGAGTCCGCCACTATCTCCCAACATGCCTCCCAGCAGGCCACCCAGGCCAGCATCGCCTGTAGCGCCCAGAATAGCGCCCAGTACACCACCGCCTGCTGCACCGGATATGGCGCCGTCTTTAGGGGTCTGTTTAAGCAATATGCCTGCTACCGCGCTGACCACAGGAACTGCCCAGGTGGCTGAGCCGGCAGGCAGGAACTTGTTGCAGATATAACCTACAACCAATGTAATTGCCGAAGAAAGTAAGGTGTTTTTCATAACAGGTGATTCGTTTTGCAATGAAGTGAAATTGGTTTATAAAAATTTCGGCCTTTGCAAATGTAGCAGATAAAAATATTATTGTGTGAAATAGTTATGAGTTATGAGTTATGAGTTATGAGTTATGAGTTATGGTGCTGTACTCATGGCTACTCTATGAACACAAGCGGGCGTATCAACTCCCTCAACCTCTCAACTCCCTCAACTCCTTCAACTCCCTCAGCCTTCCCAACAATGCCCAGCGTACAGCACCATAACTCACAACTCATAACTCCCACCCATATCTCCTTTTCAACCAATAAAAATCAATACCTTTGTACTCCTGCAACACTCCAATTTTAATACCCATGCGAACAAAACACACTCCGGAGTGGTTGCTGTTGTCTCATGGCAGATGTTATTCAATTATTACCCGACAGTGTAGCCAATCAGATTGCAGCGGGAGAGGTGGTGCAGCGCCCCGCTTCTGTGGTAAAGGAATTGCTTGAAAATGCGGTCGATGCGGGTGCTACACAAATCAAACTGATTGTTCGGGATGCGGGCAAAACCCTCATACAGGTGATCGACAACGGATGCGGCATGTCGGAAACGGATGCACGCATGAGTTTCGAGCGCCATGCCACATCCAAAATCCGCGAATCGAAAGACCTGTTTTCCATACAAACCATGGGCTTTCGGGGTGAAGCCCTGGCATCTATTGCCGCTGTAGCCCAGGTGGAAATGCGTACCCGCCGCGCCACCGACGAACTTGGCGTGCGGATTCTCGTTGAAGATTCTACTGTAAAATTGCAGGAAGCCTGCCAAACCCAGCCAGGTACCAGTATTGCAGTAAAAAACCTGTTTTACAATGTTCCGGCCCGCCGTAATTTTCTGAAAGCCGATCCGGTTGAAATGCGGCATGTGCTGGATGAATTTCAACGGGTAGCGCTGGCATATCCCGATCTGTTTTTTTCCCTGCACCACAACGATCAGGAAATTTTTCACCTCCCAAGCGGCAATCTCCGCCAGCGCATCGTCAAAATCCTGGGCGACGCCACCAACAAAAAACTGGTGCCCGTACAGGAAGAAACCGATATTCTGAAAATCAGCGGCTTCGTAGCCAAACCCGACTACTACAAAAAGTCGCGTGGCGAGCAGTTCTTTTTTGTCAACAAACGCTTCATCAAAAGCAATTACCTCCAACACGCCGTCATCAGCGCCTACGAGGAATTGCTGCCTTCCGACACCTACCCTTTGTTTGTGTTATTTCTGGAAATCAATCCTTCCCGAATCGACATCAACGTGCACCCCACCAAGCAGGAAATCAAATTTGACGATGAAAAACTGGTGTACAATTACCTCAAAGTGACGGTACGCCATGCCCTGGGCAGCCACAATATCACGCCGACGCTCGATTTCGAGCAGGAACCCGCTTTCCAGTCGCGCCCCGTCAAATTGTCCGATTTTTCTGCAAACAAAGAGCGTCCGGCCTCGGTGGACACCTACAACCGGCCGCAAAACACCCCAACCGACGCTGCACGCCAGCAGGACAACCTGCGCAACTGGCAACGCCTATATGAAGGCCTGCAACTGGTAGAAAAAGGTAGCGCCGAAACCGCTCCGGAAGAAGAATCAGATGCTCTTACCCTCGAAGCCATTCTTGGGCAAAAACCTGTGTACGAAGTACAGCCTGGTATCGAGGTTGCCTCTATGGACGATGAAAGCGGCTCGTTTTCCAAAGGGATAAAAATGCCCTATCAGGTTCATGGTCAATACATTGTGAGCCATATCAAATCAGGCTTTTTACTTATCGACCAGCAAACGGCCAGCGAACGCATCCTGTACGAACGTTATCTGGAAGCCCTGGGCAATGAACCGGTGGCTACCCAAAAAGCACTGTTCCCTACTACCCTCGAACTGGCGCCTGCCGATGCCGCCCTGCTGCGCAGTATGCTGGACGAGGTAAATCTCCTGGGTTTTGAAATTACTGAATTTGGCGGAAACACATTTGCCATACACGGTACACCGGCCAACCTCGGCGGCGGGCAGTCGGAACAACTGCTCATAGAACAGGTGCTGGCACAATACAAGGCCAACCTCGACCTCGATCTGGGTACGCGGGAAAACCTGGCGCGCTCGATGGCCCGCAGTGCCGCCGTTCGCCGCGGTCAGGTGCTGTCGGTAACGGCCATGGAAGACCTGATCGATCAGTTATTTGCCTGCTCGGTACCGTATGCAGGGCCTTCCGGACGCAAATGTTTTATTACTTTCGAATTAGACGAACTACAAAAAAGATTTAACCCGTAAGCGGGTGCCGACGATTTATGTTCTATCAGTCATTCACCGGTGTTGTCCGGCATTTGATTATTCTCAACGTTCTGGTATTTATCGGAAGTTATGTAATCCTGGGGCAAGAGTCCTTCCCTCGTATCATGGAAGGCGATGAAGGCGGGCTCGGGCGTCTGTACCTGGCAGCATTTATGCCGGGTTCACAGTTTTTTGCGCCGTTTCAAATGGCAACGCACATGTTCATGCACGGCGATATTATGCACCTGGCTTTCAATATGTTGTCGCTGTACATTTTCGGGCCCATGGTAGAGTATCAATGGGGGCACCGGCGCTTTTTGCTGTACTACCTCATATGTGGCGTGGGCGCATATCTGATGCACCTCGGCGTACAATGGTGGGAACTGGAACGTGCAGGCATCGATCCGCACACCTGGAATGTACCCATGCTGGGCGCTTCGGGGGCTATTTTCGGGATTTATGTGGCATTTGCCTATCTTTTCCCCAACCAGGTGATCAGTTTGTTGTTTCCACCTATATCTTTGAAAGCCAAGTATTTCGTTTTAATCATGGCCGGACTGGAGTTGTATTACGGCGTACGGGGCTACTCTACGGGAATTGCCCACTTCGCGCACCTGGGAGGCGCTGTGTTCGGCTTTATTACCATCATGATCTGGTATAGAGGAAGGTTGAGGTGAACGGCAAGGAGGAAGGGGCAAGTGGCAAGAGGCAAGGGGCAATGAGCAATGAGCAAGGGGCAATGAGCAAAGGGCAAAATGAAGGAAAAATGTAATTGCCGCAACGTAGAGGCTAATTATTACGTCTTATGTAAGGCAGTGCATTTTGGGCTGATCAAAACATACAGAGAAACCAGACAGACAACTGATAACAGATAACTGATAACTCAAACATGGCGGTATTCGGCTCTATTTGGGAAGACATCAAATATTCGTTTCGAATGGGCAACATGGTAACCCGGTTGGCCATTGTCAATTTCGGCGTGTTCGTAGCAGTAAATCTGGTAAAACTCACGCTGTGGATTGCCAATGGAGGCTATGGGATACCCGACTATTTCGACGACGGATTGTATTTTTTCTGCATGCCTGCCCAGTGGCAAACGGCATTGTTCCACCCATGGGGCTTTTTCACATCCATGTTTCTGCATGAGGACTTCTGGCATGTGGTCAACAACCTCATTTTCCTGTACCTGTTTGGTACCATTGCCGGCGACCTGATCGGCAACCGACGGGTGTTCCCCATTTACCTGATGGGCGGCCTCGTAGGCAATGTGCTGTTTTTGCTGTCCGATTTCTGGATGCACTACCCGATCCCCTATGCACTCGGCGCCTCCGGTGCAGTGATGGCCCTGGCCGGCGCGGTGCTCATTCTGGCGCCCGACTACCGAGTGATGCTGATCCTGCTCGGACAAGTCAAACTGAAATACATCGTGCTGGTGATGGTGCTGCTCGATATGGTGGGTATTGCCCACAACAGCAATACCGGCGGCCATATCGCCCACCTCGGCGGCTTTGCCATGGGCGTGTTTTTCGTGTACCAACTCCGCGACGGCAAAGACCTTGCAGTGCCGTTCAACAACCTGTTCGATCGCATTCTGGGCTGGTTTTCTGCTTCCAAACGCAAACCTTCACCTCCTCCCCGGCGCCCGCAACCCGCCATGAAAACTACTTTCGGCAACGCCAAAGGCAATCGCGCTTCCGATACCAACGACCTTAGTTTTCAGGAAAAACTGGATGCCATCCTCGATAAAATCAAGCAACAGGGTTATGAAAACCTGACCACAGAGGAAAAGGACTTTTTGTACGAAGCGAGCAAGAAATAGGGGATTGAGTTATGAGTTATGAGTTATGAGTTATGAGTTATGAGTTATGGTGCTGTACTCATGGCTACTCTATAAGCCTAAGCGGGCGTACCAACTTCTCAACCCTTCCTCAACCTCTCAACTCCCTCAACACTCTCAACATTTTCAACATTCTCAACTCCCTCAACCTAGCCAACCATGCCCAGCGTACAGCACCATAACTCATAACTCACAACTCATACCTTCCCCATGCAATCCCTCTTCCGGCAGGCACTCCGAATAATCAGTGCAGTGGTGATGACAGGCACCCTGCTTGCTTACGCTTGCCCGATGGTGAACCCGGCCACGTTCAAATGGCTGGCATTTTTTGGTACAGCATTTCCTTGGTTGTTGTTGTTTAATCTGGCGCTGGGCATCTGGTGGAGTTGGCGCCGCAACCGCTTCGCGCTGTATCATTTTGGCGTGGTTTTGCTGGGCTGGCAGTTTGTTTCCGGGTTCATCGGGTTTGACCTGGGCCGCGATACCATTCCGGAAAGTGCGATCACCATTGCTACCCACAACATAGGCGAGATTTTCAGGGAAAAGAAAATTACCGATGAAATCAACGAAAAACGGGCATCTGCGTATGCCCGCTACCTCGAAGAAAACGGCAACCCGGATGTACTGTGTACACAGGAAACAACAGGTAAATTTTACCGGGTGCTGGCCGAAAAAATGGGCTATGCACACACCTTTAACCTGAAAAAAGGCACGGTGATCCTGAGCCGTTACCCAATTGAAGCGGGCGGCGACATCCCTTTTGGCAAAACTGCCAATTCTACGCTCTGGGCCGATGTGCGCATTGCCAACCAACTGATCCGGTTTTACAACGTCCACCTGCAATCCAACCGCGTAACACAAACCACCGAAAAAGTGATCGGAAAAGGTGAACTCGATGAAGAGGAAACCTGGCACGACATCGGCTTTGTGCTCGACCGCGTAGGCAATGCCACCGAAGTACGCGCCGAACAGGCCCAGCGCCTCCGCGAACACATGCTCGCATGCAAACACCCCATCGTGCTGTGTGGCGATTTCAACGACACACCCAATTCTTATGTGTATGCCCTGCTGTCGGAAGGACTGACGGATACGTTTCGCGAAAAAGGGCTGGGGCTCGGCACCACCTTCGCTGGTGTGCTGCCCATGCTGCGGATCGACTATGTACTGGCGGAAAAAAGTTTTACGACCTATTCCTGCCGCGTGGGGCGCGACAGCGATTTTTCAGATCATTATCCCGTGTTTGTGGCGCTGGGGTTTTGAAGGGGAGGGGTCACTGTGACAAACGTGCCTGATTTTCAGCAGTTTTTACAATATTAACAAGCATAAATACCCTTCCAATGCCTACTGTAAATGCCCATACATTAGGCACATCTTCCAGTGGAAGTGGCGGTAATTCATCTATATCATCTTTGAATGCCTTCAAAAATTGATTGGTATTCAATTCCTGAATATCCTGCGTGGCAGCAAGTTGCGCCGCCCATGTATGACAAGCACTGAAAATGTCATTGGCATTTACCTGTCGGATGTATATTCCGCCCTTGTAATTTGTAATAAATGTGAACGCTGACATAATTTAATTGCCTGATGACTTTTGTTCCATTCTTAGGGGCTCAGGCGGAAGAGGCGGCATCAGATATTGGATACCAAAATATGCGACCGAACACAAGATCAATATTCCAATAATCAAACCGTTTGAGGATTGCTTTTCTAATAAATGAGCGCGTATGATGTTTGCCATAATGAAGGTGATTAAGATGTGATTATTGACAAAAGTAACTTGAAAATTGACAACGTTTAAAAATTTGTCAAATTTGGAAACATTACCTTACAATCTCTGCGCCGCCTGAAAGATGCAGCCGGTGTGTCTTCGAAAACCCCTGTTTGGGAATTTGTACAAGCAATATTTTAGGTAAAAATAAAAAAGGGTTTGAAGAATAACCGCCTTATGGGGCAGTTACATTCTTCAAACCCTTTGAAATTACCGATGCTTTTCTAATAAATCAGAGCAGCGACTCGATGATATTTTCTTCGCTCACACCTTCCGCTTCCGCTTTGTAGTTGCGCACGATGCGGTGACGCAGCACCAGGTTGGCAATGGCCTGCACGTCTTCCACATCAGGCGAGTATTTTCCACGAATGGCTGCATGGCATTTGGCACCCAGCGCCAGGTATTGGCTCGCACGCGGGCCAGCGCCCCATCCGAGGTAGGCATTGGCTTCCTTGGTGGCACGAGGTGTATTCGGGCGCGTTTTGGACACCAGCCCGACGGCATATTCCAGTACGTTGTCGCTCACCGGAATTTTGCGGATCAGTTGCTGGAATTCCATAATCTGCTCGGCACTCAGGATGTGTTTCAACTCGACCCGACCCGAGGTCGTCGTTCTTTTTACAACATCCACTTCCTGTTCGTACGAAGGGTATGTCAGCGGGATGTTGAACATAAAACGGTCCAACTGGGCTTCCGGCAGTGGGTAGGTACCTTCCTGTTCGATCGGGTTTTGTGTAGCCAGTACAAAAAACGGCGAAGGCAGGGCATGGCGTACACCGCTCACAGTCACCGAACGCTCCTGCATGGCCTCCAGCAATGCAGCCTGCGTTTTGGGCGGCGTACGGTTGATCTCGTCGGCGAGGATGATATTGGCAAAAACAGGGCCGCGTGTGAAGCGGAATTTACGGTCTTCATCCAGAATTTCGCTACCCGTGATGTCGGAAGGCATCAGGTCGGGCGTAAACTGTATGCGTTTGAAATCAAGGTCGAGCACTTCGGAAATAGTGCTCACCAACAGCGTTTTCGCCAGTCCGGGCACCCCTACCAGCAACGCGTGGCCATTGGAAAAAAGGGAAATAATAACGGCTCTTACTACGTCTTCCTGTCCTACGATGACTTTGCCGATTTCTGCTGAAAGATCTTTGTACGCTTGTGCGAGTGCATCTACCGCCGCTACGTCCGAATTGAATTGTGCCATTGTAAAATGTTTGGGTATCCTTGTGTTTCGGTGTTTTTTGTAATCAAACGTGTCTGAATACTGCCTGCTGCCAGGTCAGCCACAAAAAAACTGAAACGTCGGTAAACTTGCCTGTTGTTGTCGTCTTTTTTGTACCAAAGAACCGATAAACGCCGGGAACGTCGGTTTGTTTCGCCAGCGAGGGCAAAAGTAGTAATAAAAGTCCTAAGTCGACAGTCCTGAGTCCTAAGTCTGTAGAGTACACCTGATTACCCTTCGTACTCTTTTTAAAAAAGCCAAGGGTAATCAGGTGTACTCTACAGACTTAGGACTCAGGACTGTCGACTCAGGACTACTTAAAATACACCCATGCCGACTCATATCCTCCTTTTTCCTCGCAATACGCCAGAAATTTGGCATAAAACGCGTTGTTGCCAATCGTCGCTGAATCGCCGATGACCACCAGTAATTTTCGGGCGCGGGTCATGGCTACGTTCATACGGCGGTAGTCGCTGAGGAACCCGATTTCGGATTTGGGGTTGGAGCGCACCAGACTGATATAAATCACATCGCGTTCCTGGCCCTGGAAGCCGTCGATGGTATTCACCACGATCTGGCTGTCGGCAAAGAGCGGCGAAAGCACCTCATCTTCGCGCACCATATCTTCCATGTAATTCACCTGTTCGCGGTACGGCGACAGGAGCCCGATGCTGGGAAAATGATCGGGATCGGGAAATTTTTCGAGCAATTGCAGCAAGTGCTCGCGCAGTAGAAGCGCCTCTTCGGGGTTGTACTTGCTGGCATAGCGGGTGGAGTCTTTGGCTGTATCCTTGTTGATTTTTTCTTCAAAACCCGTTCCGGCCGTGTCTACAAAAAGCACCGGCTCGAACACAGTCACGATTTCTCCGCCAGGGTCGAGGCTGAGCAATCGGCGGCCCTCCACTGAATCGTGGGCTTTCAAAGCGCCGTCGTAAAAATACTGGTTGGAAAAATCCATGATCGACTGGTGCATGCGGTACTGCACGTCGAGCAGGTGTACTGCATCCGGCAGCAATTCGAGGCAACGCTCAATCAGTGTTTTTGACAATCCGCCACGCGCGGCCTCCATACTTTTTACGGTGGGTGGCAACTGAAACGGGTCGCCGGCCAGTACCACGCGACTGCATTTGGCAATCGGTATCCAGGCCGCCGGTTCGAGCGCCTGCGCTGCTTCGTCCATCACGCAGGTGTGGAATCGGTACTTGTCGAGCACCGGATGCGCCGCACCGACGAGCGTGCAGGTAATGGCCTGTGCCGAACTAAGAATTTGCTCCAGCAGGCGTTCTTCGAGGCTGGCGGCCCAGGATTCCAGTTCGCGGGCCTGGTGTTTGAGGTGTTCGCGTTCGCGGCGTTCTTCGTAGCCGAAACTGCGCTTGTGCTGCCGCGCCTGCCGCCTGAATTCGGCCGCCTGAATTTTTACTTTTTTGATGTTTTTGCTTTCCGGGTGCCGGGCGATGATGCTGTCGAGGGTGTGCTGCATCACCGATTCATCGATGCGGCTCACGTTGCCCACACGCACCACCTGTACGCCCGCGGCGGCGAGGCGTTCGGTGAGCAGGTCGGCTGCTGTATTGCTGGGAGCCGAGACGAGCACTGTATTTTCTTTTTGCACCATCTGGGCAATGGCGGCTACCAGCGTAGTTGTTTTGCCGGTGCCCGGCGGGCCGTGGATGACCGTTACATCCCGGTTGGCGAGTACGGCCGTTACGGCAGCGTTCTGGCTGTCGTTGAGGCCGGGAAGTTGAACAGGGGTGGATTCGAATATGTCCGCCGGTTTTTTGCGGCCGGTCAGTATGTCGCGCAGTTCGGCCAGCCGGTCGCCTTTTGCCTGCATCACCTTGTGCAGGGCGCGTTCCATCTCCTGGTAACTGCGGTCGTCGAACAACTGATCGACACCGAGTTGGCCGAAGGTAATCCAGTCGGGCACATCGCGGGCATTGAGCACGATTTTCATTCGATTGCGCTCCACGTAGTTGATAACCCCTTGTTTGTCAGGGTCTTTTACGTGTGGCGACTGAGTGAAGAAACGCACCGTCTGGCCGGCGCGCAACTGGTGCGGTTCGTCGCGGCGCGTAGTGCGTTCCACTACCACAAAAGCCTTGTCGCCCAGGGCAAAACCCGTTTGTACAATTTGCAGGGGGTACCAACTGTAGCCACGCTCCACGCGTTCCGGGAGCGGCCGTTCGCGTATCTGGCGCAAGTATTCCTGCAGGTCTTCGTCGCGTTCGCGGGCGAGGAGACTAAGCAGGTGGTGGAAGTGGTCGGAAGGCGACATGTGCAGCGAAACTAATTTTTTACGCTCGGGTTCAAGAAACTCTGTGTTATTTTGCGACGATTGCGCCTGCAATTTTCAAAAAAACTATCTGCTCTTCCTATCCGTCCGTTTCAAACGCCTTGAATATGCAATTCAGAAATACTCGAATCCAGATTGTCGGAATTCTGATCGGGGCTTTTTTCCTCCTGGGGCTTGAGTACATCACCCAGCCTCCGCTGGATCACCACTCCTGGCGGCAGACCTTGACCATTACTATTGCCCGAAATTTTTTGGACAATCCGAATTTCTTTTTCCCACGGATGGATATTGGCGGAAAGACGGACGGGATTATGGCCTGCGAATTTCCGATATTCAATTACCTGCTGGCGGGCATTTTCAAATTGTTTGGCACCCACGACTGGTACGGTCGATTGCTCAACTGGTCTGTTTCCTGCGCAGGGTTGTGGTTTTTTTATGATATTGTCAGAAGGTGTTCCAACAAACGGACAGCCTTGATTGCGCTGGTAGCCATGATGAGTTCTATTACGTTCGAGTATGCGCGCAAAACCATGCCCGACACCTTTGCACTGTCGCTGGTAACGATGGGGGTGTGGTTTTTGTGGAATTACCTTGAAAAACAAAACCCCTGGCATCTGGCAGCGGGTTTTGTGCTGGCTACTTGTGGTATTCTGAGTAAGATTCCGTTCCTCATACTGCTTACATTCCTGATTATCCCGTTTTTCAACAAAGAGAACGAGTTCAAGCCTAAGCGCAATGTCGTACTGGCAATGAGCGTCACGGCAGCCTGTGTCGGGTGGTGGTATTACTACTGGATGCCGTATTTGCTCGAAACCTATGGCAATCAGTTGATCTGGCCAGTATCGTTGAAGGACGGCGCAAAAACTGTTTTAATCGACCGCGCCAACGACTCCTGGCGCATGCTGATGGAACAACCTTTTCATTACAGAATACCGTTCCTGTTGTCGGTGATGGGATTGGGTCTGCTCTGGACAGGGGCATCTGCCCGAATGAAGTGGTTTACGGCAGCGTATATTGCCCTGTTCTTTCTTTTTACACTCAAAACGGGCATCGTATTCCCGACGCATGAGTACTACGGAATTCCGTTGATACCGCTGCTGGCCTTGTTGTTCGGCTATTTTTTCGACCACCTGAACTGGCCTTCCACCCGCCTCTGGGTAGTAGTGGTGCTGCTACTGGCCTTCGGATTTTATACCAACAGAAGACAGGCGTACAATTCCTTTATCAGAGAACAGGCTTACGTAACGGCCTTGCCGGCTATCATGGACCGATATACGCAACCGACCGATAAAATCATGGTGAATACGGGTCAGTTCAACCCTTTCCTGATGTATTGGGCGCATCGAAAAGGCTGGGCTGTAAATGCCGACGTGCCCGGAAAAACAGACTGGATGCGCGATTTTAAGGCGGAAGGGCTCAAATACATCCTGTTGGACCGGCGGGTGTCGAACGACCCTTTGCCGTATGAATTGCTGTATGAGGACCCCAATTTCAGGTTGTATAAGCCTTGAAGGCGGGGTTTGGGGGTTTATGCGTTTTAGTCTTTTGATACTGATTTGTCAGTGGGACGGATGCTGCAAGGATATTATAGGACGAAAGTTTTTGGCGTATTTTGTCGCGATTTTTATAATTCTTTTCCCTGACATTGGTAAACGCTGGCCCAAATACCAACACAAGGTTCAAATCAGGAAACTGGTTATAATCGCCTAAAAAAAGATTCTTTAGTCCAGGATACAAAATCGATGAACCGCAATACTCTTATTTCCATCATTATTCCCGCATTTAACGAAGAGGAATGTCTTCGTACTACTGTTCTCAGGATTACAGAAACGGTAGAAGCATTCAAGGATGAATATTCTTTTGAACTCATTTTTGTTAATGACGGAAGTAGTGATAAAACACTCGACTTATTGCGTCAATTGCATAAAAACAACCCCGAATGGATTCATTACATCAGTTTTTCACGCAATTTTGGACATATGAACGCATTGCGTTGCGGATATGACAACGCTCGCGGTCAGGCCGTGATTTGTATGGACGCCGATTTGCAACACCCGCCTTCACTTATCCCTGTTTTTTTAGAAAAATGGAGAGAAGGTTACGAAATTGTCTTTACGAGCCGACAAGACAATATGAAAACGGGGTGGTTCAAACGCAATAGTTCCAGATATTTTTATCATCTGATGAACAGCCTTTCAGATGTTCAGATCGAACCCGGAGCCGCCGATTTCAGATTGCTAGATCAGCAAGTAGTACAACTGATAAGGCAATCTAAGGAGACCGACCTGTTTATCCGCGGGTTCATTCCCTGGGTGGGCTTCAGGCAATACAAAATTGAGTATACCCCGGATCAACGATTCGCAGGACATTCCAAATATTCTTTGAAAAAGATGATACGCCTGGCACTCAATGGCATCACATCTTTTTCAGTACGACCGCTTCGTATTGCTATCATTCTCGGGGCCAGCATTTCAGGATTGGCCTTTTTATATGCATTTTATGCGCTCTATGCACATTTAGTGCTCAAAGAAACCGTTCAAGGCTGGACTTCCGTGCTCATTTCAGTCCTTGTAATCGGTGGGCTACAGTTGCTAACACTCGGTATTCTGGGAGAATACCTGGGCCGGATGTATATTCAAACCAAAAGTCGACCGGCTTATATTATTCAGGAAAGCACTCTGCCGGCACCCTTATAATTTCATCTAATTCGGTCTCCCTTATATGCGATATCGCCTTTTTCGCGCCCTGTTTGTCGTTTCCCTTTTTGGAGAAATGTTCCTGCTAACGTCGCAGCGACTGCGTTATATGGGCAATAGAGAAGTTGGAATTGTAATTATTTTGTTGGGAGCAGCTATGGGCATTTTCGCAATTCTATCATCTTTTGATACAATAAACTCGCCTGAACGATCGCAGAACAGCTCCTGGGAGAATCGTTTGTTGCAAATAGTGGCGCTCTGCGGTATTGCTTTATCCGCTTTCCACTTCAACCGGGAAATAAGTGTAGTACCGATAGATGAGCATATTTCGGATATACTACCGACCATCCAGGTGATGAATCATCGTTTATTATCAGGGCAATATCCCTATGACCTTATCCAGAGTTTCGGATATGACCTTTCTCCCACTTACCTTCCGTTGATGTGGATGCCATTTTTGCCTGCAACGTTGTTACATTTCGACGAAAGGTGGATGGCTTTTATCATTTGGGCTGTTGCCACCCTTGCCATGATTCGGCGGATACATATACAGGCAATGGATACAGAGGCCAAATGGCTTATTACAGCACTCCCATTTTTCCTTTTTATCCTGATTGAAGAATCTACCGATTCTACCTATGCCAATACGGTGGAACTTATGATTGCAGGTTTTTATATGTTGTTTGCACTTCAGTTGGTTAAGATAAAGTCTTATTTGACTGCTCCAGCAAAAACACATGGCCCCATGTTGGCATTTTTCATCGTGCTGTGCCTTTTGTCGAGATACTCTTTTTTATTGTGGCTTCCACTTTGTTTTATCATAGTTTGGATAGAAAATCGAAAACTTGCGCTATACGTATCGGCCTGGGTTTTGGGATTGGTTACCCTCCTCTTTGTACTTCCTTTTCTCATTAAAGATCCGATGATCTATTTTAATGGCTTAAAACACTATTCAAAAGCAGCATTGGGTGTTTGGTCTGAACCAGGCGACAAAGGCGTTTTGCACGATGGACTTGGGGTTGCAGGCATTTTCCGCGATGATCTGGGCTGGGAAATGGCCGATCGTTTGGCCGCGCTTCAACGCTGTCAGTTTATCGCCTCATTGGCCGTGACGGCAATTTGTTGCTGGGTGTGGTGGAAAAAACGGTTTCAATTGCAGAATCTTCCACTATTCCTGCTGGGAAGCCTGCAATTGTACTTTGCTATATTTTACGGATTTATTCAGGTACCTTATACCTATCTGATGGTTATGCCTGTTTTTTTCAGCATTGTGGTTTTGCTGCCGTTTTATAAAAAGGCATGATAAAAGCGCCTTTTGAGACAATTGAAGATTACAGCATTCTTCAATCGGATAGCAATTCTACTTTGAAGTTATTGATATACAGCGGTTCCGACACATCATTCCAGATGCATGTCCCGAAATTGTCTTTCTCAAACCTTGGAACAGCCAGTTCTTCAATAAATTCATACGTATGCCACGTGCGGGGGGGCAGGCTATCTAATTTCAGAGATTGAGAATGCCAATCATATGTTTTTAAGCCTGATTTAACATCAAAAACAAGCACTCCCGGCATCATATTACCTTCCATTTCAGAAAATGCATCAAAACTGATGCGTAGTCGGGCTTTGGGGGGAAAACTTTGGACTCCTGCATTGAATACCGGGGAAAATGGGTGCTGAGCGTCTAACTTTAAAGCATGTTTTCCGCCAATTTCTACTACGCTCTGCTGGTCGGCGGCGGTATTCCATTGCCTGTAATAAGACCATTTGTTGGAAACGGAATCTGTGCTCAAATAGAAAGCATGAATGCGAGTGTTTCGCGCGTTTTTTCTTTCTTCTCCAAATTCACCCAGTGAAACAAGCCTTTTATCTTGTTTCAAACGCTCCAATGGCACTTTACCATCGTAACCGAAAAACCAGTCGTCGTAGAGAATAATAGAAGAATCTGCAATGGGCTCCCCTGAATAAAGTTGCCAGGGTTGTCTACAATGATAGCCATCAAACACATCGATGTCCAAAAACAGGGAAGCGGTATATGCTCCCAGATAATATACGTTTTTGTCTTGATCAGGAAATTTCTTTAAAACCACATTCGCAGCCTCTTTTAGAGCGCGTTGAGAAGCATTCAAACTAAAATGATCGTTCCAACGAATGCGTCCGAAAAAAGACCATGCCAGTCCACCCAGGAAAAGCACCCATCCAATTCGCACGGCTTGCAGATGAATCATGGCAAATCCGGATGCAATTAAATTCCAGCCTCGCAGGCAAATAAGAAAAATGGCAGGCATAATGCCCAACATAACACGAAGCATTCCATAAGAATTGAACATTCCTTGCCACCAAAAGATGGAATGTGCTGTAAAATAGCAAATAAACATGCCATATATCAACCAGGTTTCATCTCGTGCAAATGTATCGCGGAGCCATTTTTTGTTCAAAACAAGTGTGAAAAGCCCAAATATTAAACCAAAGATTAACATAATCGACAAGGCTATGCCGATGATTGCGGGCATCATATTAATAAAATGATCCCATGGTCCGCTTCCATATGCCGATTGCAAGCCTGAATAAGTCATGGTGTTGAACACCCACCAATAGTCCTGATGAATCCAATATCCTGCAAAAGCCATAACAATATGGCCTACAGGAAACCAAAATAGCCTTGTATACTGTCGGCATTGCAAAGTGTATATCAAAAGTGGGCAAAGAATAATCAGCCCTTCCGAACGGACAAAAGGTAGAAAAGAAAAAATAAGATAAGCGCTCGAAATCCGATTTCGCAGCAACAGTAATACTGCAAGTGCAAATGAAGTTGCAAACATCGGTTCTGTTAGCCCCGACAACGTATGTGTTACATTCATAGGGGATAGAACTGCAAACAAGGGTAGTAGCCAACGGTTTTTTATACCGAAATGACGCGCTATTTCAATAGTACAATATGATTGGACACCCCAAAAAACAACATTCAGGAGTTTGATTGCAGTAAAACCCATTTGGGCAAATGGCGCCGCAATGATGGTGAAAACGGGTTTGGCCCAGTGGTTGAAAAAATTGGCTGGGTGCTCGAAGGCATACCGTGCAAATAGATAGTGATATATACTATCGCCATCATCGCCGGTTCCGTCTGCGACCACGGCGAGCAGAGCCATGACAATCGTTGCCAAAACCAGTAAGGTATAAGGCAGTATCTTGCGTTGTGTATTTAAAAATGAAAGCATTTAGCAAAGGAAACAGAAGGCATGTAATTTACTGAATCTTTTATTTGAATTCTTGAGGTATGAACAGCACGCCCGGATGGTTTTCCATATAGTCGGGAAGTTTTTTGCCTCTGTGCGCCTGAAAAACGGCAATCTTGTACCCCAAAGCCAGCAAGGAATCCAGGTCTTTCGCCGAGGGGCACCAACTATGCGCATTGTAGGGAGTGTAAAACCGCATGTCGATGTCTTCGTAACTTTTGCAGTTGAACACCAGATAATCCTCAGGTAGTTGATGGAAGTTCTTGAAAATGTTTGTGTTATCAATTTTGGCTTGCCGTTCAGGGTCGGCCGGGTTTCGGCTGGCCAGAATTTCTTGGGGGCGCAAGGCGTACACACCCAGAACCAAGATCAGCGGCACATGCAGCCAGCGTTTGCCCAGCGAAAGCCGGTCCAGGAACTGTAAAATCCGATTGGCGCCCAAGGCTGTAATACTGAGTGGCACGGCACAAATGATGTACACAAAAGCCGGCATTCGGGTTTGCACCACAAATGAAAAGAAGGCATACACCACAGCCGCCATAGCCAGTATTGGAATAGTGAGCGGGCTTTTTATGCGGGAACGCCCGATCAGTTGCAACAAACCCAGGCCCATAAACGGCAGCAACCAGTTGCCATATTGCCAGCGCCACTGACGAAAGTAAAACGTCCAGTCTTCATCCACAAATGCGCCCAGTTTTTCGGTGATATGTTGCATGTTGTAGCCGTATTCGTAGGCGCTTTCTTTCGGAAAAGTCCACAAAATATACAGCTGCCAGGGCAAGGCAATGACAGTAGCGACACCGGCCGCCAACAGCATATGGCGCCAGTTTTTCCTGTTGGCTCGCTTTACTTTTTGCAACAGCAACCACAAGCCCCAGCCTCCGAATACCAGCAGCGCAGTCAGCCATTTTACCAAAATGGCACAACCCACCAAAAGACCGATGGCTATTGCCCATCGCTTAGACGAGGTTTGGCTGTATTCGAAAAACGCCCAAATGCTGCCTGTCACATACGCCGTAAATACGATGTCGTTGTGGTCGAGGCTCAATGCGCCCGACACCAGTTCAATCTGAAACCAGGAGAAACCACTCAGGAGTGCCGCGAGGTAAGCCGTGTTGAACTGTCCCGTCCAGATCAGTGCAATTCGATAAATACACCATACCATAGCGGCACTCAACAGGGCGCTGGGAATGCGAATGGCCACCTCGTTGACTCCGAAAATTTGCATCGACATCGCCATTTGCCACATAAACAAGGGTTGTTTATGAAGCCAGATATGGTTGCAGCACCAGGCGGTGTAATCGTATGCCAGCACCGGATGTACCCGCAACATGGGTTGAAACGGGTAGGTCATCATGTTTTTGGCTACGAGGGCATGAAATTTTTCATCCCAGTCGTGGAGGAAGGGATCCATCATGGCAACTGCTAAACGCAACAAGAATACGCCGATGACCAGAATCCACACTGCCTTCCTGTCATTTTTGACATATGCCCTGATACTAAGGATAGTGGTTATGAAAGCCAGTGCAAAAATGAAATTGCCCATAAATAAGCCAATTGTTGCCTTCCCAGAGTCTTTTTAGGAATTAAGCAGATGAGTGCTGATTATTCTTGTCAGATTGCTAATTTTTCCCATGATAATTGGCAAATATAGAGATATTCGCAGGATGAATCGGAATTCGAATATTGCCATGGGGAGTATGGCATTTGCTTTTTTTGTATATATAATCATCCGGGCGTGGAACATACCTATCACAGTAGATGAAAGTTCTACCATCATTACCCATGTACCTCGGCATGTGATGGATATTCTTTTCCTGCAAAGCGACGCCAATCCCAACAACCATCTTCTGAATACTCTATTGATAAAACTGTTGACCAGCCTTTTTGGTTACCATCCATTTATTGTACGATTGCCTGCATTAATCGGCGCATTTGCCTATGCACTGGCTGGACTGTCTATTTGTCGGAAAATTACGAACAATGACTGGACACGTGTTTTTTCCTATCTGATGTTACTCGGACAGCCGTATCTGCTCGATTTTTTTTCATTGGCACGTGGTTATTCTTTAGGCCTGGGTTGCCTGATGACTTCTTTGTGGTTTGCTACGAAATATGCTGAAAAAAAATCTGCTCAAACACTGTTGGGTAGTATTGCCTTTGCCGGGCTTGCTGCGTATTCGAATTTTACGCTGGTTTTGTTTTTCGGCCCGTTTTCCGCACTTGTGTTTTTTTGGGTATGGCGCGAAAACCCCGCCTGGGGCGTTTTATGGTCGAAAGTTAAATATGCAGTACCCGTTTTTCTGGTATGGTTGATATTGCTTGCTATCCCGCTCAAACGTTTGAGCGGGCACTCTGAAATAACAAACTGGAATCGACTTGACACACTGTTTGGGTCGTCCGAGTTGTCGATGGAAGCCGCTATACATCGCAATCCATTATTTGGTCATAGTGCTGCTCACTTTCTGGCAATGTTTGCGGCTGCATTTTGTTTGGGAATGGGGTACATATGCCTGAAAAAATGGGAAAGTAAAGGCTCTGCCGCATTTGAAGATGTTCGTTTTCTGATAGCAGTTTTATTGCCTGTAATTCTCCTGGCCAATATTGCTCAAGTAGAAATAACACATACGCCTTACTTGCAACCTCGATTGGCATTATTGTATTGGCCTCTTTTTGCATTGTCTTTGGGCATAGCCGCTGCATGGCGAAGAGAATACCTTGGCCATACAGCCTGGGGATTGATTATCCCGTTGAGCATCATCTCGATCGTGAATACTGCTGTTTCAGCCAACCGGTATGAAGCGATGGAATGGTGGCACGACCAGAATACGTACACAGTTCTGAATTACATTCACCAAATACAACAGGCAGAAAATCACCCGGAACCATTCACCTTTGATGCTAAAGGTATTTTGCAAAATTCATTTTTATTTCATGTAAATCTTGATCCCAGGGGGTATAATCGAATTGTTCGCCTCGACCCCTGGCACCCTGATCGTGTAGCCACTGAAAATTACGAGTTCTATTATACCAGTTCGAGGGATGACATGGAGCAGTTACGCTCATCCTATGATATTGCGTTGGAAATACCAAAAAGTGACAGGGTTTTGCTGCGTAAGAAAAAAAAATAATATGATAAAGGTGTCATCCGCTACAGTTGCCGCATTTATATGGCTATTTATTGCTGCCATCTCCTTCTTCTATTACCCGAAATGGAAAAATGCAGGCACAGAATCCACCCTGAGTTGGGATGTGTCGGGCTACTACTGGTACCTGCCGGCGGTGTTCATTTACAAGGATGTGAAGCACCTGGAGTTCAGCCAGGATATTTTAAAAAAATACCAGTGTACACCCGATTTCCAGCAGGCATTGCCGCTGCCCAATGGCAATATGGTACTGAAATATTCCAGCGGACTTGCCTTGCAATACCTGCCTTTTTTTGCTGTGGCGCATGCAGTAGCAGCGCCTTTGGGCTACGCACCTGATGGTTTTTCAACACCGTACCAATTGGCGATTCACATCGGCGGCTTGTTGATGTGCCTGATCGGACTGTTTTTTTTGCGAAAAGTACTGCTACAATATTTCAGCGACCGGGTCGTAAGCATCGTGCTGTTGTGTCTTGTTTTTGCTACCAACTACCTCAATTTCGCGGCCATCGACATGCCGCAAACGCACAACTGGTTGTTTACCTGGTATGCCATACTCTTGTACCTCAGCGATCGGTTTTATCGACAACCCGGCCTTGGGAAAGCAGCCGGAATCGGTGCTGTGGTGGGTATTTGTGCGCTGACGCGGCCGACCGATTTCATTTCGGTGCTGATTCCTTTGTTCTGGGGCATGCCTTCGTTGCGGCGTGATGCCATTCGGGAGCGTCTTCGATTTATTCGCCATCATGCCGCCATGTATACAACGGCCATGGTGATCACTGCCCTGATCGGCAGCATTCAATTGTGTTACTGGAAATACGTTTCAGGTCATTGGCTGGTGTACAGTTATGGCGAGCAGTCGTTCAGTTGGCTCAAACCCCACGTCTACTATTACATGTTCAGCGCCCGCACGGGCTGGCTGGTGTACACGCCAGTAATGTTGTTTGCCTTGCTGGGGTTGATCTCCTTGTACAGGATGAAAATCAACTTTTGGGCGCTTTTTCTCTTTATTCTAATCAATACCTACATCGTAACCGCCTGGGATATCTGGTGGTACGGCGGCCGGGCAATGGTGCAGAGTTATGCAGTGTTGTCATTCCCGCTTGCTGCGTTTATTGCTGCTGTCGAGGGCAGCAAAATTAAAAAAACCCTTTTTTATGTGGTTTTAGCAGCATTTGCCTATTACAACCTCTGGTACACCCATCAAATGCACCGGGGCGGACTGGTAGACCCTTACAATATGACCCGCCCTTACTTTTGGGCAGTGTTGGGGCGTTTTAAGGTGCCTGAAGAAACAGTCAAACTGTACGACACCCGATACATATACACTGGAAACCGCAAGGAGGTCAAAGAAATATTTTTCGACAATTTTGATGCCGATACTACCCTGCTCAAGGCAGGAAAACAATTCAACGGCACTCCCTGCGAGTTCGTCGGTGCCGGAAAAGAATACACCCAAATTGCCAGCGTCCCGCTTGAACCCGGAGCCGCCACCTGGCTTCGTTTGAGCGCCGACTTCAAATGCTCCCTGAAAGAATGGGAAAACTGGCGCATGCCTCAACTCTGCGTCATGTTCAAGGATGGTACCAAAAATGTGAAAGGCTACTCCATCCGCATGCATCGCTTCCTGAACAACGGCGACCAGAAGAACCTCTACATTGATGTCAAACTGCCGAAAAAAACATTTCACAGTGTCGATTTGTACGTCTGGAACCCCGGCAGCCCGCAGGAATTGCTGATCGACAATATGCGGGCAGAATTGTACGAAGAAGAGTAACTCACACCGCGCACACCCATGAATAAAACAGTCCTCCTGCTCTCGGCGCTTCTCCTGGGTTTCACAATCCTGCCCTCCGGCAACCCCGAAGACGAACTCCGCAAATCCGAAAATGCCGTCAAAAACCTCATTGTCGCCGAAGGCCTCCAAGCCCAACTTTTCGCGTCGGAGCCCATGATGACCAACCCTACCAACATGGACATCGACGACCGCGGACGCATCTGGCTTTGCGAAGCCTACAACTACCGGCCCGACATCAACGGCAATCCGGTCAAAAAGGAGGGCGACCGCATCCTGATTCTCGAGGACACCGACGGCGATGCCAAAGCCGATAAAAGCACCGTGTTTTACCAGGGGCCGGAAATAGAATCACCGCTTGGCATCTGGGTCATGGGAAACCAGGCCCTGGTGTCGCAAAGCCCCTATCTATGGCTATTCACCGACGAAAATGGCGACGACAAGGCCGATAAAAAGGAAATTGTACTACAAGGCGTGGGTGGCCACCAACACGACCACGGGCTGCATGCAGTGGTGTTCGGGCCCGATGGCAAGTTGTATTTCAATTTCGGCAATGCCGGCGAAATGCTCCAGGACAAAAACGGACAAACCATCCGCGATACCGATGGCAAGGAAATCGACCCGAAAAACTACCGCCAGGGTATGGTATTCCGCTGCGACCCGGATTTTACCCATTTCGAGGTGCTCGGACACAATTTCCGCAACAACTACGAAGTCGCCTCCGACAGTTACGGCACCCTCTGGCAGTCGGACAACGACGACGACGGCAACAAGGGCGTGCGCATCAACTACGTGATGGAATACGGCAACTACGGCTACACCGATGAAATGACGGGCGCAGGCTGGCAGGCAAGTCGCACCAATATGGAGCCCGAAATCCCGCGCCGCCACTGGCACCTCAACGACCCCGGCGTGGTGCCCAACCTGCTGCAAACCGGCGCCGGCTCGCCCTGCGGCATGCTGGTATACGAAGGCGCATTGCTGCCCCTGCGCTACCGCGGGCATCCGATTCACGCCGACGCCGGACCGAATGTGGTGCGCGCCTACCTCGTGCAGCCCGATGGCGCAGGCTATAAAGCCATGATTTCCAATATTGTACACAGCGAAGTGGATCAGTGGTTTCGGCCCAGCGATGTATGCGTGGCGCCCGACGGCTCGCTTTTTATCGCCGACTGGTACGACCCCGGCGTGGGTGGTCACCAGGCTGGCGACCAGAATCGAGGCAGGGTATTTCGCGTAGCCCCGCCCGATGCGGCCAGGTACAGCGTACCGAAATTTGATTTTTCCACGCCCGATGGCGCTGTGGAAGCCCTTCAAAATGCCAACCTATCGGTGCGCTGGAAAGCCTGGAATGCGCTGAAAGGAATGGGGGAATCGGCTATTCCGGCGCTCGATAAACTGTTCCGCTCCGACGCAGCGCCTTACCTCCGTGCCCGTGCCCTTTGGCTCCTGCTGAAAAGCGACAACCCGCAGGCCTATTTCAAGGCTGCTGCCCACGACCGCGATGCCAATATCAACATCATTGCCATTCGCGCGGCCCGGCAGGGCAATATGTCGTCCGCACCGCTGTATGACTTGGCGACTCGCCCCAACCCGCAAATCCTTCGCGAGATAGCCCTGGCGCTCCACCATGAGAAATCGCCGCATGTGCCCACTCTTTGGGCAAAACTGGCGCAAAAATACCCAGACAACGACCGCTGGTACCTCGAAGCACTCGGTATTGGCGCCGACGGGCAGTGGGAAGCCTGCCTCGCCGCCTGGCAAAAAGCCGGCGGCAACATACAGACACAGGCAGGCAAAGACATCATATGGCGCGCCCGCTGCGCTTCGGCCTGCCCGCTGCTGGGCGAACTGGCTACCGATAAATCCGTGCCGCTCGAACAACGCCTGCGGTATTTCCGCGCATTCGATTTTCAACAGCCGGCGCATGCATCGCCCGTGTTGCTCAAGATTTTGCGGGAAAACACAGCCGATACAGCCCTGGCTACGCTCGCCCTGCGACACCTCGACGTGGAATTAGTGAAAAAAACACCCGATGCCAAAGCCGCGCTCGCGCGCATCATGGCAGGACTTCAAGGGGATGCCTACCTGGAATTTGCCGACCGCTATCAACTGCCGGAAGAAAACGACCGACTGTTTCAAATGGTAATGAAAGGGGAGAAAGCCCGGCGTGCGGCGGATGTTTTGTTGAAAAATCAGGCTGGCGTCCTCATGTACCGCCAGGCCGTCCGCAAAAAACGCCCCGAATCAGAAACCCTCACGCTGCTGAATGCCCTGCGCTGGTCGGGTGGAAAAGAGCATCTTGCTATCCTCGAATCGGTTGCATTCGACCGGAAACGCGATGCCGCCCTGCGCCGCCAGGCCACAGAATGGATCGGCAACAGTTGGAATGGCGAAGAACGTGTGCTGGAATTGTTGAAATCCCATAAAATTGAGCCTCGTTTTATCCCGGCAGCCGTACAGGGTGTGAGTGGCGCCTGGCGTATGAATATCCGCCTCGAAGCGGCTTCCTACCTCGGTAGCGCCGACCCCGGTGCTGCAAAAAAAATGCCTGCCATGTCTGATTTGATGGCTCTGCATGGTGATGCCGCCAAAGGCGCGCCGCTTTTCGAGCAATACTGCGCCAACTGCCACCAGGTGAACGGCAAAGGCACGGACTATGGCCCGAAACTCAGCGAAATTGGCTCGAAACTGCCGCGAGAAGGCCAGTACCTGGCTATTTTGCATCCCAGCGCCGGTATCAGTTTTGGCTACGAAGGCTGGGAATTTAACATGAAAAACGGCGATAAAATAACCGGCCTCATCGCCAGCCGGACAGAAACGGAACTGGTGCTGAAAATGCCGGGCGGCACACTGCAAACCATTCGTCAGGCCGACATAAACAGCCGAAAACAACTGCCCGAATCCATGATGCCCGCCGGTTTTCATGTGGTGATGAAAGACCAGGAACTGGCGGATTTGGTGGAGTATTTGATGACTTTAAGAAAGTCCTGAGTCCTGAGTCCTGAGTCCTAAGTCCTGAGTCCGTAGAGTACATCTTTATACACTAGCATTAATTATATGGAATGCCTGGAGTATTAAGGTGTACTCTACGGACTCAGGACTTAGGACTCAGGACTCAGGACTTTTAACACCCCTACCAACACCACTCCCGTTCCCAGTACCTGCAAGGGCGTTATGGGTTCGCCCAGGAATACATATCCAAGCACAATCGTCGCTACCGGCCCGATTAGTCCTATAATGCCGGAATTGTTGGCGCCAACGATGCGAATGCCCTCTACCACCAGAAATGTAGGTAACACGGTTGATACAATGGAAATCCATCCAGATAAAATATACACCTGTCGCGGAAAATGAAATAAATCCATGCCATCGTGCAGGTAAGATTGAATCAGGGCTGGAACGGTGGCTGCCATCACAGCATAACAGGTAAATTTTGCCGACCCCACCTTGTGCACGTATTCACCTGTGTACACTACATAAAATGAATAAGTAATAGCGCAAGCAAAAATGAGCGCGCCTCCCAGCAAGAGGTTGCGCTGGTCGCCCAAGCCTTTTTCGGCTACAAACGCCAGTACTACGCCGGCATAAGTGAGCAATAATGCAGCATACTGCACCCTCGTGACGGTTTTTTTGAACAGCACAGCCGACAACAGCAACACGATAGTCGGGTAAGTGTACAAAATCAGTCGCTCCACGCCCGCTGTCACATATTTCAATCCCCAGAAATCGAGCATACTGGAAATATAGTAACTCAAAATGCCCAGCCCGCTGATGGCCATCCATTCGTTCCGGGTGAGTTGCACGTTGTTGGTACGTCGGTGCAAGTACCAGGCCACGGCTACATAAACGGGCAGAGAAAACAACATACGCAACGCAATCACCGACTGGGTAGATACCTCATATCGGTACATGAGTTTGATGATCACAGCCTTGGCTGAAAAACAGATATTGGCAACGGCGAGAATGAGTACGCCAAAAAGCAGGGAACGGCGAGAGGTGAGCAAGAGGCAGTTGTTTTTGTGTGGATCAAAGGTAGATCGGGGCAGAATACCATAAGAAGCCATTCATTGGGAAAATCAGTTATATTTATCATGGAAAACATAAAATGTACGTTGTTGTATATATGACTATCTGCATGAAAAACCTGATCCTTTCTCTTTTTTGCCTCGGCGCCAGCCTGACAGCCTGCTCCCAACCCAACACAAAACCTGTGCCGGCGACTCCTATTACGATCGGTAGCATCGACAGCCTGCACTCCGATATCCTCCAGGAAGACCGAAGTATATGGGTCTATGTGCCCGGTGGCGATCGAAGCGGCTATTTTTCCCAGCAACGATACCCCGTGGTGTACCTGCTCGATGGCGACGCCCATTTTACATCCGTAGTGGGTATGATGGAACAATTGAGCAGTGTGAATGGCAACGACATTTGTCCGCAAATGATCGTGGTGGGCATCACCAATACAGATCGTATGCGCGACCTCTCACCCACCCACGTAGAAAGAGGCCCGTATCTCAACGCCGAAGCCGCAAAAACCACCGGCGGCGGGGAGGCATTTCTCTCCTTCCTGGAGAAGGAACTCATACCTTATATCGAGTCGAAGTATCCGACAGCGCCTTATCGAATGCTCATCGGGCACTCGCTGGGCGGGCTGCTGGCAATGCATGCGCTTGTACACCACCCTTCGATGTTCAATTCTTATGTGGCGATCGATCCGAGTATGTGGTGGGATAGTCGGAAACTGCTCAAAGAAACAGAACAAACACTCGCAACAGGGCAAAAAATGATCGGAAAGACACTCTATCTCGGCATTGCCAATACGCTGGAATCGGACATGGATTTCCGTACTGTAGAACGCGATACGAGCCAGGCTTCCGAACATATCCGTTCAATTCTTGCGCTGGATAAAACCTTAAAAACCAGCACAAAAAGCCAATTGAAGTATCAAAGTAAATACTACAGCGACGATACGCACGGCTCTGCTGCATTTATCACGGAATACGACGCCCTGCGCTTTATTTTTGATTTCTACCCGCTCAAACTTCGTGGGAAAGATTATCAGGATACCACAGGCATAGTGCTCGACAAAATACGAGAAAAATGCGCGCTCCGTTCCGAAAAAATGGGGTATTCGGTAAAGCCGTCTGAGGATTTATTCAACAACCTGGGTTATCAGGCTTTAGGCAGCGGACGCCTCGAATTGGCCGGGCGGTATTTCCGGCAAAACATCGAGTACTATCCCGAGAGTTTCAATGTGTACGATTCATATGGCGATTATTTTGTGGCAAAAGGGGATACGGCCAATGCGATTTTGCAGTTCGAAAAATCGCTGTCGAAAAAGGAAACGCCGGAGACGAGAAAGAAACTGGACGGATTGAAATGATTTGACAACTTTTCGAAAGTTGTCAAATCTAAAAAACGCCTCCTGCTCGTGCAACGACTGCCTGGATGCTAGAGATTTGACAACTTTTCGAAAGTTGTCAAATCTAAAACGTCCTCTAAAGTTGTCAAATCATCCTTCTTCAATACTCCATCGTTCGTCTTCCAAATCCTGCTGCGCCGACAGGTGTTGCTGTATAAAACCCTCCTTTCCACCAAATAACGCTAACACTTCAGCACGTGGTAATCTGCTAGGTTGATCGGATAAATAACTGGAATAGGAAGTCCAGGGATATTGCCTGAAATCATAAATTAACCCATGACGCTGTGGGTTTAAATGATGGTACAGAATAAGCCTGGGCAAGTCATCCGGGTCGACAGCACAACGCTTGAATGGCGTTTGGAATAAAGTGCCCATTCGGTTTTGTTGTCTATTAAAAGCCATTGCATAAGACTGGAAAAATCGCTGGAACTGATGTGAAATGAGCGCATGTGGTGTTGAAAAGCGACTCGGGTCGAGATTTGACAACTTTCGAAAAGTTGTCAAATCGTGCAAAGGGCGCACCCGAATACCCAGGTGGAAATGATTGCCTGGCAAGGCGTAGGAAAGCGTGGAAACGAGGGGTGATAGGAATTTGTCATATTGCTTCAGGAAGTACGCATAGTTGCCTGCTGAAGCAAACAATGCTTTTCTGTCGATTGCTCGATTAAAGACATGATAATAGCAATCAGGCTCGAATTGTACATAATAATGTGATGTTTTTGCCATAAATGAAAAGCGCGGATGAAGGAGATTTTACAACACTTTTAAAAGTCGTATCCAATCTGAAAACAAGTACATCATGCCATAGCCTCCTGCAAGATGCGCAGAGCAGAACCCTTGTATTTGCCTATCCGATACTGTGGCACTTTTTCAGGTAGTCGATAATTTTTGTGCGGCATTACATGTAGCCACTGGGTTTCTCGATAAGTTGAAAAAAAATTGCCTACAAGCATTTTCGGCTCTGACTGAACGATGCCGATAGCAAAAAGTACAGGAGATTTATTATCAGTGAGTATCACAATATCGCCGATTTTCACACGGTGGGCCCAGCAAATGATTTCCCGACGTTTGTTGGGTGAAATATTGCAATCCCCCAAAATTGATTCAAATAGTGTATCAGACCATCTTCGATATAAATCCCAATAAGGTTTGAGCAACCCATGCTCATCGAAATACAATTGATTCTTCTTGAAAAAGTCAGTATCAATGATATTTTTTCGATCTGCTTTAACAACCCAAACACTTGTGCCGCCGCCAATTTTCCTTCGCAAATCAGTCAGTGTAAATAATGTGTTTTCAAACAAAGGAAAAGGAACAAAATGCTTGGCATCTGAGGGATTGACGTGGAGAATTCGCTTGGAGATTTTTTTCAACTGTTGATGCTCTTCTTGGAAAGCCTTGATGCACGATAGATCATGGGTCACCATAATATTTTCTGCATTGGTATTGTATGTCCAATTGAAAGAGCCCGAAATGAGTATCCTGTTGTCGATGACAGAAAACTTATGGTGCATTAAATCTGACCTCAGATGACCGAAAAGCAGCCCTCCACTTTCTATAAAACGCTGAAAATCAAGTCCATCAGGACGAATATTCTGCGTATCATATTCAATTACAAGTTCCACAGTTACACCGGCGCGAAGTCTGTTCAACAGTACATCAAAAATATTTTGATGTGAAAACCAGCAGACAGCGATGCATATACTTGACTCTGCTTGTGACAAATGCCTGGAAATGTGATAAGCGATCTCATGAAAGCAAACACTGACGCCTGATGGCGCGTGTGAAATGAAGCGTTCCAAAATATATAATTTTAACAAATTTCCTTTCTCTTGCCATTCTCACATACTGTAATGCACCACACAAACGTTAACATACAAAACAACACCTAACCAATCCTCCTTCGCAACCGAATTCTAATCACATGAACCACTGACCGAACTGTATGGCAAGTGCTAACTACAAAATTCTGCTGGTGGAAGACGACCAAAATTTTGGCGACGTCCTCCGTTCCTATCTCGAGATGCACGATTACGATGTGACCCTTGCAACCGATGGGGTACTCGGCCTCGAGGCCTTCCGCAAAAGTCATTATGACCTCTGCGTATTCGACGTTATGATGCCGCGCAAAGACGGCTTCACACTCGCCCGCGAAATCCGGGAACGCAATCAGGAGGTGCCTATCATTTTCCTGACTGCCAAAACCATGAAAGATGACGTACTGCAAGGATTTAAAATCGGCGCAGACGACTATATTTCCAAACCATTCAATTCTGAAGAACTGTTGCTGCGTATCCAGGCAGTACTGAAACGCGTCAACAAAGCGCCCGACCCACGCGATGAGCAACGGGAATACACCATCGGAAAATATCACTTCAATTTTCCAGTGCGTATCCTCACATTCACCGACGCTGCGCCAGGCGAAGAAAATCAATGGAAATTAAGCCCCAAAGAAGCGGAACTGCTCAAAATGTTCTGTCGTTACATGAACGATGTGACGCCGCGTTCGGAAGCCCTTACCAAAATCTGGCATGAAGACAACTACTTCACTGCCCGCTCAATGGATGTGTTCGTAACCAAGTTGAGAAAATACCTGGCCAAGGATTCAGCCATCGAAATTGTCAATATACATGGCAATGGATTTCAGTTGTTGGTGAAAGATGTAGCCAACGCACATTGACAAAAGTCTTGGATAGAAAGCACGGCGTATGAGGGCTGGCCGAAGCAATTTGGCATCTTGCATACGCCGCGCTCCAACCCTGCTCCTTCAAAACCAGTATACTACAAATGCATAGTGACCTGTGAGCCGAGATCCGGCTTGCGGGTTTTTTTGTTTTGCCCCTGTTGCTGAAATTAAAACACGCTCTACCCGATCGCAGTAGGCTGCCGACTGACAACCCCTGTCTGATGGCTGTTGACTGCCGGCTGTTGACTGCCAACGGTCGACGGATGACTGGTGTGGAACAAACTCATTTGTCCATTGTGCTCGTAGACATCCAAAAGGCGCGCGTATTTCAACTTGTCTTTGCTGCTGCTGCGCAGGGAAATCAGTTTGGCCAGTTCAAGGGTCAGGTAAAAATCTTCTACCGGTTCGCCGGGGCGCGGGCGCTTGGCAAAGTCGCGATACATCTGCGGACGGCGGATACCATCTTCGAATTCGTAGGCGTCGCGCAACCATTTACGTACCTGCGCGCCGTACTGGCGGACCGACAATTTGAGGGCGGTATGAAGATTAGTAGCGGTGACAACCTTGGTACCTTTTTTACTTTCCAGAATTTCCAGTGCCATAACTCGCTGATTTTATGCTGTTTAGATTGAATGCTTGAATTTGTTTTAAAAACAATACAAAAATAAACAAGTTGTTTTTTAAAACAAATATTTTTAAAATTATTTTTTATAAAATTTTTTATTGATGTCAATAACCAATTGATAATCAGTTTGTTGTTTTGAAAACTTGTTTTGTTTGGGTTTGGAAAATTTCCCCAAAAGCGCAACTTTTGCACCCGCCAAACCCCGTTCTGTTTCAATTTTTGTGACCATGCAATTCGACATTCCCCGGTTAAAAAACACCGATTCGGGCAATTTTTTTCTCATCGCCGGGCCTTGTGCCATTGAAGGCGAACAAATGGCTTTCGACATTGCCGGACAGGTGCGCGATATATGCCAGCGCCTCGGCATTCCCTATATTTTTAAAGGCTCTTACCGCAAGGCCAACCGCAGCAAACGCGACTCCTTTACGGGTATTGGCGATGAAAAGGCATTGGGTATTTTGAAAGACATCGGGCAACAACTCGACCTGCCCACTACGACCGATATCCACAGCGACCCCGAGGCGGCCATGGCTGCCAGGTATGTGGATATTCTCCAAATCCCTGCGTTTTTGTGCCGCCAAACCAGCCTTCTGGTGGCTGCCGCCCAAACTGGTAAAGTGGTAAACATCAAGAAAGGGCAGTTTGTAGCCCCAGAGGCTATGAAATTTGCCATGGAAAAAGTGAACGAGGAAGGCAACCAAAAGGTGATTCTGACCGAGCGCGGCACTACCTTCGGCTATCAGGACCTGATCGTCGATTACCGCGGGCTGCCCGTCATGCAATCTTTCGGAGCGCCCGTTGTGCTCGATTGCACGCATTCGCTCCAGCAACCCAACCAAAGCAGCGGAGTGACCGGCGGCCGTCCGGCGCTCATCGAAACCATTGCAAGAGCAGGTATTGCCGTAGGAGCCGACGGTTTGTTCATTGAGACGCACCCCAAACCTTCAGAAGCAAAATCGGATGGCGCCAACATGCTGCCGCTCGACCGGCTGGAACCCCTGCTCGAACGCCTCGTACGCATCCGTGAAGCCATTCGTTGATGGAATAAACCCACTGAAAATGATGGACGCACTGTATTCCATTTTCCGCCAGCACCCGGTGGTAAGCACCGACACCCGCAATTTGCCGCAGGGATGTATCTTTTTTGCCCTGAAAGGCGCCAGTTTCGACGGCAATGCATTTGCTGCACAAGCCCTGGAAAATGGCGCTGCAGTAGCCGTAATCGATGACCCAAAATACCGCATCGACGATCGCTATTTCCTCGTTCCGGATGTGATGGAAGCCTTGCAGCAACTCGCCACGCATCATCGGATGCAATTCGATATACCGGTTATTGCCATTGGCGGTTCCAATGGAAAAACCACCACGAAAGAATTGGTTTCCAGTGTTTTAAGCAGCCACTATCCCTGCCATTTCACCAAAGGAAACCTCAACAACCATATAGGCGTACCACTTACACTGCTGTCGATGCCCCTCGGAACGGAAGTAGCCGTTATTGAAATGGGTACCAACCAACCGGGCGACGTCGAATTGCTGTGCCGCATAGCCAGGCCTACACACGGCCTGCTCACCAATATAGGGAAAGAACACCTGGAAGGCTTCGGCAGCCTCGCCGGTGTGAAAAAAGCGGAAGGAGAACTCTACCAGTACCTCGCCAGGCACTCCGGCTGCGTATTTCTCAATATGTCGGAAAAATACCTGCCTGCCATGGCACGCCGCAACAAACTGCGCATCGAATACCGCGAATCGGCCGTGCTCAATCCCAACAACGGCAGCATAGAAGTGCAATTGCTCCGGGATATGCCGTTTGTGGAAGCCGCTTTTTTGTCGGACGAAGGCCCGCGGGTGGAAGTGCGTACACACCTGTTTGGGCGGCATAATTTTAACAACATTATGACCGCTATCGCGCTGGGCATTTATTTTAAAGTGCCAGCGGGCACCATCAAATCGGCACTGGAAGCCTACCAACCTTCCAATAATCGCTCTCAAGTTATCTCAATGGGTAGCAATACCGTGCTGCTCGATGCCTACAATGCCAACCCCTCGAGCATGGAGCCAGCCCTCAAAAGCCTGCAAGCCATGTCGGCCAAATACAAAATCGCCATTCTCGGGGATATGCTCGAACTGGGCGAAAACAGCGAAAAAGAACACGCCGCCATCCTGCGGCTCGCCTCTAAAATGGGCCTCGATCAGATCGTGCTGGTTGGAAAGGAATTTGGGAAAACACCCTATCAACGGTATGGCGCCCTTCATTTCCCCGACAACATGGCCGCTAAGGCCTGGCTCGATGCACAACAGTTGGAGCGCGCCCTGATCCTGGTGAAAGGATCCAGGGGCGTGAGACTTGAAAAAGTCCTGAGTCCTGAGTCCTAAGTCCGTAGAGTAGACCGCGCTGTTCTTGGATACAGATGTATAAACGCCAAGAGCAACGCGGTCTACTCTACGGACTTGGGACTCAGGACTCAGGACTGTCGACTTAGGACTTAATTAAGTCTCTTGCAAACAAAATCTTTGGTTTCCAGTACGTCGATGTACTCACGTTTTCCACAATCACGCCCCGGCTGGTGGTGCTGTGAACGCATACAATGCCTTCTTTGGAGCGTTTGACCACCATGGCTACGTGTGAGATGTGACTGGAATTTTCACCAAAAAAAACAAGGTCGCCCGGTTTGACTTTATCGATAGAAACCGATCGGCCTTCTTTGGCCTGTATAGCCGAAGCCGGAGAGGCTTTTACATTAAATTCCTTGAGCACATAACTGGTAAAGCCCGAACAATCGAACCCTGACGGGCTGGTACCGGCGTATTTGTAGGGCGAGCCGACATATTTCTGTGCATAGGCGACTACGCGGTTGCGCAATTGCATATTGGCGGAATTGGAAGGCTTGACAGGGACATCCGGCTTGCTGGCCGACTTTTTGGTCGTGTTGCAGGCAACAAAAAGTAAAATCAGGCTAAACACGATGCCGGGAGCAAATCTTGGGCGCATAGTATGCAGGTTGAACGGATAATCGGAAGGCGGTGGGCGATAGCAGGCGGAAAAGACCATGCCAAATGTCACAACCCTCGCTGTATGAAGTTGTTATTACAAACAGCGAAGCGAGGATTTGGCACATAAAATGATGTTATTTTGTCATTTGTTTAACAGTAATCATTAGTCTTTACTTAATGTTTGCAGTTGCAGACGGGCAATAATCAATTGTACGCCGTACCTTTGCGTCAATTTTACACCAATTAAAAAGTCATGCAAGATCAATCCGAGCAGAACTTAAAAGAAATTTTCAACGAAAAGGGCGAACGCCTCAGCCCGATCCTCCCTCAGCATATCAAGAACTTTCTCATCGATATTGACGGTACCATTTGCGACGACGTTCCGAATGAAGAACCGGAGCGTATGGGCACTATTTTGCCTTATCCAGATGCACTGGAAATGCTGAATCGCTGGTACGACGAAGGCCACGTAATCTTTTTCTTCACCAGCCGTACGGAAGCGCACCGCGAAGTGACAGAGCAATGGCTCGCCAAACATGGCTTCAAATACCACGGTATCCTGTTCGGTAAACCACGTGGCGGCAACTACCACTGGATCGACAACCACATCGTGAAAGCCACCCGTTTTAAAGGGAAATTTACCGACTTAGTGGTAAAAACACACGAAATCGAAGTTTTTTCGGAGTAAAATGAAACACGGTTCGGGGGTTTGAACGTTATCAGAAACAGTGTGTTTGCTTAGAAGCAATGTACTGTTCCTTTTGTTCCGATAAATCAAACGCTTATGAACCTGTTCCTCTCGATCGGCTTGTGTCTGTCGATTACCCCGCCTGATACGCTGCCGTATAATCTGGCAAATCCTTCCCATATCATCAACCTCGTCAGTGAGGACCTGCGTGAGATTTCTGGCCTCAGTCCAACCGACGTTGAGGGCCAATACCTCGCTATTGCCGATGAAAAGGGAGAAATTTTCTTTGTAGACGGCGCCGGTGGCGGCGCGATCACCCGCCGGGTACTGTTTCGCGACAAAGGCGACTTTGAAGGCGTAGAAATGGTCGGTCCTTGCCTGTTCGCTGTCAAAAGCAATGGAGATGTTTTTGAAATAGGCCGCTGGAAGCGCAAAAGTCCATCAGTGCGTGAATATGAAACCCCTCTGCGTAAAGAGGACGATGTGGAGGGATTGGGCTATGATGCCAAACGCAACGCTTTGCTCATGGCCTGCAAGGGAAATACGGACAGTAGTTACCTGCGAAAAATCTATGCGTTCGACCTGAACAGTAAAAAGTTGTCAGATCAGCCCGTGTATACGGTAGATCCGCTGGAAGTAAATCGCTTGGTACCGCACATTCCGGGAGAAAACGAGCATTTCTTTAGCCCTTCTGGCATTGCCGTTCATCCGATCACCGGCGATGTGTACGTGCTTTCTTCGGCACAAAAACGCCTTGTCGTACTCGACTACGCCACAGGCGTCATCAAATATGCCATTCGCCTCGATAAAAAAATGCTTCCACAACCCGAAGGCATTTCCTTCGACTTTAATGGCGACCTGGTACTGAGCAGCGAGGGGAAAAAAGGAGAAGGACTGATAATGAGATACAGGTTTTTAGAGAGTGAGAGGGTGAGAGAGTGAGAGGTGTGAGAGAAGTGAGAGAAGTGAGAGAGTGAGAGAAGTGAGAGAAGTGAGAGTGCGTAGAGTGTACCGCTTCGCTACGATATGGTCGTTCTTGCCCCATTTCGGCGCCGCCTGACCAGCAGTCCATTCTGCCGTAACATATCAAAAAGCGCATCCCGGCCGATCTGAATCCCGATTTCCTCCAATTTCACCAACAACTTCCTCACACTTATCCTCGGCTGGCGCTTCCGGCTGCCTTGTACCTGACTAAGGATAAAATGCTCCTCTAATGCTTGCCCATATATGACCTGTTTGCCTTTGGTAAAAGGATTGACGACCCTTGTCAAACAGCCCACACAAACGCCCTAAAGGCAATTGTGGATGCAGGTCTTTCATTTTTTGCGCTGTTTGACACCAAACTTTTTTTCGATCGGGATATTAAATTCCTCTTCTCTATCTTCACCATCAATTGATACGCCTGCCGACGCAAGCGCTCGTCCTCCAATTCCCGTTTTAGAATTGCCCATTCAGCCTTTAATTCAGCCAATTCTTCGCTCTCTTTTCATCTTTGTCCTGTTTTTAGTTTACTTTTCGTGTAAACCTATTTTAGGACAAATCTCTCACTTCTCTCACCCTCTCACATCTCTCACGCTCTGATTACGATTAACTTCCCGCTCTGCATTTTACCCGCCCGTAAAATGCGGATGGTGTAAAAACCTTCGGGCAAATCGCTGACGATGACCGTGTGGCGGCCGGCTTGCGGCTGTTCTATTTTGCGCGCGGCTTTTCCTTCCGAATCGTAGATGGTAACGGACTCTACGGCTACGGGCAGTTCGAGGGTAAATTGTGTGGTGGCCGGGTTGGGGTAATACAGGGCTTTTTCGTCGGAGGCATTGGGCTGTTGTTGCTGTTCCGGGTCGTTTTCAAAAAGGATAGACGATTTGCCTTCGCAGGTTTTGATGGTGGTGTACTCCGTGATGAGGCGCACCAGCAAGTCATTGAGCAGTTCCACCTTGTATTCGTCGGTAGTGGGTTCGAGGTGGCGGCCGCCGATACCGCTGTGGTCGGTCAGGAAAACATAGGTGCCGTTGGTGGCCAGACCGAAAAATTTCATCAGAAATTCCGTGTCTTTCTGAATACCGCTGGCAGTCACCGGCACGATGCGGATACCCAGGCGCGCCGCTTCGCGGATGCTGCGCTGGATACTGGCGATCACCTCCGGTTGGTCGGCGTGCGGGCTGGCGTCGAGCACGAGGAAACAGATGCGTGCAATGGCATTATCATTCCATTTCTGGCTAAAAATGGTTTCTTCCAGCGCGCTGTGTACGGCTTCCGGGTAGTCGCCGCCACCGCCGGCAAACTGTTTGCGGATAAAATCGACCGTTTTGGAAATATCCGGCGTCAGGCCGCTGCTTTTGGTGATGTATTCATCGCCTTTGTCGCGGTAGAACACGGTGCCCATGCGAAATTCCAGTTCGCGGTTGTGCGACTGCGCACGGCCGATCACATCGAGCAGTTCCGTTTTGAGGTATTCAATTTCATCGCCCATGCTGCCCGTGGCGTCGACAGCCCATACAATGTCCACTTTTTTGGACGCGTTGCAATCCACCTGAATCTGGTGGCGGTTGATGCCATCTTTCGCTGGTTTAGGCTGGCCAAGATCGTGTTTCTGGCCGTTTACCCAGGCTTCGGCGCGCAGGTCGGCGTACGGTTTGTTGTCGAAAAGGCCTGCCCAGAGTTCGGCTTTGCCGGTGTTGTCGGTACGACTTTCCCAGAGTATTTCGCCGGAGCGGGTGCTGAGTTTTACATAAGCATCGCTCACCGGGAAGTCGTTGGAATTGGTGAGCAGCACCGTGTATCGCTGGCTGGGGTATTGCTGATACATTTTTTGGTATTCGGCAATTTCGCCGTCGGCCAGCAGGTCGGTCCAGTGGCGATTCCAGTTGTGCAGGTCGTTCCATTCGCCAGCGGTGAGCAGTCCGGCGCGTGGAGCAGGAGTTGTAGTGGATACAGGTGGTACAGATTTGTCAGCATCCATCCTGCGGTCGCGGGGGCCATCGCTGGTAGCAGGCGTCATTTCGTAGGCAACATCTTCCATGATGACTGGCTCTGCCATTTTTGTGGTAGCGGGGGCTTCTCGGCTGACCCGGTCGGACTTGGCAGGAGCAGGCGCGCTTTTCACCCTGGTTTTCGGCGAAACTGCCTTGTATTCTACCGGTGCGCCGGCGGGGGCAGCGCGTTCACCCTCCATGTAGGCGCTCGTCCTGCTCAGTTCATCTTTTGCAATGGGGCTACGGTAATCTGTCACGATGGCCTCCATCAGAACGGCGCCGGGTTGCAGTTGGAAAGAAATCTGGTTCTCGCCCTTCTTTATTTCCACCTCTGAATAACGTACGGTGGTAAAGCCCGTGTAGGATGCTTCTACTTCGTACGTACCGGGTTGAATCTCAATGGTAAATTTTCCGTTTACATCTGATTGAACGGCTTTTATCGTTTTTTTATGTTGCAGTACCTGTATTGTGGCTCCAACGAGTGTTTCTCCACTTTGTGCGTCGGTAATAGTTCCTTTGAGGGTAGCAGTATCGGTAGCAGTAAACAAGCCGGCCATAGCCAGCCAGCAGGAGGCAAGGAAAAATGACAATTTCATAAGAGTAGCATTTTTGGTTGTAAAAAGGAGTGAATTGGGTGCACGCCTTTCATGATGCTGCTTTCATGAAAAATGCATATTTGATTTGACAACTTTTTGAAAGTTGTCAAATCTTCGGTCAAAACACGCGGTAATTCCAGATTTGACAACTTTCAAAAAGTTGTCAAATCTTCGGTCAAAACACACAGTAATTCCAGATTTGACAACTTTCAAAAAGTTGTCAAATCACTAGCCGCCTTCATCCGTTTCCAGCCCTTGTAAAATACCTTTTTCGACGGGAGGCACGCCGCGTTTCATCCATTTCGGCTCAGGCGCGCCCATCAGATAGTGATCAAAAAACTGCTGCATACGCCGTTGAAAATCCATACGATTTTGCAGTTTGACAGGCCAGTGCGGTTCGTCGTTGTAGTTGAGCAACCAGCAGGGTTTGCCCAGGCGACGCAAGCCCGAAAACAGTTCGATACCCTGGTACCAGGGCACCGCGCCGTCTTTGTCGTTGTGCAGGATAAGCAGGGGCGTTTGCACTTTATCGAGGGCAAAAAGCGGCGAATTTTCCAGGTATCGCATCGGGTATTCCCACAGGTTTCCACCGATACGGCTTTGCTGGTGTTCGTACTGAAAGGCACGCGACAAGCCCGATTCCCAGCGAATACCGCCATATGCGGATGTCATGTTGGCAACCGGCGCGCCCGCTTCAGCGCAGGCAAACAGGTTGGTGCGGGTGACGAGGTAAGCCGCCTGATAGCCGCCCCAGGAGTGGCCCTGCAAGGCAATGCGTTTGGGGTCAACAATGCCCCTTTCTATCAGTGCATTTACGCCGCTCACGATGTCATCGTAGGCAGAAGCGCCCGGATAACCCGTGCGATAGGTGATGTCGGGAGAAAAAACAAGGTAGCCCCGGCTGGCGTATATCGTGTAATTGATGGTGGAACGGTGAAAATCGGGGCTGCGGTGCACATGCAGTCCGTCCGATTGTTTTTCGTAGAAATTCACGATCATCGGGTACTGTTTGTCCGGGTCAAAATCTTCGGGTTTTACCAGCAGGCCGTTGAGTTTTTCTCCGCTCAATGAGGTCCATTGCACAGGTTCGATCGTTCCCCATCGGTATTCGGTTTGCTGCGGATTGACGTGGGAAATCATTTCGGGGCGAGCGCCCGGATTGCCGTATGGCAGGTACTGCAAATCGGGAAATTCCTGAAAATTATTCCTGGAAAAGAGCAACACATCCGCTTTTTCAGGTTTCAGGGGTTGTTTGGAGTAGGCGTAATCGCCGCCGCCGAGTTCGGTCCATTTCCCCGTTTTAAGATTGCACCAGGTGTATCCTTCGGCTTTGGTAATTCTATGAAAACGATGCATAAGAAGGGTAGCATCTGCAGGAATGCTACGCTGCTCTGGGTCGAGTTTCAGGTAGCGATACACCGTCTGGTTTTCCCGGCCATGCGACATCCGCACGGGCTGCTTTTTCCCGGACGGGTCGAGCATCCATAAGTCGAAACGGTCGTACACCAGCAAGGCGGCATCTTCTTCGAGCCAACCCGCCGCGCCAAAATCGGCAGGGTAATCGGGCTGGTCATTTTCTTCATCGTAAAATGCGGTCTCACGATTGTTTGTAAGCCGAACCGTTTCTCCGCGGCGGGCGCTCCAGGCAAACCAGGCGGTGTCGGGCTCGCTCCACCAATAGATGTATTTTGCCGCGGGCGACAGCCGCGGGTTTCCACGCAAGTCTTTTGCTATCAATGTTTTATCGCCCGTTTTCAGATCAACGACATACACATCCTTGTGTGCCGAACCTTCGCGGGTGATGTACTCGCCGTAGGCTTCTTCCGAAATTGCCAGGGCCATATCGGCATTGCGTTGTTCCTGAAACCGCAGTTCCGGGATGTCGAGGTTGGCGAGTTGCACAAAACGGTTTTTCCGGCAATGCCACACCACGGGAAATGTGCGTTTGCGCAGGTTGTCGAGTTGTACTTCCTGCTGGGTGTAAAGGCGGGTATCTTTCCAGTTCCACACTTCCACGTCCACAATTTCCTCTTTCAGCAAAGTCGTGTCGTTTAGTACCGGAGGCGGCGCGATCCCGAAATACATTTTATCGCCGTCTTCCGAAAAAACCGGCCGGCTGTTTTCGCTGATGATCCAGGCTGCTTCGCCTTTTTGTTGTAAAAAATCGCTGTCCGGGCGAGCGATGATTTTTGCCGAATCGCCTTTTTCCGCATAACACAATTGCAAGGGTCGGATGCGCGCCTTGCTCGTGTCGAGATCGGCCAAAAATGCGCCTTGCCCGCCTTTTTCATCGAGTGCCAGTTGCTGGAATTTCCCTTTGGCGCGAAATACCGGCTGTATTGTAAAGTGTTCTAAATCATACCAGTACACACCATTTTTTTGTACCTGCCGGTTGGCGCGCAGGAGCATGGTGTCGCCCCAGCCAGTGCTGTACAGGAGAATTTGCGGACTCTTTTTTGCCGCAGCAAATTCCTTTACATACGCGATGGTATCCTGCGCGCCGGTAGCCGTGTTGCGCAGCACCAGCCGGTAACCGTTATCCTTGTCTTCCTTTTTTTCCTTCGGGGCTTTTGGATTGGGTTTGGGCTGGGTTTTGGTGCTGTCTTTTTTGGCAGGAGCAGGTTTTTCAGGTTCACACTGAAAAGCCAGCCAGCCGGCCCATTTTTCCGGAACGAGTACTTTTTTCAGGCGTGGGATTTTTTCCAACTGCCCGGTAGCGAGGGTAAAAATGGCCAGGGTATCTTTGGGCAGGTCTTCGTCTTTTACCTTTTTCCGGCGCAAGGCTTTCAGGCTGTCGAGGGCCGGTTTGATGGTGAAAACCAGCAGTTTATCATCTGCGGAAAACTGTGCATCGGAAGCCCGGCGGAATACGCGGGTTTGCTTTGTGCCAGCGTTCCAGAGGTACAACTCCACGTCGCCTTCCGTGACGGGCATTTGAGCCCAACTGACCCATTGTCCGTCTTTGGACATCTTTTGTTGCTCTATTTTTTTCCAGCGCTGCACATCGGCATGGTCGATGATTTTTTTGGCCGATTGGGAAAAGAGCGGTGCAGGCAGGCACAACAGAAACAATGCAGGAAGGAGGTGTTTCATGAAATGATTTTTGTGCAATAATAATATGAGACATCCCGAATTTTTTCAGGATGTCTCAAGTTTCATTTCAAAATCGCATTCCCCACAGCGCATTCCAGGCAGCGTTTGGCATCGCAATAGCGCGTTTTCAGGTGCAACAGCGCCTGGCTCTGATAGGCATGGCGGGCTTCTATGCCGAGCGTACGCCAGCCGTCGAGTATGGCGTTCGATTCGGCCGGCAGCGATTCCAGCAGGTGCATGGCTCGTTTTTGGTAGCGTTCAGTCTGCTTCTGCTTGCCATAATGGAATAAAAAAGGAACGATGGTATTGATGGTAAGCAGGTGAATAAAATCGCGCCCGGGCGCCTTGCTCCGTTTGGCGGAGGGTTTGTCCAACTGAAAATGCGTCAGCCAGTATTCGCCGGGTTCTACGCTGAACAAGTGCTCTACCTGACGCAGGCTGCTCACTTCGAGTATTTGCGACAGAAGAGGCGCCGACCGGTGAATCAAAGCCGAGAACTGCGCCAGCCGGATGCTGGGAAAATTGGCAGGCCGGAGGCGTAGAAACTTCCATTGCTTTCCTTCCAGCGGTGTCAGTTGGTACTTGTGTTGCAAAAAACGATATTCTTTTGCCAGGGAGGTCGGATAGTCTTCCTGAAATTCTGCAGCCAGCAACCCGGCCTGGCCAAACAACAGCGCCTCCACTTGAAATGCGTTGCTGCGGTGTTTGGCCAGCACTGAAAGCGGCAGTGATGCAGCCAGCATTTCGAAAGGTTCGGCATTTACTTTCAGTCCAAAATTGCGGGCCAGCAATCGGTAAAATGCTTCTTCCCAGTGGTTTCCAGTAGCCTCCAGCAGCGCGGCGATGGCCTCTGTTTTTTGTTCAAGGCGCTCCACGAGCAGTCGATCCAGCCAGTTAAGTCGCACAATGTCAGGCGTTTGCATGAAAAAACTTTCGCAGGGTATCCAGGCGCGTTCCTGCTCCAGGCGTTGATAAGTATGCAGAATATTGGCCGGAATGCGATCCTTGAGTTCGAGACACGGAATGCGCTCGCCGGAGTCATGGATCACCGGCAAGTCTTCTTCCAGCACTACGTGCAGTACCACATTGTCATAGGCAGGGTCGCGCTGATGCCCGTGCAGCAGCCAGTCGGACGAGCGCAGATGAATTTCCACATTACCGGCCCAGAGCGTGTCGCCCAGCCGGATACGGGCATTGAAAAAATCGGGACCTGCATGGGTGTTCCACTCACCGGGATGCAGTATTTCAAGGGTTTGGCCCTGGGTAGTACACAGGGCATGATGGTGGAAGCGGCGCCAGCGCCACAGGAAATGCAAAAATGATTCGCGCATATTGATGTTGGATTAATGACATAAATGATGGAGCAAATTTGCATTTTTTTTAAAACTTCACACAAACAAATCACGCCCTTTGCTTTTTGCCTCTTGCTTCTTGCCGTTTGCCCTTTTCTCTACCTTTGCACCATATGAAAGATGCTTACCACACCATTGCAGCGCCGGCCACCGGAGAGTTTAAAGATCGGGGCAGTCGCTTCATCGGCTATGCCTATCCGGTGCACACGGAAGAAGAGGCTTTGGCCTTGCTGGAAGGGGTGCGAAAAGAGCATTTTAAAGCACGGCACCATTGTTTTGCCTGGCGACTGGGTGTAGATGGCAGCCGGTTTCGAGCCAACGACGATGGAGAGCCCAGCGGTACAGCCGGACGGCCCATACTCGGACAGATAGATGCTGCCGGACTAGCCTATGTTTTTATTGTCGTAGTGCGCTATTTTGGCGGCACTTTGCTCGGTACTTCCGGACTGATACAGGCCTATAGGGAAGCCGCGGCTGAAGCTCTGAAAAATGCTGAAAAAATAGAAGTGCTTGTAAAAGAACACTTTATATTCGATTTTGACTATGCCTGGATGCCCGATCTCATGAATGGACTGAAAAAACTGGACATAGAAATTGTGCGCCAGCAGTTCGATGAATCCGGCCAGATCGAAGTTGCCATCCGCCAGTCGGAAGTCGATGCCCAACTGCTGAAACTCAAAGCCGCCGTGTGGAAAGTTTCGGAAGAAGAAGCAGCCGGGCTGGAATGGCCGAAGGGGATAGAGAGTGAGAGAGTGAGAGAGTGAGAGGTGAGAGAGTGAGAGAGTGAGAAAATGGACAACAAAACGCCTTGCATAGGATATATTTCTGTTAGTACAAATTCCTAATCTTTTCTTTGTCAAGCATTTCTATGCGCAGGCATGCTGTTTTTTCTATTGAGAATATTCCATTGTGGAAAACACGTTTGTTGCATTGGGCCGCCGCCCAGGAGCGCGGAGTGTACCTCGATAGCAACGGGCATGAAGAGAGCCCCTTTGCGGCTGGAGGCTGGGAATGTCTGGCCGCAGGCGGCGTACTGCAATTGCTGGAATGCAACAGCGGACATGCGTTTGAACGCCTGAAAGCATGGCAAACGGCTACGCACGACTGGCTGTTTGGCTACCTTTCCTACGATTTAAAGAATGAAACGGAGCGGCTGGAGTCGCAGCATCCGGATGGAATCGGGCTACCAGACATGGGTTTTTTCCAACCGGAAATCGTTGCAGGGATTCGTGGCGGTTATCTGGAAGTGTATTTTATAAAACAGGATATTATAGATATTTTTGACTATTTTAAAACATTTGACAATTATGTTCAAAAAGATAATTTATCAAAAATAAAGATCGATTTTTACCTAAAAAACAAGATTGAGAAGGAAAAGTATAAAAAAACAGTTTTAAGCATAAAAAACCATATTTCTGCGGGCGATTTGTATGAAATGAACCTGTGTCAGGAGTTTTATGCAGAAAAAATCGACCTCGATCCTATACGTGTGTTCGCCAACCTGAACAAAATCGGTATGGCGCCTTCTTCTGCATTCATGCGTTGGGAAAATCGGTATCTGATGAGTGCAAGCCCCGAGCGTTTTTTACAAAAACATGGAAACAGGCTCGTTTCTCAACCCATCAAAGGCACCCGCCGGCGCGGCGCTACGGCTGCTGAAGACGCCGGCATAAGGGCCGAACTCGCTGCCAATGAAAAAGACCGTGCAGAGAATATTATGATTGTCGATCTGGTGCGCAACGATCTGGCGCGCAACTGCCTGCCCGGCTCAGTACGGGTAGACGAACTTTTCGGCATCCACACTTTCGAAACAGTACATCAGATGATTTCCACGGTGAGTGGTATCCTGCGCCCGGGCATCCATCCGGTAGATGCCTTGCGCGACGCCTTTCCCATGGGAAGTATGACTGGCGCGCCCAAAGTAATGGCCATGCAACTGATCGAACAATACGAACGCAGCCGTCGCGGCCTCTATTCTGGCGCTGTGGGTTATTTCGATCCTGAAGGAAATTTCGACTTTAATGTGGTGATTCGCAGCATTTTATACAATGCTTCTACCGGATATGTTTCCACGCAGGTGGGCGGCGCTATCGTATATGATTCGGAGCCTGATGCCGAATATGAAGAGTGTCTGATAAAACTCAATGCCATGCTTCGAGCCATGGGCGCACGCATCAGGGATTAAACAAAGCCCCTTCCCTGACCTCCGTTCTAAAAAATTCGTGAAAATCCGCTCCCCATCTGCGCAATCCGTGTTGCAAGTTATCGGATCAACACATTCGCAATCATTACCGCTACAAAACCCGCCACATACCCGCGATACAAATCGACGGGTACATGTGCCCTCAATGCCAGTCGCGCTACCCCGATCAGCCCGGCAAATAGTACGGTGCAAGCCAGTACGGAAGTCATGCTGAAACTCACCCAGCCGCCAAACACGGGAAAAGCAAGGCTGGCGCCGCGCCATTCAAAGGCGGTAAGCAGCACCATAGCAATCAGGCCGCCCATTCCGGTAGCATGCGCGCTTACTTTGGTGAAAATATTGAGGAAAAAAGCAAAAAACAGTCCTATTGTAGCGCCCAGCACACAAACGGCGTATAAAGCAGGCACCTGCGTTACGGAAAACAGGTTTTTAAACAGCCACAGGTAAAAAATTCCGGTAATGATATATGGCCCGATGCGTTCCTGCTTGTCTTCCATTTCCAGGCTTCTGATAAAACCCAGCGGTTTGAGTAAAGCCACGCCAAAACCGGGTATCAGAAACGTAGTGCTGAACACAGAAAGTAACAAGAGAATGGCCCGCTGGTCGTCGAGGCTCCGTACACTGAAAGCATACGGATTGATGCTCATCAGCAGCAACAGGATGTAGGTCAGGATGAGGAGCGGATGACCTGCATACGACAGGACACGGGCGAGCGTAGCGTTCATTTACCTGATTTTATAGGCTTTGTTGATGCGATCGAGGTCACGCTTGCCTTCGCGTTCCTTGATGGTTTCCCGCTTGTCGAACATCTTTTTACCACGCGCAAGGGCAATAGTGACTTTGGCAAAACCGCGGTCGCTGATGAAGATTTTATACGGCACAATGGTGGAGCCTTTTTCGCGCACGCCGCGCTCCAGTTTGCGCATTTCAGGTTTGCGAAGCAGGAGTTTTCGATTGCGCCTCGGCAGGTGATTGCTGTCCGTACCGTATTCATATTCAGCAATATAGAGGTTACGCACCCATAATTCGCCGTTTTCAAATATGCAATAGGCATCGGTCAGGTTGGCATTGCCGGCCCGAATACTTTTTATTTCCGAACCGGTCAGCATAATACCTGCATCATACTCCTGTACGAAGTAGTACTCGAAAGTAGCCTTCCGATTGACGATCTCGATTTTTTGTTTTTTCTTCTCTTTGCTCATATTGGGCACCAAACGGACGCCAAAGGTACGTCGACTGCGCGACATCCAACCATGAACCTTTCAGGTAAGTTCCCTATTGCATTCCGATAACGGCCATCATGCGGCCTGTCGTGCCCTTTTCGAGGCGGTGGGAAAAAAAATCGTAGTTGTGCAGCACGGTTGAAAAGGTGGAGATTTCCACATGCGCTGCGGGTACACCCGCTTCTAGTAATTGCGCAGCGTTGGCATTTTTCAGATCGACAAAAAATTTCTGTCTTCCGGCATCCCATCTTTTGAACGCGGGATCAAATGCCTCAGCCACCTCGTCGCCTACTTCAAATGAACACTCATCGATACAAGCCCCGATGAACGCACGGCAATGTGCGCCTGAAGTACCAAATGCCTGCTGCATACGCTCCAGCGTTTGTCGCACAATCCCCGCTGCCGTGCCGCGCCAGCCTGCATGAACTGCCGCAACTGCCTGATTTTGTGTATCATATATCAAAATCGGTGTGCAGTCGGCCACCGAAACAGCCAGTGCAACCCCCGGCGTTGCACAGATCAGGGCATCGAAACCCTCGGCGCCACCAGGGGCCGTCACGTGGCGAATTTCTGTGCCATGCACCTGTTTCGACCAGGCAAGTTGGCCGGTTTCAATACCGAGCGCAGCGCAGAATCGGCGCCTGTTTTCGGCCACATTTTCGGGCTGGTCGGCCGTGCTTTTCCCAAGGTTCAGCGAATGAAAAGGTGCCGGGCTCACGCCGCCGTGCCGTGTGCTTTGTGCAGCCAACACTTGCGGGTACGGCTGGAAAATGTGTGGAGTAATAAATAAGGTGTTCATGTAGAGGGTGTCAGGAAAATATCACTTGTCAGTTTTCAAAAATCGCAGTGTATGCTCATTTAAATATGAATTTTGGGCGACATTCTTCAAAAAAATATAAACACTGAAAATCAAAAAATGGCCAAGCCTTTGGTAGAGCGGCCTTATTATACCCTATCCTGCTTAACTCAAGAGTAGGATGATAGGCTTGACTTTTTTACTTCAAAATTCCAATTTAAAAATCCCTTATCCGTAAAACAACGCTTTTTATCGAATTTTAAAAATCCTGCCTCTATTAACGCGCACAGGGGTCGAATCAGCGGTTACCTTTGAAACACTTTTTCAGCAACCATTCCGACTATGCCTTTTTCCGAAATACTCAGCATGGCATTTCAGAGCATCCGCGCCAATATGTTGCGAGCGGTACTCACCTTGCTCATCATTGCATTCGGCATCATGGCGCTGGTGGGCATTCTAACGGCCATCGACGCAATCGCCTATTCGCTGAATGACAATTTTTCGGGCCTCGGCGCCAATTCGTTCAGCATCGAGCGCAAGTGGGGCGAAGTAAAAAGCAATCGCCGTGGCAAGGCGCAAAAAGTGGCCGAAGCCGTCAATTTTCGCCAGGCCATGGAGTTCAAGGAGCGTTTCGACTTTCCGGCCAAGGTAGCAGTGGGGTGTTATGGCACAGGCCAGGCAACGGTAAAATTTGGCGAAAAAGAAACCAACCCGAATGTCACGTTCAATGGCGCTGACGAAAACTTCCTCGACATCAAAGGTATAGACATTGCGCTGGGCCGTAATTTTTCAAAAACGGAAGTAGAATCCGGCGCACCCAACGTCATCATCGGCGCCGATATCGTAAAAAAACTCTTTGACGGAAAAAATGAAAAGGCCATCGACCAGATCATTACTGTCAACAGTCGCCGCTATCGGGTGGTGGGCATCATGGCCTCCAAAGGCTCTACGATGAACGAATCGAGCGACCGCAGGGTGTACGCGCCGCTGGTGACTGTCAAATCTCTGTATGGCAGCGGCGTCGATCGCGACTATTTCCTGTTGGTGGCCGTCATGAATCCTACGGATATGGATGCGGCTCAATCGGAAGCCACCGGCTTGTTCCGTCAGATTCGTGGCCTGCGCCCGGGTGAAGAAGACGATTTTGAAGTATTTGCCAGCGATGGACTCGTGGCTATTTTGAAAGAGAATACAACCAATCTCCGCCTTGCCACCATTGCCATCGGCCTCATGACGCTGCTTGGCGCAGCCATCGGCCTCATGAATATCATGTTGGTGAGCGTGACCGAACGCACCCGCGAAATCGGTATTTACAAGGCCCTGGGCGCTACACGCCGCAGTATTTTGCTTCAATTTCTTGCGGAAGCCATTGTCATCTGCCAGATTGGCGGTTTGGTGGGCATTTTCCTCGGCATTCTGATCGGAAACATTGTTACGCCCCTCCTGGGCGGCAGTTTCCTCATTCCCTGGGGCTGGATGTTTCTCGGATTTGCGCTGTGTATGGTAGTCGGCGTGGTGTCCGGATTCTACCCGGCCATGAAAGCCGCACGGCTAGATCCGATTGAATCGCTGCGGTACGAGTAAATTAACCTATCTTTTTTCTCCGTACGCCAGGTCGCCTGCATCGCCCAAGCCGGGCACGATATACGATTTGGCCGTCAGTTCTTCATCGATCGCGCCTGCCCATATGTGTGCGTCGGGGTGCTGGCGGCGCACGGCGTCGATGCCTGCCACGCTGGCAATGACCGTCACGACATGGATGGTATCGGGTTTTCCGAAGCGTGCCATTTCCTTGAGTGCCAGATTGACCGAAGCGCCGGTTGCCAACATAGGATCGGCCAGAATCAACACTGAATTATCCAGATCGGGTGTGCTGATATAGTCGAGTTGAATGGTAAATGAGCCGTCTTTGTGCTGCCGGCGGTATGCCGACACAAAGGCGTTATCTGCCTGATCGAAGTAGTTGAGCAGGCCCTGGTGCAATGGCAAGCCCGCCCGGAGAATGGTAGCCAGCACGATACGCTGTGCAGGCAATGCTGTGCTGGAAATTCCGAGCGGGGTTTCTATGTCCGCACCAGCATAGCGGAGGGTTTGCGAAATCTCGTAGGCAAGTACTTCGCCTACCCGTTCGAGGTTGCGCCGAAACCGCATCCGGTCTTTTTGGACGTTGATGTTTCTCAACTCGGCCAGAAAACTATTGGCAACAGAGTTTTTTTCAGTCAGGTTAAAAATCGAGCCCGGTATCATGCTGAAGAAGATTGAATGAAACTGCACGCAAGAAACGCACATTTGTCAAACGCTCCAACACTGCATTTTGCTATTCCATGCGTACAACTTTTATCGTGGTATTTTCCCGACCATTGTTGAGGTGCAACCAATACAAACCCGGCGTTTCCGGCACGTTTTCGAGCGCCCATTCGTTGATACCCTGCACGGCTTGAAGCGATGTTTCCAGCAACCTTTTCCCGTCTGCTGAAAACCAGGTGGCCCTCAGGTTTTCTGTGCCGGGACTAATGTACGACAAGACGGAGGTGCTTTGGAACGGATTGGGATTGAAGGAAAAGTTGTCTGAAAATTTGGGAACAGGTTCCAGGTATATTCGTCGGATCAGGGCACGGTCGGCAGCCGGCAGGCGACTGTCGTCGAGCGTGCCGCCCAGCATGCGCACGCGCAATTCCATTTGCTGTCCGTGGCTGAAACGATTGGTCAGGTGTGCTTTTTCCGTAAAAATCAGGCTGGCCGTTTTGGGTAAATCCATATAAATGTGCGTCGGTTCGGCCGATTCGTCGCACTCCGCAATGTTCATGACACCATCCACAACAAGCGTAGCATTTTTTTCCAATTGAATGGTGCCCGTAGCGCAAAAAGCCAGCATACCCGCGCCATCGGTACCATAGTGCAGTGTGGCATCTTCCATGACACGGAGGGCGCTGCCCTTGCGAAACTGAAAGCAGGAAAAGGGATTGTGCACGTCGATGGCGCCGCCTTTGCCGTGCCGGTACTGGTTGCCACCGGAAAAAATCAAATCGACGAAATTCAGGCAGAACTGCCCGCCATTGTTCACCAGATTGACCACATGCCGCAAGGAGTCGCTGCCTTCTACGAGTGCGCCGCGCAGGTGCGTAAAGGGCTGAATTTCAAGGTTTTCCCAATCATCCACAATCAAATTAATGGTTTCCTGTTGCGCCGAAGCAGGTGTGACAGTTCCCTCCACGTAGGAAGGATCGGCAGCACTGGGGAAAGTGGGCTCCGTGTACTGTAACAGATAATTACCACTCCAGCCACCGGTTTGCACCGTTTCAAAAATATTGACATCGTATTCCTCGGTGGCATTGTTGTAATGCCATTCCTGCGCGTCTACGGAGGTAACAAGGCCTGGTTCCAGGCCCGTCGGAAATATTTGTACGCTATACAATTGCAGGTACTTGCCAGAAAGGTTGGCTTGCGGCGACAACGTAACTTTCAGGACAACCTCCTTTAAAAACTGCCCAGGGAAATACTCAGTAGGGAAACAGAAGCCACCCGAAATTTCTTCCCCGTACAAACCCGTATGTACCCGCAACGGGTGTGGAGGAGGAACTCCTATGCCTATAAAAACGCCACTACAGACGTCCTCGACGCAATTGACATCTGTCAGCAAATCCCCTTGCGCAGCATTGACGATATACCACGAAAACAGGCATGATAGCAATGCATTGACGGGGAGTTCCATTTGATTACCGAGTGTTAGCGCGCGTACAAACAGGGGACGGGACGGATCAATTTGTTCCAGATCGATCAGGCAATTGTTATCTGTCATCACTGCTGAAATACAGCGGCTGGTGTCGACTGGGCCGTCCCATCTGCTGTCCAGGGTTTGGTAAATAATCCAGCCGGGCGGTTGGGTTACCTGCACGTCGGGATTGAAGGGGCAACTTTGTGGAACAACGCTGAAAAAATTGTGATAAAAAATTTGTGCGCGCAAGGGCGGCACCGCCGCCAGCAGGCAGCAACAGAAAAAGAAGGTTTTTCGCATGGCAGAAAAGTTGGTGGTGAAAGTTGGATTTGTTTGCCCAAAAATAAGCCCCCATGCAATGCCAAACGCGGGTTCAAATGTCAGGGGACGACAAATGGAGCGCCATTTTTAGCAAAACGATAAGCAGGTGAAAAAAAAGACCGGCTCCGGGGCATTCACTATATTTGCGCCAGTTTTCAACCACTTTCCCTTTTCATGTCCGATATAATTTTTTCCCTTATCAACAAGGAACTCGACCGGCAGCGCCGCGGCATCGAACTGATTGCTTCCGAGAACTTTACCAGCCAGGCCGTGATGGATGCCATGGGCACCTGCCTGACCAATAAATACGCCGAAGGTTATCCGGGTCGCCGTTATTACGGTGGTTGCGAGGTGGTCGACGAAGTGGAGCAGATCGCCATCGATCGTATCAAACGCCTGTTTGGCGCCGCCTGGGCCAACGTACAGCCGCACTCGGGTGCACAGGCCAATGCAGCCGTTTTTCTGGCATGCCTGCAGCCCGGCGATAAAATTCTGGGTTTTAACCTGGCACATGGAGGCCACCTGTCGCACGGCTCGCCAGTCAACTACTCCGGGAAGGTGTACCAGCCCGTCTTTTACGGCGTGGAAGAAGAGACTGGCCGCATCGACATGAATAAAGTGGAAGCCCTCGCGCATGCAGAGCGACCCAAACTCATTATCTGCGGCGCTTCGGCGTATGCACGCGACTGGGACTATGCGCGTTTTCGGCAAATTGCAGATTCGGTAGGCGCTCTGTTGCTGGCGGATATTGCTCACCCGGCCGGTCTGATTGCCACACAATTGCTCAACAATCCGATGCCGCACTGTCATATTGTGACGAGCACCACGCACAAAACCCTGCGCGGGCCGCGCGGCGGCATTATCCTCATGGGCAAGGATTTCGACAACCCCTGGGGCCGTACCACTAAAAAAGGCGCGCCAATTCAGATGTCGAGCATCCTCGATAGCGGCGTATTCCCGGGTATGCAGGGTGGGCCGCTGGAACACGTGATTGCAGCCAAAGCAGTGGCTTTCGGCGAGGCCTTGCAATCCGATTTCAAAACATATGGCTTACAGGTGATTCGCAATGCACAGGCCATGGCCGATGAGTTTGTTTCCCGCGGTTATCGCATCATTTCAGGCGGTACCGACAACCACCTGATGCTGCTCGACCTGCAATCGAAAAATGTGACGGGTAAAGCGGCTGAAAATGCACTGGGCGCAGCCGATATTACTGTAAACAAAAACATGATTCCGTTCGATCCGCAGCCACCCATGACCACTTCCGGTATCCGCGTCGGCTCGGCAGCCATCACTACCCGCGGCATGAAAGAAGACGACTGCCGCCAGGTGGTGGAATGGATCGACGAAGTGATTACACATGCCACCGATGAACAAGTGCATGCAAAAGTGCGCACGGCTGTGAATCAGTTTATGCAAAAATTCCCGTTGTACGAAAGCGTAACGGTATAGGTGAATTAGGATTTGGGGAAATTTAATGGATTAGAAGGATTCCCTTTGTGATGTTGAAATTGAATTCTAATTTTAAAAATTTCAACATCATAAAGGGAATCCTTCTAATCGTTTAAATCCCCAAAAATCCTAATTCAGCACCTCTCACTTCTCACCTCTTTTGAATTGCTCGTTTCCGGCTTCACTTTCATCCGCAATGCCATCCGCTACGACTATCCGGTTGTAGAGGCTATTACGTCTGTTTTGCCGCTGTGCGATTATTTTGTGGTGGCAGTGGGCCGTTCAGACGATGAAACGCTGGATCTGGTGCGGAGCATCGGTGATCCAAAAATCCATATCCTGGAAACGGAATGGGACGACAGCCTGCGCGAAGGCGGCAGGGTGCTGGCTGTGGAGACCGACAAGGCTTTTCAGGCTATTCCGGCAGAATACGACTGGTGCTTCTATATCCAGGCCGACGAATGTGTGCACGAGGCCGACTATGCTGCCATCCGGGCAGGCATGCAACAGTATCTGGATGACCCGCAAACAGAAGGTCTATTATTCAACTACCGGCATTTTTACGGTTCCTACGATTTTACAGGTGCTGGCCGCAAATGGTACCGCCGCGAGGTGCGTATTATCCGCAACAACAAACAAATCCGCTCTTACCGCGACGCCCAGGGCTTCCGGATGGATACCGGCCGAAAGTTGAATGTGCGGCTCATCCCGGCACATATTTACCACTATGGCTGGGTGAAACACCCGGCTGCACAGCAACGCAAACAGCAGAATTTCAACCGTTTGTGGCACTCCGACGAGGTGGTGGAAGCACGCGTAGGGCAGGCGGAACAATACGACTACGACGGTTCGGAGCCTCTTCTCAAGTATGAAGGTACCCACCCGGCCGTGATGCTTCCCCGCATTCAGGCGATCAATTGGCGGTTTGCCGGCGACCCGTTGGGTGCACGCTGGTCGTGGAAAGACCTTTTGTCGAATCAGGTAGAACGCCTGACAGGCTGGCGGCCGGGAGAGTACCGTAATTATGTGTTGTTGCGTTGAAATACCTGTTCAGCAAGATCAATCAATAGCAATTCTTACCGGCAGTGTGAAATAGGTGCTCACTGCTTTGCCTTCTTTTTGGGCGGGCGTCCAGCGGGGCATGTTAGTGACTATCTCAAGCAGATGCTCCTGCGTGGCTTTTCCCACGCCTCCATCTTTTATAATTTCTGCACTGCCCACACGGCCATCCTGCCCTACGATAAACCGGATCACCACCAGACCGACAGGCGTCGTTTTTTTATCCGCATCGGGGATGACAATATTTTTTGCAAGGTATTGCATCAACGCTGATTCTCCTCCCGGGAAAACAGGGGCTGCTTCTACATCCATTAATTCTTTTGGCTTTTCCGGCGCACTGTTTTTTTCATTACCTGCCTTGAAACGGATGGGGATACACAATTCAAATGCCGCAGGTTTGCAGGATTTCATACCCGGGTTGAACCTGGGCAACTGGCTCACCACGCGCAGGGCTTCTGCCTCATATGCCGCGGGCATTCTGGCGCCATCTGCTTCTGAAAGATGTACATCGCGGATGTAACCGTCTTCTTTTACCGTAAAGGAAACTGCCACGGTTCCTTCGCTGAATTTCCCATCCACAGCAGCCGGATACACCAGGTTTTTGCCAAAAAAAGTAAACATGGCTTCCATGCCACCTTCAAAAGAGGGCGATTTATCACAAGGGGTTTCGGCTGGCACGTCGCTTTTTGCGATTACAGCAGCCGGAACCTCGGCAAACTGCTTCGTTTGTACGCTTTGCGCCACAACAGGCGCTTTCTGAAAAAGCACAATAAACAATGCCGTCAGGGGCAATACCAGCGCATACCGGAGTGCGCGTACAGGTGCAGAGTGTTGTTTCATCAACATAATTAGTCGTTGTTTGAGTGGTGACTGAAAAAAATGGTTTGCGAAGGCAACCGGCATTCCGGACTGCGATTGCCGTATTAACAACAGGCCATATTGTTTTTTATCTGTGAGGCCCGATGCGTGTGCATCGGCCAGGTATTCGTGCACAGTGCGCAGGGAGCGACGGTACCAGTACACCAGCGGGTGAAACCAGCAGGCAGCGCTGATCAGTTCGACCAGCATGATATCGAGGCTGTGCCAACCCCGGGCATGCGCGCGCTCATGGGCGAGGATGTGCTGCATACCAGGCGCTTCCCTTCCATCAATAGGGATAAAAACCCATTTGAAAAATGAAAACGGGGTGCTGATGCCCGCATGTTGCACCAAAACGATGCCTCCTTCACTGCTCTCAGAATTGCCCGTGGCTACCATTTTCAACAAACCGGCAATGCCCCATCCGGTGCGCAACAACATACAGGCTACTCCTATGAAATATATTACCCACAACCCATCCCATGCATCAAATCGACTGGAAATGGCCTCTGCCTGTTGTACCCCTACCTGAATGGCAGGCAAGGCGGTGGTATAAAACCCCGCAACAGGCGCCGGCGCAGGCAGCAGATCACTGTATGCAGCCAGCAACACGCCTCCCAGAAGGGTTCCCAGCAGGTACAGGCGATTAGCGCGGAAAAATGTTTCCTTGCGCAGCAACAGAGCGTAGAGCAATGCAAAAAAGCCCCAGCAGATGGTGAGTTTTAGTATCAGCATAATAATAGTCTTAAGTCCAGAGTCCTAAGTCCTGAGTCTGTAGAGTACACCTGCTTATTCTTGGCAATAGTTATCAGCAAAAGTCAAGAGTAAGTAGGTGTACTCTACAGACTCGGGACTTACGACTCAGGACTCAGGACTATTCCAGCAATTTCCGTAAAGCATCCAGTTCTTCCGGGCTCAACTTCTCCTCCTCCGTCAGGTGCGACACGAGGCGCGATACCGAGCCATCGAAATAGTCGCGCAAAACATCGCCGAGCGTACGGCTGCCATATTCCTCCTTGGATACGACAGGAAAATAGTCGTGGGTTTTGCCATAGGCTTTATGGTCGACAAATCCTTTTTTTTCCAGAATACGCACTACGCTGGAGATGGTGCTGTGTGGCGGCTTGGGTTCCGGAAATTTTTCCAGCAGGTCGCTCACAGTGCCACGCCCGATCTCCCAAATAAGGTGCATGACTTCTTCTTCCGCTTTGGTCAGTTTCTGCATATCAAACAGGATCAATGTAACAGGTGCTGTGGTAGCAATGCGGCGCCCTCCCTCATTTAGCGAAAACGCCACATTGCCGGTATTTGTACGTTCGATAAGACAAATGTAAAACGTGTTTTTTAGTTTCGCAACTATTTTTTTAGTTTTATAACGTATTTTTACGTTATAAAACACAAGCAATTGACAATCAATTTTTTAAATACGACTTGAAATACTACGAGGGCTCTACGCTCTTTGTGTTCTCTGTGCACTTCGTGGTTGAATAATAAACCACGAAGTGCACGGAGAACACAAAGAGTGTAGAGCCCTCGTATTTACTACAGGAAATTAATTATGGTTTAAAACGGCACGTACAAATCACCGTTCAGCACATTTCTGGAAATAACGATGCGCTGCACTTCGGAAGTGCCTTCGTAAATCTGAGTGATTTTGGCGTCGCGCATCAGGCGTTCTACGTGGTATTCTTTCACAAAACCGTAGCCACCATGTATTTGTACGGCTTCCACGGTATGGCGCATGGCCACTTCGGAAGCATACACTTTCGCCATAGCAGCAGCCTGATCGAAATCCTTGTTCTGGTCTTTCAACAAGGCAGCGCGGTACACCAGCAGGCGCGCGGCTTCTATGTCGGTAGCCATGTCGGCAATTTTGAAGGCAATAGCCTGGTGGCCACTGATGGGTTTGCCAAAGGCGCTGCGTTCTTTTGAATAGGCTACGGCGAGTTCGTAAGCGCCGGCTGCAATACCCAGGGCTTGCGAGGCTATTCCGATTCTTCCTCCGGAAAGCACCTTCATAGCAAATTTGAAACCGAAGCCATCCTCACCGATGCGGTTTTCCTTGGGCACGATGACGTCGTTGTACATGATCGAGGTGGTATCGGAGGAGCGGATGCCGAGTTTGTCTTCCTTGGCGCCGATGGTCACCCCTTTCCAGTCGGCTTCCACGAGCAGGCAATTGATACCGCGATGGCCTTTTTCGACATCGGTTTGGGCCATGACGAGGTGCAGTTTGGACGTAGCGCCGTTGGTAATCCAGTTTTTGGTCCCGTTCAGCACGTAGTGGTCGCCCATATCTACGGCCGTGGTGCGTTGGCTGGTTGCGTCGGAGCCGGCTTCCGGCTCGGAGAGGCAGAAGGAGCCGATCCATTCGCCACTGGTAAGTTTGGGCAGGTATTTGCGGCGTTGTTCCTCGGTGCCGAATTTTTCAAGGCCCCAGCATACGAGGGAGTTGTTGACCGACATGATGACCGAGCAGGAGTTGTCGACCTTGCTGATTTCTTCCATTGCCAGTACATAGGAAAGTGTATCCATCCCGCCGCCGCCATATTCAGGCGATACCATCATGCCCAGAAAGCCGAGTTCGCCCATTTTACGAACCTGTTCGGTCGGGTAAATGCCCTTGCTGTCGCGTTCGATCACGCCGGGTTTCAATTCATTTTGTGCAAAATCACGGGCTGCCTGCTGTACGGCCAGGTGCTCTTCGGTCAGGTTGAACATGGATAGGTCAGTAAATTGTTTTGAAAAACGGAAATGTGGTGAATTCCGTCGCAAAGTTACACGGATTGCACAGAAATGGAGCGGATTTTCGCAGATTACCTCAACATTTTGAAGGCTTTCAGAGCAGTGTTTTCATGTGCATTCCCTATACCTGGCCCGATCCGTGAAAATCCGTTCTTATCCGCGCAATCCGTGTTGCAGTTCTTCCACAGTCATCGCTTTTTGTTCGCCCGTTTTCTGGTCTTTCACCATCAGAGTACCGTTTTGCATTTCCGATTCCCCTACAATGGCGACAAAAGGAACGTTTCGTTTGGCAGCGTATTCAAATTGTTTTTTCAATTTGCCCGGTTCCGGGTATAGTTCGGCGGCTACGCCTGCTGCACGCAATTTTGAAATACAGGTAAATGCATATTCAAAAGAGGGCTCGTCCATCGTAGCGAACAGAACTTTCACACTTTCTGTCAGTGTTTCTGGAAACAGCCCCATGCCGTCCATCACATCATAAATGCGGTCGGCGCCAAAGGAAATGCCCACCCCCGACAGCCCGGGCACGCCAAACACGCCCGTAAGGTCGGCATAACGCCCGCCACCGCCGATGCTGCCCATCTGGAAGTCTTTGGCAGCCACTTCAAAAATGCAGCCGGTGTAGTAACTCAGGCCGCGAGCCAGGGTAATATCGAATCGCAGGTCGTTTTTCAGTGTAGTGGAAGCCAGCAGATCGAATACGCGTTGCAATTCGTCCAGACCTTTCAGACCTGTCTCGCTACCAGCGAAAATCGGGCGAAGGGCCTTCAAATCAGGCGCCTGCAATATTTTTTCAATGGTGGAAATGGCCTGCTCGGAAATACCTCTTTCGGTCAGTTCTTTCCGCACGCCATCGATACCGATTTTATCGAGTTTGTCGATGGCCACAGTCATGTCCATAAACTTGTCGGGGATGCCTGCGGCTTCGGCAATGCCGAACAATATCTTTCTGTTGTTTATTTTGATAACAACCGGCACGCGGAGTTGGGCAAATGACTCGTCATAAATCTGGGTGAGTTCGGCTTCATACAAGAGGCTGTCCGAGCCGATCACATCCGCATCGCATTGGAAAAACTCGCGGTAGCGGCCTCGTTGCGGCCGGTCGGCACGCCAGACCGGTTGAATCTGATAGCGTTTGAAAGGGAATGTAAGCGTGCCCCGGTTCATGACCACATACCGGGCAAACGGCACGGTCAGGTCGTAGCGCAAGCCGCGTTTGGAAATGCCTTTGAGCAGTCGGTTCGAATCGCGTGCAGCCAGAGCATCGGCATCGACATCTTTCAAATAATCCCCGTTGTTGAGAATTTTAAACAGGAGTTTATCGCCCTCTTCGCCATATTTTCCGGTGAGGGTGCTCAGGTTTTCCATCGCAGGTGTTTCCAGCGGCTGAAACCCGAAACGGGTAAATACCTGGCGGATCGTATCAAAAATAAAGGTTCGTCGGCGTACCTGTTCTGGTCCGAAATCACGGGTTCCCTCAGGGATAGATGGCTTTTGCATGGAAAAATGTTGATGAGGGGGATGGGGTTGATGAGGGTTGATAAGGTTGATGAGGTTGATGAGGTTGATGAGGGTTGATGAGGGTTGATGAGGGTTGATGAGGGTTGATATTAAGCGGCTCGGGGAGGGAAAATTTTCTCCATTTTCGAGCACACAAATATCAACACTTATCAACATTTATCAACCCTCATCAACTCCAAAAAATTACAATCCAAAATTCTGCGACAGTTCTTCCGGGCGTTCCTTGTAGAACTGATTGATGATATGCGGCACTTCGTCCGGATCATCGGTAATATGGAACAGGTTCAGGTCTTCCGCATTGATGTTGTGGTGGCGTTCGAGCATGACTTCCACGATCCAGTTTTTCAGACCTTCCCAAAATTCTCTTCCAACGAGAATAATCGGAACAGGCGTGATTTTTTTGGTTTGCACCAGCGTCAATACCTCGAACAGTTCGTCGAGCGTACCAAAACCGCCGGGCATGACAACAAAGCCCTGCGCATACTTGACAAACATCACTTTGCGAACAAAAAAGTAGCGGTGGTGCAGGTTTTTATCGGGTGCAATAAAAGGGTTGTGGTGTTGTTCGAACGGCAATTCGATATTGAGTCCGACCGAAGAGCCGCCTCTCATCCAGGCGCCCTTGTTGCCGGCTTCCATAATGCCGGGGCCGCCACCGGTGATGATGCCGTAGCCTTCTTCGGTGAGTTTATTGGCAATTTTGACGGCCATATCGTAGTAATATGTGCCGGGTTTGGTGCGTGCTGAGCCGAAGATAGAGATACAAGGGCCGATTTTGTTGAGGGTCTCAAAACCGTCTACAAACTCGGCCATTACCTTGAACATCGTCCAGGAATTATCGCCTGGTTTTTTTGTCCACTCTTTTTTCTTGCGTGCGGTACCGTTGCTCGACGGAATTTCCGGAACAGCGGGTTCGATTATCTTATTTTCATCCATGATATAAAAAAGTTACAGGTTAGGCATGTGAATACAGGACAAAAAAGCCCGCCGCAGAGGATTGCGACAGGCTTTTTCGAACCGAACTGCAAAGTTTTGCATTAAAAATTGGAAAAATCAATGGATAGGGGAAAAAATAGTTATCTGTGTTTAGTTATTGGTTATCTGTTATTGGTTATCAGGGAGGGGTAAGGGTGGATGGGTGTTTCAGGCCAGGGATTAGTTGAGGGGTTGAGTAGTTGAGGGGTTGAGTAGTTGAATGGTTGAGATTCATTTACT